>CAYVTM010000003.1:142939-293682 GCA_964454645.1 uncultured Sphingobacteriaceae bacterium | reverse complement strand
GCGACAGAAGTACAAACCGTTATGCAGGCTATTTAGTTAAAACAGATGTAAACGGTTCACAGCAATGGCATAAAAAGTTCTCATACCAGGGACAGGAAGAATTGGCAACGTATATTAATAAGGGGTCGGATAATACATATTTGTTAACCGGATTAATAAGTACGGATCTCTCTGTAGATATTACATGCTTTGGAATATTAAAGAGAGTTGATATTAATGGCAATGTGCTTAAAGAATGGGTTTATGGTACGATGAATGAGTATCATTCATTGTCCAAAGTAGTAGAAAAAAACGATTGTTTATTTATACAGGGAGAAACAGAATCCCATAACTCCTTAGGAATACCTCGTCCTTTTATGATGAAGCTTAATTCCGATTACAAGGTCGAGTGGCTAAGAAGCTATAATGATTCAACTATTGAGAATATGGTATATGGAAGCTACCTGATGAAGCCTACTTCGGATAATGGCTTTGCGATGATCGGGTTCGGAAGTGATCCCGCTAAAGGAGGGCCTCCTTATAACCAGGATGTCTGGCTGCTGAAAGTGGACAGCATGGGTTGTGCCGTGGAGGATTGTGAAGAAGCGGATATATTATCTACGGCAAATAAATCAAAGCAGCTAACCGAAGTATATCCCAACCCTACACGGGATGAATTATATATACGTTCGGAGCAGAAGATCCGGTCCTGTGCAGTTTATAATCTGATGGGAGAAGAGATGCTGCGCGGAGCAGAAAGCAGGGAGCTTTCCTTAAAAGAGTTAATCCCGGGAATGTATGTGTTGCAATTGTTTTTTGAGAACGGGGAACAGGTAATGCTGAAAGTGATGAAAGAATAACCGAAGCTCCATACCCCTTATCATTATAAAAGTATAAAGGCATACAGAAATTGTATGCCTTTATACTTTTATAAAATACTTTCTGGTTTTAGTTTTTCCAGGGTAAGAAAGAATGACTCTTTCCGTACTCCATCATTTGCTCTGCAAAATCTGAAGGATATTCGATTTTAACATCAATCATTTTATCTCCATCCATTACCGGGACTAATCTAGGCTGAATGAAACCTTTATAAGGCGCTACATTCAATTTACTGTATCGCTCCAACACTTCTGCATGTAATTTAGCATCCACTTTCACTCCATAGTTCTCAACCAGATTTTTCCCTGCTTCATAATCGCCTTCCGATTTTATGCGTTGAATCTCTTTCAACAGTTCACCGAAGATGACTCTCAATTTCTCATAATCATTAATTTGAATATATGTTTTTCCATCACGAACTATTTTCTCCACTACATTTTCAGCAGCCCCTTTCTCAAATGCCCATGAAGCGTTCAACTGGCGATTACGCATGTGTGCCTCTTCCAGCTGATCCCCTAATTTCAGGCGAGATAATTGTGTCATTAATCCGTTTAGCATATAGTTATCGTATTCTACTTTCCCGACTTCCAGAGAAGGCATCACCCCAATCTCAACTAATTTTGGATCCATCACATAATACAAAGCCACCAAATCGGCACGGGCCTCTTCCAAACAACTGGCATACGTTTTCAGGGTAATATCGGGAGTTGAAATACCCGGATTTAATTTTCCGGATGCATGGCCGATCACTTCGTGCATATCGGTATGCAAATCACCGGCTATTGAACCGTATTTTTTTGCGCGTTCCAAGACTTCTCCATTCAGTGCGAACTCTTTTGCTACCGGGCTTTTAGCAGATACTTCATTATAGGAATGTACAATATTTCCCAAAGAAACCGATTTTGATCCATACTGCTCACGCACCCAGTTCGCATTCGGAAGGTTAATACCGATAGGAGTCGCAGGCGAAGCATCACCACTTTCTGCAACAACGGTAATTACTTTCGCCGTAATACCTTTAACTTCTTTTTTCTTATGGTCAGCATTAATCGGAGAATTATCCTCGAACCATTGCGCTTCTTTTGCTATTGCATCTATACGCTTGGTCGCTTCCATATCTTTAATAGAAAGCACCGACTCGAAACTTCCCCGTTTACCGATTGCATCGTTATATACTTCAATAAAACCGTTTACGACATCAATACGGGAATCGACATCCTGTACCCATGCAATGTTATACGTATCCCAATCTTTAAGATCACCGGATTTATAATAAGCAATTAATTTTTCGAATGCATCTTTTTGCTTATCATTCTCTGCAACCGTAACCGCTTTCTCCAACCAATAAACAATACGCTCAATCGCAGCAGTGTACATTCCTCCGACTTTCCATGTTTTTTCTACTAATTGTCCATTTTCTTTAACAAGTTTAGAGTTTAATCCATAAGAAACCGGAGTTTCATTCTTTACATCAATCATCTTCGCATAAAATGCATCCACTTCTTTTTGTGTAACCCCTCCATAGAAGTTGTTTGCAGACGCAACTACATTATCGACACCCTGATCTAAGTTCACGGATTTAGCATCTATATCCGGATCAAACAAAACAGGTTTCATCCATTCTGCTAATGCAGCAACATCCTGGCCTTCTTCCAGTGGCATTAAAGAGGCATCTGAATTAATTAAAAAATTTTGCAAGTCTTCATAACTAAATTCGGGCATCATTTTCGCATTGGAATAATGATGATGGATTCCGTTCGAGAACCATACTCTTTTCGCCCATACTTCAAAGTTTTTATAGGCATCCGAATTCTTATCTCCTTGATAGGATGCATAAATTGCTTCGTTAATTTTACGGATACGAAGGTTGTTACGATATTTCTGATCATAGATAATATCTCTTCCTGCTAATCCTGCCTCATACAAATAATACAACAACTCTTTTTCTTTCGCTGTAAGCTCTTCAAATCCATCTACTTTGTATCGTAGAATTTCCAAATCGGCAAAACGTTCCGACTGTACTTCGAAAGCTGCTTCCGAATGCTTGTTACCCGAAGGCTGAGAACACGCACTCACCATAGTAATAAGGGCAAGTCCCGGGATCATTAAATTACGAATCTTCATTTTTTATAATACATTGATTTATAACAAACCTATTGAAAATTATATAGAAATCAAACCCTTTAAAACAGAATACCTCACTGTAAGAAGTTTTTTATCAGGGGTATCAGTATTGAATAGTCAACTTTCTCTATCGGATGAGTAGTATCGGGCAGCACTGCTAAACTTGCCTCCTTAACCGCACGATACGCTTCTACACTCGCCTCAAGCCCTGCTGTAGTATCCTTATCACCTACACATATACATACCGGTTTTTGAATAGCATTTAATACCCGGGCATTTATCAAAGGGTCTGCTCCGTTAATTCCAAGCATTCCGGCTGTTTGTGTTAATACATTTTTCCAATTTGCCCCATGTATTTCTTCCAGCTGCCTTGCAAAAGCCGGAACTTTTTGTGCGATTTTTTCCGGATCTAACAATTTCGTTTGAGCTTCGGCAATCTCCGGCGACCAGTAAATAATTGTTCCTAAAGTAAATACCTTATCAATTTTTGCCGGATGTAAAGCTGCCAGAAGTAGTGCTACATAACCTCCTAAGCTATACCCTACAATAGATACCGGAGCTTTGATATTTGTATCGATATAAGCAAGCACATCCTCAGCGAAATGCTGAATACTAAATGTAATTGATTCCCAGCTGCGTGAGGCATGACCCGGAAAATCCAAGCAATGAATTTTATAATCGGGGCTGAAATGAGAAATGACCGGTTCAAACTGCTTTGCAGAACCAATTGCTCCATGTAGAAAAAGTAGGTGTGTCATACAATTTGTTTAGTTTAATAATGCTCTAAAAATACAAAGCTTCTTAAATAAAACAGCGTATGAAACCGGGATATTGCATACACCCCGGTTTCATACGCTGTAATTTTATTATTAGAAAATTATTATTTCACAATGATTTTATGGTACTGTTGATTATTCATTAAAACACGGACCACATATACTCCGGGCATCAAATCACTTAAATCTATACGCGTTTGATAGATTGCCTGATCTTTTATTCCATCCTGCATACGAACCCTGCGCCCTAACTGATCGCTTATGCTGATTTGTATCGCACCCATTTCATTCGTTTCTGAAAGAACAAAATTCAATTCATTTTGTACCGGGTTGGGATATACTGATAAGGCAGCATTTCTTTCGCTGTTGATTCCCGATACAAGCATCGCCTGAATCAGGTTCGAGTAGTTGGAACTACCGATTGCATTCACACTTTTAACACGATAAAAGTAGTTAACATCCACTGTAAGTCCGGTATCTTCATAGCTGGTTATATCGTACGACAAATTTTTTAATATTACAAAATTCAGCGTATCATTTTCGGAGCGCTCAAGAATGTAATAAGCCTCATTCAAAGCATCAGTCCATTCAAGTGTAACACCATTCGGGAGCATAGTGCTTAATGATAATACCGGAACAGCGGGAATACCTGAACTTATAAACCGGCGAGCCGGAGAAAAGGGGCCTTCAGCACAAGTGCTTAATCCGCTCACTCTCCAAAAATATTCTGTTGATTCCTCTAAATTCAATGCAAAAAAACTTGTACCGGCACCACCAGTCAGCAATGTATCAATAAACAGATCTGAAAAGTCATCCGTTGTAGCCATTTGTAAATGATAGCCTGTGGCGGCACTCATGATATTCCATTTAAAATTCGTTTGTGTATTAACATTGACAGCATTGTTGGCAGGAGCTGTTAAAGTAGCTGCATTATTAACTGTATTGACTACTTTAAAAGATGCCGCAATTCCATGGTAAATACCATTTGAGGATGCATTAATCACAAAATTATAGGTCGTAGAAACTAACGCATGCGTAACTATTTTAAGAATTGTAGTATCTCCGGGCATAAGCGTGTTTGAAGCAAACCAGGCCTCAGCCCCTTGTGGCAAAGAAGAAGCTTGTACATGAACGGTATCGTTAAAGCCTAAAACACCATCTACGGTTACATAATAGGAAACCGTATCCCCCGGACAAACTTCGTTATCAATAACACTTTGAGAAATGATAAAATCCGGTGCCGAAGAATTTTGAAGCACTAAGTTCTTATTATTAATATCAAAGAAAATATTTCCTACCGCTTCAACTTTAATACGTGCGTTCGGTATATTCAGCGGAGGGAAACTCACTTGTTCCGATCCGTCATTCGGGGTATTAGCAACTAATACATGAGGAAATGTTTGTCCGCCATCGCTCGAAAGTAAAATATTTACATGTGTACAATTTACGGGAGCCTGGTTGGTATTATTGACATTCCAAGTAATTGTCCTGGGGACAGAAGCAATCAATGTATCCAGAACATTTCCGAAAGTAATTTCGAAAGGACCGGAATTGTCATCAACTGTAATCGTCATTAAATCATTTCCTGTTCCTCCTGCTTGTTGATTATCACGGGCAATCAAACGGAATTTCATCGTACGTGCATAAGAAGGGAGACGTTCTCCTTTAGTTTGTGTATTATTCAGGACATCGGATAATTTTGGAAAAATCCGTACGGGTTCGGATACCGGGGGGTAAAAACGAAACAAGGGCGCATTCCCCGTTGGATTATTCGGAGAGCCTGCCGGGCCCAAGTCGAATTGTTCCCAACTGTAAGTCATCGAATGTCCATCGGGATCTATTGCCGAACCTTGCAGAATAAAAGGAGTACTTTTCGGTATGGTATAATCCTCCCCCGCCTCTACGATCGGAGAATTATTTGCATTCGGAGTTTTTGCTGCGCATGAATTTCCCCAACCAGCAATAAAAGCATTGATCTCATCTAAGCTTTTTGTATGAAAATAAGGGTTACTATTCGCAGCAATATCATCCGCTCCACAAATACCCGCATAAGCCATAATGGTTGTTCCGCTGCCCGGTTCATAAGCCGTACTGCTATTTCTGTTTCCACCTCCACAAGAGGAAGCCACAGAATTAAAAGTATGATTAGCTCCGAACTGATGGCCCATTTCGTGAGCTACATAATCGATATCAAAAGGATCGCCCACCGGATTCGGCCGGCCGGTAACACCTTCGGCTTTTCTACTGCCCGAACATACTACACCTAAACCTGCAACACCACCTCCACCGGTACTGAACACATGACCGATATCGTAATTAGCGGTTCCGATTAAGTCATCCACAGCATCCTGATTCTGATCCAACATACTAAAACCATCGTTATTAGTATATGGATCCGTACTCTGGTTCAGAAAAATTAACGTATCATTATTCGCTACCAATGTCATGGTCACAGCTACTTCGGTTTCATATACTCCGTTCACACGATTCATCGTTGTAACCATTTTCGATAAAACCTGCTCTTTGGTTGGATTCGTAAGTCCGGTTGCGGCTTTTGAATATTCGCCGGTACATGCTAATGCCAAACGATAATTTCTAAAGGTTACAGCATTTGCTGTACTGTGCATTCTTAAACGTGCATCTGTTTCTTTCAGAAATTGATCATCGGCTAGGGTCAGACAATTTAATGTATTTGTAGATAGAGGGATATCTTTGCGGTAATAGCTGATATAGTTTGTAAAAGATTCCTGCTCGACAGGATCAATAAAATAATTCCCTTCGCTGCTGAATACCATCGCATGAAAACCCATATACCCGATATCGATTTTTGCAAAATGATTTTCATTATCTATACTTCTTGCGGTATAGGTTTTTATTTCCGGATATTTTATTGCCAATGCTTCTTCCATCATCGGAGTTTCTTCTATCCTGAATCGTTCAAAGCCTCCGTAAGGTAAAGGAAGAGCCAGAATCCGGTCATTTGCATTTTTAGAGACCCTGCTTAAAACCTGTTTCATTTCATTCATATCGAGCGAAACGGGATTAAAGCGTGCCGGCTCAATAAAACCTGAGCTTTGTATCTTTTTTTCGGCAATTGCTTTACTTTGTGGCTGCCAGTTTTGTGCATTCGCCAGCGTATTTACACCTATACTCAAAACGAATACAACCATTGAAATACGTGTTAACTTCATAAATAGGGCAAAAAATAATTTCATATATAATTAAAATAATTTTCTAAGATAAGAATATAATACAAAAATCAATCCATCATAATTTGCAAGCAATTCGGCATCACAGAATATTTTTCTTCTGATCAGGCTATATTAAAGATTATCTACAAAGCAAGAAGCCGTAAAACGAAAAAGTCAACTATAGAGTTGACTTTTATTAAATTTTTCAATTACCATTAATAAGCTTCCTCTTCTTTTTTAGCAGATTTAAATTCCGCCATTTTAAGCATCGCTTTTCCCATACGGGTAGTTAGATTGGGTTCGTATGTAGAAGATTTATCAAAGGCCACCTGAGTAGTATAATAACTTACGGATGCTTTATTGGTTGCACTTTGAGGAGCATAGGAACAGTCGAAAGGGTTTGTTCCAAAAAGCGGAAACAGTAAAACACGTTTGGTCGATTCCACCGTATTCATCCGCTTCTGATCAATATAGGTAAAATCGATGCTTACTTGCTGTAACTGATCTTTATAACACTCTGAAGCCGGTGTTGCTTTTACATTCAGTATCAAACGGTCATTTGCATCAAACGATGCATCTACCAGTAACCATTCACAATTATTTTTAGCTGTTAAATTGGTCGAAAGATATACTGATGGTTTAAACTTATTTATTTTTTCAAGAAGCCATGCTTTCGTTTCTTCCATCGTAGGTTCCTTTACTACCGGAGGTGGAGGCGGTGGTGGTACAGGCTTATCTACAATCTTTTTAGGAGCCGGTTTTTTACGTTGACTATTAGGGACCTGAGCAGAAGCAACTTCTGAAATAAGCAACAAAGTGCTAATAACTGCAAAAGTCCGGATTAATTTTCTCATACAATTATTCTACTAATACTTTAACAATTCATTTATTTTCAGGGCTACTTTCTCCGCATTCGGAATCATCGCTGCTTCCAGTATTGAATTCAGAGGAATAGCCGGTAAATTTTCTGAACCGACAATCTCTACCGGGGCATCCAAAGATGTAAAACAAGCTTTTGAAATACGTCCACCCAGAGCTTGCGCAAAGGAATTATTACTCGGCTCTTCTGTCAACACGATACATTTCCCATGTTTTCTTACGGAAGCAAAAATAGCATCCGTATCCAACGGATTTAAGGTACGTAAGTCGAGGATTTCGATCTGACCGGGAAAATCTTTCGATGCATTTTTCGCCCAATAAACTCCCATACCATACGTAATAATGGTAAGGCTGGGTTTATCTTTGGAAACATCGGCAGTTTGTACCATTCTCGCTTTACCCAGAGGGATAATATAATTTTCATCAGGTTCGATAGTGCGAGCCTCTTCTGTTCCTTTTATTTTCGACCAATATAAACCTTTATGCTCAAGCATTATAACCGGGTTGGGGTCGTAATAGGCTGCTTTCATCAAGCCTTTTAAATCGGCACCGGTTGATGGATAACAGATTTTTATTCCACGAATATTTGTCAGCACCGATTCTACAGAAGAGGAATGATAGGGGCCTCCGCTACCGTATGCACCTATAGGAACACGTATGATACAGCTTACCGGCCATTTACCATTTGATAAATAGCAGGAGCGGGACACTTCGGTAAACAATTGATTTAAGCCGGGCCAGATATAATCGGCAAACTGTACTTCTACAATGGGCTTACATCCTACCGCCGACATTCCAACGGTACTTCCGATAATAAACGCTTCCTGAATAGGAGTATTAAATACACGGTTGTTACCGAATTTTTGCGCTAAGGTTGCAGCTTCTCTGAATACTCCTCCGAGACGAGCTCCGACATCTTGTCCATACAATAAGCTTTCGGGGTGTTTTTGCATTAATTCCTGTACGGCAAAGAGTGCAGCATCAACCATTACAGTCGGCTGTTTACCGGCAGGTGATCGTTCACCTTTTTCTTCCGTAATGGGCGTTGGGGCGAAATCATGTGTGAACAAATCTTCCGGAGAAGGATCTTCGGCAAGCAATGCTTTTTGATAATCGGAAGCAACTAATCCGGCAACTTCTTTCTCAATATTTTCTAATTCCTTCTCTTCGATTCCTAATTCTATCAGTTGATTTTTCAGTTTGGGGAAAGGGTCTCTTAAAGCCGACTGCTCCCAGTCATCGCGATACCATTCTTTACGAACTCCTGAAGTATGATGATTCAGCAAAGGAACTTTTGCATGTACCAAAAAGGGACGGCGTTCTTTACGAATAAGATGTATCACTTCTTGCAAAGTTTCGTACGACTCAAAAAAATCAGTACCATCGATGCTGCGCACTTCCAATCCTTTAAATCCTTTTGCATATTCCGATGCATCCATCGCACGTATTTCTGAAGCATGTGCCGAAATATCCCATTCATTATCCTGCACCAAATACAAAATCGGAAATTGTTTCAATACAGCCATTTGAAATGCTTCCGCCACTTCACCCTCCGTAATACTAGCATCTCCCAATGAGCAAACTACAAGAGGCTTATCATCGCCGTAATCTTCCGCAAGACCTTGATTTTCGAGATATTGTATCCCCATTGCTATTCCGGTTGCAGGAATTGCCTGCATACCTGTTGCCGAACTTTGATGAGGGATTTTCGGCATATCATCGCGGCGCAGACTGGGATGCGCATAATAGGTTCTTCCTCCTGAAAAGGGGTCATCCTTTTTGGCCATCAACTGCAACATCAATTCATAAGGCTGCATTCCGATCCCTAATAACATCGCATCATCACGATAATATGCAGATAGATAATCTTGTGCTTTTAATTGAAGTGCCAGTGCCAATTGTATAGCTTCATGACCACGCGAAGTGGCATGCACATATTTCGCTGTTACCTCCCGGTTCGCTTCATACAAATCGGTCATTGCTTTGGCGCAAGACATTAATTTAAATGCCTTAAGCAATAACTCTCCCGAAATAGAAGAGCCGGATATGTTTTTCTTAGATATTGTTAACATGCTGTACGATAATGAGAGCAAATTTATACTTTTTGCCGGGAATAGGGAATGAAAGCATACTAATGTTGCCTTGTTCCGCTATAATTTGCTGCCGGATATGCCTAAAACCGCATCTTTATCCTTTAGCCTTAAATTTTTGGATGGCATTAATCGTAAACTCCGATAAAACTAATTTACCACTCATTTCAGCTCTTTCCAATAAAAGGGTATCCCAATGTTGTGTTCCTTCCCAGGCAGCTTTTTTCAACAGCATCATGGCTTCCGGATTGGATGCCGCCAGTTTTATTGCCAGCTCATTTACGGCCCTGTCCAACTGCGGAATATCGGCGAAGATATCGGCATATAAGCCTTTTTCTTTTGCCCAGCCTGCCGTTTGAAATTCGCTCGCGTTAATGGCTAACTGACAAAAAGCAGCATTCCCTATTTTACGTTCTACAGCAGGACCAACTACAAAAGGTCCGATACCTACTGCCAGCTCACTGAGTTTAACGGCAGCATGTTCTGTCGCTAAGGTATAATCCGCAGCCGATGCAATTCCAACTCCTCCTCCAACAGCTTTCCCCTGCACTCTCGCAATTATAAACCTGGGGACTTTACGCATGGCATTGATTACTTGCGCAAAACCTGAAAAGAATTTTTTCCCGCTTTCTAAATCTTTAATCGATATCAACTCATCAAAACTTGCTCCGGCACAAAAAGCTTTCTCCCCCTTACTTTCCAACACAATTACTTTCGTTTCCGGATTCTGCCCTGCCTGCTCAATTTCCCGGGCCAATTTTCTTAAAATTTCACCCGGCAAGGAGTTACTTTGCGGGTGAAAAAATACGATTCGGGCGATGCCGTTTTCTATCTGAGTACTTACGCTTCCTTCTTGAATCATTTGTATTTTTTGTATTTGTATTAACGCGATTGATCCTTTTTCTTTACCATGGTTAAAATAGTAGCTATCGCAACTGTTTCGCCGGTCTCATCATAAACATCCACCAAAAATTTCACGATACCTTTCGCCACATCTTCTTCCGAGCGTTTTTCCTGATCTACTTTTTCCTTCACGGTTAAACGAACACCTATGGTTGTTCCCGGATAGACGGGTTTAGTGAAACGACATTCTTCCAAGCCGTAATTTAACAATACAGGGCCTTTCTTCGCATCTACAAACAAACCCGCAGCAGCAGACAATATAAAATAACCATGCGCTACACGCCCTTCGAAAATGGTACCATCCAGAGAAGTAGCATCGGTATGTGCATAAAAATGATCCCAGCTTACATTCGAAAAATTTACGATATCGGCTTCGGTAACGGTACGCTTCGCTGTGATAACTGTTTCACCAATTTCTAACTCTTCAAAATATTTACGGAAAACATGAACATCTTTTTCGGTTTGTCTTCCCCCGTATTGATATTGATTGGTAATGGCAGAGATTGTAGTCGGAGATCCTTGTATTGCGGTACGTTGCATATAATGCATAACGCCTCTCTTCCCACCCATCTCTTCTCCTCCACCCGCACGACCCGGTCCGCCATGTACCAGCATAGGCATAGGCGATCCATGCCCCGTACTTTCTTTTGCACAATCGTTATTCAATACGAGAACTCTTCCATGCGATGAAGCCGAACCTAATACAAAATCACGTGCTATCGTATCGCTGGCAGTAACAATTGTACATACCAGCGAACCCTTACCCATCTTAGTTAGTTCAATCGCTTCCTCGATATTTTTGTAGGGCATAATGGTTGATACCGGGCCAAAGGCTTCAATGTGATGAACATCCAACCGATTGAAGGGATCGGTATTCAGAAATAAAAACGGCGAAATAAAAGCACCTTTATTCTTATCGGCACCCATTACTTCGAGTGTTGCCATATCACCATAAACCAGCTCCTGCGATTGTTGAAGTAAGTTTACTTTATCCAGGACTTCTTTCAATTGTGCTTTTCCGGCCAAGGCCCCCATACGGACACCTTCCACATTCGGATCTCCGATTATTGTAGAGGCTAATCGTTTGCCTAAGGCAATCTGCACATCTTCAACTAAGTTTTCGGGAACGATAATACGACGAACAGCGGTACATTTTTGCCCGCACTTCGTTATCATCTCGCGTTGAACTTCTTTGATAAATAAATCAAATTCGGGAGTTCCCGGAACAGCATCTGTACCCAGTACCGCAGCATTCAATGAATCTGCTTCCATGTTAAAAGGTACCGATTCATTCAAAATACGCGGATGCGATTTAAGTGATAAGCCTGTAGAAGCAGAGCCCGTAAAGGTTACTATATCCTGATGAGTCACATGTTCCAATATACCATTTGCGCTACCGCAAATTAATTGTAAAGATCCTTCGGGCAAAATTCCCGATGCGATCATTTCCTTAAAAACAACTTCCGTTAAGAAGGAAGTCAGAGTTGCAGGTTTAACAATTGCAGGTACACCTGCCAATAGGTTCACGGCAATCTTTTCGAGCATTCCCCATACCGGAAAATTAAATGCATTGATATGGATAGCAACCCCTTCTTTCGGTGTGCAAATATGATGCCCGATGAAAGTTCCGTTTTTACTTAGCTTCGCTGCTTCTCCATCCACATAAAAAGTCTCGTCGGGAAATTGTTTACGCAAACTTGCATATGCAAATAAGTTTCCGATTCCACCTTCTATATCTACCCATGAATCGGCACGTGTAGCACCGGTAGCCCAGGATATTTTATAAAAATTTTCTTTTTTTTCCAGGAGATGTAAAGCCAGCACTTTCAGCATACGCCCACGCTCATGGAAAGTCATCTTACGCAATTTAGGGCCACCCACTTTACGTGCATAGTCCATCATTGCTGAAAAATCTAAACCTTCGCTACTTGCTTCGTAAATTTTTTCTCCTGTAATTGCATTGAAGAGATCGGTTGTTTTTCCACTTCCTTCAACCCATTTCCCCATTGCATAATTCTGTAACTTCATTCTGATTTTATTTTAAAGGAATACATTCCCCGGGCTTAGTCGACCATTTATAAAACTCTATAACAAATAAACCTGCATCTACTGCCGGATCTTTCGAAGCAAAACCCTTAACATCTTCTATATCTTCCGAATTGAAAATAACCATTACCAGAAGACCCTGTTCATTTTCCATAACAGGTCCTTGCATAAGCATTTTCCCTTCTTCTTTCAACTGAACCATATAGTTCTTATGCTCAGCCATTAAAGTTTCCATTTCTTCTTCAGGCATATCTCTATCCGGGTTCTGATTATACAGACCGATGACAAGATCTTTTAATCGTTCTTGCTCAGCTTCTGCCTGAATTCCGGATTGTGCATTTACAGATGCGTACGCAGTTAAAAGTACCACGAATACCAATAGTGTTTTTTTCATATTAAATAAGGTTTGTTTTTTCGAAGTTAAGAATCTTTTGCAGATTTTTTCCATATCTTATAGACTTCTTGCTGCCCGGGTTTGTTTGGATCAGGCGATCTGAGCGGTTCACAGGGGACCAAACCTGCATAACAATCGGCGGGTAATTCCTGGTACAATTCCGTACCTCTGGTTTTCCATGCAATCATTTCATCACTTACATCTTTGATAATTTTTGCCGGGTTTCCCACAACTACTTTCCTTGCCGGAATAATCATTTCTGCCGGAATAAATGTCAATGCCCCCACAATACATTCGTCTCCTACCTGCACGTCATCCATCACTACGGCATTCATTCCTATCAAAGCATTTCTGCCAATAGTTGCACCATGAATAACAGCCCCGTGTCCGATATGTGCCGAAGCTTTCAGCACTACCAGTGTTCCCGGAAACATGTGTATGGTGCAGTTTTCCTGGACATTACATCCATCCTCAATAATAATCTCTCCCCAATCACCTCGTATTGCAGCTCCCGGGCCGATATATACATTTTTACCAATCGTAACATTCCCGGTAACACAAGCCAAAGGATGTATATAAGCAGATTCGTGAATAAGCGGAATGTAATTATTGAAAGCGTAAATCATTATCCATGTATTGCTATTATTCGATTCCTCTAAACAATCTGTTCCAACGAATTTTGTTCAAGAAGCCGGCATTTGCATCCCACGACATCCATATAAATAAAGCCTTTCCAACGATTCTGTTTTCTGGGACGAAACCCCAGAAACGCGAGTCGAGTGAATTGTGGCGATTATCTCCCATCATGAAATAATAATCCATTCTAAAAGTGTAAGAGGTACTTAAGCTGTCATTGATATATACTACACCGTCTTTCATCTCTACTTTATTTTCTTCATAAACTTCTATTGCCCGTTTATAGATATTAAAATTGACAGGTGTTAATTCAATGATCATTCCTTTTGATGGGATAATTAAGGGGCCGAAATTATCTTCGTTCCAGGACAAGCCCGGATCGTAAGGGAAAACATATTCAGCATACTGGCCTTTTTGACGAAATGCCGGTTCCATTCTGCGAACGTTTCCAAAAGTTTTTAATTTCTCCGCATTGCTTTTTGTCAAGGTAAAAACGAAATCCCCTACTTCAGATATACGTCCGTATTCATAGATATTCATTTCGTTTAAGCTACGTTTATTAAATCCGGTACCATCGGTTTTAACCAGATAATTACTTTGTGATTCGGGCGGATTTTCTTCTGCTTTTCCATTTACATAGACCTGCATATTTTTTATTTGCAGGGTATCTCCGGCAATAGCCACACAACGTTTGATATAGTTTTCCTGTTTATCGATGGGGCGGAAATCTTCCATCGGATAATTAAATACAACCACATCGTTGCGTTCTACTTTTCCCAAACCCGGTAAACGGTAATAGGGTAATTTAATCCATTCTACATACGACTTGGTTCCGATAATCGGCATGGTATGATGCGCAAAGGGGAACGCCAATGGTGTAACCGGAGTCCTTGCTCCGTAATTTACTTTGCTGACGAACAAAAAGTCTCCCACCAATAAAGAACGCTCCATAGAAGGAGTAGGAATGGTAAAGGCTTCTATAAACAAACCACGAATAATGGTTGCAGCAATCACAGCAAAAACTAAGGCATCGATCCATTCGCGCGTTGCACTCTTTTTCTTTTTTACCGTTTTATTTTTTTTAGTCCAGAATTTCCAATTCATGTTGTTAATACTTGTTTACGTTTAGTTTATTCGAATGATAGCATATCATTCATGGTATAAATCCCCTTTTTTCCGATGAGCCATTCCGCAGCCGATAAAGCGCCTGCCGCAAATCCTTTTCGATTATGCGCGACATGCGATATACTGATCCGATCAACTGCTGAATTATAATAAACAGTATGTGTTCCGGGTACCTGATCTTCGCGGTATGAACGAATAATTAACTCATTTGATTGAAGGTTCGTATCAATGGCAGAGTCTTTTTCTGTAACAATCTTATTTATCCAATTACTTTTCGAGGGATTCTCCTGAATAATTCCTTCTGCCAGAGTAATAGCGGTTCCGCTTGGGGCATCGAGTTTTTGTGTATGATGAATCTCGTCCATGCTGATCTCATATGAATATTTTTTCATCATCGCTGCCAGTTTCTTATTGAGATGAAAAAACAGATTTACGCCAATACTGTAATTTGTAGCATAAAACAATGACTGGTTCTTTTCTTTACATTTTAATTTTACCTCTTCAAATTTTTCATACCATCCGGTTGTTCCAACTACGACAGGTATATTCGCTTCGAAACAAGTGTAAATATTATCAAGAACAGAATGAGGCGTACTGAATTCGATTGCAACATCGGCTTTCTGCAAATTCTCTTTATTAAAACCGGCATGTGTATCTTTATCAATTTTCAATACAATCTCATGACCTTTCGAGAGCGCAATACTTTCGATTTCCTTACCCATTTTTCCGTATCCGATTAATGCAATTTTCATTTTTTAAAGCTGAGCGTTAAACTTACTCCGGTTGCATGTTGCAAGCCCAAACCACGATTAGGCATAGGAGCAATATACGGATTGACCTTTAAACTCAGGTCATCACTTACATCAAAATTATAAAAATGCCCATATACATAGGCATCGATAATATTTGCAGTATATAATAAAACCAATACAATTGCCGATAAATCACGATTACGCCGGTAATAGTCTTTCAAAACAATTAAATTATTTACCGAATAAACACCTGCAAACTGGCTGTTTGTAGAAGCCGAAGTATCCGAATCGAGTTTAAAAGCATCTAAGTATTTATTGTATTGACGATTGTTCCAAGCCATGGAATACACCAATGCCACACCTCCGGCATAGATAATCGGCACTTTATAATACTGCTTATTATACACCTGTCCCAATCCCGGCACTAATGCCGACATATTAGCAGCACGTTTGGGAGAGTGTTTTTTTAATACAATAGTATTCGTGTTGCCGGATGTTTGTGCAATAGCATTTACATTCAGGCAAAGGATCAAAAGCGTTATAAAAAAAAGAAGTACACGCATGTATAAGAATAAAACCGATTACCAGTCGAACATTTCCAGTATGCGATTCAAATCATCATTCGACAGAAACGGAATCTGGATAGATCCTTTTCCTTTCTCATCGGTTTTTACGATTACTTTGGAACCAAACTTCGATGATAAATCGTCTTGTATTTTTTGATACTCGTATGCTAATTGGGTATTGGTTTTAGTCGCTGCTTCAGGCTTTGTTTTTGTACCCATCATACGCACCAACTCTTCTACTTTACGTACTGAAAGTTCTTTCGAAAGAATTTCATTGAATACATATAATTGTGCATCAACATCCTCTATGCTGATCATTGCGCGTGCATGTCCCATAGAAATTTTCTGATCGCGGATAGCAGCCTGAATAACCGGAGGTAATTTCAAAAGTCGTAAATAATTGGTAACCGTAGAGCGGTTCTTTCCGACACGGTCGCCTAACTCTTCCTGTTTCAATGAACATTCATCAACCATCCTTTGAAAGCTGATTGCTACTTCAATAGCATTCAAATTTTCACGTTGAATATTTTCGATCAATGCCATCTCCAGCATTTCCTGGTCATTAGCAGTACGTATGTATGCAGGCACCTCTTTAAGTCCGGCCAATTTACTCGCACGTAACCTGCGCTCCCCGGAAATCAACTGGTAAGCATTGGCGCTTAAACGACGAACTGTTAAAGGTTGAATAATCCCTTGCACGCGAATCGAATCTGCCAGTTCATATAAAGCTTCTTCTTCAAAATGATTTCTCGGCTGATATGGGTTTGCTTCAATCTGACCGATAGGAATCATTCCGATATTACTTGCGCTTGCAGGAGAAGAGCCAACAACATCTGATTTTACAGGTACGGCATCTTTATCACTTAATAAAGCACCTAAACCTTTCCCCAAGGCATTTCTTTTTACTGCACTGCTCATAATTAATTCTGATTATCGTGGTTTGTATCAGCAGGAACAAATTCCTCCGTACTCAATCCGTTCTTATATAAGATCTCTTTCGCTAAATTCAAATAATTGATTGCTCCCTTACTGCTGGCATCATGCATGATTACAGACACTCCGAAACTCGGCGCTTCACTAAGGCGTGTATTTCGTTGAATAATGGTGTCGAATACCAAATCCTGAAAATGTGTTTTCACCTCTTCAACAACCTGATTCGACAAACGTAAACGGACATCATACATGGTTAATAAAATTCCCTCGATTTGTAATTCGGGATTTAAACGCGATTGTACAATTTTGATTGTGTTCAACAATTTTCCTAACCCTTCCAGAGCGAAGTACTCGCATTGTACAGGTACTATGACCGAATCAGCAGCCGTAAGTGCATTAATGGTAATTAAACCCAATGAAGGTGAACAGTCGATAATGACAAAGTCGTATTTATCAACCACCTTTGCAAACACTTCTTTCATTTTGTGTTCACGTTCGGGCAGATTAATCATCTCAATCTCAGCTCCTACGAGGTCGATATGAGCAGGTAATAAATCTAAATTCGGGGTACTTGTTTCGATAATTGCTTCCCGAGGATCCAGATTATTAATAATACATTCGTAAATACTTGCTTTAATCTCTCTCGGATCAAAACCAATTCCTGATGTTGCATTTGCCTGAGGATCAGCATCCACCAATAATGTTTTGTATTCCAATACAGCTAAACTTGCTGCAAGATTGATGGATGAAGTTGTTTTTCCAACCCCTCCTTTTTGATTTGCCAGTGCGATAATCTTACCCATTGAAAGCTATGTTTTTTGTATGTGTGCTTATTATAAAAAATTCTGAACCAAATATGAGCATTAATTAGCATTTTCCGCCAAATTTTAGGTTCTTTACAGAATCGCTAAAATACAAATCTTTTAAACATTTAGAAAGCAATCTCGTTATACTTCTAAAGTCTTTTATATCAGCATGTACACAATCCTTGCGTCCACAAACCGCCCTCATAGCAACACTCTCCGGGTTTCAAAATATTATCAAAAAGAGCTGAAAAGCAAAGGCTTTGAAACAGAGCTACTTTCATTAGAAAGCCTTCCTCCCGGACTTGCTGATAATGCCCTATACGGAAAAGAATACAAAGCGTTCCAGGAAATTCAGGATTTAGTTTCTGCTACTTCTAAATTTTTATTTGTTATACCCGAGTATAATGGAAGTTTCCCCGGAATACTGAAATTATTTATCGATAAATGTAAATACCCCGAAAGCTTCCGCGATAAAAAAGCAGCTTTGGTCGGTATTTCCAACGGGAAATACGGCAACATTCGCGGTATTGAACACTTCACAGGCGTTTGTAATTATCTGGGCACCCATGTATTGGCTTACAAAGTTCATATCCCCTATATCTCCAGAGAGTTAGACGATGACCCCAATTTATTTAAAGAAGATGTTTTGCGGCATGTGCATTTACAAACGGATAAATTTATTCAGTTTTAGGATTCCATTTTATCCAGGCATGGTTTTCCAGGCCATAGTAAAATTGATTAGCCTGAATAATTTCTGCCAATATTTCGATACTATCGATAATACGTGGTCCGGGGCGGTTGAAATATGCGTTTCCATCAGCAATATAAACCTCCTCTTTCTGAACGGCCCTTAGCTTTTTCCATTCGGGGTGTTGTGTGAGTAAATGCATTTCCGATAAGGTTCGTTCAATTGTAAAACCACAAGGAGCAATCAGCAAAATATCGGGATCTTCTTCCAGAAGCTCTTGCATAGTTTTATATTTCGAATGCTCTTGTTTTTCTGCCAAAACCGGAATACCTCCCGCCATATCAATTAACTCCGGAGTCCAGTTACCTGCTGTCATAATCGGATCAAGCCATTCGATGCAAGCCACCCGAGCTTTTGTTTTTACAAACTTCACTTTGTGACAAATGAGTTCTGCACGTTCCCGAAGCTCCTCTATCTGCTTATTAGCTTCAGCACTGCGATTCAGCAGATCTCCTATATTTTGCATGTCTTCAAAAATAGTTTCCAATGAATTCGGATGCAGGGACACTATTTCCAAAGGATGATTTATTTCTTCAAGCAGATATTTTTTTAAATCATCGGGATGTACCGCACATGCCTTGCATTGATCTTGTGTAAGGATAATATCGGGTTGTAATGATTTTAAAAGCGGGATATCCACTTCATATACCGATAATGCTTTACTCAAACGCTCCTTTACTTCCACATCGATTTGTGATGAAGATGCATCTGAATCGATCAAACTTTTCGTACATACCGGAAGATGGATTATACTTTCGGGGAAATCGCATTCGTGCGAACGCCCGATTAAATACTCTTCAATTCCCAACAGAACTATTATTTCGCTTGCTGAGGGTAATAATGAAACTACTTTTTTATTCCCCATTTTATTAATTTACTTTGCGAAAGTAATGAATATCACTAAAGGATGAAACGTATTCTGCTTCTTTTAATTTCAGTATTTCTGTTATCCGCACTCAACACTTGTAAGAAAGCGGGGTCCGACACCTCGAAAAAAATTTTTCGAATAAATATTGATGTGGGAGTAACTTCTCTCGACCCGGCATTTGCCCGCAACCAAATGAATGTATGGTGTGTCAATATGCTTTTCAACGGACTTACCCAACTCGATTCACATTTAAGTGTGCAAGCTTCGATTGCAAAATCATGGGATGTATCAGAAGACGGACATGTTTATACTTTTCATTTAAGGGATGATGTTTATTTCCACGATCATGAATTATTTGAATCAGGCAAAGGGCGAAAAGTAATTGCTTCGGATGTGGTGTATAGCTTTCGCAGAATCATCGACCCGAAGACGGCTTCTTCGGGGGCCTGGATTTTTAACGATAAAGTAAGCGGCCCTGAAGCTTTTCAAAGCATCAACGACAGCATCGTTCAAATTACCTTAAGCAAACCCTTCCCTGCCTTTACAGCTTTATTAAGTATTCAATATTGCTCTATTGTTCCGCATGAAATTACCGAATATTACGGAAAAGATTTCCGGAATCACCCTATCGGCACAGGCCCCTTTCAATTTAAGTATTGGAAAGAATCGGAGGTAATGGTATTTCTGAAAAATGAAAATTATTTTGAAAAAGATCAAGGGCTGCAACTTCCCTATTTAGATGCCGTAAA
The DNA here is from genome assembly GCA_964454645.1 of uncultured Sphingobacteriaceae bacterium. Taxonomy (GTDB): domain Bacteria; phylum Bacteroidota; class Bacteroidia; order Sphingobacteriales; family Sphingobacteriaceae; genus CAYVTM01. Next base: position 273,238 of record CAYVTM010000003.1, on the reverse strand, counting down.
AATCGGTTTCATCAGTGATAAGCAAACTGCCTTTCTGGAATTCTTAAAACAGAACCTCGACTTCTTTTCAGGTATAGATGGAAGTTATCGGGATGATATCTTAACCAAATCGGGGCATCTGCAATCGAAATACCAAGGGCGTTTTCAATTATCTGTTTCACCGTATTTGAATACCGAATATTTAGGAATGCTTGTCGATCCTGAATTGGAAATAGTACAGAATAGCCCTTTGAAATATAAAAAAATACGCCAGGCAATCAATTATGCAATTGACAAAGAAAAAATGATTCGCTATTTACAAAACGGAATAGGGATTCCCGGTCATGCAGGCTTTGTACCTACAGGAATGCCGGGTTTTAGCCTGGAAAGTGTGAAAGGATATTCTTATCAACCGGCAAAGGCAAGGCAATTATTAGCAGAAGCAGGCTTCCCGAATGGCAGGGGTTTAGGAGTAATCACCATAAATACCACGACTACTTACCGCGACTTGATTGAATATGTACAAAGCGAATTGAATGCTATCGGAATACAAACAAAAGTTGAAATTCATCAGGGAACAAGCCTGCGTGAATTGTTTACAAAGAGCAATGTGAATTTTTTCAGAGGCTCCTGGATTGCGGATTACCCGGATGCAGAAAATTATTTAGCCGTTTTTTATACCGGGAATTTTACTCCGGCAGGCCCCAACTACACGCATTTTTCGAATAAAAAATTCGATGAACTTTTTGAAAAAACTTTTCATGAGAGCAACGATTCTATTCGTTTCGCATTGTATCGGGAGATGGACCAATTGGTAATGGACGAATCGCCCATGGTTATTTTATATTATGACCAATCGGTTCGCTTAATACATAACTATGTTCAGGGATTGAGCAGCAATGCCCTGAATCTATTGGATTTGAAACGTGTGGATCTGAAACAGTAAAATTACACAACCACATTTACAATCCGGCCTTTAACGATAATTACCTTCTTCGGTATTTTTCCTTCTAAATACGATTGCACTTTTTCATTCGCCAATACTCGCTTCTCAATCTCCTGGGTCTCCATCGTTAAAGGGAATGGAAGTGTTAAACGAGTTTTACCGTTTATGGAAACCGGATAACTGAACTCATCTTCCTGCAAATACTGCTCATTGAATTCAGGATATGAAACGTATGAAAGTGTACCTTCCTGATTTCCCAATAATTTCCAAAGTTCTTCACAGATATGAGGAGCATAAGGTGAAAGTACAATAACCAGATCCTGGAGGATCTTGCGTTTATTACATTTCAGATCCGTCAACTCATTTACACAAATCATAAACGCACTAACAGAAGTATTGAAAGAAAAACGATCAATATCTTCTTCAACTTTCTTAATTATTTTATGCAAAGCTTTATACTCCGCTTTGCCGGGCTCTTCATCCGAAATACTAAAATTAAATTGATCGTTGTGAAATAGTTTCCAGAATTTACGCAGGAATTTAAATACTCCTTCAATACCATTTGTATTCCAGGGTTTGCTTTGTTCCAGAGGCCCTAAGAACATCTCGTACATACGCAGGGTATCGGCACCGTAACGCTCGATCAAATCATCGGGATTAACAACATTGAATTTCGACTTCGACATTTTCTCAACCTCGTTTCCACAGATGTATTTCCCTGCTTCCAACATAAATTTGGCGTCTTTATATTCTTCCCTCCAATTTTTGAAAGCTTCTATATTTAAAATATCCTGATCGACTATATTCACATCCACATGTATCATCGAAACCGTATAATCTTTAATCAGGTTTTTAGAAACAAAAGTATTCTCTCCCGCTACACGATACACAAAATTTGATCGTCCCTGTATCATTCCCTGATTAATCAATTTCTTAAAAGGTTCTTCTGCATTTACATATCCCATATCTTTCAGGAACTTGTTCCAGAAACGGGCATATAATAAATGACCGGTTGCATGTTCCGATCCGCCGATATACAAATCCACATCCTTCCAATATTGCATTGCCTCTTTAGAAACAAAAGCTTTATCGTTTTGCGCATCCATATATCGGTACCAATACCAGCTCGATCCTGCCCATCCCGGCATGGTACTCCATTCGTAATCGAATTCATCTTTATATTTCCAATCTTTTGATCTTGCCAAAGGCGGTTCCCCATCTTCTGTCGGCAAATATTTATCTACTTCCGGAAGAAGCAGAGGTAAATCTTTTTCTTCGATCAGATAAGGAAGATCATTTTTAAAATACACCGGAACGGGTTCGCCCCAATACCGTTGGCGTCCAAATACTGCATCGCGTAAACGATAATTTATTTTTCCTTTACCCAAGTTCTGCGCTTCGATTTCTTCAATGGCTTTACGCATCGCACCTTTCACCTGCAAACCATTCAGAAAACCGGAATTAATCAATACACCCTCTTTTGCATCGTAAGCTTCTACAGCAACATCTCCACCGGAAACCACTTCAAGTATTGGCAGTTGAAAATGTTTTGCGAACGTATAATCGCGTGTATCATGCGCCGGAACAGCCATTACAGCGCCGGTTCCATAACCCGACAATACATAATCGCCGATCCATACCGGGATAGCCTTTCCCGTAAAGGGATGCTCCACATAAGCGCCTGTAAACCGGCCGCTCACTTTTTTCACATCTGCCATACGCTCCCTTTCCGAACGCAGGGAAGCTTCTTTTTTATATTCATCAACCTGCGCTTTAAACTCCGCAGTTGTAATTTGATCCACCAACTCATGCTCGGGGGCAAGCGTTACAAAGCTTACACCGAAAACGGTATCGGGACGTGTTGTAAAAATTTCTATATATAAATCGCTGTTTTGAATTTTGAATTTCAAACTTGCTCCTTCACTTTTACCAATCCAGTTACGTTGCATTTCTTTAATCGCATCAGTCCAGTCGATCGTATCCAATCCCTGCAACAAACGTTCTGCATAAGCTGAAATGCGCATACTCCATTGCATCATTTTTTTCTGTATCACCGGATATCCGCCACGCTCCGAAAATCCGTCTTTCACTTCATCATTCGCCAATACTGTTCCCAAGGCAGGGCACCAGTTGACGGTCGATTCGGCTAAATATGCCAGGCGATATTTCAGTAATTCTTTTTGCTGTACTCCCTGCGACATTGCTTTCCATTCATCTGCCGAAAAAGAAATACAGGCTTCATCACATACAGCAGCAACTTCAGTTGTTCCGCTCTCTTCAAATTTCTGAATCAATAAACCGACAGATTGGGCTTTATCCTTTTCTTTATCATACCATGAATTAAACAATTGCATAAATATCCATTGCGTCCATCGATAGAATGCCGGATCGCTGGTACGTACCTCCCTATCCCAATCGAACGAAAAGCCCATATTGTCCAATTGCTGACGGTAACGTTTAATATTTACTTCAGTAGTAACAGCGGGATGTTGCCCGGTTTGTATGGCATACTGCTCCGCCGGTAAGCCAAAAGAATCATAACCCATGGGATGCAATACATTATAACCTTTAAGGCGTTTGTATCTTGCAAGAATATCGGAAGCGATATAACCCAGCGGATGGCCCACATGCAAGCCTGCTCCGGATGGATACGGAAACATATCCAATACGTAATACTTAGGCTTATCCGACTGATTCTCTGCTTTAAAGCTCTTGTACTCTGCCCAATACTTCTGCCAATACTTCTCTATCTGCTTAAACTTATAATCCATACCCGTAAATTTAAGCTGCGAATTTATTAAAAATGAGGCAAGAAATCAGCATTCTTGTGTTTTTTCAACGGAATAAAGCATTTGTGTAAGATTTTTTTAACTTCGCAGGGTTAAGCAGAATATTTATGGCAAAGGCAAAACAGAAACCTTCTCGAAAAGTCAAAACATTCTATATCTCAACTATATTCAGCATATCATTGGTATTGTTGATGGTGGGACTATTGGGCCTGATTGTTCTGCATGGTAAGAACCTCTCGAATTTTGTAAAGGAGAATATCGTCTTAAATATTATCCTGAATGAAAATACCAAGGAAGTAGATATCTTTAAACTTCAAAAAGAGATTGAAAATCATGAGGCAGTAAAATCAACCCAATATATCAGCAAAGAGCTTGCGGCACGTAACCTTTCCAAAGATTTGGGCGAAGATTTCGTGAAATTTCTGGGTTACAATCCTCTCTTATCTTCCATTGATGTATACCTGAAAGCAGAATATGCCAATAATGAGGTCATTAAAAATTTCGAGAAACAACTTACCCGGAAAGATATGGTGAAGGAAGTTATCTATCAGCAGTCTTTAATCGATTTGGTAAATGATAACCTGCGTACAATCAGCATCGTTATTTTCGGATTTGGGGTTGTCTTATTGCTGATTGCTATTGCCCTCATCAATAATACCATACGCTTAGCAATGTATTCACAACGTTTCTTAATCAGAAGCATGCAATTGGTAGGAGCAACCAAAGGCTTTATCCGTAAACCATTTATTCAGGCGGGGCTGATGCATGGATTTATCGGCGCCTTAATCGCTATTTCTTTTTTGATTGGGGTATTATTTGTTGCGCGTAAAGAAGTTCCGGATTTAATTATTCTTCAGGATTATTTCGAATTTATGATTCTTTTCATAGGAATTATTTCTATGGGGTTAATTATTTCTTTCTTCAGCACAATTATGGCTGTAAACAAATATTTGAATCAAAGTACCGACGACTTATACAGTAAATAATTTTTTTTGAAAAAACATGAGCAAGAAAAGCACTACAAAAACAGAGCAAAATCCGGCAAAAAAAGCCGATTTCGTTTTCGGTAAAGAAAACTACCGTCTATTTATTATTGGAGTACTCGTAATTATTCTGGGTTTTATCCTGATGAGCGGAACAAAAGATATTATGTCGTTCCGTAAAATCACTTTAGCGCCTATTGTTACAATAGGTGGATTTGTATTGATTATGATTGCTATTTTAAAAAAGCCAAAGGATAAAAATTAATGAGTATTATTCAGGCTATTCTTATAGCAATTATTGAGGGGGTTACCGAATTCCTTCCTGTTTCTTCTACCGGCCACATGATTATTGCTACTTCCATTATGGGAATCAGTAGTGATGAATTTACAAAACTCTTTACGGTAGCCATACAATTTGGAGCTATCCTATCTGTAATCGTTTTGTATTTCAAACGTTTTTTCAGAACGGTAGATTTTTATTTCAAATTGTTTGTAGCCTTTATCCCATCAGCGGTCTTTGGTTTTTTATTGAGCGATTACATCGATGCTATGTTGGAGAATGTAATTGTAGTCGCTGTAACATTATTACTGGGAGGAATTGTTCTATTATTTATTGATAAGCTTTTCCCACATGCAAACGATTCTCAGGAAGAACAGGAGCTTTCATACAAACAAAGTTTCCGCGTTGGGTTATTTCAGGTGATAGCCATGATTCCGGGTGTGTCACGTTCTGCTGCTACCATTATCGGAGGATTAAGCCAAAAAATGAACCGAAAAACAGCTGCAGAGTTTTCTTTTTTTTTAGCAGTCCCTACGATGTTTGCGGCAACAGTATATAAATTATACGAAGGTTATGAACGTATCCAACCCGGACATATCAACCTGCTTATTATCGGAAATATTGTAGCATTTATTGTAGCAATGATTGCTATCAAATCGTTTATTGCTTTTCTTACCCAATACGGATTTAAGATTTTCGGTTATTACCGGATAATCATCGGCTTGTTAATTCTTACCCTGTATTTTATGGGAATAGAATTGCATACTATTTAATTTATTGATACTTGAGTACTACTTTTGATTTTAAAAACGGGGAGCTCTTATTAATTGATAAGCCCTTGCATTGGACATCCTTCGATGTAGTGGGGAAAATACGCAATACTATAAAAATAAAAAAACTTAAAGTAGGTCATGCCGGAACATTAGACCCATTAGCGACCGGGCTCCTAATCGTTTGTACGGGAAAACTTACCAAGCAGATTGATACCTATCAAGCCGAAGAAAAAGAATATACCGGAACGATTACCTTAGGCGCTACAACACCATCCTATGATTTAGAAACACAAATTAATCAAATATTCCCCTACGAGCACATAACAGAAGAAGATATTCATAAAAACTGCTTGCCTTTTATTGGAGAGATTGATCAGGTATCTCCTGTTTTTTCAGCCTTAAAAATTGACGGAGAACGCGCTTATGAAAAAGCCAGAAGAGGAGAAGAGGTACAAATAAAATCACGCAAAGTAATTATTCATGCCTTCGAAATTACAGCGCTGCGTATGCCTGAATTAGATTTTCGAATTGTGTGTGGTAAAGGCACCTACATTCGTTCCATAGCAAACGATTTTGGCAAGCAATTAAACAACGGTGCTTATTTAAGCGCCTTGCGGCGTACCCGTAACGGGTCATTCAAAGTAGAGGATGCCTGGCAACTGGAAGATTTATTGGAAAAAATTATTACCGAGCGCCATAATTATACCGAAAATACCTGAACAGTATTTAATAATTCATCAGATAATAAATATCTTTATACCAAATATTCTACGAAAATTCATGAAGGTATATACGAGCCTGGAAGCCTTTCAAAAAAAAGATAATGCAGTAGTCACTACCGGAACCTTTGATGGCGTACACATCGGACATCAAAAAATTGTGAACCGATTAAACGAAGTAGCTCAGCAAATACAGGGGGAGAGCGTCATCCTTACTTTTTTTCCACATCCGCGTTTGGTATTATTTCCCGAAGACAACGATTTAAAATTAATTAACACCCTCGATGAAAAGATCGCCCTGTTAGAACAAGCAGAAATAGGCCATCTGGTAATTATTCCTTTCACCAAAGAATTTTCCCGTCTGAGCTCCCTGGAATTTATTCAAAAAATTTTGGTAGATACTATTGGTACTAAAAAACTGGTTATCGGGTACGATCATCATTTCGGAAAAAACCGGGAAGGCACTTTTAATCATCTCAAACATTACGCTCCTGAATACGGTTTCGAAGTAGAGGAAATACCGGAACAGGATGTAAACGATATAGCCGTAAGTTCTACCAAAATCCGCAATGCTTTATTGGAAGGAGATATACATACCGCAAATCAATATTTAGGTTATCCTTTTATGCTTACGGGGAAAGTTATCAAGGGCGATCAGATCGGGCGTACAATCGGGTTTCCTACGGCAAATGTACAGATTATTAAATCCTATAAGTTAATTCCTGCCGATGGCATTTATGCTGCGCAGGCATCCTTAAAATCAGGTGTTTACAAGGGCATGCTCTATATCGGAAATCGCCCGACGATTGACGGTATGGATAAAAAAATAGAAATTAATTTATTTGGTTTCAATGAAGATATTTACGATGAGTCGATTCAGATTGAATTGATCCAATTTGTGCGTGGGGATTTAAAATTAAATTCGCTGGAAGAATTAACGGCACAGATCCGGGAAGATGAAATTGCGATAAAAAAAATACTTACTTAATTTTTTTATCTATGAACAACAAAAAACATTTATCGGTTCGCTGGTCCGATTTGGATCCAAACTTCCACTTACGCCATAGTGTTTATTACGATTTTGCCGCCCAACAACGTATTGAAATATTAAACAGTATCGGACTGACGATGCAGCGATTTCAGGAATTGAAAATAGGCCCGGTACTATTCCGAGAAGAAGCAGTCTTTCACAGAGAGATTCGCTTAGGAGATGAGGTTATATTAGAAGTATATCTTGCAAAGATAAATAAGGATGCAAGTCGCTGGACTTTTGAGCATCGTTTTGTAAATCCCGAAGGAAAACTGTTAACTACCTTAACCGTTGAAGGATCCTGGCTGGATGTGGTACAACGCAAGTTAGCAAGAGACTTACCGGCAGAACTGATGGAAGCATTCATGAATTTTTCCAAGACAGAAAGTTTTGAAATACCTATCGCCTAAAATTTTGATGCCAGATACGTAGCTGTATATGATTTTTTATCTTTAATCAATTGTTCCGGGGTGCCTTCAAATACCAGGCTTCCACCCTTTTCACCGCCTTCCGGCCCAATATCAATCACCCAATCGGCACATTTTACCACATCTATATTATGTTCGATAACGATAATGGTATTACCTTGCTGAATAAGTGCTTCAAAGGATTTCATCAGTTTTTGAATATCATGAAAATGCAGCCCGGTTGTAGGTTCATCAAAAATGAACAATGTATGTTGTGTATGATTTCCTTTTACCAGAAAAGAGGCCAGCTTAATACGTTGTGCTTCTCCCCCCGAAAGGGTATTCGAGGATTGGCCAAGATGTACATACCCTAAGCCTACATCTGCCAATGCCTGAATTTTTGCAACGATCTTTTTCTCGGATGCGAAAAATTCCAATGCTTCATCAATTGTCAATCCCAATACATCCGAAATATTTTTATCGTGATAAGTGATATTCAGAATTTCCTGTTTGAAGCGCTTTCCATTACAACTTTCACAAGGAAGAAAGATATCCGCCATAAACTGCATCTCCACTTTTACCTCACCTTCACCCTGGCACATTTCACATCGTCCCCCATCCACATTAAACGAAAAATGGGCAGGCTTCAGATTCATCGCTTTTGCGGCCGATTGCGTTGCAAACAGATTACGAATATCATCATAAGCTTTTACATAGGTAACCGGATTCGAACGGGATGATTTTCCGATAGGATTCTGGTCCACCATCTCTACCTGATTGATTTTTTTATAATCCCCTTCCAGGCTATCGAAAGCTCCGGTTTGTTCGACAGTATAATCGCCTAAAATCTTTTGCAAAGCAGGAACTAAAATACGCTTCACTAAACTTGTTTTTCCTGAACCGCTTACTCCGGTTACAGCAGTGAGTGTATGCAGCGGAAACTTTACATCAATATTCTTCAAATTATTTTCGCGTGCTCCCTTCAACAAAATAAAATCCGACCATTTTCTTCGCTGCTTAGGAATCTCAATGGCTACAGCACCGCTGAGGTATTTACCGGTCCAACTTGTTTTACTTTTCAGGATATCCTTATATACTCCTTCAAAAATAATTTCACCACCGTTTCTTCCCGCATCCGGGCCAATATCAATAATATAATCGGCAGCCTGCATCACTTCTTCATCATGCTCAACAACAATTACCGTATTACCGGCATCGCGTAAAGATTCCAGTACACCTATCAAACGTTGTGTATCGCGCGAATGCAGCCCTATACTCGGTTCATCCAAAATATATAAAGAGCCTACCAAACTACTTCCCAAAGAAGTTGCCAGATTAATACGTTGCGATTCTCCTCCCGACAAACTGTTCGACAAACGGTTCAGCGTGAGATATCCTAAGCCAACATCTGTAAGATATTTCAGGCGATTAACAATTTCGGTAAGAATACGCTTTGCTACTTGCTCATCATGCTTAGAAAGTTTTAAACTGTTGAAAAAATCATAAGCCTTATCAACCGGCATCAATACAATATCGGTAATCGACTTATCATTTATTTTCACATAGGAAGCGTCTTTACGCAAACGACTGCCTTTACAATCGGGGCAATTTGTTTTTCCTCTGTATCGCGAAAGCATTACCCGGTATTGAATTTTATAGGTTTGTTCTTCGAGATATTTAAAAAAATCGTTTATTCCTTTAAAATGTTTATTTCCCTCCCAAAGTATTTTCCGTTGTGTTTCCGTTAATTGATAATAAGGGCGATGAATAGGAAAGTCGAACTTAGCTGCATTTTTTATCAATGCATCATTCCACTCTTTCATCTTTTCGCCTCTCCAGGGTACAATTGCCGAATCGTAAACCGATTTACTTTTATCCGGAACAACCAGATCTTCATCGATACCAATTACTTTTCCATATCCTTCACAAGTTCTGCAGGCTCCGAAAGGATTATTAAAACTAAAGAAATGCACACTCGGGTCTTCAAATTTCATTCCATCCAATTCGAAACGATCGCAGAAGCGATGTTCTTTATGTTGCTTTTCATCTTCGATGATGATAATACAATCCCCTTTGCCTTCAAAGAATGCAGTTTGTAAAGAATCGTTAAAGCGCGAGTGTGTATCTTCGTCTTCCTTTTGAAGAATAACCCTGTCGATTAATATTTCAACGTCTGTATTTTTTTTGAGGATTATATTTTTGATGAATTTATCCTCAATAATCTCCTCAATCTTTCTTATTTCATTCACATATTTTACACGCTTAAAGCCCTTTTGTAAAAGTATAGCCAGTTCTTCCTTCAGCGTTCTGTTATTATGAGGATATAAAGGAGCAAGAATAAGAATGGTATCCTCTTCCTTGTGTGTATAAATAAAATCACAAACCGAACTTACCGTATCACGCTTCACTTCTTTGCCTGATATCGGAGAGAACGTTTTACCGATTCGGGCATATAGCAATTTCAGGTAATCGTAAATTTCAGTGGAAGTACCTACTGTAGAACGAGGATTAGTCGCAGTAACTTTTTGTTCGATGGCGATAGCGGGTGCAATTCCTTTGATATAATCCACATCAGGTTTATTCATTCTGCCCATAAATTGTCGGGCATAGGAAGATAAGCTCTCAACATAACGCCGCTGTCCTTCGGCATAAAGGGTATCAAAAGCCAAAGACGACTTCCCCGAACCCGATAGTCCGGTTATGACCACCAATTTATTTTGAGGGATACAAACGTCTATGTTCTTCAGATTATGAACCCTAGCCCCTTTAATAAGGATCTCTTTTTTCGGATCTGCTTGTTTGATTGATTTTGCCATTAAAAAAGTTTACGAATGCAAAGCTAAAATAACAATGGGTTAATGCTAAAAGTTTAAGCTAAATTTTGTAACGAATTTGCAATCTTTTATAAAAAATTTTGATTTGTGGAACAATAATTGTTTATTCGGGTAATAGAATTCAGAAATTTATCACATAAAAACCAAATAGGAGGAACACATATAGATTAAATTCTACACTAATTAATACTTATTTAAAACAATACGGGAGGGACAAACTATGAACCGTAAATTAATTAGTGATGAGGATTTAGTTAATCTGTATGTATCAGGTGATGAATCCGGGCTGACCGAACTTATCAGCCGTCACAAATCGAAAATTTACACATCCATTTATCTGTTAGTCAAGGATTCGTACCTGGCTGAGGATATTTTTCAGGACACCTTTATCAAGGTTATCAACACCTTAAAGGCAGGGAAGTACAAAGAAGAAGGGAAATTTACGCCCTGGGTTATGCGTATTGCGCATAATTTGGTCATCGATCACTTTCGTAAAGTAAAAAGGACACCTATTGTCACCAATGTCGAAGGTTTCGACATTTTCGAGGTATTGGGTTATACGGAAGAAAGTATCGAAGAGCAATTATTACGCGCTCAATCGCATAACGATTTAAGGAAATTGATACAGATGTTGCCGGAAGAGCAAAAGGAAGTATTAATTATGCGTCATTATGCCGATTTAAGTTTTAAGGAAATCGCAGAACTTACAAATGTCAGTATCAATACTGCATTGGGACGTATGCGTTATGCCCTGAATAATCTCCGCAAACTGATTGCAGAAAAGGAATACAATTACAAACAGGCTATCTGACCATATTCAGTCAAAAAGCGTGATAAAGCAATTAAACAGGGACTTCGGTCCCTTTTCTTGTTTATGGATACTAAACAAAAACAAGCAGCGTTATAGATTCAAATTCTAAACCCCTCTTATGCTTATGGTGCAAACATATACTCAAAATGAAATGATTAAAGCTCTTTATCACGAACTCTCCGCCGACCACCTGGTTGAGTTGGAGGAACATCTTGAAGAAAGTGAAGAAATTCAAAACAACTTCAATTCTTTTAATGTTATATGTATGAAGTTGAATAATTTATTAAGAGAGCCGTCCGACGATGTCGTGGCTAGAATTATAGATTATTCAAGGTCTTACAAAAAGTAAGGTTTTTTTCAAAGGTGGTCCCGTTCTCAATTGTATTGAGGGCGGGATTTTTTTGATATCTGACCATCGCTTTAGTCTTTCCGCGAATTGTCTATCTTTGTTTATGACTAAAAAGGAGCGTTACGAGCATGTATTAGAATACTTCGAGGAGCATATGCCGAATGCCGAAACCGAATTAATATATTCAAACCCATACGAGTTGTTGGTAGCAGTGATCTTATCTGCACAATGTACCGATAAGCGAGTAAATATGATCACTCCGCCCCTGTTTAAGCAATTTCCCGATGTCGATTATTTAGCTGCAGTAAGTCCGGAAGAAATATTTCCCTATATAAAAAGTATCAGCTATCCGAATAATAAAGCAAAACATTTATCGGGTATGGCGAAGATGCTGAAAGAAAAATTTGGAGGAGAAGTACCCTCCTCCGTTGAAGATTTACAAAAGTTACCCGGCGTAGGTCGCAAGACGGCCAATGTTATCTCTTCCGTTATCTTTAATAATCCGGCAATGGCTGTAGATACACATGTTTTTAGAGTATCCGCGCGTATCGGTTTAACAACGAATGCCAAAACCCCTCTAGCTGCGGAGAAACAACTGGTAAAATTTATACCGAAAGAAAAAATACATATCGCTCATCATTGGTTGATTTTACACGGGCGTTATACTTGTTTGGCGAGGAAACCTAAATGTGATATATGTGGGATTCGGGAGTATTGTAAATTTTATTCATTGCAACTCATGGCATGACTATAGTCATGCCATGAGTTGCATTCAAAAACCTGTATTCTTACGGTTTTATTTTACTAAAAAAGGAAGCATCTTTACAAATGGTAAAATTTATATTAAATATATACTCATCTAATTATCAAAATTTTATATATTTTTTACAAAATAATTTTGATTGCTAAATAAATGCTATTATTTTTAGCAAAAATTAAGAGGGAGAAACATAAAAGAATCAAAATATGGCTGATAATAAGGAAAAGTTAAAAGCGCTTCAACTGACGCTTGACAAATTGGAAAAAACGTATGGGAAGGGAACCATCATGAAACTGGGAGATAACGCAATCGAGCAAATCGAATCTATATCGACAGGATCTTTGGGATTGGATATTGCTCTTGGGATAGGCGGATTACCGAAAGGAAGGATTATTGAAATTTACGGTCCGGAATCTTCGGGTAAGACGACCCTTGCCATTCATGCCATAGCTGAGGCGCAGAAAAAGGGAGGTATCGCAGCATTCATCGATGCGGAACATGCGTTCGATAAATTTTATGCAAAGAAACTAGGAGTTGATGTGGAAAATTTATTGATCTCTCAACCCGACAATGGTGAGCAGGCATTAGAGATCGCAGATAATTTAATCCGTTCGGGAGCTATTGATATTATTGTTATTGACTCAGTAGCTGCTTTAGTTCCCAAAGGGGAGATTGAGGGAGAGATGGGTGATTCTAAAATGGGATTGCAAGCAAGGCTTATGTCGCAAGCGCTTCGTAAGTTAACCGGAACGATTAGCAAAACCGGATGTTGCTGTATTTTTATCAATCAATTGCGTGAGAAAATCGGAGTGATGTTTGGAAACCCGGAAACGACTACCGGCGGTAATGCATTGAAATTTTATTCTTCTATACGTTTAGATATCCGCAGAACCGGGCAAATAAAAGATAGTGATGAAGTATCGGGTAATCGTGTAAAGGTGAAAATCGTAAAAAACAAAGTTGCACCCCCATTCCGTATAGCAGAATTCGACATCATGTATGGTAGAGGTATATCTAAATCCGGAGAGATTGTTGACTTAGGAGTAGATTTCGATATCATTAAAAAATCAGGCTCCTGGTTTTCATACGGAGACACGAAACTCGGCCAGGGCAGAGATGCGGTAAAACAAATCATCGAAGACAATCCCGAACTGATGGAAGAGCTGGAATTTAAAATTAAACAGGTAGTTACCGGCGATGCTTTGGAAGAAAAGGTAAGCAAATAAACCCTGTTGCCGATATGTTTTTCGGCTGTTGTATTAAGATTTTGGAAACCTAAGAGACCCGCAAATGCGGGTCTCTTAGGTTAACTCCCTGACGTACCACTAAAAAAAGTATCTGTAAAACCTGAAATTTTATTTAATCTCCGGTCGCCGATTTCTTTAGATTTCAGAACGCCAGACCTTCTTTCCACCCAAAAATTTAAAATTTCCTTCTTTAATGGTTCTCGGTGGGGAATTTAGATTCTGACTAATTGCATCAAAGGTTCAAATGAATAAAGTGCGGGTCTTCTTCCTGCGGCTTCTTCTTTTTGCAGCAGGTAGCCCTTTTCAATCAATTTTTTAACAACCCCTGTAGCGGTCGCTGCAGGTATTTGTGTACTGCTTATAAACTTATTGTTTCTGAAAACCGGATTGGTGAAAACAAAATCCAGAATAATCAAACTCCATTTTGAAGAAAGTAAATCAGTAAATGCTGTTTTCATCTCTTCATAGAGTTTTTTGATACTTTCAGCTATTTCAAGGTTCCGGATAGCTTGCTGTTTTACAGCAATTAAAAAAAACTTTATCCACCCGTTCCAATCATTATTTCTTGATACATTTCTCATCGCTTCTATATAGGCATCTTTGTTCTCCTCAAAATATCCACTGATATAAAAATGTGGTTGAGATAGAACGCCTGACTTCCATAACAAAAGAGTAATGAGCATCCTCCCTATTCTACCATTACCGTCCTGAAAAGGGTGCAATGCCTCAAACTCTACGTGAGCAACACCCGTCCTGATCAATGCAGGAGACGGGTTATTTTCCATATAGTCGAATAGCTTTTCTAACCCCTCATTTAGTTTTTCGGGACTGATGGGAATAAACTGGATTTTTTTTGCGGTACGGTCTGCCAGATAATTTTGTTCTTTTTTGAATTCTCCGGGAAATTTTGCAGCCCCTCTGCCCAGATACAATAGCTGCTGATGCATTTGTTTTACAAAGCTTAACGAAAAGCTGTAACCGTCTTCTAAGGCAGACTGGGCATTTTTTAATGCTCTTTGATATAAAATAGTTTCGATAACGTCTGAACGTGTTTTTCCGGAATATTCACCGTCATTATCTGCCTCATACTGCATAATCTCATCTATTGTACTAATTGTTCCTTCAATTCTGGAAGATAGCACAGCTTCCTGGTTTCGTAATGGAGCTAACAAAATTTCGGTATTATGCAGATTTTTTAACATCTGGTCAAATCGTGCTAAAACCTCGGTAGCATCAATGATTTCTTGTATAAAAAGCTCATAATTGATGTTCCCCGGAGGAAACCGGTCGTAATGATAAGTTACCGCATTATCGATATTGAAATCCACTTTTCATATATTTGATTACACAATAATACAAAATTTAGAACTCAAAATGCTTTGTCCTGTTAAATATACAAAAAACCGAAGACAAATGATTTTGAGTTCATAAACTGTAAACAACATCATTTGATTACGAAATTCAACAAAAAACCGAAGACAAATGATTTTGGCTTCAAAATTATATATTAAAACTTTTTTGTCTTCAGGATCATCCTTAAGATAGAAACATAGGACCTAGACCGGGGACTAATAACCCTTCAAAAACATTAAAGCAGTAAAATTTGGCTGTATGCCTTATCTTGAAATCCAATATAATGAATTTTACAATACATGATTTACCTGAATTTCACCCTTCTATGCATGCTAATAAAGAAATTATGTTAAATAGGCATACGCGCCAAAGGACTCACCTCCTGCCCTACAAAATCTTTTTCCAAGTATTTGAAATACCCGTTCATCGCGATCATCGCAGCATTATCCGTACAATATTGAAAATCGGGAATAAAGACTTGCCAGTTGCTATCTTCAGCATACTGTAATATGGTATCTCTTAACCCTGAATTCGCTGATACCCCACCGGCAATAGCTATTTGCCGAATGCCGGTATCTTCCGAAGCTTTTTTCAATTTATTCAGCAGAATAGTAACGATGCGTTTTTGAACCGAAGCACATAAATCATTTCGATTTATCTGAAGGAAGTCCGGATTTTTTTTTGATTCATTTTGTACAAAATAAAGAATTTGTGTTTTTAATCCACTGAAGCTAAAATCGTAAGCCGGAATATTCGGCTCTGTAAAGGTAAAGCGATCAGGATTTCCAGATTTTGCATATTTATCGATAAAGGGACCACCGGGATAAGGCAAGCCTAAAATTTTCGCCGTCTTATCAAAAGCTTCTCCGGCAGCATCGTCGGTTGTTTCACCCAGCAGCTCCATGCCAAAATAACTGTTTACCTTAACAATCTGTGTATGCCCACCCGAAACCGTTAAGCATAGAAAAGGAAAGCCGGGCTTAGGGTCATCAATAAAATGAGCCAGGATATGTGCCTGCATGTGGTTCACTTCGATCAGGGGAATACCCATCGCCAAAGCGAAAGACTTGGCAAAAGAAGTACCCACCAATAATGCACCTAATAATCCCGGCCCACGCGTAAATGCTACCGCATCAATATTATTTTTACTTATTTTTGCGTTCTTAATAGCAGTATCTACAACAGGAATAATATTTTGTTGGTGAACCCGGGAAGCAACTTCGGGAATAACACCACCGTATTGTTCGTGAACAGATTGCGTAGCGGTAATATTAGAAACGATCTTACCATCGATGCACACCGAAGCAGAGGTTTCATCGCAGGAAGATTCTATGCCTAATATTACAATAGGTTTTGTATATTCACTCACATTCATAAAGGGTAAAGTTATTAAATTAATAGGAAAATTTACGGTTTGGTTCTTCTCGATTACTCTAAGTCTGGTAATCCTGCTGTACCTGCTATTCCGTTTGCCTGCTGTTCAAACCAAGGTAAGTCAATGGGTTGCAAACTATCTTTCGAATGAGCTTAACGCCCGGGTTTCTATACAGGGTGTTGATATAGACCTTTTGAAAACTGTTGTGCTTGAAGGTTTATACATAGAAGATTTACACAAGGATACCCTGCTCTTTGCGGGAAAGTTGAAAGTAGATATCAGTTTAATTAATCTTGAGAATAATAAATTTACATTCGACCGGATAAGTCTTGAGGATGCAAACTTCTATCTGAAAAAATATCCCTCCGAAGAAAGAAGTAACCTTCATTTTATTCTCGACTATTTCAGCAGCGACAAGAAAAAAGAAAATACAACCAGGAAAGCCATTGAAATCCGGCTGAAATATATCGGGTTGAAAAATATAGCTTTTAAATTCATCAACTATAATAAAGAATGGCGCGAAGGACCTTTCGTTGATTTTAACAATATCGAAGTAAGAAATGTGAATGTAGAAATTCGAAATTTCTCTTATCAGCAGAATGAAATGAATGCAGATATTGCTAACATCAATTTAATAGAGAAATCGGGATTAAACATTGAAAAGCTACAAACCAAATTCAAATTTTCTACAAAAGAAATTGAGTTAGACAATCTGTATCTTCAGACTCCGAACTCAGTCATCAAAAATTATTATGCAATGCATTATGACAGCATTGCCGACATGAGCGACTATATCAACAAAGTTCGGATGTCGGGAGTATTTGCTGATGCGGTAATATCCAGTAAAGATATATGTTACTTTGCTCCTGCTTTATCGGGATACACCCAGCATCTTATCGTAAACGGAAATGTAAACGGGACAATATCGCATCTGTATAGTAAGCATCTCGTAATTCTTACCGCTAACCAAACACTTGTAGAAGGAAAATTTGATGTAAACGGATTGCCGGATATAAACAAAACCATTTTCGACCTTCAGTTTCAGAAAGTTCAGAGCAATAAAGATGATATCGAATCTATCCTAAGCAATATAGGATTGAAGCATATCAACCCCTTACCGGTTGTGTTCGATCGTTTGGGAGATGTATCTTTCCACGGAAACTTCAAGGGTAGCTTATCCGACTTTGAAACAAATGGAAGATTCGATTCGGAATCGGGCAGTCTGATTGCTGATTTAAGCATGTTACTGGAAAAAGGGAAAGTCCCTCAATACCGGGGAACCGTGGAGACTATCGATTTAGACCTGGGCATATTGGCACAATCAAACGTTGTGGGAAAAGCAAGCATGGTTGCCATGATCGACGGGCAGGGATTCAGTATGGACCAATTGAATACGCGCCTGGTATCGAATATCGAACGCATGGAGTTTAAAGGATATGAATACAAAAATGTTGTAGCCAATGGAACTGTCAAGCAACGTTTTTTCGAAGGAAATGTAAGTATTGATGAGCCGAATATCGTATTGGATTTTGATGGAAGTATAGATTTCAGCGATCAAAAAAATCCAGTGTTTAATTTCTTTGCTCAATTAGAAAACGTCAACCTGAAGCGTTTAAATCTTTTGAAAGATTCGATACTTCTCAGCAGTACAATGGATGTAAATTTTGTAGGGACGAATATTGATGACATTATCGGCTCCCTTCGTATTAATAATACAGAAATTACTACCGCTAAGAAACATTACCTGATAAAAAGCATCGGACTGAATTCGGAATTTGATGGAAGCGGAAAAACGTTGAAATTAACATCCGATATAGCGGATGCGAATGTTTCCGGAGATTATAAATTATCGACAATCGTATCTTCCTTCAAAGCTATATTCAAACAATATGCTCCGGGTTATGATTGGGGGAAAATCAACAAGCCCCATAATCAGGATTTCAGATTTGCTCTACATATAAAAGATGCCGATCCGATTACCGAATTATTTGTACCTGATTTAAAATTTGCCGAGAATGCCAATTTCTACGGAGTTTTCAACTATGCTCAAAACCGAATCCGCTTCTCGGGAGGAATCGATTATGTGAAATACAAAAATTTCACTTTCGACGATTTAATTATCGATGCTGAAAACGATGACCGGGCAATCGGGGTAAATATTGCAAGCCACGAAGCCTTCATCAATGATAGTATCAATATTAATAACATTGCTGTCTCCAGTGAAATCGTTAACGACAGTTTACGCTTCAACATAAAGCTATCTGAAAAAACGGACGTAAATCAACTCGACCTGAACGGACTTATTTCCTTCAGAAACGATAGCAGTAAATTACAAATACTGCCTTCTGAACTTCTGGTGGATAGCCGTCCCTGGGAAATTAAAAATGCCTTCAACATTGTATTTAGCAGTGACAAAAAAATTCACATTCACAATTTCTCATTAAGCAGCGAAGAGCAGAGCTTATCTGTTGACGGAGTTATTTCTGACAATCCCGAAGATCAGGTATCGGTAAAAATACAGAATCTCGGCTTGCTTAGTTTTAATCAGTTGTTAAAGAAATACGGAATCCATCTGGAAGGTAAGCTGAATGCAGAGGC
This sequence comes from uncultured Sphingobacteriaceae bacterium, assembly GCA_964454645.1. Classification (GTDB taxonomy): domain Bacteria; phylum Bacteroidota; class Bacteroidia; order Sphingobacteriales; family Sphingobacteriaceae; genus CAYVTM01. Next base: position 254,005 of record CAYVTM010000003.1, on the reverse strand, counting down.
AAGCATTGTATCGATAAAGAAAGACATGCGCATATCCTCTAATATTTTTGCGAAAGGACTTATCTATAACAGTGATACCATCGGTAATCTGGCATTCACTTCTACCTGGGATCGGGTAAGTAATGAAATAAGTTTGAGTGGAAACATTACCAATCAGGCTTTAAAAACCGTTGATCTATATGGATCGATCTACACACAGAGCAAAACCGACAACTTCGATTTATATGCCATCCTGAACGAGACCGATCTTGCAATCATTGAGCCTTTTGTAAAGAATTTTGTTTCGGGGATTGATGGCAAAGCTACTGCAAACCTGAGGGTAAAAGGAAGTTTCAATGCGCCTGAAATTACAGGTAAAGCATTGTTGAAAGATGTGGTACTGACCGTAAATTATTTAAAAGCAACCATGACAATCAACGATGAAGTAGAGTTTCAAAAGGATAAGATCCTGATCGAAGACATGCAGGTAAGAGATAAAGAAGGAAATCCTGCAAGTATTAACGGTGTTATCAAACATCAAAACCTTAAAAATTTTTCCCTGGATGTGAACATGCAGGCAAAAAATTTTTTATGCCTGAATACAACCGCCAAAGACAATGAATTGTATTATGGCACAGCCTATGCTTCCGGCTCTTTCTCGTTTAAAGGCCCTTTGAATGCTATTAAGATTGACATTACCGCAAAAACAGAGAAAGGGACTAAATTTTTCATTCCTATCTCCGATGAGAATTCGGCAAAGCAACAAAATTATATACGATTCATCCAAAAAGATTCTACGCTGAACAATGAAAAATATACGGTAAACCTGTCGGGTATTGCGATGAATATGAACCTGGAAGTAAATGAGCTGGCAGAAGTGCAACTTATTTTAGACCCTGCCACGGGAGAGGTCATTAAAGGAACCGGGAATGCCAACCTTCGCCTCGGAATAAACACCTTAGGTAATTTCGAAATGTTTGGAGTATATGAGGTAGAGCAGGGAAATTATAATTTCACACTGCAAAATATTATTACCCGGAACTTTAGTGTAGCCAAGGGAGGAACGATACGGTGGAACGGGGATCCTATACAGGCAAAGATAGACCTGACTGCTATTTATGAAACACGGCCTGCTATTCTTCCGCTGCTTCTGTCGGCAAATCCTGCCGACAGCACCTCGGTGAGTTCCGGCCAGCGGGTATTGTCGCAGTGTATGCTGTACATGAAAAACGATCTAATGTCGCCGGACATTTCCTTCGGGTTGCGTTTTCCCGAAGATGAAGACATTGCAAGTAAAGTGGGGGGATATTTAGCCAATACGGATAATTTGAATTCACAGGTTGCAAGTATTCTGGTGTTCGGGCGCTTCAACAATACAAGCGGAAGCAATAACCTTGCATTTTCCTCCGGAATTCTGGAAGCCCAATTAGCGAATCTCGTATCCACTAAGAATTTCGATCTGAATTTAGCGAACGGAGTAGGCGGTTCTTTACGTTTATTAAACGACCGGGTAACGATCGATGGGACTTTTAATACCAACGATAATTCCAACGATCCTAATCAACAGGATGCGCAGGCCAATGCCATTACCGGCGACGTAAGTGTTGAATATAAAATAAGCGAGGACGGACGTTTCAGAGCACGGGGCTTCAGGCGTACCGATAATAATAACGATTTATTGAAACGCGGAAACAGCCAGGTCGAATCGGGAGCAGGTGTTTTCTACCGCATCGATTATGATAGCTTTGGGGAATTTTTTCGTAAAGTATTTCGTAGAGAAGAAGAGAAATAAATTATTATCTCACACAGGATATAATTACACAGGAGAAGATACGCAAAACAGATTTTACCCATACCTCTGCCTGAATTATCCCTGCTCTTCCGGTAATATAAATTTACATCCGAATTGAATTGCTAATCTAAAGGAACTTTGCGGTTTAAAAAATTAACCGCAGAGTACGCGGAGATTTTCGCGAAGGGCACAAAGCAAAGTTGTTCCCTGTGCCTGACTTACTTTAAGATTAATTCCTTCATCACTTCCTCGCCCGGTACTAGCTGCAATTTCAACACATACATACCCGGATACAGTTCACTGACAGGAATGTTTTTTCATACATACCTTCCGCAGTACGTTCTCCCAATAGCATATACAGCGACAATGGCTTCTGTGGAATGAATATACAGGTGATCTTTTGCAGGATTGGAATACAGCCGGATGACGGCTCTGTTATTTTATTGAAAGCCCCTTTAAGATCGAATGTCCCATTTTATCCCGCTTGGTCAGCAAATATTTTTCGTTATGGGTATTGGATTGAATTTCAATCGGAACATTCTCCACTACTTCCAAACCATAACCAACCATACCTGCTCTTTTCGTAGGATTATTAGACATCAGGCGCATTTTTGTTATACCCTGGTCGCGAAGGATCTGTGCTCCCACACCGTAGTCGCGTTCATCCATTTTAAATCCGAGCTTCAGGTTCGCTTCAACCGTATCGAAACCCTGTTCCTGTAAATTATAGGCTTTTAATTTATTGATAAGCCCGATACCCCTTCCCTCCTGATTCATGTAAACGACACAGCCTTTACCTTCCTGCTGGATCATTTGCATGGCGGCATGTAGCTGGGGTCCACAATCGCAACGGCAGGAACCAAAAATATCACCCGTCACACAGGATGAATGTACCCGTACTAAAACCGGCTCGTCTGTCCCCCATGTTCCTTTTACTAAAGCCAGATGATTTTCACCGGTATCGATCTGTGTATAAGCCGTCATCTCAAATTCGCCGAATTCAGTAGGCAATTGTACGCTTACTTCTTTTTTTATTAAGGACTCGTGACTCAGGCGATATTCGATTAAATCTTTAATGCTGATGAGTTTAAGATTGAATTTTTTGGCAATTTCAATCAGGTCGGGCAGCCTTGCCATCTCTCCGTCATCTTTCATGATCTCTACAATTAATCCCGCGGGCTCAAATCCTGCCAGACGTGAAAGATCAACCGCCGCTTCGGTATGCCCTGCTCTGCGAAGTACTCCTCCTTCTTTTGCGATAAGCGGAAAGATATGCCCCGGACGCCCAAACTCTTCCGCACGTTTGGCCGGATCGATCAATGCCAAAACCGTTTTCGAGCGGTCGGATGCCGAGATGCCCGTAGTGCATCCGTATCCTATTAAATCGATCGATACCGTAAAGTTAGTTTCGTGCGATGCCGTATTTTTACCAACCATCAGGTTCAGGTCTAACTCCTTACATCGCTCCTCGGTAAGCGGTGCACAAATAAGCCCTTTACCATGGGTTGCCATAAAATTAATTACTTCCGGACTTGCGTTGCGGGCAGCGGTCAGAAAATCGCCTTCATTTTCGCGGTCTTCATCATCTACCACAATCACCACTTTTCCGGCTTTGATATCATCGATGGCTTCTTCTACCGTATTAAAAATTGTTTCCATTATTGATTGCGTTGCGTTGGTTTCCACACATTCGACTGTACTCCTCTCAGATACCATATAAATCCCTGAAAGAGCGCCAGGTTCATCAAATAAAAGTGTGTAACAAATCGGAATAATTTGAAATGTATATTAATTTTTTTCAGTAAATAATCTATAAAAGGTACCAGAATTCCTGCTAATTGGAGAAACATTGTCAAACGATAAAAGTTTGAACTGCCCATTAAAAAAATATTACTGATTATTAATAAAAGGATGAACACGGGGCCATACCAGCGTAAAACTTTGTGTGAAAGAAAGGAAAAGGCAAGTCCGGTAAAAGGGGGCCATAATAAATGTTTATATCGGGACAGGTTCTGAAAATTCCCTGCCGAGATACGCAGCTTCCGTCGAAACTCTTCTTTTATTTTATTCGATACGTCTTCGTAGCAATGAGCATCCAGCTCATTCAGAGCTTTCTTTCTTTGTTCCAGCACATGCATGGAAATATAAAAATCATCCATTAAAAACTTAGGAGGTACGGGAGCGAAATATCCGGCACGTATGGAGTAGCATCCGCCGAAAGCCCCGATCATACATCCCCAGATAATTCCCTCCTGATATTTAATCAGGTTTTCACGCGTCAGGTACGACTTCTCCTGGAAAGAGATCCCGTCCTGTTTGTGTTCGGGATTTATAATGTTTCCACCTACCTGTGCTACTTCCTGGTTTTTATAATGTTTTACCAATTGATAAAGGGTATCTTTCGTAAAGAAAACATTCGCATCTGTCAAAACAAAAATTTCTCCTTTAGCATTCTCTGCTAAATCATTAATAATTCCGGACTTACCTGTACGGCCAGGAAACACCTTTAAATATAACTGTCCGTAAGTATCCTGATATTTTTTGATGATTTCGTTGGTACGATCTACTGAAGCATCGGAACCGATATAAAAATGAATTTTAGGAAGCGGGTAACCGGTATTAAAAGTACTTTTTATTTTTTCTTCGATTACTGATTCTTCATTATACACTGCTAATAATATTGAGATAACAGGAAGACCATCATCGTCGGGCAGATAGATTAACCGATTTTGCTTTTTACCTTTTGCCAGAAGGTTTAAGATCAAGGGGAATAGTACATAGCTATGAAGTATGCATAAAAAAGATATCCAAAAAACCCATTCAACAATCATATTATACAAGTTGACGATAATAGCTTAATAAATTATCAATGATATAACGGTTATTATATTTCTCCCGGGCAAGTTTACTTGCCTGTTCTCCGATTTGTTCAGCTTCATACGGATGTTCGAGACAGTAACTAATAGCCTGAGCAAAGGCGTCGGCATCTTCAGCAATTAAAATATCTTTCCCCTGCGTATAGGCAATCCCTTCGGCACCTACGGGAGTACTCACAATGGTTTTCGCACAAGCCATCCCCTCTATAATTTTCAAACGCATACCGCTTCCCGATAGCAAAGGTACAATCATTATTTTTTTCGAGTTCATAAAAGCCACAGCATCTTCTACTTCTCCTGCAACTTCCACATTCGGGTATTTCCAACCGAAAAATTCGGCAGGAGTATGTTTTCCCGCGATTACAAAACGTAATGAGGGATATTTTGCATGCAGCTGAGGCCAAACGCTATGGATAAACCATTTTACGGCTTCCGCATTCGGCATCCAGTTTAAAGCGCCTAAATGAAACAAAGTATCGGGTTCTGCGGCAAGGGAATCCGGAATAAATTTGTCGAGATCTACACCAGCCGGACATACAAAACATCCGGTTGCCGGAAACTGCTTTCTAAAAAAGGCTGCATCTTCTTCGGTAATGGGGATAATGGCATCGAAGCGCCCCGGTAAAGTTAATTCAACCCGTTTGAGTCGTCTCGTAAGCAATTTCAAATACCATTTCTTCAGGCCATAAGCCTGATTCGCCAAACGTTCCCATATCTGATGCTCGATATTATGTGTACGTAAAACACAAATAGCTTTTGAGTATTTACGTATTAACTCAATATACGGCGCCATGAAAAGGCCTTCGACCTGAATGAGATCGAAGCTTTCTTTTTTCAAAAGTTTGATTAACGCATCTTCGACATGCTTCGCATAAAAGCGTTTTAAATTATACGATTCCTTAGTAAACAGATTCAAAAAAGCGTTGATAGCTTTTAATGAAGTGTCGATATCAATGGGAATGAGGTTTCCTAAGGATTGAAATTCTTCGGAGTATTGATCGGGCCGGATATAATGCTTGGGTGTATTTAAAGAAAAAAGTGTAAGGGTATTACCTGCTTCCTTCAGCCCTTTCATCATATTATACACGGCAATCGCCCCTCCATCTTTCGGGGGAAAAGGTAATCGGTTACTAAGCATCAATATTTTCATACCGCAGCAAAATTAACTTTTTTTCCGGCTGAAACGCTTGAAAAAATTAAGATAGAGGTTTATATCAAATAATGCGGAATCGGTACTCGCTTTACGCGTAAAAAATATCCCGATGGGAAGCACCACAAAACTTGCCAGCCACATTCCCTGCCATACCGGTATCACATCCTGCCTTGCCATCTTTTCTCCGGTAATGGCAATAATATGATAAAATATGAACAGGAAGATGGAGATAACAACAGGCATCCCCAATCCACCTTTGCGGATAATAGCTCCCAGAGGCGCACCGATAAAAAACAATAAGACACATGCTACCGATAAAGTAAACTTACGATAGAATTCGATTTCGTGACGACGGATTTTTTCCCTCATTTTACTTTGTTCGTTCGTCGTACTTTCGGAATAACTTTTAATGTTCCGAATGGTTCCGAAAGCACGGCCTATAACTGCGGAACGTTGATTTTCCGGGACGTTCAAGATAATGTTTGAATCGATAGCAAGCTTCCCCGGCTGAATGTTTGTATCAATTTCCATCCCTTTATTCATCATCGTGTACAACAAAAAATTATTACGGAAATATTCCTGATCTTTTTCCAAACGCAAGAGCAAAGAATCCTCATAATATTTCAGCTGCTTAATATTAAGCATCGTAAAATGGTCTTTAAATAAATTCTCATCAGTACGATTTAACTGAAAAGTAGAAAGATCGAATTTCACCTCATGCTCTCTAAACTTCACGCGTAGATGTTGTTTACGATCATTTCCCGCACCGGGTGTTCCACTCTCCTCGTAATTGATACCATTAAACAAATGAATGACCAGGAAACGGTCGTTATCAGACTTCAGCATTCTACCGCTGTCTGCCATTAATACATTGACATTTCCATTGTTTGCCGAATGATTATAGATGATAATATCCCGCAAGGTTTGGCCATCATCTTCTTTTTTACCTACACGGATGGAATAGCCTTCAATACCCGAGTAGAATACTCCTTCTTTAATGGCCAGGGTAGGCTTCTGGTTTCGAACATCCCACATCAATGCTCCCATTTTCAGATTTGCATAAGGCATGACAATATTTGAAAAGAAGAATGCTCCGAGGCCTAATAAAAAAACAAATACAACCAGCGGCATCATGATTCTTCGAAGCGAGATACCCGAAGATTTAAGCGCAACCAATTCATAATGCTCACCCAGATTCCCGAAGGTCATGATAGAAGAAAGGAGAATGGCTAAGGGTAATGCCATGGGAACCAGTGTGGATGAGGCATACACAATTAATTCGAGTACCACATACCATTCTAAGCCCTTGCCCACTAAGTCGTCGATATACTTAAATAAGAATTGCATCAATAAAATAAATAATGCAATAAAAAAGGTAAGTATAAACGGACCTATGAAAGAACTGATAATTAACTTATAGACTTTCTTAAACGGATTAAAATGCATGATTTTTATGCACCCAGTACATGTATTAGATCTTCTACCTGATTATCCCAAATCATTTTTTTGTCTTCCAATTCTTCATCGCTGGCATAATCGGTAATTGCTAAAGCCACATCACCGGTTAACTCGTCCTGAACAATTTCAAACTCAAGGTATGAATTCGGGTCTTCATCATCCCATTTAAAGCGAACCAATTTATTCTCTTTATTCTGAACCATTTTAGCTTTCAGAGTTTCTTCGTCCCAGATGAAATGATAAAAAGTGTCTTTATAAATCACGTCATCCGCAAACCATTGTGCCAAGCCATTCGGAGAACTCAAATAACTAAAAAGTATCTTGGGTGATGACTTTAGTTCGTACTCTAACTTTATTTTTTTCTTTACCTGCATCTACTATCAGTTTCTATTCTAAGCAACTATACGACTAAATTGCCGTACAAACAAAAAATAACTATTTTTTTTAAAGAAAAACAAAATCTTCTATATTTGCAAACCTTCCGGAGAACGGTTTATTATCCGAATATTTAAAGGAAGTACGGATTTATACCGAATACGAAGTATAAACGGATTTGTCGGGTAGCTCTTTGGCCAGAGCGCGGGACACGAGTTCTTCTCTAATAAAGAGAAAAGTAAGGTAAAACCATATAATTATTCCCATTTGGCGGGGTAGCTCAGTTGGTTAGAGCGCAGGATTCATAACCCTGAGGTCACGAGTTCAACTCTCGTCTCCGCTACAAAGGATAAGGACGATGTAATTGCATCGTCCTTTGTTTTATTAATATGAAGTTCACCGTTTACGTTTTATACTCCTCCAAACACAACAAACATTATACAGGATTTACTTCAAGCTTAGAAATCCGACTTCAATCTCATAACGAATTTGGGAAAGGCTGGACTGCGAAGTTCAGACCCTGGACGCTTATTTATTCCAAAGAATTCGACTCTAAAGCTGAAGCCATAAAATATGAAAAATGGCTCAAATCTGGCAGCGGAAGAGAATTTATCAAAAATATGCCAACATAAAACTCCAGGATTCTTATCCGCCTCTGGCGGACACGAGTTCAACTCTCGTCTCCGCTACAAAGGATAAGGACGATGTAATTGCATCGTCCTTTGTTTTATTAATATGAAGTTCACCGTTTACGTTTTATACTCCTCCAAACACAACAAACATTATACAGGATTTACTTCAAGCTTAGAAATCCGACTTCAATCTCATAACGAATTTGGGAAAGGCTGGACTGCGAAGTTCAGGCTATACCCCTAACCAGATAATTCCCATATCATTCACTGTCAAAATAATGCAATCTTTAAGCCTCACTATTTAGATTGATTAAAAATAATTTGCAAAAAACTAAATAAGAGCGTAAACTTGCCCCATTATTATTTATAATCAGTCTAAATACAAATATAATATGAAAAAAACACTACTATTAGGTCTTATCTGCTTAAGTATAAGCACATTGAATGCCCAAACAATTGACACAGTATCCATGGGTCCCGGGTACGCAAACAATAAATGGTACAGTTTAACGAATGATGAACAAGCTTCCTCTTCCGCAGCTAACTGGGATTTAGCTTTCTCTACCGGCAGCTTTTCTTCTGCTTTACTTATTAATGAGTCTGTTGCAGATTTATATGTGGTAAACGGTGCTGCACCGGCAGATTTCCTGACAATTGACACTACCGGTATCAGCTCCTGGGATAAATTATATAACAGCGATACTACCTGGGAATATGGCGCTTTTAATCGTCCGGCTAATGGCGATTTCGATTATGGATTTGGAACCTATAATATGGTTACTCATAATATCAATGCAAATCGCGTATTTATTTATAAATACAAAAGCGGGTCTTATAAAAAATTGTATATCCAAATGAATTATATGGGAACAGGTCAGGGATACGATGTTGTGATTACCTCTGCTAACCTTGATAATTCCGATCAACAGGAATATACCTTTAACAAATTGGGATATGCTTCCAAAAACTTCGTTTATTATTCGTTCGCGGATAGTACGGTGTTGGACCGCGAACCCGCACGTACAGATTGGGATTTATTAATGACCAGATTTATCGCAGAAGATTATAACGGTGCAAGCAACCAATTAGTGACCGGTATTTTACACAATACGGGTGTAAGCGTTGCAGAAGCAAGAGATCTGGCAGATGCAGATAATTATACTGATTATCAGGCACATGAATTCCAAACAAACATTTCCACTATCGGTTGGGATTGGAAGGTATTGGACTATACGAGTCCGGGCTTCCCTTATATTATCGAAGACAGCTTGGTATATTTTGTAAAAACACAATCGAACGAGATCTATAAAGTAATTATGAAAGAATTTATCGGAAGCAGTGCAGGAAGTTTCATTTTCAGTAAAGAAAGATTGCTAAGCTCCGGTATTTTTAATTCAAACAAAGAAGAAATAGCTACGCTGTCTCTTTACCCGAATCCAAATTCAAACGGAGTACTTACGGTTGTTTACGAATTTCAGAAAGCAGGAAATAATATTTCATTAAGCATTACAGATCTAATGGGAAGAACTGTATATGCAAACGAACTCCCTTACAGCAGTGGTTTACAGCAAACATTAATTCCCACTTCTGATTTATCGAAAGGGGTTTACATAGTGAACGTTCGTTCCGGAAATCAATTGTCTCAACAAAAATTAGTCATCAACTAATACACTCAGGAATATAAAATTAATACTATGAAAAAATTTCTAAGCATTGTACTTGTCGGAATCAGTCTGACATCGTATGCGCAAAAATCAAAATACCAGCAAGATGTTGAGGCGATTAAAGCGATGGAGGGCTGCTATAAGGTAACTTTTAATTTCGCAGAGACTTTTTCTCCCGATACTGCTTATAAGCTTCATGCTCCGCATTATTCATGGGGAATTGAATTGGTGAAAGTGATTGAAGAGTCGAAAAACAAATTGGTTCTACAACATTTATTAATTATAAACGACAGCACCATTATTAAACATTGGAGACAAGATTGGCTGTATGAAAACACCGAGCTGCTTCAATACGACAAAGACAATCGTTGGAAAAAAGTAGTATTAAATACAAAAGATGTAAAAGGCCAATGGACACAAAAAGTATATCAGGTAGATGATTCTCCGCGTTACGAAGGAACTGCAACCTGGGTGCATGTAGATGGAAAGCACCGTTGGGAAAGCATGACCGATGCTCCTCTTCCCAGAAGAGAGTTTTCTACACGCAGCGATTACAATGTTCTGAGAAGAAATAATAAAATTTATTTAACGCATGACGGATGGATGTTCGAGCAGGATAATCAAAAAGTCGTCAGAGATGATTCTTCCGAAAAGCTAATTGCCTGGGAAAAAGGACATGAATCTTTCACAAAATTAAGTGATGATAATTGCTTGGCAGCTACCAACTGGTGGACTGTTAATGAATCTTATTGGAACGATGTTCGTATTGTCTGGAACGAAGTTTTCTCGAAAAACAATTCCATAGATATCAAGAAAAAAGTAGAGGATACTTTGTTATGGGAAAAATTATTCAAACTGGGTAATGAAACTTCCAAGAATACACAGCATAATTCTAACCAATCCCGCGAAGCAATCCGCCAAATTATTCAACAACATCTAAATAGTTAAGAGATACAAAAGACATAGGGTAGCAGAATAAATGCTGCCCTGTATCTTTTTCTAAACTTACTACATTCCAATGACAAAGCTAAAGTCGAAAAAACCTAAACTTGCGCAATCATTTTCAGCAGGGTTTTATGAAAATATAAAGATCAGGAGTTAATACATCGATGAATCTCACAAGTAATTTATTTTCAGTTTTTAAATCGCACGGATGGCTTAATAGCCTTTCGGTTTTGTTGTTAATCCCCGGGTTCTCACTGGCACAAAACACAAAGACAAGCTCAGACACAAGCAGCCTATCCCATAATATAGATGTCTCGGAAGTGGTTGTTACTGCACAATATGCTCCCCAAAGTTCTTCAAAATCGATTCATAAAATAAATATTATCAACCAAAAGGATATTGAACTAAGTGGTTCACAAAATCTCGGGGATATTTTACGAACCGAATTAAACATTCGCTTATCGCAAGATAATATCTTAGGAAGCAGCGTGAGCCTACAAGGAGTTTCTGGAGAAAATGTGAAAATATTGATCGACGGGGTTCCGGTTATTGGCCGTCAGGATGGGAATATCGATCTCTCGCAAATTAATCTAAATACAATCGAACGTATTGAAATTGTTGAAGGCCCCTTATCCGTTAATTACGGAACCAATGCTTTGGCAGGTGTTGTAAACCTTATCACTAAAAAACAACAAAAAGAAACTTTCCAAATGGGAATACAATCCTATTACGAAAGTGTAGGTCAGTATAACTTGTCTGCAAATACAGGATTCAAAAAGAAAAACTCACAATTTATTTTTGCTGGCGGAAGAAATTATTTTGATGGATGGATAAGAGGCGAATCTTTTGAATTGATTCAAAAAAATAAGCTTGCCGATGATGGCAGATTTAAACAATGGAAACCCAAAGAGCAATACTTTGGAGAATTTCAGTACATACAAGCTGTTAAAAATATAAAGATCAGTTATCGCGGAGCAATCTTCGATGAGAAAATAACAAACCTCGGAAGGCCGCGTAAGCCTTATAATGAAACGGCATTCGATGATTACTACTATACAACCCGTATCGATAATTCGATCCAGCTGAACGGATCGACCTCCAAAAAAAGAAATTATACTTTTTTAGCAGCTTATAACGATTATAAGCGTGTTAAAAATACCTACTATACCGATCTGACCCGCATTGAGAAAACCCTAAGTAAAAATTCCGGAGATCAGGATACGAGCAGATTTAATTTATTTACTTCCCGTGCCAGCATTAGCAGCACCGATAACGCTCGTAAATTAAATTATGAATTCGGGTATGATATCTCTATTGAAAATGCAGAAGGCCGTCGTGTGGAAAATAATCATCAGAATATTTCTGACTATGCACTGTATATGAGTTTTCAATATGCCCCCTTAAAAGCATTGATCATTCGTCCGGGATTACGCTATGCGTATAACACCGAATATAAGTCACCGCTTATTCCTTCCTTAAATTTACGATACGCGTTAACAGATAAGATCACATTGAGAACATCGTATGCAAAGGGGTTCCGGGCACCATCCCTAAAAGAATTATACTTTTACTTCGTAGATATCAATCATAATATTATTGGAAGCCCTGATCTGAAAGCGGAACAATCGAACAATTACATTCTTGCATTGAGTTATGGAAAATTCAATGCAAAAACTGCGTATAAAATTGAAGCTTCCGTATTCTTAAACGACATCTCCAATATGATAACCCTGGCACAGGCAAATGAAACGGAATACACTTATCGTAACGTGGGAGTATTTAAAACAAACGGCATTCAGTTTAACAACGAATTCACAATCCATCAGTTTAAATTCGACTTTGGAGCATCCTATATCGGAAGATACAATGCATTAGCAGAAAGCTATTCCGCAAATAAGTTCAGCTATTATCCCGAAGTAAGAATGAATGCTCATTACGAATTCATTAAGCTCAATTTAACAGCAGCCGTATTTTATAAGTATTCGGGAGAGATCCCTTCTTACATGATCGGATCGGATGATAATTTAATGCAAACTATCACCGAAGATTATCATACTGCCGATGTTACATTGAACAAATATTTGTTTAAGAAAAGATTAACTGCCGGTATTGGGGTGAAAAATGTATTTGATGTAACCAGCATTACCTCCTTTTCACAGGGTGGCGCTCATTCGGGTGGAGCGGGAAACACTTCAAGCCCGATTGCAATGGGCCGTACTTACTTTTTAAAATTAAATTTCAAGTTTTCTAAATAATGAGAGTAGGTTTAACATTCCTATTAGGGATACTCAGTTTGACAGCTTGTGAGAAAGATGAGCTTCCTGTTCAACCTTATAACAGGGGCAATGCACAACATGCCTCTGTAGATATGCAATCGGATTACAGTCATCAGATTTATTTTAAATTAACCAGCTCTTCAGTTGTTCAGTGGAATTTAAAAACAAGCTGGGATATTGCTTTCGATTGTTCCGAAAACAATCTGATCTATTTAAACTCCTCTAAATCGATGTTTGTTTCCCGGACTGATAAAAAGGACTTTGATGCAGTATCAGACACTTTGGGCTTCGGAAAAAATAAGGCCTGGGATCGCTCGAGCGGACATACAGACAGTACAGCTTTTGGAAATTTATCCGATAACCTGGATTATGTTTTTCTGATCGACAGAGGATATGATGCAGCAGGAGATTTTTTAGGTATCAAGAAAATTCAGATCACTTCTATTGATAATAACACCTATCAATTCCGATACGCCAATTTAGATGGTAGTATGAGCCATATCGCTACTGTACAAAAAGACAAAGCATATAACCGGCTTCATTTTTCGATGAACACGAATGCTGTAACGAACGATGCTCCTATGAAGGATGCTTATGATCTGGTATTCACGCAATATACCTATACATTCATAAAGCCTTTTCAACCGTATCTGGTTACAGGTGTGTTAATCAATCCTAACGGAGTACGTGTTGCTATTGATCAAACAAAATTGTTCGAAGATATACAACTCAGCGACACATTAAATTATGTATTCAGTCATTCGGAAGATGGGGTTGGATACAGCTGGAAAGACTTCAATTTTAGTACCGGCATATATATAGTAGATCCTTCTATCAATTATATCATACAGGATACAGAAGGGTTCTATTATAAATTACATTTCATCGACTTCTACAATACAGAGGGAAAAAAAGGCTGCCCGAAGTTCGAGTTTCAAAAATTATAATTCCTTTTTGTTATGAAAATCTTCTTCAGGAGAATACATTTATATTTAAGTCTGGCAGCAGGTATTGTGATCTTTATTGCCTGCCTTACCGGAGCAATTTTAGTTTTCGAAAAGGAGATTGAAGAAGCTGTATATTCACACAGATATCAAATTGAAAAAGGCGCTGAGCCTAAAGATTTACACGCTCTTGAGACTTCTTTGAAAGCAGCAATTCCCAGCTCTTCGATAAATTATTTCCGGGTTTCTTCGGATGCCGGACGTACAACACTTCTGGGATATACTGTTAAAGAGCAGAAAAAAAAATCGGATCAAAAAAAATCCGTTACACCCCAAAAGACAAGGCCTAATGTTTTGCGTGCTTATATGAATCCCTATACCGGAGAATTAATTGATACGGTAAATTATCGGGAAACTTTTTTCTTTCAGGTATTTTCTTTACATCGATGGCTTTTATCGGGTGATACCGGAAAAATGATTGTGGGTATAGCAACGTTCATTTTTTTGTTTATCATTCTTACGGGAATTATCTTGTGGTGGCCAAAGACAAGAAATATTTTATATCAGCGACTATTTGTAAAATGGTCGGCTCAGAGAAAGCGTCTTAATCACGACCTGCATATCGTACTGGGATTTTATGCCTGCATTTTCTTGTTTGTATTTTCATTCACCGGACTGGCCTGGTCGTTTGAATGGTTTAATAAAGGAATTTTTGCAGTAACAAAATCTACAATGGAGCAAGTTTCTGCTCCGAAATCGGATACGACAAGTACAGGTATAACACAATATAAATACGACCTTGTTCTCAAACATATTCAGGAACGCGTACCGAATGCCGAGTACTATCAGATAAGTACAGTAAAAGATAGTCTTGCTACGATACAAGTATCCGTATTATCATCAGATGCCGCACATGAGAATGCAAACGATCAATATTATTACGATCAATATACGCTTGAACCCAAGGGACAACTTTTGTTTGAAGAGCGCAACTTAGGGCAACGTGTGCGAACAACTTTCCGCCCTGTACATACCGGAAGTATTTTTGGCAACAGCTCCAAAATCATTGCCTTCATCGCCTGTATCATTGGTGCTTCCTTACCTGTCACAGGGAGTATTATGTGGATACAACGATTGAGAAAGAAAAATAAGTACTAATCTAAGAATACCTCGTTCCACCTAATTGCAAGCGTACATGATAGCTTATTACAGCGAAAGAACAAAAAGGACTTCTATCTATTTAAACAACTTATTTATACTAAAGGAATACCCGAGTTGTAATTGAATAAAATTAGTATCCTCATCCGTCAAATTATAGAATCCTCTGTATCTGAAAAATATTTTATTGTGCTTATCATTTCCCGGAAACCAAAACAAATTTGCTTCAGGGCTTAATACCCAAATAGCGGTTGGATTTAATACAGGATTCAACGAGGGCCTGTCGGCAAGTTTGCTGCGATACACCTTTGCTGAAAATTCTAATCCGTAATTTTTTCCTCGTGTCACTACTCCTCCAATCTGAAAATAACAAGAGTATTGATTTATATCAGCTACTGTACTATCGGGAAATACAACATTACGCGTAAGGCTTCCTTGTAGTCCAAAATTTAATTCAAACCGATAAACACGAAAATAAGAAAGTACATTAAAGGTAATTCCGTAATGTATGGGCGCTAATTGTATCAGCCGCATTCTACTAATACTGGTATCTGCATTTAAAGCAATTGTATCAAACTCACTATCAAATTTAGAGTACAAAAAATACGGTGCAACAAAGTTAGCAGGTACATATCTAGAATTTGGCAGGTTTAGTGTATTCCCTAAAAACCTGGTATATAATTCGGTTTGAATTATTCCGTTTGCTTTTCCGGATAGACCCATTACATCGGAATAGATTCTCCCTTCAATAAGGTTTGATATCGATGGGTCAAGCTTTAAAAAAGCGGTATCGACAATATTGGGAATTAATGTGACTACCGTATCATCCGGAAGAGTTAATCTGCCATACAAAGACTGATAGCGTAAAAATTCCCCCAATTCCGCATATCCGGTAGTCCCCTTGTTTTCCTCCCTTATTCGATCTCGCGCGCGCCTGTTAAATGAATTGAGAGATATCTGTGACTTTTTGTTTAAATATACCTTGTTATCATCAGTAGTTAAATGAATTGAAAATATAGAACCTTCATGAATATTTATATCAACCTGTTTTATCTTCTTAGTACTTGTTGACTTACCATCATAAATATTAACATTCGGACCTTTAATAGTTAGGTATCCAACTTGTTCACCCAGAACTTTTCTGTTTAATACCGAAGAGACCTGCTCAAGTATACTATCTTTTTTCTGTACATACTTTTCCAGTTTAACTTTTTCAACTTGTAAACTATCAAAGCTGTCAGAAGAATCAAGAGGAGTTATTGATACTATTTCGCTAAATTCATTTTTCGGATTTTTTATTTCAATACGAGCCCAGGCTGAGCTACAAAAAAAAATCCACATTGTTGTTGTTAAGATCAGAGTTTTCATATCATATAGTCTAATTTATTACTCAAAATTAGACCCTTATCTCTGCATAACATATACTTAATTATGGGTATATTAAATGTTATAACATACTTAAAAACAACGGAATACGGCAAGAATTAATTGAATAGGATCCTATTTATAAGAAGCCTGTTCATTGAATAGAATATCAGATTTGGAGGCTTATATAGATCTTACAGATTATACATCCCATTCAATATTTTAGTACTTTTGGAAAATTTTATACTTATGATACAGCGTGTTCAAACTATTTATTTATTCCTGGCATCGGTAGCATTAGCCTTGATGATGTATTTCCCGATTTATCAATTTGACAAGATCAGTAATGGCACGGAATACATCCAGGTTAAGATAATGATTAACGGGACTCTTGAAAAAGCAGAAACTGCTTTAGAATATACAAACGTAAATTTTCGATTTCCACAATTTTTAATGAGTATCTGTATAGGCCTGGCATTAATTGTTTGCATCTTCCTGTACAAAAACCGCAAACAACAGTTAAGCATTGCCCGTATCTTAATCGTTCTGGAGTTTTCGTTGATGTTGTTTGTATTCGCGATGATTGCCCAAGAGATCAAATCCTTGGAAATTTCTAATATCAAATATGGTATTGGGGCTTTTCTTCCATCGCTTGCGATTCTTTTTACCGCCCTTGCTGCAAGAGCTGTTCGTAAGGATGAAGCTTTGGTACGTTCGGCAGATCGTTTGCGATAATCTCCGAATTCTTACCTAAACAAAAAGTAATTAGAAATAAAAAAGACCCGGAATCCGGGTCTTTTTTGTTATTACCATTTTCCACCCCTGCCCGAATCTTTACGTTCGCGGCGTGGGCGGCTTTCGGATCTGTCCGGAGTTCTTCCTCCTGCTGCTGATCTCGATGAGCCTGACGAACTTCCGTTTCGGCTTCCATACGATCTTCCCGAATCTCTGCGACCTCCACCACCGTAAGAATTTCCTCCTCCGTATGATGAACGACGCTCTCCACCACCCGATCTTCCACCACGTGACCTGCTTTCTGCAGCCTCACCGGAAATCTCAATACGCACACTTCTTCCTTTATGTTGTATCGATTTAAATGCCGACATAATCGGCTCTACTAAATCATTTTCTACCTCGAAGAAAGAGTACACACCTTTGATATCAATTTTTCCGATTTTCGTTCCCGGGACATTAGCTGTATTACATACAAAACCTAACATCTCTCCACGGTTAAACTCATCTACCGAACCTAAATTGATAAACAAACGGGTGAAATCCCCACTACGGGCACGACTCATGGTATTGCGTTCACCCCTGTCATCGGCTTTCGCATTCAAGTCGGGAGCATTTTTATAATATTCTAAAAATCTGTTAAACTCTAGCGATGTAAAACGCTTGATCACTTCTTCTTTGCTTAGCTCTGCAAACTCATCGTAAATACGCTGTAAGTATTGCTCTATCTGCGCTTCATTTACCTGTACATTGTTTACACGATGTACCATAGAAAACAATTGTTTTTCACAGACATCAAAGCCATTCGGAATTTCAGCAGCGGTAAATTTCTTACCGATTACTTTTTCGATCTGGCGGATCTTGCCTACTTCTCTGGAAGAAATTATGCAGATGGAAATACCTGTTTTCCCTGCTCTTGCTGTACGACCGCTTCGGTGCGTATAATTTTCAATTTCATCCGGTAAAGAAAAGTTGATAACATGCGTTACATCGTTTACATCAATCCCCCTTGCGGCAACATCGGTAGCAACCAATATCTGCAAAGAACGATCTCTGTATCGCTTCATCACTTTATCGCGTTGTTGTTGCGATAAGTCTCCATGTAATGAATCGGCATTGTAACCATCTTTAATAAGTGCCTCCGCGATTTCCTGCGTTTCGATTTTGGTACGTGAAAATACGATTGCAAAAATATCGGGATTGTAATCGACGATACGTTTTAAAGCTGCGTATTTATCGCGCGGACGAACGATATAATATTCGTGTTCGATATTAACGTTACCGGTGTTTTTAGAACCGATCGTCAATTCGAAAGGATCTTCCATGTATTTTTTGGCAATTCTACGGACTTCCGTTGGCATGGTAGCCGAAAACAACCAGGTTACTTTTTCTTCGGGTGTATTCGAAAGAATGCTGTTGATATCTTCCTGAAAACCCATGTTTAACATTTCATCGGCTTCATCCAATACTACATACTCTACCTGTCCGAAATTAATCGCACGGCGTTCGAGTACATCCAGCATACGACCGGGGGTCGCTACAATGATATGAGCTCCTCTCTTAATATCGCGTAATTGATTCACGATACTCGCTCCACCATATACTGCCACTACATTGAGGCCTTTGATATGTTGACCATATCCTTCTATGTCTTTCGCTATCTGAAGACATAATTCGCGTGTTGGGCACAAAATAAGTGCCTGGGGTTGATTCAGACTGATGTCTATCAACTCTAATAAGGGTAAGCCAAAAGCAGCAGTTTTACCTGTTCCTGTTTGTGCCAGACCGACGAAGTCGCGATCTCCTTTAAGTAATACCGGGATGGATTGTTCCTGGATAGGCGTTGGCGAGACGTAGCCAAGCTCAGAAATTGCCTGTACAACTTTCGGACTGACACCCAATTGTTCAAATGGGTTCATATATAATTTTTAAACCTAGGCGGTCTTGCCTAAGACGGCGCAAAGGTAGAATAAAAAAATCGAAAAAATAAACAGAATTTATTTATCGGCCCTCAAATCGCTTAAACTTTACTTTTAGACTCAGTCGTTGAAATCTGTAGTAAGTTTAAAGCGCAGGATCCTTCCATTACCGGTATCCAGAACATACAATATCTTATTGTGATAAGCCATTGCAGCAGGTGCCCGGAACTGCTTTAGCCCCGTTCCCCTTCCTCCGAAAGATACATTGATATTCTTCTTCGAATCATTTCCCGGAGGGGGCTGTACCCCTTCCAAGCCTTGCATTGTAAAAAGATAAACCGAATCTTTCATCGCATCGGAAACAAAAATATAATTGCTTCCATCACCCGCAATGGTTATTCCTTTGGGGGATATAAATCGATTAGGAGTGTACATAAAACCATCAGCCTTGGATGTGTCTGATCCTGCTAATGCGGTATTCAAGTGATAACTCGATCCGAAATCGCTTGATTCGAAACGTATGTATTGTGCTTTAATAGCCGTCTGATTAGAGATAGAGGTAAATAGAAAATCTCCACCGGTTCGTACAACGGTCGATTGCGGAGCTTTTGCCAAAGTAGATATGGCAAAAGGTTTACGGAAATAATCACTTATCAACCCCTGCTCGGTGGTAACACTTACCGTTGTTTCAAATACATCGCCCGGATTAAAAACCAGGATTGCATCATCGGGTCCTCCGATCTGACCGGGAATATTAGAAGGTCCTGAACGGCTTACATAATACTTGTTATCGGCCATGATACTGATACCGTTTAAATGTACTGCTGTATCGGAAGTAGTAAAGCTTGTTTTAAAATAAAAAGGATGAACCACTTTGCGGATAATTTTCGCATGCTGTATTCCATAACCATTATTAGAAATTAAGGATAAACGATAAATCGCATCCAGCTTATAATTAACTCCGTTGATAAGTGTGTCGTATTTCGCAAGCGCTAATATTTCCAAACTACGATCCATAGCCAGCGCTTTTACTCCGGGTAAATTATATGTACCTAATACCTTCCCCGACTGATCAAAGGCCGTGATACGTCCGGAAGCCTGATCGGCAATATAGATCAGTTCATCGTAGCCCACACAAATATCTACGGGATTGGAAAGATGAGTTATTGCCGGTTGAATAGGTACAAAAGCAATCATTTCCTGATCGTAAACCGGTACATCAATAAAGCTCAGATCGGTTTTATCCCCCAATGGTTTTTCGCAGGATGCAAAAAACCACAAGCTAAGAAATAAAAGATAATGCGGTTTTATTTTCATACTTATCTCGATACTTTATTAATTGAAAAATGTACCCCTATTTGTTGCGCAAAACCTAAATGCGGATGCGGGTCTGCGGCATAATCGATCATCAGCGGATGACGGCCCACACGTGTTTTAATACCTGCTCCGAAAGTTGGTGTACGTTGATCTTTTATTCCGATTTTATACCCGGCACGTATAAATACTATTTTATGCCAGTCGAACTCTGCTCCTAAGCGTATGTTTTCGGAGTTATCGTTCGGATGATGTAACTCTGCTGCAAAAAGCAATGAATTATTATTCAGTTTATACGGAACGATGGAAACACCCATTTTAAATAAGGTTGGAGGAGAGTAACTTTCTACATCTCTGTTGCTCATACTAAAGCTTGCCAACATTTTTGTTTCTCCATCAATGCGGGTATTAATACCAAAGTTGTTCAGCATCACGGCGAAGCGTAAATCTTTAAAATCGGTTTTATACAAGAAGCCTAAGTCCAGTACTCCGGTATGCACCTTGTAATTATCCAATCCTTCATATACATATTTTGCATTCACTCCATAACTAAAATAATCGGAAAGTATGCGGGCATGGCTTACACCCAAGGCTATATTCTGTGCATAAAAATATTCTCCTGTTCCCAATGGCTGAAACTCGGTACGTTTCTCCATGGCATTGGTACTGAGCGATTGTAAATGAAAGCCCCATGAATTGTATTTCTTTCCGGGCAGAACGACTGTCAAATAACTACTTTGTACATCGGCAAAGTAAATCATATTCGATAAGCCGAATGAGGTTTGTTTTACATCTACCATTGCAGCGGGATTAACCTGCGTAGAGAACACATCCCCGTTTGCGGCAATCTGTGCTCCTCCCATTGCTGTCTGACGGGCAGAAGCACTCAGCTTCAGAAAGGCAAAAGCGGAAGTACCGGCTCTTTGCCCACCCAAATTCGGCAATAGCTGAGCTTGTACCAGCGAACAGAAAAACAAAATACTAATTGTGATATATAATTTTTTCATATCCTTCTAAATCATCCCAAATTAAAACTGCCATGTAATACCAGCCAATACTTGTCGCGGCGCTAAATACCTTGCCGGATTAAACGGAGGCGCTCCATTGTCTTGCGGATCGGGATACATCGGGTCGCGATAACTGTTCGGCAGCTGATCTCCCAACTCATAAGCTCCACCGGTTACGGGATTTATAATCGCTGCATTTTTATTATTGAAAACATTTTTAACTTCTAGACTTATTCCGATCGCTTGTTTCTTTTTGATAGAGATATCCCGTGTAATTTTCAGATCGGTATTGTACCAGGGTTTACCTAATTGGCTGTATGGATTACGTTCGTCTTCTTCATAAATAGGGCGTCCGGTTTGTGTTATTCCGTTTTGATAATACGGTGTATATCGCAACCCGGATTTATACGTAGAGATTACAAAGAAGCGGAAATTTTTCAGAGGGACTGTCAACACTTTGAAATTCGAATCGGGCTTGAAGATCATCATCAATTTAAAATCCAAGGGACGATCCCATGCCAGGTATTGTTCAACCGTTGGGGATACCGAACCGGTTTGTTTAATTTGTAACGCCGACTCCGAAGCAGAGTTGGATTTCCCGGTAGCGATTTGATAAGCACCGCTGAATGTTGCCGAGAACCAACGTTGGATACGACGGTTCAGCGTAACTTCAAACCCCCGGATACGTGCATAATCCTGATTGATATTAAAACTCTTTTCAACAAATCTTCCCGTCTGATCTTTTACGATAATTCTTCTGCTGACAATGTAATCAAACTTATCGTTATAGAATGCCGTAGCTGTAATGGCAAAATTTGAGGTGATCTGAGTTTTGATACCTACTTCATAAGACACCGTTACTTCGGGATTCAAATCAGGGTTTCCCAGGTTCGAAAGGAAGGAGCGGTTCTGATATACCGGATCGAGGCCTGCATATACAAAACGCGGATGCGGCAGCCGGCTTAGATGGCCGTAATTAAAATACAATACATTGTTTTCGGAAACAGGGAAGGAGATACGAAGCTTAGGCAATAGCCTGAACTTATACTTTCTTCCTAAAAATCCGGTAGTATTTGCCAAATAACTTTCACGAACAGCATCTATAACGGGAGCATTCGGATCATTCACCGCATTATCTGCGAATGCTCCGGGAGCCCAGTAGTTCAGACGTATTCCGAGGTTTAAGATAATTCCTTTGTAACGGATTTCATCCTGAGCGAAGATACCTCCGGTAGCCGGTTTCACTTTCCAGATATCGTTGCTTTGACCGATACTTGATGAAGGCATCCGTGTGCTGTCATCAATAATAATCGGAGAGCCGATCCAGGGGCGCGTAACATCTACCCATTGGTATTCCTGCTCTTTATGATCAAAGCCGAAACTGATGAAGTGCGCATTGCTGGGAGCATAATTAAACTTCAGCTTGAAAGTATATTCCTGTGCATAATGATCGTGCCATAGTGTAGAGATACCGCCGTTATTATACAATCCGGGCCCGGGATTTACAAACAAAACCGAATCGCCCGGATTGTAAACACTTACCGGATCAGACACTATTGACTGGGGGTCGTAAATACGATCGATGGTTTCGGGACGGAAAGGACGTCCGTTTGCATCGGCACGAAGGTTTGTAAACAAACGTGCTACGGATACATCCATCGACAATTCTTTGCTGAATAAATTCAGGTACTGGATAATGGTAAGATTCGACTTATGTGTATAGGTTGTTGCATTGTCGGGATTGAGGCTATATAAATACTGATAGCCCGGAGTGACAATGGTATTGTTTCCGATAATTTGCAGGGAGCGTGTATTCTGATTGATGTTGACACTGTTCTGATTCGAGATCGAAAGCTTTTGCCCCTGTTTAATATTATAGGTAAGCTTAAATGTATTCGACCATTTATTATCCTGGCGGGGAGCCCATATTTCTTGCTTATTTTCTTTATACCATTGTAGCCAATCTTTTTTTGTTGTTACAAACACAAAATCCTCGTCAGGATATAGCGAACTTCTTAGTTGTGATGCCGGATTCCTGAAGAACTCATCCGTCAGCTCCATATTAAAACTTGCAAAGTAGAAGAGTTTATTTTTAACAAGCGGGCCGCCTAAAGAAAGACTCAGCATGTCGGTATTCCATTGCGATTTATCATTGAAAAATAAATTATCGCGATAGTAAGAACCGCCTATACGGAAACGGTCGGTACCTTCTTTAATTCGTGTAAGCACTACTCCCGAAGTTCCTTCCCCATATTCAGCACCTACTCCACCCGTTATTACTTCGATATCGCTGATTGCATTCGCTGCAATATCTACCCCGAAACCTGTACCTGCCAATGGATCCTGCGCATTGATACCATCTACCAAATATTGTGTTTCATACACACGTCCGCCGCGAATTTGTAAACCATCGGGGTTTTGACTTACACCTGCCTGATTGGCAACGATCGACTGAACATCTTTCACGTTCATATCTTTGATATCTTCGGAAGTAACTTTAGTACTGGATTTTCCGGACTCTAAATCAACAATGGTTTTTTGTCCCAGGACTTCTACTGCACCAATTTCTGCAGTGAGCTCGGTGAGCGCTAAGTTTAAAGTAACCGTTGCGTCGGGTGTAACTTTCACACCATTATAAATAATTTCTTTATATCCTATAAATACAGCTTTGATATTGTAATCGCCGGGTTTTAAATTTTTGATCTCGTAATTTCCGTTCATATCGGTTACTGCTCCCGAATAAGTACCGACCACTGTTACCGTAGAGCCTACAATTGCCTCCTTCGTTTTTTTATCGGTAATTTTCCCGCGGATACTTCCGGTTTGTGCAGACACCTGCGAAATACAAATCAGACAACATATGAATAGTAAAAATTTTCTCATGTACTGAATATCTTTTATCAAAAATTACTACCAGTTAAATTCATCCAACAACACTTTCTCAAATACTTTGCGTAACTCATCCTGTTGCCCGTTCCCATCGGCATCGGCCTGCATCTTAAACAGTTCGGCAGAGAAAAATACCTGATTGGTTTTACCCTGTATATTTTGTGTTTTGGCTGCAATTGCTTTTGTATTGCTTACACCGACGGCTCTACGAATTTGCGCACGATAGATAATTTTCGCATTAGATTTCGGAAAGAAGGGATCTACTGAACCCATAAAGTGCGACACTTTCAATAAAGGATACCCTATACCATCCACCGGATCGGGAATGGCTAAACTATCAACCGGTAATGTAGCATTTTGATTGTTGGCATAGAATGTCTGAAAGCTATCCATCGGTGAAAATTGAAATACAGTAGATATTATTGGAAAGCTATTCGGTACGGGTCTGTTATCAAAATCAGACAAGATCATCAGCTTACCATTTTTATTTAAGTATGCTTGTATAGCCGTAGCACCCAATTCCAATAACATTGCATTGTTTGTACTTGCAATATTGTCGGAGTACCATACTACCTTATCGTACAATCCCATGAACATCCGGAAAGTAGGCATCCATACCGCAGGAATATTGGCGTTTGAGTTCTGATAAAAATTATAATAATCGTAAATACCATAGGCTGCACTAACCGTAGTCCGGTACACATCGTCGGCCGACGGAGTAGCTGCTATATTATACGCATCTAAAAGTAACAGGTCGGAAGTTTTGCGTTTCAAAAAAAAGAGATCGAGTGAATCTATTTCACTTTCTGCTCCCGAAACATCTTTTACTTTCACCTGAATCTGATTGCTTGCTCCTACTGTTAAACCTTTAATTCTTTTCGCACTTAATAGGGTATCATATCCTAAAAATACTTTGGCATCTGTAGATCCGATCGCTTCGGGGGTTTCCGGCACAATCGTTACAAAAGAATAATTTTTTGAAACGGCATACCAATCTGAAGTATTAATCTTAATATAAATAGAATCCAGGTTTTCAAAACCATCTAAATCTGTAGCTGTCCATAGTAATGAAAATACCGAATAAACCGTATCCGATTTGATCATATTCTGATCTAAGCTAATGGTAGGGACGGTATTTTTAATCGGGATTTTTAAATAGGCCGGTGTTTTATCTTTATTCCCATCATTATCAATCGCACGTACATAAAAATCGATATCTGTTGTATCGCTGCCGCTATCAATACTAAAACTAAATACTGTATCCTGTTTAGCAGTTAAAGACCAGTTGATATTATCGAATGAAATTTCATAGGCTACTACGTATCCATCTTTATCTTCCCCCGACCAATGCATATGAACGATAGTATTCAAACGGTTTACACCGCTTCGGTCAATTTTATTAAGAAAGATATGTGTTTCGGGATCGGAGTTTTTAACCAGGCCGTCTTCTTTTCTACAAGCAGACAGCACAAGTATTACACAGCATATAAATATTAATTTCCTGAATATTAAGGGCATAATGATAGCGCTAAAACATAGCTAAAATACTTCGATTTTATTGAAAAACAATGGCTTAAAACGAATTAACATTAAATTAATAGCGAGTTGCAGATATCTCCTAATCTAAGCAAAATATGCCTAAAGAAATTTTCCCTTCGGGCAAATAAATTGAATATCAATACAAAAAAAAGAGGTATTGATGCTTTACCAAATACCTCTTTTTAAAATGATTCAAAAAAGTTATTTAACAATTACAAACCTACCCGTACTCATCATTCCTTCATTTACTGAACGAAGCATATAGATATATGTACCGACAGCCAGGTCATCCGTATTGATTTGAATTGTACCACTCACATCGTTCCCTTTTTCAGTTTTCAATACTTTACCAAATAAGTCGCAGATAACTACAGAAACCCCTCTTGTCTGTGCAGGAAGTATATAATCGAAACTGATTTTGTTCTGCGCCGGATTGGGATATGCCACTACATTTCCTTTGTTCACAAAAGAAGAAGAAATACCCACAGCCGGGTTAGAAAAGTTTTCGAAATCGGCATTATTACGAGGCAATAATTTCATATTGCTGAAAGTATATACCATTATACCTGTTAACGAAGTCATGGTATCGCCTACCTGAACGATTACCTGAGGAATTCCCGGATTCGGAATCCACATAGAATCGTTCACATAAGAAACATTCAAGGATGAATAGCTTGATGAAGAAACACGGCCTGCAAGTACACGGCAACCTGCAGCTGCATCAGTAGTATCTAAACCTACACGATATTCGGCAAACTCACTTGGATCGTCAGCATTTTGATCAACAATATATAATCCTTGTCCTGTTGGAGCAAATTTCACTAACATACCTTCGTAAGGTTCATTAGCAGTATAGCTATAGGTACGGAAAGAATCCGGATGTAATACAATCGGATCGATTGTGCCTGTTCCTATTTTTTGTACGGCAGTAATATTTTCCAAACGTGTAAATCCGAAATTCTCTTTTACGGTTCCGGTTACAGTAACTTTATCACCCAATGTTAAAGTTGCCAATGCGCTGCTTCCCACACACATGATTCCCCCCCAGTTTAATGCATTCTCCTGCTGAATAAACACATAACCTAAATCGGCAGAAGATGCCGTCACCACACCGGTTAATGTTACCTGCATATCCACATATCCGGAATTCCCTATGCTGAACGGAGTATATTGAACATCATAAATACTCAAGCCTGAATTTTTTACTACATAGAAAAAAGGATCCTCATTCGGAACATTCGGAATTCTACTTACCAATGCATCTACAGAAACATCCGTTGCTTCGAGGAAATATTTAATCAAAGAGCCCTCCGCTTGTGCAGGGATCGTTGCAGTATAAATATTACCGTTAGCAGTCATTGGAACAGCCTGATAATTCATATTATGCGCACCTACAGCATAATATAAAGTTGCTGTATCTACCCCGTCTTTATCTGTGATAGTAGCAGTAATCGTAACAGCTTCAGAGCTTGTAGGAACTATCGCGCTTCTGCTGATCCCTGAAATAGAAGGGGCCGCCGCACCATATACTATATCTTCCGATTTAAAGGGTTGTAACTCGTAACCTCTGTTATTTTTACTGTGTAAAAGAACGCCTTTTACGGAAGTTAATTTATCGCCAACTGTCGGCGGAACAAAAGTACCTCCGGATGCCGGTAATTTCAATGCCATGAAACGATCCGAAACATTTACTTTATTTCCTTGTGCATCTACTATATTAAAGCTTACACGTGCTCCGTTTGAGAAAAAATCGACAGAAGAAACGGTCATGTTCTGTAATTCCACGTACATCCCTTCCCATTGTTCTCCGGTAGTAATGATATTATTTCTGTTAGGATCGTTCAAATCCGAAGCGTTTACTAGAGTTGATTTTACATCAATTCCTCCACCTAATAATTGTATAGGGGTTGCAGGATTTGTATTGATCGGCACAAATTCAGTTTCTCCCTGAAACTCCAATACTACTCCCGTAATTTCTACCGAATCTCCTGCCTGTAAAGATAAGATACCCGTACCTGCATCTCCTGTAGTTCCAGCAGATGGGAAGTCCTGATATACATCAATACCGGAAAATGGAGTACCATCGTTTGTTTGAATCCAGACTTGCTTACCTCCCACGATTGTAGATATACCACCATCCATAATAACTACTCCACGAATTCGTATCGTATCGCCCGTCAGCGAATAGGTGGACTCATCATTACCGTTTGCCAGATCTTGAGGAGATCTCATTTGTACTTCCTGGATAGTTTTTAAAGGATACTGTGCAAATGCGGAAATTCCGATCAACAGCATCCATCCGAGTGTAAGTAATTTTTTGTTCATATTGATATTTGTTTTTGTTGCCATAAAAATTATTTTATTAAGGTAAATTTTCCGGTATAAGTTTTTCCGCTCGTTAAATCTTCTACTGCAAAAAGATATAATCCCCTTGCAATGATCTGATTGTCGCGCGATAATAGATCCCAGGCATGCTCTCCTCCCGAAAAAGCTGTTCGTGTTGCATCCGAATAGGTTGTTGTCCAGCGTACGTCTGCACCGGTATAGGATTGATCATGTTCAAACTGATCAACCAAATCGCCCGATGCGGTATAAATTTTTATCAGACATCTTGCCGGTAAATTGGCGAAGTATAATTTTTTATCTTCAGGATTTACACTCAGGCCCTCCCATGCTGCTCCTGCATAATAGGGGTTCGGATAAACAAAAGGATCCCCATTTTTGAAATCGTCGTTTGCCGGCATTCCCGGAAATACTCGTTTCAATGCGGGCTGTGTACTCGACTCCAACGATTCCAGGTTATTAACCTCATCACCCTGATCAAAAGCGGTTATGGCAATAGCATGTTGCCATCCGTTCTGAATATTATTGAAGGTATATTTATAATAATAATAGATCGTATCCCCTTGTATCGTTACTTCATTAAAATGTAATGAATCGGTCAATCGAATAGAATCTAATCCGGTATTATTGAATAGCTGATTATCGTCTTTATCAAACTCCGCTACCAGATTCAAAGCGTTCAGCACATCCTGCGTTTGTTTAATATCGAACCCGATAGCTGTTTTATATAAACGGTACCCTTCAAAATCTTTTTTCTTGGAAATGGGATCGACAGAAGCTTCGGCATTGTTCGACCAATACACATCAATTTTATTTGCTGATGCAATTACTTTTGTACGAGGAATATCGGGTGGAGCCGGCAAAATAAACCGGGTAATCTTTCCATCCTGATCACGGTCTTCTCCCGGATCTAAAATACCGTTGAAGTTTACATCTTCACCATTATAAGCCGTCTGCGCAAAACGTGAATTCTGCACTAAAATTTCCTGCTGTACCGCATTATCGGCCGTATTCGGATTACCATCTTCTTTCTTCTTTGCGCATACCAAAGCAAAAGCAATCTGAACGGTATCTCCCGGCAGTACTTGTCGGAAAGGTCCGACAGACATCAGATGCGAGCGATTATTCGCCTGACGTAAGGCCGGACGTATGAGTATCTCCCAATTGGAACGTTTATTTAAACCTGCGGTCATCTTACCGTATTTCTGGTTATCATCGCCCGGCGAAAAATACAAAGGATCGCTTGAGTTATTAAATTGCCAGGCATTGTAATGATCAGAAAAACCGGAACGCAACAAAGGATGGGCAAATCCATCTTTATCCTGAGCACCTAAAAATTTCAATCCCACATAACTTTCCGTAAAGCCTACATCACCTGTTGCATCATATTCATAGGCGATGAACAATGAGTCAAGATATCCGTTTCCTCCCTTGTTAAAGAAAGCGCTCCCACCCGGAGGGGTTACATTTACATTTCGTACAACTCCGTCTTTCCAATAGCCGATATATACGCTATCCCAGGTATTGCTGCTGTTATTAACGATCTGATAATTGAGGATAATAAAATAATTCGCGAAGTTGAAATTGTAATTATATGCTTCGAAATGAATATCTGCCCCTAAGGGAAACTGATGATTGCTGATGGGAATTTGTGTTCCGGGGACAACAACATTTTTATCGGTAAAATCGGCAACAAAATCCTGATGTGAAATAGCAGCTGTTTCGTATAAAGGATTATCGATTAAACTGGAACGTTCTCTTAATCCCGAACCTACGGCAGCCGAAAATTCGAAGCCTCCTTTTCCGGTTGTATATCCCGATGCATCGTCAACAGCGCCGGTACTTACAGCGATTTGAGAATTGTTTATCAATCCACCGATCCATAAGCCACCCTGAAATAAATGCTCGATACCCGAATTTGCAGGGAATTCGCAGGAAGAAAAGTTTTGTATGTTATAGGATCCGCGAAAAGCATTCCCGATAATTCCGAGATTATTAATCGTCATACGAATATTTCCCGCAGAAGTCTCACGTTCTTCAAAGGATGCTTGTGAGAATACTTGTAAAGAAGAAAAGCCCATAAGAATGAACAGGCTTGTTTTTTTTATATGTTGTAATGCGGATCTCATTCGAAGAAAATTAATTCTTAATAATTTTTTTAGTGATGCTTATTCCTTCGGCGGTTACAAAGCGCAACATATACATTCCATCCTCAAGTGGTTTTACAAATTGTAGTTTATGTTGATTGATATTTTGTGTATGCGGAATCTCCTGATGGAAAACTAACTCTCCCCGTATGGAAAAAAGACTTACCTGAATTTGTTGAGATTGAAGCCTGTTACTAAAAAATATATTGACAGAATTGTTAAAGGGGTTTTCTACCTGAATCGCCTGGTCGAGATCGTTCTTCTTTTTGTCAATACCTTGTACCGGGGCTTTCGCCGGAGTAATCACAAAATTTGTAAGTACAGGAACATGATCCGACATATTATACAAGGCTCCCAACACTACAGATGGCACAGAAGTATTTGCGGGTTCGGCATTAATCGCCAGATTAAAATGTTTCCCATCATTCCCTAATGCTGCATAGGTTTCGGGTAAGATACGCAAGCGCAAGGAGTCGTTTAATGCATAAGCCGAACTTAAAACAATATCGAAGCGATCGTCCATACCCCCGCTTGAAAAGCCGCCTGTTTGTGTAGAATGAGTAGATTGTGTATGAATGGCAGCAAAGGCTGCATTGTTATTCCAGTTACCCGGTTTATTAATCGGATCGTATAGTTTTCCGTAAGGCGAACTGTTGTTTAATAAATTTTGATAGGCAACTTCTGTGCTTTTGTAAATATTAAAATCACCCATGAAAAAAATATTCGCGGGTTTCTTTAATTGACTCAGGTAGTTTGCTACCTGTTGTGTTTCAACGGCCCGACGGGAAGCGTCGGAAGAAGTATTCCCGGCTTTCAGATGGCATACGATTACGGTAAGAAAGACCGTATCTTTTGTAATCGACATATTGCTGTCTTTATAAAAAAGATGATAAGCCGTAATTTCCCGCTCCGAGACACTTACGGTATCCTGATCGTACAATTCAAACTTTTCAGAATTATAGAAAAGAGTATTTACCAAGGACTTATCGTTTCCTGCCTTTGAATATTTCCCCCTCTTCCATTTTGTGATACCGTTTACATTTAAAGCGCCGTTTAAAATATTATTGGCATAATCGGTAGAACCGGAAATTTCATTTGCGCCGAATAAATCGGGTTGGGTATAATCGATAATGGTTTTTAACAAGGGATTTTTAACTGCGGGTTCTTTGCCGCTCTCACCATACCGCAGCAAGTTGTACTGTAAGACCCTGAGGGTGTCCTGAGCAAACACTATGAAGGACAAAGACATTAATAATGAGAGGACTATAATTTTTTTACTGTACAATTGAATCTTCATCAATCCCTGTATTATAAATTATTAATTAATGACAAAGGTAAGGATAAAAACCCTGAGCTTTATTAAAATAATATTAAGAAAAATCGTTGAAACAGTAATGGCTAAAAAGCAGCACAGGGGATCGGGTTTCTGTTATACCTTGAGCGTGAGCCACCTCTGCGGTCATTCCCTTTTCCAAAATCATAAATTAATGAGATTTCATGGCTCCCTCCGGATTTTGAAAAGAGACCGGAGACAGTAATATCATACGAATAACCAATATTCAGCGGCAT
Organism: uncultured Sphingobacteriaceae bacterium; assembly: GCA_964454645.1. Lineage (GTDB taxonomy): Bacteria > Bacteroidota > Bacteroidia > Sphingobacteriales > Sphingobacteriaceae > CAYVTM01. The sequence continues at coordinate 221,929 of CAYVTM010000003.1, read as the reverse complement.
GTCATTGACAGCATAACCCACCAATACGGCTATGGCATCATTATTCAAATAATCGTCCTGTTTAAACGCAGTGATAGGTATTCCACGATACCAAACCCCAAATACAATCGGCTCATGATTATAATACACTCCCATATCGAACTGGTCGAAATTCGCTTGTTGCTTATAATTGAAGCTTAGCAAAATACTTTTCGCGGCATAACGAGAAGGCAGATTGAATTTATACCCGCCATGTAACGAAATCTTCATCGGCAATCGGCTGTCCCCACCCAAAAAAGACTCATCAGGTTCGTTGAGATGATGTGCAGCAAAACCGATAAATGCATTTTCACTATACAGCAAACCGCCCGTTGCAATATCCATATAGGAAATATTAAAATAAGAGCTGGCATCGAATGATGGGCCACCTCCTCTGTAAATCTGATCATTGAATAATAACCGGGAATAGTCGACATCTTTTGTTGTGTATGAGAAATGGATACCTCCACGCAAAAATAATTTCCGGGTAAGCTGAGCCTCGTAAGAATAAAGTCCGCCAATATTCCGAAAAGTCAGGGCACTGGTTCCTGCCCGGTCCTGAATGGCAAAAATGCCCAGCCCGCTGTGGAACCTGTCCCAATTAAAATCGTATGAAAAAGTATAGGTTTCGAATGAATTGGTAACCGCTGCCGGCCATTGATTCCGGTAGTTAAGCACCAACCGGTGATAACCTGTAGCTCCCGTAAATGCCGGATTCAAATACAGCGGTGAAGCATAATATTGAGAAAATTGAGGATCTTGCGCTTTTACTTCTTGCAACATCATCAAACAAATCAATATTTTTAATAAGAGCGTCCACTTTATCATCATCTTAATAATAATACATCTCCTGCTTTAGTAATTTTTTTACCATCCGAGAAGATTGCTTCTACTTTCCAAACATAAACATCCTGTTTGCATAATTCGCCACGATAATAACCATCCCAACCGATATTTATATCTCTGCTTTCAAATAATAATTCTCCCCAACGGTTATAAATGCTAAAATAATAATGTTCCGCACCATTTATAACCGGGTGAAACACATTGTTATCATATTCTCCGGGACGGATTAACCCTCCACTTGCACCAAAGGGATCGGGTGTAAAAGCATTGGGTACCACAACGGCACCATTTCCCTCTGCCCTTACGGCATTCACAACACTAAATGTATCCCGACAGCCGAATTGATTTTCCGAAATGAGACGAATGGTATAATCACCCGGTTCGGAATAATAATGTTCGGGAGATACTTCCGTAGAAGTTATGCCATCTCCAAAATCCCAAAAGAAATCAGTAGCATTCGTCGATAAATTGAATACTACCAATGGATCGCTCGGCAGATAAACTATGCGCGGTTGAGAAACAAAATAGGCATTCGGAATATCAAACACAATCACACTATCGATATGCACTGCTGTTGCTTGTCCGCCCGCACCAAAACCTGTAAGCGTTACAGTGAATGTACCGCTACGGGTATAGGTATGTGCAGGCTCCGTAAATTCCGAGATCTCTCCATCTCCAAAATCCCAAAGATAACGGTCGGCATATAACGTATTATTCCGGAAGGAAACGGTAAACGGTAAGCACCCTGCTCCCGAACCATTGAAATTTACAACAGGTGTCGGGGGCTCTATAAACACGGTTTGCGATAAAGAGTGGCTGCAATACTCATTCGAAACGGTTAAAGTAATGGAATAGGTTCCGGGATTTGTATAGCTGTGTGTTCCGGGATTAGGATTTGTTGATGTTTCTCCATCCCCGAAATCCCAATGATAATCATACCCCGGCACAATATTTTGATTAAGGATGCTAAAAGTATTTTGAGGGAATTTAATATTCGGGTCAAGCACTAAGAATTGTGCTACCGGTGTAGGATATACACGCACCACTCTGCTAAATGACCCGATACATCCGAAGCTCGATTGAATATCTAATCGTACACTATAATCGATAGGGGTGTTGCCGGTATTGGTCAAAGTTATTTGGGGCTCTGCCACAATCGCAACTGCTGCATTGTCAACGAACCATGTATGCGAGACCGCATTGATGGAATTATTGCGGGGCGTAATTATAAAAGGACTGCATCCGATGGTATCCGTTATAAAGGCAGCTTCCAGATACGGGTAAACCGTTATCACACGGGTGGCTGTATCCGAACAACCCTGCGAATTGATAACGATTAATTGTATGGTATAATCAACCGGAAATAAATTTAAATTTTCGTAGTTACGGGTGAATGTCGGGGTATTCATAGAATCGATGCCATTCCCGAAATCCCAGTAATAGCGTAAGCCCGGAGTTGATAGATTCGTAATGGTAATATCGAAAGGTTGACAACCTGCATTTTGATCGACAATAAAATTAGCAACCGGCTTAGGAAATACCGAAACTGTAAAGCTCGAATCGCTTACACAACCGAAAGGAGATATTGCCTGTAAACGAACCGTATGCGTTTGAATTGTTGCTGTATTGTTTACGATCGTAAAATTTCTGTTTCGGGTAGAGTCAACCAAAGCCCCATCCAGATACCAATAAAACCTGGTTGCTCCCTCTGATTGATTTTCGGCAGTAGCAACATACGGGCTACATGCCTGAGGAGTAATTTCAAATGCCGATTGTACATCCGGAAATACCGTAAAGTTTTGCGTTACTTCCGACACACAATTATCGACGGTAAATGCTCTCAATCGGATCACGCGTGTTATGGGAACGATTCCGGTATTTACAAATCGATGTGTAAAGTTAAGGTCATCTGTTGTGGATGATTGCCCGTCACCGAAATCCCATTCATAACTAGCAGCTCCGGTAGTTTGATTGATAATCGTTACATCATAAGGCGTACAGCCTTCGGTAACATTTATTGCAAACTGGACCACAGGAACCGGCAATACACGGATAGTTTTCGTAATACTTTCGGTACATCCGAATGCATTGATTGCCTGTAAGGTGATGGTATGTTGTTGCGTTACATTTGTATTATTGGCAATCAAAAAATGTTGGTTGTGTAAGGAATCCAACAGCACTCCATTTACATACCAACGATAACGAACAGCTCCTGTGCTTAAATTGATTGCCGTATCGATAAAGGGTGTACAGACAAGTGTATCTATTGTAAAGTCAGCAAATAAATCGGGATAGGCGGTAATGTTTTGGGTTACTTCCGACACACAATTATCGGCAGTAAATGCCCTCAATCGTATCGTGCGTGTGAGCGGAGCGTTAGTTGTATTTGTATAGAGGTGCGAAAGTGTTAATGCATTACTGGTTGAAGTTTGTCCATCACCGAAGTCCCATTCATAGCTGATTGCTCCTGTAGTTTGATTCGTTAGATTGAGAGTGAAAGGAGCACAACCTTCGGTAACATCGGTTGCAAACTGAGCCAAAGGAACCGGTAATACATGTATGGTTTTCGAAATACTTTCGCTGCAACCAAATGCATTTATTGCCTGCAAGGTTATTGTATGTTGTTGAACTACATTGGTAGTATTGGCGATGAAAAAATGTTGGTTGTGTAAGGAATCACGCAGTACTCCATTCACATACCAACGGTAGCGTGCAGCACCTGCGCTTAAATTTATTGCGGTATCGATAAAAGGTGTACACATGATAGTATCGATGTCGAAATCAGCGAATAAATCGGGATAAACGGTAATGTTTTGGGTCAGTTCCGATACACAGGAATCCGAATTCATTGCACGAAGACGAATCGTTCGTATTATCGGCGCATTGGTTGTATTTGTAAACTGATGATCTATAGTTATTGCGTTACTCGTAGAGCTTTGTCCATCGCCAAAATCCCATTCAAAATCCGTTGCTGTTGTTGTTTGATTCGTAATTGTAACCGTAAGCGGAGCACATCCTTCGGTAACATCTGTTGTAAACTGTACCACAGGAAGCGGTAACACATGAATGGTTTTCGTAACACTTTCGGTACAACCAAAGGCATTTCTTGCCTGCAGGGTTATTGTATGTTGTTGAGCCGTATTGGTAGTATTAACAATGAAAAAATGTTGATTGAATAAAGAGTCGCGCAATACTCCATCCACATACCAACGGTATCGTGTAGCACCCTCACTTAAATTGATTGCCGTATCGATAAAGGGAGAACATGCTATGGTATCAATGTCAAAATCTGCAAGTAAATCGGGATAGATGGTAATCGTCAGAGCAAAGGTATCGGTACAACCTTCCGCATTTTCAACATTCAGCACAATGGTCCGTTGTATGGGAGCATTCGTTGTGTTTGAAAACTGATGTTGAATTTGTGCTGCATTTGTATCCAATACTGCAGAGCCATCTCCGAAATCCCAGCTGAATTGACTGGCTGCCACTGTTGATGAACGATCGAAGCTAACCGTTAACGGATGACAACCGCTTAAAGTATTCGCTACAAAAGCAGCTTGTGTTTGAGGGAATACTACGATTGTACGGTAAGCTGTATCTATACATCCCAATGCTGTAGTATAAATTAAACGAACATTATACTCGGCATTGTTTATAGTAGAAGTATTATTAAACACATGTAAAGGAGAAGGGCCCGAAGAGTTTGTTCCATCGTCGAAATCCCAATCGTAACTTACTACTCCGGGTATTGCATTAAACTGTACCGGAAAAGGAGCGCAAGCAGTATCCGAACCTGTTATGGAAATCACTGCCTGCAACTGAGGATACACCAGCACCGGTTTTACTATAGAATCGACACAACCGAAATCGTTATATACTCTCAGCTTCACCTGATGCACCGCGATGGAAGCTGTGTTATTTACAAATTGATGAAAAGGATTCGGCAAAGTGTTGATCACGGTTCCATCATCGAAATCCCATTCATAGGATGTTTCTCCTGAAGATTCCATCGAAGCCGTAAAAGAATAAGGTTGAGGAATACAGGAAGGAAATGTGTTTACAGTGAAATTTGCCGTAGGATTCGGATAGACAACTAATGTACGTGTCACCGAATCGGTACAACCGAAAGCCGTTCTTGCAATTAAGCGTACATTCACCACTAAACTATCGGTACCGGTATAGGTATACACATGTGTAGGTTCAAATGCCGAAGAAGTATCAGCCGCATTGGCTAAATTTAATTTCCAAAAGTATTCAACAGCATCTACGGAAGTATTATCAAAAGTTACGCTCATCGGAGAGCAAGCCCTGATGACACTGGGAGTGAAATTTGCAGTGGGCGGACCTTCAATAGTAAACGAACGAATAATTGTATCGGGGCATGACTGCGAACTACTGACGATGAGGCGCACATTATAAGTACCGTTGCTGGTATAAGTATGTGTGGGGTTAGGCCCGGAAGCATCGTTTGTCCCGTTACCGTCAAAATCCCATTGATACGTTTTACCTCCTACTCCTGCAGGATAAAAAACAGATGTACTTTGAAAGGTTGCAACTTGTCCGAGACAAACACTGTTAGCAGTAAAGTTTGCAACCGGGCTTCTGTTAATGGTAATGTTCCGGGTACGTATAGCCTGACATCCATTGGGCCTCAGTATTCTTTGACGTATGGTAATGTTAGTAGGTCCGTTAATTGTTGTATCGGCATAATACATCTGAGGTGGGGGTATTTTCCCGGTAAACTCATACACATTATCATTATCCAGATCCCATTGCCATGTTGCACCGATGGCCGTATCGAGTGAAGCATCCGTAAAAGTGATGAGTACCGAATCGCAGGCTGTAACAGTCGTTTGCCCGTTCATCCGAAAATCGGGCCGGGGTTCGGGCTCCACAACAATATAAAGCGTATCCCTATCCGAACAGGCAGCATTAGAGCCGGGCACCTGAACGGTAAGTACAACCATCCGGGTAGTTGTGGTACTAATGTTTGTATTAAAGATATGGTTTTGATTAGCGGTTGAAGTAGTATTTGTATTACCCGTTCCGTCTCCCCAATTATAGGTGTACATATATCCGGTACCGGTAGTACTTAAATTGGTAAAGGTTACCGTTTCACCTTCGCAGATAGTATCCTTATTGGCTGTAAAACTTGCCGTTGGCGGAGCTACAATTTCAACACAAGTAATTGCAGAAGTATCGATACCGCAGAAACTGCTGTCCAGGAGTTGTACACAATAAACACCAATCCCGGGAAAACGCATCTGAATTGCCGGTTGAGGTGAAGGACGCCAGTCAATTACCGAATCGGTACCATCCGATTTAGCAGCAATCAATATCCATTTCTCATAACGCTGAGAGGTATTACCTTCCAAAGGTGCATCACAGTTTCGAACAGTGCTGTTGGTAAATGTTACAAGCGTATCGGGATAACAGAGTAAATTATTATTAGCCGTAACCACTGCAGAATCTTTATCCCAAATTAAAATCGGCGAAAAAGTATTTGTAGAGGCAATACAGCCATCTTTCACAGCCCTGATGCTTACAGCAGTATTACAACTTACGGTTCCCGGTAAATAATAATGTGAAAAGACTTTATTAACGCTGGTATGGTCTAAGGTATCGTAGGTATTATCGCCGAAATCCACATAGAAGATAGTCGTATTATCGGCATCGGTACTGGTATTGATGAACCGGATGCTATCGGGAGCACAAACACTGTTCACTTCTCCCGATACCAGATTCACTCCCGCAAGAGCAGGTTTTTTCATAAGCACCTGGCCATTTATAGTACAAGAACCCGTAATGGAAATAGTAAACAAAGTATCTTTAGGAACGGCTGCATAGGTATGCGAAACAAAACCCGTTGATAGAATACCTCCTGCAACAACCTGACTATTTCCATCTCCCCAGTTAATGGTAATGGGGCCGGGAATATTTGCTACGGGCTGGATGTTTATCTGTAAAGGGTTCCCGTTACAGGAAAACCACTGAGGGCTGGCGCTGGGCACCCCGTTTCCGTCGATAATATTCGGGCAAGCCTGTGCTAATACCACAGTATGCGTCCCAGTTAACAGAAACAGAAATATAAGTACACCTGAAAAGCGTAGTAAATGGTTCATAGGGCTTATTATGACAGCTTCTTGCTTATACGACAGTATGTCTTTGAGGTTGCAAAATTGTTAAAAAAGAGTATTTATAATATACTAATTAATTTTTCTGATAATCATATACTTAGAGTTTTATTGAGGAATATTTCAAAAACAGCAGGTCAGGACAACTTTTCGGCTAATAGCCGCATTTCCACAACCGGTGAAATTTGTTCATACAGGATACCGTAAACAGTCCTGCAGATGGGAATACTCGCTTTTAAAGTCCTGTTTATTTCATGTACACATTTAGAAGCATAGTATCCTTCGGCTATCATTCCCATTTCGAATTGAGCCGATTTTACCGAATATCCCTTTCCTATCATATTACCAAAAGTGCGATTACGGCTGAATTGCGAATAAGCTGTTACCAAAAGATCCCCTAAATATGCCGATTCCTTAATATCTCTATCTATGGGATGGGCTGCATCTACAAAATTTTTCATCTCACGAATAGCGTTCGAAATTAATACCGACTGAAAATTATCCCCATAGCCCAGTCCATGGCATATACCGCTTGCTATGGCATATACATTTTTTAATACCGATGCGTATTCCGTACCATAAATATCTTCCGAGATAATTGTTTTAATATATCGGGTTCTTAGGCATTCGGCAAATTGCGATGCACTCGCTTCGCTTAAACTAGAAATAGTAAGATAGGATAATTTCTCAAGTGCTACTTCTTCAGCATGGCATGGGCCACTTATAACAATAATTTGTTCGAGAGGAACCCCATATTCCTTATGAAAGTATTCCCCGATAATTAAATTATCATCAGGTACTATTCCTTTGATTGCCGAAATAATTTTCTTCCCTTTTAATTGGGTTGGAGTTATAAGCTGAAGACTCTCTTTTAAAAATGCTGCGGGGATTGCAAACACAAGGGAATCCGCATAAGCAATTACTTCCTGAAGATCGGTACTTACCTGTTCGGGATTCATTTTCAACTCTACCGAACGCAGATAATTAGGGTTACGGTTAAAGGTACGAATGTGCTTTACTGCATCTTCATTACGCATCCACCAGGATACATCCTGACTATTATCCGTCAGTATCTTGACTAAGGCTGTTGCCCAACTACCGCCACCGATAACGGCTATTTTATCTTTTCTTTCTTCCACTTTAATTAAAAGCCCATCGTTTCTTTCGAAAGGATGGGCAAATTTATATATAATGTATTAATTATTTTCTCTTTTCTACTTCGAATAATTTATCACGTTCTACAATCTTCACTAAATCTCCTTCTTTCAAATTTTTCGAAATCGCTAAATAAGGTGCAATAACAACTTCGTCATTTTCTGTTAAACCCGAAAGAATCTGAATATACATATCATCCTGAATACCGGATTTCACCTCCATTTTCTTAATACTTCCGTTCACAACCGTAAATACATACTCCCTGGTTTCGTCCTGGGTTTTATTTGCTTTCTTCTCAGACGTAGCGGCACTTTTACCTGAAGGCGCAACGGATGTATCGGAACGGGTAGTAACAGCTTGTATAGGTATCGTCAATACATTTGTAACTTTTTCGGTTTGGATATCAACGGTTGCGGATAGTCCCGGACGAAAAGGCGAGGGCAATGCCTGATCCTCTTTCAGTAAATACACATACGATTCGGGCAGAATTCTGATTTTAACAGAAAAGTTTGTCACCTGATCGGCACTGCTTCCGATAATACTCGCAGAGTTTGCGATTTCGGTAACCACACCTTTAAATTTTTTATCGAGAAAAGCATCAATCTCAATCATGGCTGTATCGTTCAGCGACAATCGATTGATATCATTTTCATTCACATCTACACTCACTTCCATCGATGATAAATTTGCAATGCGCATCATCTCAGTTCCTGCCATTTGAGAAGTACCCACAACACGTTCGCCCAATTCCACATTCAATACCGAAACCGTTCCATCAACCGGAGCAAAGATAGTGGTCTTTACCAGGTTATCATTCGCTTCTTTCACACCTGCTTCGGCACTTGCGATGTTATACTTTGCTGCTAATACGCTTTGCTTCGCTGCTTCTACATTGGCTTTGGCAGTTTCAAAAGAGGCATAAGCCGTTTCATATTCCGAATCTGAAATTACTCTATCCTTATGTAGGGTCTTATTCCTTTCGAAAGATCGGGCATTACGATTATACTCCGCTTCTATTTGTAACAACTGTGCTTGCGCATTCGCATAGTTCGCTTTGGCATTATTCAGCGATGCATTAGCACGATCGAGATACGACTCGTAAACATCGGGGCGAATTTTCACAAGCAATTGCCCTTTCTTTACCCGATCTCCTTCCTTCACATGTAATTCGATAATCTCTCCCGAAACATCAGGAGATATTTTCACTTCCACTTCAGGTTGAATTTTACCACTGGCGGAAACTGTTTCAATAATGGTTCTTAGCATCGGCTTCTCTACGGTAACCTGGGTTTCATTCCCGGATATCCAACCCGCACGCTTCGCAATCACTACGAAAACAATCAATAATACCACAAGGGCTATCAGAATTTTAAATAATTTATTCTTTTGATTTTTCATCAGCTCGGATTATTTCTATCAAATTTGCAAAAAAATTAGAACGTTAATGATTTTCCCTGATAAAAATCTAAAACTTTTGCCCTGAATATCAATTCATACTTCGCTTGCAGCAGTTCTGCCTGTGCTTTTGAAAGATTATTCTTGGAAAGATTATAATCTACCGAATTCAATAAACCAACATCAAATTTTTGCTGATCGTATTTAAAGGCTTCGGACAATGAGCGAAAACTATTGATCGTTGCCTGATATTTTTTCTCGGAAGCTTTTAAATCTGCAATTGCCTGTGTAACGGTTTTACTCAGGTTTAGCCTGGCATTCCGGGTATTGATCTCTGCATTCATCAGATTAATTTTTGCACGCTTCGTATTTACATGTGCCGAATGTGCATTAAAAATCGGAATGGCTAAACCGAAAGAAAAATACTGGCTAAAATTATTATCCAACTGATTGCGTATTGAAGATGGATTTATATCGGCGTAGTCGGAACTTAGTCCTCCGGAAAGTGTTAAACGTGGCATCATTCCGCCACGCGTTGCTGCCAATCCTTTCTGCGCAGCTTTATAACGATATTCCAACAACTTTACATCGGGAAGATTTTGTTCGGCACTTTGATAAACTTCATTAAAAGAATACCCATAACTTGACGCAATTAATTGATCGATATTGTCGGGACGAAGGACTATAAATTCTTCTGCCGGGTCACGATCCAACAATTGAATTAAATTTAAACGGGCAATATCCAATTGATTTTGAGCATTGGCAAGGTTTAACTGATCGTTGGCATACTGAGCTTTTACCTGCAATACATCTCCGGTTGTGATATTTCCTACCTCTGCATTTTTTTCGGCACGCTCAACCTGTAAGCGGCTCAACTCCAACTGCTCTTCAGCGACCTTTAGCAAATCCTGGTTATACAATACATTCAGAAAATAATTTACAACTGTTAAAGCAATATCGTTTTTCGTTTTTTCCAGATTTGCTTTCTCGGCTTCCAATGCATAAGCACTTTGCTTAAGCGTATTGATTTTTTGAAAACCACCGAAAACGGTTACCTGCGAATTTACGCCTGTATTAAAGGAGTTCACATCTTGCGGAACATAGCTGTTCGTAAAAGGGTTAATTGCTCTACCATAGGTATGTGTCTGGGTAGCATTTGCATTTAAGTTCGGTAATATGGCAAACTTACTTTCTTCTCTATCTAATTCTGCCAAGGACACACTCAGCTCTGTTTGTTTTATCGATAAATTATTTTCCAGTGCATAGCTTACACACTTTTCCAATGACCATGTTTGAGCATTCGCCGTTGTAAGAAAAACACATAAAGTTATCGTTGCAGGAATTATTTTTCTCATCGTATTTGATTTTTTTCGGGTGTTTTAAAAATTAAAATCGTTAATTCGATTTCAGCATCGTAAATTTATAGTAAAATACCTGATAGCAGCATTTACATTTAGATTGATACCGTAAATTTTTAGTTACACCTTTACACACCATGTACCTGACCCAAACTCCTTATATATTAAAAAGGTTATACCCCTCCTTAATTTGGGATTTTACATGCGAAGATAAATCTATTTATTTAACATTCGATGATGGGCCTATTCCGGAAGTAACGCCTTTTGTTTTAATGCAATTAAAAAAGTATCAGGCAAAGGCAACTTTCTTTTGTATCGGAGACAATGTGCGTAAACATCCGGCTATCTACCAACAAATTTTAGATGAAGGACACTCGGTTGGTAACCACACGTACAATCATCTGAACGGCTGGCATACCCCCGACAAAATCTATCTTGAAAATATTCGTAAATGTGGGGAGTATGTTTCAAGCAATTTATTCCGGCCTCCCTACGGACGTATCGGCAGCAAACAGATTCAGGCATTAAAGGACAATTATAAAATTATTATGTGGGATGTCCTGAGCGGTGATTTCGACACACGTTTAAAAACTCAGGACTGTTATCAAAACGTTATCAGAAAGAGTCGTCCGGGGTCTATAATAGTCTTTCATGACAGCCTGAAAGCTGCTGCACGTTTGCGTTATACACTTCCCGAAGCACTTAAGTTTTGGCATGAACGCTCTTATTCTTTTAAACGTATTGAGTATTAAGCACCTAAACAAATCGCCGGCTTCTTCAAAGATTTAGCACTACTTAGAACTTTTCCAAATTAAAATTGTAGTTAATAACAGATCCTAAAGCTTGGGATTTTTTCCTAAATTCGCAGGACTCAACAAGAAACCGTTTTATACAAATCAATTAAAATATTATGGCATTTGATATCGAAATGATTAAAAAGGTTTACGCGAATATGTCGGCACGTATTGATGCAGCACGCAAATCCGTAAACAAACCTCTAACTCTTACTGAAAAAATCTTATATGCCCATTTATGGGGTGGCGAGGCAACTCGGGCTTACGAACGAGGAAGATCGTATGTTGATTTCGCTCCCGATCGTGTAGCTATGCAAGACGCTACAGCTCAAATGGCTTTGCTGCAATTTATGCAGGCAGGCCGCCCGCAGGTTGCCGTACCATCTACCGTACATTGCGACCACTTAATACAAGCTAAAGATGGAGCAGTTGCCGATTTAGCAACCGCTAATGATAAAAACAAAGAAGTATATGACTTCTTAGCTTCTGTATCTAACAAATACGGTATCGGATTCTGGAAACCGGGAGCCGGAATTATTCATCAGGTAGTCCTCGAGAACTATGCTTTTCCGGGAGGAATGATGATCGGTACCGACTCACACACAGTAAATGCCGGAGGTTTAGGGATGGTTGCCATTGGTGTGGGTGGAGCAGATGCCTGTGATGTGATGGCAGGATTACCCTGGGAGCTGAAATTCCCGAAACTCATCGGTGTGAAATTAACGGGTAAATTATCCGGTTGGACATCCTCTAAAGACGTTATCTTAAAAGTTGCCGGAATACTTACCGTTAAAGGAGGTACCGGGGCTATTCTCGAATACTTTGGAGAAGGTGCCGAGTCCTTATCCTGCACAGGTAAAGGAACTATTTGTAATATGGGCGCGGAAATCGGAGCTACTACTTCCATCTTCGGATACGATAAAAAAATGGCTGACTATTTACGCGGAACGGCTCGTGCTGATGTTGCTGATTTAGCGGATCAAATTGCCGGTTATCTAAAAGGCGATGCTGATGTATATGCCAATCCGGAAGAATATTTCGATCAGGTTATTGAAATTAATCTATCCGAGTTAGAACCTCATATCAACGGTCCCTTCACTCCTGATTTAGCATGGCCGCTTTCTAAATTTGCTGCCGCAGTAAAAGAACATGGGTGGCCTGCCAGATTAGAAGTAGGATTGATCGGTTCTTGTACCAATTCATCCTACGAAGACATTACCCGTGCCGCGTCCATTGCGAAGCAGGCTGTAGACAAAAACCTGATTGCAAAATCGGAGTTTACCATTACTCCCGGATCCGAACAGGTTCGCTATACGGTAGATCGCGATGGATATCTAAAAACATTTGGCGAAATGGGTGGTGTTGTATTGGCAAATGCCTGCGGCCCTTGTATCGGGCAATGGGCAAGACATGGCGCCGACAAACAAGAAAAAAACTCTATCATCACTTCTTTCAACCGTAACTTTGCCAAACGTGCCGACGGGAATCCAAACACGCATGCCTTTGTTGCTTCACCCGAAATTGTTACGGCATTGGCGATTGCAGGAGACCTAACTTTCAATCCGGTAACCGATACCCTAACAAACGCTCAGGGTGAAAAAGTTTCTTTAGATGAACCTCAGGGAATTGAATTACCGATAAAAGGTTTCGCGGTTGAAGATGCAGGGTACCAGGCACCGGCAGAGGATGGCAGCAAAGTACAGGTAATCGTATCGCCCGATTCCGATCGTTTGCAATTACTGGCTCCTTTCGCGGCCTGGGAGGGTACTGATTTGAAAGGCCTGAAACTATTAATCAAGGCAAAAGGAAAATGTACAACCGACCATATTTCAATGGCAGGACCTTGGTTGAAATTCCGAGGGCATTTGGATAATATTTCCAACAATATGCTTATTGGTGCTATCAATTATTTTAATGATAAAGCCGATACGGTAAAAAATCAATTAACCGGAGCGTATGGTTCAGTACCTGCGACTCAACGGGCTTATAAAGCTGCCGGTATAGGATCTGTTGTGGTTGGCGATGAGAATTATGGAGAAGGCTCTTCACGCGAACATGCTGCGATGGAGCCCCGTCATTTAGGAGTTCGTGCAATCCTTGTAAAATCTTTTGCCCGTATTCACGAAACCAATTTAAAAAAACAAGGTATGTTAGGTTTAACTTTCGCTAATCCTGATGACTATGATAAAATTCTGGAAGACGACGTAATCGATATTGTCGGATTGGCTTCTTTTGCTCCGGGAAAACAATTAACAGTTATCCTGAATCATGTTGATGGCGGCAAAGATGAAATCAATGTAAACCATACCTATAATGAACAACAGATCGAATGGTTCAAAGCAGGGGGAGCATTGAATATCATCCGTGCAAGCGCAAACTAATTTTCAGAGAAAAAATATCAGAGAAGCCCCGTATCGGGGCTTTCTTGTTTAAGCGGATTCTATAATTAACATATGAAGATCGTACTTATAACTCTCGGTAAAACAGAAGACAGCTACCTGATAACGGGTATTGATAAATATGTCAAGCGCCTGAAACATTATACCCGTTTTTCCATTATCGAAATTCCCGAATTAAGAAATACAAAAAATTTATCGGAAGATCAACAGAAAGAGAAAGAAGCGGAACTGGTTTTGAGTAAAATTCAAAATACAGATTATCTGATCTTATTAGACGAAAGAGGAAAAAGCTTTAGTTCTGTAGAGTTTGCAGGCATGCTTGAGAAGTTGGGAGTACGCGGAATATCGTCCCTGGTATTTGTAACCGGCGGGCCCTACGGATTTAGCGAACAAATGTATAAACGTGCAAACGAAACCATCTCTTTATCTAAGATGACTTTCTCGCATCAAATGGTACGCTTGTTTTTTGTTGAACAAATTTACCGCGCATTTACTATTTTAAAAGGAGAACCCTACCATCATGAATAAAAAAAGCGTAAAGTTTTTAAAAGGCCTTTACGCTTTAAATATTGTAATAATACCCGAAATTATCGGATAATCTGCAGGCTTTTGCTTGCAGTAGAAAGTTTACCGTTTGTTAAACGATACATATACATTCCTGTAGATAAGTTGGAAGTATTGATATCTACTGAAGTGCTGTTTGGGTTCACATCCTGTTCAAGTAATATTTTTCCGTTTAAGTCGATTACTTGTAAGATCATATCCTGATCAATATTCTCTATATCGATACGGGTATAGGTATTGGCAGGATTAGGATAATTCTGTCCCATACTGATACGCATCATCGCTTCATCGTATTGTACATTGCTTAATAAGCCGTTAAACCAATCGTGCGATAATTTTATAATTTGGTTTTTCACATTTACATCTGCGACCATTTCCAAACCAATTCCCAGATAAACTACTTTTGCCCCACTTGCAAGCACACCTCGTACACCGGCTTTCTTAGTAGCCGTATTGTTATAAACAAAAATAGCTTTAGAATTAGCGGTAGGATTCATTTGGTCGGGATAGAGATATGAAGCACCGTAATAGCTTAATATCCCACTTTCGGGTAATATTCCGAATACACCGTCTGCACTTTCCGCATTTAATTTATTATTTACAGGAGAGCCATCGGAAACAAAAGTAGCCATCAGATAATCTCTATAGAAGTTTCTCAAAGCTGCTGTCATATAAGGAGAACCCCCATCGTTTAATTCCCAACCGATATCTTGTCCGGCAACAAATAAATTACCACCCGCATTCAGATAAACCTTTAAATCATTTGCCAGTTCAGTAGTTATAGAAGGGAAAGTCCAACCAATATTGAAATACACATTATCTACATCAATCAACACATCGGCCTTAATAGCATCGGACAAAAATACCTGATCGGCACTAGCCATAGCTGTAACATTAGCAGCAGTTAGCGCATTGGTATAATTTGATTCCCATGAAAGTCCATTTCCTGCTAAGCCATCTCCCCGCCCATTAGTATTACTAATGACCAAATCAGTAACCCCTGAGATCAGCGATACACTTGTATGCATAACAGGCGTATTAGGGTTGTCTAATGAACGAATTTGAATAGAAATTTTAGCAATACCCGGCGTTGTTCCCGGAACTACCTGAACATCCAAAGGAATCATTGAGTTGGCATTTACCAATACATTTAACGAATCAGTGGATGTAGTACTGTTCACTGTAAAAGCAACATTCCAATCCTGAGGAGCATCATAAACTAATTTATATGAAAAATTCTCGCCTACAGATCCGCTATTTCCTACCTGCATAGAAAAAGTATTTTGTATACCACCGGTTCCTCTTTTCACTTTTTGTGTTGAGGGAATTAATAATGTATTGATAGTAGGATCGAAGGAAGAGCCTACATTTAAGATTTCCTTTGTTGAACTTTCCTGAACAAAAGAAAGTACCGCTAATTCAGCCTCATTCCAGACTGCATTTTCAGTAAAATTATAGTTGAAAACAATTGAATTTCCTGAATCAGGCAATATTATTGCTTCTCCGGAGATAGAAGGAAGCATTTTTCGGAATACATTTGGAAATTCTTTTTCATTGGTACTTCCCGGAGGATTTGCATAAACAATTTCACGCTCGATAACTGAAGTGAATATTTTGTATATACCTTGAGGAGGAGTGGCCAATGAAGTGACTGTAACTGTAACATTTCTCGCAGAACCCGTATCGGAAACATCAACTTTAATTTTAACAGGGCTTGTTGACGAAAAGGTATTATTTACATCCGTTTGGTTAAAACTTGCGGGAGCACCATTTTTGAGAGAGCCCATTAAGTAAACATCCGGAACTCCTGTTACCGAATAAAAGGAAACACGTGAATCCACTTCCGAGGGATTATGATTATACATAGGATCTACACCCGGCCACGAAGTATGGTATGCAATGTGTCGTACCACTAAGGGATTTTTATCTAACACAGCAGCTTTGAAGCCCGGATTTTGTGCAGCACATGGGCCACAACTGGCTTGGGTAAAATGCTCAAATAATACAAATCTTGGGGCCTGGGCATTTGCGTTCACAAAAGCCAAACAAGCAAATAGGGTTAAGTAAGAGAGTTTTTTCATTGGATTATTTTTTGATTCAGATACCCAAGTTAGGAAAAAATAGTACGAAAAAAAAGCGCTTCATTCAGCGCTTCCTTTTTTCTTTCTTGTTGTCTTTATAGCTGGTTTTGCCTCTTCTTGTACCTCAGAAGCAGGTTCTTCAGGCTTTGCTTCTTCACCCGGTAAAGGAGGTGCCTGTTCATTAAACAAAGGCAAAGCCGATAAAACAGCATACCAACTGATTATCTTTTTAATATCTGAAACATATACCCGTTCGGTATCGTGATTGGGAGCAATAAAGCTAAAATATGCTTTCAATTCAGCAGGATCGGCTTTTACTGCAGGAATAGCTTTTTCAGCCGCTATTTCTTTCATTTTTTCCAACACACTTATCAAAGTTATATCTTCATCTTCACCGAAAATGGTAATATCTTCTAAAGTCGCCAGTTTGCTGGTCGCGTTGGTAACCACTTTGCTTTTTTGCCCATCAAGCGACTCTAAAATAAATCCCGATTTATTTTGTCCGATCACTTTAAACAATCCCGGTTTACCGGATAAAGAAACTAAGCCTCTTAAATTCATATCTTCTTAATTATGCTTCAATAATTTCAATACTCATAATCTTATCACCCTGGCGGATATCATCAATCACATCCACATTCTCAATCACTTTCGCAAAACAGGTATGGTTACGATCGAGGTGTGCTGTATTGGTACGACTGTGGCAAATAAAAAACTGTGAACCTCCGGTGTTTCTTCCGGCATGTGCCATCGATAATACTCCACGGTCGTGATATTGATTATCTCCATCCAATTCACAATTAATACTGTAACCCGGACCGCCCGCTCCTGTTCCTGTTGGATCCCCTCCCTGAATTACAAAATCAGGAATGACACGATGAAAAGTTACTCCATCATAAAATCCCGACTTTGCTAACTTTACAAAGTTCTCAACGGTATTAGGTGCGTCTTTCTCATAGAACTGCACGGTAAGGTCGCCTTTTTCAGTTTTAATTATTCCTTTAATCATTTCTATTTTTTTTTAAGAAAGGCAAAAGTAAGAAAATAATTCTAAGCTACAATTCGTTTCCATTGTTATAGAATGGTTAATTTTAGGGCTTAATTTGTATTTGATTATCGTATATTATGATGAAAAAAATTACTTTCCTCTTTCTTTTCGTATTGATCTGCACAACTTTACGTGCCGCATCCATTCTTATTCCTATGGATCCGGGACAGAAAAATCATTTAAAGGCCTATGGCATTGCTTATTGGGTACTGAGCCAGGAAGTTGAGATACAATGGCTTTTAAATTATCGGGGAGGAAGTTTTTTAATCCAATACGCACAAAGTATTGAAAGCGAATGTCGAATTCGGAATGTATCTTACGAAGTACTTCCCGATGCACAAGCTGCATTGATATTACAGCAAATAGCCGACCCCGAAACGAATATGGATGCTGTAAAACTGGAAAAAGCTCCCAAGATGGCTGTTTATTCTCCTAAGAGTAAATTACCCTGGGACGATGCCGTAACTTTAGTATTAACCTATGCCGAAATACCTTACGACTTGGTGTATGATGAAGATGTGATTAAAGGAGTATTACCCAAATACGATTGGTTGCATCTGCATCATGAAGATTTTACAGGACAATACGGCCGTTTTTGGGCAGCCTTTAAAAATGCACAGTGGTATCAAAACGATGTACGGTTGAATGAAGAAATGGCAGCAAGGCTGGGTTTCAAAAAAGTTTCTCAATTAAAACTGGCTGTTGCCAAAAACATTCGTGACTTTACTTCCGGAGGAGGATTCTTATTCTCGATGTGTTCGGGAACGGATAGTTATGACATCGCATTAGCTGCCGAAGGATTAGACATTTGCGAAAGCATGTTTGATGGAGATCCGGCAGATAAATCGGCACAGAAAAAACTCGATTTTACAAAAACTTTTGCTTTCCGGAATTTTACCTTAAGTATGAACCCTTACGACTATGAATTCTCGGATATTGACAATACCAATACCCGTAATTTACGGGAAGACAATGATTATTTTACACTATTCGAATTTTCCGCAAAATGGGACCCTGTCCCTTCCATGCTTACCCAAAATCACGAACAATTGATTAAGGGTTTCATGGGACAAACAACCGCATTCAAGAAATCACTTATCAAGCCTGAAGTTTTAATTATGGGCGAAACAAAATCGGTGAATGAAGCCCGTTATATACATGGAGAATACGGTAAAGGTACCTGGACTTTTTATGGCGGACATGATCCCGAAGATTATCAACACCTGGTAAACGATCCTCCTACGGATCTGAATCTGCATCCGAATTCCCCGGGCTATCGTTTGATTTTAAATAACGTTTTATTCCCGGCAGCAAAAAAGCAAAAACAGAAAACATAGTCGTCAGTAGGCCGCTAACTGACCGATGGCAGTTTGACTGACGACTGTATTATTTAAAAATACTTATTAATAGCTATTTGATATAGCTGTCCTGATTTCTATCTTTGCTTGTATAACTGAATTAATCTATACAATCATGAAGAAAACAATACTAACGCTAATGATCTGCTTAGGTTTCGGCCTAAGTACTCAGGCAGCAAACAACAATCCTTTCAAAAGGGCGCAGGAACAGGCAAAAGCAAAATATGAAGCAAAAAAATCAATCCCTGATATCGCTGCAAAGCTAAAAATGAATTTGATAATGGTGCCGACTACCGAAAAAACCTCGTGGTGGGATACCATGACAGACTCGTGGGAAACAAGCCAAACAAAAAAATACACTTATCAAAACAATCGTATCACAGATATTCTTATTCTTACCTACGACTTAAACGATACGCTTGGAAGAACACTGGTTACATACGACTCTGAAGGCAGATATTCTTTGGTTATCGATGAAATGTACGATATGATGACGGGAACGTATGTACCTTATAGCCGGGTAACATTCGAATATCAGAATAATGGTTTGACTACCATTCAAACCCATGAGAACTATAATAACCAATGGGAACCTCAGTATCGATCTACGAGCGCATTAAACAGCCGGGGCGAAACAATCAAGGAAATATATGAATCATATCAAAACGGGCAATGGACTTTACTATATGGTTATGCTTCATATATACAGTACCTGAATAATACGCCTAAAATAGTTGAACGGGTGGACAGTTCATACTCTTTTACTGAAAACAAATTGATTGCCGATTACAGGGAACTGAGAAGTTTTGATGCGAATGAGCAAATGATTGACATTGCTTATTTCGAAAATGAAAATAATACCTGGGAACTGCAAGAACGCGACAGTATATTTTTTGATGCAGGAATTCCTGTCCGGTTAATCATGTATGAGAATGATGGAATGGGGAATCTGGAAAGAACCGCTAAAATAGATAATATTAACTGGGGGGGGGTATATAACCCTAATTCTGATCTATTCGAAAACGAACCGATTTATTATGAATATAGTGCTTGGGTGAATATGATTTGGGAATTAACCGGAAGAGAGTCCACCTCTTTCCCCGATGCATTCGGTTCCAGAATTCATCTTTACGAAATGTATGAAATGAATACATGGATCCCTGATTACCGTTACTCGGTGCTTTTCGACTCTCATCTTAACTTTATTGAGGAATCCGAAGAAATGTACGATCAGGGCAATAGCGGATGGGATACTTACTGGGGGTATAAAAATAATTATCAATATGACGGGAATGACAATCCGAGCCAATTAATCACACAGAGTTATAATCAGGTAGAAAATGTCTATGAGAATGGACAACGTTACGAATACAGCGACTATATTTCTATCCAGGCAGGAATAGCATTTAACAAAAACCTGGAAGCAACGCTGTATCCGAATCCAAGCGAAGACGGGAAAGTGTTTATCAGCTTTGATAATATGCAATCACAAAGCTTAACTATTCAGGTTTACAATTTAAACGGTCAACTGATTCATGAACAAGCCAACGATTTGAATATCGGTCAGAATGAAATTTCTTTCTCGGGATTAAATTCCGGAATGTATATCGTACGGATACTAAGTGAAGAAGGTATAGCGAATAAGAAATTGATTGTACGATAATTTTATTTCTAATATCTCAAAAGGCTCCGAAGTTCTTAGTTTCGGAGCCTTTTGTTTATGAATTCTTAAGATATAAATATCCGGTTTCGGATATATAATAAGCAAAACGGTTAATCATAAAAACCCCAGCTTACGCCAATTTTAAAACTACGTTCGGCGATCGGATAGCGGGCGATATAATAATCTCCCTGCTTAAAAAGCTTATCGTTTAAATGCTCAAGCTTTAACATCAGCTTCGCTCGTTTTACTTTTGCCATCAGGAAAAAATCAATAACCGGATAGTCGCCAAAGCTTGCATTCGGATCTAAATAAAACTGCATACTTGCCGGATCGTAATTATATCCTTTATACTTTGTGTAATAACGACTATCGAAACCTGTACGTAAAAGCATTGCTTTTTTAAATAAAGGCCGTTCGAAATAAAAACTGTTATAGGTATGCAGTAAAGGCAAGGGCATAATCGCTTCTTCATTCGTCGATTGTATCGTCACCCGGTTATCTAAATGAAATCTTCCGAAATCAAAATCCTTTTTAAGTTCGATGGCATACACATCAATAGATCCGGTATATTGATCGGGTCTTGCGTTTTGATTATAATAAATATAATTTCTGAACTGCGACCATTTTATATAGACCCAAAAATCCCAATCTTTATGAATAAATCCCAAAGAGATATCTGTACTTAAGGTATTTTCAAAATCATTATTCCATCGTAAATGATTGGAACGATAGATGAGTGAAGAGATAGAAGGACTCTGATTCCGGTTAATTACATTTATCACAAATGCAGGGCCATCTTTTGTAATATGCTGCATAAGCGTAGCTTCGCTGATACGATTCAATTCAAATGTTCCGGCGACAACCATTATATTCTTTAATGATAATTTTGTTGTAGGAGAAAAAAAACGCTCTGCTCCCAGAGATAGTGTCAGGTAATTAAAACTACTATCGAAATCCAAATTTTCATATTCAATAGCATTATGTTTAAGCGATGCAAAAAGGCGTTTATATAAATTACTTTTCGCATTCGGATTACCATAATATTCAAGCATAAATTCATTTTCTAAATTTCTGGTTTGAATAAAATCGTTAGAAGCTGAAGAGTCCAGAAAGACAGAAGGGTAAAATCCTGAATCTATTGCAGATTCTCTGTAAGTATAATCCTGACTAATATAATCAAATGCATGTGATACACGAAGACGCGGATGGATACGTGCGATCTTAAAGGTATCGATCACTACCGTGTCTTTATTTCCAATGGCATAGGATTGTTTGTAAAAAAAATGTTTTACATCGATTCTGTTTTGAGCGTTGTTGAGATATACCGGTTCAAACTCTGTAGAAAAGTCAGATGATACTTGAAAAATAGAATCGTTTTTTATTCCACCATTTTCCCCTGTACGCAAACTTGTAGATGTATATCCTGCAAGGGCAACATATTTTCTGTTTTTTGAACGATACCAAACGGAGGCATCAAATTGTAAATGGTCACTAGCCTGACGCTGATAGTCTCCCAACGATACCAGTCGATTAAAATTCAATGCATAGCTCAGGCGCGGAGTAATATTTTGCGCGAATTCCAAATTAAAAACCTGCTCCTTCTTTTGATTCCAGATATACGTAAGCCTGCTGAAAGGAGAACGTGTCCGGTAAAACCTCAGTGCTTCTTTGTTTCCGATATATTTATCGAAATGTGGCCGGCCTAAATCGTATCCTACTTTATCGGAGCTAAAGGGTGTTTGATATAAGTAGGCCGTCCCCAAATTTCCCAAATAAATTACCGGGAGTAAATCTTTCTGTATGGGGTTGAAGTTCTGGAAATTATCGACAAGGGTATCGAGTAAACGAAATTCGAGTGTATCTTTCAACAAATCGTGCAGCAAAACATACTTCACACTTGAAGAGCTGGCTGCTTGTGTCGAATCAGCTTTGAGAACCGCTGTCGAAAAAAGAAAGATAAACAGTAAAAGCGTTTTTTTCACCCGACAAATTTACATTTTCGCGATCAATTCTTTCATTATATGTGTCATTTTCGGTTCGGCTTCAGAAGCTACCGCTACGATATCTTCAAAAGAAACAGGTGTAAGGGTTTCGGGGAAGCCTTCATCCGTAATCACAGAAATCGCAAAAACAGGGATTGACATGTGATTAGCGACGATTACTTCAGGAACGGTCGACATTCCCACCGCATCACCACCAATAATACGCAGGTATTTATATTCGGCACGTGTTTCGAGATTAGGCCCGGTAACACTTACATACACCCCTGTGTGCGCGCTGATATTATTTTCCTTGGCAATTTGCAAGCCCATTTCAATCATTGCAGCATCGTATGGTGCGCTCATATCAGGAAAGCGTGGACCAAAGGAATCGTAATTCCTGCCGATTAATGGGTTTGCGTGTTGTAAATTGATATGATCGTTGATAATCATCAGCTCTCCCTTTAGGAAGCTGGGATTTAAACTGCCGCTTGCATTGGAAATAAACAAGCGCTGAATACCCAGCATTTTCAATACACGAATCGGGAAGGTAATTTCTTCCATGGAATAGCCTTCGTAAAAATGAAAGCGGCCCGACATGGCTACGATACGCTTTCCGCCTAAAGTTCCAAAGATTAATTTTCCGGTATGAAACTCTACGGTAGCAATGGGAAAATCGGGAATCATCGAGTATAATAACTCGTGTTTAATTTCAATTTCTTTTACTAAACCTCCTAATCCCGTTCCTAAAATAATTCCGTACTCCGGCACAAAATCTTTAATAACTCTTTGTATATACTCAGTGGTGTGATTGATTTGTCCTAACATATTCAACAATTACTTTATCAAACTTTTCTTTATCCTTCTCATGCAGCTCTGCTTCAATAGGCAAATAATAAACCGGTGTATCTTTCAGATGTGTTTCCAAACGCGGATGTTTCAAACGCATAGCATCTTTCTCGGTTGTAATAATTATTTTATTTTCATTATGAATGGCAGCATATTCACTTTTCAATCTTTCCAGATCACGTAAAGTATAGTTATGATGATCGGGATAATTCAAATGTACAATATTCTTTAGTTTATTACTTTCTAAATACGCTTTCAGCAAACTTGCGTCTGCAATACCTGTCAGCAGAATCACCCGTGTCTTCCGATCCAAATCTCCCAATGATCGGGGCTTGGCATGCATACTCATCCCCACAAGATCGGCATATTTCAAATAGGAAAAAAACAATTGCTGATGAGTTTGCGGATTGATTTTAGATTCCACCCTTCTGCGCTCCATTGGTGAAAATATTTTGGAAGTTTTCGTCACTATAATAATTTCAGCTCTTTTCATTCCCCGCTTAGGTTCTCTCAAATTTCCAAATGGCAACATCCAATCAAACTCAAATACTTTATTATAATCAAACAATAATATCGACAATCCGGGTTTTACGTGACGATGTTGAAAAGCATCATCCAAAATTACTACATCATATTCATTATCCATACGATCGAGTGCCAAACAACGATCTTCGCATACGACAACCGATATTTCATTAAATTTTTGCTTAAACTGAGTAGGCTCATCTCCAATTTCATCGGGCGATGACAAGGCGCTGGCCTGAACATACCCTTTCGATTTTCTTCCATAACCCCTGCTGAGGGTAGCCAACTTAAAATCATCTTTTAACAGACGAATCAGGTATTCTACAATAGGTGTTTTACCTGTTCCACCTACACTCAAATTCCCTACGGCAATGGTAGGTATGGGAAAAGAACGGGATTTCAAAAACTCTGCATCAAAAAACTTATTACGAATAACAACGGCTATCCAATAAAAAAAGGCAATGGGAAAAGATAGTTTTCGTAAAAATTTCATGTAGTAAAAATATAAAAATTAAACAAGCTTCATAACATTCTCCCTATTCAAGAGTATGAGCTTAATAACGAAACATATTCTTAGGGGAATATTAGAGAATAGCGCTATAAATAGTATCTTTGCGTACTTAATACGAAATATATGTCAAAAGGTTTCTTTGAAGTCCCAAAACCGATTAATGAGATAGTTTTGGGCTATGCACCCCATTCGAAAGAAAGAGCTGTATTAAAAGCTGCTATTGCAGAAGCTCGTTCAAAAGTGCTCGACATCCCTATGTATATCGGGGGTAAAGAAGTTCGTAGCGGTAATACCGTTTCGATTCATCCGCCACACGATCACAAACATGTATTGGGCCATTTTCATAAAGGCGATAAAAGTCATGTAGAAGCAGCGATTAAAGCGGCTTTATCGGCTCGTAAAGCTTGGGCAGAACTACCATGGGAGCATCGCGCTTCCATATTTTTAAAGGCCGCCGATCTTATAGCAGGTCCGTATCGTGCCCGATTAAATGCGGCAACTATGTTGGGGCAATCGAAAAATGCTTATCAGGCAGAAATTGATTCGGCTTGTGAGATTATCGATTTCCTTCGATACAACGTTTCCTATATGTCTGAAATCTATCATCAACAGGTGGATTCTGCCAGAGGTGTATGGAACCGTATCGAACAAAGACCCCTGGAAGGTTTTGTATTTGCTTTAACACCCTTTAACTTTACTGCTATAGCAGGTAATTTACCAACATCGGCAGCGATGATGGGAAATGTGGTTGTATGGAAACCTGCAAACACTCAGATTTACTCGGCGAATGTACTGATGCAGATTTTCCGGGAAGCCGGTGTTCCCGATGGAGTTATCAATCTGATATATGTTTCAGGTCCCGATGCCGGTGATGTTATTTTTAAACATCCGGACTTTGCAGGAATTCATTTTACAGGATCTACCGCAGTTTTTCAGGATATCTGGAAAACCATCGGAAATAATATTCATACCTATAAAACTTATCCGCGCATTGTGGGAGAAACCGGAGGGAAAGATTTTATTGTAGTGCACGAATCGGCTGATACAGATATAGCCAATACAGCCATTATTCGTGGAGCGTTCGAGTTTCAGGGACAAAAATGTTCGGCTGCATCGCGTGTTTACATCTCTGCAAAATTATGGCCATCCATTAAAGAAAAAATGCAAAAAGATATTGCAAGTTTTAAAATGGGTGGAACTGAAGATTTTGAAAATTTCATCAATGCCGTTATCGATGAAAAATCTTTTGATAAATTAGCTTCCTACATCGATGCCGCTAAAAAAGATTCGGATGCAGAGATTATTGCAGGCGGGAAGTACGATAAATCGGCAGGGTATTTTATAGAGCCTACGGTAATTGTCGCGAAAGATCCTAAATACATTACCATGTGCGAAGAATTATTCGGCCCTGTACTCACTGTTTTTATTTATGATGATGCCCAATTCGAAGAGACCTTAGAGCTTGTCGACACTACTTCGATCTACGCATTAACAGGAGCTATCATTGCTCAGGACCGTTATGCGATAGCACTTGCAAGTAAGAAATTACAAAATGCTGCCGGTAATTTTTATATCAATGATAAATGTACCGGAGCGGTGGTAGGACAACAGCCTTTCGGAGGTGCCAGAGGTTCCGGAACGAATGATAAAGCAGGATCTATGATTAATCTTTTACGTTGGGTATCGCCCCGTACAATTAAGGAAACCTTTGACCCGGCGAAAGATTACCGATATCCATTTATGGAAAAGGAATAAAAAAATGGGAGTGAAAAAAATCACTCCCATTTTTTACTATTTCCTACACTCTCATTACTCTCCGTTAAATCTAAATACATCACCCAGTTTATCATTACTGCTCACGGAAACTTCCAGGTCGGTAATTAATCCGGTGGCTAATTCATAAACCCATCCGTGAATCTGAAGCTCTGCTCCATTCTGCCATGCGTTTTGAACAATAGATGTTTTAGCAACATTATATGCCCCTTCAATGGCGTTTAGCTCTACCATTCTTCGTTCTTTTCTCTGATGATTATTAATTTTATCCAGTTCGTTCTGGTGCGCACGATAAATATCTTTGATGCTTCTCAACCAGTTATCGATTAAACCGTATTGCTTATTCGATAAAGCTGCTGAAACACCTCCGCACCCATAATGTCCGCAAACGATTATATGTTTTACCTTCAATAAATTTACGGCATAATCGAGTACACTCAGCAGGTTCATATCGGTATGCAGCACAACATTTGCGATGTTACGATGTACAAATATTTCACCCGGTTGTGTACCGGTAATCTGATTGGCGGGAACCCGGCTGTCGGAACAACCAACCCATAATACCGGAGGAGCTTGTCCTGCCGACAATCTTTTAAAATATTCGGGATCTTCTTTAAGCGTATTCGCTACCCAGTCTTTGTTTCCCTGTAATAATTGTTCGTATGTTATATGATCTCTATGTGGCATATTATCTGTTTTAAAAGTATAAAAATTAATTCACTGATTGTTTTTTCATTCCTTCATATAATTCCGAAGGATTTATTCTCAAAGCATTCAATTTGGGAACAGTATAATACTTACGTACATTCACTAATTCCACATCAATACTTTTTGTATGTGCATGTTGCTGAAAATTCTCAATCACTTCCAACACATCTCTATCGATATAACGGGAATCCGTTCCATCGATAATTACCTTTGAGCCCGCAGGAATATGAGTAAGCGTATATTGTATGGCCCCCTTATTTAAGAACGACACATCCTCCGACAGTTTCAGATGCAGATGTTTTTGTTCTCCTACAATTTCAACTCTGTAAAAATATGGATTTCTGAAATTATTCCGCAAAATATAAAACACACCTATTAACATACCTATCGCAACCCCACTTAATAAATCACTAAATACAATAGCTAATATAGTTACTATGAATGGAATAAATTGCGATTTTCCCAACGTCCACATTTTTTTAAACAATGCCCATTTAGCAAGTTTATATCCTGTAAAAATTAACACCGCTGCTAATGCAGAAAGCGGAATCAGGTTTATGATCGATGGAATGGCAAGCAAAGCTATCAAGAGCCATATACCATGAAAGATCGACGACATTTTCGTTCTTCCTCCCGCATTCACATTCGCCGAAGAGCGCACAATTACGGCTGTCATCGGCAATCCTCCTAAAAATCCGCTGATGGTATTTCCTACACCCTGTGCCAACAACTCCCTATTCGTGGGACTTACCCGTTTAATCGGGTCGATCTTATCTACGGCTTCCACACTTAAAAGAGTTTCTAAAGAAGCGACAATAGCAAGAGTTATGGCAAGGGTCCAGACCTCCGGACGAAATATCGCGGTGAAATCGGGGTGAATAAACAGGCTTCGGAAGGATTGAAAACTATCTACGATTGGGATCTGTACCAAATGGTCCGGGTTTAATTCGACGGCTGTATTTCTAAAAAAATAATTCAATGATACACCCAACACAACAACAATTAATGCCGCCGGAACTGCTGATAGTTTTTTAAACTTCGGCCAAAAGATAAGTACGGCCATAGACAACAGTGCAATGATAAAAGCTCCGTAATGCATATTACTAACAGCATTCAGCAAAGTACCAAAGGTAGTTTCATTATCTGCCTGAATAAATTGTTCGCTGCCTTCCGGCACTGCATCATATCCCAATGCATGCGGAATTTGTTTGAGGATAAGGATTATCCCAATGGCAGCCAACATTCCTTCAATTACACTTGATGGAAAATAATTTCCGATAGTACCCGCTTTTACCAATCCTAAAATGATTTGTAAAATACCTGCTAATACCAGGGCCAAAAGAAAAATTTCATAAGACCCTAGAGTAGCGATTGCACTTAATACCACTACTGTTAATCCGGCGGCGGGACCGGTAACACTCAGTTGCGAACCGCTGATGCCGGCAACTATAATTCCGCCAATTATTCCTGTTAAAACTCCCGCAAAAAGCGGAGCCCCCGATGCCAGCGCTATCCCTAAGCAAAGGGGTAAGGCTACCAGAAAGACCACAACACTTGCAGGGAGGTCTTTCTTCAGGTTCTTGGGCTGAAAATATTTAGCCCAGCTCTGCCCTGAAGCAGACACACTCTTATCTGTCATAAAATAAATTTGAATTGTTAAACTTTAATTAATTCGAAATAATGAATTAAGAAAAGTTAGGAGGCGGTGTAGGTACGCTCGGATAAAAAGAGGAAATATACAGTTGATGTTCGATAAATATTTTTGCGGCACTCTCTTCAGCTAAATCAGCGAAAGGATCTTTCATAAATCCCGACGCTATCCAAAAACCAGATTTACCTTTGTTGGAATCTTTTGCTTCCTGTTCCCCGCTATGGGTCTCAATTTCCAACTGCATGATCGCAGCATTCACGATCTTTGCATCCAGGCTGACAAATACGGGCCCAACAGAAATTATCATCTTAGCAACAAATATTGCTAAAAAGAGATAGGCGTACATATACTTAGATACAATATTATTTTTCATCGATATGCAAAAATAATATTTTTTAAATCTTTACCACAAAATTTAATTGTAATATTTATACATACAATTTATTAATCATATACTCTCCGAAAGTTTTATTGTTACCGGGAATAAACAAGTGTTTAACAGTTTTTTTAGCTCAAAAAAATACCGGCTTCCCTCATCAGCCCCGTATAAAAACATAAACCATTCATTATCAAGCATAATATAACAGGCTTAGTGCTCTTAACACATGAATCGAAGCTTGGATAGAATGCCTGATTTTGATAGTATATCTTCTATATAATTATTAATTTGCGCTACTAAAATTAAAGAAAAGGTGAAAAATAAAATAGCTCTGCTAAATCAGAAGAAAGAAGAAGCAATATTGGGTGGAGGGCAAATCCGTATTGATTCTCAACATAAAAAAGGAAAGTTAACAGCACGGGAACGTATTCATTTTTTATTGGATGAAGGCTCTTTTGAAGAAATCGGAATGATGGTAACACACCGTTCAAACGATTTCGGGTTAGATAAAGAAAAATATTTAGGGGACGGAGTAGTAACCGGGTACGGAACGGTAAACGGGCGTTTAGTCTATGTATTTTCTCAAGATTTTACAGTATTCGGAGGATCCTTATCCGAAACACATGCAGAAAAAATCTGTAAGATCATGGATCTGGCGATGCAAAACGGAGCACCTGTAATCGGACTGAACGATTCGGGTGGGGCACGTATTCAGGAAGGAGTTGTATCGCTGGGAGGATATGCCGATATTTTTTATCGCAATACCATGGCTTCCGGTGTAATTCCTCAGCTATCTGCAATTATGGGCCCTTGCGCGGGTGGAGCGGTTTATTCTCCGGCAATTACCGATTTTATTCTGATGGTAGAGAACACTTCGTATATGTTTGTTACCGGGCCGAATGTAGTTAAAACAGTAACGCATGAAGAAGTAAGTTCGGAAGAGCTGGGGGGCGCATCTACCCATTCTACCAAATCGGGAGTAACACATTTCTCTTGTGCGAATGAAATAGAGTGTATTCAGCACATCAAGCAACTCTTGAGCTATATGCCTCAGAATTGTGATGAGAATGCTCCTTCGATCGCTTACGAAATGAAGAATGAAAGCAGACCTGCCTTGAACGAAATCATTCCCGGCAATGCTAACCAACCCTATGATATCCGGGACGTAATTACTGAAGTAATTGATGAAAACAGTTTTCTGGAAGTACACAAAAATTTTGCCGGGAACATTGTTGTAGGCTTCGCACACTTAGCGGGCAAAAGCATCGGTATTGTTGCCAATCAACCTATGTTTTTAGCGGGCGTACTGGATATTCATGCTTCTACCAAAGCAGCCCGTTTCGTACGTTTCTGCGATTGTTTTAATATTCCTTTGCTGGTATTCGAAGATGTTCCGGGATTCTTACCAGGTACCGATCAGGAATGGAATGCCATCATTACGAACGGAGCAAAATTATTATATGCATTCTCCGAAGCTACGGTTCCACGCATTACCGTTATTACACGTAAAGCATACGGTGGGGCATACGATGTGATGAACTCTAAACATATTGGTGCCGATATGAATTATGCATGGCCGAGCGCTGAGATTGCCGTTATGGGAGCAAAAGGAGCTGCCGAAATTATTTTTAAAAAAGAAATAAACGAAGCAAAGGATAAAGAAGCAAAATGGTTAGAGAAAGAAAAACAATATTCCGACATGTTCGCGAATCCATACCGTGCTGCTGAACGGGGGTTTATCGATGAAGTTATTGAACCCTCAGCAACGCGCGAAAAACTAATCAAGGCCTTTAAAATGCTGGAAAATAAAGCAGTGACAAACCCCCAAAAAAAACACGGGAATATTCCTTTATAACATTCAATATAGACTATCTTAATTATGGCAAAGAAAGCTGCATCTGTAAAAACAAAAGTTGTAACGACTTCGAAGTCGATTACGTTCTTCGAAAAATATATTAACAATGCCTCTCCTACTTCTTTCGAAAAGAGCGGGCAAAAATTATGGCTCGATTATATTCGTTCTTATGTCGATGAAACCTATGTCGATAATTATGGTACGGCTGTAGGGATTATCAACCCGAAAGCATCATATAAAGTAGTTATCGAAGCACATGCGGATGAAATTTCCTGGTACGTGAATTATATCAGCAGTGATGGCTTAATCTACGTGATCCGCAATGGTGGTTCCGATCATTTAATCGCACCCTCCATGCGGGTAAACATACACACTGATAAAGGTATTGTAAAAGGAGTATTCGGATGGCCTGCCATACACACACGCAGTGGGGAAAAAGAAGAAACACCTTCCCTGAAAAATATTTTTATTGATATCGGATGTACTTCGAAAGAGGAGGTTGATAAAAAAGGAATTCATGTAGGATGTGTAGTCACTTTTGAGGATGGGTTCATGCAGTTGAATGACCGATACTATGTTGGTCGTGCTTTGGATAATCGTGCGGGCGGGTTTATGATTGCAGAAGTTGCGCGACTTCTGAAAGAGAACAAAAAGAAATTACCGTTTGGTTTGTATATTGTCAATTCCGTACAGGAAGAAATCGGGTTACGCGGAGCTGAAATGATTGCACATAAAATCAAACCCAATGTGGCTATCGTTACCGATGTAACACATGATACAAGCACACCCATGATTAATAAAATTACACAGGGAGATCTGGCCTGCGGACGTGGCCCCGTTGTATCCTATGCGCCTGCCGTACAAATGAATCTGAATAAATTAATTATCGATACAGCCGAGAAAAATAAGATCCCATTCCAGCGTCAGGCAAGTTCACGTTCTACAGGAACCGATACCGATGCTTTTGCTTATTCGAATGATGGAGTAGTTTCAGCGTTGATTTCATTGCCTTTACGCTATATGCACACAACAGTGGAAATGATTCATAAAGATGATGTGGAGAATGTTATCCGCTTGATTTACGAAAGCTTACTGAACATTAAGAATGCACAGGATTTTCGCTATCTGAAATAAGACCATATACCCGAATATACGTATTTTAAATACCCTGCTCAGGGCATGGATATTTTTTGTTCAGCCGTTATTTTTTTGGGGTGGTATGGTCGGACAGGTATGTAGTTTCCTTATCCAAAAAGGGAAGCATATCGAACACAAAAAACTTTTATTGAACAGGTAAGACATTCATATATACTATTTCAAAAAAAGGCACGAAGTATATACTTCGTGCCTTTTTTATTTTAGTGAACCTTATTTCTTATCGTCATCTTTCACTTCTTCGAAGTTCACGTCCTGAACATCCGGGCCACCGGCAGCATCTGTATCTGTACCGGCTTGTGTACCTGCATCCTGCGTTGCTTTATATATTTCTTCCGAAGCAGCATTCCATGCATTAGTCAATTCGGTTTGTGCGCTTTCAATTGCATCAAAATCTTTTGCTGCATGTGCATCTTTTAGTTTTTTCAAACCTTCTTCGATAGCTGTTTTATTTCCTTCCGAAAGTTTATCTCCATATTCTTTCACTTGTTTTTCGGTTTGGAAAATCAAGGCATCGGCAGCATTCAATTTCTCTACTTCTTCTTTCGCTTTACGGTCGGCTTCGGCATTTGCTTCTGCTTCCTGTTTCATTTTTTGAATATCTGCATCCGACAATCCGGAGCTTGCTTCGATACGAATTTTTTGCTCTTTCCCGGTTCCTTTATCTTTCGCACTGACGTGCAAGATACCGTTCGCGTCAATATCGAATGTCACTTCAATCTGTGGTACACCGCGTGGTGCAGGCGGAATTCCATCTAAATGGAAACGACCAATCGTTCTGTTTTGAGCAGCCATCGGGCGTTCACCCTGCAATACGTGGATTTCGACAGTAGGCTGATTATCCGATGCTGTCGAGAATACTTCCGAACGCTTAGTAGGAATGGTCGTGTTCGACTCAATTAATTTGGTCATCACACCACCCATCGTTTCAATACCTAATGAAAGTGGGGTAACGTCAAGTAACAATACATCTTTCACATCACCGGTTAACACACCACCCTGAATAGCTGCTCCTAAAGCAACTACCTCATCGGGGTTTACTCCTTTAGAAGGAGCTTTACCGAAATAATCCTCCACTGCTTTTTGAATAGCCGGAATACGAGTAGATCCCCCTACTAAGATTACTTCATCAATATCACTCACGCTCAATCCTGCGTTTTTCAATGCGGTTTTACAAGGTTCAATTGTACGTTTAACTAACGTGTCGGCAAGCTGTTCGAACTTAGCACGAGTTAACGTACGCACCAGGTGCTTAGGCACCCCGTCAACGGCAGTGATGTATGGTAAATTAATTTCGGATTGAGCAGTTGAAGACAATTCTATTTTTGCTTTTTCAGAGGCTTCTTTCAAGCGCTGTAAGGCCATCGGATCTTTTCTTAAATCGATATTTTCTTCCGATTTAAATTCGTCTGCTAACCAATCGATAATTACCTGGTCGAAATCATCCCCGCCTAAATGCGTATCACCCTCAGTTGATTTTACCTCAAATACACCATCTCCTAATTCAAGAATAGAAACGTCGTGCGTTCCACCACCGCAATCAAATACTGCGATTTTAGAATCTACATGTTTTTTATCCATACCATAAGCCAAAGCAGCAGCTGTAGGCTCGTTAATAATACGGCGTACGTTTAATCCGGCAATCTCGCCCGCTTCTTTCGTAGCCTGGCGCTGTGCATCGTTAAAATAAGCCGGAACGGTAATTACAGCTTCTTTTACTTCCTGGCCCAGATAATCTTCCGCAGTTTTTTTCATTTTTTGCAGAATCATCGCCGACAATTCCTGAGGGGTGTACATACGTCCGTCGATCTCTACCCGGGGTGTATTATTATCTCCTTTGGTAACGGTATACGGAACTCGCTCAATTTCTTTAGTAACTTCATTAAAACTATTACCCATAAATCGTTTTATCGAATAAATCGTTTTTCTGGGGTTTGTAATTGCCTGACGTTTGGCAGGATCTCCGATTTTACGTTCACCGTTATCGGCAAAAGATACAATCGAAGGGGTTGTTCTTTTTCCTTCGCTATTTGGAATAACAACGGCTTCATTACCTTCCATAACGGCAACGCAAGAGTTGGTTGTTCCTAAGTCGATTCCTATAATTTTTGACATATTTTTATAATAATTGATGATTAATACAAGTAAATATGCTATGCATTAATCAATGCTTGTGCCAAGGTATGATTTATGACTATATCGGTCAGAACTGACGTATTTAAACAAAAAACGACACGAAAATGCGTGTCGTTTTGTCAGAAAAATCTGTAAAATTTTAATTAAACCCTAAATGCCCGGTATATTTTCCGGTTTTTAATTGTGAAATGGATTCCTGACTCAGATTAGTTTGTTTAATATCTTTAAAAACCTTTCTGGAACGTGAAGAGAAAATACCGATTCCATTCTCAATGTTCGAAACCTCCGGACGGATATCTGTCAGCGTGAAAGTATCACCGGTCAGGCGCATTAATTCGGCAATCCCGGTACCACCTACGGTAAAGTGAAACTCCACAGGGCCTTTATATTTTCTACGATACGAACTTGGTAAGGGTTCCAGGCTGCTACCTACATGTTTAAAAAAATCTTCTCCTTTAAGTGTGTATCCGATATTTGTTGTACTTCCGTAATCGACGAATGAATTACTAATGAGGGGCATATCAACGTATTTTAAAACTGAATCTCCCGTAAGATCACTTTCTTCCGTAAAATTAAGTCTGAGAAACATTTTATACACTCCTGCATTCTTTGCTGTTCTCCAGGTCAGATTCTGATCCAAATATTTATCCAAAGAAAGATTATAGAACTTCAGTTCAAATAAACTTCCTGCGAATGCAAAATCATTTACAATGGTAGTCCTTGATTTTGCAAGGATTGTATTCTCTGCTTTCTTACGAATGATAAGTTCATACTCTGCCCAGGTTGTGTCTTTCGTAGTTGTCGGGGCATGTAATAACGTATAACCGTTTGGTGTACGATAAAAGATATTGCTATTCGCAAAAATACCATCGGTCTTGGGTAAGTGAACGGTATCCAGAATTACACTATCTACTTTTTGATTATTCAAATAGGCAATCAGTTTCACTTCCGTATTATCGAAATTAAAATAATTTGAGTCGGCAATTTTCGCAGCGTCAATTGCACTTCCATCTTCCAGCAAAAATGCTCTCGTAACCTTAATGTATTGTACGCTTAAATCTTTATCCAATAAACCGTAAACGATAGGAATTTCTTTATAGGGGGCTGTAACATCCAACTCCTCTTTACAAGCCGAAAAGCTTACAAGAAGCAAGGCTAACCATAGAAAAGCATTACTCTTTTTCATAAAATAAATATATTCGAAACTACAAAATTGGAACATAAAAAAAACAAAAAAGGAACAACGTAACAACATTGTTCCTTTTGAATTCGTATAGGAATCTGAAAATTATTCTTCGGATTTTGTTTCTGCCGGAGTTTCAGCTTCTGCTGCAGGTGTTACAACGGCAGCTTCTTCTTCAGTAGTTTTCTTTTTAGCACGCCCTCTACGTGTTGTAGCAGCTTTTGTTTTTTTACCTGCTTTTTGATCAAGCATCAAATCGTTGTAATCTACCAGCTCGATGAAGCACATCTCAGCATTATCACCAATACGGGTACCGGTTTTAATAATGCGGGTATATCCTCCCGGCCTGTCTGCAATTTTTTGCGCAATATCATTAAACAAAATAGCCAATACTTCTTTATTTTGAAGATAGCTGAATACAGTCCTTCTCGAATGGGTAGTATCTTCTTTCGCTTTTGTCAACATAGGCTCTACATACTTACGCAAAGCTTTCGCTTTAGCCAATGTGGTAGTAATGCGTTTATGAAGAATTAAAGAGCTTGCCATATTTGCAAGCATTGCTTTACGATGACTGCTGGTTCTTCCTAAGTGATTGTTTTTCTTACCGTGTCTCATTTTTCTTTAGTTGTGCATACCGTTCTCGCTTCAAGCGTGAGGAATTATGCATCATTTAACATTATGTTATTTCCCCCGACGTAAAAAATTTCGGGGCCGTTATTATTCTTCGTCGAGTTTAAATTTGGTTAAGTTCATACCAAATGATAAACCTTTAGATTTTACTAATTCCTGAATTTCAGTTAAAGATTTTTTACCGAAGTTCCTGAATTTTAACATATCTGCAACATCGTATGTTACAAGATCTGCAAGGGTACGGATATCCGCAGCTTTCAGACAATTTAGAGCTCTCACCGAAAGGTCCATATCTACCAGTTCTGTTTTCAGGACTTTGCGCATGTGAAGAATTTCTTCATCCACTTCGTTTGTTTGTTCTTTCGCTTGTGTTTCCAACATGATGCGCTCATCAGAGAACAACATAAAGTGTTGGATCAGGATTTTTGCAGCTTCCTTTAACGCTTCTTCGGGATGAATAGATCCGTCTGTAGAGATATCGATAATCAATTTCTCATAGTCGGTTTTTTGTTCAACACGATAGTTTTCAATACTGTATTTAACATTCTTTATCGGAGTGTAAATAGAGTCGATAGCAATCGTGCCTACAGATGCATTTTCGTTTTTATTTTCTTCGGCAGCGATATAGCCTCTTCCTTTGGCAACAGAAAGTTCCATTTCCAAAGTAACATCTGTATTCATGTTACAGATAACCATATCGGGATTTAACACAGTAAAGTTATTGGAGAATTTTGTAATATCTCCGGCTTTAAATGCATCCTGCCCTTTAATAATAACAAATATCTTTTCAGAATCTCCGCTATCTCCGGTTTTCTTAAAACGGACTTGTTTAAGGTTCAGGATAATATCGGTAACATCTTCGACAACTCCTTTGATAGTAGAGAATTCGTGCGAAACGCTTGAAATTTTTACGGAAGTAATCGCGTAGCCTTCAAGTGAGGAAAGCAAAATTCTTCTTAAAGCATTACCAATGGTAATACCAAAGCCCGGTTCAAGGGGACGGAACTCGAACGATCCGTCGAAATCCGTAGCTT
The DNA here is from genome assembly GCA_964454645.1 of uncultured Sphingobacteriaceae bacterium. GTDB lineage: Bacteria > Bacteroidota > Bacteroidia > Sphingobacteriales > Sphingobacteriaceae > CAYVTM01. The sequence continues at coordinate 184,748 of CAYVTM010000003.1, read as the reverse complement.
TTTGCATTATAACTCTATCCGGTTTTTGAAATGCTAATATTGCCATGTTTGTTTTTTCTTTCTTTTTATAGTTTACTAATTTGTGAGCAGAACAAGGAATTTCCTTATCGGATGCTCAAAATTATTTAGAGTATAATTCGACGATCAAATGCTCTTTAATATTTTCAGGAATTTCTGAACGCTCAGGCATGTTCAAAAATTTGCCTGAAAGATTTGCATGATCCCACTCTAACCAATTGTACTTGGAAACTTTCGTTGTAGCCGTTGCATCTACAATTGTTTCCAATGATTTAGACCTCTCCCTAACAGCGACTACATCGCCCGGACGTAAAGTGTAGGAAGGGATATTAACCACATCACCGTTTACGGTAATGTGTTTATGAGAAACCAACTGACGAGCAGCACTACGTGTAGTTGCGATACCTAAACGATACACTGTGTTATCTAAACGAGCTTCCAAAAACTTCAATAAGTTCTCACCGGTGATACCATGTTTACGATCCGCTTTACCGAATAAATTAGCAAATTGTTTTTCCAATACACCATAGGTATATTTAACTTTTTGCTTCTCCATTAACTGAATAGCGTACTCGGACTGCTTACCACGTTTTTTAGAAACACCGTGTTGTCCCGGAGGATAATTTTTTCTTTCTAATGCCTTATCGGGTCCAAAGATTGCCTCTCTGAACTTACGGGCGATTCTTGATTTAGGGCCTGTATACCTTGCCATTTTATTTTGTTTTTAGTTAATCTTAGCTGAATATTTTTCAATATTCAGTATAACCTTATTTAATTAATTCGTTTTATAAATATGTTTAATCATAATACGATTAAACTCTCCTCTTTTTAGGAGGACGGCAACCATTGTGAGGGAGTGGAGTAATGTCTTTAATAAGTGTTACTTCGATTCCTGTATTTTGAATTGTACGGATAGCAGATTCCCTACCAGCACCCGGACCTTTAACAAACACTTCAACTTTGCGTAATCCAAGATCATGAGCAACTTTCGCGCAATCACCGGCAGCTAACTGAGCAGCATAAGGGGTATTCTTTTTAGATCCTTTGAAACCCATTTTACCTGCGGAAGCCCAGGAAATAACCTGACCTTGATTATTCGTCATCGAAATGATGATATTATTAAAAGATGCATTGATATGTGCTTGACCAATCGGCTCAATCACAACGACTCTTTTTTTGGTTACTTTTTTAGTACTTTTAGCCATAATTCCTATCTATTACTTAGTTGCTTTTTTCTTTCCTGCAACAGTTTTTCTCTTTCCTTTACGTGTACGAGAATTGTTTTTGGTTCTTTGTCCTCTTACCGGGAGCCCTTTTCTGTGACGTAGCCCTCTGTAGCACCCGATATCCATCAGACGTTTAATATTCAATTGTACTTCTGAACGCAAAGCACCTTCAACTTTAACTTTATCATTGATGATGTTACGAATAGCTGTCAATTGCTCATCGGTCCAATCCTGCACTTTGATATTTTTATCAATACCGGCTTCCGTAAGGATCTTTTGTGACGTAGACTTGCCAATACCGTAGATATAGGTTAATCCTATCTCTCCTCTTTTGTTTTTTGGTAAATCAATACCTGCGATTCTTGCCATTTGTTAATTATATAATTCTGTTCTTAACGAATAATTTTCACCGTAATCAATTAACCCTGACGTTGTTTAAACTTCGGGTTTTTCTTATTGATAACATAAAGCTTACCATTGCGACGGATGATCTTGCAATCTTCGCTTCTTTTCTTAATTGATGCCTTAACCTTCATTTTATTTATATCTATAAGTTATCCTACCTTTTGTTAAATCGTATGGTGACATTTCTAATTTCACCTTATCACCCGGAAGAATTTTGATGTAATTCATTCTCATTTTCCCGGATATATGGGCAATTATTTCATGCCCGTTTTCCAATTCTACAAGAAACATTGCATTTGACAATGCTTCTCTGATAATTCCGTCTTGCTCTATTGAAGCTTGTTTTGCCATTAATTATGTTTGGTTTTAAAAACTTCGTCTATATACTCAAAAGAAGATAATATATCTGCTTTACCTTTTCTTACTGCTACGGTATGTTCAAAGTGTGCCGACGGCAATCCGTCACGGGTTTTGATAGTCCATCCATCTTCCAATTGTACGATTGCCGCTTTCCCCATATTAATCATGGGTTCGATAGCAATTACAAGTCCCTCCATCAATTTCACACCCGACCCTCTTTTCCCGTAGTTCGGAACTTCCGGTTTCTCGTGCAAATGTTTCCCTACACCATGCCCTACTAATTCTTTAACGATTCCATATCCGTATTTTTCGGCATGTTCCTGAACCGCATACGATAAATCACCCATTCGCATTCCGGCCACAGCTTTCTCTATCCCTTTGTATAAACACTCTTTTGTAACCTTCAGCAATTGCTTTTTCTCGGCAGACACTTTCCCTACTTCAAAGGTATATGCCGAATCGCCATAATACCCGTTCTTCAACACGCCGCAATCCACCGAAATAATATCTCCTTCTTTCAAAAATTCTCCTGCCGGAATTCCATGAACTACCACTTCATTAAATGACAAACACAAGGAATTGGGAAAAGTCCCTGCGAAACCTTTGAAAGCCGGAGCAGCACCGTTGTCGCGGATAAATTCTTCTGCCCTGCGATCTAAATCCATCGGATCTACACCCGGCGCAATCATCTTTGCAACTTCTGCTAAGGCTTTACCAACAAGTAAAGAACTCTCCCTAATTAATTCAATTTCTTCGTTAGTCTTGTATTTTATCATTTCAAGACTCCCGAATTATATGGCTGTTGCTCCCGCCGGTGCACGCCCTTTAATACGCCCCGATTTCATTAAACCATCGTAATGACGCATTAATAAATGACTTTCTATTTGTTGAAGGGTATCTAATACTACCCCCACCATAATCAATAAAGAAGTACCTCCGTAAAAGTTGGCAAACTGTGAATTAATTCCCACCAATACTGCTATAGAAGGAAGTACTGCAACAATCGCTAAGAATATCGATCCCGGAAGTGTTATTCTTGAAATCACGTTATCGATAAATTCTGAGGTTCTTTTGCCCGGTTTAACACCCGGAATAAAACCTCCGTTACGTTTCATATCCTCTGCCATCTGATTTGGATTCACGGTAATTGCCGTATAGAAATACGTGAATGCAATAATCATAAATGCAAACAACAGATTATAGGAAAAAGAGTTCGGATTTCCCAAATTAGCACCTACTGCTTGTGCAAATCCCGACTCAGGCATAAATGAAGCCAGCGTTCCCGGAATAAACATAATTGCTTGTGCAAAAATGATTGGCATAACTCCGGCAGCATTTACTTTTAAAGGTATATACTGACGAACACCACCATACTGTTTATTACCTACAATTCGCTTTGCATACTGTACAGGGATCTTACGTGTTCCTTGAACAAGCATGATTGTCAGAATTACAACAAAAGCCAATGCTGCTAATTCGATAAGGAACGGAATTAAACCACCTCCGCTAACACCCATACGAGAACTCAATTCCGAATAGAATGCTACCGGCAGCGAAGCGATAATACCCACCATAATAATTAAGGAGATACCGTTACCCAGCCCTTTATCCGTAATACGTTCACCAAGCCACATTACAAACATCGTTCCTGTAGTTAATACAAAAATGGATGTTATGGTAAACAGACCCGGGCTGATTAAAATGGCCTCCTGAGGAACCTGAGTTTTAATATAACCGATAGCCTGTGCAGCCGTAATAATAATTGTCAAATAACGTGTGATCTGATTAATCTTTTTCCTACCACTTTCGCCTTCTTTTTGTAAACGCTGGAAGTAAGGAACTACAATTCCGAACAATTGCACAACGATTGACGCAGAAATATACGGCATCACACCCAAAGCAAAAACTGAAGCTCTGGAAAAAGAACCACCGGCAAACATGTTTAATAAACCTAAAATCCCGTCTTGAGATTTAGCGCTTATCAAAGCAGGGTCGATACCCGGCAATACAATAAAAGAACCTACACGGTATATAAGTAATAAAAGTAAGGTATTAATAATCCTTACTCTCAGATCTTCGATCTTAAAAATATTTGTCAGGGTAGAAATAAATCTCTTCATCCGCTTATAAAGTTACAGCTGATCCACCTTTAGCCTCGATTGCAGATTTAGCTGATGCTGTGAAGGCATGTGCTTTAATTTCAACCTTAGCCGTTAATTCGCCTCTTCCTAAGATCTTCACTAAATCAGATTTAGATATCAATCCGTGATTTTTTAACACTTCCAGGTCTATTGTTTGAAGTGAAAATTTTTCTATTAAGCCTTGAATCACATCGAGATTAATCCCCACGTATTCCACTCTGTTAATGTTTTTGAATCCAAACTTAGGTACACGTCTTTGCAAAGGCATTTGACCGCCTTCAAAACCTACTTTAGTAGAGTGTCCTGAACGTGAACCCGCTCCTTTGTGACCACGGGTTGAAGTACCACCTCTGCCGGAACCTGTACCTCTACCGATTCTTTTGCTCTTCTTAACCGATCCTTCTGCTGGTTTTAAATTACTTAATTTCATTTGTTTAATATTATGTTCCTAGTCGGATTGTCAATAATTAAATATTTTCAACTTTAACCAAATGATTTACTTTAGCGACCATTCCCATAATCTGAGGGGTAGCTTCCACTTCAACCGATTGATTAATTTTGTTAAGACCTAAAGCGACCATCGTTTTTTTCTGACGAAGGCTTCTGTCGATAACACTTTTAACTTTTGTAATCTTTATCTTAGACATGATGATTAACCGTTAAATACTTTGTTTAAAGAAATTCCTCTTTGTTGAGCGACAGTCATTGCATCTCTCATTTGAGACAATGCTAAAACAGTTGCCTTAACTACGTTATGCGGGTTAGATGAACCTTTTGATTTCGCCAATACATCGGTAACTCCTGCGCTCTCTAATACAGCACGCATCGCCCCACCGGCAATAACTCCGGTACCGTTTGAAGCGGGTTTCAGGAATACGTGGCCTCCTGAATATTTAGCCACTTGTTCGTGAGGCACAGTTCCTTTGTAAATAGGAACCTTAATCAGATTTTTCTTAGCATCATCGATTCCTTTAGCAATTGCTTCGGTAACCTCTTTTGCTTTTCCTAAACCATACCCTACTACACCGTTCTCATCGCCCACTACAACAATTGCAGAGAAACTGAAGGTACGGCCTCCTTTGGTTACTTTCGCAACACGTTGTATACTTACCAACTTATCTTTTAACTCGATATCAGTTGTTTTTACTCTTTTTATATTCGCTGTTGACATGTTCTGATTATTAGAATTTTAAACCTGCTTCTCTTGCACCTTCGGCCAGGGATTTAATACGACCATGGTATAAATATCCGTTTCTGTCGAATACTACCTGATTGATACCGGCAGATATAGCTTTTTCAGCAATCAGTTTCCCAACTGCTTTGGATTGATCTACTTTATTCATCGACGCATCAGAAACGCCTTTTGCACTGGATGCAGACACTATGGTTTTTCCTGTAGTGTCGTCGATAATTTGTGCGTAGATAGATTTGTTACTTCTGTAAACAGACAGCCTTGGTTGTGTTGAAGTTCCCGTAATCTTTAAACGGATACCTCTTTTGATTCTGAATCTTCTTGATGATTTAACGTTTCCCATGACTCTTATTTTTTAGCTGCTGATTTACCTGCTTTTCTTCTCAATACCTCACCGGCGAACTTAACACCTTTACCTTTGTATGGTTCCGGAGTTCTCAGTGATCTGATTTTTGCAGCAACCTGACCAATCAATTGTTTATCAATACTTTCTAATACGATGGTAGGGTTTTGACCTTTTTCTGAAGTAGTCGAAACCTTCACTTCCGTAGGTAATTCGAATACATAGTGATGCGAATAACCCAATACCAGGTCAAGCGTGTTTCCCTGATTTGAAGCCCGGTAACCAACCCCTACAAGTTCTTGAACGATCTTATAACCATCAGTAACACCTACAACCATATTATTAATTAAAGCCCTGTACAAACCGTGCATTGCTTTATGACGTTTCTGCTCAGTAGGACGCTCGACCACTAATACGCCATCTTCTATTTTGACGATCATGTCGGCATCTATCTGTTGGGTTAAAGCACCCTTAGGGCCTTTAACGGTAACCAAATTTTCGGGAGATACTGAAACTTCTACTCCTTTTGGTAATGTAATTGGTAACTTTCCTATACGTGACATTTCTTAACCTCCTATTTTAATAAATGTAACATAATACTTCACCACCTACATTTTGAACACGAGCTTCTTTATCAGTCATAACACCCTTAGAAGTCGATAGGATTGCGATTCCTAAACCGTTCAATACACGAGGCAAATTGCTCATGTGCGCATAATTTCTTAAACCCGGCTTGCTAATACGTTCCATCTTTCTAATTGCCGAAGTTTTCGTAATCGGATGATATTTCAGGGCTATTTTAATAATCCCCTGAACACCAGCATCTTCAAACTTATAATTCGCAATATATCCTTTATCAAAAAGTACTTTTGTGATTTCCTTTTTGATATTAGATGCAGGAACTTCAACAACCCTATGGTTGGCCTTAATGGCATTCCTTACTCTCGTAAGATAATCTGCTATTGGATCTGTAGTCATTTTTTAATGTAAAATTTACGTATATAAACTAAAATTTAGCGGAGGGCAAAGATAGAAATTTATTTTTACCTTACACTAAATTTTTAAAGATATCTTGAATTACCAGCTCGCTTTGCGTACTCCCGGAATTTTACCCTCCAGAGCCATTTCGCGGAATAATACCCTTGAAATACCAAACTGACGCATATATCCACGAGGACGGCCGGTCAATTTGCAACGGTTGTGTAAACGCACAGGGCTTGAGTTTTTAGGTAATTTATCTAAACCTGCATAGTCGCCTGCGGCTTTTAATTCTGCTCTTTTTTGAGCATACTTATCAACCAATTTTTTACGCTTAACTTCGCGTGCTTTTACGCCTTCTTTTGCCATTTTTAGTTATTATTTTGATTTTTAAATGGTAAGCCAAATTCTTTTAAAAGCTCTAAAGCTTCTTTGTCTGTTTTTGCAGTCGTTACGAACGTAATGTCCATACCCATAATTTTATTGATCTTATCAATATTAATCTCAGGGAAGATAATCTGCTCGGTAACACCCATGGTATAGTTTCCTTTACCATCAAAACCCTTTTCGTTGATTCCTTTGAAATCGCGGATACGAGGCAATGCTACAGCAATCAAACGATCTAAAAACTCGTACATTTGATTATCGCGTAGAGTTACACGAACGCCTACCGGTACATTCTTACGAAGTTTAAAGTTCGAAATATCCTTTTTAGATTTTGACGCAACTGCACGTTGACCGGTAATCAAGGTCATTTCTTCCACTGCATTATCTATCAATTTCTTATCAGAAACGGCAGCGCCAACACCCTGGTTGATACAGATTTTTGTCAATTTAGGAACCTGCATTACACTTTTGTAAGCAAATTTTTCCTTTAAAGAGGCTATAATGCCCTCTTTATACTGTTGTTTTAATCTTGGTATGTAAGTCATATTACTTAATCTCCTCCCCGGATTTTTTTGCTACTCTTACTAATTTACCCTCTGTATTTACTTTTCTTCCTACACGGGTAGTATCCCCGCTTGAAGGATCTACAAGCATTACATTGGATATATGTAAAGGTGCTTCCATTTTAATGATACCGCCATTGGTATTTTGTGCATTCGGCTTAGTATGTTTAGATACTAAATTCACTCCTTCGACAAGGATTCTTCTTTTTACTAAACTTATGCTTAGCACTTTTCCTTGTTGGCCTTTTGAATCTCCGGCTATAACCTTAACCAAATCGCCTTTGCGAATTTTAAGTTTCGGTTGTGTGTTATGTTTTCTTTCCATTTTATAATACCTCCGGTGCTAATGAAACAATTTTCATAAATTGTTTTTCACGTAATTCTCTTGCTACTGGGCCAAAAATACGGGTACCTCTGGGTTCGTCGTTTGCATTTAAAAGTACTGCTGCATTATCGTCGAAACGAATGTATGAACCGTCTTTTCTACGTACTTCTTTTTTAGTCCGTACGATTACAGCTTTAGATACCGTTCCTTTTTTAATGTTTCCTGCAGGAATTGCATGTTTAACGGTAACTACGATTTTATCACCTACCGATGCATAACGTTTTCCCGTTCCACCTAAAACTCTAATACATAAAACTTCTTTGGCTCCGCTGTTATCTGCAACTATAAGCCTTGATTCTTGTTGTATCATGATTATTTAGCCCTTTCTAAAATTTCAACTACTCTCCAACGCTTGTTTTTACTCAGCGGACGAACCTCCATAATGCTAACGGTATCTCCGATATTGCATTCGTTTTTCTCGTCATGAGCCATAAATTTGGTAGAGGTTTTCACAAACTTACCATAGATCGGATGTTTTACTTTACCTGCGATAGATACAGTAACAGATTTATCCATCTTGTTACTTACTATCTGTCCGATTCTTGTTTTTCTTAAATTTCTATTTTCCATTTTCTGAATAATTGCTACAAAATTAAAGCTTAAGCATTCACTAAAGCGCTAAGCTCGCGTTGTTTTAATTCTGTATTTAACATAGCGATCGTCTTTCTTACAGCTCTGATCTGCATAGGATTTTCAATAGCTGATACCGAGTGGCTAAATTTCAATTTAGTCATCGTCATCTTTTCTTCTTTAACCCTTTCTTTGATCTCTTCCGTAGAGAGTTCTTTGATTTCTGCGTATTTCATTTTTTTTCTTTTTATAATATTCAGCGGGAATAATGATACAATATTCCATGAATCTTAACTTTTATTCTTCGATGTAGTCGCGACGAACAACAAACTTTGTTGCTACGGGTAATTTTTGAGCTGCTAAACGCATTGCTTCTTTAGCGGTTTCCAGAGAAACCCCTTCTGCTTCAAAAAGCATTCTTCCGGGTTTCACTACAGCAACCCAATATTCGGGTGCACCTTTACCTTTACCCATACGAACCTCTGCGGGTTTTTTCGTAACAGGTTTATCCGGGAATATACGGATCCAAACCTGACCTTCTCTTTTCATGAAACGGGTCACCGCAATACGGGCTGCTTCAATCTGGCGGCTGGTAATCCAGCATTCTTCCAAGGATTTGATTCCGAAAGAACCGAATGCAAGTGTAGCACCTCTTTTGGCGTTACCCTTCATTCTGCCTTTCTGCATCTTTCTGAACTTCGTTCTTTTTGGTTGTAACATGACTTTACCTTATATAACCAATTAACAATCTCTATTTATTTTTTTGCAGGCCTTTTTCCACCTCTTCCTGCTCCTCTGTTATCTCTGCGATCCGGTCTTTCGTGACGATCCGGAGAACCTTGTGTTTCTGATCGGGTTTTAGTTCCCGGATTCGCTCCGATGTTCGGAGAAAGATCACGCTTACCATAAACCTCGCCTTTACAGATCCATACTTTCACACCTATTTTACCATAAGTAGTATGTGCTGTTGCAATCGCATAATCAATGTCTGCACGTAAAGTATGTAATGGAATTCTTCCTTCTTTATATTGCTCGGTACGTGCCATCTCTGCACCACCCAGTCTTCCTGCACACATAATTTTAACTCCTTCCGCGCCCATACGCATCGTTGATGCAATGGAGGTTTTCATGGCTCTACGGAAAGAGATACGTGCTTCTAACTGTTTAGCAACACCATCGGCAACCAGTTGAGCATCTAATTCGGGGCGTTTGATCTCGAAGATATTGATCTGAACATCTTTCTTAGTGATTTTCTTCAATTCTTCTTTGATTTTATCTACTTCTTGTCCGCCTTTCCCGATAACAATACCCGGGCGTGCCGTATGAATCGTAATGGTAATTCTTTTTAGTGTACGTTCGATTACAATTTTAGAAATTCCACCTTTCGCAATACGCGCATGGATATATTTTCTAATTTTTTCGTCTTCTACCAGTTTATCAGCGTAGTTGTTTCCACCGAACCAATTAGAATCCCAACCCTTAATGATTCCTAATCTATTACCTATTGGATGTACTTTTTGTCCCATTTCTAATTAGTTTTTAATTTCTGATAATTTACTGTCAACAACTAAAGTAACATGGTTTGATCTTTTACGGATTCTGAACCCCCTACCTTGCGGAGCAGGTCTTAATCTTTTTAATTGACGGCCACCATCTACGAAAACTGATTTTACGAACAGTTCGCTATCTTCCATACGGACACCTTCATTCTTTGCTTGCCAGTTGGCAATTGCAGAAAGCAAAAGCTTCTCAACTTTACGTGAAGCTTCTTTCGGCTGAAACTTCAAGATATGTAGCGCATGTTCTACTTTTTGACCTCTGATTAAATCCACTACCAAACGCATTTTACGTGGCGAGCTTGGACAATCATTTAATTTTGCAATAGCTTCCATGTTTCTCTATTATTTCTTTTTATCTCCTGAGTGACCTCTGAAGGTACGTGTCGGAGCAAATTCACCTAACTTATGACCTACCATGTTTTCAGTAACATAAACCGGAATAAATTTATTCCCATTGTGTACTGCGAATGTTTGACCTACAAAATCCGGGGATATCATTGATCTTCTTGACCAGGTTTTGATTACCGATTTCTTAGCAGATTCGCTCATTGCTGAAACTTTTGCTTCTAACTTGAAATCTATATACGGTCCTTTTTTAATTGAACGAGCCATTATTTTTTCCTTCTTTCAATAATGTAACGATTAGACAATTTTTTCTTGTATCTGGTTTTGTAACCTTTAGCCAGCATACCATTACGTGAGCGCGGATGACCTCCTGAAGCTCTACCTTCACCACCACCCATCGGGTGATCTACCGGGTTCATCGCAACACCTCTGACTCTTGGCCGGCGACCTAACCAGCGTTTCCTTCCTGCTTTACCCAAACGTTCGATAGAGTGATCAGAATTAGAAACGGTTCCGATAGTAGCCATACAGCTGGCCAAGATCATTCTCGTTTCACCGGAAGGCATTTTCAAAATGGCATGTTTACCATCTCTCGCTGCCAATTGCGCATAGGTTCCTGCACTACGTGCCATACTTGCTCCTTGTCCGGGGTTTAACTCAATACAATGAATCAAAGTCCCCAATGGAATGCTACGCAAAGGCAATGCATTTCCAACTTCCGGAGCTACGGATTCTCCACTTACAATGGTTTGATCGACCTTTAATCCTTCCGGAGCAATAATATATCGCTTCTCGCCATCGGCATATGCTAAAAGTGCAATGCGTGCGGTACGGTTCGGATCGTATTCGATCGACTTAACAATTGCAGGAATATCGGCTTTATCTCGTTTAAAATCTATTAAACGATATGCTTTCTTATGACCACCGCCCATGTAGCGCATAGTCATTTTACCGGAATTATTTCTACCCCCCGATTTTTTGATAGAAACCACTAAGGATTTCTCGGGAGTTGATGTAGTGATTTCACTATTATCAGCTCCTATTCTGAATCGTGTACCCGGGGTAATCGGTTTATATCTTTTTACTGCCATAACTCAATTAGATGTTACTATAAAAATCAATAGTGTTACCTTCAGCCAAGGATACGATTGCTTTCTTTACTTTTGCCGTAGCACCTGAAACGAATCCGTTTTTGGTTCCTCTGACTTTAGATTTACGTGGAGCAATCATGGTATTAACTGAAACTACAGAAACATTATACATGTTTTCTACAGCACTTTTAATCTGTATCTTATTCGCTCTATTATCTACTACGAAAGCATAGCGATTGAACTTATCGCCCATCGCGGTTACTTTCTCTGTAAGTATTGGTTTCTTTAAAATTTCCATCGTTTACTTACTTAATGATTCTTCAATTGTTTTCACTGAACTTGCTGTCAATACCAATTTATCAGCATGTAATAAATCGTAGGTACTGAGTTCTAAAGCCGAAATTACTTTAGACTTTTGCAGATTTCTGCTTGATAAGTATACATTATTGTTCGCTTGCGCTAATACCAACAATGATTTTTTATCCGCAATTTTTAAATTATCTACTAAAGACAAATAGTTTTTGGTTTTCGGGGTTTCAAAATTAAAGTCTTCCAATATAACGATGTCGTTATTTTTTGCTTTATAAGATAAAGCCGACATACGTGCTAATGCTTTTAACTTTTTATTTAATTTGAAACTGTAATCGCGGGGTTGTGGACCGAAAATTCGCCCTCCACCTCTGAACAATGGGTTTTTAATTCCACCTTTACGAGAACCACCTGTACCTTTTTGTTTGTGTAATTTACGGGTTGAACCGGAGATCTCGTTACGTTGTTTAGACTTATGTGTTCCCTGACGTTGATTTGCCAAGAATTGTTTAACATCTAAATAAATAGCATGGTCATTAGGTTCGATTCCGAAAACCGAATCAGAAAGAGTAACCTTGTTACCTGTTTCTTTTCCTTGAATGTTTAATACCTTTAATTCCATCGCTTATTTCTCCAAAATTACATACGAACCTTTTGCCCCCGGTACTGAACCGCTTACCACGATTAAGTTTTGTTCCGGATATACTTTTAATATCTCAAGGTTTTGAATTTTCACTCTGTCACCCCCCATTCTTCCGGCCATTCTCATGCCTTTGAATACACGTGAGGGCCAGGATGATGCTCCTAATGAACCCGGTGCTCTTAAGCGGTTATGCTGACCGTGCGTCTGACCACCTACTCCACTAAATCCATGGCGTTTAACAACACCTTGAAAACCTTTACCCTTAGAGGTCCCAACCACGTCTACAAAATCCCCTTCAACAAACAGATCAGCAGCTACAATATCTCCGATATTTTTTGGATCAAAGTATTTAAACTCTACTAATTTACGTTTCGGAGTTGTAGAAGCTTTCGCAAAGTGACCTTTCATCGGTTTGCTGGTATTCTTCTCCTTTTTTTCATCGTACGCAAGCTGTACAGATGCGTAGCCGTCTTTTTCAACGGTTTTTACTTGTGTTACGACACAAGGACCGGCTTCAATTATCGTGCAGGGGATATTTTTTCCTGCTGCATTGTATAGGCTGGTCATTCCTACTTTTTTACCTATTATTCCTGACATTTTATTTAGTTTTTACATCCATCGGAGTGTAGGACCACTTCGTTCAAGATGTTTATATTAAATTTTATCAAACTTTAATTTCAACTTCAACTCCACTTGGCAATTCTAACTTCATCAAGGCATCTACCGTTTTTGAAGTCGAGCTGTAAATATCCAACAGGCGCTTATATGAGCATAGCTGGAATTGCTCTCTTGCTTTTTTGTTCACGTGTGGTGAACGCAAAACAGTGAAGATCTTTTTTTCTGTAGGCAATGGAATTGGCCCACTCACTACCGCGTTGGTAGCTTTTACAGTCTTAACGATTTTCTCAGCTGATTTATCAACCAAGTTATAATCGTACGACTTTAATTTAATTCTGATTCTTTGGCTCATCTTGTTTATATATTAAAAAAATACCGGGTTAGAGCTATTAGCAACCCGGATTAATTATTTACGCGTTTACTGTTTTACCTTTTGCTTTAGCAATAACTTCTTCCTGAATATTCTTAGGTGCCTCAGCATAATGAGAAAACTCCATGGTTGAAGTAGCACGGCCGGATGTGATGGTACGTAACTGAGTTACATAACCAAACATTTCGGATAGGGGAACCAACGCTTTGATAACCTGAGCACCTGCTCTCGTATCCATACCTTGCAACTGACCACGACGACGGTTTAAGTCACCCATTACATCCCCCATGTTTTCTTCCGGAGTAATAACTTCTACTTTCATAATCGGCTCCATCAATACCGGTTTTGCTTTTGGTAAAGCTTCACGGAATGCTGTACGTGCTGCAATCTCGAAAGACAATGAATCTGAATCGACTGCGTGGAATGATCCATCGATTAATCGAATTTTCATATCCGATACAGGGAATCCTGCCAATACCCCATTTACCATAGCAGACGCAAAGCCTTTTTCTACCGAAGGAATAAACTCACGGGGAATAGCACCACCCACAATCTCGTTTACGAACTGTAATCCGGATTTACCTTCATCAACAGGAGAAACTTCAATCATGATATCGGCGAACTTACCTCTACCACCCGATTGTTTTTTGTACACCTCTCTATGATTTACGGTACCGGTGATTGCTTCTTTGTAAGCTACCTGAGGAGCACCTTGATTCACTTCAACTTTAAACTCACGTTTCAGACGATCCATGATAATATCTAAGTGAAGCTCACCCATACCCTGGATAATGGTTTGACCGCTATCCTGATCGGTATGTACTTTAAAAGTCGGATCCTCTTCAGACAATTTAGCTAACGCCATACCCAATTTATCAACATCAGCCTGTGTTTTAGGCTCGATAGCCAAACCGATAACCGGCTCAGGGAATTGCATAGACTCCAATACTATCGGATGTTTCTCATCACAAAGAGAATCTCCCGTTTTAATATCTTTAAATCCTACTACCGCCGCAATATCTCCTGCACCTACATTCGGAATAGGGTTTTGTTTATTTGCATGCATTTGGAAAATACGTGAAATACGCTCTTTATTTCCTGAACGTGCATTATATACATACGATCCTGCATCTAAGTTTCCTGAATAAACACGAATAAAGCACAGACGGCCAACGAAAGGATCAGTAGCAATCTTAAATGCCAATGCTGCCAAAGGTTCTTTTACATCCGGTTTACGGAAAATTTCCTCACCCGTATCCGGGTTTGTTCCTTGAACCGCTTCTTGATCCATTGGTGAAGGCAATAATTCCATCACATAGTCAAGCATAGTTTGTACCCCTTTATTCTTAAACGAAGATCCACATACCATCGGAACGATCTTAGCATCTAAAACAGCTTTACGTAAAGCTGTTAAGATTTCACGTTCAGTAATTGATGTAGGATCATCGAAAAATTTCTCCATTAAAGACTCATCGTACTCAGCAACCGATTCTAATAATTTCTCTCTCCACTCATTTGCTTCATCAAGCATATCGTCCGGAATAGGAACTTCGGTAAAGGTCATTCCTTTATCGTGTTCATTCCAAATAATACCACGGTGATTGATCAAATCAACAACCCCTTTGAAAGCATCTTCAGATCCGATAGGTAATTGCAAAGGAATTGCATTGCTGCCTAACATCTCTTTAACCTGTTTTACAACTTTTAAGAAGTCTGCCCCTGCGCGATCCATTTTATTTACGAAACCAATGCGTGGAACATTATAATTATTTGCTAAACGCCAGTTTGTTTCAGACTGTGGCTCAACTCCGTCAACTGCAGAAAACAAGAACACTAACCCGTCTAATACACGCAAAGAACGATTTACCTCTACGGTAAAGTCAACGTGACCGGGTGTATCGATAATATTGATATGGTAGTTTTGGTCACGATATTTCCAGGGCACTGTAACTGCTGCCGAAGTAATTGTAATACCTCTTTCCTGTTCCTGTGCCATCCAGTCTGTTGTAGCTGACCCTTCATGGGTTTCGCCCAACTTGTGATTAACACCTGAATAATACAATATACGCTCAGTCGTAGTAGTTTTCCCTGCATCGATATGCGCCGCAATTCCAATATTTCTCGTATATTTTAAGTCTCTTGACATTGTTCTTTTAACGGTTAATTGTTATTGTTTAAAATCTAAAATGGGAGAAGGCTTTATTCGCTTCCGCCATTTTATGTGTGTCTTCTTTCTTTTTAATAGCTGCACCTTCATTTTTAGAAGCTGCGATAATTTCACCGGCTAATTTATCTACCATGGTTTTTTCGCCACGTTTTCTTGCATAACCGATTAACCACTTCATACCTAAAGCCGATTTACGTTCGGGGCGAACTTCTGTTGGAACCTGAAAGTTAGCTCCACCTACTCTTCTACTTTTCACCTCTACGCTAGGCATAACATTCGACAATGCTTTTCTCCAAGTTTCAAGACCATTTTCATTAGTCTTTTTTTCTACTATTTCAATCGCATCATAGAAAATACCATAGGCAGTAGATTTTTTACCTTGGTACATCAAATTATTAACGAATTTAGTTACCGTAACGTCGTTAAACTTCGGATCCGGTAATATGATTCTTTTTTTAGGTTTAGACTTTCTCATTATCTTTTGTCAGACGTTTATCTTCCTTTAATTATTTCTTGCCTTTTGCTGCCGGAGCTGCTCCCGCTTTTGGTTTTTTAGTTCCATATTTCGAACGGCGTTGATTTCTGCCATCCACTCCTGAAGTATCTAATGTACCTCTGATGATATGGTAACGTACACCCGGAAGGTCTTTAACTCTTCCTCCACGAATTAAGACAATAGAGTGCTCTTGCAAATTATGTCCTTCTCCGGGGATATAAGCGTTTACTTCTTTCCCGTTTGTCAAACGAACTCTGGCAACTTTACGCATCGCTGAGTTTGGTTTTTTAGGGGTTGTCGTATACACTCTTGTACAAACACCTCTTCTTTGAGGACATGAATCCAATGCCGGAGACTTGCTTTTTTCCTCCAGTGTCACTCTTCCTTTTCTAACTAACTGTTGTATAGTAGGCATTTTATAATGTTTATTTTTTATATTAGACGTAATAATCCCTTTTTGGGGGACTGCAAAGGTAGTAACAATCATTTAATTTACAATAGGTAGAAGAAAAAATATTGAAGAAATTTAAGCCTGGGAGGCATCCTAACCTATTTTAACAATAAACACTCTGTAAATCAGTTAAATCGGGTCATCGTCAATTCAGTCCCTATACTTACAAAAGCATCAGCCATTTGAAGCGATTTGTCAATTAATTCGGGAAGTTTCGCTTGTTCTTCGGGGTCGAAAGCACTCAAAACATAATTTACCTGTTGCCCTTTGGGAAAATTATTCCCTATTCCGAAACGGATTCGGGCATATTCATTTGTACCCAAGACCGCCTGAATGCTTTTTAATCCATTATGCCCGGCATCAGAACCTTTGGGCTTTAACTTTATGGTTTCGAAAGGAAGAGCAAGCTCATCAACAATAATCAAAACATTCGAAAGAGGGATTTTCAATTGCTGCATCCAGTAATTAACAGCCTTTCCACTTAAATTCATATAGGTGGCAGGCTTGATCACAAAAATCTGCCGCCCCTTATGGTTTACCTGTGCGATTGCGGCCAGCCGGTCGGTAGAAAATTTAGAGCCATGCGCTTTTACATAGGCATCAGCTACCATAAATCCAATATTATGGCGGGTATCTGCATATTCGGGACCAATATTCCCCAATCCAACAATCAGGTATTTCATTCAGGCAAATATAATAGAGTAAATAGGATTTACGATCAGGAAAAATCTTTGTTTATAAAAGTAAATGCATTTTGTCTGTATCGAAACCAATCATTAGCCCGCCTTTGTATTCAATAACCGGACGTTTAATCAGGCTGGTATGCTTTTGCAGAACAGCGATAGCAGAATCGATATCGACTACAGAGTTCTGAACTTCCGTGGTTAATCCTCTCCAGGTTGTGCTTCGTTTATTCAGGAATAGGGTCCAATCCGATTTCCGGGTCCATTCCTGAAGCTTTTCGCTCGTTATGCCTTCTGTTTTATAATCGATAAAGTCAAAGCCGAGATTATGCTCCCTTAACCATTTGATTGCCTTCTGAGTGGTATCACAATTGGGTATTCCGTAAATTTTTATCTGTGCCATAGCTGATGACTGGGGTTATCCGTTCCTACTTTATATACCACCGGGTATATAAGGAAATGTATTTATGTAAATAAAATTAAACATAAAAAAGGGGAGCTGTTAAGACTCCCCAAAATCGATATTTGCTTAAAAATACGGGAAGACCCGAAGGCTCTTCAATTATTTTTTTACCGCTTCTTTAGCTTCTGCCGCAGCAGCTTCACGTAATGCACGGGATGTTTCTACCGAAACAATAGTATTTGCTTTCGCATCTAAGATCTGAAGATTCGGAACAGTGATTTCAGAAACACGAATCGATTTACCGATTTCTAAAGTATCGATATTTACCTCGATTGAATCTGTCATATCTTTCGGTAAGCCTTTAACTTTTAATTTTTTGATTTTATGAATCAACTTTCCTCCTAATTTTACACCGGGAGAATATCCTGAAAATTTAACCGGCACTAGCATTGTTACCGGTTTATCTTCGAATAATTCCAAGAAATCGACATGATTAATTAAGTCGGTTAAAGGATGGAACTGTATATCCTGCATAATAGCCTGATATTTTTTTCCTTCAATATCCAAATTTATAAAATACACCGCGGGGGTGTAAACCAGGTTTTTAAGATCTGCTTCGAATACCGAAAAGTGTACTTGTGACTTACCACCGTACAATACACAAGGAACCTTACCTTCGTAACGTAATTCCTTAGCATCCCTTTTCCCTACGTTCTGACGTGCAGAACCGCTAATAGAGATTGTTTTCATTTGTTTGTTTATTTATTTGTTAAAAATTACACATTAAATAATCCGCTGATAGAGCCATGTTCATTAACATTTGCAATAGCTTTGCTGAATAACTCAGCTACGGATAATACTTTAATTTTAGAGCTTTGCTGCGTCAGTGGAATTGTATCGCAAACGATTAATTCTTCCAAAACAGAGTTCTCTATATTTTCATACGCTTTGCCCGATAATACCGGATGTGTGCATACGGCACGTACCGATTTTGCACCTTTATCCCTGATTAATTGGGCAGCCTTGGTTAGGGTTCCTGCCGTATCAATAATATCATCGACCAATACAATATCCTGCCCTTCTACATCTCCAATCACATTCATGGATTCAATTTCGTTAGCACGTTTTCTTTGCTTATCAGAAATGACCATTTCTACATTAAGGGCTTTGGCAAAAACTCTTGCTCTTGCGGTACCGCCCATATCAGGTGCTGCGATGGTTAAATTCGGCAGTTTCAAACTGCGTATATAAGGAACAAAAATAACCGATGCATCTAAATGATCTACCGGAATATCAAAGAACCCCTGAATTTGAGCTGCGTGTAAATCCATGGTCATCACACGATGCGCTCCTGCTACAGTAAGCATATTTGCTACCAGCCGCGACCCGATAGAAACACGTGGTTTATCTTTACGATCCTGACGTGCCAAACCAAAATAAGGAATTACCGCAATGATATAATGTGCTGATGCACGTTTAGCAGCATCTATCATTAATAACAATTCCATTAAATTATCAGCCGGGGCATAAGTCGATTGTATAAAAAACACATCGCAACCCCGAATAGATTCATTGAAAGAAGGCTGCATTTCACCGTCGCTGAATCTGCTGAGTGTTAAATCCCCCAATTCTCTTCCGCTCGCCTTAGCGATTGCTTTCGCCAAATCTGTGCTGGCAGAACCTGCAAATAATTTAATGGGATTAAATTGTGAAGGCATGGCTGAGAGATTATTAGGTTCCGGTATTACATCTAAGATAAAATACCTTTATTAAATTATGTTGTCCGACTAGGGCTCGAACCTAGACTCTTCTGGACCAAAACCAGACGTGTTGCCAGTTACACCATCGGACAATCTCCCAAAGCCTTGGCTTAGGGTCTGCAAATGTAGAAAAGGGAATAGGATTCTGCAAGTGAAAAATAAAAATATTCGATCCATCCGTTTCATGGCCTTATAAAACAGCTCAATACCACTATCTTACTGGTTTCCGGGGTGTATGTTTCGGGAATATTATGAATATTTTCCCCTTACATTCCTGATGGCATTGAAATATTTTGTTATTTTCGACGCTTAATCATCAATTATATCTAAACGAAAATCAGATAAACTCATGTCTAATTTTAGAAAATTAAACAACTTGTCAGGCTGGCTAGCCTTTTTAATTGCCACTATCACCTATGTACTCACGATGGAGCGATCCGTGAGTTATTGGGATTGCGGTGAATTTGCAGCAGCAGCATTTAAACTCCAGGTCGTACATCCTCCCGGAGCACCTATGTTCTTAATGGTCGAACGCCTTTTTGCAATGTTAGCCGGTTCAGACCTTACAAGAGTTGCCTATTTTACCAACCTGGGTTCCGCCCTATCCAGTTCCTTTTCCATACTATTTCTGTTCTGGTCTATTACCATGCTTGCGCGTAAAGTGTATCAGAAATCAGAAAATGAACTTAATCTTACCGAAACCATTTTAGTTTTAGGCTCGGGAATGGTAGGCGCTTTAGCTTATACATTCTCCGACACTTTCTGGTTCTCTGCGGTAGAAACCGAGGTATATGCAATGTCATCATTATGTACCGCAGTTGTATTCTGGTCGATATTGAAATGGGAAAACAATGCCCATGAACCGCACTCGGATCGCTGGCTCGTTTTTATTGCTTATATCGTAGGCCTTTCTATCGGGGTTCACTTACTGAACTTATTGGTGATTCCTGCAATGGCCTTCGTATATTATTTCAAACGTTATAAAACTTCTGCCAAAGGAGTTATTTATACTTCTGTCATCTCTATTCTGATATTGGCATTCATTCAGTTCGGATTAATCCCGGGAGTTGTTTCCATTGCCGGGCAGTTCGACTTATTGTTTGTCAATGTATTCGGCTTAGGATTCTGGTCAGGAGCTTTTGTTTGGTTTGCTTTATTGATAGCTGCCGTATGCCTTGGCATTGTATACAGCATTCGCAAAGCAAATGTTCTGCTTAACACAGTCCTTCTTTCCTTCGCTTCAATTATCATTGGTTATTCTTCTTATGCGATGATATCGATTCGTGCAAAGGCTGATCCGAATATCAACATGTATGCAAACGATAATATCTTCAACTTACTTTCTTATTTGAATCGTGAACAATACGGGGAAACCCCATTACTTAGCGGACAGTTTTTTACAGCTAAACTAATCGACGAGAAAGTAGGCAGAACACTGTATCGGAGAGGGACGGATAAATATATTGAGACAGGGAAAAAAATAAGCCCGGTTTATGAGCCTGCACAATCAGGTTTCTTTCCGCGTATGTGGAGCAACCAGGCAAATCATATTTCTTTTTATAAATCATGGTCGAGCCTAAGCTCAACTGCAAAGAAGCCGACCTTCTCTCAAAACATGCATTTCTTTTTCACGTATCAGGTGGGCCACATGTATTGGAGATATTTCATGTGGAATTTCGCCGGTCGTCAAAATGACATACAAGGACACGGAAATATTACCGACGGAAATTGGATAAGCGGTATTAAGTTTATGGATGAAGCGCGTTTAGGCCCTCAATCCAATCTCCCCGATTACCTTGCGAAAAATACATCCCGCAACGAGTTATATTTATTACCTCTGATCTTAGGGATTATCGGTCTGGTTTATCATTTCAAAAAAGACAAAAAAGATGCTACCGTAGTTACACTCTTATTTTTCACAACAGGCTTAGCTATCGTTCTCTATTTGAACCAATATCCGTATCAACCACGCGAACGCGATTATGCTTATGTAGGATCGTTCTATGCTTTTGCGATTTGGATTGGTTTAGGCGTAATGGGATTATATGATTTAATCAGTAAGAAATTAAACGGACCGGCAATTGCCACAGGTGTTACGGCAATATCTTTATTGGCGGTACCTGTGTTAATGGCTGCCGAAGAATGGGATGATCATGATCGTAGCAATCGTTATTTGGCACACGACTTCGCCTATAATTATTTAAATACGTGTGCCCCCAATGCCATACTCTTTACAATGGGTGATAATGAAACTTATCCTTTATGGTATGCGCAGGAGGTTGAGGGTATGCGGACGGATGTGCGCGTAGTAAATTTAAGTTTATTGGGAATGGATTGGTACATCAATCACATGAAAGCCGAAACCATTGAAGGTAGCTTAGGGGTTCCTTTTACTTTATCCGAAGAAAAATATACACAGGGAACACGCGATTATATTCCTTACTATGATATGAAGATTAATGGCCCGGCAGATGCAAAAGAAGTATTGAACTTTGTGAGCAGCGATAATCAGCAAGCGATGATGCAAACACGAAGCGGGAAATCTATCAATGTTCTTCCCACAAAAACGATTCGTATTAAAGTAGATAAAGAAAAAGTGCTTTCCTCAGGAACCGTTTCTGCTGTAGACTCTGCATTGATTCCGGAATATATCGACTTTACTTTAAACAAAGAAGGACTGATGAAAAATGATCTGATGGTACTCGATCTGTTAGCCAATAATATCTGGGAACGTCCGATTTATTTTGCGGTAACGATGGGTCAGGATCAATACTACGGATTAAACGATTATCTGCAACTCGAGGGACTCGCATATCGGCTGGTTCCTATTCGTTCACCTAGAAATCAGTTTGGTGGTATTGGCAGAGTGAATGATGATTTGATGTTCGATAATTTGATGAATAAATTCAAATACGGCAACATGCAGGATTCGACAATTTACATCGATCCCGAAACAGCACGTATGTCATATAGCGTTCGTTTGCAGTATTTCCAGTTAGCTGAGTCGCTCTTAAGCAAAGACAAGAACGATTCTGCTATTCAGGTTGTGGACCGCATACTTACACTTCTTCCTAAATATGTAGTGCCCATTCAATACGATGTATTTAACTTCCGTTTTGCAGATGTTTATTACAGAGCAGGCGCAGCGGAGAAAGGGAATGCCGTCGCTAAAGCCGTTGCTGCATTAATCGAGCAAAATCTGAATTACTATGCTCAGTTTAACGGTAAAAAAGTAAATACGTACTCGGATGATGTACAGCAAGGAATTGCTATACTGAACGAACTGGCGCGTGTAGCGGGTATGAACGGGCAAGCCGATTTATCTGCGGAGCTAAACAGTAAATCGACTACGTTCCAACAGACCTTCCAGTTTATGCTTAATCAATAATGTATTTAATATACAACAAAAAAAGGACGAGCATAACCACTCGTCCTTTTTTTGTTTCTGCCTGTAACCTTTCCATAAATCTCTGCGTATGAAGATGAACACCCACACTTATACCCGATATGGAAACGACTACTAACCAAGCTTCACAAATTGATCTCATGTTAGATCATATTGTCACCCATTTTACCAAACGATCTTTTAAACAAAGTGCTATCCTCACGGAAATTTCCGAGGAAATGTTAAATGTCGCAGCTGTATTTTACGAATGCAGGCAAATCAAAAAAGCCAACGAATTAATTGTCTCTTTGTGTAATTGGATAAAAAATGATTTGGACTATTTCATATCGTTCAAAGGGCCTGAAAAAAAAATGTACGAATGGGATATTGTATCGAGTTTACAAATGCTCGACCATATTATCGATTCTTTGGAAAAACATCATCAATTCGAGATCGCCAATAAAGTGCATAAGGATTATTGCCGGTACAACATTCAATATTCCATTGCTTGCGGACATGTTCGACTAACCGCATAAAAAAAGAGGCTTTAATATAAAGCCTCTTTTTTTATATCTATACCGATTATAATTCTTTCACTACCCCCATCGCACAAAATTTTTCAATACGTTCATCGATTCGTTTCTGTGCATCTTTCATACTCAGGTTCTCCAGATCCTGAAGAATTCGTGTTTTGATACTCATTGCTATTGTCATCGGATCATGGTGCGCGCCACCCAAGGGTTCCTGAATAATTCCATCAATCAACCCGTTTTGATACATATCGTCGGCAGTGAGTTTCAGTACCTCCGCCGCCTTCTCTTTATAATCCCAGCTCCTCCATAAGATAGATGAACAAGACTCCGGAGAGATTACCGAATACCAGGTGTATTCAAGCATATATACTTTATCGCCGATACCGATTCCCAATGCACCACCCGAAGCACCTTCCCCAACAACAAAACAAAGTACAGGAACTTTCAATACCGACATTTCCAACAGGTTTCGGGCAATTGCTTCTCCCTGTCCGCGCTCTTCAGCCTCTAATCCCGGATAGGCTCCCGGAGTATCAATAAAAGTGACTATGGGCTTATTGAATTTCTCTGCAAGCTTCATCAAACGTAATGCTTTACGATACCCTTCGGGATTTGCCATTCCAAAATTACGGTATTGACGCATTTTGGTATTGGTTCCTTTCTGATGACCGATAAACATAATCGTTTTACCTTCCACCGTTCCGAATCCTCCTACAATCGCTTTATCATCATTTACGGTTCTGTCTCCGTGCATTTCGATAAAGTCATCACATATCATTTCAATATACTGAAGTGTATAGGGGCGTTCGGGATGCCGCGACATTTGCACTTTTTGCCATCCGGTAAGATTACTGTAAACCTCTTTACTCGTTTGCGCTATCTCTTCTTCCAATCCACGTATCGTAGCGCTTACATCGACTTTAGATTTTTCGGCAACCTGCTTTACTTTTTCAAGTTGCTCCACTAAATCTGCAATGGGTTTTTCAAAATCAAATGAAGTCTTCATTTTCTTTGGATCTGTTTGAGCGGGTAAATATAAGCGAATTGTATGAAATTGAGAACGGGGACGCTTAAAATACTTTAATTCATACCATTTCGCTTTTATCTATACATTTATTTCCTATTTTAATTTATCTTTAATCAATATTTCGCAACAAATGTTACCTGATTTTATTTCCAACGATCTATCCTTAAAGTATATTAACTTAAAAGGGTTTGCTGCTCAGTATCCATATAAAATTCTACATTCCGAACCGGGAAAAATTATTGTCACAGGAAAGAGCAACGAAGAGTGGGTTTATGTATATGCCGATGAAAAAACAGGTCTCGAAGCCTACCTCGCTAATATATCGCCATCAATTATTCATTATGCAGCCATCGATGAAAAAATACGCAATGTATTAGCCGGAAAATATGTATTCGAATGGGACATTCCTTGTTTTCAGTTATACTTACCGGAACATATAAATATTACAATACCTGAAGGCGATTCAATCGCTCCTCTACAGGAAAATGATGCCGAATATATTTACAATCATTACGATTTAAATTACTTAGCCCCCATGTGGTATATTCGGGAACGCATTGCAGCAGGCCCTGCTTACGGAATTCGTAAGGACGGAAAATTAATCGCCTGGATACTTACGCACGATGATCAATCGATCGGATTTATAAAAGTACTTCCGGAATATACCCGCAAGGGGTTAGCAAGCCGCTTAACGAATTACATGTGTGCACAATTGAGAAAACAAAACCGCGCCATCATTATGCAGATTATAACTGATAATGAGATTTCCTTAAACATGGCGAAGAAGTGTGGTTTTATCTATGACAGCACCCTGCACTGGGTCAAGCTAAAACACGAATAAAAACGGGAGTATCGAAATACCCCCATTTAAAATTATTTGATCTCCACTACTTTATAATCTCTTCCTGTTTCCGATTCGGGTTTAAAATTTTGAATAATCGATATCAATTGTTCTTTCGAAATTTTTGTGGAATCATAAACAACTTTTGCTTTCTGTGTTTCAAAATCAACCTTGCTCATCTTCACCCCTTTTTGTTTATATACCTCTGTCTCGATACCTTTGGCACAACCTTCGGCACAAGTCATGCCGACAATTTTAAACTCTATGGTTTTGACGGATGAGCCAGGCGCATCGTAACTGAACCGTTCATATTTACAACAAGCCGGAAGCTTACGATATACCTTGTCATCGGCACGTTCAGATCCGGTATCATGCCCAACAGCTGCTATCGCTTTTTGAATTTGTGCATTCGTTAAGAGCGATTCGTTATACTTAACAAACACGCTCCCTTTATCCGGCTGCCATTGTACAAAGCTTAGCCCTTTCATCGCAGACAGTGTTCCTTCGATACGTTCTTTACAGTGCTCACAATTTCCTGCTACACGGATGCTATCCGTTCTTTCCTGTGCAGAAACTATTCCTGTACACAGGATAAACAATATGCTTAACACTATATTTTTCATATATTAATTATTTGATATTTTAAATCTAAAACCTGCATAAACTTTCCGGCCATCCATAGGTCCCCATAAATACGATGCGTCAAAATACGGGCCATAGGGGTCGTCGGCACCAATTAAATGATCATTTTGCTTAAAGTCGAATAAATTTTCTGCCCCTAAATACACTTCAAACTTTTTAAAGGCTCGCGTAAGCTGAGCATTAAAAACAACATACGAGGGTGATTTCAACCTATTCACTTCTTCCGGAAAATAACTATGTAACCGGGGCAATCTTTTCTCTCCTACCCATTGTGTAGTCCAGTTGAATTTCCATTTCTGATTAAAGGATTCAAAGTAGACAGTTCCCAACGCACGATGTTTAGCGATATACGGATCCTGGACTTTTAATCCATTTACATTCGTATATACATCTAAATATTTATAGGCTAATTTCAGCTCAACGGTTTTCACAATCTTATAGCTTCCTTCAATCTGAAAGTTCGTAGAGTACGCATTTTGCTTCGTATTGTAGAAATATACCGCTAAAGGGTCCCGGTCGAAATCGGGCCGTATCTTATTAAGAAATTCGGTACGATAAACATCGATACCAATGCTTCCGCGACGATATGCCCACTGAAATTCATGTGTTAAATTCGCACCATAATTTAAAGCATGTTCAGGCTCTAATTCCTCGCTGATGATAATTTCTTTAGCGCTTACTAAAATCGCCGGATTCTCGGATAAAATATTGACCGATTTGAATCCGTAACCTGCCGATAGGCGCAAATCGGTTTTATCGCTGATGGAGTACTTAATATTCGCACGCGGAGTAACATATATCCGTTCGTTCAGGTGATCTGCACGAACGCCGGTAATTAACGTGAACCGCGACCGGTACTTATATGTATTTTCGACAAACACGCCGGGCATTTGTTCGCTACGATCCAGATTCAATGTATCGAACTGTTCCTCCACTTGCTCTCCCTTATAACTGAACCCCACATTTACCGAATGGTTATTTCCGATCTCGGTATTGAAGATTAATCGTAAATTATATATATTTTGTTCACCCTCGTATATACGCAATCCATAAAAACCATTCTGACGGTGATTTACAAATGCATATTGAAGCCCTAAACTTTTATAACGCGCGGCAGGAATTACATATCCTGTTCTTCCATATAACTCCATCCGGTCGGTTCGTAGTTTTTGCCCCCAGGCACTCAGGTCAGCATCTTTTCTGTTAAAATCGAAAAGGCTTTGTCCGCCCATTCGTTCCTCGAACAAATACTTCACTGAGTTTTGCGACATCCATCCTTTACCATTCGAATATTTCCATTTATTCAACAAACTTACATTAGTCAGCAAAGGCATATCCAGAAATGTATCTTTATTTTCATCCACTTTCCGATCGGCATGATCGATATGAAAAGATAAAAGCGCGTGTAGATTATCATTCACTTTTATTCCTTTGTCGATATTCAATTCCTTACGAAAATTTTCATCTATAAAACCATTGATAAAAATTTTCTCTGCCTTTTCAGGATCTTTTAAATCTACATTTATCATTCCGCTCATAGACTCCGGCCCATAAATGACCGAGCCCGGACCTTTCACAATGCTGATTGCATCGATCTGCGTTCCGGGAATTCCATTCAATCCGTAAGTCAATCCCAATCCGTTAATTAAGGGAGCATTCTCTGTGAGCAACTGTATGTATGCTCCCGATAGCCCAAGTACTTGCAGCTCTTTACTTCCGGTAATCGCATCTTTATAGGTAACGTCAACCGTAGCGTTCGTTTCGAAACTTTCACCTAAATTACAGCAAGCCGCTTTCTTTAGTTCTTTAGTTGTAATCTTCTCGGTTTTAATTGTGTTCATGGTGATTAATGTTCCTGAACGTTCGTAACTTACTTCAGCGGTTTTCAACAAAACGGAACTCAGCAACTGAGCCTTTATTCTGTTTTGATGATGCACCTCAACAGTATCGGGAGAATAACCGATATAGGATATCACCAAACGTTTATCATGAATACCTTCCGATGAGATCTCAAAATTTCCTTTCTCATCCGTCAGCACACTTTTTACCGTGTTTATCCATACTACTCCGGCTCCAAAGAGCGGACTCTCCTTATTATCTACTTTTGCCGTCACCGTACCTTTCACTTTTTGTGCAAAGGAAAATACGGGCAAGCACATAAGTATTAATACAATTATTTTTTTCATTTTTTTGATGTAATTAATTAAAAAAATTAATTCTGAAATTGCTCGAATAACGAAAGCGTTATTCCATCAAAAAAATTCAAATACGGAAAATCTGTAAGAGTACCTGCGGGGATATATCTTTCAGGACGAATGCCTGATTCTGATAAGTAGAAATGTTATGATACGTTCCTGTTTGAAAAAACGTGGAATAATTCGATAAGGCAATTACAAAAACAGGACTAAAAAAAGACTGCTCGACCTGAGTTTTCAGATATTGATCTTCAATCACAAACTGAACCTGCTCTTCTGTGCAACAATCATCGGGTTCAGCTGCTTTTTCATCAGGACAGCAAGCCGGAGCTGACTTAATCAGTAAGCTTGTTTCTTGTAATTCTTCCCCACAGAAATGTGCATAAACCTGATAGCCTATTGTGTTTAACAACAGGTAACAAGCAAAGCCTATGAGGAACAGTTTTTTCATTCTTGAATGATACAAAGTTAAAACTAAGTTTTTAGAATCAAAATGCCTAATTTAGAGGCTTAAAATAGTATTATTATGAGAACAAAGTTTAATGGCCTCATGTTTGCCCTATTATTATTAGGCTTTACAGCATGTACCAACGAAAAAGACAACGATTTCAGTAAAATCAAGCAAATGGAAAAGCAATTATTCGAGAAAAACGATTTGCTTAACAAAGATTCCATAGCCTCAGCATTGATCGGCCGATACGAATCTTTTGCACATACGTATAAAGAGGATAAGAATGCCGCAGAATTTTTATTCAAAAGTGCCGAAATTGCTAACTCCCTCAATATGCATATCCGTGCCATCAATACGTATCAATTTATTTATACAAACTATCCCGATTATGACAAGAGCCCGGAAAGTTTATTCTTATGCGGATTTATTTCGGAAAACCAGTTGGGCGATTTAGAGAAAGCAGCCTCTTATTATACTCAATTTATCGAGAGCTATCCCAATCATCATCTAAAAGAAGATGCCGAAGCATCCATAAAATATTTAGGTAAAGATCCTGCTGAAATGATTAAAGAGTTTGAAGCAAAAAATAAAGCGATAGAAGAAGCAAAAAAATAGCCTACATTAGGCTATTCCATATATTATTAAAGCAGAATTAATACCCTGCTTTTTTTATTTCAGGAGAATATCAAAATGTGATAGGCTCACAAATTCGCGGATACGATGGCTTAGCTCTTCCTCCGATAAATTCATAATACGTTCCGTTCCAAATTTCTCTACACAAAAGGAAGCCATTGCAGAACCGTAGATAATAGCCCGTTTCATATTTTCGAATGATATATCGCCACTTTTTGCCAGATACCCGATAAATCCGCCTGCAAAGGTATCACCGGCACCTGTCGGATCGAACACTTCTTCTAAAGGAAGCGCAGGAGCAGAGAACACATAATTTTCATGAAATAATAAAGCTCCGTGCTCCCCCTTTTTGATGATTAAATATTTAGGTCCCATTTTCAAAATTTTATGGGCAGCTTTCACTAAAGAGTATTCACCAGACAACTGTCTTGCCTCTGCATCGTTTATGGTAAGTAGATCTACCCTCTTCAAGACATTCAATAAATCATCCAGCGCAACATCCATCCAAAAATTCATGGTATCCAAAACCACCAGTTTAGGGCGTTGGCGAATACGGTCAATTACCGTTTGCTGAACCTGCGGAGTAAGATTTCCCAACATCAGGAAATCACAATTCTGATACGACTCCGGAATAATGGGGTCGAAATCTGCCAAAACATTTAATTCGGTAGTTAAAGTATCCCTGGAGTTTAGGTCATTATGATATTTTCCTGACCAAAAGAATGATTTTTCGCCTTTTTTAACCTGTAAACCTTCTACATCTATACCATGATTAGATAAAACTTCGATATCTTTTTGCAAAAAATCGTCACCTACTACAGCAACAATTTTTGTTTGATCATAAAAATATGAAGCCGCCAAGCTCGCGTAAGTCGCTGCCCCTCCGACAATTTTATCTGTTTTCCCAAAAGGGGTTTCAATCGCATCAAAAGCAACGGTACCAATAACAACTAAACTCATACTTAAATTTATAATTTTTTCAGCGCAAATATTGCATAATTAATTTTAATACCCTAATATTGCAATCCCAAAACCGAGGTATTTGTAGAAATGCCGGGGCTTTTGGAGAATGATTCCTGAATAGCTCAGCTGGTTAGAGCATCTGACTGTTAATCAGAGGGTCGCTGGTTCGAGCCCAGCTTCAGGAGCAAGAATAAAAGGGTTGCAGAAATGTAACCCTTTTTTCGTTTCCTAAATCCAGTATATCACACACCTGATTTCTCCATGAATAGCTCGGCCGGTCAGAGCCTCCCGACTTTTTAGTCGGGAGGGCGCTCCTTCGGGCCCAGCTTCAGGAACATTAAAAACAAAAAAGCCATCCTAAGTTGGATGGCTTTTGATAAAATCGTAATTGTTTTTAATCTTCAAATATCGATGCTTCCTCTTGTTTGCTTTTAGAGAAGCTTCGTTCGTAAGTTTTCAAACGCCCTTTCAGCAATTTACGTGCTACGTGGATACGTGTTTTTACCGTACCAATCGGAATATCCAGATGCCCGGCAATCTCATGATATTTATATCCTTCGAAATACATGGTAAAGGGGATTTTGTATTCAGGTGCCAGCGCATTCAATGCCTTACGAATGTCATCCATTACAAATTTACCCTCTGCAGCGTTTCCGCTCGAGCTGTATAATAAGTTCGCCGAAGATATCTCATCGGATTTGGTAACCAAGGTATTAATTTTGGTAATCCTACGATAATTATTAATGAAGGTATTCTTCATAATCGTATATAACCAGCCCTTTAAATTCGTTCCTTCTGCAAATTTTGTATAATAGGTAATTGCCTTCAACATGGTATCCTGTACTAAATCGTCAGCATCATCGCTATCGTGCGTAAAATGAAGCGCGTAAGTCCTTAATGATCCGCTTTGCTTAATCACCATTTCATTAAATTCAGGTCTTGTCATCAGTGTCTCCTTTCTTGTTTAGAACAAATCTAAGCAAGAATTTCATATTATACAAGAATCTTGTTTAACTTTTTTGTTATAAAACATAAACATCATGTCGTAACATCAATTTAGAGGCTTTTTCTAAAAGTACATTGTAATTTATTGATTTATATCACATAAATGAGGCAAAAAGGAAGGGGTTCCGGTAAAGAAAGCTAATATTTTCAGTCGTAAAATTACCTGAAATTAACACTTCCATAATCTATTTTCAAATAGATGAGCGCCTGACCGGTTTTTCCGAATTTCCCTTTATAAGATTTTCGAATATTATTCTGGTCGCTGCTTTTTACCATTTCAAGGGGAGTTAGTAAAGATCCGTTTCTGAACTCTCCATGTTTTAACTGCATATCAAATTGGAAAATATTCTGTTCATGAATTTTAAAATTCAAATTACTGAAGCCGGCATCAATTTTTATCCATTCGAAATCTGCTGCGATCCTGCGGATATCCACATTTGTACAATAACGTAAATTCAGGTCTATCGATTTTCCTATTTCATCCAATTCTATGGAAGCAAATTCAACGCTTCCCGAAAGCTTAGAAACTTTCGCTAATTCCACACTTCCATATTTTTGTGTCAGTTTCAAATTCAGCACCTGATCGATATCCGATTTCCCGAAAGTATTGTTTACTTCAATCGTTCCTGCTTTATCGATACTCAATTTAGAATAAGATACATCGATACGCCCCTGCTCAATCGACACGATCGACAAACTTCCGAAAGAAACTTTCACAAATTTATCGGCTCCTTTTAATTCATCGATACGTACATTTCCATAAGATACATTCATCTCTACACTACCTGTATGTTTGCTGAGATACACATCTCCGAATTTATTTTTTAATACCAGCGCATTTTTCGAGGGCATGTAAATCAGGTAATTGATACACAGCATTTCACGCGTAGTAAATGAAAAGCCATAGCCATCGATCGTGGTTTTTAAATAAATCTGATTGCCGATCCTGTGATCGCTTATATTCACTTTATCCAATAAATCCTGCGCACGTGATGCCGAACGATGGGATGCATTGATACGGACTTCCACCACAATTTCGTTTTTCTCCCAGGTGTTTACATGAACCTGCCCGTATTGATTGTCGATGTTCAACAAATCACTTTCGGAAACCTGAAAATTTTTACTGATCGTTTTATCTTTATCATAACCTTGCTTTGCAAAGCCTGCACTCGTAATACTTACAAGCAGGAATAAACTATATAGACCTATTTTCATTTCCACTTTGTTTTTTATGTTTCACTTCATTCGTTATTTCCAATTGCTGATTTAAAACCTGCAATTGTATTTGTAAATTTTCGATCATGGCTTTTAAAACCAATTCTTTATCCGGGCTCACTTTCATTTCATTTTTCAATTGGTTGTAGATACTTTGCATATTTTCCAACTGACGATCGAACTCTTTGTATAAATCGGGGTCATTATTTTTCAAATGCCCCAGCTCATTACGTTTTATCTCAATCAAAGCCGCATAATACATTTCCGCTTCTTCTTGCCCGGGCATTATATTTTCCGATTGCGAAACAGAATCGCTTTGAACGTTCCGGGTTAACGTTAGAGCAACAAAAGAAAGCAACATCAAGAAAACTAAAGAAGCTGCCACATAATACACCCTTAGCTTATTTAAAGGCTTTTGCTCATTCAGTTTTTTTTCAATCTTATTCCAAAGTTCTTCCCGGGGTTCAAGAACATCAAGCTCTTTCCGGGAGGATTTCACAAACTCTTCGAACTTATCTTGCATAGCGCATAATTTTTAAGTTTTCTTTTAATTTTTTCTTCGCACGGTTAAACTGCGACTTGGATGTAGATTCCGTTATTTTTAATATCTGCGCGATCTCCGAATGATCATAACCTTCGAGGAGGTATAAGCTCAGTACCATACGGTAACCATCGGGCAAGGACTGGATTTCATTTTGCACCTTCCGGACATCGTATTGAATCTGCTCTTCATCCTCTGCGATCAGATAAGCATCATCCGTTACAGCATCTAATTCACTCATATCTTCGAACAAACTCAGCTTACGCTTTCGCAGATAATTGATTGAACGATTGATAACGATCCGCTTTAACCAGGCACCAAACGTTGATTCTGCCCTGAACTCCGACAACTTGCTAAAAGCTTCCAGGAACGATTCCTGCAAAATATCTTCCGCTTCACCCACATGGCCGACCATGCGCATGCATACATTATACATAGCTTTCGAATACAGCTTGTATAATTCATATTGCGCTTTGCGATCTCCCTGTTTACACCGTTCGACCAAGGGCTTGTGAATATCGATATATCCCGTGTCCAATTTTTTTATATTCGGCTTATAGACTCAACAGAAATAGAAAGGTTGCATGGTTCGCATCCTGATATGAAAAAAAATGAAAACTATTAAATTACATTCACTTCACGCTCGAGTGTGACCCCGAATTTATCTTTCACCGACTGAATAATACTTTCGGAAAAGTCGTAGATCTCTTTGCCTTCTGCTCCACCATGATTGACCAGCACCAGTGCCTGATGTTTCCAGGTCCCGGTACGCCCTACCTGCTTCCCTTTCCATCCACATTGTTCAATCATCCATCCGGCAGCAAGCTTATGTCTACCCTGGCCCGCAGGATAATGTACTATATCCGGGAAGCGGGAAATTAAATTCCGGAATATTTGTTCCGACACTACCGGGTTTTTAAAGAAACTGCCGGAATTTCCAATGGTTGCAGGGTCGGGTAATTTATGCACCCGTATATGTGCCACCACATCGCTCACATCTTTAATTGTAGGATTCAGGATCCCTCTTGCCTGCAACTCTGCCTCAATAGCTCCATATTGTAAATGTAAATCTGCCTTTTTGTTCAATTTAAAAATCACAGAAGTAATGATATACTTTCCTTTCAGTTCATTCTTAAATACACTTTCCCGATATCCAAATTTACAGTCTTCTTTATAAAAGGTTTTCAGTTTTCCTGTTGATAATTCCAACGCCTCCAAAGAGTAAAAGGAATCTTTCATCTCAACCCCGTAAGCTCCTATGTTTTGTATGGGAGAAGCTCCTACCGAACCGGGGATTAAGGTCAGGTTTTCCAATCCATGATAACCTTTACCTACGGTAAATAAAACCAAATCATTCCAAACTTCACCCGCACCGGCTTTCACATATACCTCATTCTCCTCCTCTTTAACTTCTATTCCCTTTATGGATATTTTAATTATAAAAGCCTGCACATCCTTTGTCAGCAGGAGATTGCTTCCTCCGCCCAAAACCAGTAAAGGGAGATTTTTTGCTTCCCCGGAATGTATCAATGCGATAAGCTCTTCTACCGAATAAGCATTCGCAAAATATTTAGCCTTTACATCAATGCCAAACGTATTATATTTCTTTAAGGAATGATCGTTATGGATTTTTAACATGCCCGAATTTCGTTTAATTAATAGATATTTCAAACCCGGGCCCAATTATATTCTGATGAGTTCAATATATTTTCTATTTTTAAACCCTGCAAATGGAAGCAAGGGATAAAAAAAGGGAACAGATTATTGAAGTGGCTTTGAAACGATTCGCCCATTTCGGCTTATCAAAGACCACGATGAATGAGATCGCCGGAGATTTAAACATCTCGAAGGCCTTATTATATTATTATTTTCCCGATAAGATTAATCTTTATGCTGCCGTACTCGAACATCTGCTTACTGAAACCGAAAAAGAGCTGAATGCCAAAACAGAGTCGATTAACGACAGTTTGAAATGTTTGAACCTATCCGTAGAACTCCGTCAATCCTTTATCGAGAAATACTATACTCTGCTCGACCCCGCCCATCTATCTCCTATTATGAACCATCCTGATCTGGTAAATGTCTTTAAAACCGGCGAGCTTATCCAGAAAAAATACATCTATAATTGTCTGAAAAAGGATTCCGAAAAGCTTTCCCTCAATACTCAGAGCTTAAAATCCTATTCCGAGCTGCTTTATGAATCCTTGTTAGGAATTCGACTTGCCTTACTGAGATCGAACAAAGTTACCTTCGGGCTGGACAAGGAATTACTGACCCAAATAACCACAAAGCAAAAGAAGCTTATCCGTATCTTTATAAGAGGGCTTCGAAAAGAAACTTAGTACAAAATTATTCGCCTGATATTAAGCGATATACAACTTTATATGCAGAATGCTGAAACTTTTTTTGCTCTTTTGACTTTTTACATTTAAAAGTCAAAAAGTAAAAATGTTTGAATGAAGGAATTAGACCAAAAGCAGATTGAAATAATTGAAGCAGCTCTGAAGCGCTTTTCTCATTTCGGTATTTCAAAAACTACCATGAATGAGATTGCTGATGATATTTCCCTCTCGAAAGCATCTTTGTATTATTATTTCCCGGACAAGCCCAGTTTAATTCTGGCTGTTGCCCGATATACATTCGATCTTTTCCTGAACGATATCAATAGTAATATTCACAAGGATTCGAGCCTGAAGGATGCCATCTATGCGGTTATCGAAACGCGCTCGAAGTATATTCAGAAATTTTATATGCTGCATTTCAGCGAATGGCAAACCGATATACAATCGAACCTGCATGCCATTACCGAACTTAAAGATAATGCCGAAAAAAAACTGAATAGTTTTATCGTTCAGATACTGAAAAGAGAAATTAAAGCAGGACGTATAAGAACATTAGACCCCGACACAACCATAGAGCTTATCACGAAAGCCTTATTCGGGGTTTACCTGAGCGCTCATATCAAACTAAAAGGTGCCATCATTCCCGATGATACGTTCTTTAAAAAAATTGAAAGCGAACAGAAAGCAATTTTCGATTTACTCATGAAGGGATTACAAAAAAATTAAACATGAATTATATAAACGGACTACAAATGAAAAGCAAACTAATTGGCTTGGCTTGTATCATACTGTTAATAGATACCGGCATGCTGCAGGCTCAGGACAAAATGAATCTGAAACAGATTATCGATTATGCCTTGATCAATAACCAGAATGTTAAGAAAGCACAACTGGAAATTGAAAACGGGCGACTCAAAAAAAATGAGGTAAGAGCACAAGCATTGCCACAGATCAGCGGGAATGCTACACTTACCGATAATATAATTAAACCGAGATTCGTATTACCGGGAGATCTTGCCGGGAAACCGGGCGAAAACATTGTTGTGGAAACAGGAACCACCTGGAATTCGGGCATTGGAATTTCTTTAAACCAACAACTTTTTAATCAGAGTGTGTTTACAGGCTTACAGGCGGCAAAGCTGAGCGAAGATTTTTATGAACTCAGCGCTGAAGCAACAGAAGAGCAAATCATAGAGATTGTTGCCGGCACGTATTATCAATTGCTTGTCAACAAAGAACAACTGAAAGTATTGGATGCGAATTTGAAAAGTATTCAGCAATTGCATAGAGCAATAGAAGCTCAGTATGAAAACGGATTAGTAAAGAAAACCGATCGGGACCGTGTAAAAGTAAACCTGACAAACACAAGCACGCTGCATCAGGAATTGAGCAACGGTATTCTTCAGCTAGAGAACACACTTAAATATTATATGGGGATGCCCATACAAACCGCAATCCTGTTTGAAAGCATCGACTTATCAGGTATTTCAACCAACTATTTGAAAAATATTACCGAGGAAGCATCCAAAGAAAACCTTACACAATATAAGCTTCTTAAAAAACAGGAGCAGCTTTTGAACTTACAGAAAAAGGTAAATGTTTCGGAATATTTCCCAAGCTTATCCTTAAGCGGTAATTATTCTTATAATGGCTTAAGCGATAACTTCGACTTGTTTACACGCAATAATACTACCGCGTTTTGGTATGATATGGCATCGGTAGGGCTTACGTTGCGTATTCCCATATTTGATGGAAATGCAAGAGGTTCCCGTGTGAGTCAATCGAAAATTGAATTGAGAAAGATTGAGCAAGATTTAAGCAGTACCGAACAATCCCTGAACCTTGCTTATCAAAATGCAAAGATTCGTCTGGACAACAGCATTCAGACCATAGGTGTTCAGGAGCAAAATGTTGCTTTGGCAAATGAAGTTTATCAAACTACACAAACAAACTACGAACAAGGTATATCAAGCTTAACCGATTTACTGAATTCGGAAACGGCAAGGGTCGATGCACAGAACAGCTATAACCGTGCGCTCTTAAATTATAAACTTGCCGAGATTGAGTTATTAAAATCGAAAGGACAATTAAGAACATTAAATCAATAAGAAATCATATCAAACCAATATAAAAGAAAATGAAAAAGGGATTAATTATAAGTATCGTATCAGTTGCAGTCGCATTAGCAGCGATCGGATATGTATTACAATCGAACAAAAATGAGAACCAGGCAAAAACCGACATCGTAGCGAAAGCGGTTGGCAAGCCCTTGGTAAGTATAGAAAAAGTAAAACTTTCGGACATAGAGATGAGCTTTACCGCAAACGGCATTTTCGGAGCCAATCAGGATTTATCATTAGTTACCGAGTATGCCGGAAAAGTTGTATCAATAACAGTAGATGAAGGAAGTAAAGTAAGCAAAGGGCAGGTCTTGGCAAAGTTCGATACAGAGCTTGCACAAGCTGAATATAACACAGCAAAAGCAAATCTCGAACGATTAAAACAAGACCGTGAACGTTACAAAAACACGATGCAAAGCGGCGGAATTTCCCAACAACAACTGGATGAAATCAATCTGAATGTTGTGCGGGCTGAATCGGCATTCATTGCTGCAAAACGTAAGTTAGACGAAAGCACCATCAAATCACCTATCAACGGAACGATTCATCAAAGATATATCGAGCAGGGCTCTTTCCTGGGTGTGGGAGCAAAAGTATTCGACATAGTAGATGTAAGCAGCCTCAACTTAAAAGTAAATGCAAACGAATCGCAAGTAGTCTTAATTAAAACCGGAGATCCGGTAGAAGTTAAGAGTCCGGTATTCCCCGGTAAAACGGCTAAGGGCAAAGTAAAATTTATTGCACCGAAAGCGGATGCGGCATTAAATTTCGGGGTAGAGATTTTGGTTGATAATACCGGTTCCGAATTACGTGCAGGAATGTATGGCACGGCAAGCTTCCGGTTCCCGAAACAAGCCCAAACAATTTTAATCCCGCGCAGCACATTTATCGAAAGTGTAAGCAGCAATAAAATCTATGTGCTCGAAGATGGCAAAGCTGTACAACGCGATGTAATTGCAGGAAGAATTATCGGAGAACGTGTTGAAGTATTGCAAGGCGTAAAGCCCGGTGAATCTGTAATTATTAACGGACAGATTAACTTAACAGATGGTATCGAAGTACAGGTACAATAATAATAAAAGAAATTTATCTTCGATGAATTTCATAAAGAGACCATTTCAGACAGAAAAAAAATATGAAAATTGCAGAAGTATCCATAAAAAGGCCGACTATAGTCGTTGTGTTATTTACAATGCTAACCATATTGGGGATCATCAGTTACAGCTCCCTGAACTATGAGTTGTTGCCAAAGTTCTCTCCTCCGGTAGTAGCCGTATCCACCATATACCCGGGGGCATCGCCGAATGAGGTAGAAAATACTGTAACGAAAAAAATTGAAGATGCTGTTTCCTCTATGGAAAACATTAAGAAGATAACGGCAACTTCTTTCGAGAGCTTATCCATTGTTACCATACAATTAAATAGCGGTACCAATGTTGATATTGCCTTGAACGATGCACAACGAAAAGTAAATGCTATCCTTTCGGAATTACCCGATGATGTGGATGCCCCTTCGTTGAACAAATTCTCCTTAGATGATTTACCGATTATTACCATGTCGGCCACAGCGAATATGAGCAGTGCAGAATTTTACGACCTTATCGACAAACGTATTGCTCCGGCATTATCGCGTGTGAATGGTGTCGCGCAAGTAAATATCATCGGGGGCGAGGAGCGTGAAATCCAGGTAAACTTAAATGCGGCAAAACTAGAAGGCTACGGCTTATCTGTATTATCCGTACAGCAAGCGATCTTAAGCTCTAACCTCGATTTCCCTACAGGTAGTGTGAAAACACAAGAGCGCGATATCCTTATTCGTTTGGCCGGTAAATTTAATACGGTAGATGAGTTACGGAGTTTAGTCGTTGCGCAAAAAAACGGAGCGCAAATTCGCCTTTCCGATATTGCTGATGTGCAGGATGCTCAGAAAGAAGTAGAGAAAATTGCACGTGTTGACCAGCAGGCTTCGATCGCTATGCAGGTATTGAAACAATCGGATGCGAATGCCGTGGACGTGAGCCAGAAGATTAATGCAATGGTTACAAATCTGGAGAAAGATTATCAAAATATCCGATTGGATATCGTGATCGCTTCTGACAGCTCTTTGTTTACACTCGAATCGGCAAATGCTGTAATCTTCGATTTATTATTAGCGATTGTATTGGTTGCCCTTGTGATGTTATTTTTCCTACACAGCTTACGGAATGCCTTTATCGTTATGGTTTCTATTCCGGCATCTTTGGTAGCAACTTTCATCGGAATGTATCTGTTCGGATTCAGCTTAAACCTGATGTCCCTGCTGGGATTATCATTGGTAGTAGGGATTCTGGTGGATGATGCGATTGTCGTACTCGAAAATATTTACCGTCACATGGAGATGGGAAAAAATAAAGTGCGCGCCGCATTCGACGCAACGAAAGAAATTGGTTTTACAGTGACTTCCATTACCCTGGTTATCGTAGTCGTGTTCTTCCCGATTGCGATCTCAACCGGCCTGGTATCGAATATCTTGCGTGAATTTTGTGTGGTTGTAATTATTTCTACTCTCTTAAGCTTGCTTTCATCATTCACCATTGTTCCCCTGCTTTCTTCCCGTATGGGAAAAATACAACGCATAGAAGGTAAAAATTTCTTCGGAAAAATGGTGGTAGGTTTTGAACGCGGACTGGAGAAATTTACAACTCAAACCGTACGTATTTTAGAATGGTCCTTAGGGCATAAAAAAACAACATTGATTGTTGTATTCGGTGTACTGATCAGCACATTTGCTTTAATCGGCAAAGGATATATCGGAACCGAATTTTTCCCGAAGAGTGACCGTGGAGAATTTATTGTTCAGA
Source organism: uncultured Sphingobacteriaceae bacterium (assembly GCA_964454645.1). Taxonomy (GTDB): domain Bacteria; phylum Bacteroidota; class Bacteroidia; order Sphingobacteriales; family Sphingobacteriaceae; genus CAYVTM01. Next base: position 144,552 of record CAYVTM010000003.1, on the reverse strand, counting down.
TAGAGATGCCGAAAGACGCTTCTATCGAAACCACGAATCAAATGACACGTATCGCCGAAGATTATCTTTCCAAAAAACCGGAGGTTACCCGTTTGATTACTACGGTAGGACAAACCAGTGAAGGTTTTGGCGGAAGCAGAGCCACTCCTTACAAATCGGAAATCGCCGTACATCTCGTCAGCAGAAACGAGCGTCTGGATGAATCGACTATCTATGCCGCAAAAGTGAAGCAGGAATTGGAAAAATTCATGTTAGGTGCCAAAATTAAAACTACTCCGGTAAGTATTTTAGGTACTGCCGAACGTGCTCCTATTGATTTAGTAATAATGGGTTCCGACCTGGACAGTGTTATGGGATTTGCCAAGCTCGCGAAAAGCTCATTGGAAAAAATAAGCGGGGCTTCGGAAGTGAAGCTTTCTGTAGAGGAAGGGAATCCGGAGATTACGGTAAAAGTTGACCGGGATAAAATGGCTGCGCTAAACCTGAACCTACAAACTATTGGCGCAACGATGCAGCTTGCTTTCAACGGTAATACCGACGGGCAATTCCGCCAGGGTGAGTATGAATATGATATCAATATACGTTACGATAATTTTGACCGCAGAGATATTGATGATGTAAGAAGCTTAACATTCATTAATACCTCAGGCCAGCAAATCCGTTTAAGCCAGTTTGCCGATATTAACGAAGGCTCAGGCCCTACACAATTAGAACGCCAGGATAAGTACACCAAAGTATCGGTACAATCGCAGGTGATCGGCCGCCCTTCGGGAAGCTTAATCAGTGAATGGCAAACAGATCTTGACCAGATTCCTAAGCCGGGGGGAGTTAGTTATGTATTCGGCGGAGATATGGAAAACCAGGCGGAAGGATTCGGAACATTGGGAATTGCGTTATTGATGTCGGTCGTATTGGTTTACCTGATCATGGTTGCTTTGTACGATAATTATGTCCATCCATTCGTAGTCATGTTCTCGATTCCGCTATCGGTTATCGGCGCCTTGTTAGCTTTAGCGCTTACCAATAATTCATTGAACATCTTTACCATCTTAGGATTAATTATGTTGATCGGATTGGTAGCGAAGAACGCAATTATCCTGGTTGACTTCACCAATCAGATGAAGGCGGAAGGCAAATCCACACACGAAGCGATCGTGCTTTCGTTGAAAGCAAGGCTTCGCCCGATCCTGATGACTACCATTGCAATGGTATTCGGCATGCTTCCGATTGCATTGGCAAGCGGTGCGGGTTCCGAATGGAAAAACGGATTGGCATGGGTTATTATCGGTGGATTAATCAGCTCCTTATTCTTAACCCTGATTATTGTTCCGGTGATTTATCAAATCTTTGACAACATCACAGTACGTTTATCACGCGGGAAGAAAAAAGAAAATTTTGCGGAACTGATGGCAGCAGATTATACGGAAATAACAGATGCGGATCATACACATCATTATTAATAATTGATTTAATTTTGGGTAAAGAAAGCGGCGAGAGGTGTTTGTCGGGGAAGTATTTTAAGAAATAAATTTGCGATATGCTCTTGGCGTACTCTGCGAAAACCTTTGCGCACTTTGCGGTTTTCTTTTTTAACCGCGGAGGGCGCAGAGACG
>CAYVTM010000003.1:0-142839 GCA_964454645.1 uncultured Sphingobacteriaceae bacterium | reverse complement strand
TATTCCTTATATTATACCAACCATGAATCACGCAGAGGGCGCGGAGAGGTGTTCGTCGGGTAAGTGTTTTTAAGAGAAGAGATAAATTTGAGATACGCTCTTGGCATACTCTGCGAAAAACTTTGCGCGCTTTGCGGTTTTCTTCTTTTAACCGAGGAGGGCGCAGAGACGTATTCCTTATATTATACCAACCATGAATCACGCAGAGGGCGCGGAGAGGTGTTCGCCGGGTAAGTGTTTTTAAGAGATAAATTTGAGATACGCTCTTGGCATACTCTGCGAAAACCTTTGCGCACTTTGCGGTTTTCTTTTTTTAACCGCAGAGGGCGCAGAGACGTATTCCTTATATTATACCAACCATGAATCACGCAGAGGGTGCTGAAATTATGCTCCTCAGATAAAATTATGTTATGTGCTTTGCAATTAACTATTTTATAATCTAAATATGGATAGCACGGTTGGCCGTTGCCGCCAAACATGCTTCCTTGAATACTTCCGTATAGGTTGGATGCGCATGACAAGTACGTGCAATATCTTCGGCACTTGCCCGGAACTCCATAGCTACCACCGCTTCGGCGATCATATCGGCAACACGCGGACCGATCATGTGTACTCCTAATATCTCATCAGTACCGGCATCCGCCAATACCTTTACCAGTCCGTCGGTATCCATACTTGCTCTTGCCCTACCGCTTGCGAGGAAAGGGAATGAACCGGTCTTATATTTTTTACCTTCGGCTTTCAGCTCCTCTTCGGTCTTACCTACAGCAGCAACTTCCGGCCAGGTATAAACTACACCCGGGATTAAATTATAATTGATATGCGGTTTCTGCCCGGCAATATATTCGGCAACATACACCCCCTCTTCTTCGGCTTTATGTGCCAGCATTGCGCCACGTACCACATCGCCAATAGCAAATACTCCTTTTACGGGAGTTTCCATGTGTTCATTAACCGTAATTTTTTTACTGCGCTCCTCTGTTGCCAATCCGATCTTATCCAGCCCCAGTCCTTCGGTATAGGCAACCCGTCCTACCGCCACTAAGCAGTAATCACCTTTTACCACTACCTCTTCACCCTTTGCATTACCGGCTTTCACGGTTACTTCTTTCGCAGTACCTGTGACTTCTTTTACTTTATGACTTAACAAAAATTCGAAGCCGGTTTTCTTCAAAGATTTCTGCAGCTCCTTACCCATCGTACGATCCATTGCAGGAATAATCGAATCCATAAATTCGATGACAGTTACTTTTGCACCCAGACGTGCATATACAGAGCCCAGCTCCAGACCGATCACTCCGCCACCGATTAAAACCAGATGCCCGGGAATCTCTTTCAGATTAAGCGCTTCGGTAGAAGTAATGATTCTTTTTTTATCAATATTTATAAAAGGTAAAGAAGAAGGCTTAGAACCCGTAGCAATAATTACATGTGCTGCTTCGATTTCCTGTTCTCTCTTCCCGCTTATTTTTATTTTATTTTTAGTAATGAATGAACCCTGGCCTTCGTACACATCAATCTTATTTTTTTTCATCAGATAATTGATCCCATCCGTATTTTGCTTCACTACTTCATTTTTACGGGCAATCATTTGCGGAAGGTCTATTTTCAGATCCTTCAATTGGATTCCATGCGCCTTAAAATTATGCAGGGCATTGTGAAAATGTTCGCTCGAATCGAGCAAAGCTTTAGAAGGGATACATCCAACGTTTAAGCAGGTTCCGCCCAACGTTGAATATTTTTCGACAATCGCTGTTTTCATCCCTAACTGAGCACAACGAATAGCGGCAACATATCCGCCAGGGCCTGATCCGATCACTACAACATCGTATTTCATGTATTTATAATTTTTAGTTTAAGGCCACCTGGAAAGGTCAACTATTCATCTGCGCCTGGCACAAAAATATTCTATGACCATTTCATGGTATTTTTTTGTATTTGAGAGGGTAAAAGTACGAAAGAAAAATGGATTAAGGAATGCCGGCAACGGATATCTCGATCCGGCATTTCAGGAAAAAACGGGTCGCCCTGCCCCAGTTGTAAAAGATCCGGGACTATCTGAACTTACAAACTAATATTTTTTTCCTGCCGGCCCGGAAACAATTACCCCAAAGTTTGAATTTAATTAATTTTACATTATTTTTACATTTATGTAAAAATACATACCCAATATTATACATATTATTTTCTTACTAAAAACTAAACAAATGAAAAAAATCAACAACACCCTTATCCGGCTCTGCAACCTGGACAGACCACAACAATCCTTTTAACAACAGTCAAACGGTTAATATTAAAAATGAACTCAGGGTTAAAAAAAATGTGTACCTTGTAATTCAGGGAATGCGTTTTGAGTTTGGAATGAACGCCAATGTTTTTCTTGAAGAAGGCGCTATACTTACCGTGGAGAATGGGACCGTTTTTACAGCCTATAATTGTCCCAATACCATGTGGAACGGGATAACCATCGAGTCAACATCGGCACTCATAATCCGTAATAACTGCGTAATCGAACATGCACGCATCGGGATACGTAATTTCACTCCCAGCACCCCGAAGGTGCCGGTATTTGCTTCGGGTTATATAGTTGTGTAATGGCAAAGCATCATCAGGTTACCAAAGCACAGGCTATTAGAGGAAGCAACACTCAGGAACAACTTGTTGAACGTTCAGAATCTTTCGATGACAACCTGCTCCCGGATGCTGAGGAGATTCAGAAACTTCATCAGATTGATCCCAATATAATATTGGCTAAAGTTAAGAGCTGAGAAAGAACAAGACTTTCGACATACTGCTTTTGACAAAAGAACCAATATAATTGACTCAAACGAAAAACATAGTCGTTTTCTTAATACATTAGGATTAATTTTTGCATTTATATTAATGCTCGCCGGTATGGGTTATTCATGTTATTTAGTAACACTTGGTCAAAATATTACAGGGACAATATTTAGTGGTGCCACCCTTTTAATTGCTGTATCCTTGTTTGTTGGTAGAAAAATAAAAATATTCAGGATAATAATAAAGCCTCCGATACAAAATAACAACCGGAATAAAAATCTAAAGATTCCCGGTAAGCAGCAACTAACTCATGGCATGACTATAGTCATGCCATGAGTTGCATTAATGACACTGCATTTGTTCGGTATTTTCATGCGTATCCATCTGCGGACTTAAGTAAGGAATCCCCAATCCCATTCCTCTCAGGATCAATACAAGCCCTACTACAAATACGATATAGGGAATTGTTTTTTGAATACGATTCCGTAACGAAAGGGAAACGAGATGGCTAAGCAGAGAAACCGATAACATCGCGGGAATGGTTGCTAACCCGAAAAACACCATAAACAAGATTCCTGTTAAGGCATTCCCTGTTAACACAGCTCCTGCCAATGCCATATACACAAACCCGCAAGGTAAAAAACCGTTCAGCACTCCGATCATAAACAAAGAAGCATAACCCGGGTTTTGCATCCACTGTGCAAACTTCGATTTCAGCTTCGGTCCTAATAAATTAAAAAGATTTATTTTCCGGAAGGATGAAGGAATGAGCATCGGGAACAAGACGGTGAGAATAATAAGAACCCCGGTAAGGATGGATAAAATTTGCTGATAGCCCCCCAAAGCGATCCCTTTGCCGATAAGTCCCAACACCAATCCCATCAGGGCGTACACACATACTCTCCCTAAATTATAGAGGACGGCCCCGAATATTTTTGCCGCGGTTCCCGTTCGCTTTAAGGGCAATGCCATCGCTATCGGCCCGCACATACCGATGCAATGAAAGCTGCCTAAAAAACCCAAAGAAAGTGCTGCGAAAATAAACATCGTTAAGGAACTAAAATTTCGATCTCATTATAATACGAATATGCCTCATCCGACCAGTCTATCTGAACTCTGTATTTCCCGAATTGAACTTTCGACTGATCGATTGCCCACTGAAGCGAACCCGTCAATTCGAAATCAAATTTCAGATCGGCATTCGCATCCGAAGGTTTATATAAAGTAATGGTTCCGCGGATGAGCCGGCCGGCAAGCTTATCGGGAAATTGTATCAGCACCCGGTTGTCTTTCACGAAGGCATTTACTTTCATATCGAAGTTTTTTGCATTGCTCAGCTTATCGATACGTCCCTGGTAAGCCAATTCCTGTGCATAATAATCCTCAGCAACCAGATCTACTTTTTGACGCATGCTGTACACAACCATCACTACAATCATAATAACAAAAGCAATGTACAAAGCAGCTATCCGATACCCCCAGCTAAATTTTTTCATGTGTTTATAGTTTTTGGTTTAGGGTCACATGGAATGACCAAATAATCCTTTTCATTTGAAGTAAAGCATTTACGTGGTCATTTCACTAATTAACAGGACCCATAAAAATTGTTTCAATTTCTTCCAGCTTCTTTTCGCCGGCGTACAAGCCGATCTCCAGCCTTGTCTTACGCTCTTTCAAATCATCGGCATTAATCATAATAAACATACTGCCTTGCAGGGCATCTTCCGATTTCAGTTTGATATTCCCGTCGATCCCGATCAGCTTTATTTCTACATTTTCCATCGACTCTACCTTAAACATCAGATCAAACTCCTTATGTGTATTATTGATGATTTTATAATTATATAAATTACTGATGCGTCCGTCGGGTTGTTCCTGGTACATCATCCCCGGTGTACGCAATACTGTTGTCGCGGTATCGGTCCGGCTTATCAATGCAAAACTTAATACTCCCAAAAGCGCAAATAGTATCACCGTATAGGCAACGATACGTGGCGTAATTCTCAAACGCTCTTTATCCGCAATACCTTTCTCGGATGCAAAACGTATCAATCCGCGCGGGAAGCCTACCCTGTCCATGATATGATCGCATGCATCGATACAAGCCGTACAGTTCACACATTCCAGTTGTGTTCCGTTACGGATATCAATTCCCGTAGGGCAAACTGCCACACATTGATGACAGTCGATACAATCGCCTAATGTACGTTCTTCGTTTTTATGCAGCTTGCCGCGTTTCTCACCACGCATGTAATCGTATGCAACAACGATCGAATTTTTATCGAGCAATACTCCCTGTAATCTTCCATAGGGGCAGACAACCGTACATACCTGTTCCCTGAAAAAAGCGAATACCCAATAAAACATTCCGGTAAATGCAAGCAGGGATGAGAATCCCGCCCAATGCGATTGCAAGGGTTCTCTGATGATCGTAAACAACTCTTCAACCCCGATGATATACGCCAGGAATGTATTGGCGATGATAAAGGAGATCAAAAAGAATACAAGATGCTTAATTGCTTTTTTAGAGATCTTATCGAATGACCAGGGGGCTTTCTTCAAAGCACGCTGTTTATTCGCATCCCCTTCTATAAAATATTCTATTTTACGGAAGACCATTTCCATAAAAATGGTTTGCGGACAAGTCCACCCGCACCATACCCTTCCGTAAACAACGGTAAACAATACGATGAAAACCATAAAGCTCAGCATCGAAAGCCCGAGCAGGAAAAAATCCTGGGGGCCAAAGATCATCCCGAAGAAGACAAACTTACGCTCAAGCACATTGAGTAAAAGCAACGGTTCGCCGTTCAGCCTGATGAAGGGCATTCCGAAAAGCAGTACCAGGCAAACAGCCGCAACAAGAACCCGATAGATGTGTAATTTACCTTTAGGTTTCTGAGGATATACCCATACACGTTTCCCTTCTTTATCAACTGTAGAAACACTATCGCGAAACGATTGATCTAATTCCGAATATATATCTTCTGCATTTGCCATCCTGTTTATTTTAACGGCAGCACACCCATTTATTGTGATGCCGTATTATCCGACTGCACCTGCGTGCTGTCACCGGCAGGAACAATTTCCTCTTTATAAAGTTCGCCCTGAGGTTCTTTAGCATTTGCCGGATCTGTTCCTGCCAAAGATTTAATATAGCTGGCTACCATCTGCATTTCTGCAGGAGGCATCTGCGCTTGCCAGGGAACCATTCCCTTCTCAGGCACACCATATTTAATTGTTTTAAAAATATCCTGTATCGATCCGCCATGGATCCAATACGCATCAGCTAGATTAGGACCTACACCCCCTTCTCCTGCCTGGCCATGGCATACCGCACATTTTGTGGCATAAGCTGTTTTCCCTTTTCCGATGCTTGCTTCGTCGGCTAAATAGGTAACATTTGTTTCATCGACCGCATTGGTTGATTGTTGTAAATTTTGTTTTTGCTTTTGCTCCGCTACCTTAACCGACTCTTCGTATTCGGCGATCTGTAATTTGCCGCTGCCGAAATGATAGTAGTACATATATCCGAAGGCAAAAATAATGGTGACATAAAACAAATATTTCCACCAGGGAGGAAGGTTGTTATCCAACTCTATAATACCATCGTAATTATGGTCGGTAGCAATATCCGTTTCCTTTTCTACAGGTACAGAACCGGTAAGGCGTTGACGGATGGATGGCCATGACCATTTCGATTTGCGTTCTTTTTCAAATCCCAAAGCCATAATCATTCTGCGCATGATATAGTACATATACAAAATGACCAGCACTTCGATAACTACGATTGCTAACAAGAGGTTAAAGGTCGTATTGCTTAAACCTGCCGTAAAGCCTGCAGCTTGCGCCGAAGCGCTTTGTGTACCTGCCAAGAAAAAACCTGCAACCAATAACCCGGCAGTTTTTTTGACCGCGGAAGATTTTGTTTTCGTTTCAACAAGCCCGATCAATAAGGAGCCCATCGCTATAATCACCGCTAATAAAGCAACAACAGCAAACACCATTAACCAAAATAAGGGGTTCGACCAATTGGAGGTTTGTGATGCGCTTGTTGTTGCAACAGTTTCCTGTGCATAGCTAACGCCCGAGCTAAGTATTGCGATGCAAAAAATGATCGGTCTTTTAAGCATGCTTTTTGTATGATGTTTGGTTTCCATAATCATCTACTCAATTTTTTTCATTATTATCATCTAAAGGGAGCTTACTCATTTCAGCTATATACTCTTTTTTACTTCCTGCTACATATACGATCAGTATCACGAAGAAAATTAAAAAGACCATCAGCGATATCATCGGATAGATTTCAACACCGCCAATCGATTTTAAATAATTAATAAATTTCATATGAATCTTTTTTTAATTAAAGCAGTATGCCTTACCGGCATACTGCTTACGTTTTAAAACCTAATTATTAACTGTAGCTTGTGCTTTAATATCTGTACCCAACCGTTGCAGATAAGCAATCAATGCAATGATTTCTTTATCGTTAACGGTTTTTATTCCGGCCTCGGCCAATCGTTTGGTAATTTCTTCGGATTGTTTTTTCAGGTCATCGTTTGCTTGCTGATCATATCCTTCGGGATAAGGAACTCCGAGGGTTTGCATTGCACGGATTTTTGCAGCCGTCGTGCTGATATCCAAACCATCTTCAAGCAACCAGGAATACCTGGGCATGATCGATCCCGGGGACATTGATTCAGGATCGTCCATGTGATGGTAATGCCAGGAATCCGGGTACTTACCACCGATACGATGCAAATCGGGACCGGTACGTTTCGATCCCCATAGGAAAGGATGGTCGTACACAAACTCCCCCGCTTTAGAATATTCTCCATAACGTTCTGTTTCGGAACGGAACGGACGGATCATTTGCGAGTGGCAGGTATTACATCCTTCTCGGATATAGATATCACGTCCGTGTAATTCTAACGGAGTATAAGGTTTTACACTTGCAATGGTAGGGACATTACTTTTCACCAGGAAAGTGGGTACCATTTCTACAATACCTCCGATCAAAATAACGATCAGGCTTCCGATCATCAGCTGTACCGGACGACGTTCGATCCAACGATGCCAGTGTTCTCCTTTTTCTACTTCAACTACTTTAGTCAATGGTGCAGCTTCAGCTTCTTCGTTAGCAATTAATTTTCCGGAGGCTGCTGTTTTCCATAAGTTCACGGTCATTACGATTACGCCCGTCAGATACATTAAACCACCTAATGCACGCAATGCATACATCGGAAGAATACGGGTGACGGTTTCAAGGAAGTTTGGATATTTTAAGAAGCCATCCGCAGTAAACTCTTTCCACATCAGGCTTTGGGTAATGCCCGCCCAGTATAAAGGGATTGCATAGAATAAAATTCCCAAAGTACCGATCCAGAAATGGAAGTTCGCCATTTTTTGGGAGTACAATTTTTTTCCGAACAAACGGGGGAATAACCAGTACAACATACCGAATGTAAGGAACCCGTTCCATCCCAAAGCTCCAACATGTACGTGAGCAACAATCCAGTCGGTAAAGTGTCCGATAGCATTTACATTTTTCAGCGATAACATAGGGCCTTCGAAAGTTGCCATACCATACGCAGTAATGGCAACAACGAAAAATTTCAGTACCACGTCTTCACGCACCTTATCCCATGCGCCGCGCAGGGTTAGTAAACCGTTAATCATACCACCCCATGACGGAGCAATCAGCATTACCGAGAATACAACTCCTAAAGACTGAGCCCAATCGGGTAATGCAGTATATAATAAGTGATGCGGGCCTGCCCAGATATAAATAAATATCAATGCCCAGAAATGGATAATCGATAGCCGGTATGAATACACCGGACGATTAGCTGCTTTGGGAACAAAGTAATACATTAAACCTAAATAAGGTGTTGTTAAGAAGAAAGCAACAGCATTGTGGCCATACCACCATTGTACCAATGCATCCTGTACCCCCGCATACCAAGAATAACTTTTAAAGAAAGATACCGGAAGTGCGAATGAATTGACGAGGTGCAATACCGCTACCGTTACAAAGGTTGCGATGTAAAACCATATAGCAACATACAAATGACGTTCTCTGCGCTTTAAGATCGTTGCAAACATATTCCATCCGAAGACGACCCAGATAATTGTTATGGCTATGTCTATCGGCCATTCCAGTTCGGCGTATTCTTTCGACGAAGTCAGTCCCAGCGGCAAAGTAACTGCCGCAGCTAAAATAATTAACTGCCAGCCCCAGAAATTAATCTTACTCAGCAGATCACTATACATTCGCGTTTTACACAAGCGTTGAAGTGAATAATACACTCCGGCGAAGATCCCATTCCCCACAAATGCAAAAATTACGGCATTGGTGTGTAAGGGCCTTATCCGGCCGAAAGTAGTGTAGGCCAAATCGAAATTAAAAAATGGAACTACAAGCTGTAAGGCTGCCAGCAAGCCTACAGTCATACCTATCAAGCCCCAGAATATTGTGGCATAGGCGAAATTTCTAACGATCCTGTTATCGTAATAGAACTTTTCAATTTGCATAACGTATAGCTTTATTTAAATTAGTTTTTATCCTGAGTTTTTTCTTCATCAAAAAGAATACGTACCGATGGGGTATAGTCATCCTCGTACTGGCTGTCTTTTACCGACCACAGGAATAATAAAAGAAATCCTGTTGCAACCAATAAACTTATACCTATCAAAATATATAATGCACTCATTTCAACCGACGCTTAAATTTGTAAAATCATCGTAAAAGTATATACACTTAACTATTCAAAATATGATAAAAATCATGTATTAACAGAATATTTAGTTTGAAATTTAGCTTTCAATCATTGTAGTCCCGCTGCAATGAATGGTAGCTTAAGTTATGAAAAAAGATATAAATTCAAAAGAAGATATTGTGCTACTTGTCAACAGTTTTTACGAAAAAGTTAAGAGGGATGATTTACTATCCGGGATCTTTCAACATATCGATTGGACTGCACATTTAGAGATTATGTATCGCTTTTGGGGAGGTATAATTTTTGATAATAACGATTACAGAGGCACTCCCTTCGATAAGCATTCAGCTTTTATGGATCGCATAGGCAAAGCGCATTTTCAACGATGGCTATTCTTATTTCATGAAACGCTGGATGAAAATTTCAGCGGAGAAAAAACCAAACTTGCTAAGCTGCGTTCGGGAAGTATCGCCGCGATCTTCGAATATAAAATAGAATTCCTTAAGATGAATAAAGATACTCCTTCGTCCGAAAACCTTAATTCATAGGCTTCTTAAAAAGCTTACGCGCTGCAAACATATTTGACAAGCTTGTCAATGCAATAATCGTTATCGAACTGGAAGGCATTAAGATTGCCGCAATCACCGGCGATAGTAATCCCTGTACCGCAAAACTTAATCCGGCTACATTATACAGCAAAGAAAAACCGAAGCTGATTTTAACGATTCGTTTTCCTGCAAAGGAATATTGAATGAGCCTGTCAAGATAATGTAAAGAAGAAGATTCCATAATCACATCGCATGCCGGAGAAAAATTATTCACCCGATCGGCAATTACCATACCCACATCACTCTGCTTCAGGGCACCGGCATCATTCAGCCCATCCCCTATCATCATCACATATTTCCCCGACTGCTGCAGGCTTTCCACCCGCTTCAGCTTATCGTCGGGAGATTGATTAAAATACAGTGCTACCGCTTTGCCCAGCATTTTCTCTAAATTATTTTTTTCGGAATCATTATCGCCCGAAAGAATCATCAGCCCGTATTTCGGTTTTAAACGCTTCACCAGTTGTTCAAGCCCCGGACGATACACATTTTTAAAAATGAAACGCCCTTTAGTATGATCGTTGATCCGCACATACACGCTGGTTTCGTTCGAGTGAGAAAGCTCCTGCGGCGAACCAACATAGTTATACGATCCCAGATATACTTCATTCCCCTCAAAAACACCCTTTAATCCTTCCCCTATATTTTCCCGAAAATTGTCTGCTTTAATTATTTTTTCCTCTTCTAAAAAATGATTGATCCTACGGCTGAGCGGATGTGAAGACTGTGTGGCCAGGCTTTTTACAAAACGCTTTTCTTCTTGCGTTAACGCCGCTCCTTCATACTCAAGCCGGAACTGATTCGCTTCGGTCAGCGTACCTGTTTTATCGAAAACAATCGTATCCACCTTGGTCATCATTTCTATGACATCCGAATTTTTCAGATATACTTTTTGCTTACTGAAATAATGCAACACATTTCCAAAAGTAAAGGTTGAGGAAAGCAATAGCGTGCACGGACAAGCAATGATTAAAATAGTGGTAATGGCATCAATACCTCTCTTCATATCAATGGGAGCCCAATAAATAAAAGATGTAGCAGAGATGATAAAGAGGATAAGCGTAAAATATTTACTTACATAATGAATGAAAGATTGTTCGCGTTGCTCTTTTTCTTCAAACGCATCACGGTTCCATAAGCTGGTAAGATAGCTTTGCGCCACTTCTTTCACCACTTCCAGTTCGATCATCGTTCCTATTTGTTTTCCACCCGCAAAAATCAATTCCCCGGCTTCCTTTTTGATCTCATTCGATTCACCGGTTACAAAACTATAATCGATATTCGCCTCCCCTTTAAGAAGCAATGCATCGGCAGGGATAATTTCGTTATTACGAATGATCATGCGATCGCCTGTTCTTAATTCGGTAAGCGGGACTGTTTGCTCTATGCCCGATTTACGAACACTTACCGAGATAGGGAAATAGGATTTATAATCGCGGTCGAAGCTGAGCGTATCGTAGGTTTTATCCTGAAAAAACCTTCCGACAAGCATAAAGAAAACAATGCCTGTCATCGAATCCATATAACCGGCTCCGGTTCCGGAAACTATTTCATAGATACTCCTGCCGAATGTCATCAGTATCGCCAATGCAATCGGAAGATCGATATTCAGAAAGCCTTTTCGTAAACTTTTATATCCGGAAATAAAAAATTCCGAAGCGGAATAAAAAAACACAGGAATCGCCAGAAGAATATTTAAGAAACCGAACCAGGATTCCAATCCTTTTTCATCGAAGAATTCCCCCATCGCAAAATATTCGGGCAGGCTCAACATCATCACATTACCGAAAGCAAAGCCAGCAATACCAATTTTATAAATCCTGGAGTTATTTCTTTTCAACTGTTTTTTTCTACTGATATCGTCTAAGCTGAAATAAGGTTCATAACCGATACGAGCCATCATTTCAACGATCTTTATCAGCCTGGTTTCCGGTTCATTGAAAATAACTTTCAGTTTTTTTTCGGGAAAATGTACCTGTGCATGCACTACTCCGGGGCATAAGCGATCGAGATGTTCCAATAAATAAATGCAGGAGCTGCAATGCATGCCCGGAATAAAAAAAGTGATATGTGTTTGATTGCCGTTACTGAAATCGATAAGCGATGCTTTTAAATTGGCATCGTTTAAGAAAGCAAAGCGATTGGATTGATCACTTTGCAAAGGAGTATTACCCGGATTTGCTTCGAAATTATAATAGGTACAAAGCTGGTTTTCGCTGAGCAGTTCATAGACAAGCCTACAGCCTTCGCAACAAAAAGATTTTTCTTCTGCAACTATGGGATGATCTTTGTCGCAATCTTCTCCGCAATGATAACAGGTTGTTTTCACTTTCAGGGCATCCATACTCATTCATTTTTTTCAAAAGTACAGCTGAAAGAATTCATTTCACATGATAAATATCAGTTTTAATCGTGAATATTGGCCGTTCGAATTAATTCTTTCGGATTGAGAATGCGTATTTTCTTACCTGTAAAAGCTACCATGCTGGAGCTTTTGAATTCGGATAATAAACGGATAGTTGTTTCGGTGGCCGTCCCTACAAGTGTTGCAAACTCCTCACGGGAAAGGCTGACATTCAGTGTTTCTCCATCGGCCTCTACACCGTACATCTCCTTCAGGAAGAGTAAGGCTTCTGCCATACGTTCGCGTACAGTTTTTTGTGCAAGATTGGTAATGGTATGTTCTGCATTCCGGAGATTTTCCGAAAGCATTTTAATAATCTGAAAAGAAAGTGTTTTATTCGAATCGATCAGGGTAAAGAAAATATTTTTGGGGATAAAACATACAGAGCTATCATCTAAAGCGGTTGCGCTACAGGCGTATTTCTCGCCGGTAAGTAAGGCACGATATCCCAACACATCCGCTTCTTTGGCAAAGCGTACAATCTGTTCGCGACCTTCATCCCCCATCTGGTGTAATTTCAGTTTGCCTTTATTCACACAAAACAAGCCTAAAGGATAAGCTCCCTCTTTAAAAAGCTGCTGCCCTTTACTTAAGGTAGTACACCATTTATTGGAGTTGACGGTCTCCAGTTCATCTTTGTTCAATTGACAAAACAAAGATTTGAATCGGACCTGACAGTGTTCACAATCGATATGTAAGTTTTCGTTCTTTGCAATCATTTTATGTACTCCTCAAGCTATCAAATATAAAAAATATTCGGCAAAACAGCTAATCCCATGCTCCTGTCAAGCATTATTAAACACCTAAAAGTAAGCGTTGCGGATCTTCAAGGAATTGTTTCACACGTACCAAAAAGCCTACAGACTCTCTTCCGTCGATGATACGATGATCATACGACAGGGCTACATACATCATCGGGCGAATCACTACTTGCCCGTTAACAGCTACCGGGCGCTCAACAATATTGTGCATACCTAAGATCGCCGATTGCGGAGCATTGATAATCGGAGTGGACATCATCGAGCCAAATACTCCACCATTGGTAATGGTAAAGGTTCCGCCTGTCATCTCTTCGATTGTTAATTTACTTTCCCTTGCTTTCCCGGCAAGCTCCAGTACTGCTTTTTCGATCTCGGCAAGACTCATGGATTCTGCATTACGAATTACCGGTACCACCAATCCTTTCGGAGCAGATACCGCAATAGAAATATCGGCAAAATTATGATACAGGATTTCTTCGCCCTGTATCTGTGCATTCACTGCGGGATATTCTTTCAAGGCTCCACATACCGCTTTCGCGAAGAAGGACATGAATCCTAATCCAACGCCATATTTTTCTTTGAATTTCTCTTTATACTTCGCACGCAATTCCATAACCGGCATCATATCGACTTCGTTGAAAGTCGTTAACATGGCCGTTTCATTTCTAACGCTTACCAACCGTTTCGCAACCGTTTTGCGTAGTGAAGACATCTTTTCTTTACGTACTTCCCTGGCTTTAGGATTGCTATCGGATGAAGCGGCAGGTGCTTTAGCGCTTTCTGTTTTTACAGCAGGTTTTGCATTTGCTGCCATCGCATCTTCTTTTGTAATACGTCCGTCTTTCCCACTACCCTGTACCGATTCAGCATCTACCCCTTTCTCCGCTAATATTTTTGCTGCCGCGGGAGAAGGATGCCCCCCTGCATACGATGTATCTTTACTTTGAGTTGGTGTTGATGCGGCCGGTTGCGATGCAGTCACAGCGGCTTCTTTTTTTACACTCCCTTTCGCTTCGGTATCAATCTCACAAACGACAGCACCAATTTCTAATGTATCTCCTTCCTCAGCTTTCGTTTTTAAAACTCCGGATGCCTCTGCGGTAAGTTCAAAGGTTGCTTTGTCGGATTCTAACTCTGCAATAATTTCATCCATCTCAACATATTCCCCATCAGTTTTAATCCAACGGGATAAGGTTACTTCTGAAATCGACTCACCAACAGGCGGAATTTTAACTTCCAAACTCATAATATATTTCTTTTATGTATATGTAAATGTAAAAAATTAATTCTTCTTAAGAGTATTCTTTGTTTTCAACAACGATACAGGGGCTACAGCCTTTTTCATTCCGGGCTTTGCTTTCATTTCAGAACCTGAAAAGGATGTTCCGGTCTCCGCTTCAAATGCTTTCGAAATAATATACTCTTGTTGTGATAAATGTTGTTTATGAAACCCGGTTGCTGTACTGCTGCTCTCTTTACGTGCAATCACTTCAATAGGGTCTCTTCTGAAATGTCGGACGATGTACGGCCATGCCCCCATATTCGCAGGCTCTTCCTGTACCCAAAACAGCTCTTCGGCATTGATATATTTTGCACGTATGGCACTTATCTGCTCAACCGGTAATGGATACAATTGCTCCACACGCACAATCGCTATATCGCTATGCTTTTCTTTTTGCTGACGATCGAGTAAGTCGTAATAAATTTTTCCTGAACAGAATAAGATTCGTTTCACATCTTTCGCCTGTACAAAACGATCGTCTATTACTTCTTTGAATTTTTCATTTGTAAAATCTTCCAAAGCAGATACACATTTCGGATGACGCAACAAGCTCTTAGGCGTGAATACTACCAGGGGTTTCCTGAATGGCCATTTCAGCTGGCGACGTAAAATATGGAAGAAGTTGGCAGGTGTTGTACAGTTAGCAACAATAATATTTTCATTGGCACAAGCTTCCAGAAAACGTTCCATACGTCCTGATGAATGTTCGGGACCTTGTCCTTCGTATCCATGCGGAAGCAGCATTACCAATCCGTTCGAACGTTTCCATTTGAATTCGGCGCTGGTTAAAAATTGATCGACAATAATTTGAGCGCCATTAAAGAAATCCCCAAACTGTGCTTCCCAAATGGTTAAGGTGTTTGGAGATGCCAGTGCATATCCGTATTCGAATCCAAGCACACCATATTCTGAAAGATGTGAATTGTAAATATGAAAAGGAGCCTGCTCATTATTTACAGTCGTTAAAGGAATGTATTCCTCTTCAGAGCCTTCTAGCTTAACAACTGCATGACGATGCGAGAAGGTTCCCCGCTCAACGTCCTGTCCGCTTAAACGGACCGGAAATCCTTCATTCATCAAACTTGCATAAGCCATTAACTCTCCCATAGCCCAGTCGAAAGTATTTATTTGAAGCATATTTTTGCGATCCTCAAAAAGCTTGGAAATTTTCCTGATAAACTTTTTATCGGAAGGCAATGTTGTAATTTTTTCTACTAATTGTTTAACTATTTCTGCATTTACGCCTGTTTCCGGACTTGTGTTAAAATCTTCGGGTTTGGCAAAACGGAAATTTTTCCATGAGCCCTGGAACAAAGTCTCGGCTTCCGATTTCGCTTCTTGCTTCGCTTCATTCAACCGATCCTGCAACATCCGACGGAATTCTTTATCCATCTCTTTTGCCAGATTTCCATCAATACTTCCCGAGCTTTGTAATTTTTGAGAATAAATTTCGCGTGGATTCGGGTGTTTTTCGATTGCCTTATACAACAAAGGTTGTGTAAAACGCGGTTCATCCGATTCGTTATGTCCGTAACGTCGATAGCAGAGTATATCAATAAATACATCATTATGGAACATCTGTCTGTATTCAACAGCCATTTGTATAGCAAATACAAGGGCTTCCACATCATCCCCATTCACATGAAATACGGGAGATAAGGTAGTTTTCGCTATGTCGGTACAATAGGTACTGGAACGTGCATCTTTAAAATTGGTCGTGAAACCGATCTGATTATTGATCACCAGGTGAATGGTTCCACCTGTACGGTATCCATCCAGTTTCGACATCTGCAATACTTCATACACAATACCCTGGCCGGCAATAGAGGCATCTCCATGAATTAATATTGGTGCAATTTTCTTTAAATCGTTAGCGTACTTTTTTTCCAACTTCGCACGGACCATTCCTTCTACCACCGGATCTACCGCTTCCAGGTGCGACGGATTCGGAGATAAACTTAAATGCACATTTTTACCGTGCGCAGTTTTCACATCCGTAGAATATCCTAAGTGATATTTCACATCCCCACCCGAAGGATCATCTTCGTTGAATTTTCCTTCGAACTCTTTGAAAATTTCTTTATAAGTTTTGTTCATGACATTCGCCAACACGTTTAAACGTCCGCGATGCGCCATACCGATAACAAACTCTTCCAAACCTAATTCCGAACCTTTTTCAATTACTGCATCCAGTGCCGGGATAAGGCTTTCAGCCCCTTCCAATGAGAAACGTTTCTGTCCCAGGAATTTAGTCCCTAAAAAATTTTCAAAAACTACTGCCTGATTTAATTTATGTAAAATTCTTTTTTTCTCTTCAATAGTATAGTTCGGAGTATTACGCACACTTTCCATACGCTCTTCGAACCATTTAATTTTATCCGGATTCCGGATGTATTTGTATTCGGTACCTATCGACTGGCAATAGGTTTGCTCTAAAAGCCCGATAATATCACGTAATTTGGCAGGGCCCAGGCCTACTTCTACTCCTGCATTAAAAACGATGTCCAGGTCGGCATCGCTTAATCCGAAATTGGTTATTTCTTTTCCCGGATAATATTTACGTCGTTCACGAACAGGGTTGGTTTTGGTAAACAAATGCCCTCTCGAACGATACCCATTGATCAGGTTCAATACATTTATTTCTTTCAGAAACTGCTCAGGGGTTTCGGTAGTAACTTTTGTGGCATCGGAACTTCTTCCCAATTCAAATCCTTCGAAAAATTTTTGCCAACCAAAATCTACGGATTCAGGATCTTCTTTATATGCTTGAAACAGCGATTCGATATATTCTGCTGATGTATTACTAAGGTAGCTTAACTTATCCATTCTATATGTGAAAAATCTTTCGCAAAATTACATTATTTACAGACCTTTTAAAGGTTTTTTCTAAATATATCCCCGCCATGCGGGCAAAGTCAAAAACTATTGATTCTCAACCCTCCCGGCTCATTTCCCGGGCTATAAACAAATCCAAATCTTCAACACTTCGTAATAAGTGTATGGATGGCTCTTCCTCAATATGCAATTTTGCAATTGCAGGGCCTGCCAGAAGATAAGGTCTGCCGCCTAAATGCGCATTACTTTCTTTAATGAGCTCCTTTGCTGCCACATCGGTCAACGGATTGGTTAACACGGATAACAAATAATCGGGATTATAATAACGGAAAACTTCCTGAATATACCTGAAAGTAAGGTTCTGGCCCAGGTACAAAGTTTGAAAACCTTTTGACTTTAAGAGATAAAGCGAGAACAGAAGTCCGATTTCATGAAACTCCCCCGGAGGCAGAAACAACAAAAATTTCTTTGCATTCTCTTCCCGCTTGATTGTCAGGGAGTCGATACAGGTGATAAGCTTTTGCTTGATGAGATTCGTAGCAAAATGTTCCTGGGCCGGATTGATGACTCCTGTTTGCCACATATTCCCCAATTTGTAGAGAAGCGGGTAAACAATTTGTATCATCGTTTGCTCCATGCCCATCTTACGGATGGACTGTGCCAACACTTTCTTAAATTCTTTTTTATTGAGTTCGAGTGTGTAACGGCTCAGGCTTTGTACCTGACAAGGATAATTCACCGGATCGACTTGTAAACGAGTCACCAGTTTGTTTACCGTCTCCATCGACATCTTGGCAATTTCGGAAATTCTGTACCCGTGTTCGGAAAGTATAGAAACATTCAAAAGCAACCGCAAATCATCATCATCGTAATACCGGATATTGGTTTCGGTACGCTTGGCTTTCACTAAGTCGTATCGTTGTTCCCAAACCCGTATGGTATGTGGTTTAATACCGGTAATCGCTTCAATATCGCCGATCGAAAAAATACTCATACCAATTCTCTATTCAATTTGATTAAATTATATTTTACAAACAGATGAATCCATCAGTGAAACAGCCTAAACCCGAATTTGTTCGAAAATACAGCTATAAAAAATCAGTAAATTCTCAGGCGTTCTACAATACGGTTTTCGAGCAAATGACTTTCAACAATTTCTTTGACATCGCTCAATTGTACATTACCGTAAAATACGCTCTCGGGATAGACCACTACGGCAGGGCCTTGTTCACATACATCGAGGCATCCTGTTTTTTGTGCACGCATTTCTACCTGTAAGCCTTTTTCTTTGATGAGTTTTTTAAACTCAGTAACCAGACTCATTCCATGTGCTTCTCCACAGCTTGGTTTTACTGCTCCTTCGGCACGTTGATTGGTACAAACAAACACATGTTTCGTATATTTCATTTTGATATTCTGATTTATAATTACAATTAACAGCAAAAATCAAAGCTACGCTTTAGAATCAACATTCGAAAAACGATGAAAAAATATTGATAAATTGATAAGCGGCGCTTCAGGCTTAGTAGGAACAACACTCAGCAATCGGTTGATTGCTGAGGGATACGAAGTTATCCATCTGAGCAGAATACCTCGTAATACCTCTAAAATCAAGGTATTCCGTTGGGACATCGAATCTTCGTATATCGACTTAAATGCTTTTGAAGGTGTCCATGCCATTATCCATTTAGCCGGAGAGAGTATTGCCGGTAAGGCCTGGACAAACAAGCGCAAGCAAGTAATCCGCGATAGCCGGGAAAAAGGAACGGACTTGCTGATACAGGCTTTAGAGAAATGCAGACATCCTGTAAAAACAGTTATCTCAGCATCCGCAATTGGGTATTATAAGGATCGGGGGGATGAATTTTTACGGAAGATGCAGAAGCTGCTCCAACCTTTTTGAGAGAAACCTGTGTAGCCTGGGAACAAGCGGCAATGAATGCAAAAGCCCTATCAAGCAGCGTTTGTATTCTACGTACGGGAATTGTTTTATCGAAAGCCGGAGGAGCCTTAGTGCCTATGGCTTCTGCGGTAGGTTATGGATTCTGCCGGTTTCGGAACGGGAAGACAGTGGATGAGCTGGATTCATTTGGATGATTTATGCAATCTATATCCGGGCGCTTGAAGATGAAGGTATTCAGGGGGTTTATAATGCAGTAGCTCCTGATCCGGTAAGGAATAAGACCTTCATACAAGTACTTGCAAAAGTTCTCGGGAGACCGCATTTCCTCCCGCCTGTACCGGGCTTTGTTTGCAAACTACTTTTGGGAAGCCGTTCGGCTTTGGTCTTAGACAGTACACGTGTATTTGCACAAAAACTCATAGAGGCGGGATTTCATTTCAAATACCCTGATTTGGAAAACGGTCTGAAATCCATTTATACGAATAGTATTTGATTCATTTTTATTTTCTGTTTTTTTTATTCTATATTTATAAAACTAAACATTCTGCCGAATCGATATCTGTTGTAAAAACATTCAACCCTAAACCAAACCGGCTGAGATACCCGTAGCTACTCGGATATCCGCTAATAGCCAGAAAACAGTAGCATCCTGATTTATTAACCTTTAATTGTTTAGGCCTTGCAGTGGTTCTGCAAGGCTTTTTTGTGTCGCCTGTTTGGGGGAAAACAAAGCAAAAAAATATAACATTAAACATGCCCATTCCTACAACATACCTTTATGGCTGCAACTCCGATACAGCAGACTAAGCTATTCGTTCTGCTTTAAGAAAAGGTACTCCTTTCTAAAAGCAGTATCTGTTTTCTTCAATCAGTTTCTTCGCAATACTTTGTCTTGCTGTTTTCAGATTCATCGGTTCTGTTTTTGTAAAGCGTTTCAATCCCATCAGCATCATGCGTTGTTCATCGCCTTCGGCAAAGGAATTGACCGCTTCTTTTCCGAACAGGTATACTTTATCCAGGGCTTCGTGCAAATACACCCGAGCCATGATTGTTTGCAGCTGAGCAGCTTCTTCACCACGCATGGACACTAATTTTTCGGCACGTAACAAGGCACTTTCAGCGATGTATGCCAGGCTTGCCATATCGGCAATATTCATCAGTATCTCCTGCTCTTTCGCTAATGTCATCATGAATTTCTGTACCGCTGCACCGGCTACCATCAACGTTGCTTTCTTCATATTCAGCAATGCCTTTTTTTCTTTAGCAAACAAGCCTTCATCGCCGGAGCCGAAATCGGGAATCTCCATCAACTCTTTCGCAACATTCGCGGCAGGTGTCATTAGGTCCAGCTCCCCTTTCATAGCACGTTTCAACATCATATCAACAGTAAGCAAACGATTGATTTCATTCGTACCCTCGAAGATACGATTGATACGTGCATCCCGATAGGCACGATCCATAGGCGCTTCTGCGGAGAAGCCCATACCTCCATAGATCTGCACACCCTCATCCACTACATAATCTAGGGTTTCCGATCCGTACACTTTTAAGATCGCACATTCGACCGCATATTGCTCGGTACTTTTTAATTTCGCTTTCCCGGAATCCATACCCCCTGCAACCAATGTCTCGTAAGCATCATCAATATTCTGCCCTGCACGATAGGTTGCCGATTCGGTACACCAGATTTTTATGGCCATCTCCGCTAACTTGTAACGTATCGCTCCGTATTTAGAAATAGGAATATCGAACTGAATACGTTCGTTCGCATAGTTCACCGCTTTGCTCACAACTTCCTTTGAAGCTCCCAATGCCGATGCGGCTAACTTTATACGACCGATATTCAAAATGTTTACGGCAATTTTAAACCCGTTTTGCCTCTCCGACAACAGGTTTTCTACCGGTACTTTACAATTGTTAAAAAACAATTGCCGGGTAGAAGATCCTTTGATTCCCATTTTATGCTCTTCAGGATTCATGGTAATTCCTCCGAAAGAACGCTCAACGATAAACGCACTCAGGTTCTCATCCTTATCAATCTTTGCAAAGACAATAAACACATCGGCAAAACCTCCGTTGGTAATCCACATCTTTTGCCCGTTGATGAGATAATACTTACCGTCATCCGAAAGTATCGCTTTGGTTTTTCCGGAATTGGCATCCGAACCTGCACCCGGCTCTGTTAAACAATAAGCCGCCTTCCATTCACCGCTTGCCAGTTTGGGAATATACTTTTGTTTCTGGGCATCGTTCCCATAATATAAAATCGGCAAGGTTCCTATTCCGGTATGTGCCGATAAAGCCACAGCGAAAGAATGTCCCGCTCCGACCCTTTCAGTAACAAGCATCGAGCTGTTAAAATTTTTTCCGAAGCCTCCGTATTCCTCAGGTACGGAAACTCCTAATAAACCCAGCTCTCCCGCCTTATCCAACAACAACTCCATTAATCCCTCTTCCTGGTTGTCGATCGCATCGAGACGTGGAAATACTTCTGCTTTCAGAAAATCATCACAGGTTTCCGCGATCATACGTTGCTCTTCTGTCCATTCTTCGGGAATAAAAATATCTTCAGCTTCTGTTTCCCTGATTAAAAACTCACCGCCTTTTGTTAACTTATTTTCCATGATCTATTTTATATTTTACAATACAATTTATAAAAGCTCAAACACCCCGGCTGCTCCCTGTCCTGAACCTACACACATCGTAACGATCCCATATTTATTTTTTCTTCTTCGCATTTCATTAAACAACTGCACCGACAGCTTGGCTCCGGAGCAGCCTAAAGGATGCCCCAATGCAATAGCTCCTCCGTTTACATTTATGATGTCAGCATTCAAACCCAACTCGCGGATTACAGCCAGCGATTGTGATGCGAAGGCTTCATTCAACTCGATTAATTCGATATCCTTTAATTTCATATTTGCTTTTTTCAAAGCAATAGGAATCGCTTCTATGGGACCAATACCCATAATACGGGGAGGAACACCCGCAACTCCATAACTTACGAGACGAGCGATGGGTTGTACATTTAATTCCTTCAACATTTGTTCGGATACGATTAAAACAAAAGCGGCACCATCTGAAGTCTGGGAAGAGTTTCCCGCAGTGATGAATCCATTGTTTGCAAATACCGGTTTCAGTTTGCTTAATTTTTCGAGGTCGGTATCTGCACGCGGCCCTTCATCGGTATCGAAAATATATTCTCTTACTTTTTTCTTTCCTTCGGACACATAAGTCTCTTTGATATTAATGGGTACGATTTCATCTTTAAATTTACCGGCCTGTATGGCAGCAATTGCTTTCTGATGTGAGTGAAAAGAAAACGCATCCTGATCTTCCCGCGAAACAGCATATTCCCTGGCAACCGCTTCGGCAGTTAATCCCATTCCCCAATAATAATCGGGATTCGTATTCGCTACTTCATAGTTCGGAACAATCTTCCATCCGCCAAAAGGAATCGGCGACATAGACTCTACTCCACCGGCAATAATACAATCGGCCATTCCCGATTTAATTTTAGCAGCAGCAATAGCAATGGTTTCCAATCCGGATGCACAATAACGATTCACTGTAACACCGGGAACCTTAACCGTATCGAGTCCGATCAATGAAATCATCCTGCCTATATTTAAGCCTTGCTCTGCTTCGGGTGTAGCGTTTCCGACAATCACATCATCGACACGCTCTTTATCCAATTGCGGGAAGCTGCTCATTATTTTTTTGATTACATCGGATGCTAAATCATCCGGTCGGTAAAAACGCAAACTACCTTTGGGAGCTTTTCCTACAGCAGTTCGATAAGCGGCTATGATATATGCTTCGTTCATTGTATTTCTTCTTTTTTTATTTATGCAGAATGCATCTTTCTATAAATTCAATTATTAATTCCGTAATGCCTTGCCCCCTTTTAAGATCGCCTGTAAACGCTCCAGTGTTTTACGTTCACCACAGAGCGACAGGAAAGCTTCCCGTTCGAGATCTAAGAGATATTGTTCCGAAACAAGTGCCGGCTCCGACAGGTCTCCTCCACATAAAACATAACCAAGTTTTTCAGATATTTTTTTATCGTGTTCGGAAATATAGTTTCCGCTGAACATAGTATTGGCTCCGGCATAAACCATTCCCAATGCTTGTCGCCCCAGCACGCGAATATCGTTTCGCATAACCGGCTTCGTATAACCTGCATCTGCCAGCTCTATGGCTTTTTGTTTTGCATCGGCTATCAAGCGGCTTCTGTTGGTACTTACCGCAAATGTTTCTTTTTTCAGATAGCCTAATTCTTCAGCTTCATAAGCGGAGGTAGAAACTTTCGCCATGCCGATGGTTAAAAATTTTTCCTTCAGGGTGTTTAACTCATAATCGCCTTCGCGATACGCATCCGCTGCACGCAATGCAAACTCTTTCGATCCTCCGCCTCCGGGAATTAAGCCTACGCCAAACTCTACCAGTCCCATATAGGTTTCTGCATAAGCCTGTACAAAGTCGGCATGTAAGCACAGCTCACATCCGCCACCCAAACTTAAATTATGAGGGGCAGCAATTACGGGGATAGAAGAGTAACGTACCCGCATCATTGTTCGCTGGAACTGGCGGATTGCAAAATCCACTTCATCAAATTCCTGCTCGGCCGCCATCATAAAAATCATAGCAATGTTAGCTCCAGCCGAAAAATTTGCTCCATCATTGCCGATAATAAGTCCACGGTATTCTTTCTCCGCTAAATCAATCGCTTTATTAATTCCCTGCAACACTTCTCCTCCCATAGCATTCATCTTGGTATGAAACTCACAATTTAAGATTCCATCCCCTAGATCGATGATGCTTACACCTGTATTTTTCCATACGGTTTTTGCGGCACGAATATCATCGAGTATGATAAATGCCCCGGAACCCGGAATTGTTTTATAAGATTTTTCAGTGATATCGTAATACTTTTTAATTCCATCTTCAATCTTATAAAAAGATACGGCGCCCGACTGAAGCATCTCATACACCCATGGGGCAGGCTTATGACCCGTTTCCTCCATAGTTTTTAAGGTCTCCTCTACACCTAAGATATCCCAGGTTTGGAAAGGGCCTGTTTCCCAGCCGAAGCCGGCACATAAAGCGTCATCTACACGATAAATTTCATCGGATATTTCGGGAATACGATGCGAGCAATATTCAAAGAGTGCATAAAAGCTTGCCCGGAAAAAATCACCTGCTTTATCCTTTGCTTTAGCATAAGCACGTAAACGATCGGGCAACTGATCGATCGCTTTCAGCGTATCCATCGTTGCCGATCTTACTTTTTGTTTGGGTTCGTACTCCAGGGTTTTTAAATTCAGGGAAAGGATTTCCGAAGAGCCATCCTCTTTACGAACCTTTTTATAGAAACCTTGTTTAGTTTTATCACCCAGCCATTTATTGGTTTCCATTTGTTTAATAAAATCGGGGAGAATAAAGGTATCCTTAGCCGAATCGCGGGGGGCATTCTCCGTCAGCCCATTCGCCACTTTTATCAAGGTATCCAAACCTACCACATCGGTGGTACGGAACGTTGCCGATTTAGGACGACCTAATATTGTTCCGCTAAAGCGATCCACTTCATCAACTGTCAGATCCATCTTTTTTACCAGATGAAACAAAGACATAATTGAAAACACCCCGATGCGATTAGCGATGAATGCCGGAGTATCCTTACATAATACGGTTGTTTTTCCTAAGTAGCGGTCCCCGTAATGCATTAAGAAATCAATCACTTCGGGAGAGGTATGGGGAGCCGGGATAATTTCCAGTAAGCGTAAATATCTCGGTGGGTTAAAAAAATGAGTACCGCAAAAATGTTTTTTAAAATCTTCGGAACGTTCTTCTGCCATTAAATGTATCGGAATTCCGGAAGTGTTGCTGCTGATAAGTGTTCCCGGTTTCCGGTATTTCTCCACTTCTTCGAATACACTTTTTTTGACCTCTATATTTTCAACGACTACCTCCATTACCCAATCGCAGGAAGCAATTTCGGACATGTTATCGGTAAAATTTCCGGTACGAATTCTTCGGGCAAATGATTTTTTGTAGAGAGCTGCCGGGTTTGCTTTTAAAGTGCTTTGCAAAGCATCATTCACAATTCGATTTCTAAAGGCCGGCTGTTCGGTAGTAATCTCCTTACCTTTTTCTGTTTCTGACAGTTCTTTGGGAAGTATATCCAATAATAAAACTTCCACTCCGATGTTGGCAAAATGACAAGCTATTCGCGAACCCATAATTCCTGAGCCCAACACAGCTACTTTATTAATTCTTCTTATACTCATATCCGTTTTAGTACGTACCCTATTTACGTGTTACAGGGTATTTATTTTAAAAAAGCTTATCTATTATTTAGCATAATAAAATTAAAAACAAATGAAACTTAAATTTATTACCCCATTTTTAATTGCTGCACTAGGTGTAGTTACATTAAATGCCTGCGACAAAGATGACGATACTACTCCAACACCCAAAGGAGGGTCGGCTTTCTCTGTCACCGCCGATGGTACAACATTTGCAACCGACACTGCTAATTTCGACGTATCCAATAATACGATGCAGATATGGGCATCAAAATTTTCTTACACCAAGACAATGATTATCAATATCAACGGAGTTACTCCGGGTACCTATACATTGTCTAATCAATTCCCGGCAATTTTTACTCAGAAAACAGGTCCGGGGCTCTTTGATTTCGAAACATTCAGTGCAACATCGGGAACTATTGTAGTTACTTCGGCAGATACAGCAAATAATCTGCAAGGTACGTTTAGCTTTACAGGCTATAATGTAAGCAATGCAAACGACAGCGTTGTATTTTCAAATGGTTCTTTCAATTTAGAACGCGAATAATTATTTAAAGAACGTTTAACAGAGCCTCGTAAAAATACGGGGCTTTTTTATCGATAGATTTGCTCTACGAAATGTTTATATTTTTCTAAGATCACTTTTCTGCGCAGACTTAATTTAGGTGTCATCTCTCCGGCATCAATCGAAAACTCCCGGGGTAGCAGTACAATTTTTTTTACCTGCTCCCAATGTCCGAAGCCCTCATTATAAAAATCAATTTCACGTTGTATGCGATCAATAATACGCGGATCCCGTACCATATCTTCGTTTGTAGAATAGGAAATTCCTTTCAGCGCACACCACTCTTTCAAGTAATCGAAAGCAGGGACGATAAATGCAGCAGGGAAACGCTGGTTCTCTCCAATCACTAGGATCTGTTCTATAAACTTCGACTCTTTGTATTTGTTTTCCAGGATCTGCGGAGCAATGTATTTTCCACCGGCGGTTTTAAAAATCTCTTTTTTACGATCGGTAATTTTCAAAAACTTCCCTTGTACCCATTCTCCTATATCACCTGTTCGGAAATACCCATCAGCATCAAAAACTTCCGCCGTAGCTTCCGGACGATTAAAATATCCCTTCATAACGTTTGGCCCCTTCACTAATATTTCTCCATCTTCGGCAAGCTTCACATGCACCTTATCGATAACACGGCCCACGGTACCGAATTCTTTCATATCCTTATCCAATCCGTTAACAGAAATTACCGGAGATGTTTCTGTTAATCCGTAACCTTCCAATACCGGGATACGTGCAGCCCAAAACACTTTTGCCAGGCGGGTTTGCAATGCCGCTCCCCCCGAACAAACTGCAAGGATATTCCCTCCCAGTGCTTCTCTCCATTTCTTAAATATTAAGGCATTCGCAATTTTCAGCTGAAACCCGTACCACCAACCGTTACGTCCGTAATATTCATAACGTAACCCTAAATCCAATGCCCAGAAGAACAATGCCTTTTTGATACCTTTTAATTCCGCACCTTTTGCTACAATTTTATCATATACTTTTTCCAGCAATCGCGGAACTGTTGTAAACATGTGTGGCCTCACCTCCTTTAAATTATCGGCAATCTTATCTAATGATTCTGCATAATAGATGGTTATCCCTTTGCTTAAATACATATATACAACCATTCTTTCGAAAATATGCGATAAAGGAAGAAAACTTAAAGCAGTGGTCGCTCCCTTGGGAATTAGCGGGTTCGAGGCTTTAAAGTTGCTCACTATGTTATCATGTGTTAACATTACCCCTTTGGGATTTCCGGTAGTTCCCGAAGTATAAATGAGCGTAAGCAGGTCGTCGGGAGATACATTTAGTTTGTATGCCTCTATTTTTTCCATGTCGGCAGTATCTCCCAACTCCATGATATTCCGCCAGGATTTCACTCCGGGAATATCATCATAAGAAAAGATATGTTGCAGAGTAGGCACTTCTTCCGCTACCCGTTTTACTTTTTCATACAATGCCTGATCGGCTACAAAAACCACTTTGGTTCCGGAATCATTGAGAATATATTTAAGATCAGCTTCGGATAAGGTCGGATATAAAGGTAAATGTACCGCCCCCATCTGCATTACCGCAAAATCTACAAAATTCCACTCGGGACGATTCGGGGAAATATTAGCAATCTTGTCGTCTTTTTGAATGTCCAACTTTAATAAACCCAAGCTTAAATCATCAACATTGCGAATAAAGTCTTCGGTAGTATATGGAACCCATTTCCCCAGCTCCTTCATCAGAAATATATTCTGTCCGGGATAGTACATTTTTAAAAATGGAAGTAAATCAAAGACGCGACTGATTTGCATATCTGTATTTTTTATTTCACGCTCAATATACTAAAAAAAAAATGAGCCGTTCGTTTTTCAAATGTTATCGGTTACCTTTATGAATAATTGCATATATTTACCTAATACCAATTTGGTATATAGTACAAATATATCATTTAATTTAAAATAAATAATATGAATATAAAAAATCCTTTTACTGAAGCCTTAAGCATCCGCCTTCCGGTTATCATGGCTCCTATGTTTTTAGTATCCAACAAACTCATGATTGAAGCTGCGATGCGAAATGGCATTATGGGTGTATTTCCGAGTCTTAATTTCAGAAAAGAAGCAGAGCTGAGGAGCATCATTCAATTCTTACAAGGCTTTCGAAACTCTACGGAAAATAAAAAAGGGAATTTCGGTGTAAATCTGATTGTACAAAAATCGAATGTATTGTTTGAAAAACACCTTGCTATATGTGTGGAGGAAAAAGTACCCTTTTACATCACTTCGTTGGGAAATCCTAAAAAAGTAATTGATGCCGCCCATACATACGGTGCGAAGGTGTACTGTGATGTAACGACTCTTACACATGCCCAAAAATGTCATGATTTAGATTGTGATGGCTTTATTGCCGTCGGGCAGGGCGCGGGAGGACATGCGGGAGATAATCCTTTGCATATATTAGTCCCCGCCTTACAAAAAGCTTTTCCGGATAAACCTGTTATCGCTGCCGGAGGTATTGCTACGGGAGAAGGGATACTGACAACGATGAGCTTTGGAGCATCGGGGGTTTCCATAGGCACACGATTTATTGCTTCTGAAGAAAGCAGTGTCAGTATGGAATATAAAAATGCGATCGTATCATCGGGCATGGACGATATTGTTTTAAGTGAGCGTATATCCGGAACGCCCTGCACCATTATCAATACCCCTTATGCAAAGAAAATTGGCTATCGTCAGAATTATTTGGAGCGACTATTATCCCGGAACCCAACCACTAAAAAATATTTTAAAATGCTGACGCAGATAAAGGGCATGGGACGTTTATCAAAATCCATAAGACCGGGATCCTACAATACTTTATGGTGTGCAGGAAAATCGGTGGAATTAATTCGGGATATAAAATCGTGCGAAAAGATTATCGATCGTCTTGAAAAAGAATTCGATGCAGCACTTGAAGCTTCTATCCAAATACAATCAAAAAATTTAAGCCATGCAGGATAAACTAACTATGCTCACAGCCAGAGCAAAGCAATCGGCCTTATGGCTTTGGCTATTAAACATAGCTTTACAATATACCATTCCTTTCAATAAGCCGCATGCCATCAAAATAACAAGGATTGGAGATAACGATATAGAAGTTATTTTACCTTATATCCGTAAAAATCAAAATCATTTACAAGGCATGCATGCTTGTGCTTTGGCTACGGCATGTGAATATGCCTGCGGACTATTGCTTATAAGCCGCATGGATCCGGCATATTACCGGCTGCTTATGAAAAATATGCGGATGGATTATAAATTACAGGCAAAGGAAAATGTGAAAATTCGGTTCCGTATCGAAGAGGGGTATCTTTTGAAACTAAAAGAAAAAATATCAGATACCGGGCTTGCGCTCGAGCACTATCAGATACATGCTTATAACCAAACCGGCGAAATTATTTGCACAGCAGAGTTAGAGTGGCAGCTGAAAGCCTGGACAAAAATTAACGAACCCCTTCCATCCAGCCTTTATCCACAGCATCCCGAAGGAGAGTAGCTTTTGTAAATTTTTCTATTTTATATTTTACGTCAAGTTTTCAATACCCGGGTACCTAAAAATTTATTATTGAAGATTTAAGATAAGAAATCATTAACCGCAGAATACGCAAAGGTTTTCGCGGAGAACGCAAAGCACATAACACAAACTTCATCTGAGTAACATGATCTCCGCGTACTCCGCGTGATTCATGCCGGGTACAATGTAGGGAATACTTCTCCGTGTCTCCGCGGTTAAAAAAATAACGCCAAGGATTTCGTTAAGCATCATCCGAAACACTCGGTTACAAATCAGATATACGCTTATAAAAATCCGTGAAATTATTTGAACAGCAGCAGTTTAAAGCCTGTACAAATTAACGTACACCTTCCATCCAGCCTTTATACACAGCATCCTGAAGAGGAGTTACTTTTGGCAATTTTTCTATTTTATATTTTACATCCTTGTTATTTTCGAGTACGACAGGTATTTCACGTACCATCCCGTCACGACTGATCAACAAGATAATTTCATCTCCGGCTTTTTTATCGGCAATCATTTTACTTACGTCATCCGTACGGAAACCGTCTATGGCAATAATTTCGTCATTCACATTCAAACCCGCTTTATACCCCGATGCAGCTTCTGTAACAGCCGTAACCATTAGCTTCCCATTGTTTAGTGAGGTCTTTATAGAAAGCGACACCTCGATTTTTCCGGCATTCAAATCTGTCAGTTTGAGTCCGGCTAATGCCAGATATTGCGCATAATCGGTTCTGGCAGTTCCTTCAATAAAGTCTGCATAAAAAGCATCTAAATTTTTTCCGCAGAATTTTTCCGCTGCTTGTTTAAATTCAGCATCAGTAAATCCTTTATCTTTTTTCTGATAATATTCCTGATACAAATACGACATCAAATCGTCGAGGTTTTGTTTACCTCCTGAATGACTGAGAATCATTAAATTCAAAAGACAAGCTGCCAGACTTCCCTTGTCGTAGTAAGAGACCTGTGTATTGAATGAATTTTCGTTTCTGCGATAATATTTTATCCAGGCATCCCAACTTGATTCGGATAATGGCTGAACACGATCTCCGGGTAAATTCGTTTGCATGGAAATATCTGTCGCCATAATCTCGAGATAACGGTCTACGGAATAAAAACCTGAACGACGGACAAGCCAGTTATCATAAAATGCCGTAAACCCTTCCGACATCCAAAGCATACGTGTATAATTTTCATTATCATAATCGAACGGGCCCAAAGCTATGGGACGCAAGCGTTTCACGTTCCACAGATGAAAATATTCATGCGCGATTAATGCCAAAAAAGCATGATAAGATCTTTCATTTCCATACGCAAATCGCTGTATCTGTACAGTCGTTGAATTCAAATGTTCAAGCCCACCGCCACCTGCAGGAACGTTGTGTACAATAAAGGTATATTCTTTACAGGGATGAGTTCCAAAAACCGAAGTCGATTCTTCTACAATTTTTGTAAAGTCCTTAATAATTTTATTACGATCGTAATTTCCGGGACCCACCATCGCAACATAATGTTTAACTCCCGAAGCCGTAAACTCTATAATATCCTGATTTCCGATCTCTATCGGTGAATCTGCCAGGATATCATAGTTCGGAGCAACTCTTACAAAGGGATCCGGCTTAACAGGCTCCAATCCTGTAGATATTTTTTTCCAATCCGGATGCGGAATAATTTTAATCGTCGATTCCAGGTCTAATTTCTTATCGACATACATAAAGATACTTGTTCCGTTCAGGTAAGCATGCGACTCATCTACAAAACTTGTACGAACAGTCAGTTCAAAGGCATATACCCGATAGGAGATTTGTAAATTGTTAATCCCGGGATGATAGACCCGCCAGGTGTTTTTAGAAATTTTCTCCGATTTAACTGTATTCCCTTGTGCATCTTTTGCCTTAAAACTATCTACATTTCTGGCAAACTCTCTTACCAGGTAGGATCCGGGGGCCCATACAGGCATCTTCACATCAGTAAACTCCCCATCCATTTCCTGTAAATCCATTGTTACCTGTACATAATGTGCTTTGGCATCTTCAAAGGATAGTGTATAGGTGATGCTTTGCTTCGCATTCACCTTTTGTGTTAAACTCATAAGCATTACTAAAATTAATCCCAGATTAAAGTTTACGTTCTTCTTCATAAAAAAAATGATTCGGCTATAAATGTAAATAAACGGAAAGATAACTTATTTTTCTAAATTTAAAACTATGACGAAGAAATACTGTTTAACTACCTATGCGTACTATCAAGTCAAATCAAGCATACTATTTTCATGCTCTTCGCAATCGTCGATTAACCCGACAAGCAGAGCCGCAATCTGCCTGGGCATTCCGTATTTTCTGTAGTACCCTCAAAAAATCATTGAGTATCATTATAATTCCAAAGATAATCGGATATTTACAGAACAGAACTGCTGATTCGGGAAAACAGTTTTGTACCGTTGAAATGCAATAAAGATTGCATACATTATTTAAACTTAAAAATCATTTATCTCAATAAATTCATCGAATGAAACTGAAATATTTTATTTATATCGCCATTGCAGGAGTAATAGCTTATTTGATTTACACGCAAATGAATTCCGGAAAGTCTGATCCGGCAAATACTCCCCCTAAAGGAATGGGTGAAATGCGTGTGAATGGAATTATTGTTAAATCACAAGCGTTTACAAATGCATTAACGATTTCTGGATCTGTTGAAGCGAATGAGCAAATACAAATACGTACCGAGATTCCGGGAATTATTGAGAACATCTTTTTTACAGAAGGAACAACTATTAATAAAGGTGATTTAATAATTCAGCTGAATGATGATGAGTTACAGGCCAGGCTGCAACAAGCGCTTACTCAACAAAAACTAGCTGAAGAAAACGAAGGCAGGGCGAAACAATTACTTGCCAAACAAGCCATCAGCCAGCAAGAGTACGATGCTATTCTTGCCGATTTACATAGCTTACAAGCCAATACACAGTTGACGCGTGCTCAACTTTCCAAGACGGCTATCCGCGCACCTTTCAGCGGGCGTATCGGCTTACGCAATGTTTCCATCGGCGAATACATTACTTCGAATATGATTATTGCAAATTTAGTAGATGCGGATCCGGTAAAAATCAGCTTCTCGATTCCCGAAAAGTATAACCATCAGGTCAATAAAAACAATCGGATACGATTTGCCATAGACGGAAGCAAAGATACCTTTCAGGCAAAGGTTTATGCGATAGAACCCGCTATTGATATCCGTACAAGGACTTTAAGCCTGAAAGCATTAGCCGATAACAAAGAAGGCCGTTTATTGCCCGGAACCTTTGCGAAGATTGAGCTTCCGTTAACTGTAATAGAAGACGCAATACTTATTCCTACGGAAGCAATTATCCCGATATTGAACGGGAAGAAAGTTTTTATAGTACGGAATGGAATAGCACAGGGTGTAGAAGTTGAAACCGGAACAAGA
Source organism: uncultured Sphingobacteriaceae bacterium (assembly GCA_964454645.1). GTDB lineage: Bacteria > Bacteroidota > Bacteroidia > Sphingobacteriales > Sphingobacteriaceae > CAYVTM01. Next base: position 109,689 of record CAYVTM010000003.1, on the reverse strand, counting down.
ACAAACGAATCCATATTAATAAACAAAGGGGTTAGTGTGGGTGATACGGTTTTAATAACCGGTATTATGTCGTTGAGAGAAGGCAGCCCGGTGAAAGTAACTATTAATCAATAAGAATTTCCTATCTATGAGTATATCAACCACCAGTATTAAGAGACCGGTTCTGGCGATAGTCATGAACCTGCTCATTTTATTATTTGGGATTATTGGCTTTACATTTTTAGGAGTTCGCGAATATCCTTCCATCGACCCTCCGATCGTTTCGGTACGTACCAATTATCCCGGCGCGAATGCCGATATTATTGAATCGCAGATTACCGAGCCACTGGAAAAAGCTATCAACAGCATCGACGGGATTAAAAACATATCTTCTGCGAGTAATCAGGGATCGAGTGTTATTACGGTAGAGTTTAACCTCGATAAAGATCTGGAAGAAGCTGCGAACGATGTGCGCGACAAAGTGTCTCAGGCTGTCCGAAATTTACCCCGCGATATTGACGGTAGTCCGGTAGTATCCAAAGCCGATGCCAACTCCGATGCCATTATATCAATGACCATTCAAAGCGACAGCAGAAGCCAGCTGGAGATTTCCGACTATGCCGAGAATGTTATTTCACAACGTTTACAGACTATTCCCGGAGTAAGTAATGTACAAATATGGGGAATGAAAAAGTATGCCATGCGCTTGTGGATCGATCCTACCCGGCTTGCGTCCTATGGCCTCACTCCTTTAGATGTTAAGAATGCGCTCGACAGAGAAAATGTCGAACTCCCTTCCGGAAAAATTACGGGAGATAATACAGAACTTACGGTAAACACTTCGGGGAATTTATCTACCGAAGAAGAGTTTAATAATTTAATCATCCGGGTTGAAGATGAAAAAATTATCCGTTTAAAAGATGTAGGCTATGCAATATTAGGGCCGGAAAATGAAGAAACGATTTTGCGGGAATCCGGAACACCCATGGTTGCAACGGCTATTGTTCCGCAACCCGGTGCAAACTATCTGGATATCGCTGAAGAATTTTACAAACGTTACGAACAATTAAAAGTAGAATTACCCTCCGATTTTAAATTAAATATTGCCTTAGATAATACGGTCTTCGTCAGACAATCGGTAACCGAAGTTGCAGAAACAATTTTGATTTCATTAACTCTGGTCATTCTGATTATATTTTTATTTTTCAGAGACTGGAGCATTGCCTTTCGGCCCTTAATAGATATTCCCGTTTCCTTAATCGCTACCTTTTTCATCATGTACCTTTTTGGATTTTCTATCAATGTACTGACCCTATTAGCAATTGTACTTGCCACGGGATTAGTGGTGGATGATGGGATTGTGGTAACCGAAAATATTTTCAAGAAAGTCGAAGAGGGTCTCAACCCTTTTGAGGCCGCCATCAAAGGAACCAATGAAATTTTCTTTGCCGTCATATCAATTTCTGTAACATTGGCGGCAGTATTTTTACCGGTAATTTTCCTCGAAGGGTTTGTGGGACGTTTATTCCGGGAATTTGGTGTGGTAATAGGATCCGCCGTTTTAATATCGGCTTTTGTTTCGCTTACATTAACACCGATGTTGAATGCCTATTTATTAAGAAAAGGCCATCAGAAAAAAACTAAATTCTACGAATGGTCGGAACCTTTCTTTGTAAAGATGACCGATGGGTATGCTAATTCACTTTCTAAATTTATGCAAAGAAGATGGGTCGCATTTCTGATCGTTGCCATCTGTTTCGGACTCATCGCATTGTTTTGGGTAAACTTACAAAAAGAAACAGCCCCTTATGATGACCGAAGCGCTGTAACGCTTTCTATTACTGCTCCCGAAGGAGCTTCATATGATTATACCGACCGGTTCATTTTAAATATGGCACAGTTGGTAAACGATTCTATTCCGGAAAAGATCATTAATCTTTCGGTAACTGCTCCCGGGTTTGCGGGATCGGGTTCTGCCAATACCGGATTTATGCGTTTACGTTTTGTGGAGCCGGGGGAAAGAGAACGTTCTCAAAAAGAAATTGCCGAAAAACTCGGACAAGATGCCCGCCGGTTTTCCGAAGCACGTGCTTTCGTTATTCAACAACCCACCATTGCCGTAAACCGCCGAGGGGGCTTACCGGTACAATACATTATTCAGGCACCTAATTTTGAAAAGTTGCGAGAGACTCTTCCTGTTTTTATGGATGAAGTAAGTAAAGATCCTACCTTCAGCAGTAACGATGTAAATTTAAAATTTAACCGGCCTCAAATTGATGTAAGCATTAATCGTGATAAAGCACAGAACCTTGGGATATCGGTATTGGATGTTGCGCAAACTTTGCAGTTAGCTTTCAGCGGACAGCGTTTTGCTTATTTCATCATGAATGGAAAACAATACCAGGTAATCGGGCAATTTGACCGCGACGACCGGAATGATCCATTGGATCTGACTTCTATCTTTGTGCGTAACAGTAAAAATGAATTAATACAACTCGATAATGTAGTGGATGTCGTTGAACAAAGCAGCCCTCCTCAACTCTATCACAACAACCGTTTTATGTCGGCCACAGTATCAGCAGGATTAACTCCGGGGAAAAGTATCGGCGATGGCATTGATGCGATGAATCGTATTGCAGATAAGATCTTGGATGACAGCTTCTCCACTGATTTAAGTGGGGAATCGCGCGATTTCCAGGAAAGCAGCTCGAATACTTTATTCGCTTTCGGATTAGCCTTGTTATTAGTTTATTTAATTCTCGCGGCACAATTCGAAAGTTTTGTAGATCCACTGATCATTATTTTTACTGTACCAATGGCTGTAGCCGGGGCCTTTTTATCCTTATGGTTGTTCGGACAAACCTGGAATATATTCAGTCAGATCGGGACCATTATGCTCATCGGGCTCGTCACGAAGAATGGTATTTTGATTGTGGAGTTTGCCAATCAGTTAAAGGCCCAGGGGAAAAGTGTCGCGGAAGCAATTCGTGAAGCAGCTGCAGCTCGTTTACGTCCGATTTTAATGACCAGCTTAGCGATCGCTTTAGGAGCCCTGCCCATTGCTATGGCATTGGGAGCTGCTGCAAAAAGCCGTATGGGGATGGGGATAGTTATTGTCGGCGGGACCCTTTTCTCGTTAATCTTAACCCTGTATGTAATCCCGGCTATTTATTCGTTATGGTCGAGACCGCATAAAGAATTACCGTATTAATATGAATATGATAAATAAAAAAATAGTACACGGTTTTATTCCTGCATTGCTGTTCCTGCTATGTAGTCCGGGCGCAGGGGCGCAGGGTCTTTTAAGCATTGAGGACGCGATTCGTATTGCATTGGAAAATAATTATGCGATACAAATCAGTAAAAATACAGCTGCTATTTACGAACGTAACGCAAAGGGAGCTATCGGAAATGTATTGCCTACCATTAAGGGTGATTTAAATACAAACAAAAGTATTCAGAATACACAGCTAACACAGCAAAGCGGAAATCGGGTTGATGTGGACGGAGCTGAAAATACAAGCCTGAATTACGGTGTAAATTTAGATTGGAAAATATTCGATGGCTTTGAAATGTTTGCCAACTACGAACGCCTGAAAGAATTCCAAAAACTGGGCGATGTAGAAGCGAAACTTACAGTGCAAACAACACTCGCCAATGTTATTGCAGGCTATTACGAAATTGTTCGCTTACAGAATCAATTGGATGCTTCGAAAACGGCATTGGAAATATCACAAATACGTTTAAAGGATGCACAAAATAAATTTGAAATCGGAAGAGCTTCCAAGCTGGATGTGTTAGCAGCAAATGTAGATTTAAATGCCGACACTACTTCGATGATTCGCCTGGAAGATTTATTGAAAACCAATAAAGTTTATCTGAATGAACTGCTTGCAAGAGATGTTAATACGCTGTTTGAAGTCGGCGACACTATCGTGGTGGATCGCTCTTTAACATTAAACCAATTGCAGGAATCGATGAATAAAAACAATCCCGACTTACAATCGGCAGTGATTAATAAAAGACTTACCGAATTAAATTTAAAAGCAGTCCGCGCCAATCGCTATCCTGATATCAGCCTGAATACCGGATATAATTTTGCTAACTCTACTTCAGAAACCGGATTTGCAAGGGAATTGAAAGCTCAAGGGCTTAATTATGGACTAACTGCCAGCATTCCGCTTTTCAATGGCTTTTACCAAAACCGGAATGAAAAAAATGCAAAAATAGAAGTCGAGAACTCGAATTATGTTATGCGACAAGTTCAAAATCAGATTCAATCAAAACTCGTTTCCGATTATCAGATCTATACCAGCAATTTGAAATTATTGGAGTTAGAGCGCCATAATCTCGACTTAGCCAAAGAGAACCTGGATATCAGTTTAGAGAAATACCGGGTAGGTAATATTACGCCTTTGGAATTAAGAGAGGCTCAACGGAATTATGTAGATGCTAATGCACGGTTAGTAAATGCCCGCTTTGAAGCAAAACTGGCCGAAATTCGCCTGAAAGAACTCGGAGGGATCCTGACACCCTCTATTTAATTGAATTGATCCACATGAGTTCAGAATTCCTTATATAGTAATCAATATTTCATTTTTAGCCTTGATAATACAATAGTATATAGTATATTTGGTTACTAACTAAAACCACTACCCTATCATATGCAGAAGGTCAAACTACTTCTGGTTGATGATCATCAAATGCTCATCGATGGAATAAAGGCATTATTAACCGATCAGGATCAGTTCCAAATTGTTGCTGAAGCTACAAGAGCTTCGGATGCTTTACAGATACTTGAAAACCAAAGTATCGATATCGTTATTACCGACATTAACATGCCTGAAATGTCGGGAATTGAATTGGCCCGAAGAATAAAGGCAAGCAAACCCGAAGTTAAAATCCTGACCTTGTCCATGTTCAGTGAAAAACAAACGATCCGGGAAATGATCGACGCAGGGGTATCGGGATATATTTTAAAAAATACCGGAAAAGAAGAGTTGATAGAGTCTTTATGCAAAATTGCTTCCGGAGGTATTTATTTCGGCGACGATGTAACTTCCGAAATGATGCGCGCTATGACAGAACCTCATAGTCCGCCGGACGGCACTTCTGAAATAAGGCTTACCATACGCGAAAAAGAAATTCTGAAATTGATCGCGAAAGAATATAGTAATATTCAAATTGCTGAAGCACTCTTTATCAGCGAAAGAACCGTTGAAACACACCGCAAAAATATTTTTAGAAAGACAAAGACAAAAAGCATTGTAGGGCTTATAAAATATGCTTATGAGAATAACCTAATTTAATAGAAAAATAAATTACTCCGTACCAATGGGTATATAAAAATACCCATTTACAGGCATTGTAGCTGTTGAAGACTCGTTCTACATTTACTTTGCAAACAAATACTAAGATTTTACAATCTTATGAAGCGTACGATAAGTATGTTTCATAGGGTTTAATTAAGTGGAGGGTGGCATTATGCCACCCTTTTTTTATACGTACCAATGGGTTACCCTAAGACGGGTATGTTCCTCTAAAACCCAATCTCCCAATTTTAACAATAATTTAAAACTAAACGAATAAAATTATGAAACACCTTTTATGCACTTGTTTACTGGCAGCAGCTGCAGTACTCACCAGCCTTTCCGCCAAGGCACAGCTCTTCGACAATGGACTTATCTAACCCATACGGTTGCGATACTATGGTCTATTACGAATGGGGCAATGGTTCGAATACATGGACAACAGATCAGATTCAGGCGGTTGTATTCAATTCAAACGGGGCTCCGGATATTTTATATCTGTATTCCCCAAATGAGCAATTAATGGCTTATATCGATTTCATCCATGAAAATAATCGCCTCATTACCACCAACATATCCGCATGGAATAATGTATTCAAATCTTCCTCCAGGAAAAATCATACCTATACAGCAAGCGGGAAAGCCGATGAGATCGTTTGGGAAACATATAGTCCTATCAATGATACGTATACCCCCTCATTACGTATAGCTTATCATTATACAGCCTGATCACAAGCAGCTTCGAACCTTATTCGAAGGACACCTTGATTTATAATTCCAATAGTCAGCTTATTGAAGAAATCGGCAGCTACATGCAAGCAGGAATATGGGAGTATGATAGTCGTTCCGATTGTGCGAAACCTTTCTTATTAAACATAAAAAATATAAGAGAAAAATTTTCGGTAACCGTTTATCCCAACCCAAGCGAAGGAATGTTTTATCTAACAAATACCGGGCCGAAAAATTTTGTCGAACTAGAGCTTTATGATTTGTCGGGCCGGGCAATTGCCCATAAGCAGATTTTTTCGGAAGACGGAAATTTCAGTTTTTCATTCGATGGTATCGAACCGGGGATGTATCTGTTAAAAGGGCAATCGGGCGAGCATCAGTTCAATCAAAAAATAAGCATTCGTTAATTTAGAGCTTCTCAATCCATAAAAAAACGCTCATACAAGATGAGCGTTTTTTTATCCGTACCAATGGGTATAGCAATTTACCCGCTAAATGGGATTTTCAAAAACAATAAATAGCCTGAATTTTAACCCATCATAAAGATGTTCATAAAAGCTGTATGCACATCCATAAGCTAAATTAAACTAATAAATAAAATGAAAAAGCTAGTTATTACACTTCTATGTATTTATGGAGGATCTCTCTATGCGCAAAGCCTGGTATCCGAAAAGAAGATACCTTTAACTAAAGACCAACGCAAAAATGAACCTTTAGGCGCTCTGTACAGTGCAAATACCGGAGGAGCTATGGTTTACTTCGAAAGTCAAAAAGCGAAAAAAGAAAAAGGCGAAAAAAGAACCTGGCAACGTTACGAGTTAGCCGTAGACAGAGATTTAAATATCGGTAAAGCCGACTATGTAAATTTAGGAACAAAGCACTCCGTAAAGCCTCGTCTTTTTTACGATAATTTCCGGATTGGTTATACCTCCTGGATTGATGAAGAGGGTAAAAATGATATGATGATGATTCAGATTATCAAATTTGATAATAACAATAAAATCATTGAGATTAAAGATATTGAAGTGTGCAGCGAAAAAGAGTTCGGGAACTACCGCATAGTGCGTGCAGGATCTGAGCTGTTGCTAATGGTGCAAATGGAGACAAAAAGCAAAAACAAAAAGGAAAGTGGATTAGACTTTCTAAAATACTACCGCATTGATCCGGCAACTATGGAGATTAAATCGCAGAACGAACTGAACCTCCTTGGGAAAAGAGAATTTGGCCTCGAAAATATGCTGTACCATAACGACAAACTTTATCTGGTAGGGATAGAGCTTCAACAGATTAAACCTTTTAAATGGAAATTTCCGAAAGATTATATCTTATTCAAACTATCGATGGAAGGTGTTGAAGAAGGGAGAAGTATTTTGCAGTTACCACAAGGCTTTAAAATTGCAGGCGTTCAATTGGATGCAAGAAATACCGACCTGGTATTAGCAGGCGAATATTCTCCCTCAAACGCAAAACCCGTAGCGCCGAAAATGCCTTCGAATAATAAGACGGTGAAAGTAAGCAATCCGTACATCGGCCTGTTTGTAATGAAATACGATACAAAATCATTAGAACCCAAAGATGTAAACACCTACGATTATGAGAAAGATATTATGAAGAAACTTCGTAAAGGAAATCCGGGCTTCAATAAAAAAGGAGGTAGTTTCTCTATCAATGATTTTTATTTCTTGCCCGACGGCAGTTTTTATCTGACCGTAGAGATGTTTACTAAATACTGGAAAACTACCGTAACCAAAACTACAGCAGGAAACATTACTTATACTACCTATCGCTATTATACCATATTTGACTACCTCGATGCGATCGTATATAAATTTACTCCGAACATGGAATTGGATTGGCTGGTGCAAATCGACAGGGATATGTATAAAAGAACCTACGACGGGCATCTGAAAGCAGAAAAGCCTGTTGAAACAGGGAAGCTGGACACCTATTTAACGGATAACAGTAAACTGTATGTATTCTATAATACTCCGGGAAAAAAATATAATGGCAAACGTTTCGGATTATCGGGAATGACAATTTCCACAGATGGCGCAATTTCAGATCCGAAAGACTTTAACGATGAATATCAGTTCGGGCAATTGGATGGAGGTGTTGTGAAAGTTGATAAAGATCATATCATTGCTGTCGGTACCGATAAAAAAGGAGATAACCTTTGGTTCAAAAAAATTAAACTAAATTAAATCGTTTCATATCTAATCAATCAACGGGTATCATTCCCGTTGATTTTTTTCTACGGATCAATGAAAAAAATTCTTTACACACTTTGCCTGTGTGCATTCATCAGTACGGGATATGCACAGGAGAAAAAATATACCGGAGAGGATATTCGCTTTGTAAACGAAAACGGAAGAGAAGGAACAGGCTGGATCAATCCCGGGAAATATACTATATATATGGGGAATCAGAAATATGGCTATTATATTTCCGAACAAGCGAAAGCTACACAGGTAAGCTCCTTCGATACCAAAAAATACGATAAGAAAAAAACAAATAACAAGGCCGTGCATGTAAGTAATTTCGGAGGAAAAATTTTTACTAATGCCAATTTCGAAATCGGGAAATTCCGGGTAAATGGCGCACAATGTGAATTCACTTTCTTCGAACCCTATAAAGTAATTTACATCAAAGGTGTACAATGGAAAAAGATGGCCGAGCAATTAATCGATGAAGGATATTTAAAACCTTAACATGAGAAAATTTTTTCTTTTAACAATTGTCTGCATCCTTCTGATAATTGCTGATACACAAGCACAAAAATCCTATACCTTTATCGGCGGAGGGGTAGGAGGTTCTCTGTACAACTACGACCGGCTTGATCGTTTTGTCGATAATTATAACCGCTCACGTACCGGAGCCAATGGCTCCGTTGCATTAACAAAAGAATTAGGGAATCTCAAATTCAATTCGGGTTATCATTTCTTTTACGGAGTATTGAATGCCGAGCTTGGGTGGATGTATGAAGTTCGATTCAGCCAGCGTATATCGAAAACCCGTGCCGAGTCGGGACTCAAATTCAGAGAAATAGATTTTCGGAACAATACCTGTAATATAAGCGGAGCTTATACTTTTATCAATTCACAATTACTGGATCTAAGCATAGGAGCAAACGGAGAATTTGGAATTATGAATATTTATACCGAAACCGATTCTATTGCCCGGTATGCTGTAATAAAGGATATTGCTACAGGTAATAGCATTTTTGCACAGGCACATCTCACATTCGGTTTCATCGGAGTTTCAGCGCGCGCCTACTACATGTTTCAATGGTTTACCCCCGGTCTGGATAGAATGGACAAAGATATAAACACCAATACTTACGAAACGCTGGATAAAACACTCAATTATTCCGATCATATCGGACTTGAACTGAGTGCGATTATTATGTTTGGCAAGAAAAAAATGAATACGACAAATAAAGTAATACGAAGGAATTAGCCTGTTTCTAAAGGATTTCCCTGTATATATCATCATATTTACTTTAAACATTTCTTAAATTACTGTATTATTATGGGAAATATTTTTATGTATGATGAAAAACAAACGCCTGTACCTTTTTATTTTTTTATGTTTTTTCACTCAGAGTTCTTTCGCCCAATACACTAAGAGCCATGCTGCATCGGAAATAGAGCTTGCGCTTCATAAGCTCAATACGGTTGGAAGCGTCTTATACATAGCTGCTCATCCCGATGACGAAAATACCCGGCTGCTCTCATTTCTCGCAAATGAAAAAAAAATGCGTACGGGGTATTTGTCGATGACGCGTGGTGACGGGGGACAGAACTTAATCGGTACGGAACAAAGTGAGTTGCTGGGCCTTATCCGTACCCAGGAATTATTAGCTGCAAGAAGAACCGATGGTGCAGAACAATTTTTTACCCGTGCCATAGATTTCGGATATTCGAAAACTCCCGAAGAAACATTTAAGATTTGGGATAAAGAAGAAATTCTTTCGGATGTAGTGTGGGTAATCCGTATGTTTCAACCCGATATTATTATTACCCGTTTCCCTACCGACGGAAGTGGAGGCCACGGACATCATACTGCCTCCGCTATACTTGCTGAAGAAGCTTTTGATGCCGCTGCCGATCCTTCCCGTTTCCCCGAACAGTTAAAATATGTACAAGCCTGGCAATGCAAACGTTTGGTCTGGAATGGATTTAATTTTCCGGGTCGTCCGCAAAGCGATGGTGATGATTTCTTTAAAATGGATATCGGCGCTTATAATACTTTTCTGGGTAAGAGCTATGGAGAGATCTCCTCCGAAAGCAGAAGCCAGCATAAAAGCCAGGGCTTTGGAGTAGCTATGCAACGCGGCAGCAATAAGGAAAATTTTAAACTTATTAAAGGTGCTCCTATTCAAAAAGATATTTTTGACGAGCTAAATTTTAACTGGACACGCATCGATAAATCGAAAAAAATCCAACGCTTAATTCAAAAGGCATTGAAAGATTACCGGGCTTCAAAGCCTTCCGATATTATCCCGACTCTAATCGAACTTTATTCTGCACTCGATCAACTGGATAATATTTACTGGAAAAGTCAAAAACAAAAAGAATTAAAGGAATTAATTCTTGTCTGCAGCGGACTTTGGTTCGAATGTACTACCAAAGAATTTTACACGGTCCCGGGTCAGCGTGCTGCTATTTCCATTTCAGCTATTAATCGTTCGATGAGGAATATTCAATTGAAAACAGTCTCCATCATTTCTCAATTCGACACTACATTTAATATTCCGTTAAGCGATAATCAATTGTATAACTATCGGACCTCTTTGACTATTCCATCTAATCTGAATTATTCGAATCCCTATTGGTTACGAGAGAAACATTTACCCGGAAGATTTAGCATAAGCGATCCACAAATGATTGGTAAAGCAGAGGACTTATCCTTATTAAATGCTCGCTTTACATTTACAATTGAAGGAAAGGATTTTAGTTACAACCGCCCGCTTCTTTACAAATGGACCGATCCTGTAAGAGGAGAACTGTATCGTACGGCAGAGGTGCTTCCCGATATCATCGTGAATATTCGTGAAAAGGTTTTGTTATTTACGGATGATCTTCCCAAGAAAGTTGGTGTCATAGTAAAATCATCCCTGAATAATGCAAAAGGAGATTTACGCTTAGCTCTTCCTGCCGAATGGAAAATAGTACCTGACTCCGTTTCATTCGACATGAATACAAAAGGCTCCGAACAGGTATTCGAATTTGAAATTACTCCCCCTGCAAACGGAAGCGATCATCTTGCCGATTTAAAAGCCATCGCTGCAACCGGCGGAAAAGAATTCTCAAAAAGTATTCATCGCATTTCATACGATCATATTCCCATCCAAACCTTAATTAGCGATGCAGAAATTAAAGTCGAAAAGATCCATTTAAAAGCACTTGGGAAAAGGGCTGGTTATATACCCGGGGCAGGAGATGAGATACCTGCGTCCTTACAACAATTGAACTACGAAGTAAGCATTCTTGATGAAGAGCTGCTCAACAAGTCTGACTTATCGATATACGACGTAATCGTTGTAGGCATCCGTGCATACAATACCAACGATCGTTTGAAATTTTATCAGGAAAAGTTAATGCAATATGTTGCGGCTGGCGGGAACCTGATTGTACAATACAATACCAGTAATTTTATAAGTAGTGTAAGTACAGATATCGGGCCTTATCCTTTCAAGATTTCCCGCGAGCGGGTTACCGAAGAAGATGCGGTTATGAATATTTTAAAACCCGGGCATCCTGCACTGAACAGTCCGAATAAAATTACGGCAAAAGATTTTGAAGGCTGGGTTCAAGAACGCGGATTGTATTTTGCGAAAGATATGGATGCACGATATGTGACTTTACTTTCTTGCAAAGATAATGGTGAAGATGCAAACGATGGAAGTATTATTTTAACACAATATGGAAAAGGTTATTATGTATATACAGGAATTTCATTCTTCAGGCAACTGCCTGCCGGAGTTCCGGGGGCTTATCGTTTATTCGCCAATTTATTAAGTTTGGGGAAATCCGAATAATCATGAAGACGAACGAAGAACCTCCTGTATTTAAAAAATGGTCAACCTGGTATCTCCTGGTTATTACTTTTCTCGTAGTGCAAATCATTTTTTATTATTTTTTCACCCTTCATTACCGATAACATGTCGCAAATTGATTGGATTGTTTTAGGAGTAACACTGTTATCAATTGTATTATACGGAGTATATAAAAGTATAGGTACTCGTAATATCGATGGCTTTTTATTAGCCGATCAGAAACTTCCCTGGTATCAGGTAGGATTATCGGTGATGGCAACACAGGCAAGTGCTATTACTTTTCTTTCCGCTCCCGGGCAAGCTTATACCGATGGAATGCGCTTTGTGCAATTTTATTTTGGTCTGCCTTTAGCCATGATTATACTGTGCATTTCATTCGTTCCTATTTTCCATCGTTTAAAAGTCTATACAGCTTATGAGTATTTAGAACAACGCTTCGATTTAAATACACGGGCACTCACAGCCTTTTTATTTCTTTTGCAGAGAGGGCTTTCTACCGGAATCACTATTTATGCGCCTTCTATTATCTTATCTACCATACTACAAACCGATATTACGTATACTACCTTGTTTATCGGAAGTATTGTAATTATTTATACGGTATATGGGGGAACAAAAGCGGTATCCTACACACACATGTTACAGATGAGCATTATTTTCAGCGGAATGTTCCTGGCCGGGTATATGATAATCCATCTCTTACCCGAAAATATTGGCCTGAATGATGCACTGCAAATTGCCGGGAAATCGGGGAAGCTGAATATTGTAGATACAAAATTTGACTTATCGAACCGGTACAACATCTGGTCGGGAATTATCGGGGGATTCTTTTTAGCGCTTTCGTATTTCGGGACGGATCAATCACAGGTGGGCCGGTACTTATCAGGGAAATCGGTAAGTGAAAGCAGGATTGGATTAATCCTGAACGGCATCGTAAAAATACCCATGCAGTTTTCTATCTTATTAGTAGGCGCATTGGTATTTGTATTTTTTCAATTTCATCAGGCACCTCTTTTTTTCAATAAAGTAGAAAAAGATAAAATTGAAAACAGTATTTATGCCCGGGAATATAAAATGTTGGAGCAACGCAATACTGAATTGTTTATTATAAAAACAGAAATCGCTCAGGGACTTGCGCGTGCAATCGATGCAGAAAACAAACAAGAAATTGATTTGCACGGCGAAAAATTACGTAAAGTAAATGCGAAGTTAGGTGCTATTCGTTCTGAATCTTTAGCGCTTATGAAATTGAATGACCCGGATGCCGATACCGACGACAGTAATTATGTATTCTTATCTTTTGTTACCGGATATCTACCCAAAGGATTAGTAGGATTGCTGATAGCTGTAATTTTTCTGGCATCAATGGGATCAACGGCTGCCGGGCTGAATGCACTTGCTTCTACAAGCGTGGTAGATATTTACAAACGTCTTTTTCAAAAGGAAGGCTCCGAAGCTCATTACCTCGCAGCTTCGCGATGGCTTACCGTTTTCTGGGGAGTATTTTGTATTATCGTTGCGCTATTTGCAAGTCGCTTAGGAAATTTAATCGAGGCTGTTAATATTTTAGGTTCTCTTTTTTACGGAACTATACTCGGAATTTTCTTAGTAGCCTTTTATATACATAAAGTAAAAGGGAAGGCTGTTTTCTATGCAGCGCTCATTTCCGAAGTGCTGGTAATCGGATGCTATCTCATGGAACTTACTGCATTTCTATGGCTGAATGTAATCGGATGTGTTCTGGTAGTTACTATTTCTTATTTATTTTCTAAGAATAAATACTTTAGATAAACACAGCAGAAATAATCAGGCACGAAATCTGCTAAAACTGTTTCATCAATAACTTTTGTATTTGAAGCCTGTGACGTAATACATGTACAATGGCATGTTCAATAAGCGCTTCCAGATCGTATGTCGACCAGGATGTTTTTATGATTGTGCTTAAAAGCTCATCATCGCTCAACAGCCATTTGTTATTAAATGTTTCCAGCGTATATTGAAACATTTTATCCAGTCCGGACAACATTTCAGCTTTCGAATGAATATCAAGATCAACTGAATCTGATTGCTCTCCGAATCGCCTGCGAATATGATTTGCATACACATAACCCGAACGTATAATATGCAATACAATGGATCGTACCGACTGAAAATCTTTTTCAACTGTTTCATCGATTACTTGTACAAACTGCTGTTCATCGATACCGGTTAGTATATCCTTCAGCTCATCCAATGCTTTTTCGTATTCATCGGCTAAAGCACCGATGGCTCCTTTTCTGTAGTGTTCTTTCATTTAAATGATAAAGTATTCTTGAAAAGAATAATTAATTACCGGTACAATTGTAATTAAAAACTCAATAAATATCTTATATGCTATCAAAAATAATACTTTTTTTCTTAGCTTAATATGATGAGCTTTCGTTATATATGCTGTCTCGATAAAATAAGAAGAGGGTATAAATAAAAAGGGATTCTTTCTGCTACAGAAAGATATCCCTTTAGTGAGTTGTAACGTAAATTGTTTAAAAATAACTTATCAATTAATATTTTAAATTTTTTCGGCTTGTCCTTTTTTTAAGATATTTACTACTTCGTCTCTTTTTTTATTCAATCTTGTTTCAATTCGTTGCAACAATTCATCTTCTTTACCGGTTTCAAACTTCAAATCCGAATCGGTCAGTTGAGAGAATTTTTCTTTTAATTTTTTTGACTGATCGCCCCAGTTACCAATGATTTTAAATGTCTCGGGAGTTTTGTTGGTTTCATTTTCCATGATATATTTATTTAAATTGTTTATTGATTAATAGTATAAAGATAGGTTTCACATTAGCGAGTGCCTTACATACTTATACCAAAAACTTACACATAACACATGTTTAAATTATTATGAGCAATCCAGGATTGATCCATAAACAGAAAAGGCTATTCCCACAGGAAATAGCCTTGATAAATTAGAATTAATTATTTCGAAGGAATAATATCAATGATAACTGTTCGATTGTATGAACGTTCTTCCGGAAACGTATTCCCGAAAGGAGAAAGATTTTCATCTTCACCAAATCCATGTACCTCAAATTTCACATCTTTCCTGCCCAGCTTGGTTAAGCTGCTCTCAATAATTTTTTTAACATTGTTTGCACGGGCTAAAGATAAGGTCCGGTTATGCGGTGCATCTCCAATCACATCAGTATATCCGTGTATGATTACTTTTCCATTCAGAGGAATTTTCGGGGTAACAATTTCTGTTAAATATTTTTCATAGATTGAATTTGATTTCGATTCGTCAAATTCAAAAATAACACTATACCTCATTCCTTCCTCGTTCTGATCGGGCATCCATAGTACCATGTGGACTGCTTGCTCTTTCCGCAGTAATGTACCGTTTTCTGTTTTACCAATCATCGTTACTTTATAATCGCCTTTCGGACGGGTACCGAGTATGGATTTACCGGGTATGGCAACATGTTCCTGAGTAAAGGGACCAAAATATTGAATAATTCCATTTTCATCCTTTATTTCTAAGGACCAGGACTCAAATGCTTTTTCAGCTCCGTCCACATCAAAGGATACATAACTATCAACAGGCGCTTCCTGGACTGTTACCAATTCTACAGGTTTAAGCGGTGCATCCGGACCCGATTGGAATTCCATCAGCAATGCGGGATAGTCGCTTTCTATAGAGACTCTGCGTTCTCCTTCACGGAGTAATATTAGTTCACGTGTACCACCCGGCTGCAGGGATAGTACTTTAGGCTTATTCCGACCTTCGAGAGCAATTCTGGATTCATTTACTCCAAAAATTGTAACCAAATATTTTTTTGTAGATTCCGCCATTAATATACCATCCTGTGCACCTGCTTCAGATGATCCAACCATTGTAATCGTACTCTCCGGATTTTTTTGCATACGATCTCCCAATATATTTAATACATTATAATATACAGTCATTTCACGATCCGAACGACCGGAAAGTTTTTTAGGAGTAAATACTTCCAACTGGTCTTCTTTGAAATCTTTCACCTGATCTTTTCGTAGTATCACATACCGGTCCGGGATATCCGTTGAACCAATATCAAAAAAGATATAATTACGCAGCGGGAAGGTTTCCCGTACTCTTCTTTCTACTGGAATATTTTCAGGTGCATAGACACTAAAACTAAATGCAGGATCTTCCATCAATATTTCCTTAGGCATAACCACTTTTTTTCCTCTTCCAAATTTCACTGCAACACCGGCACGTACTGTCGTAAGGTCCCAGGTTTCTATCGAACGCGGTTCTTGTCCTATATAAGGATGAAAAGAAACGAAAGGAGATATAGCCAATTGTGTTTTATTCGATTGAGTTGATAATTGTATATCATATCCCATACCCACTTGCATAGAGATTAAGTTATCATTTATCTGACCAAAATCTCCGGTAACATCCGGAGTTTTTTCTTGTTCCGGAAACGCCGGGTTAATACCCAACTCATACGTAAATGATTTCGATAAATTAAAAGCAAAGCGAGGCCCGCCAAATATATAAAACCCTGATTTGAATGGAGCGAATCGAATGTTAGGTTCTATCGTAAGATAGCCTAAATCGGTTGATAAATCTGCCGGACAGTTACAGGGAGTGATTACCTCATCAAAGGCCCCTCTCCGGCTGTCGTAACCTGCTTGTAACTGCATTCCCAATCTTGTGTTGGGACGATGATATTCTATCATCGGTGCTAAAAAAAGCCCAAGCCCTTTTCCTTCATGAAAAGCAACAGGCGGTTTAAAATCAGCATTCAACTGATGTGTAGATCCACTGTATAGATTTAAGTTTGCAGCACCCGATATTCCAAACCACCAGGATGGCCGGGAATACTCTGTTACTTGCGCTTGTACCGAAGTATAAATACCCATTAAGATAAGTATGCTAAGCATGATACTTTTAATTTCCGGTCGATAAAGAGACTGTGACATGCACAATCCCTTCGTATAATTTTGTTTCGTTTTCATAATTTAATTATGGCTTACTGATAATGTTTGTACTAGTTAATACTACAGCCCCGTTCCTTGCAAGCATCCTGCCTTCAGCTGTTGCTCCTGAATTCATCGTGATCGATGTTAATGCCAATACATTTCCTTTGAAAGAAGTGAAATCTCCGATTGTTGCAGAGCTTCCTATCTGCCAGTAAATATTTTTGGCCTGAGCTCCTCCACTAAGAAGGATACTTCCTCCGGCCCCTCCAACTGTTGTAAAATCAGAAGCAACCTGGAAAATCCATACCGCATTCGGGTTTCCCTGCGCATCAAGTGTAAGGCTTCCCGACTGTATTAATAAGGTTGATGTTGATTTATAAATACCGGGCGCTAATGTCATTCCTCCTAAATCTCCCGAAACAGTTGCGGGTGCAGGTAATATTGCCGCTTCAGCAAATAAATAAGCATCTGTTAAATCTTGTTTTGCCTGAATTAACATAGCAGCCACATTAGGTGGCGATACATCATCCGATGCATACATAGCTCCATTTACGATAATTGCCGGCGGGAAGCCGATAATAGACGAACGCACTCCCGGACTAATACCAACATCCATATTACGTATCTCACTAAATCCGGCCTGATTGCTGACACCTACTCCTGCAATAATTCCGAAACGTGCAACAGACTGAAGATCGACACCCACATTATCTGTAGTAAAGGTCCACACATAATCGTTTGCCAATCCATTACCGGCCAGATTCTCAGCTCCCGTAGTAATTGTTGCGGTATAAGTTGTGCTCGCAAGCAGATCCGTATTCGGAGTAAAGCTTGCTGTTGTTCCAACATAGTTTACATTTCCGGGTATTGAATTAGCACCATCTGTCAATGTAAAGGTTGTAGTGTTAATCGTCGCTACACTCATTAGTTCGCTAAATGTTGCAGAAATAACTTTGTCAAATTCCACATCAGTAGCAAGATCAAGCGGATCAGTAGATATCACTACCGGAACCGATGCAATGCTGGTGGTAAAGATCCAAACCGAATCGTTCGCAATGGAAGTACCTTCCAGATCACTTGCTCCTGTTGTAATCCTTACTGTATATTGCGTATTAGGGCTAAGTAAGTTGTCGGGGTTAAATGTTGCCGTCAGCGTATTATAGGTAACAACGCCGGGAATAACGTTTAATCCTTCCGTAAGTATAAAGGTTGAAGTCGTAATTGTCGCAGGATCCATCACTTCACTGAAGTTCGCAGTAATCAGTTTATCTAAATTCACATTCATTTCCTGATCGAGCGGACTGGTAAGTATAATAGCAGGTATTGTAACGGGTTCTGTTTTAAACTCCCAAACATAGTCTGCACTTATTGGTACTCCATTAGCATCTGTCGCTTCAACAGTAATGGTACAGGTATAAACCGTACTATAACCGAAAGGATTTACCGGTTCGAAACCAGCCGTTAAGCCATTATAGCTTACTACACCGACAACCGGATTTATACCTTCCATAACTTTAAAGCTGTTAGCATTAATAGTTAAAGCATCCATCGGCACATTAAATGTTGCTGTAATTGTTTTATTCAGCACAACATTCGAATCCGCATCTGCCGGGTCTGTACTAACTACCATCGGAGCAATAATTAATCCGGTACTAAACGTCCAGACATAGTCTGCCTGTAACGCGTTACCGAATTTTTCCTTTACGGTAGTCTTTACTCTTCCGCTGTATGTAGTGTTCGATTCGAGTAAACTATCCGGAGTGAAAATAATTCCGTTGTTATTCAGGCTAAATGCAATAGTGCCCGCAACAACCGCTTTAGCGGTAGTTGCGGAGGTTATCACAAATGATTCAGTGGTAATAGTGCGGGGGTCCATCTCTGTATTAAATGATACACTGATAACCTGGTCAACCGGAACATTCGTTTCCAAATTTTCAGGATCTGTCGTCTCTACTACCGGGCATACTCCATTAATTTCCTCGAAATTATCTTTTCTGCAACTTCCCAGAAATGTCGTCAGCAAGACGACAAATAAAATGGGTTTCCATAATACTATATTTTTTGTTTTCATTTTTATATCAATATGATATTTAAGTTTGAATAAAATTACAGCCTTAAAATAAGGTCTGTTCGGTTCAATAAAATAGAAGAGATTTCAAGAATAAATCCGTTGCTGTATTCAGATATCCCTACAAATTTTCGTTGTGGATATGTATAGGAAATATGTGCTCTTTCTGTTGTATTCAATTGAATACTTAAAGGTGGGAATTAGGGGATATATTATTTTACATATTTACATAAGAGTGTTACATAGTTCACACATTATACAAATAAACCCTATAGACGAATGATTGCTTCAATAAATGCTATGAGATTTACACATAGCATTATTGAATACAGAATAGTATATCAAAATCTTAATTATAAAACCGGTATCCTAAAGTAGCCTGATACCATACATTTTTATAGCGGGGTGTAGCAGAAGTTCCATCACCGTTATTCCTGGTAATATCCCAGCCTACCCTGGTTCCCAAAACTATATGATTCACATTGATGTCGAGTCCTCCGCTAAAACAAAAAATATTTTTACGAATATTATCGTTCTCGAATTCTTCCTCCTGAACCAGGCTTGAGCCGTTATTAGTAAAAACATCCCTTTGCTTGATAAGATACGAATACTGAGGGCCGGCAAGGATACTGACAGAGCTGGATGGTTTCAATGCAAAATAGATAGGAACATCTATATAATTTGTTGTGCGGGTAAACTCATAGGTTTCTCCCAATAATCTTCCGGTAGCATTAAACCCTTTCTGAGAAAATAAAATTTCAGGTTGCACTCCAAGATATGCACCTACCGGGATTGAGAAAAATGCTCCCGTTACCCAACCGAATTTAGGATCCGCATCAAACTCTTCTCCTTCTGCGTCATATACATTTGAATAATTCGTACCAATTTTCAGGCCGGCAACAAATTGCTCTCTCGAATCTGTCTGCGCAAATAAGTTTGTAAACATTAACAGAACTATTGCCTGGAGAAGTATAATTTTTTTCAAAATAGTCATAATTTTAATTTTTAAATTCTATTTAACATTTTTAACAGTTAAATCACTAAATGCTTTACCCAGCTTGTCCATATCACGGCTAAACTCCGATTTAAATAATTCCCATTTCTCTTTTCCTGTTTCCCGGTAATCATCGATTCGTTTCTTCATGTCGGTATTTTGCTGTTCAAGCGCTGCTATTTTCGCTTTATATTCATCTTTCGCAATGCTCTTATCATTTGCTATTCTTGCTTTAAAGTCAGCAACGCTTTTTTGATTGGCTGCAATCTTTTCGGCAGTTTCGATCCGGTAGTTTTCCATATCCGCTAAATATTCCTCATTAGCCTGATCTAAATTATAATTCGCTTTTGCTACTTCAGCTTTTGCTTTGTCTACTTTTTCGGATGAAGAATTACAGCTTATAAATAATGTAGTTGCTATAATCAGAAAGGCTATACCTATCAGGTTTGATTTTTTCATTTTATAAATTATATGATTGTTAAATTTTATAAAGATTTTTCTATATCCTGTCAGAATTATAATTCTGACAGGATTTTATAAATCTCTTCTTTTGTTTTCCCCAATTTCGCTTGAATTCGTCCCATTAATTCATCTTGTTTACCATCAATAAATAATAAATCATCATCGGTAAGTATGGCGAATTTTTGTTTTAATTTCCCTTGGGTTTGTTTCCAGTTTCCCAGAAATTCTGTTAGATTGTTCATGATTTTGTATGTTAATTTTTATTTTCTGATTAAGTTTATTACAGCTTCTATTATAATAGAATTATCAACAGAAGTATAATTATAATAAGCGCTCCAACTGATATATAAGCTCCTCCCCCAACATGTTTTAAACGTTCTTTGATAGTACGAACTTCTTTTCGGAGAGCCTTCCTTTCCGGTCTGCTCAATTCCGACTTGTTCATCTTATCAATTACTTCCAGGCGGTTCATCAATGTCTTTGCTTCTTCCGACACCGGAACTCTGCTCGTGGCAGCTTCTTTTGGATCAACTGTTGTTTCCGCACGCAATGCAATTGGAGTAGAGACCAATAACATACTTGCCAGCAAGAAACATGATACTATTTTTTTCATCTTATTATTTCATTAAATGACTGATCTTTTGTTTGATATAAAGTTCCCTTTATTATATCCGGTTTCTTTACACACTAATGAAAAATCATTGCATATATCACAGTTTACCGGATCCGAATCAGCCGTTGATTTTTTTTCCCTGAATGATTCTTAAAATAACCGCGATGATTGCGATTACAATTAGAATATGAATAAGCCCTCCGGCATTATATCCTAAAAAACCTATCAGCCATGTTATAACTAATACTACTGCTATGATGTAAAGTAAATTTCCCATGATTTCTATTTTAAATTGTATAATATTTTTTTATTGCTGAGCAATCACTTTCCCCGATTGAATAATTTTATGATTATTTATAATTGTATAGAAATAGATTCCGGATTGTAAATTATTGGTTTCAATACGAATAGAGGGCAGAAGCATTTGTTGATGAATAACCTTTGCTCCTAACTGATTATAGATATGCAACTCGTATGTACTATTTTTCAAATAATCGTTTAAAACAATTGTAAGCGAATTAGTAAACGGATTGGGATATAACAATGCTGTCTTTGCGTCATTGGTGGCTTCATCCGGCTCGACTCCGCTTATAATACAGGGTTCCGCATTCATAACACTCATTGATGCGGTGTTTAAAGCGCCTGAAATAAGTAAGGCTCTTCCATTAAGCACGACTCCGGTATTTAATACTCCCATGGCACCATTATTACATATAATTGTCCCGTGAAAAACCGAATAATTATTAATATCCACGGCACCTTCAACTTTCCAGTATACATTTTTCGATTGTGTCCCGTTGATTAACAACACCTTTGAATAGGTGCCAGTAGTGAGGGCACCGTTAATTTGAATAACAAATACAGCATCGCTATTCCCCATTGCATCTAAATACAATGTATCCGTAAATGTTGCTGCTCCGTTCATCCGATAGGTATGTGGCGTAAGCACCAGATTATTTCCGAACTGAGCGGGGTATAATAATTCGATATCAAAAGGCAATGTATTTACATAAGCATATAGATCTGATAAATCGTCCGCACATTGCATAGTAAAGCTATTAGGAGTTAAATGTATTGTTCCCGTTACGAGTAATGAATCAAAGCCTGTAACTACACCGTTATTAGACCCTATATCTCCAATAATTGTACTAATGCCCGTATTAATCACAGCACCATTGGAAGAAAAAATTCCGAAGCATTCGGTTGAAGCCAATACAGGTGCAGGGGGGCCATTAAGAGCCGGGCTTCCGCAACCAACAGGAGTATAGGCAAGCACCCCATTTACAGAAACGGCTCCGGTCGTTGAAAGTGCCCGGCCTTCTAATACAACTCCTAAACCCATATTAATGGCAGCGTTGTTTGCAATGACGGTTCCTTTCATTAAAGTAGCAGCAGCCATATCTACCGCACCCTCAACTTTCCAAAAAACATTACATGCTTTAGCACCGTTGATTAATACAATTGCAGATGCCGCATTTGTAGAAAATGCTCCCTGAATCTGAAAAATAAATAATGCATCCGGATTACCTTCAGCATCTAAAACTAAATTCAGATTTAATGTTGAAGCTGCGGCTATAGCGTACACGCCTGCCAGTAACGTATCCCCATTACCGAGTAAAGGAGAAGGAAAAAAAGTAGCCGTTGCAGATGCTAATTGATTATAAGCAATTAGCAGGTCACTTGCACAATTTGCACTTGTTGCATCATTATCATGCATTACCCCATTCACATTCCCAAATGCGGTACTGCTGCCACTATTTGTTCCCACATGTCCCGTAATTTGAGAGATACCTGTATTTGTAACTTCTCCATTAGAAGAAAAAAGCACAAAGCCCGCACTTGCTCCAAGTGTCGACAACTGTGCTAGGTTTACCGTAGGGACTATTAGCAAAATAATAACTATTGCTATGTAGAGTAATTTAATTTTCATCTTGATTATTTCTATTTACGCGTGAATGAAATTTCACACTGCAAATTGCATAATACATACAGCGATATGTTATAGATCATACGGGAATAGTTACATGTTTAACATATATTTTATGAAACACAATATATTTACTGATTTCTCACAAGGAAATCATACAATTCTGTGTAGAAAATAAACGAAAGGGAACCAGGAGGAGTAATATAGAAATAGTCTAAAATTTATATTTTGTAAAATCAAACTGATAATGCAAACTATAATTGCCTGAAGTGTAAGGAATGTAGTACT
Organism: uncultured Sphingobacteriaceae bacterium; assembly: GCA_964454645.1. GTDB lineage: Bacteria > Bacteroidota > Bacteroidia > Sphingobacteriales > Sphingobacteriaceae > CAYVTM01. Next base: position 86,312 of record CAYVTM010000003.1, on the reverse strand, counting down.
ATTTTAGGAGAGTAATAAACGAGGGGGTATTTCCTCTGAATGAAGATCCAGAGCAATTATATATTCGATACTTTCTATAAGTATCTGAAGTCTGTACGTTTTTTCAATAAATGCTATTGCCCCCAATCTGAGTGCATTTTCAATTTCATCGGATGCACTGGTCAGCATTACAACCGGAATATTTTTGGTTTTAGGATTATTCACTATTGCTATCAGACACTCAATACCATCCATAACAGACATATTAATATCAGAAAAAATAATATCCGGCAATAAATCAGACTTATGCATTATCCCCAAAGCTTCTTTTCCATTACCCGCTATCCCATACAATGTTACATTTTTTATCTGGCGAATTGCATCGATAAAAAATTCCTGATCATCCGGATCATCTTCGATTAAGAAAAGTGTTTTCAATGTATTCATTCCAGGTCAATTCAGTTAATCTTCATAACCGCTTTTAATAATTGTTGAAATCATTTTAAATTGTTCATTCGCGTTAAAATTATGTTTCGAATGCGCCGGTATGGTAATTCCCTCTCCCAGCTTAATTTTATACTTTCTATCATTAATAGTAACTTCAGCAGCTCCATCAATGATCTGAATATAATTATCAAACGGCGAAATTTTTTCAGTGATCTCCTCCCCCGCATCAAACGAAGAAACGGTAATATTCCCTGTCGTCTTTTTAATAATTGTCTTGCTGACTATCGCATTAGGCATATACTCTATTATCTCTACAATTATATGTATTTTCGACTTATCAAGTTCTTGAGTACTCATATATATATTTAATATTATTGTAAACTTCCTCTAACCAAAGATACCTTCTCTTTAAAAATGTTAATTACAAAAAGAATGAAAATACTTATATAAATGCCATGTTTATATAAACTGCTTGAAATAAAAAACATCAAAAAATACAATTGGAATCCTTGTCTGAACATAGGAAATCGACAGACAACTATTTAGGGCCGGGACCGGCTTCGGAAATTCTGTTAAGAATGGAATCTCTTATTTTACCGGTATCGATCTTAACTATATTTGCCACAATAACCTCCAAAGCAAGTCCCATAATTTGCGTAAAAGGGTTACGTGATTTCCATGTTACCAATTTCCTTACTATAAAACCCCTACAGCAGTTTTAACGAGATTCCATTTTAAGTCTTGTGAAGATGCTACTTCCGTAATGGCACTCTTAATAAGATTAGCCGGCCTGAAACTTTGAGATATTAAAAAAACATGCTTCTGAAGCGATTGTCCCTTTATCCGCAATTCCGATTCCCTCATCTCTATTAATTCTTCTAATAATGTAAACGAATCAGCTTTTCTCATACTTGCTTATTTAACTCATGATCAATTATAAGGTTTCTCAGAGGTTTGCGAATCCATTTATTTCTAAAGATTAAAAGCAGGATAAAAAGAAGCATATAAAAACCGGCTACAATAAAAAAACCATAAAACAATTCACTCAACATACCTCCGATCCATAATGCAACTCCTATGGTAAGGCTAATCAAAATCATACATATAAATAAGGTCAGAACAAAATGTTCGGCAAGTATTGAAACAATATCTGCCAGCTTATTAATAGCTTTCAGCTTATACAGCTCAATAGTCTGATCTGTATACTGTATTAATTTTTGAGTAACTTCTTCAATAAGCGTTATTGGTTCCTGCATGTTATATATATAAATTACAAAAGGCTACCGAATCATTCAACAATATGGGTTTCATATCAATCATGTGCTTAATACAACTAAGCCTTGTTCGGATTAACTGTATCCATAACATTTTCTTTTGCCCGCTCAACTTCTTTCTTTGCCTCCCCCATAAATTGGTCGAATTTTTCTTTCAATGATTCGGTAAGATCATCGGATGCCCCCACAATTTTCTTACGTGTTTCTTTTCCTTTATCGGGAGCAAAAAGGATTCCCAATATTCCTCCTAGAGCAATACCAATAAGCATTGAAAGGATTACTTTACCTGAGTTGTCTGAATTTTCCATGATTTTTTTTAAATTATACTGTCTTATATTTTTAACTATTACTTATATAGTATCTCAAAAAATACCTCTTTAACATTCAACTGTTTATCTGCAACCTGATATATTGATTTTATTTTTCCATTAAACCTATACGTATTCCGTATGCATCAAAACCAATCGTATCGATTGTCAGATTCTTAATAACAATCAATCAACGTGTTTACTTTATAAGCTGAGCTTCCGAGCTGATCGGAATATTCAGAACTTTTGATATCAAGCAATTTTGTTCCGCTTCTTTTGATATTGTGACAAACTCATCCTCTTCGATCCCCGGTATTGATCCTTTAATCATTAAATGAATTCCCGTAATCGATAAACTCTCCATTGTAAGCACAGCTTCAGTATGCAAACTCTCTGGTACCAACCCTTTCTCGGTAAGTTTTGCCCCAACAGCCATCGTAAAGCATCCGGCATGTGCCGCGGCCAATAATTCTTCCGGATTTGTGCCTGCTTCGCCTTCAGCAAACCGGGTTTTGAAACTATAATTCGTATTCTCCAGGATACCGCTTTGGGTACTTAAGGTTCCGGCACCCTCTTTAAGAGTCCCCTTCCATTGGGCTTTGGCAGTCCTTTTCATATTTCAGCTAATTAATGATTTATAAATAAATTATGATTACGATACCTGTATAAGAATCCCTTTTAAGAAACACCCTATTATGTGCTCAGGCTTATCTACACAAAGATGATCAGTCTGCAATGAAGAAAGTTACATATATTATAATTTAAGTTACAGAAATCATATATTTTCAAGATTACCCTTACGTTTCTGCTTAAGTTGTTTAAAATAAGAAGGGGACAAACCGGTAACTTTTCTAAACTGGTTTGATAAATGAGCAACGCTGCTATAATGAAGTTTATAAGATATTTCGGTAAGGTTTAATTCATCGTATAACAGTAATTCTTTTACTCGTTCAATTTTATTAAAAATAATAAACTGCTGAATAGTAATTCCTTTTACTTCCGAAAAAATATTTGATAAATACGTATAATTATATCCTAACTTTTCGCTGATATAATCCGAGTAATTAATTCCGGGCAGCTCATCCGAATAATGAATCATTTCAATGATGATATTTTTGATCTTCTCAATCAGAATACTTTTTTTATCATCCAAAAGCTCTAACCCTGATTTGAGCAAATTCGCACGAAGTATTTCTCTTTGTATTTCCGTTATATCTTCGAGAATTTCAATTATTCCCAGATCAACAAATACGTAATGCAACCCGATTTTGTTTAGCTCTTCCTTAACCATCATTTTGCATCGCAAACTAACCATAAATTTAATATACAGTTTCATATTAAGGTCTTGCTTTTTTTACGAATTATAAGAGATCAGGACTAAAAAGGGCTTAATCAGCCCATAAACATAATATCCTTTGTCAGTTTTTCAAGAAAAACTCCATTTATCTACAATATAGGCATAAATACCTGAAATACAGAATTTAAAATCGCTTTTTTTACGATTCAAAATATATCAACCTGGATCACTCTTATAGAAAATTCAGTATTTCTATAAGAGAAATAGCTAAATGAGAGAAATTGCAGGAACATATTATCATCAACTATTTTTCCCGTGCATTGCAAGATTGATGACACATACTTGAGGTTACACGGGAGCAAAAATGTTTAAAAAAAAAGGGGCAGCCTTTTACAGACCGCCCCTCTTCTCTTAATTAATTGATTGTATTATTTTTTCTTCGCAGGAGCCTTACATTCAGCAATTAATTTATCATTCAATGCGATGTAATCTGCATTACTTGCTTTTTCCGCCAATGCTTTTGACGCATTAGCAGCTTCAATTGCAGCATCTAAGTTATTCATCTTTTTCAGGATTTTCGCTTTCATGTGCACCATCCAAAAAGCTTCTTTATTCATTTCAATAGCTGCATTTACATACTCCAAGGCTTTGCTCATATCTTTATCAGCTTCATAATAATATGCCGCTGCAGAGAAGTAATCACGCATACCGGGCTTAGGGTTCAAAGTTTTTTCAATAGATGCAGTAATTTTCGCATCTATTTCAGTTTCTACTTTGAAAGATACTTTCGTTTTCTCCCATGAGATATTAATCATGCAAGAGTTGTTGGTTATATCGCTCACATCAATGGTAAAGCTTTCAACATTAGAAGCCAATGTTTGTGGTTTCACTTTAATTCTTGCAACATCTTCCGATTCTTTGTAATCGCCCGGATTCCCTGCTCCCCACAGTTTTGTGTTTTTATTAATCATCACAGTCCACTCAGCTTTTCCCGGAATTGTATATAATGCATACTCTCCTGCCGAAACTTTTGAGCCTGCAATAATTACATCATCTGTAAAATTAATTTTTGTAGAAGCATTTGCTCCTGTTCTCCATAATTTATCGAAGGGAACAAGATCGCCATAAACAACACGACCTTTTACTGCCGGACGTGAATACTCAATACTTACCTCACCTAAACCGAAGGCCTGTGTAACGGTAGCGGCCGGACTTGGTTGAGGAGTTTTTATTTGTGCATCTACAGATGTAGCAGCTATTGCTACAAAAGCTAAAAGCGCAATTCCTCTTTTAAATGTCTTTTTCATAATTTTTAATTTTTTTGTGATTGTTTATAAAAATAGATTATAAACCCGATATAGGTTGAATGTTTCGGTAACAAAAATGTTAATTCTTTATGAGAAATTGCAAAATCTTTGAAAAAGGTTTACGAATCAAGGTTAAGAACTTGGGTTTTAATCCGTTCAACTCCCAGGCCAAACGATCTTCCCGGTTTGCACGCCAACGGTTCCGTAAATTTGAGTTGCTCATCCCTCCTATACGCATTTTAACAAGTACTTCGGGTAAGTAATGGGTAGAGGTTCTATTTTTATGCAAAAAGCGTAGCATCAATTCATAGTCGGCGGCACTCTTAAGCCGGGTATTATATCCTCCTAAACGCATATACACCTCTCTCTTGACATAAAATGTAGGATGAGGAGGCATCCATCCATTCAGAAAACTATTTTCCTTATACTCCTTAGCTTTCCAATAACGAATAATCTTATTCGTATCCCCGGCATCCACATACACTAAGTCGGCATACACACTATCTACATGATTTTGCAGAAAGCTATCAACTATATTCTTAACAACATCCGGATGTGCGTACACATCATCCGAATTTAAAAACCCTATTATATCTCCATCAGCTAATGCAATCCCCTTATTCATGGCATTGTAAATTCCATTATCAGGTTCTGAAATAAATATTGAGATACGGGATGAATATTTATTAATAATTTCCGGAGTAGAATCATTCGAAGCTCCATCAATAAGAATGTATTCAATATTCGAATAACTTTGATTTAATACCGATCGAATCGTATCTTCTATCGTTCGTTCGCTATTATACGATACAGTTATGATAGAAATTTTTAACCTATGTCGTGCGTTTGATAACATAATTTTCTAATACAAGTATATCCATGCTCGTCCTTAAATAACAATCCAACGCTTCAGCCGGAGTATTAACGATCGGTTCATTTTCATTAAAGGAAGTATTGAGTAAAACCGGGACTCCGGTTTTATCATAAAAAGCTTTTATCAATCGATAGTACCTGGGTTCAACCGATTCATCTACGGTTTGTAAACGCCCCGATCCATCTATGTGTGTGACCGCGGGAATGATCGCATGTTTTTCTTTCCGAATCTGGAAAACTCTTTCCATAAAGGGCACTTCCTCATCCTGTTCAAAATATTCGGAAGTAAATTCTTTTAAGATGGAAGGAGCGAAAGGGCGAAAAGATTCACGCCGTTTGATTTTCGCATTCAGAATTTCTTTGGCATCTGTTCTTCTCGGATCTGCTAAAATTGACCGATGGCCCAGTGCTCTCGGACCGAATTCAGCACGCCCCTGATACCAACCCACAACACAGGCATCCCGCAGATAAGTGCTCACTACATCCATCAGTTCTTCATCAGAATATTTTTTATACTTGATATCTTTTCCCTGTAATAGCTTTTCGATTTCTTCATCAGTAGCCTGGTAGCCATAGTATCCATGTATAACAGCCGGCCCTCGTTCATTCTTTTTCTGCTGATGATAGAAATACAAAGCTGCACCAATAGCTGTCCCGGCATCATGTCCGGCCGGAGGAATATACATTTTTTCAAATTTTGTCCTTTGAATAATTTTTCCGTTAGCTACAGAATTTTGTGCAACCCCGCCGGCAATACAGATATTTTTCAACCCCGTTTCTTTTTGTAAATGATTTAACAAATGAATGATGAGTTCTTCCGTTATCTCCTGAACAGACGCCGCCAGGTCATTATGATATTGCGTCAACTCTTCATTCTTTGCGCGCACAGGTCCAAATTTCTCAATCATATATTCCGAATAGAGTGCACCCATTTCAGGGCCTCCTCCTGCCCAGGTCATATTCACTCCATCCTTTGCATGTTTGAAATATTTCAGATTTAATTCAAACAATCCATTGTCTTTAAACTTTAACGTATCGCGTACCTTATCTACATATAACGGTTTTCCGTAAGGTGCCAAACCCATCACTTTATACTCATCTCCATAATGCGGGAAGCCTAAGTATTGAGTAAAAGCTGTATAAAAAACTCCTATCGAATGCGGATAATTTACTTGTTTCAAAACTTCTATTTGATTGCCTTTGCCTATACCTGTCATGGTAGAAGTAAAATCTCCAAAACCATCTATAGAAAGTAATGCTGATTCGGAAAATGGAGATACAAAAAAGGCGCTAGCCAAATGACTTCTATGATGTTCTACATTAATAATTTCTGCACGAAAAATTTCTGCAGGAAAATGTACAGCAAATTCATCTTTCAGAGATGCCGCTTTACGTAAATTGGCAACCCTGTTTTTTATGTTCGATATACTCAATCGATTTTTTATTGCCATAAAAACCTTACGCGAAAAATTAGCATAAGGGTCACGAGAAATACATACATAATCTACATCCGACAGACTGATACCGGCATCTTTCAAACAAAAACGAATTGCTTCGGAAGGGAAGCCCGCCCAATGTTTAATTCTTCGGAAACGCTCTTCTTCACTGGCTGCTATTAATCGTCCATCTTTAAAAATACAAGCCGATGCATCTCCGTGGTATGCATTCAATCCAATTATATACATGTATATCGATATTTTATTTTAGCCATTTATATACAATCGCAATCAGAACTGCGTAAACAATACAATTAAAAATAAGATGATGATCGATGTTTAGGTAAACCTGTTTATTCGAATAATAAGAATATACCATACCTACCGCAGCAATACGTAATACATTCAACAAATTAATAACCGAAAATCCAAAAATAAGCATAGCTGTTTTTTCTGAAAATGTTCGCGGATACGCAATGATAAAAGCTGCAAAACTACTCATGAGACCAAATCCCAAACAAGAATATCCCACACCCACACTGACCCCTCCGATAATTTTTAAACGGTAAGCGCTAATGTATGTATCGTACCCTAAGATCTCCAATATTTTCGATGCAGAGGCAATCAGAAAATCACGTAAGCCCCGGATATAATTTAAATTCCTCTCAGCAAACTCCCAATAAAATGAGCCACCTTCGGCAGTTAAACCTATATAAAATAAATTAAAGCAGTAAAACAGTAAAAACAATCCGATAAAACGACCGATAAAACGAATGCCCCTATCTTTCCACAGTTTATTTAGCATTTTTATTTTTCATTTCCACAATAAATGAATCTATCAAAAAACGATACCAAAAAGCCTGAAGATAGTGGAAAATCAAGCCTTTTTTACCATCCAAAATTCCTAATAAAATAATATATCTATACACAAAGTATAAGCAGGGACGAATAAACAAGGGCATACGATTCCATATATTTTTCATAAATAACCTTCTTTGATCACTGTTCCCAAGAAGCTTCCCTTTCGAAACTGCTGTTTTATTAAACTCTTCATAAGCCTGAAGTTTTGCATAGCGAATATGTTTATCGGACCAAAAACGCAAATCTTCTTTCAGATTATTTTCAATGATATCATATTGAAGCTTAGTTGTCCTTCCATTAATATAGAAATGATGATCCATCAGTTCTCCTTCATCCATATACACTTTATCTGCCCGAAAGAGTTTAAGCAAATAGCGCGGATAATAACCTCCGAACTTTATCCACTTACCGAGGAAATAATTTCTTCTTTTGATATAATAACCATCTGCTAATTCAGAATCATTTTTAGCTAATAGGGTATTTATTTCATAAACTAATTCAGGCATCAACTCCTGATCGGCATCAATACCCAATACCCATTTTGTTTGTAGAGGGATGGACTGCAATGCAAATTGCCATTGTTTCACATGCGTTTCAAAAGTATTTGCATATACTTTTGCTCCAAATGTTTCAGCAATTTTTATTGTGTTGTCAGATGAAAATGAATCTACTACAAAATAATCTGCATCTAATCCCTTTAAACTGTTCAAGCATTTGGGAAGATTAAGTTCTTCGTTATAGGTAAGAATAATTACAGATAAATTTTCAGGCATGCTTTAGAATATCTTTATAAACCGAAAGGTATCCATCTGCTAATACAGATGAAGAAAAATGCTTCTGTACGATGAGTGGCGCTTCATCATTTATTTTTGAACGTTGTTCTTTTGCAAAGTAAGATTCTCTTAATGTTTCAACAATAGAATCCATTGAAAGCGCACATACCCAACCTAACTTATGTTCTTCAATATAATCCGACAATCCCACTTCTTGAGAGATAAGCACAGGAGTGCCGACGGAAAGCGACTCTATAACCACATTGGCAAAATTTTCATTGTAAGAAGTAAGAACCAATAAATCCGCATCTGCCAAGTATTTATATTTCTCATCACCGATCACCTGACCCTTCCATTGAATGTTATATTCAATATCCAGGCTTTTGCTTAAATCTTTCAATTCATTTATATATGGTTCCTCACCTGTACCAATGATGGTAAGTTCAAAAGGAATATCCATTTTCTTTACTGCCCGAAACAACAATTCCAATCCTTTTTTAGGGTCGATACGAGACAGGAAACAGATACGGTAAATATCATTATGCGTTTTTCGTTCAACAGGGAAATCAGGTAAAGTCACTAAATTAAACAGTGTATGCACATTAGCCTTTGGAAACAGCTCATACAATCGCTTAGCTTCTGCAGGTGTCGTCGCATGAAAAATTACATACGACAATACAGGCTTATTCAGTAAATTATGAACCCATTTCTTCAAAATATTTTTATTCTTATGCTGAGAATACTCGCTAAACATTCCTCTCGGGGAAAGAATAAATTTAAATCCGCGAAGTTTACAAATACATACCGAAAATATTGCGACCCAATTCCACCAGGAATGAATATGTATGACCTGGTAATTCTTACCGTGTTTCCACAGATACAGAAATAATCCCAGGGAAAAATGTGTATGATCTTTAGTTTGACGGCTGAAATAAAACACATCTACACCATCCACCGTATAAGGTTTATGTGAAATTACCGAAAGTTCAGCTGTGCCATTTGCTTTGGTTGTAAGCACATCCACCTGATGCCCTTGTCGGTTATGAGCTTCACACAATGCGCTCACCGAGTAAATAGGACCGCCATAAATATATGCAGGTTTATACGAAGGTGTAATATGCAATATCTTCACTTTGAATTTTGTTTTAATTCAATATAACCCATCCAACGCAGGGTAAAGAAGAGCAAGTATATAGCGATAACTGCCCAGAAGATGGAGTTCAACAAGAATTCCATACATGCACCTTTCCAAAAAATCTGAAAGATTCCTGTAAATACCCAGGCAGTTCCATAGAGATAACCCCCAAAGAGATATTCACACAGATTATTAATTCCGGAAGTTAATAATCCGAATAGGAATAAAATTATAAAGATGCTAAATGCCCCTCCGATTAAATATGCGTCAACGATGAGTGGCGGCTTAGCCGACACATTCATAATAGCGCTTGTAATCCCTACATCATAAACACGTTGCATTACATGTTGTTCGACATCCGGCTTGTCGGGCCAAAACACACGCGGTATTAAAAACAAAAGAGAATTTTCTATAATCTCTGTTCCATAATACGGCATATAAGCAGGTACTTTATATACATACTCAATAAACATCGATACTTCAGATAAACGATTTGTCAGAAATGCCCAGTTGCCCTCTTGAATATCTACTTCGCCCTGTTGCATTGCATCGAATGCAGATTGTGCAGCTTCTTCCGCTTCTATCCCCTCAGACCAAGCTAACTCACGAAAAAGTGCATTATAGCTTGGAAGAATAAAGGTAGCGGCAATAAATACAGGAATAAATATCATTACTACGGTCTTGCGATAAATAGGATAAAAATATGCCGCCAGAATAATAATTGTAACTACAACAGGTTCTTTCCAACCCGATAAAACAGCTGCAATAAAATTTAATCCAAATATAAAACCGGTAATAAGGATTATTTCGGTTTTCTTTTCAAAAACTGAATAAACCAATGCAAGTATTGAAGACAGGTAACTTAATTCCCGACACTTAATTGCAAATTGATCTAATCCGGGCATATAGTTAAAAACAAACGAAGCTATTACTAACACTAAACTTGCTTTAATAAAAAAAACAGAGACAGATCCTTCTATACTCATTTTCCATTTTGTAACAGGATTTATTTTTAAAGCCATCAATAAGCCAATAGCATAAGCCGTATGCCCTAATAAATAGTAACGTTGACACAATGCAGCTAATTCAACCGAACGGTAATTTACCAGTGAAAATTCCTGATAACTAAAATATTTATAACCCAATGCATTCATAAAGAAGAATACGGATGTAAGACACATATATCCTACAAATATGATCTGCACTAGAAATACCGGACGCATAAACTGTTGCCGCAAAGGAATATCATCCGATAATCTCTTTACAAAACCCGACATGGAAAGAATCAGAATATAAACTGAACCCAGCCAGGCAACCGTATAGGATATCACCGGCATATTACTGAATAATACAGCTAATACCGAAGGAATGAAAAAAAGTAAATACCTAAGATTTAACTTCACACAAAATATTTTCTAATCGTGATACTAATATATCCATCGACCATTCTCGGATAATTTCCTTGGATTTTTCTCCCATTCCTTTTAGCTTAACAGTATCGCTAATCATTAATTCAATTTTCATTTTCAAATCCGAAATACTCAGCTCAAATATATAACCATTTTCCCCGGGGTGTACTAAATCGACAGCACAACCAACTTTATCACTTACTAAAATAGCGCAAGAACAATTCATAGCTTCGTTAACAGACAGTCCCCATGTTTCACTTTTCGAAGGCAGACAAAAGATATCAGCCATCCGATAAATAACGGGTATCTGTTGCTGATTCTGAAAATCTATAAAATAAATATTTTTGCCGGCTCTTTCTTTTAGCAATTCTTCTTGCTCACCATTTCCAACCAACAATAAACTAAGCTTCATATCACTCAGTTCTGCAAAAGCATCCATCAGTAAATTCAGGTTCTTAACAGCTTCAAATTTTCCTGCATATAAAATAAGCGTATGACCCTCGGGAATACCTAATTGCTTTCTTCGTTTGAATGCCTCTGCCTTGTAACTGCCCGAAGTATCTTCAAATAATTTTTCATCAATGGCGTGTGGGGCAAACTTTATCTGACTTTCTTTGAGCCCGGCTTTCTTATAATAAGCCCGGTTATTAGCACCCACAGCAATCGCATAATCAATATGTGAATATACCCATTTCAAAAATGTGAAACGAAGAAACTGTTTGATGCCGGAAGTATGATTGAGCAGGTGCGAGTCTCCGCGAAAATAAATCGGCACTTTTCCCTTAAAATATTTCATTACTTTCAGATGGCTCATATAATTCCATCCAAAAATCAGAATTTTATCGGGGTTGTATTCTGTAAGGCGATTAATGATTTCAGGATTATCAATTCCTTTATAATGATGGCTACCCGGATCATCTGCAATATTCTCCAAAAATTCGTATGTATATCCATCCAACAATGGGATATCCCATTCGATAATTTTCCCGAAACCCGGATCCATTTTTTTTACTGACGCTTCTCCCCAGGTATAAAAAACTTTCAATTCGATTTTCCCTCTTTCAGAAAGCTGTCTGAAGATGGGCGCATAATATTGAATGGGATGAGTAATAACAACAGCTATACGTAACATTAATACAATTTTACTATTTTCTTATTATTGATATTAATACCAATAATCACGAAACAACTCTAATCTTCGTTCGCAGAGAGTACTCTATTGAACACATCTATTTGTCTTTTTGTCTGATACTCCGAGGTGTACATTTCAAAAGCATCCCAATTTATGTTTACTGATAAAGAATGGTTCATAGCTGCATAAATATATTCAATAATTGATTCGATAATAAATGATTCATCTTGCTTATCAAACTGAAAACTCAGTCCTGCATTTGTTTTCTTCATAAAATCGTTCACGTTACTCGATGAATGAAACAGAGTAAACACAGGTTTCTTCAGCCATACATAATTATAAATTTTAGACGCAGTATATCCGATATTATCAGAACCCGGAATCATTAATACATCCGACTCACTTAAGACTTTTAAGGATTCGAAATACGAAATCCTTTTTGTTTGTTCGAAAACATATTCTTCCAAACCTAAGAATCCGGCAATCGGCAGAATTGTTTTCTCAGCTTGTTCCCGGGTATCATAACTGGTTCCAATAAAGAACATACGAATATTTTTAAAACTTTCGTATTTCTGAAGTCCTTGTTTCAAAGCCTTTAAAATAATGCCGCAAGACTTTTGCATATCGTATCCACCGCGACCGATATAACTTATATAGAATAAATCCTTTTCCCTATTAAATACCGGATTCTTTATATCTGCCTTTTCCGCTACTTCAATATCCTTAGGATAGGCAGCAAAAGGAATAATTGCAGAGGGTATATTTTTCAAATGCGGATATCTTTCCTGCAGTACCTTTATATATTTATCGGATACAGATATTATTCCATCCACATTTTTCATCGAATATCGTTCGAGAACGGCATCGAGTGTATAAGAAAGCCAAAACTTAGGTGGCCGCTTATCCTTAGCGGCTTGCAAATAATGATCGGAGCGCCAGGGATCTTGCATATCGATCACATAAGGAATTCTAAATTTATTTTTCCAATATCTTCCCAATACACATACCTGAAATGCGGTAGTAGAAAAAAAAATCAAATCGAATTTTTCTTTTCTTAATAATTTGTTTACATATCTTACGTACGCCGGCATCGAGCGTAGAGCAATACTTCCTAAACCCAATTTTCGGGTATATTTTTCTTTGAATGCATTTACCCTATGAATCTTTAGATCAGCAGGGATGGTTTGTTCCAATAGAACATCTTTTGGAAATGAAGTATATCGATTGTGAACAGTAACTATTTCGGGCTCCCAGCCACATTGTTTATAGTACATCGCACTTTGTCTGACCCTGTGCATATCGGCTGCATTCACAGGAACAAAGTGGGGAGATATGATTAATACTTTCTTCAAGATAATACCTCTTTAATTTTATTTATAAAAGATACTTGCTCCTGATCCCAATTATATTTTCCGATCGATACTCTCAATGATTTTTCTTTTGCAGACTTCAATTCATCTCTGTTATCTGCAAAAAAACGGATCTGTTCAACCAAAGCATTTATACTATTCTCTTCAAAAATACAGGCAAAATCAGAATGCTCTTTCAATAAATACTGGTGCCCGGGAGTATTACTCGCAAAAATTACCAAGCCCGCGGTCATATATTCGAACACTTTATTGGCAATACAATAAGATCGATTTAAGGAGGTAATTTTTTCGAAAACGAAACCTATATCATGCTCTTTACTCCTTTCCTTCAATTCCATAGGATCAACCTGTTCGTGAAAAAAAATATTTTCCTTCATGGACTGATTTGTTATTAAATCCATCAAAGTAGATTTCACTTCATCGCTACATCTTCCGCGTATATGCAATTCTATATCCAAACGGTTTATACAATTTATTGCCTGAAGCATAAACTGTAATCCGCGGTTCAATCCAACGGTTTGAGAAACCCAATAGATAGAAAGGCTATGAGAAGATTTACGATCTTTATACACCGGTACGCTCTCAGAGACAACCCCCTTTTCAAAAACGTTTAAACAGCGAATTATCGCTTGATTCAGATTGTATTGCTTTTTATAAAGATCTATATAAAGCGGACTTGCGGCCGTAAGATAAACCGCAGACTGCAAATATTTTTTTTCTATTTGATAGATAAGCGGATCGGGATTATTTAAAAATGCACCATCTTTTATATATGCAAAAGCATCTTCTATATCATAACCAAATTTTACTCTTGTTCGTTTAGAAAGCTTATTTGCTAAAAATAAACATGCAGGATGATGAGCAATAATCAAATCGGCTTTTTCATTTTGAATCGATTTCCATAGTACTAAAGTATTGTTTTGCAATGCCCAGGCACTTTGATTCGATTTGCTTTTAAATACATTCAAAAATTTATTCCATTTACATTGTAAGATGGAAGCATATTTTAATAAATAAGCTGAAAATGACTTTTTATTCCAGTCAAAAAATATGTATCTGAACGTAGGATATTGTAACATAAGAGCAGCATCGATTTTTTTTACATATTCGACACTTTGCATAAATGAAATAGTCATTGAATATCCTTGTTTTTCAAGAGCTTCAGCTTCTTTCAACAAACGAGGACAAGAACTCAAATGTCCGGCAGTAAGTAACAAAATCTTCTTAGTCATTCCGGCTTAATGTTCTAAATTTCATATACCGGTCATGAACTATCCCTGACAGTTTTTGACGATAATCTTTCCATTGCCATGTATCAGCCTTCCGGACCGCAGCAGATTTTATCGCATCCAGTCTATCCGTATGTTCAACAATCCATTGCATAGATTCAAATAGCTGTTTCGGGTTTCCGGTTTCGATAACAAAACCGTCCTTTCCGGTTTCAATTATATCCGGGGCAGCGCTATTAGATGTGCCGATAACAATGACACCATGCGCCATTGCTTCCGACATAACCATTCCGAATCCATCCGAATAAGAATTCGAAATCAATACATCCGAAGTCTTTAATACAGAGAAATAGTCGAGCTGAGGCAAACGTTTGTACTTATATACATTCTCCGGCAGGTTATCCCATTCCTTTGTATGTAGCTGATCATTTCCTATCAGTATCAATTTATGATCCTGAAATATTCCCGGATATTCTTTCCATAATCTTAAAATATGGTGAACTCCTTTTTGATAGGATAAATTTCCGGAAACGATAAACTGAATCTGTTCATTAGTTTTTTTAAATTGTTGTACAGGCTGAGGAAATCCGTAAGGGAGTACTTCTATTTTTTCCTTTACAATACCCGCTGTTAGCAAGGTGTCTCTAGTGTACGAGGAAGCGCATACTATACAATCCGAAAGATCCAATTCTTTATCTCTACGTTCATTACGTTTGTGTGATAACTCTGATATAAAAAACCCTTCGTTCATATTTTTGAAATCAGGCTCCTCATTAATTAATCTTAGAAACACTTGTTCATTCACAAAACGATGATGTGCGCTAGGTAACTCATAAATACTAAACACATTTTCCGACCTACATTTTTCTAATGAATAAAAACAAGCGTGCTCATATCCATGAAACACGTCCGTGTTTTTATCAATTCGTTTTGCGACCCATTTATCGAAACAGAGTTCCGACCATTCCCAAATTTTATCTGTTGTTTTATTAGAGAAATATTTGGAAGAAAATAAACGTATAATTTCCGGTATCCGAATTTTATGAATCAACGAATACGGAATATCGTCAAATTGCTTAGATTTTATTTTTCTGATTTTATGAGCTATCCCATTTATTAATCGATTATCTGGTAATAAAAAAGTAGTACTGAAAGTCACAAGCATATTAGCTTCGTAATAAGCTTTTACAGCCTGTCTCACGTGTGAACCAAGTCCGGGATGAGCTATATGTACACGTGGTTTATTCATATCTTTTAGATGTCCTCAATACGGAATTCTCACGAACGAAAATAATATCGGTTTGCCAAAGTGCCAGATCGAATGGACGGCGAATTAAGCTGCAAATATCGTATGCAGAAAAATGATGTAATTTCATAAAAGCAATAACTTCATATAACAATGGAGCTCCTTTATTGATTTCAATCAATGATACTTCCATCAATACTACTTCTGCTTGCTTTAAAGTTTCTGCAGCACCCTTAAGCACTTCCAATTCAAAACCCTGAACATCCAGCTTAAGAAAATCTACCTCATTCATATTTTTATTTTTCAACAGATCGTCAAGGCGATACATAGGAATCTCTACAAAATCCTGATTCGATTTTTCAGACTCTGGTAATGCAGAACTTACCGTTTCATTTACGTAAAATTTGGCTTTCTCTTTTATATCGTTTCCCAACAAGCAAATCTCATAATCGACCCGATCCGATTTCATTTGCCTGAGTCTATTTTCTTTTTCAGGATTTGCTTCAACCATTAAATAGTTTGAAGCAGGAAAAATATGCATGGTTTCTTTCGTCCATTCTCCCTGATAAGCTCCGATATCTATAATGTTTTTCGGTCGAAACCCATTGGCATATAAGTTCTCCAAACTCCATTGCATATCAGGAACACGATATTTTATTTTCATCTTACGGATAAGCGATTGAGGAATAAATAGCCGGATCAATTTTGCTATCATAATTTTCACTGCATTTGTTGATAAATTTTCAAATATTTCTCTGCAATTACCTGAGAGCTGAAACGAAGTTCTGCTTGTTGCCTGACAAATGTTCGTGAAATCTTCCGTACCATACCGGTCAACGAAATCATTTCATCCAGGGTATCACAAACAAACCCCGTTTCTCCATGCTGCACTACTTCCGGCACAGACCCTCTTCTGAATCCAATTACCGGGGTTCCACATGCCATAGCTTCTGCCATCACAATACCAAAAGGCTCGTCCCATAAAATCGGCATCAGAAACGCTTTTGCCTGTTGAAGCAATTTGTTTTTTTCAAGATCATTTACCGGACCAATATACTTTATCTGATCATTCAAAAAGGGCTGAACTTTAGTATCAAAATAGTGTTGATTATCTGAAGTTATATTTCCTGCTATAATTAACTTGGAATTTGTACGTTTCGCTACTTCAATTGCAATATGCGTCCCCTTGATTTCCTCTATCCTGCCCAGAAAAATCAATGGAGCATCAGGAGGAACATGTGTATTCAGATTATAGGTTTCCATCGGCACTCCGTTGTAAACAGTATATGCTTTTGCATGTTTTTGTATTTGATTAGAAATATAATTACTGCATCCCGTAAAAGCTAAGCTGTTTTTTTTAGCCAATCGATTTGCTTTTACGATCTGTGAGACCGTCGGTTCACGTTGATAAGACATTATCTTAGGAACAGATACAGGTAAAAGTGGAAATAAATAGGCTAAGCGACTAAAACTATGTATTACATCAAAACGGTGTTTCATATAAGTCTTCGTAATTAACAACATACTTCTTATTACATTATCCTTATCCGATTGATAGGGTATAAAGCGACAAGAAGTGTGTGGTTCTGAATCAGGATGCGCAATTAGCGTCAGTTCATGTCCCCGGCCGATATACTCTCTTATCAACATATCAATGATACGTTCAATACCACCATATAATATTGGAGGAACAGGAATAAAAGGATCGGCTGTAATTAGTATTTTCAATTTATTTTCTTTTTTAACACAGATTGATATATCAGCATCATCTCATTATATATATCCTTCGTTGTTCTGCGCATATCTATTCGAGCCGACATTTCCCGGATGGATTGCTTATCCATTGATAATTCTTTTATCAGATTTGACCAATCTTTCATATCATCAAACAGCCAGCCATTTTTTGAATGCTCTATTAACTCTGCTACACCGCCTTTGTTAAAGGCCAAGACCGGCACTTTACGAGCCAATGCTTCAAAAGCGACATAGGGGCCGGTTTCTAAAATTGTCGAGGGAATTGCCAAAATATCCAGTTCGTCCAGAAACGACTTCATATCTTCTGCACCTAAGTCCTCTTTCCATACATGTTTAATTTTGCTGAGAGATGATTTTATCTGACTATAATAGTCCGCTTCATTCTCAGCTTTAATTGCAGCCACATGCAATTCAACAGAATCGGAGCTTGCCTGCACAATTGCTTCAATCAACAGGTGTAAAGCTTTTACCTTCACTACTCTCCCCGCAAAACCTATTTTCAGAACTCCTCCGTGTTCTGAGGACTTTTCTTTAATGTAATCTTTAAAAACTGCTTGCCTGCAAACCGAAGTTTTATCTTCTTTAAACCCGTTTAGCTTAAAAACTTTTCTCTGCCATTCGCTGACAAGGACTACATGATCCATATACGATTTAAGCAAGCCCAAGGATTTTACTTTGTTATCATAAACCGGCAAGGATGAATTGATGAAATGCAAGTGCGGCTTGCTTGCCATATAAATAATTATGTTACGCAATAAAGAGTTCGAATAGTTTTGTTTATGCAAGTAACAAGCCACACAACGCTTTTGTGATACATAGCCGTCACATACTTCTTTACCATACAATAACAAATCGCCTCGCAAACAAGTTATACCTGGAAGATGACTTGTAAAAACCGTTTTGATTCCCATTGCGCCCAAATCCGTTAGATGAAGGATACCCAGCGATGGAGTTCCTGTATGTAAATGAACAATATCGGGTTGGTATTCTTTTACTATTTGAATAAAGGCTTCTTTATTCGCTGGATTTTCCGATACGGAATACTGTTTATCAACAAACGGAATATACTTTATTTGAATATCTTCATAGCTATCCGATATTTTTGTATCCGATAAACTAAGCAGCAGACATTCATGCCCCTGCTTCAATAATTCCGAAGCAAGCTGATACACATACATCTCTGTACCACCTTTCGATTGTGGGTAAAAATATTCAGAAGCTAAAAGTATCCTCAAAATAATCTTCGTTTAATCATTGCCAAGTTCTCTGCATATCGATAACCTATCCATTTACTTAGATAATGCATTCCTTTGGATCGGTCAGGTACATATTTCGAATCAATTTCTAAAACTATATTCAATGCTTCCTGAAACTTTTTAGAATCTATCCGGGAAAATTCATTAATACAATAACGAAGTACATCAATAATTGCATTTTTCTTTTCGATATCATGAGCCAGATCATTCTTCCAGACAGTATAAATTTCTTTAGCATTCGTAAAACAATCGTTCACAAATCTCCACTTATTACTACTCGACAAGGAACCGCCTTCACTAACACGGTAATAAGCCATAAGTCCGGGTGTATAAATAAACCTTGCCCCTTTCAATGCAGCATCCAACAAGTAGCGTGCATCCTGTATAACCGGCAGATCGATATTCCAGCCACCTATTACATCGCATATTCGACGCGAATAAAGTATGGCAGCCGGCGGGCACCAGAAGTTTGTAAATAAATCCAGCTCGGGCCTTTTGCCGATACTGCGTGAAACAATTTCCATGAATTGAATGCCTCCATCCGCCTGGGTTTTAAATTTCTGCCAATCACCATAGGCAACATCCGCCTGGTTCTTTTCAAGCATTTCTATTTGAAATTTTAATTTATTCTTTTCTAATAAATCATCGCTGTCCAAATATTGAATATACTTTCCGGCCGAGTGCGATAGTCCCGTATTTCTTGCATGACTCACTCCTTTATTATCGGTAGTGATAATTTTGCATTGATGTTCATAGTGACGTAAAATCTCAATAGTATTGTCCGTAGAGCCATCGTTTACAATAATCAGCTCCAGTTTGCCGGCACTATATCCCTGTTCAAAGACCGACTCAATAGCATCTTTTATGGTAGCTTCTGCATTATAGGCAGGTATAATAACAGATATCAGCATTACTGAAAATAAAGTTTATAATACAAGCGAATGAATCGCATCAGGGCTTTCTTAATTCCCAATTTATATTGAATACGTATAGATATCGGGTTTATAAAATTCCAGAAACGTAACAAGTGTTTAGTCTCCGAATACACTTTTTTAAGATCATTACCCATGGCAGGTAAAAAATATGCAAACACATAGGAAAAATACAAAGCATATTTCCGTTTGCCGGCTTTACTTGCCATCAATATTTGTTCATACTCTATAAATGCATCAAACAATTGCCTGCTGATATCTTTAATGATTGTAGATTTACGAGTGGCGCTATCATAATTTCTATAGTAAAATAATTTTTCAGGCAAATGTATGAAACGCATATTTTGCATAGCTATCCGAACAAAAAAATCAAATTCGTCGACCGAATCATACTTATGATTCCATTGGACATTGATTATGTCTCTTCGTAACAATACTGTTCCGCACCAGGGTGCATTTTCCATCCATGAAATAATCAAATCAGCTTTAATAATCGGGGACTGATCGCTCATTCCTATAATTTCACCTTCTTTATCCATACGATAAGCATCACACCATACTAAATCGTATGAATCAATACTGTTTATCAATTTTTCTATACACGAAAAGTCGATTAAATCGTCGCTATCCAGAAAAAAAACAAATTCCCCCCTGGCCTTTTGTAAACCAAAGTTCCTTGCGAAACAAGAACCTGAATTTTGCTGGAAGAAGTAATGAATACGGTAATCCTCATCAGCCAGGCTTCTAATAATCTCTTCCGATGTATCTACAGAACCGTCATTTACTACTATAATTTCTATTGCAGTATAGCTTTGGTTAATACACGACTGCAAGGTTTCAGCAATATATGCTGATGCATTATAAACGGGTATGATTACAGAAACAAGTGGAGAGCTCACAATCATACTCAGCCTACACTTTTAAAGAATAAATTGTTTTCGGGAATGAACATCTGTTTGGTATATGGGGTACCATCAATAGTAAATACATTATACCTATGAGCAATCAAATGATCTAAAATCAGTGGTACCGACTTGTTATTTTCGGGCTCGTATTCCAACAAAATATTTTCCGGACGATATCTGCCTTGCAGATCGATACTTTTTAACACTTCGAGCTCTGAACCCTCAACGTCCATTTTCATTAATGCTATCCTGGGAGGATCAATTTCTTCCAGTATATCCTGTAAGCGTGAAGTATCAATTAAAAATTTATTTGCAGCCAAATCCTCTCTCTTTACGATCCGGCTGGAACCCAAATTTGCTTCGTTAAAAGGACTAAAATATTGAATGCTTTTATCAGCAGATAATGCAACATTACAAGCTGTAACATTATTTATTTGATTAACCCATATATTTCGTTGCAACAAACCAAATGCTTTGTACGATGCATCTATCGCAATTGTATTTTTTTTCAATCCTTTAGCTGCTAAACACGTGTATAATCCAAAATTCGATCCAACATCCAAAAAACAGCCTTCTGAAACTTGCAATATATCAAGACATAGTTTTAAAGATTTCGGCTCATAATTTCCATATTGAATAATGATCCCGGTCAGTAAATCATTAATATCTAATATAAAACGTGTATCACTCGCTAAATCTATCATTACTATCCCCTGCGGGAATAACTTTCTCAACAACATCGTCGCACGTGTTTTACCGATATGATTAAGGAATGAATGTACATACCATTTATAAAACTTACCCAAAAATGTTCCGGGTACAATATGTACTGTATTATTTTTTCTCATGAACACGGATATAATGATGAAAAGATCCCCGATGATATGATTGTTTGAATTCAAAACCGCTTTCATACGGATCGCTGTATGTTATTTCAAAGGATAAAGGATCGGGAATCACATCATACTCCTCTGCCCAGGGTTTTATAAGCCATAAGCGAATACCATAAGTCCCGGATGCAAGTTTCATCTGCTCTAAATGCAAACTCATTTCTTTAAGTTTCATCTCATGTAGCTCTATAGTTTCATTTTGCATGGGAGCTGTTGATGAATATGACAATACATTTCCTTGTTCATTGTATATTTCAATTTCGATTGCCACTCGCTCCGTATAGGGTGTATATAGACCTAATTGAATGATTAAAGAGTCATTGTATTTCAATTCAGAATTCTCTAAGCGTACATATACCAAGCATGGTTTTGAAGTATTCAAATAAATATCATTTCGATACCCTACTTCTTTTCTTTCATCTTTTCCTCCTGTGTTCAGATACTCAGACACTGCCTGTGCAGCATTTCCATCAAACATAATCCGACCCGAATGAAGTAACAACCCACGCGAACACAGGGATGATATAGCCGCCATATTATGACTCACAAATAAAACCGTTCTTCCCTCTTTCTTGCTGACATCATCCATCTTACCTAAACATTTCTTTTGGAATTGCGCATCTCCAACGGCTAATACCTCGTCCACAATCAGTATCTCCGGCTCAAGATGTGCCGCAACAGCAAAGGCTAACCGTACATACATCCCCGAGGAATAACGTTTAACGGGGGTATCCAGAAATTTTTCAATTTCAGCAAAATCAACTATTTCATCAAACTTCGATTTAATTTCTTGCCGGCTCATTCCTAAGATCGCTCCGTTCAAAAAAATATTTTCTCTTCCGGTAAGCTCAGGGTGAAAACCGGTACCAACTTCCAATAAACTCGCTACCCGTCCTCTTAATTTTACTTTACCTTGTGTAGGTTCTGTAATTCTGCTGAGAATTTTCAACAGTGTGGACTTCCCTGCGCCGTTCCTGCCAATAATTCCTATCCTATCTCCCCTTTCTATCTCAAAGCTCAAATCTTTTAAAGCCCAAAACTCTTCTTTACTCGTGAGCGGTTTGTTTTTTTGAAAGACTGATTTCAGCTTATTTCCAATTACATCCCTTAATGCTGTATAACGCTCCTGGCTTTCATGTGAAAGATAATAACGCTTCGAAAGATTTTCTACGGAAATGATACTATTCTCCATTTCTATGCTTTAATAAAATGTTTCCATCTTCTGCTTCAGTAATATGACTTAGTTTTTGCAGATAGTATTTCTTAATCTGATATAGCTCATAACTATGCATTTCTATATACTTAGCCCATTTATCGATATCTGTATCAGCCCGGTTTTGATAATCGATATCCCACTCTACAATAAGGGTTGGCCTATACTTTTCTATTGTTCGTTCCAAACCCTGCAATACTTCCCATTCAAAGCCCTCCACATCAATCTTTATAAAATTAACATTGGAAATCGAATTTTCTTCTAACAATTTATCCCCACATCTGACTTTTATCATTATCCCTTCTTCATCCCTGTTTCTTAATGACGTTGCTCCTTTGTTCTCCTCATTCTCAGAAAATGAAATACGAAGTTCTTCATCTTCACTCCCCAATGCAACAGGTATCAGGCTTACATTTTCGATTGCGTTGAGTTTAATATTTTCCTGAAAACGACTAATTATATATGGCACCGGCTCGAAAGAAAAAACTTTACCATTATCTCCCACCAGCTTTGCTAAACGAATCGTATTAATTCCAATATTTGCTCCGATGTCTAAAGCTACATCTCCTTTCTTTACACATTGTGTAAATACTGCCTGAACTTCGGATTCATACTCACCTTTCATCCATACACTTCTCTCAATATAATCTTTGCTTGAATAGTGAATAAAAATGTCTTCCTCATTAAACCATGTTATACCGACATATAATTTTTTCCGGATATACCGGCGATACAAATAATCTCCAATCCGCTCGCTTAACAAGCCTTTATACGATCGTGTAAGTTTTAATATATACTCTATTTTCATACCTAAATATGGTCCGCAAAACTTTTTTCCATCTTACGGAAATAACGTATTCCTATAATAGTCATTAGTGTAGTGGTAAGTATAGACAATGAAAATCCTACCGGATCTATTTGTGTTTCGCCACCTAATAAACACCATCTGAACCCATCAATCACACTTACCATCGGATTGAGAGAATATATCAGTTTCCACTTTTCGGGAATAATCGAGCTGCTGAACCCTACCGGAGAAATATACAGTCCGAATTGTACAACAAAAGGAATAATATATCTGAAATCACGGTACTTTACATTTAAGCTCGTAAATAATATTCCTGCTCCAAATGCTGTAAAAAAAGTGAGCAAAATAAAAACAGGCAGAAACACGATTTCCCATCCGGGTAGAAATTGATACCAGACAAACAAGCCAATCAGTATAATAAATGAAATAAAGAAATCTATAAAACTAACAATAACAGAACTTGCAGGGATGATTAATCGCGGGAAATATACTTTCGAAATTAAGTTGGCATTCCCTACTAAACTTGAGCTACTCTCGCTCAGAGCATTGGAAAAAAATTGCCAAGGTAACATCGCAGCATAAACCATTATAGCATAAGGTGCCGTCCCTTCCGATGGTAGTTTCGCAACTTTACTGAAAATAAGTGTAAGTACAATCATCGTTAACAACGGACGAATAACACTCCAGGCTACTCCAATTACGGTTTGCTTATAACGGACCTTGATATCTCTCCAGGCAAGAATATAAAACAGTTCTTTGTAACGCCATAGGTCGCGCCAATAATTTTTTTCTGCTCTGCCTGCTTCTATAATTATTTCTTCAGCCATTAACCTCTTCAATGATTGATTTAAAATTTTGTTTATATCTGTCGTAATGGAAATACGATAAGGTTTTTTTCTGTAATTCTTTTCCTCTCAAGGCTTGTTTATCTTTTAATAATGATGAAATGGCCTGAACCAACTCATCGCTTTTTTCAGGGTTTACTAAAATACCCAAATCGCCTTGTTTCAGCGCATCGGCACTTCCATCAATATTTCCTGCAATAACCGGAATACCATGCGCCATAGCTTCAATAAATACCAGCCCGAACCCCTCTTCTTTACTTGGCATCACAAATATATCGGATAAGGAATAATATGACTGCAAATCCGCTTCCTGAATAAATCCAACAATATATACATTCTCCTTTAATCCTTTCGCTTCGATTATATTTTCAATACGTTCTTTCTCTTTGGGATGGTATTTCCCGGCAATCAAATATTTAATATCCGGGAATGACTTCTTCAATTCCGGTAAAACTTCAATCACCTGATCGTATCCTTTGTATTGTTCTTCAAACGATAAACGGCTTAATGTAAAAAGCGTTTTCGTGCCGGGACGAATGCCGTACTTCTTTGATAAGGCTTCATCCCTTTCAAAAGAATCCGGCAAAGGCATCAAAGGATCTATGCAATGGTTCAACACTCTGAATTTGGATTCTTGAATTGCATGTAAATCCTGTATTCTTTTTTTCGTATAGCTACTTACGGATACTATCAGATCCGACTTATGCAAGGCTAATTTCTGAATACCCGACAGGGGTCTCCATACTTCTATACCATGCGCCATTAATATGACCTTACAGGAAGGCCTGAACTGTTTAATCAGAATAATGACGAGGGCAAGGTTAATATGTGTTACCCAAACGATGTCTGAAAAGAGTGCATGATACAAAGTATGTAGAAAAAAATATATCCTATTATTTTTAAACGCAAAAAAATTTTTATCAATGTATCTACTATCTGCTTTTACATCGTATAAGGACGAGAAAATATATTTCCTTACAGGTAATGTATCGTTTACAAGCTTTGCCAGAATACGATTCACCCTTTCGATACCTCCATCGGAACTAAATGTTTTGAGTGTAAGAAATAATAAATGAGGATCTTTCACTTATTTACCAATAATAACGCCCAGACTTTAGACCAATGCAAGCGGCCATTCGCATACTGATCAAAAAAGCCTTTGTGAATACCCGCTGATTTCGCATACAAATCTTTGTACAAATCCATACCTTTCAACCATTCCTGAAAAGGAAATACAAAACCCATCTTCTTTCTATTTACAATATGTGCCGGCAAGATATTCTCAAAACTGCGTATCAATAAATCTTTTGGTCGTTGATTTCCGAATTTAATTTTCGGATCAATGGCATCCATTAAAGCACGAACATTTTTATCCAAAAAAGGAACACGGATTTCTACACCATGCGTCATACTCATCACGTCCGAATCTTTTAACAATTGATTCTGCATATATATATTTTGCTCTAACCATGCCGCATAATTCCCTGCATTGTCCGGCAAAGGTCCTTTATAGGGAATACTATTCAATACACTTACTACTTCCTGTTCATCTATATTTAATAATGCAGCGACTTCATGTACGGAAAAAAATCCGCGCAAAAAAAGATAATCCCCAACAGGCTTATTGAGTGACAGAAAATGTATGCGTTGCCATTTATGCGGAAGGTAGTTCGCAATATTTTTTCGCATAATATTTGGCAAAGCTCTTAATGCTGGTATGTGTTTCGTTCTTCGAAAAGATGGATATCCACCGAAAAGCTCATCGGCACCGATGCCCGAAAGTACTGCCTTCAGGCCGTTTTCTTTTGCGGCTTTAGAAATAAACCAGGTGTTAATACCATCATTACTTGGCATATCATAATCCGAGAAAATATCTTCTATCTGATTTTCAAAATCATTTTGTGTAACCGTATAAAAACTATGATTGGTTTTCGTGATTGCCAATACCTGTTCCTGGTATCTTTTTTCGGAATAGCTTTGTTCTTCAAAAATAACTGAGAGTGTATGCAGGTTTTCCTGATGTTCGGCAGCAAGCAAAGTCAGCAAAGTTGAATCGATACCTCCGCTTAGAAAAACCCCTAAGGGAGCATCGGCAATGAGGTGTTGTTCTACTGCCTTTGTCAAGGCAGGGCGCAGCAAGTGTATGGCTTCATCCGCATCCTTAATTTTTATTGCTTCTGGCTTATTGAAAAAAGGTTTGATATGAACAGAACGCTCTGACAGATGAAAAATTAAAACACACCCTTTTTCGAGTTCAACAATATCCTTACGTGTGGTATAAGGTTCGGGAATAAAACCAAAGCTCAGGAAAAGAATTTTCCAGGTATTGTTTTCGGGAAAAATATTTTTATTAAAAGCGCGTACTTCCGAAGCAAAATAAAGCGTATTGTTATGAAAACCATAGTATAGAGGTTTTATTCCGGATTGGTCGCGTACCAATAATATTTCATTTTTCTCTTTATCAAAAAGAGCAAAAGCAAACATGCCATTAAACAATTGAAAAGCATCGGTGCCCCAAACATCATAAGCAGTCAGTATTACTTCGGTATCCGATTCGGAATAAAAAGTACGGCCCAGCTTTTTTAACTCATCGCGAATCTGTTGATAGTTATAGATCTCTCCGTTAAAGCTTATTACAAAACGTGAATCCCGGGATGGCATCGGTTGGCCTCCACCTTCAGTCAGATCGATAATAGATAAACGACGATGAGCGAATAACACTCCCTTTTCTTTATCGGTAAATATTCCCGAAGCATCCGGACCGCCATGCTTCAATACTTCAGACATCGCATCGATTTCCTGAAGCATATTATCATTCATTGAAAAGGGATTAATAATTCCGGAGATTCTACACATGCTATGATACAGCTTCGCCCCGTCGGTTACAGAACACCAATTGAGAGCGTATAAGAATTATTTTAAAAATACATTAAATATCCGGTTCGAGATAAACTTGAGAAATGTTTAATAAAATGGATTGATCAAGATTATCGATACGTACCAGGAATTTTTTTTCAGATCGGAAGGAAACCAGTTCACCGCACAAACCTGTTAAAGGGCCTGCGGTAATGCGTACTTGTTCTCCCTTTTTAAATTCATGATGAACAGGCTCTAATTCTGTTTCGGAAGCTAATATGCGCTTCATTGTTTCCACCTGTTCATCACGCATAATGGCTGCTTCCCCCGAAAAACTTATATAGCGAACAACACCTTGCGTATTTAATACATCCAGGTATTCTTTTTCAGAAATTTTAACAAAAATATAAGATTTAAACAGCGGTTCTTCTACCCATTTCTTACGATCGGCCCATTGTTTCAGCGTTTTTGCTAATGGGAGATAAACCTGAATATTCTTTTTTGACAGCAGATCATATACTTTTTTCTCTGCACGTGGATTTGTATATGCTACGTGCCATTTATATTCATCAGCACCCATACTAGGAATCTTTTTTTAACAGATTGCGGATTTTAATCAAAAGCTTGTTACGACGGGAGCGATTTATCCCTTCTGAATAATACCCGTAATTTTTACCTCCATAGGTAGAATAATCGGTATAATAATACTGGCCACTTCCGTACGAACCTTTGCGATGACCGCTATGAATGCGTGCATGGAGCGGGTCGTTCGTAAATCCATTCAATACGATTACCGAATTGCTGAGTCCATATTCACGCGATATACGCTCAGGGATAGAGGCTGCATTAAAGGTTGATACACCCGAACGAAGGATAAAAATATTAATATCACTACTTCGGACAAGCGGAATAGAATCGGACACTAAACCAATCGGAGCTGTATCGATAATCACATAATCGAACTCCTCTTTCAGCTTAACAATCAAGCTCCGCATACGATCGGAGTAAAGTAATTCCGATGGATTAGGAGGCATAGGGCCCGCAGCAATGAAATACAAATTTCCGACACTTGTTTTTTGGACGATTGCATCCGATTCTACCTGATTAGACAAATAAGATGTAAGACCCAGCTCATTTTTCAGATTAAATGTATGATGCAGTTTTGATTTACGAAGGTCTCCATCTATCACAACCACTTTTTTATTGATAAGTGAAAGCGTACTTGCAAGATTTATTACCACGAATGATTTCCCTTCACCCGATACTTCGGAAGTAACACAGATTACTTTATTCTTTACATCACCCGCAAGGAAACTTAAATTGGTACGTACCGAACGTACCGATTCGGAGAATAAAGACTTCGGGTTGCTTAAGCTTAATATCTGACTGGAGTTTTTATCAATTTTACCCGGAAAATTACGAATGACACCGATAATAGGAACCGAAGTTAAATGCTCGACAGTCTCTTTATCGAAGATACGTTGATTCAACAAACGTGCTGCTACAATTAATGCAATACCTGTTAAAAAACCAATGAATAAAGCCAACGTGTAAACCCGTTTCGAATTGGGAGATGCAACACCAAAATTCGGAATAGCCGGATCGATTACATTGGATGCCGACATGATTGCCGACTTTGCGATAGAAGCCTCTAAACGTTTTTCTAAAAGATAAGAATATACCTTTTCATTAATTTCGAAATCGCGTTGCAGATTTAATAAATCACGTTCAGCGGCCGGAATTTCTTTCAGTTGTGAGCGGGCTGCTTCTAAGCGTGAGTCGAGGTAAGCAATAGTCCTGTTATTTCTGCTTCTTGCTGCTTGAATATAGTATATAATTGATTTTTTTACTTCTTCAATTTGTTTGTCGATTTCCTGTACAGGAGTGGAATTCTCGGCATAGAGCGATAAACGTTTTATTTTTTCCCCCAACAGGTTGTTCATCTGATTAACCAACTCTTTCATCTGTCCGTCTTCAATCCCCCCTGTTGAAAAACTAAAACTGAGCGTTTCCTTATTCGTTTTAATCTGATCTTCCAATAAATCGATAGAAATGCCCTGAATTTTAATCAGATTTTTTTGTACTTCAAGATCTTTAATATTTTCGTATGCGATATTTTTATTATCCTCAATATTCAAAATACTCTTACCGCTTTTAAATTCTTCCAATTGACGTTCGGCATCTTTTACCTGCTCGCCCAGGCTTAATAATTGTTCATCGATAAACTCAATGGTTTGAGCGGCAGCCAATCCTTTCTGAGTCCTGTCGAAAATTCTATACTCCTGAATGATCGCATTCAATGCATCTGCAGCATATACGGCATTTTTATCGGTAAATGTGAGCGCCATAATGTTTACACCTTTACCTACTTCTCTTACCATTAAACCACCTGTCAATCGCCCTACAAAACTTTGAGGATGATTGAAATACATAACGAACTCGTCCTTATCGGCAGCAGGTAAATTCGATTTCGTTATCGAAAAAGCATTAGATCCTACCCGAATGGTATCACTATATGAGTAATTTTTGCTGATTACATTTTCCCCGACCGGATATGATAATTTAAATGTACGAGGATCAATTTGCCTGAGGGTGTACGTAGTTGCAAACAGGCTTGAGGAATCAATCATTACCGGAATTACTTCGAAAGGGTCGAAAGGATAGGTTTCTGATTGCAATACACTTCCTTTTCTGAAAAAACTAATCTGATAATTCATCCGTCCGACAGCATTCAATAAAAGTGTACGCGATTGGAGTACATAAATTTCAGATTGGATTTTATCGCGACGATCGTAATAGCTGTTAATATTTATTAATTCGGATATCTCCGTCTTTTTATCATCGAATTTAAGTAAAGCTGAAGTTTGATAGGTTGCTTGTGTAAAACGTAAAGAGATATATGCTATTAATACGCATATAAAGACACTGCCGGCTACCCAATACCATCTGCTTAGAAGTATTTTGAACAGTCGTAAATAATCTATTTCCTGCGAAACCCTGTGGTTTGTTTCAACAGTTGAATCTGTCATTTAGTTAAAGTAAGAAATATAGCCAATGTATTAACAAGAAGTAACAAAGGCTGGAGAGCCGTACCCGTTGCCTGCAATGGCTCGGTAATTTCATAAATCTTTCTTTGATCTACGATTACAACATCATTATCCTGCATTTGCACCTCTTGATAGCGCAATATACCAACTTTTCTTAAATCAACGATAACAACTTCGGGGTTTTTAGGGTCACCCCGAATAATTCTGACTTTCTTCAGTTTAGCGTGTTTAGTAAGGCCGCCTGCCTCTGAGATCAGATCGACCAAAGTTAAGTTATCCCGATCGATTAAATATTTTCCCTGACGCCCAACTTCTCCGAATACATTTACTTTGATACTCACGATGGTTACTTCTATCAGGGGATTTGCCAATACAGAAGAATATAATTTCTCCATTTTGCGCGAAGCCTCTTCTCTTGATAAACCACTAAGCTGAATTTTCCCGATTAAAGGCATATTGGCAAAGCCATTCGCATCGATAACATACCCCGCTTCAATTGTAGGATTCGCATCAAAGTTAAATGTACTTTTGGTGAGGTCGTAATTATTTAAAAAGCGAACAGCAATACGGTCTCCAGCCTTAATACGATGAATATAGGAGGTGTCGTTCGAATCCTTTCTGTTTATGGTGTAAACATCCCCATCACCGGCAATTCTGGTATTAGGATGCAGCATCTGATGGTTATTCTTATAACTACATGCAGAAAAAGAAAGAAAACAGGCAAAGATCATCAAACACTTTGACATGCGGAAGAAAGGAAATTCTGAGTTGTTTTTCATACTGCTTAGTAATTGTACAAATATCTAACAAGTATTAATTTAAACTAAAATTGTTCAATCAAAATTGAGATGAATAAATTATAGCTGTGTCTTGTTAATTATTTACTAAGCTTCAAAGTATACCAAAGCTTATAATCTCTACAAGTTTAGTATTG
This sequence comes from uncultured Sphingobacteriaceae bacterium, assembly GCA_964454645.1. Taxonomy (GTDB): domain Bacteria; phylum Bacteroidota; class Bacteroidia; order Sphingobacteriales; family Sphingobacteriaceae; genus CAYVTM01. The sequence goes on along the minus strand of CAYVTM010000003.1, from coordinate 54,795 downwards.
TATTTTTTATAAATCTAACAAAAAGGCATAAATAAAAAACTTATTTATACCTTTTTTATATTTTTCGCTTAACCCTGTTTATGATCAAACCGTGTTGTTATTATTTATTATTTAAACCCTTCTTATAAGGTTTAGGTAGCGGGAGCAGGACTCGAACCTACGACCTTCGGGTTATGAGCCCGACGAGCTACCAACTGCTCCATCCCGCACTATATTTTTAAAAGAACACATGTATATGTGTTAATGTTTTTCTTTTTTATTCTGATAATCTTTTACATAAGCCTTATCAAAATTGGAATGCAAAGATATATTTCGTTTCTTTGCAAAACAAATTTATTTAAAAATAATACAAATGACCCATAAAGCCGGATTTGTAAGCATTATTGGTAAGCCGAATGCCGGAAAATCTACGTTAATGAATGCTTTGGTGGGTGAAAAGGTATCTATTATCACTCCCAAAGCACAGACTACCCGTCATAGAATATTGGGCATTGTAAATTCCGGCGACTATCAGATTATCTTCTCCGACACACCGGGAGTGATCAAACCCAAGTATGGTTTACAGGAATCGATGATGGGCAGCGTGAATGCTTCCATGATAGATGCAGACCTATTACTGCTTGTTACGGATATTAACGAGAAGCACGATGAGCAGGACTTATTGGATAAATTAAAACGCAATAATTCACCAATCGCTGTTATTGTAAATAAAATAGATGAATCGACAGAAGAGCTTGTAAAAGAAAAACTGGAATACTGGGAGAATCTATTACATCCGAAAGCGATTTTCCCTATTTCGGCACTTAAAGCTTTTAATATTCAGACTGTGTTTGATTTCATCCTTGAGAATCTACCCACACACCCTGCCTATTACGAGAAAGACGATTTATATACCGACCGTTCTGAGCGCTTCTTGATATCGGAGATGATACGTGAAAAGATACTGATGTGCTATCAAAAAGAGATTCCCTATAGCACGGAAGTGATCGTTACTTCTTTTAAAGATGAAGGAAAAATTGTACGTATTCAGGTTGAGATTATTGTTGAAAGGGAATCGCAGAAGGCAATTGTTATCGGGCATCAGGGGTCGATGTTAAAGAAGGTAGGGACACGAGCACGTCTGGATATCGAAGAATTTCTTCAAAAAAAGGTATTCCTTGAATTATTTGTAAAAGTAATTGAGGATTGGAGAAACAAAGAAAATTATTTAAAACGTTTTGGTTACGAATCATGAGCAATATATTAGCAATAGTAGGGCGTCCCAATGTTGGGAAATCGACCTTATTTAATCGTTTAACCGAAAGTCGCCATGCTATCGTAGATGATTATAGCGGCGTTACACGCGATCGTCATTATGGTGTTGCCGAATGGATCGGAAAACGATTTACCGTAATAGATACGGGTGGATATGTTGCGCATTCGGAAGATGTGTTTGAAGCAGCTATTCGCGAACAGGTACACATTGCAATTGACGAAGCCAGTGCTATCGTATTTATGGTGGATGTAACTACCGGAATCACAGATCTGGATGATGCGATTGCCGGGATACTCCGCAAATCAAAGAAACCTGTTTTTGTTGTTGCCAATAAAGTAGATAACCACCAGCTCATCAACGAATCCTCCGTGTTTTACAGTTTCGGATTAGGCGATCCTTACTGTATATCCTCGATGTCGGGGAGCGGAACCGGAGAGTTGTTGGATAAAATTGTTGAGCATTTCAGCGCGGATGAAGAAGAGGAAAACAGTTTACCCAAATATACTTTTATCGGCAGGCCGAATGTGGGCAAATCGTCGATGATTAATGCTTTAATTGGTAAAGACCGGAATATTGTAACTCCTATTGCCGGGACTACACGCGATTCCATTGAGATTAACTATAACCTTTTCGGCCATTCTTTTATCTTAATCGATACTGCCGGATTAAGGAAAAAAGCAAAAGTACATGAGAATATCGAATTTTATTCGGTTATGCGAACAATTAAAGCGCTGGAACGTGCCGACGTATGTATCCTAATGCTGGATGCTACCGAAGGAATAGAATCGCAGGATATTAATATCTTCTCTTTGATTCATAAAAATAAAAAAGGAGTGGTAATAGTAGTTAATAAATGGGATTTAGTAGAGAAAGATCATACGACTACTAAGACCTTTGAAGAAACTATACGCGAAAAAATAGCTCCTTTTACCAATGTCCCGATTATTTTCACCTCAGTTACCGAGAAACAACGGATCTTTAAGGCGATTGAAACCGCTAATCAGGTATATAAAAACAAAACCCAGCGGATTCCGACTTCAAAGTTAAATGATGTAATGCTGGAAATCATCGATCACTATCCTCCACCCAGCATAAAAGGGAAGTATGTAAAAATAAAATATGTTACTCAATTACCGGGCTCCTCCCCTGCTTTTGCATTTTTCTGTAACCTGCCTCAGTATGTAAAAGAGGCTTACAGACGCTTTATTGAGAATAAATTGCGCGAAAACTTTGATTTAGAAGGTGTACCGGTAAGCATTCACTTCCGTCAAAAATAAATTTCTTACAGATATTAATAAAAATATTTGTCTTGAATTGATAAATTTATTTTACCTTTGCTTCCGTTTTAAAATCTTATTATAGAAAATGAAAAAAGTATTAGTTTTATTAGTAACTGCTGGAATCTTCGGATTCGTAGCATGTGGTGAAAATGCAGAACAAAAAGCTGCAACTGAAAAAGCAATCGCTGATTCAATCGCTAACGCTCAAACCGACTCAATGTCAAATGCTGCTTCTATGGCTGTTGATTCAGCTACGGTAGATACAGCTACGGTTGCAGAAGCAGAAGCTGCTCAGTAATTTTTCACAAACGAAATTAAAAGTCCCGCAAGCGGGACTTTTTTTTATGCTCACAGGCTTATAAACTCTCCTATTTTTCTTCCTTAGACAATAATTCTACGGCTTTTTCAATCGGCTTGTCCAATTGATGGATAACCCGAAAATACCCTTCGGTCTTAAATAATTGCCTGGCAATCAGAGCTTTTAATTGTATCCGAATCGCTTTTGAAGACACACTCAATTCCTTATTCGTCCATTTTAATCCCTTAGCCGAGGCAAAATTTAAGAAATCTTTAAGCATAGCAGGATTAACATTGAAATCATCGATAAAGCCCTGTACATCTTTATAGTTCGAAAGCTTATCCTTCTTTTGATTGATATAGGTATAGATGAAATCCGAAAATATGCCCTTTGAAACCAGTTCAGAATAAAAATTGGAATAGAACGTAGTATCAAGCGGAACAAAAACATCCGGACTAATTCCACCTCCGCCGTACACAATTTTACCCGATGGGGTAGTATATTTCAAGGAATCGTTACGCTTTATACTATCGGCATTCATAAATTCCCCATGCATATAGCGGTTATATATATCTTCTCTGTATTTCTCATTCCCCATATCGTAAGGGCGCTGAATGCTTCTGCCGGTAGGTGTATAATAGCGTGCCGTAGTTAAACGCAATGCTGACCCGTCAGCAAATTTCGACTGCTCTTGTACTAAGCCCTTACCAAAGGAACGACGGCCTAAAATAATACCCCGATCCCAATCCTGCACAGCACCCGCGACAATCTCACTTGCCGAAGCAGAACCCTCATCAATCATAATAATTAATTTACCCTGCTCGAAATTTCCTGCTGCGGTAGCAAATTCATCTTTGCGTCGAAAGCTTTTACCCTCGGTATATACAATCAATTTATCCTCTCCTAAAAATTCATCAGCAATCATAATTGCTGTATTCAGATACCCTCCGGGATTTCCGCGCAAGTCTAATATCAAACTCTGCAATCCCTCCGACTTCAGCTTTACGATCGCTTCATAAAACTCATCATAGGTTGTTGCCCCAAAATTGCTCACCTTAATATAACCGATTCCCGGACTGTGCATATAGGCAACATCTATGCTATTAATAGGAATCTTACCTCTCTTAATAGAATATCCGATCAAGGATTCCTGGCCCGCACGCTGAATACTTACCTTCACCTCCGTTCCGCTTTTCCCTCTCAATTTTTTAACGACATCCGAATTTTTAATATTTACTCCGGCTACCAGCTCATCTTCAATCCGAATAATTTTATCTCCCGAACGTATGCCAAGCATATCCGAAGGACCACCCGATATTGCCGAAACCACATATATTGTATCATTTAATAAATAAAACTCTATACCGACCCCCTCAAAATTACCTTCGAGCGGTTCCAATACTGCCTGTATATCTTTAACGGGAATATAAGTAGAATGGGGATCTAACCGCGACATCAGATCGCGGATCGTTTCATCTTCCAATGTATATACATCTACCGTATCGACATATTTTTTATCAATCAGCCGGATGATATTATCTATTTTACTCCCCGAAGGTTTAAAAATAAAAAGTTGTTTCCCCGAAACATTGCTCATTTCGGCACTAAAGCGTGTGCCGAGATACATGCCTAAGACTAATACTACCGTAAATAGTATCGGCAAAAATAGCTTATATCTTTTATCCATTTAGGTTTGTTGATTTATAAAACATAACACTTTTCATACATAAAAGTGTGGCTAAAAGATAACAACCTGCTCCCGGAACTGCCAGCCAATCATAAGCTGCCTTAGCCAGACCGGTAGAGCCCAACGCGGGTGTAGCAAAGCCGGCGCACATCCAAAACAATCCGTATAAAAAAGCTCCTGAGCCGATACCTATCGCTGTTAGTTTTCGTTCGAGTGGGGAGTTTCCTACAAAAGCTGTCAGAATGCATATCGCCAAAGCCCCTATTCCCATTACACCCCAATGTAAATGAGCCCTTATCATATACTTCCATGCTTTCCCGACTGTCAATTCCACTTTGGCTTCATTTCCCTCATACACACTCTCCAATACCTCCATTCCCGAACTGCTTAATCTTGATTTGATAAGTTCTTCATTTACTCCGAAGACTCCTCCTAAAACGCTTCCCAGAAAAATAGCTACGATTGCTAAGAGCAAGCCTGTTTGTATATCTTTAAAATTTTTCATGATTTTATATAGCTTAAATATCCATCGAAATCGATGATAATTATTCTTGAATACGCCACGAATATACTTAATTTGTATATTGAAAATATAGCTTATGATATTAATTGCTGATAGCGGAGGGACTAAAACGGAGTGGGTACTCTGCGAAAACGGAGTATTAAAAGGACGTTTTCAAACGGATGGGATAAATCCTTTTATCACTTCCGAAGAACGTATTTCAGAAATTATATCCAAACAAGTCCGGGAACAACTTCATCGCAATAGTCCCGGAAAGATCTATTTCTATGGAGCAGGCTGCTCTTCAACCGAAAATAAAGAGCTGCTCCATAAACATCTGCGTAACACTTTCGGCAGCGCTTGTATTGAGGTAGAACACGATCTCTTAGCTGCGGCAAGGGCCTTATGCGGAAAAGAGAAAGGAATTGTCAGTATTCTGGGGACGGGTTCGAATGCCTGTGTATTTAATGGCGAAACAATTACTAAACAAATAACTTCTTTGGGGTTTTATTTAGGCGACGAAGGCAGCGGAGCTTATATTGGAAAAACCCTTTTAAATAGTTTTTTTTACAATGAGCTTCCGGAAGAACTGCATCAAAAATTTGTCGAATGCTATCACTTGTCATTAAATGATGTGTTAGATACGGTTTATAAAAAGCCGGCTGCAAACGCTTATTTAGCAAGCTTTACACGTTTTCTTAAAGACGAGATTGATCATCCATATTGTATAGCGCTGGTAACAGATTGCTTTGATCTGTTTTTCAAAAAGCATGTTAACAAATGGGGCGGGAACTTAACTGTACATGCCTTAGGTTCGGTTGCTTATCATTTCAAAGATCAATTGATACTTGCTGCTATAGAGAACAATAAACAAATAGGAAATGTATTACTTAATCCAATTGAGGGTTTAATTAATTATCATAGATGATGCAAAAAATAACCGAGTCCGAATCACGTTATTCTCATTTAGAACAGATGAGTATTCGCGAATTGCTGACACATATAAACGAAGAAGATCAGGGGGTTCCGCATGCTGTTGCAAAAGTAATTCCGGCTATCGAACAATTGGTATCTGTTATTGTTGAGAAGATGAAATCGGGCGGGCGCTTGTTTTACATCGGTGCCGGAACCAGCGGGAGGTTGGGGATTCTGGATGCTTCAGAATGTCCTCCTACATTTGGAGTAGACCATGGCCTGGTAATCGGATTGATAGCAGGAGGAGATCCGGCAATTCGGAAAGCGGTGGAGTTTGCCGAGGATGATACCGAACAGGCCTGGAAAGATTTGGCGGAATATGCAATAAATAATAAGGATGTAGTGATAGGTATTGCGGCATCGGGAACTACACCGTATGTAGTGGGCGGTTTAGCTAAGGCTCGCGCCGAAAAAATTACAACGGGAGCTGTTGTATGTAATACCGGATCGGCTGTTGCTGCACTTGCCGACTTCCCTGTTGAGGTGATTGCAGGCCCGGAATTTGTGAGCGGCAGCACCCGTATGAAAGCAGGGACAGCTCAAAAACTTGTTTTAAATATGATCAGCACTTCTGTGATGATTCGATTGGGAAAAGTAAAAGGAAATAAAATGGTGGATATGCAGTTATCCAATAATAAACTTATCGAAAGAGGAATCCGTATGTTAATGGATGAGCTATCGATTAACCGAATAAAAGCCGAAGAATTACTGCAACAATATGGCAGTGTTCGTAAAGCCATTGATCATTATCATACTTCCCCATAAGAAGGGATTTTTACAAAGAAATGCACGATATAGAACCTTTTTACAAATGGAGAGACGATTACATTGCTTCTGAAGATGAGCAATCGCCTTTTTATGGCCGGGAGTATAGTGAATTAGAATACAGTAATACTATTTACAATTTCTATATACATCCGCAATGGGATTTTTTCGGATCACCTACTTTATACCTTAAGATTTTGTATGCGGATTACGATCGGCACTATGCAATTATAGAATTTATCGGAGAGTGGAACGATTGCATCAGCAATGATATCATGTATTTAAAACGCGAGATAGTTGAGCTGATGATGCGTTATGAAATCAACAGGTTCATCCTGATCGGCGAGAATGTTTTAAATTATCACAGTTCCGACGATTGCTATTACGAAGAATGGTTTCAGGATGTAGAAGAGGGCTGGATTGCCGCTGTAAATTTCCGAGAACACGTAATCGATGAGTTCAAAAGATCAAACATCGATTATTATATTTCTTTTGGAGGGGAGCTGGATGATATCAATTGGCGCACACTGAAACCCCTACAGTTTTTCAAAAAAGTTGAAGAACAAATTGTGAAACGCCTTGCCTGATTACTTCTTTCCGTGTTTTAAAACTTTTGCCTCTACGTAAAAAATTACCTCTTCCGCGATATTGGAGACTAAATCGCCTACACGCTCCATCTTACGAATAATCGTTAACAGATATAAAGACTCTTCAATATCATCGGGAACTGTTTGAAGATAGGTAGTAAGAACTTTTGTCGCGTTTCGGTTGATATCATTCAGGAATATATCTCTTTCGAACATTTCTCTTGCTAAATCTGTATTGTCGTCCTTATAAGCCGTACAAATATCCTTCATCATGCTCAACATCATTTCCGACATTTCTACAAGCTTGATATCTTTTACCAATTGAGGGTTGAAGGGCCTTTCCGCAAGAATAACATAATGCGCAATACCTTCTGCATTATCGGCAATACGTTCGAAATTCGAATTGCTTTTCAGTGTAGAAAAAACAAATCGTAAATCGTTAGCTACCGGGCCAAACAGGGCAAAAATATTTTCACAATCCTTATCAATTTTCAACTCAAAAGCATTAATTCTTTTTTCATTGAATACAACTTCTCTTGCCAGGAGCTTATCGAATTTAAGCAATGCCTTTATGCTCTTATCAATCTGCCATTGAACCAAGCCGGCCATTTCGACCATGCTTTGCTTCAATTCACTTAACTCTTCCTGAATCTGACTCATAATTATTTCTTCTTAACCGAATCTGCCCGTAACGTAATTTTGCGTTCGTTCGGATGCCGGTGCTGTAAAAATTTTCGATGTTAAATCGTACTCTACTAATTCGCCTAAATAAAAGAAAGCAGTCTTATCGCTGACTCTTGCTGCCTGCTGCATATTATGCGTAACGATTAATATAGTATATTTCTTCTTCAATTCATAAATAAGTTCTTCAATTTTTGCAGCCGATATAGGATCGAGTGCCGAAGCTGGTTCATCCATCAATATTACCGAAGGTTCTACAGCCAGAGTACGTGCGATACACAAACGCTGTTGTTGCCCCCCCGACAATTGCATGGCCGATTTTCCCAGTTTATCTTTCACCTCATCCCACAACGCTGCTTGTTTTAAGGAACGTTCAACGGTTTCGCTGATAAATTTTTTATGCTTGATACCATTCACACGTAAGCCATAAGCCACATTTTCAAATATGGATTTCGGAAAAGGATTAGGCTTTTGAAAAACCATTCCTATTTTTTTACGATGTGCGGTAATATCAATTTTTTTCGAATAGATATCTCTTCCATCAATAAAAATATTTCCTTCCAAACGAAATCCGTCTATTAAATCATTCATACGGTTGAAGCAACGCAAGAAAGTACTTTTACCACAGCCCGAAGGGCCGATAAAAGCAGTCACTGTGTTCGCTTCAATACCCAGACTAATATTTTTCAATGCGGGATTATTCCCGTAAGACGCATAGATGTTTTTTGCTTCTATCTTATACATACTACTACCTGCTCATTTTTTTGTACCATCTGTTACGCAAATACACCGCAATCCCATTTAATACAAATGTAAACATTAATAAAACTATAATTCCGGCAGCTGCATTGATTGCAAACCCTGCCTGAGGCCTGCTTATCCAATTAAAAATTTGGATGGGAAGCACCGTGAACTGGTCCATCGGACTCTCGGGCAAAAAGGGGACATATACCAAAGCACCAATTACAATTAAAGGAGCTGTTTCTCCAATTGCCCTTGAAACGGCTAGGATCATTCCCGTAATAATTCCACCGAATGAAGAAGGCAATACAACTCTCCGAACGGTTTGCCAACGTGTTGCGCCCATACCCAGCGATGCTTCGCGTAATGAGTTCGGAACAGCCCGAATCGCTTCCCGTGTGGATACAATAATAATCGGCAAAATCAACAAAGCAAGCGTAAATGATGCCGATAAAATACTATTGCTCCATCCTGCCAGCCGAACAAATAATTCCAAGCCTAATATCCCATAGATAACTGATGGAACACCCGCTAGGTTTGCAATATTCACTTCAATAAATTTCGCCATCCGGTTATTTACCCCATATTCTTCCAGATAAATGGCCGCAGCAATACCAATCGGAAAAGCAATCATTATGGTAAGCATTAATACACTTACCATCCCTGCCAATGCGGTGTATATTCCCGACTTCTCCGGAAAACGCGAAGGCAAACCGGTTAAAAAATCCCAGCTAAGACGATTAAACCCTTGATATAATATAGCGATTAGCAACAGTATCAATATACCTATTACCGATACCGTACACAGTATCCCGAAATACTTGAAGAGATTATTCTGAATATGATATATCTGTTGCTTAGTCATATTTATTCTGATATTTTTTCTTTATCCAAAAACTAATGTTATTCAATATGAAGGTGAATACAAACAGGGTCATACCTGCTGCAAAAATAGTTTTGTACTCGATCGAATTTTGCGAGACATCACCCATACTTACCTGAACAATATAAGTAGTAATGGTTTCGATAGATTCCAATGGATTAAAACTCAACTTCGGCTCTTGCCCGGCTGCAATGGCAACAATCATTGTCTCTCCGATCGCTCTGGATATTGCTAAGATTACCGAAACAATAATTCCCGATGATGCTGCAGGAATCATTACCCGAAATACCGTTTGTAAAGGAGTCGATCCCATTCCGTAAGCAGCTTCGCGCAGGGATTTCGGAACTGCGCGCAAAGCATCTTCGCTCAAAGAAGTAATATAGGGGATAATCATAATTCCCATTACCAATCCTGCCGACAAAGCATTGAAAGATCCCAGGGAAGGAATAAATTTTTGAAGCAGAGGAGTAATCACCAGCAATGCAAAGAACCCAAATACAACAGTAGGGATTGCCGCAATAATTTCGAGTATAGGTTTTAATCTACGCGTATAACGTTCGGGAGCATATTCGTTCAAATAAATTGCAATGGTTAAACCCAGTGGTAGTGCAACCGTAATGGCAATTGCCGAAGTTAAAAGTGTTCCCGATAACAAAGCCATAATTCCATAATGCTTTTCGGCAAACAGCGGCGTCCATTGTGTATCGGTAAAAAATGAAATGATGGATACTTCTTTAAAAAAGAGATAAGTATCGATAGCCAGTACCGTAATAATCCCGAGGGTAGTTAATACCGTAAGCAAGGCTGCTAAAAATAAAAAGAAGACAATTACCCTTTCCTGCCAACGGGCTTTGTTTGCAAAAACACCTTCTATCCATGCGTATATCCTGTCCATCAATTTCCTTTTAATACTTCTACGATATTTAAACCCACATGTGAACGGCCTTTAAAAGCTGTTCCCTCAACTCCGTTTTGAAATCGAAGGGCGGCCAGGCGATAAGCTTCTTTCTGCAATGGGACTGCTCCAATTTCTTTCGCTAACAATGCTGCCGACTGTAAATAAAAATTTACGAAAGATATGATTGTCGAATCATTCGCAACAGCAGCATTGATATAAATAAACTCGGGGCGAACCAAAGGTTGGTAGGTACCGTCATCAATTGTTGATTCACTTGGATATACCGGCCCCTTTCCGTTTGCATCATTCTCATCATCAATCGGGATTACTCTCAGTTTATCTTTATTCTCTGTATAATATACCAATCCGAAATAAGCTAATCCGTTCCGGTCACCCGCAAGCCCTTGCACCAATACATTATCATCTTCACTCGCCGTATAATCTCCCCGTGATGATTTTGCTTTGCCGACAACAGCTTCGGTAAAATAGTCGTAAGTTCCCGAGGAAGTTCCCGCACCGTATAAATTGATGGGTTGATTGGGCCAGGTGGAACGAATCTGATTCCAAAATTTTATTTTCCCCTGAGCTTCGGGTTCCCATATTTTTTTCAATTCACTTACCGTCAGGTAATCGATAAAAGTATTGGAGGGGTGTACCGCTACTACCAACCCGTCGTACAATACCGGTAACTCAATATATCTGACACCATTCTGCTCACACATCTCTGCTTCTTTACTGCTTATCGGGCGCGAAGCATCTAAAATATCTATTTCGTTTCTACCGAATTTTTTAAACCCACCTCCCGTTCCCGAAACACCTACCGTTACTTTTACATCAGGCATGATTGCCCTGTACTCTTCCGCTACCGCTTCTGTCAAGGGATATAAGGTACTGGAACCATCTATACGAATGCTGCCGCTATATTGCTTAAAGCATGAGCTAAACAGTATGCCGGATAGGAGGAGCACATATATATTTATCTTTTTCAAGGATTTAAACTAAATCTGAAGGATCATTTCCAACTGCAAGTATGTTAAACTCATATTACAAGTATGTTAAACTCGTATTAACTGAATGTTAAGCCACTTAAGAAAGATAAAACTTGCTATTCATACGATAATTTCATTACTTTGCAGAGCTTATTAAGAAAGACGGAGGGATTAGACCCTGTGATGTCTTAGCAACCTGTGCCAACAAGGTGCTAAAATCTACCCCATACCGGTAATAGGTCGGGAATGATAAGAACGATTAAGATCTAAGATTTTTCGTATAAGCGTATAATAATGTATGGTGGCCATGCAGTGATTTTATATACTTAATTATGAACATTCAAGAACAGCTAAAAGAGCGTGTTTTAGTATTAGACGGCGCAATGGGGACAATGATTCAGCGCTATGAATTAACCGAAGCCGGTTTCAGAGGAGAGCGTTTCAAAAATCATCCCTGCGATTTAAGAGGGAACAGCGACCTGCTCAATCTTACCCAAGCCGATGCTATTTTAGCTATACATAAAGAGTATCTCGAAGCAGGTGCCGATATTATTGAAACCAATACTTTCAGTGCAAATGCCATTTCGATGGCCGATTACCAAATGGAAGATCTGGTGTACGAACTGAATTATGAAGGGGCACGCATTGCCCGAATGGCCGCCGATGAGTATAACAAAAAAACTCCCCACAAGCCCCGTTTTGTTGCAGGTGCCATAGGCCCCAGCACCCGGCTGCTTTCTTTATCTCCGGATGTAAACGATCCCGGCCATCGCTCCATGACATTTGATATGTTGTACGCAACTTACTATGTTCAGGTAAGTGGATTGATAGAGGGCGGTGCCGATCTTTTATTGATCGAAACCATTACAGATACCCTTAATGCGAAAGCTGCTCTGTTTGCCATCAACGAATATTGTAAAAAAATTGGACGAAAAATTCCCGTGATGATATCAGGAACAATTACCGATGCAAGTGGAAGAACATTGTCCGGACAAACGACCGAGGCTTTTCTGAATTCGGTTTCTCATGCGGATATTTTAAGTATCGGATTTAATTGTGCTTTGGGGGCTAAAGAAATGCGCCCTTATATCGAAGAGCTTGCTGCAAAAGCAGAATGCTTTGTAAGTGCCTATCCCAATGCCGGATTACCCAACGAATTTGGAGCCTATGATGAAAGCCCGGAAAAAATGTGCACGCATATACACGATTTTCTCGAGCATGGCTTCTTAAATATTGTAGGCGGATGTTGTGGTACTACGCCCGATCATATTCGTAAAATTGCGGAAGAAGCAGCAAAGACAAAACCTCGTGAAATACCTGTCAGAGAAGCTCACACACGATTGAGCGGATTGGAACCACTGAGCATCACCGCCCAAACTAATTTTGTAAATATCGGAGAACGGGCGAACATTACAGGCTCTCCGAAATTTTCCAAACTTATCTTGGCAAACGACTATGAAGGAGCGCTTGCCATCTGTCGTCAACAGGTTGAAGGAGGTGCGCAGATTCTCGACATCAATATGGATGAGGGGATGCTCGATTCGGAAGCGGCAATGGTAAAATTTTTAAATCTCATCGCTGCCGAGCCTGATATAGCCAAACTTCCCATCATGGTCGATTCTTCGAAATGGTCGGTTATTGAGGCCGGACTTAAATGTATTCAGGGGAAAGCTATCGTAAACTCCATCTCTTTAAAGGAAGGGGAAGAAAAGTTTATGGAGTATGCCGGAAAAATAAAAAGCTATGGAGCCGCTGTTGTTGTGATGGCATTTGATGAAGAAGGCCAGGCGGATACCTGCGAACGAAAAATCGAAATATGTAAACGTTCCTACGATATTCTTACACAGATTGTAAAATTCAAACCTCAGGACATTATCTTCGATCCGAATATTTTAACGATTGCTACCGGACTTGACGAGCATACCAATTATGCTCTCGATTTTATCAAAGCTACCCGTTGGATTAAAGAAAATTTACCACATGCTAAAGTAAGCGGAGGGGTTAGTAATATTTCTTTCTCGTTCCGTGGAAACAATACTGTTCGTGAAGCTATGCATTCCGTATTTCTCTATCATGCAATACAAGCCGGGATGGATATGGGTATCGTAAATGCAGGAATGTTGGAAGTATATGAAGAAATTCCGAAAGATCTGTTGGAACTGGTAGAAGACGTAGTGCTGAACCGCCGGCCCGATGCAACCGAACGCTTAATTGTTTTTGCAGAAAGTTTAAAAGGGAAAAATAAAGAGAGCATTAAAACAGAACTCGAGTGGCGCAAAGGTACCGTTCAGGAACGCATCTCGCATGCATTGGTAAAAGGCATTATCGATCACCTGGATGAGGATATAGAAGAAGCACGCCAACTTTACGACCGCCCGCTTCAGGTAATTGAAGGACCTTTGATGGATGGAATGAATATTGTTGGAGACCTCTTCGGTTCCGGAAAAATGTTTTTACCGCAAGTGGTAAAAAGCGCCAGAGTAATGAAGAAAGCCGTTGCTTATTTATTACCCTTTATTGAAGCGGAAAAACTGAAAAATCCCGAATTGTCGGACAAAAATGCGCAAGGGAAAATCCTGCTCGCTACCGTTAAGGGAGATGTACACGATATCGGAAAAAATATTGTAGGTGTAGTGCTGGCATGTAATAATTACGAAGTGATCGACCTGGGAGTAATGGTTCCTGCCAATAAAATATTAGAAGAAGCCCAAAAGCAGAAGGTCGATATGATTGGCCTGAGTGGCCTGATAACCCCTTCCCTCGATGAGATGGTTCATTTCGCAAAAGAAATGGAGCGCGAAGGATTGAATATTCCTCTGCTTATCGGGGGTGCTACCACTTCACGCATCCATACCATCGTAAAAATTTCACCGCATTATTCGGGACCTGCCATACATGTACTCGATGCTTCACGCAGTGTTACCGTAGTAAGCAATCTTTTAAGCAAAGAAAACAGCAAACAGTACATATCCGATATTGCTGCCGACTATGCCAAAACACGGGAAGCACATCTGGCAAAAAATTCGGTCAAAGTTTTTACTCCGATTGAAGAAGCCAGAATACAAAAAACTCCTATTGTATGGGATGCCAAAGACATTGCGACTCCTGCATTTATCGGAAATAAACGCATACTCAATTTCGATTTAAGAGAGTTGAAAAATTATATCGACTGGACTCCTTTCTTTCATACCTGGGAATTACGCGGAAGTTATCCGAAAATTTTTGAGGATGCAACAGTCGGAATTGAGGCGAAAAAATTATTTGATGACGCGCAAATACTTTTGCAAAAAATTATCAATGAGAAATTATTAAAAGCAAATGCTTCTATCGGTTTTTATCCTGCCAATAGTGTGGGTGATGATATCGAACTTTATACCGACGAAAGTCGCGGCAAAGTACTGACACGCGTACATACCTTGCGTCAACAAAACGAAAAGGTTGGCGATAAACCTTATTATGCTTTAGCCGATTTTATCGCACCGAAAGAAAGCGGGATTAAGGATTATATCGGAGCCTTTGCATTGACTGCCGGCATTGGATGTGATGAATTGGTAGCTTCTTTCGAGAAAGATCACGACGACTACAATGCAATCCTTACCAAAGCATTGGCAGATCGTTTAGCAGAAGCTTTTGCAGAAAAGCTGCACGAATTAGTAAGAAAGGAATATTGGGGGTATAGCACAAACGAATCGTTGAGCAACGAAGAGCTCATCAAAGAATCGTACAGAGGGATACGTCCCGCACCCGGTTATCCGGCCTGTCCCGACCATACCGAAAAAAGAATTTTATTTGATTTGATCGACGCGGAAGACGAGTCCGTCGGAATGCGCCTTACCGAAAATTTTGCGATGCATCCTACTGCTGCCGTTAGTGGCTATTATTTTGCACATCCCGAATCCCGTTATTTTGGTTTAGGAAAAATACAAAAAGACCAGGTTGTAGATTATGCAAAACGCAAAGGTATGAGCATGGAAGAAACCGAACGATGGCTGTCTCCAAACCTGGGTTATTAATTTTTCATAAAAAATATAAACACCAACACATACATGAAAATTACAGAACATATAAAGAATGCCAAGAAAACACTTTTCTCTTTCGAGCTTCTTCCGCCTCTGAAAGGCAAAGGAATTCAATCCATTTTCGACACCATAGAACCCTTGATGGATTTTAATCCGCCCTTTATTGATGTCACCTATCATCGTGAAGATTATATTTACAAACAACGTGAAAACGGATTGCTTGAAAAAGTTTCCTACCGAAAACGTCCTGGCACTGTAGCCATTTGTGCCGCCATTATGCATCGTTACAAAGTTGATGCGGTTCCTCATTTAATATGCGGAGGTTTCACTAAAGAGGAAACCGAAAACGCATTAATCGAACTGAATTTTTTAGGTATCGACAATGTATTGGTATTGAGAGGTGATGCCCGCAAAGCCGACCCTTCTTTTATTCCGACCCCCGGCGGGCATGAATATGCAATCAACTTGCTGCACCAGGTGCAAGAGCTCAATAAGGGAAAATACCTGCACCAGGATATTGACGCTATCAGCGGAACCGATTTTTGTATTGGCATAGCAGGTTATCCCGAGAAACACTTCGAGGCTCCCAATATGAAAACCGATATGAAGTATCTGAAAATGAAAGTAGATGCAGGGGCTGATTTTATTGTAACACAAATGTTTTTCGACAATCAGAAATATATTGAATTTGTTATGAGTTGCAGAGCTAGCGGTATTGAGGTTCCGATTATACCGGGATTAAAACCTATCACAAATTCAAAGCAATTAATTAACTTGCCGAAAATTTTTCATATTGATATTCCTGAGGATTTGAGTGAAGCTGTTTTAAAATGTAAAAATGAACAAGAGGTGAAGCAGGTAGGAATAGAATGGATGATTCACCAATCGAAAGAATTGGTAAAATTAGGCGCACCCGTATTACATTATTATACGATGGGAAGTTCGGAGCCGACACGACAAATAGCAGAAGCGGTATTTTAAACCACATATATTGGAAGGTATTATTATAAAATCTACGGGCAGCTGGTATCTTGTTCAAAACGAAGAAGGAGAACGTTTTGAGTGCAGGATAAAAGGAAAATTCCGCATGAAAGATTTAAAAACAACCAATCCTATTGCTGTTGGAGACCGTGTACTTTTCGAAACGGAAGCCAATCAAAAGACTGCTGTAATTACCGGGCTTCTTCCCCGCAGAAATTATATTATCCGCCGCTCGATAAATTTATCGAAGCAAACACAAATTATCGCTGCAAACATCGATCAGGCGATGCTCGTAATTACCCTGGCAAAACCAAGAACCTCCTTTGGTTTTATCGATCGTTTTTTGGTTACGGCTGAAGCTTATCATATCCCTACGCTATTAATCTTTAATAAAATGGATATTTATACGGATGAAGACCTCTCCTATCTGGACGAGATTATTACCATGTATTTATCGAACGGATATAGAAGCATCTGTGTTTCGGCATTGAAAAATGAACATATCGATGATCTGAAAAAAGAATTAGCCGGGAAGACAACTTTATTTTCGGGGCATTCCGGGGTAGGAAAATCCACCCTGATTAACCGTATCCTCCCGGATATTCATTTGAAAACATCCGGCATCTCCGACTTCTCGAGTAAAGGAGTACATACTACAACATTTGCTGAAATGTATTTTCTTCCCGAAGGAGGAGCCATTATTGACACGCCGGGAATTAAAGAATTAGGAGTTGTGGATCTCGAAAACGGGGAACTTGCACATTATTTCCCTGAAATGAAAGCGCTTATCAATCAATGCCGATTCAATAATTGCATGCATCTGAATGAACCCGGATGTGCGGTAAAAAAGGCTGTTGATGAGGGGAAACTGGCTCTCACACGCTACGATAGCTATGTAAGTATTTTATTGAATGAAGATAACAGAAAATAGTTAAATTTGGTCTGTCAACAAATAGACATCTATATGAAAAGAATCCAATTAATTATAGTATGCATGATGGGTATGCTATTGCTTACTCAGTGCGATAAAAACAACGATTTTGTTCCTTTCTTCAGCATTGAAGATGATAAAAAATTGGGGCTGCAGGTAAAGGCAGAGATTGAATCAAAACCTGCCGAATATCCTATTTTATCGGAGACTCAATATGCCAATACATATACCTATCTCCGAACGCTGACCGATAAAATTTTGAACAATCAGGTTACCTATAAAGATGAGTTCGCCTGGGAAGTAAAAATTATTCAGGATGATAATACTTTAAATGCTTTCTGTGCTCCGGGCGGATATATTTATGTCTATACCGGTTTAATAAAATACCTCGATTCCGAAGATCAGTTGGCAGGCGTTATGGGCCATGAGATTGCCCACGCCGATCAGCGCCATTCGAGTAAAGCCATACAAACACAATACGGGATTTCTGTATTGCTAGGTGTTTTGGCAGGAGACAATCAAGGCTTAATTACCGAAATTGCAGGCAGGATAGCATTACTTAAAAACAGTAGAAACCACGAACGTGAAGCTGATCGTTATTCGGTAAAATATTTATGCCCTACCGAATACAATGCTGCAGGCGCGGCAGGTTTTTTCGAAAAAT
The DNA here is from genome assembly GCA_964454645.1 of uncultured Sphingobacteriaceae bacterium. Lineage (GTDB taxonomy): Bacteria > Bacteroidota > Bacteroidia > Sphingobacteriales > Sphingobacteriaceae > CAYVTM01. The sequence goes on along the minus strand of CAYVTM010000003.1, from coordinate 36,659 downwards.
TATTGGCAGAAGGACAAGGGGGTAGTGGCCTTGAGTTCTTAAGCACACACCCCGATCCCGGAAATCGTGTACAAGATATCCACAATGAAAAAACGGAAAAAGGCTGTACAGGCACAGCTACAAACGATCCGGCTTATCAGGCATTTAAAAATATGTTACCTTAATTATGCGTGTTGTTATTCAAAGAGTAAGCACAGCAAGTGTCAGCATTAAAGACAATACAAATAGCCGGATCAATTCCGGCTTTTTAATTCTCTTAGGCATTGAAGAGAAAGACGGCGAAGAAGATGCAGAATGGCTTTGTTCGAAAATCGCGAACATGCGCATATTTGCTGATGACCAGGGACTCATGAACCGATCATTGATGGACGTACAAGGCGATGTGTTAGTAGTCAGCCAGTTCACCTTACATGCTTTAACAAAAAAAGGAAACCGGCCTTCATTTATTAAAGCGGCAAGACCCGAACAGGCAATACCTTTGTACGAATTATTTATTCGGACACTTGAAGAAAAATTAAATAAAAAAATAGAGCGCGGAATTTTCGGTGCCGATATGCAGGTCAGCTTGATAAACGATGGCCCCGTAACCATAATTATGGATTCCAAAGATCGAGATAATCATTAATCAATATGTATACAACCATGACTCTAAACGAAGCACAATCACTTGTCGACAAATGGATTAACACGAACGGGGTTCGTTATTTCAACGAACTCACGAATATGGCTATTCTTACTGAGGAAGTTGGGGAAGTTGCCCGCATTATTTCCAGAACGTATGGGGAGCAGTCGTTTAAAGAATCTGATAAAAACAAAGCCCTATCCGATGAATTAGCCGACGTATTGTTTGTATTGATTTGTTTAGCAAATCAAACAGGTGTAAATTTGCAGGAAGCGCTTCAGAAGAATCTGGAGAAGAAAACAAATCGCGATGCCGATCGTCATAAGAAGAATGATAAGTTAAAATGATGCTTTTTATTTTTAAACATACCTTTAACATTCGTACGGCTCTTGTACTACTCCTGTTTCTTTCTTTCTGCCGGAATCCCGAAACAATTCAGTTGAAAGATTTCGAAGGAAAGGATTTCAGTTTGAAAGCTACCGGCGAATACAAGGGAACCGCCTTTATATTCTTTGCTCCCCAATGCCCGCTAAGTGAAAACTATACGCTGGTATTAAATAATTTGCAAGCAGATTATACAAAAAACGATATTCATTTTTATGCAGTTATTCCAGGAGTGCTTTATAGTCATGAAGAGATAAAAGCATTTATCGACAGCTTCCGTATTCAAACACCCGTTTTATTGGACCCCGAAAAAAAATTAACCCGGCATTTTAGAGCCGGCATCACGCCCGAAGTATTTCTCATCAATCATAAACAAGAGCTTCTGTATTCGGGAGCTATCGACAATTGGGCTATCGGCCTTACACAGCTTCGCAGCGAAGCAACCAAACAATATCTTCGTGATGCGATTGAAAGCTATCTGAATAACCGGACAATTTTAATCAAGAACACAGAAGCCATTGGTTGTATAATTGAATAAAAAATGAAAGTATCTCTGTCTTATCTGTTCCTGTTTTTATTCCTGATACTTATTGCATCCTGCAGGCAAGAACAAAATCAGTCTGCTCAATCCGGCCAGAACGTTGCAGACACCTCTCTTCCCGAAAAAGTATTTTTCTCGGAACATGTTGCTTCCATCGTCTATAAAAATTGCAGTCCGTGTCACCGGCCGGGTGAAGCGGGCCCCTTTCCCTTAACCAATTACGAAGAAGTATTTAAAAAGAAAAAGACGATTGCGAAAGTTGTAAAGAACAACATCATGCCTCCCTGGCCTGCGGATCGTAGCTATCGCAACTTTGCCGGAGAAATGTATTTAACCGGCAAAGAAAAAGCAGTGTTATTGAGATGGGTTGAGCAAGGCGGAGAAGAAGGAGATCCAAGCTTAAGCCCCGCATTTCCTGACTTCCCGAAAGGCTCGCAATTGGGAACACCCGATTTGGTATTACGTATGCCCAAACCCTATATTCTCAAAGGCGATAACAAAGACAAATATGTATTGATGAAGATCCCTTTTGAGATCCCCGAAGATAAATATGTACGTGCTGTTGAATTTGTCCCTGATAACCGGAGAAGAGTACATCATGTAAACGGCTATATGGTAGTATATGATGAAGGCAAGAAAAAAAATGCTGCCGATGGAGAATTATACGTACACAATTATGATGTTTCCTTGCCGGAAGCATACGACCGCATGAAACTGGCAAATGATGATGGAACTTACCCCTTATTAATTCCGGCTGTTACGAACTATTTACCGGGAGTGGTTACTCCGGTATATCCCAAAGGAATCGGAGGATTTACCATGCGCAAACAAGGTGCTATTTTATTAAAAGATATTCATTACGGACCAACCCCTAAGAATGAAAGTGATCAATCTTATTTTAATATTTTCTTCAGCGATGTTCCGCCCATACGACGTTTTCGGGAGTTTCAACTGGGCACTTACGGTGTTTCAAAAATTACACCTCCTTTAATGGTTCCACCCGATTCCATTAAAACATTTTATTCACAGTACACCATTTTAGATGATATCTCGCTGGTAACCATCAACCCGCACATGCATTTATTGGGAAAATCTTTTTTGGCTTATGCAATCACTCCTTCCGGAGAACATATCCCTTTAATCCGCATTCCACGCTGGGATTTCCGCTGGCAGTATTTTTATACGTTTAAGAAGATGTTGAAATTACCAGCTTACACTATTATTTATGTTGAAGCAACTTATGATAATACACGCAACAATCCTAACAATCCCTTTGACCCTCCGCAATGGGTAGGTGAACGTGAAGGAAGCATGAGTACACGTGATGAGATGTTGCAGTTTATTGTAACCTATTTGCCGTATAAACCCGGAGATGAAAATATCTCTTTAGAAAATACACGTTTGGAATAATCGACTATTCGTTTGATGCAAATGCCAGGCGTACCAATGCATCTCCCTCTAATACCGGAATGGCGTTACATATATTTGTTTGCAAACAAAATACTACATCCTTTTCGATATCCAGTTCTTTCAACCGGTTGCTGTGCGATGATTTGCGGAGGAATTTACGCAGATCGTCTTTCGCTAATAAATACAGATCTTCCGAAGCAATGGATGAATCGCAGAAATAATCGAAAGAATCTTTCAGACGATTTACCACAGCACCTGCAAACAAGGAATCTTCCAGATTAAATTTATTTTTCCAGCCGGCACATAACAGCAATACATCTTTATTTTCTTTCGCTAACCAGTTACATACGGCTTCCAGATTTAAAAAAGAACCGATAACAACTTTATGCGACTGACGTGCTTGTTGAATAGCATAGGTTCCATTCGTTGTGGTAAGTACGATGGATTTTCCTTCTACTTTCTCGCGGGTATAACTAAAAGGAGAATTCCCGAAATCAAAACCTTCTACCACTTCACCGTTCCGTTCGGCAGCCAGAAGATGGCCGTTTCCTGCATAACTTCTACATTCCTCGACTGTGGCAACCGGAATAATCTTTTCGGCACCATTCTCAAATCCGTAACAAATAGATGAGCTCGCACGCAATACATCAACTACAACTACTATACTATCGCTAATATCATACTGAGATAATAAAGCCGGACTAAAACACACTTCTATACTACGTACTTTCTTCATGGTTGTTGTTTTAACGAACAGGAATTTCAGCCCTTGTAGAATGGTAATTTAACCACTTTTGCTTTCACTTTCTGATCACGGATCAAAATATAAATTTCGGATCCTTCTTTCGAAAAATCTTTTGTTACGTAACCCATGCCTATTGCTTTTTGTACAGACGGAGATTGGGTACCTGAAGTTACGATTCCTATTTCATTTCCTTCAGCATCTGTAACTTTATAATCGTGGCGGGGAATTCCTCTGTCAATCATTTCGAAACCTACTAACTTACGTTTTACACCTTGTTCCTTCTGTTGAGCCAGAGCTTTTGAGTTTGTAAACTCTTTCGTGAATTTCGTCACCCAGCCCAAACCTGCTTCTAAAGGAGAAGTAGAGTCGTTGATATCATTACCGTATAAGCAGAAGCCCATTTCCAAACGTAAGGTATCGCGAGCTCCTAAGCCAATGGGTTTAATACCGAACTCCTCACCTGCATTAAAAATCTCATTCCAGATATGCTCTGCATGTTCATTTTCAAAATACACCTCAAAACCTCCTGCTCCGGTATAGCCTGTGGCAGATACCAATACATTGGGAATACCGGCGAATGTACCTTTAGCAAAAGAGTAATATTCCATATCAATCAGGTTCATATCGGTAAGCTTTTGTAATGCAAAAGCTGCTTTGGGTCCTTGCACCGCCAGCAAAGAAGTCTTATCTGAGATATTATGCATTTCAACACCCCCGGTGTTGAACTTCTGAAGCCAGTTCCAATCCTTCTCGATATTCGAAGCATTCACTACCAACATATAAGTTTTCTCATCGATACGATAAGTCAATAAATCATCAACGATTCCTCCCGTTTCATTGGGAAAATAGCTATACTGAATTTTACCATCCACCAATTTTGAAGCATCGTTTGAAGAAACACGTTGAATCAATTCCAACGCATTTTCACCTTTTAAAATAAATTCACCCATGTGCGAAACATCAAAAACCCCTACGGCTTTACGCACTGTTTCGTGTTCCACATTAATCCCTGCATATTGAACAGGCATATTAAACCCGGCAAACGGAACCATTTTCGCTCCCAATGCTTCGTGAATTTTAGTTAAGGCTATACTCTTCATATTAAAAAAATTTATTTAAAGACGGGCAAAAGTACAAAAAATATGGGATTATATGTCCATTTCGATTTGTTGGGGAAGTAGTGTAAAGCTTTTTCTATGGTATTTAGTTGGTCCGTATTTAAAAATCGCATCACGATGTGCTTTTGTAGGATACCCTTTATTTTGATCCCATTTAAAACGTGGGAATTGCCTATGTAAATCCTCCATATATAAATCACGGTATGTTTTTGCAAGAATGGATGCCGCAGCGATACTCATAAATTTAGCATCTCCCTTTACTATACAATAATGCTCAATATCGGGATAAGCTGTAAACCGATTCCCATCGATGAGTAAAGCCTGAGGTTTCACACTCAGCTTATTGATCGCTTTATGCATGGCTAAAAAGGAGGCTTTCAGAATATTTATCTCATCAATTTCTTCATTATCAACCCGCGCTACTGCCCAAGCCAGGGCATTTTTCTCGATATAATCTTTTAATTCAAAACGTTTATTTTCAGAAAGTTGCTTAGAATCGTTTAAGCCGGGACAGGCGAAAGAGTCGGGAAGAATAACGGCAGCTGCGAATACAGGGCCGGCTAAGCATCCTCTTCCGGCTTCGTCGCAGCCCGCTTCAATTTTATTTTTTTGATAATGTAATTGCAGCATATTTGTTTACGCTCAAATTTAAACTATATATTTGAATTATTATTGAATGAATATGTCGCAAGGATACAATTACAGAAAAGTATTTTATAAGGATTATTTCAACAGCCAATCGGGCCGTGTGTTCCATTTAAATCTTAAGAAAAAAATGGAGCGTGAAGAAAATTTGCTCAGTAAGGAAATCCTTCCTTTATTGCCTGCAGATAAATCCCTTTCTGTGCTGGATATCGGCTGTGGTTTTGGCTCTTTTATTTATACTTTAAAAAAGCATGGCTATACTTTGGTGAAAGGTATCGACCTGAGCGAAGGCCAGGTAAGAATTGCTCATGAGATGGGTCTGGCAGAAGTAGAACAACAGGATTTAATTCCATATTTAACATCACATAAAAACACTTTTGATATTATCACCGGACTCGATATTATTGAGCATTTCAGTAAAGATGAACTCGTTGAAGTATTAAGCCTAGTGAAAGAATCGCTGAAACCGGGCGGTACAGCTTTATTCCGCACCCCTAATATGGATGCACCTTTTGCGACTTTATTTGCCCATGGCGATTTTACCCATGAAAATTATTTAAACTGCTCCTCTGCCAATCAGGTGATGATGAATATCGGCTTTGTAAATATTGTTGTACGCTCTTCGCATTTAGAAACAGAGGGGCCGGCAAAAGAGCTTATCCGAAAAATTGTCTGGGGAATTGTGAGTGCATGTATTAAGCTGATTGTTTTTGCAAGTGCAAGGAGTACTAAGGATATGATTCTGACTCCGAATTTATTGATACGCGCAGAGAAAGAAAAAGCTTAACCCATCAATTGTCCAACAACTCATGCAGCTTCATTTTTACCTCCTCCAAAGTAATTAAATCGATGCAGGGGCATTCGGGGCGTACACAATGAATCTGATCGCAGGGATTGCAATCCAACACATGATGTATATAACGGCTATTGTCTCCGTAGGGATAAAAAGTAACCGGAACGCCGGGGCCATATAATCCTATCACTTTTACCCCCGATGCCGCTGCGATGTGCAAAGGGCCACTCTCATTACCCACAAAAATATTCGCTTTCGAAACCAATGCAGCAAATTCTATCAAAGAAAACTGGGGGGCAATGGAAAAAGTTTTAAAAGGGATAAGCGATTGTATTTTTTCGATTTGAGGAATATCCTTCGCATCGCCTGCAAATACGATATCGTATGCATATTTCTGTTTCAGATATACTGCTAATGCTGCAAAACGCTCTCCTTTCCATTGCCTTAAAACCCTGCGTGCACCGCAATGCAATACCGCAAAGCCGGGAATTTGCTCATCACGGATATAGTTATCAGCTTTTTGAACAGCTACTTCGGGATAATGTAACTTCAATCGAATTTTTTCAGGGCGAGCTTTCAATACCGGTTCAATAATTTGAAAGTTCGTTTCGACTTCATGTTTTTGCCCGCCATCAAATTTGTTTCGCAGGCGTATTCTTCCCCGATCCAAGCGATATAAGGGTTTCGAGCCTAATGCATATCTTATTGACTCCCAGTTTCCTCTCAGCTCTACTATCAAATCATAATGTTTATCGAGCTCCTTTTTATCATTGATGATACGATCAATGGAAGGATCCGATTGAAGCAGAGAACGGTTAAAAGGCTTACACCAAACTGTAATGCCTGCATGAGGGTAAGATTGTTTCAACAAATCGAAGACATGCAGGGCATTCACCATATCTCCGATCTCATCGAGCTTTACAACTAAAATCGATTGAAAATTCAGCTTTTGAGGCCGCTTAAAAAGGTTTATCCATTTTGAGCAAAGAATTCCGGCACTGTAAATTAAGTCTTCTTCCTTCATCTTTTATCGTTCCTACATCAATATGTATTGTATCTTTATGACTAAATTATTAGAAATAGCTGAATAATTTTAATTCTTTTGTAGATGTGTAAAAGTATCGCTTCATGCAGCGCAAATTTTTAGCCAATCTGGCATTAATTATATTAGTCAATCTTTTAGTAAAACCACTCTATTTGTTTGGTATTGACAGAGGTGTACAAAACACGGTTGGGTCGGCCGACTATGGCTTATTCTATGCGCTTTTCAACCTTTGTTATATTTTTTCGATTATCCCCGATTTAGGGATAACGAATTACAATAATCGACATATTGCGCAACATTCGCAATTACTTACGAAGTACTTCAGCAATATTACGGTTATTAAAATTTTCCTCTCACTTATCTATATTTTCATCGTTCTGCTCCTGGCATTTTACAGAGGGTATTCCGAACGCGAATTAAACCTGTTAATTATTTTATTGACAGGACAGGTATTGAATTCGTATGTACTGTACAATCGTTCGAATCTCGCGGGATTACATTTGTTTAAGACTGATACGTTTATCTCGGTACTCGATAAAGTACTGCTCCTTTTGTTCTGCGGCCCCTTGTTATTACTCCCGGTTTTCGAAGTGGATTTCAGTATAGAAACATTTATTTATTTGCAAAGCGGATCATTTTTAATAACAGCGATAGTGTCTTTTTTCCTGGTTAAGCAATATACAGACAAGCCCAGTTTTAAGTTCGACCTGAATATGTTAAGGGTTATTCTGAAAGAAAGTTATCCTTATGCAATTCTTACTTTGTTGATGACGGTTTACATGAAGATAGATACCGTACTATTAAAAGAGCTTCATCCCGATGGCTACAATGAAGTGGGGATATATGCTGCCGCTTACCGTTTGGTAGATGCCTTAAATATGATCGCCGTACTCTTTGCGGGATTGCTATATCCGATTTTTGCACGGATGATTAAGCAACAGGAAGATTTGAACCCATTGATACGAACCGGTATTTCCCTATTGGTTTTACCTGCTGTAATTTTTGCTGTTTGCGCCTATTTCTATCGTTTTCAGATTATGGACTTACTGTATAAAGAACATGCGGAAGCCTCGGCAGGGGTATTTGGTTCGTTGATGATTTCTTTTATCGCGATCTGTAGCAGCTATATCTTCGGAACCCTTTTAACCGCTAAAGGAAACATCAAATTGTTAAATACAATTGCCCTATTGGCCGTTGTACTAAATGTACTATGTAATTACCTGATTATTCCAACAATGGGGGCAAAAGGCGCAGCCTGGGTATCGTTAAGCACCTTCAGCCTGGTCGCAATACTGCATGCTTATTATTCGTTTAAGCATTTTAAACTGAATTATAACTTCGGGGGGATTACAAAATTCCTGGTCATTGGCATACTTTGTTTCTGCCTGGGTTATATTGGCCAATACACTCATATTCATTGGATTCTGGCCTTTACAGGCAATATTATAATTGGCTTGTCGCTGTTAATTCTTACTAAATTGGTGCCTGTACGCGATTTTTTTAATATCTTCAAAGCGCAAAAATCCGTATAGAATATAATTTTTAAATAAATAGATTAATGAATCAGGAAACGAAACCCAAATTTTCTATAGATGTTTTTCATTTAGTTGGCCTTGTATGGAAATGGAAATGGCCTTTGGGGATTATAAGTGTACTTGCTGCCCTTTTTACATATATTTTTACAGGCCCGGCATTTGTTCAACCACGCTATTTAGCTACCGTTATTTTTTACCCTACTACCAATCCATCCATTTCGAATTCGATATTATCGGAACCCGGAGAGAACCGTTATACACTTTTAGAATTCGGATCATCGGAAGATGCGGAGCAAATCTTACAAATATTAAAATCCGAGGATCTAAAAAATGCGGTCATCAGTAAATTCAAATTGGCACAACATTACAAAGAAGTAGATACTACGGTAGGGGCATCGCTGTACACCATGCGTATGATTTTCGATAAATATTATAAAGTAAAGCAAACCGAATACAAAGCAATACAAGTTTCTGTTTTAGATACCGATCCGGAAATGGCTGCAGATATGGCAAACTTTATTGCCGACTATGCCGGATTCTTAAAAAACCATGTACAAAAGAATAAAGCGAATGAAGCCGTAAACATATTAGAAGGTGAGTATCTAAGCCAGAAGAGGTTGATGGATTCTATAGAGAATACTTTATTACAACTTAGAGAAAAAGGGGTGTATGATTATTTCGAACAATCTTCTCAATTAAACGAAGCTTACTCTATTAATCTTTCGCGTTTCGAACAAGAAAAAGCTATGTTAAAAGTGTATGAAGAAAATAAAGAATCTTTGCCCGACACACTTTTAATCCGGTCAAAAGCAAGAATAATGGGTTACGAAGCCGCTTTGAAAGCTATTAAACCGAAATTGGAATCGTTGAAAACCTATGGAGGTATTTATCTCGATAATGTAAATAACAGGGAGCTTGAACGCAAAAAACTCGTTAGCCTGAAGACTCGTTACGAAAGCGCCAGATTAGATTCTGAGCGCAGCCTTCCTCAAAAGTTTATCATTAATCCTGCATCTAAACCGGAAATACCTTCTACCCCGCGCAGACTATTAACTACCGGCATCGTACTGGCTTCCACATTTATTATGGCAGTATTAATCATTCTTTTAATGGAGGGCTTTTCCAGTATCCGTAATAAAACATCGTGAATCAGGTTTCAACAAAAAACAAAATCATTTTTTTTATAAGTGCATGTTTGATTGTTATTTTTTCAAACATCGCATTTGTTATAAATGACCTGCCATTATTAACTGCTTTCCCACTGTTAATTATTTTTCTGTTACTGACTGTCACGAATTATTCTATACTATTTTACGGATTAGTCGCCAGTCTCCCTATCTCTTTCGATATAGGTATCGGAAGCTTTACACTTTCGACTCCGTCCGAGCCGCTGATGATTGCTTCATTAGGTGTTTTCGTATTGCTGCTTACTATTAATCATAAATTATTCGAGACGGAATTTTTCAAACATTCACTAATCACTTTACTGTTTCTTCACTATGTAGTTTTTATTCTGAATATTTTTATTTCCGTAAATCCGTTTCTTTCTTTTAAATACTTATTGGCAAAAACCTGGTTCTTCGCCGGCTTTATATTCTTACCATCTATCCTTGTAAAAAAAGAAGCCGGCTTTAAGAAAATTTTTTGGTGCTTTTATATTCCCTTAATGTTTACTGTACTCTACACAATTGTACGGCATGCATTAACTGCTTTCGGGTTTGAAGAAATTAATGCCGCGGCGAAGCCTTTTTACGCAAACCATGTAATATATGCCTGCACCTTGGGATTAGCGCTTCCATTTGCTGTATATGCTATCGGATGGTATAAGCATAAGCCTTTGCTGTATTTCGGTTTGATCGCTTCAGTGGTATTGCTTCTTTTTGCAATCCTGACTTCTTATACACGCACTACCTGGATTGCAGTGGTAGCTCTTATTCCTGCATTATTTATTTTCAGATCGAATTATTTTAAGCATACCCTGATGATAGGTCTTCTTGCAATTGTCGGCTTTTGTTATTATTTGAGCCACAACAACAAGTACATGGATTATGCACCCAACTATTACAAAACTGTTTTCAATAAAGAAGATTTTAATAAACACTTAAAGGCTACGGTTGCTTTAGAAGATGTATCAGGCATGGAGCGGGTGTATCGATGGGTAGCAGCAGTCGATATGATTAAGCATAATTTTTTTACCGGTACCGGAAACAATACCTTTTATCCCGAATATAAAAAGTATGCAAATCCTGCATTTATAACTTACTTAAGTCATAACCCGGAAGGTTCCAGTACGCATAATTATTTCTTAATGATTTTTTCGGAACAAGGAGTATTCGGTTTCCTTCTGTTCAGCGCCCTGTATATATGGGCATTGATCTGCTGTTATCATATCTTCCGAAGATCACGCGATACCTTTATCCGCAATGCCGTTACTGCTTGTTTTCTCTCACTTATACTTTTTCTGGTTCATTTAGTATTGGGTGATATGGTTGAAGTAGATAAGAACGGAGGTATCTTCTTTTTAATCCTGATGTTTATTATTCGCCTGGATTTGATGAACCGTAAAAATAATAAAAGCTCAATTGCGTAATCCGAAAATTACACATTCGTATTACCTGCTTTCATATCGAATGCATCTCTTAATCCGGTTGAGAAAATATTAAACGCAAATACTAAAAGCATAATAGCTAAACCCGGAATGATTGCCAGGTACGCTGCATCGATGATGATATATCCGTAATGTTCTTTCACCATATTTCCCCAGGTAGGCGTTGGTGGTTGCGCTCCGAAACCCAAAAAACTAAGTCCTGCTTCCAACAATATTGCCGATGCAAAATTCGCCGAAGCAACTACCAGTAAGGGTCCCATAATATTGGGGAGAATATGCTTGTAGATAATCCGGAATGTTGAGAAACCCATTGCACGCGCCGCTTCCACATATTCTACTTCCCTTATACTTAAAATTTGTCCGCGTACCATACGGGCTACTTCTACCCACATGCTTAATCCGATTGCAATAAATACTTGCCAAAAACCTTTCCCCAGTGCAAATGAAATTGCAATCACTAAGAGTAAGGATGGCAATGACCAGATAACATTGATAAACCAAGTGATAAGGTCATCCAGCCAGCCTCTGAAGAATCCTGCAAGAGCTCCTAAAAAAAGCCCTACTAACAAGGAAATAAGTACGGAAATAAAGCCAACCGATAAAGAAACCCTCGTACCCAATAACATACGGCTCAGCATATCACGCCCATAACGATCGGTCCCCAGGTAAAAGGTTTGGGTTTCAATATTATTCTTTACGATTTCATTTTGCAAAGCAGTAATCGACTCTTCCATCTGTTCTCCCCGAGCACTTGTAAAAATGACCGATTGATCTGTATAATGAACAGGCGATTGCTCATCAACTCTCCGAAGTATTTTAATTAAATCGAACGAAGATAAAAGACTGTCTTCTCCCGACTGGTACTCTAGTATAACAAGAAGCGAATCTTCGAAATGATACGAATGGATTGGAATTCGTTTGTATTCGGGACGTTGGCCATAAAGCATAGTACGTATAAAAGACTGTTGATTATCTTCTTTCTGAACAATCACTTTCAGAAATGTAGCGTTAGAAAGAGGTTTCTGAGTGCTGAGTTCCAGAGGCATTTCGTTTGCCATCGGACTTTTATCCGGCATAATTAAATATCCTGCAACAGCTATCAGAATCGACAAAACAATTAAGCAGAAGCCGAACATCGCCAGATAATTTCTACGGATTTTTTCGATAATTTTTGTACCCGGGCTTAACTGATTTTTCATATTTACCGTACTATTCTTCCTTTCCAGGAATAAGATCGTCCTAAATTAGCATATATCCCTATTGCAATAATATAAAATGTATATAAAAATAATACCGGGGGAAGCAACAGAATATAATTCCGTTTATCAAAGAACGATAATGTTGAATGGATAAATAAGCCGTCTATAAAAGCCTTCAGGAGGAATTGAAGAGCAAATACATTCCAATACACAGGATCCCAAAATCCTAACATTATATTCAAAAGCAACGATACATTAAACAAAAAGACCATGCTAACCACCAGCACGATTCTTTTGTCGTTGTATTTCATACTTTTTGAAGCCCATCGTTTACGTTGCTCGATAAATTCCGGAAATGTTTTTTTAGCATGTGTAAATACAATTGCGTCCTTATTTTTTACAAAGCCGATACGGTTAGGATAATTGTTAGCAACCTTATGTAAGAAAAGCTCATCATCTCCCGAGGCGATATCATCGATACCCTTAAATCCGTCAAGCTCATGAAATACTTCCCGGCTGTAACACAGGTTTGCGCCATTACATGTATTGGGGAATCCATTATGTATAGAGCCTGCTCCGGCTCCTATCAGATATTGAAATTCTACCGTTTGTATTTTTTCAAATAAACTTTTCTGTTCATAGAAAGCAACCGGTGCCGAAAGTAATTTCAGAGAATACTTTTCATAATACCTTACAAGTGTGCTGATCCATTTCCGCGACATACTACAATCACCATCGGTAGTAATGATAATATCCGAACGGCTATGTTCCATACCAAGAGCAATTGCTTTTTTCTTATATGAGTTTAGTACTTCTGCATTATCCAGCTCAATTAATTTCAGATTTTCCATGGGGAAGGAACTAACTATTTCCACTGTACGATCTGTTGAATGATCATCTATGATAATTACTTCATATAACTCGCGGGGATAGTCCTGAGCGGCCAAAGCTTTCAATAATCTTTCAATATTATTTTCTTCGTTACGAACAGCAATCAATACACTTACCGAAGGGAATTTCTGTAGTGGAACATTTTCATCGGTTGATAATCCTTTCCATCCTTTATAAAAAAAGAAAATCAACAACAGATAAACTATTGCAAAAAGGATGGAGATACTGCTAATGACGATTATCAAATATTTTTGCTTTGATGATGAAAACCAACCCTGTTAGTGCAGGCAAGATAATATTTATTAACCACAAACTAAATGCTGCGGCTAATATCCCAACAGAATTATCGCTGATATCTTCCAGAAAATAAAAGGCCACTGCTCCACGTACACCTATTTCGGTAAGGGTAAAACCCGGTAGTACCGATTGGGTAAAAAAGATTAAGGAAATACGGATGAGACTTTCGAACATGGGTATCTCCCCAACAAATACCGTTAAGAGTAAATAGTATTGCAGAGAGAACACAGCATATCTGAGGATCGATAAAATCAATACCGGGACCAGGTCGCGCCAATGGTAATATTCGATAACATTTATATGCTTACGAAATTTCCGAAAAAAACGAAACGATAAGAAATAAGATGCTATACGATTAAAATTGAAATACAGATAAAGTAAGAGCAGGATCAGAGCGAGGGAGATATATCCTATTAAATAATTTAACAAATGCTCCTGCGGGATATATTGGTTTACGTAAAACACAAATGCGATGGAACCCATGCAAACCGTGACCAACATTTGTGTCAGCGATCCTGCCAATGTCACAAATATACCCTTGATACGATTATCCTCATACAGGTATAAAATTCTTCCTCCGTATTCGCCTATGCGATTGGGAGTAAATATACCTACACTCAAGCCGGCTAAAATCGCAGACATACTTTGTCCGAATGATATGTTTTGAATTTTCAAAACCAGTAATCTCCATTTGAAAGCTTCGAGTATCCAATTCAAAAACATCATCAGCACAATAATGAAGAGCATATACAAGAATTGCGTGTTTTGAAATAATCTCAAAAGCTGTTCAGTATTTTTCTGAGCCTGCTCTTTACTAAGCTCCCAATAGATAAAATACAAAGCAGCGATAAAGATGCTTATTTTTAAAACCCAGGATAAAAGCTTTTGATATTTCTTAATTCGCCCCATGTGTATGTACACGTTCAAAAAATGGATACATTTATACAAATATAATTTTATAATTTGGCAGACATGAAAGAGCAGATCATATTAGGCATCGACCCGGGTACCGCGGTGACGGGATATGGGCTTATAAAAGTCCTGCAAAGTAAAGTCAGCCTCATTGATTTAGGTGTTATACAAACCGGAAAAGGGGATGATCACCCTCTAAAGTTAAAATTAATTTTCGAGGGAATCCTGATGATTATAGAAAAACATCAACCCGATTTCTTAGCGGTTGAAGCACCTTTTTTTGGAAAGAATGTGCAGTCGATGCTAAAGCTGGGGAGGGCACAGGGAGTATGTATGGCGGCGGCATTGTATCGTAACATTCCGATTATTGAATACTCCCCGAAAAAAATAAAACAATCGATTACAGGAAATGGGAATGCGTCGAAAGAGCAAGTATCGGCGATGCTGCAAAAACTATTGAACTTCAAAAACGATTCGGGCTTTTTAGATGCTTCCGACGGATTAGCTGCCGCTATGTGTCATTACTTGCAGAATGATTTATCCAGGGGGACCACTGCTTCGAAAAAGCATACCGGTTGGAAAGCCTTTATTGCTGACAACCCAAAGAAAGTAATTAAATCTTAAAATTCTTTTTGAATTCTTTCGGAGAGTTCCTGAAATTCTTCCGGACTAAGTTTCAATCGCGGATTTGAAAAACTCATATCAGCAACGGCGTTAATGGGAATCAGGTGAACATGTGCATGTGGCACTTCCAGTCCTACAACCGACATCCCTACTTTTTTACACGGTACGGCTTTCTTCAAAGCTATGGCAACCATTTTTGAAAAGAGCATTAATTCGGTATAACTCTCATTACCCATCTCGAAAATATAATCGATCTCTTTCTTCGGAATACAGAGCAGGTGGCCATAGGTAACCGGACTAATATCCAGAAAAGCTAAGAAACGATCAGTTTCTGCTACTTTGTAAGCAGGAATTTCGCCATCAATAATTTTCGAAAATAAACTTTTCATTATCTGCTGATATCAATAATTTCAAATTCCATTATTCCGCTGGGGACGGTAATTTTTGCTTTATCACCTACCGATTTACCCAATAATCCTTGAGCAATTGGAGATTTAATCGATATTCTTCCCGACTTAAGATCAGCTTCTTTTTCAGAAACTAACTGATAAGTCATTTCTGCGCCTGTCTTAACATTTTTAATCTTCACAATAGAGAGGGCCAGGACTTTCGAGCTATCTAATTTAGATTCATCAATAACCCTTGCACTTCCTAACACCGCTTCCAGTTTGGAAATTTTAAGCTCCAACAAACCTTGAGCTTCTTTAGCTGCATCATATTCTGCATTTTCGGATAAGTCTCCTTTATCGCGCGCTTCTGCTATTTGACGCGAAATATTTGCACGTTCTACCGATTTTAAATAGATCACTTCTTCTTTTAACTTATCCAGTCCTTCCTGTGTAAAATATGTTATCTCTGCCATACACGTATCTGTTTTGTCTTCTCTGATAAAATAAAAGAAGACTGCATATTAACATGCAGCCTTCCTTTATGTAAAAAAAATCTTATTATAAGGTTATTCTGGCTCCAAAACTATGGGTACCGTCAAACACATGGGTTACACGGTACGAATAATCGATACCGAATGTTGTTCCTTTATCATTTAAAGGAACTTCAAAGGTTCCACCCAAACTCACACCGTTATAAACGCTTTTACTTTGTGATTGGTATAAATTATCTTTCTCGCTATTATAACCGCCCCGTAGCATTAAGAACTTCCTGTATCCATACTCTAGCCCCATACCAATCTGGTCCTGAGAGAAAGAGTTCGAAGTAAAGTTACCTACCGGAGTAATCCGGTGATCATCTCCGATATAGATATCATAAGAAACTCCTATATTTAATAAAGAAGGGATTTGGTAATACATAGACTTACGGTATCCTTCAACCTCTTTTCCGGTAAGGGGATCAACAAAATCTGTAGATAAACCATCTCCGCGCATGGTTAAATCCGGACCCACATTGCGTAATGAAAGACCAAATTTAATCTGTTCTTTATCACCGGCAGTATACTGAATACCTGCATCCAAAGCAAAGCCCTGTACCTTCATGTCTGCAATTGAATTCTGAATACCACGAACAGTAAGTCCCGCGTGAACACTATTCGAAAACGTTTTTGCATACGACAAAGCAAAATTAAGAAACTGAGGAGTAAACTTTCCTAATCCGCCACCTTCCGGCTTATCTGTTGTGGTTACATCAATATCGCCGTAATCAATAGACATAATAGCGATACCAAATACTCCCGAAGCACCTACCTTCTGACTTACACCAAAGGCATTGATTTTAATATCAGAACCTTTCAGCCAATTAGTATGTGAAAAAATAACTTCGGATTTTTTTGTATAAGCCAAACCGCCCACGTTAACGTTCATTGCCTCCACACCCCTCGCTAAGGAAGTATTAAAACCTCCCAAGCCTGAACTTCTCGCCCAAGGATTGATCAGCAATTCGGTAGCACCCGCAGAACCGGCACGTTCGTTATTACCTGCTAAAACCATTGCAGGAAATAAGACCGACAGGATACTTATATATGTTATTCTATAAAAATTTTTCATATCATTCATTATTTATGCGTTCAATTTTAGAAGTTTTCGAAATCCAGCGGCCTCATCACACACATCCATTTTAAGATCTTTTCTCCCCATCCTACAGCATTGACATGAATAACATACATACCACTTGCAATAGGAATATTACTTGAGTTTTGTAAATCCCAATCCAAGAAAGTAGTAGCAGGATCAGATTTAGATAATTTGCGAACTAAAATTCCGCTTGGAGTATAAATCGAAATTGTTGTATTGGGGGCTAAATTAGTAAAGCGCACCTTAAACTCATTTTGTCCCAACTCATACGAAGAATGAGCGTAGTAAGGGTTAGGGACAACATTAATTTTCGCCAATGCGTCTTTCTTATTCTCTTCAGGATTTTCATTACCGGCGATAATTGTATTTTGAGAGTTGAATAAATAAGCAGGCGCAGCATTGTTAGCATTATCCACTAAGTAATTAGTATACCCTTTGCTTATCCGTAATCTTACCTTCACATCACTAGGCATTGGACTTGTCGCTATGTTCAGGTCAGCAGCAGTAGGATCCAGGAGCGGTACAGAAACCCAATCGACCGTACCATACATTTTTTGTTTCTGCTGTGTAAATCCACCTGTATTCGAGTTAAAGTCTGTGCCATTATTACTTAATGTATTCCAGTACGCATTACAAGAGTCATAACGTGTACGCGCAACATAAATATAATGGCGACCTCCTTGTACCAGAATACTATCATTTGCAGTTGGATTAAATAACATATCTGCTCCGTTATGATCCGGACGGTGAGAAGACTCAGCAAAGAAGATGTTCAAACGTTCCCCGGTTTCCACATTGATTGCATAACCCGGGAACTGGCTTCTTCCGATACCTTTACCAATATCTTTACCCCGTAAATTTAAACGGCGTTGAGGTACCGAATATCCGGGAATGGTTTCTGCGGTTTCCTTAGCAGCTGCGGGAGCATTGTTGTCGGATGCTTCCACAACAATACATTCCGACCATTTCGTTTTGTCATTGGTCAATACAATATCTACACTATTTTGATTTGCAAAAAGATTGTTGGCATTACTTTTAGACGGAGGGTCCAATAAAGGAGAATTTCTAGCCGACATTCTAAGCATTTTATAAGGAACCCAGGTTCCGTCTAAAATGTTAGAATAAATAGCGGACGGATCCGCTGTAGCATCTCCCTGAATATAACCCTGAATAGTAGCTCCGCTAATTACCGAATTTAATTTACCATCTTTTCCATTCAACCAAAAGTCTGAGGGGTTTGTGGAGACATAATTTTTTGTCCCTTCTAAGAAAGCGTTCCTATTTACAGCCGGATTTGCGCCAGGCGCAGGTAAAGTATTATTTACAACAATATTAAATCCTAAAGATGTTCTAGAAACAATACGATCACCTGTAATATCATAGAATCTATGCTCAGCCAATTGCTCGTTATCTGTTAATGTAGTATTCGGCACGTACAATGAATCCGACTCCATTAATAAGCTATTATTATCGGCATCATACAACGAGTATCTGGTGTGATTAGCATTAAACACCAATCGGTAATTTTGTTTTTTCAGCTTTGCCGGATCAACAACTTTAATACCGATTGGACCTTTATCTATCTGATATGTAATTTGTCCACCCACAGTATTACGTACAATTTTCTCCTCAGATTCAGAAGATAAGTCCAAAATATTACCTCCATTCCCGGCACCCTCAACACGAGTAACGGGTAAAGATTTCGCAATAATATTATTACTAAATCCGTTAATATTAGGAGCATTAGGAATAACAGATACAATCGTATTGCTCCGCCTGGATGCTAAGTATTTGGTTTGAGTAGCTTGTTTAGAAACCGCATAAGGGATGACAATATAGAATAATCGTTTTCCATTTATAATGCGGTTATCTGCTCCAGATGCAAAAGCGTCTGTTGTAAGTTCAAAGGCATGTTTAATACCCGAATTTTCAGCCTCAACCATCACTTTTGCATTTACGTTATTAGTGGCCGCATCAAAATATTTATTTACAACTTTGTCAATACTATCCTTAATATCAACAACTGCAATCAATGCTGCTACCGAAGGGTCGCTAAGATTACCCAAAGCAACAGCCTCGTTTTTCAATTGATAAACCTGATAACCTTGAAATTTATAATTGTAAATCACTAAATCCTGATCATCCAACTCATCCTCATCATATCGTTCGCACTCTATTGTATTTTCTAATGAAAGTACTACTTTGTTCGAAAGCGGAATTGCATTTAGGATAACAGGAGCCGGACCGTTGGCTAATTTAAAGTTATTATCAAACAAGATTTGGGCTTTATCATCAGCAGCAATAGCTAATGGAATAGACGCCAAGTTATTTCCCGACAAAGCTCTGGCCCAAACTGCACCGATAATAACTTCATTAACAGCTCCGGGCTGAAGCGTAAATGGACCTGCGGTATGAACCATTCTACGGTCTCCTACCGCGGCTGTTTCTACCCAATTCGTTCTACCAGGTTTTAAATCGGTAGTCCCTGGAAACGCAAATTTTGCAGTATCTGTAACAACTCCAATTAGACGTCCGGTTGGTTCTCCGTAAGCTAAAGGTCTTCCGTCTGCCCATAAACCCTGTAAGTATCTATACAACTCGACAGCATCTCTTGGGTCAGAGTTCTCTCCCGGTACGGCTGCATTCGTGAAGAACATAAATGAGGACATAGGTAACTCATCTCCATTTTCATCTAAAGGACCTTTAAAGAAATCTATACCGAATACTGGCGGAGTTTCGCCATAACCTACTTGTGCTCCTGTTTCATCAATCGGATCTCCATTGTATGTATATCCAAAACTACGCGGTTTAGCAGGCAATGGACCTAAGGGTCCATCAGGATCTACCAAACTCATATCACAACCAACGTAATCATCTCCCGAAAATCCTAAATCTGAATCGGTAAATACACTAAAATACGTTTGATACAAAGGTGCCGATGCACGGTTAAATATTTTATATTTATAAAAGGTCATATCATTCACCTCATTAGAGGTTTTAAATGCAAAAGCAAGAGCATGGATTTCCAAACCAATAGCCTCCGCACCTGGGTATGCTGTATGTACATTCCCTTTATCATTATACACCCACCAAACCATTTGATCGGGTGTTGCTCCTAATTCCTGAGGATCCAATGTAGGGTAATCACCAACAGCAGGGTTATAAATTCCATCACCATCGATATCAGCAAAAGGTGCCATAAACTGAGCGTGACCCAAGGTTGTATTTCCGTTTCCTGGCCACTTTATAATGTTCTCAGAAGGAGCCGCTCCAGACTTAAAATTATTAATGTCTGTTTGTAACACATTGAAATGTTTATCCCACTCGCTACATATTTCGACTGATGTGGCTGCAGTAACAGTATCCAAAGGACCGGTCCAAAAATCTAAACCGGTTTGACGATAGGTTTGTCCTGCCGTTTTCAACTGTTGATTTTCATCAACACCACCAAACCACAAACCAGATGCAAAAGATGAATGTATACTTACTAAACCGGGTTCGACTTTAGGAATTTCATAACGTGCATTTGTACTACCAAACACATCCCACCACATATCTCCACCATTCAGCAAACGGGCACGGACATTATTAATATCTAAATCTATCTGTGACGTAGGGGCAACACAATTACTCGAAACCTTAAGCATTCCACGCGGATTGGTCTGTTTCTGATTGATGGGGCCTTTGTATTTATCGGCATAAACCGACTGAACCGTCAGACCCAAGAAACCCAGGCCTAAGATGAAAGTCAATTTTTGTATTTTCATTTTCATATAGCTTGCAAATTAGAAATTATAAATAGCACCTAAACGAATTGTTCTTGGAGCTCTATAGTTATTCGGGTTATTAATCCGAATCCGGTACATATCTATATAGGACTCTGCATTCACAGATACTGCCAATTGTTCGTTAGCCTGAGTTGTACTTAAGTACCCATCATCATCCGGTAATCCGGTAGCATGATAAACTGCAGCTACGCGTTTAGTATCAAATAAATTCTGTACCATAAGGTAAATATTCAATGTAGATTCTTTGGCATTGCCCTCTTCGTTAGTAGATCTAAAGATGAAATCTTTATCTAAACGCATATCAAGATTAAATGACCATGGCAAACGAGATCCATTTACCTCTCCCAATAGTTTACGGAAACGTGTATCGTTTAAGTTAACTACGTTTTGTACAATATCCTGAGATATTCTAGAATAAGGAGTTCCTGATCCTGCCCGGAAGATAAAGTTTACACCCATATCTTCAAGTACATTACGAGCTGCCGTAGGACCATTATAATTTGCACCATTACCATAACGATAATCGATCGTTGCTACGAGCGTATGACGTTGATCATAATCCAGCGGTAATGGAATGCGCATAATATCATCGGATACACTTTGAATAAGAGTTTGAGCAGATGTCGAATTCGATCCGGTACCGTTTGCAAATTGCAAGGTATAGGCCGCATTAAGTTGCAAATTATTTGTACGTCTTAAATCATAACCAAAGGTAAACCCTTTAATAGTACCAAAATCCTGATTTGCAAATGTATTATATGAAGCAGGGTAAGAACCGCGAATATTCACAATCTGGAAGTTATCTTTTAACTCACGATAAAAGGCCGTAAAAGACAGAGCCGAAGTTTGACTAACTCTTTGTTTAAATCCGAATTGATAGGAGATAGTTTTTTCTGTCTCTAATTCAGGATTAACTAAAGTGATAAATGGTTTTTGTATCGCTAACAATAAATAATCTATAGGATTAGAGAATACTGTACCAATGGCGCGTGGTCTTTGTGTCAACACATCGTAGCTTGCAAAGAAGTTTGCCTCATCAGATATAGGGAACGAAAACGAGATACGAGGCATAATTTGAGTTTTAGGCTCGTAGTCTTTATAAGCATTCATAATAATGCTCGAATTCCCAACTGTATTATATACATTTCTACTACCAATAATCCATGGAGAGGGAGTACCTCCGGATTTAATTTTATCTAAATCAGATACTAAATTCCCATCTTTATCATAAAAGTCAGCACCATTTCTATATCCTATTACACCTGCTGAGGTAATATCAGTTGCTTCAGGATTATTTACCAGGATGACATAATCTTCGCCGATATTTGAGGGCCTGCTGGGGTCTTCATTTGCTTTATGAGTTGGGAATAAAGAATATGCATCTTTTAACACCATTTGATTTGCATCAAATCGGTCAATACGTACCCCTAAATTGAAAATCATATCTTTGAAGGTGAACTTATCCTGTATATATCCTGCAATATAAATAGGCTGAAATGCTCCAACAGGTCTGTTCGGATCATCAAAGAACTTTGCAAAACTAGTACTTGCACTTGAACGTTTACCTGTATAGTCGTATCCGGAATACGTCAAGCTTGGCCCATTACTATTAAACACATCCAACAAATTAGTGGCATCGAACATATCAATAGAAAAAACGCCGGGCTCGTATGCATCTACATTTAAAAACGCATCGTCGGCAATATTATATTTTGCCCGGAAATTTCTAGAGAATGCATTCTCATTTGCTTTATTAACAATAAAATCATATACCAAAATTGAATCCTGAACTACAGTTCCTCCGCTGGGTAACCCTCCGGTAAAGCTGGGATTAGATATATGATTATTTGCAACAGAACGTGCATATGTCCATAAGTTAATTGGGGTTAATTGGTATTGTCTTTCTACTCTTTGTTCATACTCTATACCGAATTGAATAGAATGATTTTTAATATCGACAGAGGCCATGGCAGAAACACGATACTGATCTCTATCTACTTCATTATAGAGATTTAATACAGAACCGGGCATTCTAAATAAGCCCCCGTGTATAGATAAAGGGTTCTCTCCATTTACCAAACCACCATATGATTGAAGTGCGGTATAGGATAGAGGTCTGTTAAACGAATTTCCCAAACCATTTTCTGACAGATAATCATAAATTTGATTATTATAGCTTTCTAAATACGGATTTACACCACCACCAATAAATCGCACATCCGTTGGAGCCCTGCCAAAATCAAGATATCGAATTTGGAAGGTATCTGTTCCTTCTACATATTCTATCGGAACACCTAGTTGAAGCATTACATCTTCATTAAAATCCATCTCAAGCTTTCCAACATACCCATATTTAAAGAAATCATCTTTATGATTAGGATCCTGTTGTACAGAATAATCTTTATTATAATCTGCCTGAATAGAGTAATAAGCATTTTTAATCAATGATCCTCCATCTTCCTGATTTCCAAATTTTTGAGTATATCGTCCAAAAATTCTATATGTATTTTGTACAAACTCCTGATTATTTCCGGAGTTAAACATCATGTTTGTATGCGTATATAGTCTTCGTTTATGTAAAGACCCGCTAAATCCTAAGGTAAATGTGCTGTTGATATTAGGCTGATAATCTAATTTTCCTGAAAAATTAAATCTTCTCGATTCGTTATCCGATTGCGCTTTAAGTTTATCTACATTAGAAAGTGTGGTAAAATCACCGCTTGGGTTACCGGAAAGCGTAGTTCCTTGTTGCATAGATAGATTTGTACGAGGATTATTTCGTACATATTCCAACCAGTCATCATTTGCTTGCCATGCACCTACATATGATGGATCCTGATCACGAAGTGATTCAAATTCTCCTGATATAAAAAACCCTAATACGGATCTTTCCTCAGCAGTTCCTTTATTCTTTTTAAGTAATGGCCCACTTAAATTAGCAGCAACAAGATTGTATCCATAACCATCTAAAAACTCCGAAGTTAAC
Organism: uncultured Sphingobacteriaceae bacterium; assembly: GCA_964454645.1. Taxonomy (GTDB): domain Bacteria; phylum Bacteroidota; class Bacteroidia; order Sphingobacteriales; family Sphingobacteriaceae; genus CAYVTM01. The sequence continues at coordinate 12,492 of CAYVTM010000003.1, read as the reverse complement.
CCCTCTATTCCACCATTAAATGTTCTGGAAGGACCTTTCGTCGTAATGGATATAATACCTCCTGTTGCATCTCCATACATAGCCGGAATACCTCCCGTTATGACACTTAAGTTCTCAATACTATTATTGGGGACCACTGATGAACCCCTCACTTTAATACCATCGATATAGATATCGTTGGCATCACCTCTGGACCCTTTAATGTTCAAAGCTGCTCCCTCCTCTGCCTGATAAATACCGGCAGTTGTTGAAACAAGTGATCCCACATTACGTGTTGGTGCTTTCGAAATTTCCTTTGCTGTCATCTGACCACCAGTCGCCGTCTCATCCCTTTCAATTAAAGGCTTCGCAAATTCCGACACAGTTACTGTTGTAATCGTTGTTACGCTGGCTACTAAGTCAGGATTCAGGTACGATTGCCTGTTCGCCGAGACTTCAACTCCATTTATTAAACGCTCGTTGTAACCAACCATTTTTACACGCACCGAGTACGTTCCGGGAGCAAGTGGTTTGATTGAATAATTTCCATCAAAATCCGATTGCTGTGCAGCTACCTGCCGGCCGTTCATCTCCACGATAACGCCTGCAAATGGCACCCCTTCTTTCGTTTTTGTATCTACTACCTTACCTCGCAATTCTCCGGAACCACTTTGTGCATAAAGTGAACCGCTGAGCGCAATAGTGAACAAGACCAAGAATAAGTAAAACTTTCTCATCATAATATTGACCTAAGGGTTTTTTGAATAAATAATAACCATAAAGATAATCCTAAAAAATGTTTATTTCCAAATAAAAGTAAGAGAAATGTTACAGAAAATTGCAGCTCAGCTTATAATTTCGTTGTATAAAATTCGTTTTCAACCGCTTAAGAAGCTTTCAGTGTCCCGATAATTTTCCTGGCCAACACCCTCGAAATCTTCTCATACGATTCATTTGTCCACCCGGCAATATGCGGACTAAGTATCACATTTTCATTTCGCAGAAGCGCATCCAATCGCTCGCTCTCTGCTTCTGTCAACCTATCGAGTTGCTCATTTTCCAATACATCCAATACCGCCCCCAAAATCCTGCCACTCAGCAACCCTTCCACTAAATGTGACGTATCCATGACCTTACCTCTTGCCGTATTTATCAAATAGATAGATTTTCGAAAGCCTTGCAGGAATTGAGCATTTACATAACTTTCAGTTTCCGGGGTCAATGGTATATGCATGGAAATAATATCCGCCTCTTCCTGTATAGTTTTTAAGTCGGACTGTATAGCGAAATCATCGGAAAAATTTTTCAAGTATTTATCACAGGCTAAGACACGCACATCAAACCCCGAAAGCTTTTTCGCGAATGCTTTTCCGGTATTCCCATATCCGATAATACCTACGGTCTTTCCCATCAACTCCACTCCCCGGTTTGATTCCCGGCTCCAGACACGATTCCGGATCTCCCGGTCTGCACGATTGATATTTCTGAAAAGATTCAATAACAATCCGACCGCATGTTCTGCAACCGCATCCCTGTTTCCTTCAGGTGCATTGACTAGCACGATTCCTTTTACTTTAGCATACTCCTCATCAATATTATCCATTCCGGCACCTGCACGTGCAATAATCCTAAGCTTTTTCGCTACATCCATTATTTCTTTATCGATATATACTTTCGAACGCACAATAATACCTTCGTACAAAACGATTTTATCCATCAGCTCCTGTTTCCCTTTCAACTGAGGAATATAATCAAAAGCAATACCTTCGGATGTTAGCATCTCCATAAATACCGGATGCAAATCATCTATAATTAACAGCTTCATACTTTTTTATTAGTAAATAATCTTGTGAGACGCACAAAGTCTCCTACACTTAATCGCTCGGCACGCAAATCGAAAATTATATCTGTGTTTATTTCCGGATACATATATTTCTTTAATGCATTGCGCAATGTTTTTCTTCGTTGATTAAAGGCTGCCTTAACAATTTCAAAAAATAATTTCTGATCGACTTCATCTACTTCCGAATAAGTCTTGCGTTTCGCCCGTATCACTGCCGACTTCACTTTAGGCGGCGGATTGAACACTCCGGGATTTACCGTAAATAAATATTCTATATCGTAATAGGCTTGCATAAATACACTCAGTATTCCATAATCTTTAGTCCCCGTTTTCGCTGCGATGCGTTCGGCGACTTCTTTCTGAAACATCCCCACCACAAGTTCTACTTCTTTGCGATAATCCAATACATGAAATAATATTTGAGAAGAAATATTATAAGGGAAGTTTCCGATAACCGAAAGTTTGCCCGTATCCGTTGCATATTTTGAAAGATCCAGTTTCAAAAAATCTCCCGTAATAATTTGAGTTCCCAGTGCCGGATACTTCTTCTGTAAATAAGCGATCGATTCGGTATCGATATCCACCAAAAATAAATGCAGATCCTCCCTGTTAACCATAAAATCGGTTAATACTCCCATTCCCGGGCCCACCTCCAGTACATTTCGCTTTTCCCCTTCCAACTGCAATGCCTGAACAATTTTTTGTGCAATATTCTTATCCGTCAGAAAATGTTGTCCTAAAAATTTTTTTGCACGTACCTGCATCGCTCGCTAAATTAAAATTTCATTAATCCTGACAATTTTAATTAATTTGCCTTGATTTTAATAGCTAATGCGTTAAAAGCGGGATAATTTTTTTTCGGCATCTGCTTAAACATCAATAAACACAATTATAGAACATTCATAATCAGAGAGGCAATGAGCGATCATGAGAAATTAAAAATAGGTATCAGTTTTGGAGATATTAACGGGATAGGTATCGAAGTGCTTTTAAAAGTACTGGTCGATAATCGTATATTGGATTTATGCACACCCATTGTCTATGGATCTTCCAAAATCACATCCTTCCATCGTAAGCAATTAGGAATTCAGGATTTCAGTTTCAATATTGTTAACGATGCCAATCAGGCAAACCCTAAGCGCTCTAATCTGATTAACTGCTGGCAGGAGGAAGTGAAAATAGATATAGGCCTATCGACCGAGGTTGCCGGGAAATATGCGCATATATCACTCGAACGGGCTTTGGAAGATTTGAATGCCAAAAAAATTCAGGCTTTGGTAACCCTGCCGATTAACAAGCATAATGTACAGCAAGCGGGATTCCGGTTCGCCGGTCATACCGAATATTTACAGGAAAAAACCGGAGCAAAAGACAGTTTAATGTTGATGGTGAAAGATAATTTGCGTGTAGGGCTTGTAACCGGACATATTCCTTTAAAAGATGTTGCGCATTCGATTAGTCAGGAGAAAATTGTAAACAAGCTGCAACTGATGTATGACAGCTTAAAACAGGATTTCGGGATACAGAAACCCAAAATTGCTGTTTTGGGACTCAACCCACATGCCGGGGACCAAGGTGTATTAGGGCATGAAGAAGAAAAAATAATCGTTCCGGCACTGGAAAAAGCAACTCATAAAAATATTTTCGTATTCGGCCCTTATGCTGCCGATGGCTTTTTCGGAAAAAACAGCTATTTACAGTTCGATGGGGTATTGGCGATGTACCATGATCAGGGGCTCATTCCATTTAAAAACATGGCTCAGGATGCAGGAATCAATTTTACTGCCGGTTTGCCGGTTATCCGTACTTCACCGGCTCACGGCACAGCCTATGACATTGCAGGCAAGGGAATCGCTTCCGAAGATTCTTTACGCGATGCCATTTATATGGCTTTGGATCTATATCGAAAACGGATTGATTATCAAGAAATAAACGCTAATCCCTTAAAAATTCACAAGCTCTCGAAAGAGCGTGGGGAATAAGAATATGTAGGGATGATTTTAATAATCCAATATCTTTTTTTACATTTGCGGGCTATTTAAAACGCGAAGATTGAATAGTTTAAAACCATTTTCCATTGCTTTTACAGGGTTAAAGCCGGGAAAACATCAATTTGAGTTTCAGATTGATTCATCGTTCTTTGATGCTTTCGAGTATTCTCCCGTTAAAAAGGGATTATTGAATACCGAATTGGAGTTTAATAAACAAGAAACCATGTTTGTATTGGAATTTACCATACATGGTACGGTGGAGTTAAACTGCGACCGCTGCAATGAACCTTTGAATTACGAGCTTCACAGTAATGAAAAAATTATTTTCAAATTCGGTGAGGAGGGTTTTGAAAATTCAGATGAGGTGATTGTTTTAGCCCGTTCGGAACACGAATTAAATGTTGCAGAATATATCTACGAATTTATTAATCTGGGAGTTCCGATTATTCATATCCATCCCGATTTGGAAAACGGAGAATCCGGTTGTAATAAAGAAGTTCTGGAAGTTTTAAAAAGGCTTTCGGTAGATACCGAAGAAAAAGAAAATCCCGAAGTGGTGATTGATCCACGCTGGGAAGCGTTAAAAAAATTAAGAGACAATTAAAGATTATACTATTTTAAATTAAGTAATATGCCACATCCTAAGCGAAAAATCTCGAAATCGAGAAGAGATAAACGAAGAACTCACTATAAGGCGGAAGCTCCTGCATTAGTAGTTTGCCAATCTACAGGTACTGTTCATATGCCGCACAGAGCATATACTGTTGACGGGAACTTGTATTACAAAGGCAAAATGATTGTAGAGAACACAGCTTCCAACTAAAAAAATTAAACCCTGATGAGAATAGGAATTGACATGATGGGTGGAGATTTTGCTCCCGATGTTACCACATTGGGAGCAATTTTAGCTTTAAAAGAGCTTCCTCCCGATTGCAATCTGGTATTAATAGGAAACAAATCCCTGATACTACCAATCCTATCCGCTCAAAACACCGATCCTTCCCTTTTCGAATTCATTCATACCGAAGAAATTATCGAAATGGGCGAACATCCCACCAAAGCATTCAGCCAAAAACCAAACGCAAGTATCTCTGTCGGCTTTCAACTTTTAAAAGAAGGAAAAATAGATGCCTTTGCAAGTGCCGGAAATACCGGAGCAATGTTGGTTGGTTCTATGTTTAGCGTAAAACCCATAACAGGCATCAGTCGCCCTGCAATATGCTCCTATATTCCGAAAGAGTCGGGGGGCTTTGGCGTATTACTCGATGTAGGCGCCAATGCCGATTGCAAACCCGAGCTGCTGGTTCAGTTTGGGGTCTTGGGTTCCCTATTCGCAGAAGCCGTTTTCGGAATTAAAAAACCGAAAGTAGGGTTACTCAATATCGGTGAAGAAGCTGAAAAAGGAAGCATCTTAACACAAGCAACCTATCCCCTTTTAAAAGAATGCAGCGATATTAATTTCGTTGGAAACATTGAAGGCCGTGATTTATTTAATGATAAAGCGGATGTAATGGTATGCGACGGATTTACAGGAAATGTAGTATTAAAATTAGCAGAAAGCTTTCATGCACTCACTACGAAACGAAATTTTCAGGATGAGTTTTTTGATCGTTTCGATTACGAAAATTACGGAGGCAGCCCCATTTTAGGAGTGAATGCTCCGGTGATTGTCGGACATGGGATATCAAATGAGAAAGCTATAAAAAATATGATTTTATTGGCGCGCGACCTCGTTACTACTAAGCTAACAGAAAAAATTAAAGCAATATTTAGTTGATTTAATAAAAGGTTTTCTATATTTAATCCCACCAGAATTGTCTGGAAGTTTTTTTTAACACGTTAATTATGAACAAAGTACACGCTGCTATTACAGCGGTTAACGGATATGTCCCGGATTATATCCTCAGTAATGCCGAATTGGAAAAGATGGTTGAGACTACTGACGAATGGATACAATCAAGAACCGGAATTAAAGAACGCCGTATCTTAAAAGGCGAAAACAAAGGCACTTCCGATATGGCTGCCGAAGCAGTCAAAGGCCTTCTCGCTAAAAGAGGCATCACTGCCAACGAAATTGACCTGCTTATTTGTGCTACTACTACCCCCGACATGCAGTTTCCTGCCACAGCCAATATTATTACCGATAAGATCGGAGCCAAAAACGCATTCGGATACGACATTAATGCAGCCTGCTCGGGATTTATCTACGCATTAACAACTGCATCAAAATTTATTGAATCGGGAACTTACTCAAAAATTGTGGTTGTCGGTGGCGATAAAATGTCGTCGATTATCAATTATGAAGATCGTACAACCTGTATCATTTTCGGAGATGGTGCCGGGGCTGTTTTGCTGGAACCTAATACCGAAGGGTATGGCGTTAAAGATGCGATATTACGCAGCGATGGTTCCGGGAGAATACACCTACATCAGAAAGCAGGCGGATCGGCTCGCCCGGCTTCGCATGAAACCGTTGATGCTAAAGAGCATTATGTGTATCAGGAAGGCCAGGCGGTGTTTAAATTTGCTGTTACCAATATGGCGGAAGTTTCTGCCGAAATTATGGAACGGAATCAATTAAAATCAGATGATATTGCCTGGCTGGTTCCTCATCAGGCGAATAAACGTATTATCGATGCTACGGCTCACCGTATGGGACTCAGCAGTAACCATGTAATGCTAAACATCGACCGTTACGGAAATACAACCAACGGAACCATTCCTTTATGCCTGTGGGAATATGAGAAACAACTAAAGAAAGGCGATAATATTATATTGGCAGCTTTCGGAGGAGGTTTTACCTGGGGATCGATTTATATTAAATGGGCATACAATTCATAAATCTCAAACAAACAATTATTTTTTAATAACCCTTTTTTGAATAAAAGATATGGATATCAAAGAAATACAAGAACTGATTAAATTCGTAGCCAAATCAGGTGTCAGCGAAGTGTCAATCGACAGAAAGGATTTTAAATTAACGATTAAAGCACAAGCTAATGCGCCTACCTATGTGCAGGCTCCCGTTCAAACGATTCCTGTACCTGCTGCCGCACCGGCTGCTCCGGCTCCGGCAGCACCTGCCCCCCCCGCAGTAAGCAGCTCAACAGATAAATCCGCCGAGAACTCAAACCTGATAACGATAAAATCGCCTATGATCGGAACATTCTATCGTACTCCTTCTCCCGACAAGCCTTCATTTGTAAATGTAGGGGATGAAATTAAAGTAGGGAAAGTTATTTGCATCATCGAAGCAATGAAATTATTCAACGAGATTGAATCGGAAGTGTCGGGACGAATTGTTAAAATCTTAGTCGATAATGCTTCTCCGGTCGAATACGACCAACCTTTATTTTTGGTTGAGCCTATGTAATACAAGGCTTTCGAACCTTTAAATACTAATTTTTTCAAACTAATCTGATTACATGTTTAAAAAAATATTAATAGCGAACAGAGGAGAAATCGCATTGCGTATTATTCGTACGTGTAAAGAGATGGGAATAAAAACCGTGGCTGTTTATTCAACGGCTGATTTAGAAAGTCTGCATGTACGTTTTGCCGATGAGGCAGTATGTATCGGCCCTGCTCCCAGCAAAGATTCTTATCTGAGTATTCCGAATATTATTTCAGCCGCAGAAATTACCGGTGCCGATGCGATTCATCCGGGATACGGCTTCCTTTCGGAGAATGCAAAATTCTCGAAGATCTGCCGTGAATACGGAATTAAGTTTATTGGCGCTACACCCGAACAAATTAATGGTATGGGTGATAAATCATCGGCAAAAGATACGATGAAAATAGCTGGTGTACCTACCATTCCGGGTTCTGAAGGTTTATTAACCGATGTAAAAGAAGGAATAAAAATTGCCAACGAAATCGGATATCCTGTCATTCTGAAAGCTACTGCCGGCGGTGGTGGCAGGGGTATGCGCATCGTTTGGAAGGATGAAGAGTTTGAGCCGGCATGGGATTCGGCGCGCCAGGAAGCAGGTGCCGCTTTCGGCAACGACGGTATCTATCTCGAAAAATTTATCGAAGATCCCCGCCATATTGAAATTCAAATTGTAGGAGATCAATTCGGGAAAGTATGCCACCTTTCCGAACGCGATTGCTCTATCCAACGTCGTCATCAGAAATTGGTGGAGGAATCTCCTTCTCCCTTTATGACTCCCGAACTTCGTAAAAAAATGGGAGATGCTGCCATTAAAGGCGCACAAGCCGTTAATTATGAAGGTGCCGGAACTATAGAATTTTTGGTCGATAAGCATCGTAACTTCTACTTTATGGAAATGAATACCCGTATCCAGGTAGAACATCCCGTAACCGAAGAGGTTATCAATTACGACTTAATCAAAGAACAAATAAAAGTTGCTGCGGGTATTCCTATCTCCGGTAAAAATTACGAGCCTACCATGCATGCCATCGAATGCCGTATCAATGCCGAAGATCCCTGGAATAATTTCCGTCCGTCACCCGGAAAAATTACAAATTTTCACTCTCCCGGCGGCCACGGAGTGCGTGTAGATACGCATGTTTATGCCAGCTACCAGATTCCTTCGAACTACGATTCCATGATCGCTAAATTAATTACGGTGGCTCAAACCCGCGAAGAAGCTATCAGTACCATGGAACGCGCCCTGAGCGAATTTGTCATTGAAGGGGTGAAAACCACTATCCCCTTCCATCTGAAATTAATGAAAGATCCTAATTTCAGAGCGGGAAATTTCACTACCAAATTTTTAGAAAATTTCGACTTCACGGAAGAATAAAATAAATGAAAGGGTGCCGGAAAAGACGGCACCTTTTTTTATTCCTTCCCATATCCTCTTTAATTTTTACCTTTGCATCAATGGCAAAATTCCTTAGTAAATTAAGTAAAGCAGCCGACCCGAATTCGGATATGTCTTTTGTCGATCATCTGGAATCACTGCGCTGGCATTTAATACGTTCGGTAATTGTTATTGGCGTAATTACCGGATTTGCTTTCGCTTACAAAGAAATACTTTTTGATAAAATCATTTTCGGTCCGAAAAATACCGACTTCTGGACCTATCGTAAACTCTGCGAATTTGGCGAACGCTTTAATTTAGGCACCGACCTGTGTATTCAAAAAATCAATTTCGTGATTATGAATAATACGATGGCAGGTCAATTTAACCTGCATATCACCGGCTCTTTCCTGGCAGGTTTCATAATCGGCTTCCCTTATTTACTATGGGAGCTGTGGCGCTTTATCAAACCCGGATTACATCCCAACGAACGTAAAAATGCAAACGGGCTTATATTTTACGGTTCATTTTTGTTTCTGCTGGGTGTGAGTTTCGGGTATTTTATCATTACCCCCATGTCGGTAAATTTTCTTGGAAGCTATACTATCAGCGATGATATTATCAACCAGATTACACTGAGCTCTTACCTTTCTACCGTTTCAATCTTAACTGTTGCCACCGGATTGGTTTTCGAACTTCCCATGCTCATCTATCTTTTATCGAAAATGGGTATCATGACTCCGAAATTCATGCGTTCGAATCGGCGGATCGCTTTGTTCATCATCCTTTTAGTCGCGGCATTTATCACTCCCAGCCCGGACATCCCTACACAAATGTTGGTAGCTTTCCCGCTCTATATATTGTACGAGATCAGTATCTTTATATCGGCAAGAGTAGAACGCAAGCGTATAAAAAAAGATTCCGAAACTTATTTTTACTAATATGAAAATAGCAATTGGCGGCGATCATGCCGGGTACGAATACAAATCATTGCTGATCCCTTTTTTACAAAACCTGGGACATGATGTAAAAGACTATGGAGCCTATTCCGAAAGCTCGGTTGATTACCCGGATTTTGTGCATCCTTTAGCAGCCGATATTCAGGCGAAACAATATGATCTTGGAATATTAATCTGCGGCAGCGCCAACGGAGTTGCCATGACTGCGAATAAACATAAAGATATCCGTGCCGCTATCTGCTGGGATGCCCCTTTAGCAGCGCTTGCCCGTGCTCATAACAATGCAAATATCCTTTGCTTACCGGCAAGATTTATTTCAGAGGATTCAGCTCAACAAATCACAAAAATTTTTCTGGAAACAAACTTTGAGGGTGGCCGCCATGCGAACCGGGTTGATAAAATTAACTGCTAACCGCATCGGCAATCAGCTGTTCAGGTAAAATTCCCCTTACATTTTATGAATTCCCATCTAAATCAGTATTTTTAGTTGAATAGCGTTTTAGTAATCCATACCTATATGAATTTATTCAAAAGAATCTCTTTACTAAGCATTGTTCTGACAGGGATAGCCGTTTCAGGCTTCGCGCAGGCTGAGATAAAAGCAAACGATTACGTTTCCGCTATTAGCGAAAGTGCCTTACATAAGCATCTTTCTGTATTAGCTTCCGATGAATACGAAGGAAGAGAAACCGGTAAGCAGGGACAAAAAATGGCGGCAGAATATATTGCCGGCCAGTTCAAATCTTTTGGTTTAACAGATCCTACCGGAAATAATTACAGGCAGACTTTCCAACTGACTGATAAAGTATTGGCCGAAAGGGAATTTGTTGTCAATCAACAAAAACTAACCCTTTACGATGATTTTTATTTTCAAAAAGATATGGATGATTTCGGCATCCAAAGTAATGAGATCTATTTCGCAGGATACGGCATCTCGAATGAAAAAAGAAACGACTTCGGATCTACCGATATTAAAGGAAAAGTGGTGATGGTAATGGAAGGGGAACCGAAAAATAAAAAAGGAATTTATGCCATGACCGGTAGTACCGGGAAATCGAAATGGTCGGACACACGAACAAAAGTTGAGTTTATCCGCAGTAAAGATCCGGCATTAATTATTCTTGTATCGAACGATTTTAAGGATCAGGCCGCGAGAGCAAAACATGCATTTGCGAAAGGGAACATTCAGCTTGCGAAAAAAGATAAAGGCCGGCAAGCACCTGTGCTTTACATAAGCAGGGAGGCAGCCGATGCTTTGTTGCAGCCCAATAAAAAAACCATTGCCGGCTATCAAAAGATCATTGACCGTACGAACCTGCCTTCAAAAGCATTTTTATTAAAAAGCACCCTGCGCGTAAAAATCAATTTTATAAACTCCGAACTCAGTTCAGAAAATATTATCGGATATGTAGAAGGTGATGACCTTAAAGACGAGTATCTTATCCTTACCGCTCATTACGACCATCTGGGTATTATTAACGGAGAAGTATATAACGGAGCCGATGATAATGCTTCCGGAACTTCAGCTTTAATCGAATTGGCAAGGGCATTCTCTACCGCTGCAAATGAAGGAATAAGGCCTCGCAGAAGTGTTGTGTTTATAGCATTTTCCGGAGAGGAAAAAGGTTTGTTGGGTTCCCGCTTCTACGCTCAGGCTCCGGCCTTTCCTTTTAAGCAAACCATAACGAATCTGAATATTGATATGATTGGCAGGATAGATAAATATCATGAAGAAAATCAGGCTTATATCTATATCATCGGATCCGATAAACTCAGCTCGGAATTACATGAAATCAGTGAAATAGTAAATAAATCGACCATGCGTTTTTCATTCGACTATACCTATAATAAACCCGATGATCCCAATCGCTTCTATTATCGCAGCGATCATTATTATTTCGCAAAACATAATGTTCCGGTTATATTTTATTTCAATGGTTTGCACGATGATTATCATAAAGACGGAGACGAGATTGATAAGATCAATTTCCCGATCCTGCAGAAACGCACCCAGCTAATTTTTTATACCGCCTGGGAGCTTGCTTTCAGAGCAAAACGCCCGGTAGTGGATAAAGAAGATCCTTTTCTGATCAGGGAATAGTCTCCGCGTACTCCACGGTTTAAAAATAGTAACCGCAAAGTTCGCAAAGGTTTTCGCGGAGTACGCAAAGCGCATATTACAAATATATTTCTTAAAATACTTAGCCGACAAGTACCTCTCCGCGCCCTCTGCGTGATCCATGCCCGGGTACACTGTAAGGAATACTTCTCCGCGTCCTCTGCGGTTTAAAAAAACCGCAAAGTGCGCAAAGGTTTTTCGCAGAGTACGCCAAGCGCATATTACAAATATATTTCTTAAAACACTTAGCCGACAAGTACAACTCCGCGCCCTCTGCGTGATTCATGCCGGGTACACTGTAAGGAATACTTCTCCGCGTACTCCACGGTTTAAAAATAGTAACCGCAAAGTGCGCAAAGGTTTTTCGCAGAGTACGCAAAGCGTATATCGCAATTTTATCTTTTTAAAACGCTTATCTAACGAACACCTCTCCGTGCCCTCCGCGTGATTCATGCCGGGTACACTGTAAGGAATACTTCTCCGCGTCCTCTGCGGTTAAAAAAAACCGCAAAGTACGCAAAGGTTTTTCGCGGAGTACGCAAAGCGCATATCACAAATATATTTCTTAAAACACTTAGCCGACAAGTACCTCTCCGCGCCCTCCGCGTGATTCATGCCGGGTACACTGTAAGGAATACGTCTCCGCGTCCTCTGCGGTTTAAAAATAGTAACCGCAAAGTGCGCAAAGGTTTTTCGCAGAGTACGCAAAGCGCATAACAACAAGTTCAGACAGGAAGGGCGGGTAGCAGCATTCACTCTTTCATCACTTTCAGCATCACCTGTTCCCCGTTCTCAAAAAACAATTGCAACACATACATTCCCGGGATTAACT
>CAYVTM010000002.1:0-411957 GCA_964454645.1 uncultured Sphingobacteriaceae bacterium | reverse complement strand
ATTTTGCGATGTTTAGAGATAAATTCGGTATTGAATGGATGGTCAAATTTGACCCCGAAAAATAACGTAAAAATCTACTATGTTCACAGACTGACAAAGAAAAACTGATGCTAACAGCGGTTTGGCGTCATTGCTGCTTTTGTTGTTAAAATTCGTTTTTATTTTATAATTTCGTTTTGTCCAGCCGAGCGAACTCAGTTTCTATTTCTGCAACGGACGCCAAGCCACAGGATGTTATCGGTCAGGCTATGACGACCCAACAAAAACTTGACCACCAAAACAAGAAATGAACAAACAAAATATCGACAGTAAAATATGACAGTAGAAAACACTTTGACAACACTAAACTCAATTCATAACGACCTAAAAGCTGTGAAAGAATTAGTTTATGACAAATGTGATTTTGACTTGACAGACTTGGAACAGAATTTGGAAAGTGTAGAATATGGAGCTTGTTCGTTCGGACTTAACGGAAAGACAATTCAACATCGTGTTTCTAAAATTACACCAACAAAAACGGGACAGTTTGTAACAATTTGGAAAAGAAACAAGGACGGAATAACTGAACCATTTGACATTTTAGACGACATAGATTTTATAATTATCACGTCAAAAAGTGGCGATAACTTTGGACAATTTATTTTCCCGAAATCTGTTTTGGCAGACAATGGAATAATAACAAGAAACGGCAAAGAAGGAAAACGTGGAATAAGAGTTTATCCTCCTTGGGACATTACAACAAATAAGCAAGCAATAAAAACTCAAAGTTGGCAGACAAAATATTTTATGACAATCAAAAAAGACAATTCAACTGACCTTGATTTGACAAAGAAATTATTTGCAAAAACAAAAGAAATTGACTGACTAAGAAAAACAATGAAACGCTAACAGCGGTCAGACAACGACAACCGAAAAACGACATAATAAGAAAGACAAAATGAATTTAAAACCAATTACTCTACAAGAAGACAAAATAAATGAAATGTATGCTTCGGCTGACTGTCAAGCTTTGCTTAGTATGTATGACGATTTTTATCCTAAAATCGGTTTCAACATTCCTTGGGTTGGTTACTTCGTAGTTAGACAAGACCAAATTGTTGGTTCTTGCGGTTTCGTGGGAGAACCCAAAGACGGAAAAATTGAAGTTGCTTATTGGACATTTAAAGAGTTTGAAGGACAAGGCATTGCTTCGTTTGCTTGTAAAGAACTTGTAAATATTGCATACCAGACAGATCCGAGTGTAACAATTACAGCAAAGACTGCACCCGAACACAACGCTTCAACAAAAATTTTAGAGAACAATAATTTTGCGTTTACTGAAATTGTGCAAGACGAAGAAATTGGAGACGCTTGGCTTTGGACACATAAAAACTTATGACAGAATGGTAAATAGAAGTTTTACACCTTTCCCGATTTTGACAACCGAAAGGCTAATTCTTAGACAATTATCAACTGATGACGGGCAAAATATTTTTGCTTTGCGTTCTGACGCAGAAATAAACAAATATCTTGACAGACAAGCAAGTAAGACAATTGAAGACGCAATAAACTTTATCAACAAGATTAATGACAATATTAAAAAAAATGACTCCATTTATTGGGCAATAACTTTGACAAACAGCAAAATCTTTGTTGGGACAATTTGTCTTTTTGATTTTTCAAATGAAAAAAATAAGTGCGAAATCGGTTATGAGCTTTTGACAAATTTTCAAGGACAAGGAATAATGAAAGAAGCGATTGGAAAAGTTATTGACTATGCCTTTCAGACAATGCGACTTAAAAAAATAGAAGCATTTACTCATAATGGCAATCAGAGTTCAACCAAACTTTTGACGAAATTTGACTTTAAAAAATCAATAGAAATAGAAGCCGACAAAGAAAACCCTGAGTATAATATCTTCATCCTGACAAATTCACTTGAAAGTATTTGAACCAAAAACTTGCAGAGAAAAGCCCGAACCGCTAACAAGGGCTTGGCGCAAGCGGGGGTGACGTTTTTCGTTTGACAGTTTTTCGTAAATTTGAACATTACGGCTTCGTAGCAAGTTTTGTGGTAAAAATCGCCACCTTCACCAAGCCGCAGACCGTTAGCGGCAAGCAAACCAAACGACACAGCCAACACAAACAATGACACTTTTAAAAGATTTTAAACATATCATTTTATACGGACTGATTTTAACGACTTTGGTTTTCGCTTTGAAATAGCTGCAATGAAAATTCTTAATCGTTAACAACACCATTGACATTTACGTTGGATTGATTGTGGTATTTTTTACTGTCTTGGGAGTTTGGGTAGCGACACAACTTGTAAAATCCAAAGTAGAAACCGTGATTGTAGAAAAAAAATTTTGGTAACGCAATCCGAAGAGTTTACCATCAACGAAACTGAACTTAAAAAACTCAATTTAAACAGTCGGGAATATGAAGTGTTGCAACTTTTGACGAAAAGACACAGCAATGCAGATATTGCCACCAACTTATTTCTTTCATTAAGCACTATAAAACGCACGTTTCAAATCTCTACTTCAAAATGGACGTAAAAAGCAGAACACAAGCAATCACCAAAGCTAAACGAATGAAAATCATAGAATAATAAATTTCGTACTTTGGTTGCTAAATTTCCAAAAATTGAATTTCGGTACCAAAGTATGACGGCAATTATAGCACCTGATTTTAGTTTTGTGGCGAAATTTTAAATATTTGAACAAATGAAAAAAATCGTTTTAATTTTTGGTTTAGTTATCGGTTTGGTGTTTTGTGCCAATATCGGTTTTATGGTTTATTGGATGTACCACAATCCTGATTTGAAAAGCAACGACATTGTTGGTTATGCTGCAATGGTTGTCGTTTTTTCGCTCATATACTTCGGGACAAGAAGTTACAGGAACAAACATCTTAGCAGTTATATCACATTCGGAAAAGCTTTTAAAACAGGAGCTTTAATTGCATTAGTGGGTTCAACAATATACGTTTTAACCTGGCTGTTCAGTTATTATTTGTTCGTTCCCGATTTTATGGATGTTTATACCGATTATGTGCTAAAAAACTGTGCAACTGACGACTTGCCAGCTAAGACAAAAGAAATGGCAAACTTCAAAGAGATGTATAAAAATCCGTTTTTCGTCATTTTAATTACTTATTCGGAAGTGTTGCCTATCGGATTAGTAGTTGCTCTTATAAGTGCTTTAATTTTAAAAAGAAAAACTAAAACGGACAACTAAAATGCACGACAAAAATAAAGAAAGGGTTTACAAAATGTCTTTTGCAGGAGTTTATCCGCATTACATTGCAAAAGCCGAGAAAAAAGGACGAACCAAAGCCGAAGTGAACGAAATCATCTTTTGGCTGACAGGTTATGACGAGAAAACATTACAAAAACATCTTGACGACAAAACCAATTTTGAAGATTTTTTCAATCAGGCAAACATCCACCCGAACGCATCGAAAATTACAGGTGTAATTTGTGGTTATCGTGTAGAAGATATAGAAAAAAAGTTGACACGGGAAATCCGATATTTAGATAAACTGATTGATGAATTAGCCAAAGGAAAAGCTATGGAAAAAATTTTGAGAAAATAAACAATATAAAAACAAAATAATTATGCAAACAAACCATCAATCAAGG
Organism: uncultured Sphingobacteriaceae bacterium; assembly: GCA_964454645.1. Classification (GTDB taxonomy): domain Bacteria; phylum Bacteroidota; class Bacteroidia; order Sphingobacteriales; family Sphingobacteriaceae; genus CAYVTM01. The sequence goes on along the minus strand of CAYVTM010000002.1, from coordinate 408,332 downwards.
TATCAAACAATAATTAAAGCACCTGTAGAAAAAGTTTGGAAAGCTTTAACCAATCCCGAAATGGTGAAACAATATTTCTTCGGCTCAAATCAGGAAACAGACTGGAAGGTTGGTAGCCCAATCTTATGGACAGGCGAATACGAAGGGATAACCTATGTGGACAAAGGTGTGGTTTTGGAATTTTTGCCAAATGAGAAACTTTCGTATAGCTATTTAAGCAGTTGGAGTGGATTGGAAGACAAACCTGAAAATTATCTTTGGGTTTCTTACGAAATTAAACCTACGGACATCGGTACGGAACTAATCATAATACAATCCAATTATGATGAAGAAAAAGTAAAACATTCTGCTGAAAATTGGGCTGTAGTTATAGACGGTTTAAAAAAACTTGTAGAAGAATAACAATTCGTAAAGGGTAAGAAAGCAGTATCGAGAATTAAAACTTGCCAGCCTCGGATCGTTAGCGGGCATTGTAACCGACAAATACCAAAACAGAACATTTATTATGACAATTATGGAAATCTCTTTAAAAGCAAAAAATATTCTTAATCAGATTAGTAACGAAAATACTAAACTTGGCGACTTACGAAAAATTGCAAAAGACATTAACAAAGACCACGAATTGGCTTTGGAACTTTGGTCAACAGGTCAATATTTAGCCCGACAGTTGGCAATTCTGATTATGGACAAAAAACTGCTTTCTCAGGAACTCATTGACAATTTAGACAAAGATATTAAGCAACATAAAGAAGATGAAAGACTTCAATTAATGGACTGGCTAATGGCAAATCAGCTTTCAAAAGACAAAAAGACTATTTCATTAATGGAGTCTTGGGAAAATAGCCAGTCTTCACTTCAAAGACGAATTTTTTGGTATTATCAGGGTCGTTTGCGTTGGGTTGGACAAACGCCACCGCCAAATAGTGAAGAATTACTTTCAAAGATTGAAAAACGAATTGAAAACGAAGAACCAGAAGTGCAATGGGCAATGAATTTTACAACAGGCTGGATTGGAGTTTATGAAATAAAGTATCGAAATCGTTGTATTGCACTTGGTGAAAAAACTGGTCTGTACAAAGGTAAAATGGTTTCAAAAGGATGTACACCAGAATATTTACCAGAATTCATTGCGATTGAAAGTAATAAACGGAATAAATAGAATGCAAGACTTCAGAGCACAAGCAGACAAAAATGGTGTAACATTGCTCGACAAAGGGAAATGTCAGTTTTGTGGCGCAGACTATCAAAGAGGCATTTTTGACTGTATGGACAATTATAACAACGGACTTGAGTTTTTAGACTTTAACAATTCGGAATATCATATATCAAGATTTTTAAGTGTTGACGCACACGCCTTGCAACATCCAGAAATTCACGGACGGTGGAGCAATCATTTTCACTTGACAAGACTGAATTTAATACTTGACAAAAAACAACAATGGGATTACAAAAAATCCCCATTACTAAGCGACTATTTGAATGAATATAAATTAAACAGACCAAATGAATTTCTTGCTCTGCCGAAACCGTTGGAAAGGGGAAATATAACAGCCAAAGACCTGACTAAGGCGACAACGGCAGACGAATGTGTTGAATTAATAAAAAAATGGGCGGACGAAGTTTATTATGCCTGGAGTTCTAATCATTCATTAGTTTCGCAAATTGCAGACGGGTTTTTAAAGAATGATAATAGTAAAACATACGACAGAAAAACAACGACCCGCTAACAGCAGTTTGGCGAAATGTGGGGCGAAGTGCTTCGTAGAAACATTTGTGGTTAGACAAACATTTGTTCTTCGTATGAACTAGTGCTAAAGATCTGCCATATCGCCAAGCTGCAAAACGTTAGCGGTCAGGCTAAAGACAACCCTTAAAATGAAACGTGAAAGTCGTGACATAAGACAAATTGAAGCCGAAGAATACGAATAACATTTCTTTTAGTTAGTTTATGTATTCCCTGTTATGACATCTTTCTAAGCAAAGAATTAAGACCATTAAAAACAAGTAACGAAAATGCTATTTAAAGATTTTTACGATTTGATTTTAAAAGAGAAAACAGACAGCCCGGACAGTCTGCCATATCCGGTTAGAAAGATTTATTTCAAGAAAGGGGAATTTATAACAAAATACGGACAGGTTGAAGATGCTGTTTATTTTCTGAATACCGGAATTGTTGAAATGACCATTAAAAGCTATATGTCAGAAAAAATAATTGACTTTTTCTTTGAAAATGAAATGTTTACTTCTTTAACTTCTTTTCTAACCCGGCTTCCTTCAGATGTTCAAATGAAAGCATTGACAGCTTGTAAAGCTGAGGTAATTTCCTGCCAAGACCTGCAGCTTGCCTACGATAATTCTTTTAATGCAAATAAGTTCGGTAGAATTTTAATCGAACAGGCATACATCAAAAAGGCAAAAAGAGAGAAAGATTTTTTATCTAAAACAGCCGAAGAACGCTATACCGAAATGTTTCAAACCCACCCGCAATACATTTCAAAAATACCTGTCAATAAAATTGCCAAATATTTAGGCATTCATCCTGAAAGCCTGAGCAGAATAAGGAAGAAATTAAATTCCTAACATAGGTCAAGCCCAAAAATCAGGTTTTCTTTTTGAAATCGAATAATTTTGCACCCACAAATAATGAAAACAAGTTTGACAATGATTTTGGTTACAACAACAATGATGACAGCAAATTTAAAACTCCGAAGCAGAAAGTTAAAAGATGCAGCATTGCTTTTCTTTTTAACCGTTAGTTTGCTGATTTCTAACTTAGCAAATGCACAAACCAAAACTATTAAATTTGAAAGCGGAACCTGGGAAGAAATTAAAACCAAGTCTGCTAAAGAAAACAAGCTCATTTTTTTGGATGCATACACAACTTGGTGCGGACCTTGTAAATGGATGACGAAAAATGTGTTTACCAATGACACAGTTGCTGATTATTTTAACGCCAATTTTATTAACGTTAAAATCGATATGGAAGCAGGTGAAGGCATTGATATTGCGAAACAATACAATGTAAACGTTTATCCCAGTTTATTATTTATTGACGGACAAGGCAACGTAATACATCGTGCCACAGGCGCACACCACCCACAGCCGTTTATAGAATTAGCTAAAGACGCGCACAATCCCGACAAACAATACTCGGGTATGATAGAAAAATACGAAGTGGGTAATCGCGGTGCAGCACCAACAATTCCAAACAAATTTGAAATCGGTTTAAATATTAGCCAATATCAAAAAGACTTTGGTATTGGTCTACATATGATAAGTCCATACTTTATGAAGAAAACTGTCGCAATAAAGGCAGGTACAAATATTCAATGGCTTGAAAACTTTAATGGCACAGAAACTACTTTGACAGCTTATCAAAATATTCAACTTGGAATGCGAGGTAGAAGTGTCATGGTTACTCATAATATATCTATCTACGGAGAAGGCGGTGTTCTCATCATTTTACCTAACAGTGACTTTTCTTCTCAAAGTTCGGTTGTTGGTGGATATGGATTATTCGGTTTTGAGTTTAAAATAGTTCAAAGATTTGCTTACTTTATTGAACTAGGTGGAGTAGGCACCAGTGCGACTGCAGATAAAATAGCAAGCAAATCTATATACTCAAATGGATTTTTAACCAATGTAGGACTAAAAATAGGCTTCTAATAATTACTCTTTCAAAACCTACGACTACATTGATTCAGAAAATTTTGACAAGGCTTCAATGACGAAGATGAATAAAATGAGACTAAAACGACAAATGAAGACACCGAATGGCTAACAGCGGTTTGGCGCAAGCGGGGGTTTAGTGCTTCGGTTGACAGTTTTTCGTAAATTTGAACTGTTCGGCTTCGTATGAAAGTTAGTGGTAAAAATCCTGGCTTACGCCAGCCGCAAACTGTTGTGTTATTCTAAACAAACAACACAATTAATACAGACAAACAACATTAGGACTTGATGACAAAATTCAAAAATCCAATCTTCTCTTTACTGTTGTTATCAACATTTTTCACATCTTGTAACGGACAGACAAAGACAACACAACCAAATACTGTTGTCGAACAATTATCATTTACAAGCAAAAATACAAAGCTGACTAAAACCCAAGGCACAAATAAATATCAAAATGTGCATTGTATTATTCAGGACAAAGATGGTAACATTTGGTTTGGGACAACAGGCGAAGGAGTTTACCGATATGATGGAAAAGAGTTTACGCAATTCACAGAAAAAGACGGATTAAGTAACAATTCTGTTTGGTCAATGATGGAAGACAAGTTGGGAAATATTTGGTTTGGAACGAACGATGGAGTTAGTCGGTACAATGGAAGAATCATTTCAAAAATACCATTTACTATGGTTACCTCAGGTGCTTTAGGAACAGTAATGCCACAATCAGGTAAGAACATAGTTTGGAGTATGATGCAGGACAAAAGTGGAATAATTTGGTTCGGAACTGACAACGGTGTCTATTGTTATAACGGAAAAACATTTTTGTATTTTTTAGATAATCCAAACATAACAAATAAAAGTGGTCTTACTTTAAAAAGTATGCAATGTATGTTTGAAGATAAAAGCGGGAACTTATGGTTTGGGTCAGGACCACAAGCATCTGAAGGTATATGCTTATTTGACGGAAAATCTTTAACAAATTTCAAACCACAAGACGAAGGATGGATACGTAAAATAACCGAAGATAAGAATGGAACTTTATTGTTTGACACCAGACATATTGGTCTGATTGCTTATAATGGAAAAGCATTTTCAGACTTTTCTGAACCTCAAAATTTAAGAAAAGAATTACTAACTACTATTTTGATCGACAGTAAAGGAAATATTTGGTATGGGTCTGATTATACGAATAATAATGACGTAACCACAGGAGGTTTTTGGAGATCTGACGGAAAATTATTTGTTGAGTTTACAAAGAAAGATGGATTGGGTAATACATCAATCTATTCTTTGACAGAAGACAAAGCAGGTAACATTTGGATTGGAACACGAAACTGCGGGCTATATCGCTACGATGGACAAATATTTGAAACTTTTTCGGAATAATCAAAGACGAACTGAAAGTATGGCAGCGGCTACAGGGGTTTTACAAGAGCGGGGCGAAAATGCTCTGTTGGAACATTTTCGTTGAATTTGGGCTCTCAGCTTCGATTGGAGATTTTCAGCTGAAAATCCCCACTTTCGCAAAGTCCCAACCGTTAGTGGTAAACATTGACACTAACATAATAGCCTCTAAAAAAATATTTTTAACTTTATATTACAATAAAGATCAATATGCCAATAAAAGGGCAAATAATAACTAACCCCACAAGTAGAGATTCATATGAGTTTCTTGAAACGGCCAAGGATACTAATGGAGAACGTATTACTTTGAAAGCAACTATTAAAAGCAAAGGGCTCTTTGTGCCTAAACACTACCACGTATTTCAAGACGAAACATTTGAAATTATTTCAGGCCAACTAACTGTTTTTTTGGACGGAGAAACAAACACATTGTCAGCAGGAGAAAAAATAACATTACCTAAAAACATACCCCACAATCATTATAATAATGAAGATATTCCGGTGACTTATATTCATACTGTCACACCGGCATTAGACTTTGATTTTTTAATTGAAAACTTAGCCGGACTTGCCGCTGACGGAAAAAGTAAAAATGGAAAATATGGCTTAATCCAAGAGTTAGTGACACTTAAATATCTTGACAGTAAATCATATCTTGCAGACATTCCTATTGGTGTCCAAAAAATATTAGCGAATACCATTGCACCTATTGGACGGTTGTTTGGTTATCGTGCTATTTATAAAAAATATTCGGGGATAGAAAAATAACTACCGCCAACAACTGTTGCCGCAAGGGGGCTTACGCAAACCTGGGTTTTGTACTCTTAAACCCGCTTGTACGTAAAGCCGGCGAGCGTTATCTGTCATTTTTGAGGGACATCCTAAAAAAATACTTGTTAATTTTTCGGTTGTATGACAGTGTAATTGAAAAGTAATTTTGTGAAAAATATCAATATGGCAGACGACAATATTTTAACAATGGAATTGACAACAGAAATAATGTACAAAGCTATTGTAGAAAAAGACACTTCATTTGAAGGCGTATTTTTTACAGCAGTTAAAACCACAGGGGTTTTTTGCAGGCCTTCTTGCACGGCACGAAAACCAAAATTAGAAAATGTAGAATTTTTCAGAACTTCAAAAGAGTGCATTCTTAAGGGTTATAGAGCTTGTAAAGTTTGTAACCCATTAGAAACTTTAAATCAAACACCCAAAGAATATCAACAAATAATTAATGAACTTTCACAAAATCCATCATTAAAATTTAAAGATTATGATCTCAAACAAAAAGGAATTGAACCTAATCAAATAAGAAGATGGTTTTTAAAAAATCATGGAATTACTTTTCAAGCGTACCAAAGAATGTTTAGAATAAATTCTGCATTTAAAAAAATGCAAAATGGTGAAAGTGTAACTCATACTGCATTTGATACAGGTTTTGAATCATTAAGTGGTTTTGGTACCTCGTTCAAAAATATTTTTGGCATTTCGCCAAAACAAGGTAAGCAACAAAATATAATTGACTTAAAACGAGTTGAGACGCCTTTAGGAACTATGCTTGCTTGTGCCACAAGTCAAGGTATTTGCTTATTGGAATTTACAGACAGAAAAATGTTGGAAACAGAATTAAAATCAATTGCTAAACTTTTAAATGCTACTATAGTTCAAGGGCACAATAAGCATTTTGACTTATTAGAAACGCAAATGAAAGAGTATTTTAATGGACAGAGAAAACTATTTTCAGTACCATTGCATACACCAGGTACGGATTTTCAAAATAAAGTTTGGATGGCATTACAACAAATTCCTTATGGACAGACAAAATCTTACAAGGCACAGGCAATCATGATTGGAAGTCCCGAAAGTGTTAGGGCGGTTGCCAACGCCAATGGAATGAATAGAATATCTATTTTAATTCCTTGTCACAGAGTTATCGGCTCTGACGGACAACTGACAGGTTATGGTGGCGGGCTTTGGAGAAAGAAATATTTATTAGAACTTGAAGAAAAAACGGCAGCTAACAGCGGTTTGGTACAAGCGGGGTGAAGTGTTTCATTTAACAGTTTTTTGTGAATTTGAGCCTGGTAGTAAATAAGCGATATATTTTACAGTCTTGATGATCATTTTAATTGTTTACAGATTCGACAATTTTTTCTTTCCCTAACCCTTTCAGGGAAGGTGTCAAGAAGGAAAGAATTCCAATGAGAACTACCAAAGCTCCGCAAATCAAAAAGGTATTGGTAACACCAATTCTTTCGGCAATTAATCCCGCAAATAATAACCCGATTATGCTTGGTAAGACGGCCATACTGAAGTACAGCGAGAAGACTCTTCCCAGCATATTCGGCATAACTTCTACTTGCAAAATTGTTGTGAAAGACGCTGAAAATATGGATAAGGCGATTCCTCCTAAAGTAGTTGCAATACAAAACCCTATAAACCACGCGGAAGGAAACCAACCACATAGAATAAAGGATATCCCCAGAATCAGGTGCATCGTGTTTACTAAAATAACTTTTGATATTTTGACTTTGAAAACTCCCAAAGCCACTCCACCAATAAGCATCCCGACTCCCCAAACAATTTCGATAATACTCATTTCCCATTTCCCGCCATCATAATGTCCCAGTGTCAGTAAGGGGAACATAATCGCAACAGGCATAATGAAAAATGTTACCATCATCGCATAAAGAAACAAAAAACTCAGTCCACTATTTTTTAGAACCGCATTAAACCCATCTTTTAATTCAGTTATAACTGTTTTTATGGATGATTCTGTTTCTGTTTTGATATGTGGAATTGCAATAAATAAGAGCGAAGTAATTGCTGCCACGGCTCCAATAACATCCAGATACAACACGTTAGAAATGGAGAGATAAGTAATCGCCAGAGCTCCCACCGCTGGTCCTGCAATACTGCTCACCGATTGCAACATCTGATTAATTCCTGCCACACGTAACAATTCTTTTTCAGGAACAATAAGAGGTGTTATCGCTTGCATGGCCGGTGAGTGAAAGGCATTTCCAACCGACCGAAAAGCCAACAGCAGATAGATCCAGTTGAGATTTATCGTTTCATTCCGGAATAAATAGACCATGATTAAGGCACATGAAGCCAAAAAAATATCTGAAATAATCATTACTTTTTTAGGTAATGTCATAGATAGCGGTAATTGCTATCGGGGATATAATTAAAATAAAATATTACGGTTTTGCAGCGCATGTTGTAGTTTTTGTTGTATGTATAATCGTGTTGCCACTCTTCACAGTAATGATAACAACATCATCCTTTGCCGCCCTTCTTTCCTCTCCACACAATTCTTGTTCAGTTTTAATAGTTCGAAGGGGAGCTGTACTATCGCCAGTAACCGTTATGCTTTCGTTAGTTATACACCATTCACATTTTTTACAGGAAGAAAAAGAAAGCCCACCTATAATTAATAAAATTACAATGATCGTCGTTTTCATTTCGTTAATTTTAATGATGCTAATTTAAAGAAAATTTTAGAATTTATATCTTATTGTCATTCCGGTTATATTAGGATTTATTTGTAAGCCCCTTATATCGGGCTTATGTTTGTTAAAATCATAAATGGCATTCGTATAAAATATGACCGTGGCAACGGCTGATGCTCCGGCAAAGAAGCCATATTCCCCGGCATATCCCTTGCGGCTTCCGTGGTCGTCATGAATTTTTAACAACACAATGCTTCCGGCGCCAAAGGCTGTTCCGATACAATAATTAGTAATTCCCTCTTTAAGATGTTGATTTTTTTTTATCTCCTGTCCCCTGACATTAAACGCAAATAATAGGAAGACAAGAATAAACGTTGTTTTCATTTTTATAAGTTTTTATTGCTATCCTACCCCATAGCGTTTTATGTTTAAATTGCGTGGGTCGGGAGACCGGCTGTTGATCCTGGGGTACGAAACCCATAACACACAAACCGATCACCGCCCACTATGGGGAAGCGATATGCTTGTCTGTGTGCCGTGTGTTCTATTTCGTACTTTAGATCAACAACAGAGCTTACGCAATTATTCCTTATAATTTGCTCAAAGATATAAATATTTGATTTAATCATTATAAATTTAAACCCCTCATTAATGTTAATTCAAAAGTATTGGAATGGTTACGATGATTATATCGAAAACAGAATTCATCGATATACTTATTTAGATATTTCACAGATAAATAATGGAACTGACCCACGATACCACGCTTTAAAAGCGACCAGAAGCCCTCTATAGTGTTTATATGACACGATCCTTTGGTATATTCGCCATCAGCATGTCTTACTACTTCATGCCCATATATCGCTGATAATCCATTATACGCCCTCCATTCGTCGGACATAATTTTAGAGCCTACAGAAACGTTCTCTGCGATGATTTTATGAAGGGTTTTTGAAGACTTATCTTCGATTTTTTCAGCTCTTACTTCTCCCCCTCTCTGTAATAACCCGGCAACAATTATTTTATCCGCCCCCCCCTGTCCGCCTTTTGTTTTTTTATCCTGATGGCGATTTTTATTCTTGCCTCCAATATGGGTTTCATCAACTTCTATAATTCCTTCCAATAGTTCGCCATATTCAACGAAAGCTTTCCGTATCCGCATCATCATATACCAACCTGTATCTTTAGTTACTTCAATATCACGCGCTAACTGGCGCGCAGATATTCCCTTTTTTGCATTTAGAACTAAAGAAATAGCTAAAAACCATTTACGCAGATCGCATTTGGTTTTATGAAAAATGGTACCGACCGTTACTGAAAATGATCTATTGCATTGGTTACAATGATACCTATTCTCTTTAGGCATCGGGCTTTGTTTGATAGAATTACAATAGGGGCATCTCGGAATATCATTCCATCGAATAGATTCTAAATGTTTAATACATGTTTTATGATCGGGGAATCGTTTGGTGATCTCAATAATATTCATGAATTTTGGTATATGTTTCTACCCCTATCGGGGACATTACCCTTTTTTACGATCCCAGCGATCGATGAAGACCCCTGCAAAGGGTCCGATAATAGCCTGTGGAAGCAATCCTGCAATTCCTGCATAAGCCAGAATTTCAGCAGATTGGTATTCCAGGCTTAACCAAATAATAACTGCAAAATTTACCGCAAAGCTGGTAAGCATCGATATAAATTGCCCCGACCATATAAACAGGTAAGTCTGTAACCAATTTTTATTTTCCATAAGATTTAGAGTAAAAGTAATACAACAAGACTATAAGAAGAGCAATTCGAAGCTTGTTTTCTAAAAAAGAGTGCTATAAAGTCACTCGAATTAGTAAATCCAGGGTTTTGCTATCACTGTTGTATATCCTGAAAAGTTCATCTTGCGAAGATAAATAATATGAGTATTCAGTACAAATTCAAATTCATCATTTTGACAGATTTATATGTCAGGATAGTAGCAGGGCACATCGTGTGTTACATGGTTTGTTGATACTATTTTTAGGATATGATTTCCCATTGTATTCTTTTATAATTTTAGATTGTTGAATCCGGATGTTATTTTGTGTTAACTAATATTCTGTAACAATGCAAACGTACTTATTGAATTTTTGGATACTTTACATAATTTGTAGTAAGAATTACATAATTCATACTTTAGTAATAATGTTAAATTTTATTACATAGGGTCCATCGACCATATAGGCTGTATATATTGAATAAAAGATATGAAAACAACCAAAGAACACAATGAGCGTATCGCAAAAATGATCTTTGCCTCAGTTTATCCTCATTACATGACAAAAGTGGAGAGCAAAGGCAGAATAAAAGAAGAATTACATCAGGTTATAGAATGGTTAACAAGTTTCGATAATAAAAAACTACAGCAGTTGATAAACGATAAAGTAACTTTTGAAACATTCTTCGCACAAGCTAAGCTCAATCCGAATGCTAATCTCATCACCGGAGTAATTTGCGGCTACCGTATAGAGGAAATTGAGAACTCTTTAACGCGACAGGCCCGGTATTTGGACAAATCGGTGGACGAGCTGGCGAAAGGCAGGAAGATGGAAAAGATTTTGCGAGATAGTGTATAAGTTTTGTTATCTATAACCCGGAAAAACCAGGGTGATGAAAACAGAAACAACATAACATAGTAGCAATACCGATAGAGGGTAATAAAGGGTACAAAAATTTACCGGAAACCGTGAACCTTTCTTGAAACCCAGAACGAAATTAGCTTATCCGGCCTGTCGGATTTTTGCTGTTTAGGAGATAAACAGAACTCGATTTTCAAATTTTGTTTTGGCCGGACAGATAATGATATATTCTTCATCAACAGATAAAGGTTCGGTTAATTCGAACCTTTATCTGTTATTATTTATTTAGGATGATGAGGATTTATTTGCCGATAATAATTTTTCGCACAATCCGATTTTCTCCTTGTGTAAGTGTGATGAAATAGACCCCATTTTCATAATCTTTCAGGTTAAAGCTATGTTCGTATTTGCTTTTATTTGTATGAGCAATTGTTTCGGATAAAATTTCTTTCCCATGCAGATCACTTACAGTAATTTTTACGGGTCCTTCATCTTTTAACGAAAAAGATAATTTGAATATACCGTCATTCGGGTTTGGGTAAATCCTGATGTCGGAGAATTTGTTTTCGTTTATTTTTTCTCCGGGCTTAAGTTTTGATAGTTCATCTTCTTTGAGCTTATATATTCGGACGGACATTTTTTTATCTCCATTAATATACGAATAGATAAATACCTGGGATTTATCCTTATCTCCCTCCGGCTGAACAATTACCGTATTTGTTTCAGTATCAAATTCGAATGGCAGAGGAGAAAATCCGGGAATGGGTGGTACGGGAGGAACCGGGGGTATAGGCACAGCAATGCGTTTCCCGTTTACGATAATGGTATCACCTTCCCCGAAAAAGTTTATATCGCTTTTTGATATTGAATCTCCTACAATTACAATTTGTCGGGTGATGCCCGAAGCATTTGGGCTTCTCTTCTGTGATATCTGCATTTTAGCTTTTGCTCCTTTCTTCGAAGGGTCAATGTCAATGTGGTGAATACGTATTTCCTTTTGTATATCCTGAAATTTTTTCTGCTCTTCTTCACTAAGCTCATTCCATTTTTTACCATTAAGTACTGTATCGGCAGCAACGATTTCTATTGTATATGTTTTAGTCTCCTGCACTTTCCCCTTTTTCTTTTTATCATCCTGAGCCTTGCTCCCCGATGAAATGATGATAACGATGCCCATAACCATTGAGCATAGCCGAATACCTGTTTTTAGTGTTTTCATATTCTTATTATTTTATGTTTTGTTCAAAATCCGGATCAAATGTAGAACGGATCTTTGTTCAGAGATGTTAATAAGGGGTTAAAGGGTGTTAAAAAATGTTAAACACTCTGTTTATAATTGCCTGAGACGTATTTTTGTAAGCTGTTAACATGAGACGTAAAGTATTAATATTAATCATCGCCTTAATGGGCCTGGCATTTGGAGCTTTAATTATACTTCAGCTGAAGTATATTAATGAGTCGTACCAATTGAAGGCTCAATTATTTGATCAATCGGTGCAGGCATCGCTGGTAGAAGTTGTCAAGAAAACAGAGAAGGAAGAAGTGATATCTTTTGTTCGTACAAAAATCTCAGACAAAAAGAATAAGCATGTAGATACTTCCGGTAAAAATAAAATACAACATCAGAAAAATGAGCAGAAGGTATTGAAGACAATGTTGAAGAAGCAGCAGGATCAATTGTTGGAAGTACAAAAAAAACAACAGAAGCCGAAGGTCAATAATAATACACATGTATGGCTGAATCCGATTCCGCCGGGAGTTAACCATTTAGATACGATAGCGATTCCCCCTTTTAATCTGCCTGATTTGAATTTTGATTATGAATTTTCGGAAATCCGGAGTAGCACCATATACGACTCTTTTATGAACGGGGTACTTGTATCCACTCCGAAACCGATACATATACGGATAGACTCATCAGGAAGAACAATCATCATGAAGTCGGAGTACTCTACTCATACAGTTTCGCCCAATAAGCCAGGACAACAAACAGGGCTTCCCCAAAAGCGTTATAAAATTGTTGTCCCTATGCCCAATGCTGCTCCTCCCGTACCACCATCTCCACCGGTTCCGGGCGATTTCTTAAAGGAGTTTTTGATTGAAACAGAGGATTCAAAGAATAAAGAAAAAGTGTTTGAAGAGATCGTAACCGAGATGCAGATTATGCGTTTGCCTCTTAGTAAACGGGTAAAGCCCGATTTGATAGATTCCCTGATAAAACTGGAGCTTGCTCTGAGAAATATTCATATTCCGTATGCGTTGAAAGTGCTGAATGCTCAAAACGATTCGTTTTATTTTACAAATACCAGTTATGAATTTCATTCGGAAGATCTATATCAGGTTGCTTTGTTCGAAGAGAAACCGAATCCCGAAAAAGCAATCATTCAGGTTTATTTTCCGGATAAAGAAATATTTTTGAAGCGGGGAATGAGCCCTGCATTTGCATCTTCGGGACTATTGTTATTGGTCATGTTGGGATGTTTTGCTTATACCTTATATGCTATTTTTAAACAGAAGCGAATTTCCGAAATGAAAAATGATTTTATAAATAATATGACACATGAGTTTAAAACTCCGGCCTCTACCATACTCCTGGCAAGCGAAGCTTTAAAAGATCCGCAGATCCGAAAGGATGAAGAGCGAATGCACCGCCTTGCCACGATCATTTACGATGAGAATTTACGTATGAGTGAACATGTAGAACGCGTGCTTAATATGGCGCGTTTAGAAAAAGGAGAATTAAAATTAAACTGTACGGTTGTTAATGTGCATGAGGTATTAAGCTGTGTGACCGGTCAGATGCGTCTTCAATTGGAACATAAAAGAAATAAATTAGAACTTAGCAGGAACGCTAATAATGTGAATGTATATGCAGATGAAATGCACTTGAAAAATGTGTTCAGTAATTTAATAGATAATGCAAATAAATACAGTCCGGAGGATTCCATTATACATATATATACCTCTGATGATGCAAAATCTATATATATAGGTTTTAAAGATGAGGGTATAGGTATGAGTAAGGATCAGTTAAAAAAAATATTCAAGGCTTTTTACCGGATACCGACTGGAAACCTGCACGATGTAAAAGGTTTCGGGCTCGGTTTGCATTATGTATATACTATGATACAATTTTTTAAAGGAAATATACGGGTCAAATCGGAATTGGGTAAGGGGGCTGAATTCATCGTATCTTTGCCCTTGCATAACAAAGGCCAATCATGAAAAAAAGAATTTTACTGGTTGAAGATGATCCTAATCTAGGCATTGTATTACAAGAGTACCTGCAGCTAAAAGGCAATTATGAAGTTGTGTTATGTAAAGATGGGGATGAGGGGCTCAAACGTTTTTATAAAGAGCCTTTCGGCTTATGTATTTTCGATGTGATGATGCCTAAAAAAGACGGCTTTAGTTTGGGAAGAGAAATACGAAGCGTAAACAACGATATCCCGATTATTTTTGCTACGGCAAAGTCGATGATCGAAGATAAAATCGAAGGTTTTCAGTTAGGTGCCGATGATTATATTACCAAACCTTTTCGTATCGAAGAGCTCTTGCTTCGTATCCAATCCATTTTTAAACGTGTACATGTGCAGAATGATAAATTGGATGAACAAAAAGTTTTTCGATTAGGGAAATACGAATTCGATTATCCGCAACAATTGATACACTATGCCGGTTCAAGTCAGCGGGTATCGGGAAAAGAAGCCGATCTTTTGTTATTGCTTTGCCAACGTTTAAATGATGTTTTGAAGCGTGAAGAGGCTTTAATTAAAATCTGGAAAGAGGATACCTATTATAATGGCAGAAGTATGGATGTTTATCTGAGTAAATTACGCAAGTATTTCAAAGAAGATCCGAATATAGAGATCATCAATATTCACGGCAAGGGTTATAAATTGGTGATAAGATAGTGCTATTGCCATGCCGATCATCAGGTAAATTTTATAACCCTAATCCAAATGTATCTTTCAGGACAATTTTTCCTTCGTGTAGTGTAAGATTATTAAACGGATTGTTTTGTACGAGCCAGGGGCCGTCCAGATCACAATAATCGCAGAGCGGGGCTAAAGCAGCTGCGGCAGATATGGCGCAGGATGTTTCAGTCATGCAGCCAATCATCACTTGCATGTTCAGTGCCCGTGCACGTTCAATCATTTGATGGGCCTCATACATTCCACTGCTTTTCATCAGTTTGATATTGATGCCATCAAAAACATCTTTCAGTAGATTGATATCATGCAAGCGCTGACAGGATTCATCGGCGAAAAGCGGTAAGGGA
Source organism: uncultured Sphingobacteriaceae bacterium (assembly GCA_964454645.1). Lineage (GTDB taxonomy): Bacteria > Bacteroidota > Bacteroidia > Sphingobacteriales > Sphingobacteriaceae > CAYVTM01. The sequence continues at coordinate 392,907 of CAYVTM010000002.1, read as the reverse complement.
GATTTTTCTTTTAATCGGGCGGTCTTATCCAGATCGTTTTTAAAAAAAGGTTGCTCGATTAAAACAACTTTCTGCTCTTTCAGCCAATGGATAAAATCCAATGTTTTTGACAGATCTGTCCAGCCCTGGTTGGCATCTATATATAAAGGCTTATCGGAAACTTTACGAATGCTTTCAATAATTTCTTTATCACGTTCGGAACCTAATTTTATTTTTAAAATTGAAAATGCTTCGGCTTCCTTTACTTTCTGTATTAACACCTCTTCGGAATCCATGCCTATGGTTATGGAAGTGGGAGGCATCTTTTCAGGGTTCGATTGAAACATACGATAACAGGCTTGATGATGGATCTTTCCCCATAAATCGTGTAAAGCAATATCTAAGCACGCTTTCGCAGCTGTATTATATGCATCCACCGAATCGATATAACGAATGCTCTTGTGCAAATTGTCGATATTGAGCTTATCGGGTTCTATCTTTCGAAGAAATGCAATCACACTTTCGGTATCTTCTGCTAAATATGGAGGCAGCGATGCTTCGCCATAGCCTGTTACACCCTGATGTTCGAGCTCCGCTAACACAATAGGAGTGTACGAGCGCGAATGTTGCGCAATAGTAAAAGGATGCTTCAGAGAAAGCCGATAGGTCTTATAACGCAGATTCATACACACAAAATAAGCCTATTTCCTGAAATTAAAAATGGCAGAAGATAATGTCCTTCCTTTTAGCCCGATCCTTCCATAAAATCTTGAATTATTGCTTATTTTTGATGGATAGAAATTCATTATGCAGCTTTCCTTGTACAATCCTTTTAAAAGTTCTTTTAAAGGGGATAAGTGTTTTTTAACCGGCATTCCTCTAAATTCGGGAGACGAACAGATATCTGTTTTTCCTCAATGGCTGATGGATGCTTACGATTTAAACGATAAACCCTTTAAATTTATTGATGAGTCGGTCACAGCTTACAGTCAGTTGCGTATGCCTTGTTCAGCAAAAATTCATGAGGGGCAATTGGAGGGATTGGAAAATAAAATTCAGGAAGCTTTTATGGGGGGCTTTGAATCGGCCAGTAAGCTTGATGAACTGAGTATTTTTCAATGGGTAGGGAAACTAGTGTATGGTTTGATTTATCATGAAATAAAGATTGGACTGAGTTCCAAAAATTTAGATGAACCTTTTCACATAGCTCCGGCTTTGTTACAAAAATTTACACAACATCATTATTTCCTGCAATCGATTTCAGCTTCTATGGAATTGGAATCTTTTACCCCCTGGTCCTTATTCATTTTTAAAATAAACGATCCCGGTCAGTTGTTTGAATACCGAAACGAAATCAATACCATGACATTCTCCATGCGTATGAAAAATTTCGGGTTGATTATGTGTTTGCAGGATAATGGAGCCAATAAAATTTATCATTCCGAATTAGTCAAGTTGATCGGCACACATACTTTACACCCCATACAGTACGAAGAATTTTCGGCCAAAGTTTTTTATTCGGCTTATCTCTATAATCGTATTCCTGAATATGATTGGATCGAACACGACGGAACTGTGTATATAAGTATCTCTTCCGTACAAAGAGGCCTTAAACCTTTTGATGAATGGGTAAATAAAACCTATGCACAGGTGCTCGAAGCATTCTGGAAGCCCTGGAATTTCCATCTGATGGAAATATTAAAAGATCCCAATCGTCCCATGACTTTTCTGACGGATGAAAAGGGATTCCGGGAATCCGTGCAAATCTGAATTTTTTCATACAAAAAATTCTCGGTTTATTTTTTTTACCGCGGAGACATACTCCTTACATTGTACCAAACTTGAATCACCCAAAGAATTGTTCGTCGGATAAGTATTTAAGAATAAGTTTGTGATATACACTTTGCGTCCTCTGCGAAAACCTTTGTACACTCTGCGGTTATTCTTAAAATACACTTTCGATAAAATGTAACACTGACTGTGGATATAAAATCGTAGTGATAACAAGTCCGGTAATAGCTCCCCAGAAATGCGCATCATGATTCACATTATCGTATTGATTCTTAGATGCATACACACAGTAGGCAAGGTATAATCCTGCAAAAATAAAAGCCGGAATTCCGATGGGTATAAATAAGAAATAAAGTTTGGTTAAGGGGTCGAAAAGTATGTATGAAAAAAGCACCGCCGAAATGGCTCCGGATGCCCCCAGGGAATAATATTCAGGATTATTTTTATGTTTGATCAATGTGCTGATATCACTAAAAACTAATCCGGTAATATAAAGCAATGCAAACTGCCAATGCCCGATAATCCGTTCCAATGAAAATGAGAAGAAGAAAAAAGTGAACATGTTAAACAGCAAGTGATTCAGATCAGCATGAATCAATCCCGAACTGATTATCGTGATCGGGTTTTTCCCGCGTGTGAGGGAATAAGGATGAAGCATTAATTTATGATAAGCATTCCGGTTTATATAAAGTACATAAATGGAGCATGCTATGGTAAGTATAAAAAGTGTACTCGCTACGGGAGCAAGGATAAAAAAATTATTCATGTGCCTGATTTAGTCGATATACGGGATACCTAAGATAAGACTTTTCGAAATATACCGAATTACGATAAATAAATTCGAGTTGTGCTTGTGAATTTTTTGCAAAATCAGAATCATTAGCTTTTTTATCGTTCAATAACTTTTGAAGCGATGCATCATTTTTTAATAACCCAGCAGCAGTATCTTCAAAAACATAATCCGAAAAATGTTCTTTCTGCCCTAAAATTGCATCAAAAAAATTCCAGTTGAAATACGAATCTCTGGCTTCGGGCTCGAGTGTTTCCAACAAAAAGCGAACGTGTTTTTGATCTGTACGAATCAAATAATCGCCAGGATATACTTTTAGTTTCTGCATTTCCGAACGAAGCTTTACTCCGGAATGGAGATAATGGCCTTCATAAGGTGTTTGCAACGTGCGATAATCGCCGATATAATATACTTCTGCTTCGAGTTCTTTGCTTTCTTTAAAAGTTTCTAATAGAATATCATTTGCATGGAGCCTGGCAATTAACTCTTGCCAGGCCGCGGGAATAATGTATGCATAGGGTTTTTGTATTTCTTTTGTAGGAATATAATCGTTATAGAATTTTACTTGCAGGCCGGTTTTCTGATTTCTGTCGTAGTACAAACGGTCAAAACCACTCACGTCACTTTTTTTATATCCCGCTTTGTAACCTTTGAATGGAATCAGGTCGTATTTCGTTGAATCTAATTTCCAGTTAACAGGGAATATAGTTTGTGAAAGCACCGCAGTGTCAGCAGCATTTTTTAATTGGATTAATTTGCGGGAATCTTCAGCACTCAGCATTAAAGCTTGAACCAGAAAGTCGTAACTCGCTTCTATCCGTTCATTAAAAGCTTTCAGCATGTGCATTTCGAGCGTGAGTCCAATGCTATTGAATAATGTAGTGTATCCTGTAGCATAACGCGGACTTTCAAAGAAAGCTGCCCAGCCCGAATCGGGGATCTGCGACCAGGCATTTACATAAGGAACAATATCATAATTTTTCTTCAGGAGTGCCTGGCGTAGCCGGGGTTCCAGGGATGTATTCAAATAATTAGATAAACCCTTTTCGAGCTTATCTTTTTGTGTAGCGATATAAGTAATGATGTGTTGATAGTCGGCGCCATTGCTGGTATGTGTATCAATAAAAATATGAGGTTTTACTTTATGAAAAATTTTCGCGAAAGCAAAAGTATTACGGGAATCCATTTTTATGAAATCCCTGTTCAGATCGAGATTAATGGCATTACCGCGAAAACCATAACTTTCCGGGCCGTTTTGATTGGTACGCGAATGAGAATTCCGGTTTACACAACCATCCACATTATAAACGGGAATAATATAAACATTGATACGATTCAGTAATGCATTCAACTCTTTATTTGTCAGCAAATCGCGCGCAAGCATCATCGAAGCATCAATACCTTCAGGCTCTCCGGGATGTATGCCATTGTTGATGAGTACATGTGCTTTCATCATCATTGTACCATTACTGATGCTAACCAGATGAATAGGCTGGCCGGCATCCGATAATCCAACCTCTTCGATTTTTATTTGTTTGTATCGTTTGGCAAGCTCCTGATAGTACGTAATAATTTCTTCGTACTGTGCGGTTGTATTTTTATTACTGCTCTTCTCATAAGGTGTAAGTAATTCCTGAGAGAAGGAGTTAACAGAGAAAATCAATAAGAGAAAACTTAAGTAAAATTTTTTCATTCGGGTTTAGAGTATAGGGTATAAATTTCATCGATTGCTTTGGCAAGCTTACGATCCTTGTCGGTAACCGTATTGCTTGCATCATGCGTATTTAATCGAATCATCACACGGTTGTAAATATTTGTCCAGTCAGGGTGATGATTCATAGACTCCGCGGCTGAAGCAACGTCGTTCATAAACTTCCAGGCTTCTTTAAAATCTTTAAAAAGAAAACTAGCTGTTAAGATATTGTTCACTTCGGTCCACATATTATGCTTGTGTAAGTTCTTCTCTCAATTTTTTACTCAGCCCTTTTACTACCTCATTGTATGAATGATCGATCAGGGACTGAACGAGTTTTACAGAAAGTTGTCCATTCAGATATACTGTATTCCAGTATTTTTTATGCATGTGATAGCCCGGCTGAACTTCATTGTATTTTTCACGTAATTGTATAGCATATTCAGGATCACATTTCAAATTAATACTGTCGGGATGCTCAAGGCTTATCAGCAGAAACATTTTTCCCGTCACTTTAAAAACAAGTGTGTCCTGATCGAAAGGAAAACCCTCGCTTACTCCTTTCTTAACAATACAGTAGTCTCTTATCTCTTCAATATTCATATAAATAATAAATATAATTGAAAACTGATAAACAAAAAAGGGTCCTTTTGTATTTCTATTTTTTAAGAAGTCTGTAAGCGGTGTGTTTATGTCGCAGGAGATAAATGCCATCTTCAAGATGAGAAATATCCAGGATGTAACTTCTCTCATTTACACGATGAAGATGAATAGGCTGTACGCGGCCGAATATATTATATACCTGAAAATGCCGTTCGTCTAATCTTACATTACTATTCATCCGATAATATCCATTGCTTGGATTCGGATAGATCTTTAAATTTATTTTCTCTCCGAATGCTAATCCAGAAACGCCCGTGATGCTTCCATCAATCAAGATTGTTTTAGCGCCAATGCTCGTATTGAAGTTTATGGAAGAATGAATATTTCCTGCACTTTTTCTGTTCAATGCAATTTGTAAATGATAAGCTTCTCCGGCATGCAAGAGGGTATCCATATTCCCTTGTATCAGAAAATAAATATTCGTATCGGCACTTTGGAAATTTGAAAGTAGTATGTTTCCCGTTCCTGTATTTACAATAGGAATATTCAAATAGAAAGAAGTATCACTGGCAGAAATAGTTCCGAAAGAAACGCTATCGATCATTTCCAATGATATAGAAATAGGAGCATTGGATGTGCCCACAAGTTTTTGTATACGTTCGGTGAATTGAGGATAATCAACAAAAGGGTTTCTGTTTTTTTGATAAAAAGCAATGTCCGTATTTCTTTTTTCTTCAATGCTGTCAGGAAGAAATTGATTATGCCATGAACGTAAAATATTTTCCTGAGGAGCAAAGAAATTTGAATAGTCGGTATAGCGAATCACAAAATACATCATGGCGCGTGCTGTTGTCCCTTTTTGAGCATCATGCGGTTCGTACACATTGTTGGTACCTAAATGAGAAGGATAATTCCGGTCATCGTTTTTATAAGGTTGTGTGGCAATGCCAAATGGAAAATTTCCTCTGCTGTTGTTGGCAGGAGAATAGGTTGGGAAAAGATGATGTAAGTCGGAACGCATAGGTTCATTCTGACTAAAAAAACCTTGCGGAAAAGTATGTTCAGTATCAAAGGTATGACTGTTCTGTGCATCGGTACGGTCAGTATACCCAATAGCTTCCCTTCCGGTGTAAACACATTCCAGTGTATTTTGAGCAGCACCTTGTCCGTTTGCTTTTTTATTATCGATATTCATGAACATATAATTACGTGCAGGAGTATATCCTAAAGAAACATATCCTTGTCCGGTAATGGTTTTCAATGCTGCTTTTAAACTTTCTTCCGATAAATTTTGTGTATTTGCATAATAGGTATTGGAGTAAATTCCCTGCCCTTGCAAATCAACGCTAAAGGAATAAGCATTCGGTTCTGTAATAACTAATATTTCGCTGTTATGGTAAATATTATGAATGGGCGAAAAGACGGCAGTGAGTGTTAAAGAATCTCCCGGGGAGATGCTGCTGTCCGATGGATTAATAATAAGTGAAAAGACATTTTGCAAATAGGTTTTATAGCCGATAATATTTTTTATCCGGATAGTTGTTTCACTGGTATTGTAAATAGTGAAAGAACCGGTTTTAGAAGAAAGTTCGTTGCAGGGATCGAAGATCAGGGATTTATTTTTCAGTTCGAGCCCCTGGGCAAAGACTGCAAGCTGAGCAATACAAAAAAACACAAATAAAGAAAGCCTTTTCATGACAGTTAAGTAAGGCTTCAAAAATACGTAAAATATTCGGAAAGTTGCTGATTGTAACAATCTTATCGAATTTTGCGTCAACGTAGAATAATTTCTAATTTGCAGTATCACAAACTCAATATTAAAATGGAAAAAATATTCAAACTAGCAGTGCTTGCTCTTGCGGGCTCTTCTGTTATTTTATGGAATGCTTGTAATTCACACCCTAAAGAGAGTTCGATTAAAGGAATTGATCCGGCGAATATGGATACAAGTGTTCGTGCGCAAGACGACTTCTATCAGTATGCCAATGGAAATTGGATGAAGAACAATCCTATTCCGGCAAGCGAATCGCGCTGGGCAGCATTTAATGTATTACAAGAAGAGACCAATAAAAAGATAAAACTTTTATTGGAAGAATCGGCAGCAAATACCAATGCTGATGCAGGTTCGAACGAACAGAAAGTAGGAGATTTTTATGCAAGCGGCATGGATTCTCTGGCTATAGAGAATACAGGAATGGGCCCTTTGCAAAATGATTTGGATAAAATTGCTTCCATCCAAAATCACAAAGACTTGATTCAGGCAATTGCATTGTTTCAAACCTATGGTGTAGCACCGCTATTTTCATTTTACGTGTACCAGGATTTGAAAAACAGTACCCTGTATATTCCTTATGCCGATCAGGGTGGATTAACATTACCCGACAGGGATTATTATATCAGGAACGATGCGCGTTCGGTAGAAATCCGTAAAGAATATCTTTTGCACTTGGAACGTATGTTTAAATTGATGGGTGATGATGAAGCTACAGCAAAGAAAAATGCTCAAACGATTATGGGTATGGAAACCCGTTTGGCAAAAGCTTCGATGACGCGTGTAGAACTCAGAGATCCTTATGCTTCCTATAACCGTATGACTATTGATGAAGCCGGTAAAATTGCACCATCCATGCAATGGAAGTCGATGTTCGGGCAAATGGGGGTAACAGGCCAGAACGAATTTATTATGGGCCAGCCTAAGTTTTTTGCAGAAGTTGAAAAAATTCTGAAAGAAAAATCTATCGACGATTGGAAAACATATTTAAAATGGCATTACGTAGGTTCATTTGCGAACCGTCTGAACGATGCATTTGTGCAAGAAAGCTTTGCATTCAACGGAACCGTAATGAATGGAACGAAAGAGATGAAGCCGCGTTGGAAACGAGTGTTAGCTGATGTGAACAATGCTATGGGTGAAGCTTTGGGAGAGGTATATGTGAAAAAATATTTTTCTGAAGAAGCAAAACAACGTTGCCTGGAAATGGTGAACAATATGCAGGGAGTGTATCGTGATCGTATTCTTGGTTTAGATTGGATGAGCGATTCTACGAAAGACCGTGCGATAGTTAAGTTGGATGTATTTATTAAGAAGATCGGATATCCCGATAAATTCAAAGATTATTCAAGTTTAACAATCGATCGCAATTCCTATATAGGGAATGTGATTCGGGGAAATATTTTTCATTTCAACGATATGGTTAATAAATTAGGTAAGCCGGTTGATAAAACCGAATGGGGTATGCCGCCATATATGGTGAATGCTTATTATAATCCTACGATTAATGAAATCGTTTTCCCGGCAGGTATTTTACAATTCCCGTTCTTCGATCCGAATGTGGATGATGCTATTAATTACGGGGGTATCGGGGCGGTTATCGGCCACGAGATGACACATGGTTTTGATGATCAGGGATGTCAGTTTGATGCAGAAGGGAATTTGAAAAACTGGTGGACAGAAGAAGATCTGACTAAGTTTAAGGGTAAAACACAAATGGTGGTTGATCAATATAATGAATATACCGTATTGGATACTGTACATGTGAACGGTGAACTTACCTTGGGGGAAAACATTGCTGACCTGGGAGGTATTTATATTGCTTACGATGCATTCAGGAAAACGAAACAGGCGCAATCGGAAGAAATGATAGATGGCTTTACGCCTGACCAGCGTTTTTTCTTAGGATGGGCGCAGGTGTGGAGACAAAATATACGTGATGAAAATTTATTGCAGCGTATTGTTACCGATCCGCATTCTCCCGGAAAATTCAGAGCGAACGGACCTTTATCCAATATGCCTGAATTCTATAAAGCTTTCGATGTGCAGGAAGGAGATAAAATGTGGAGACCTGAAAGCCAACGGGCTAAGGTGTGGTAAATATTTTGGAATAAGAAAGCAAAAGGCCTTCATGAAGATGAAGGCCTTTTTTGTCTATTTCAAATTTGTCCGGATTAACTCCAGTAATTCTTTTTGTAAACTCAGTCCCCGATCCTTGTCATACCATTCATGTACAATACGTGTCTTTTCATTCACATGTGGTTTAGGCTCCGACTGAACAAGCTTCATCACTAATTCCTGTAATTCCTTCGGACGAGGTCCCCAGTTAAATTTTTCTTCCTGCGTTTCCGCATCATAAACAATAAGTTTAGGGATTGAGCGGGCGCCGTTGCTTAAATAGCGATCCATTAATCCGGGATTTTCATCCCTCAATAAAATGCGTAAATCGATTTTATGGTTTTGCTTAGCCATCTTAATAAGCATGGGTAAGGATTGAGCGGCATCTCCACACCAGCTTTCCACCAATACTACCCAGGTATAAGGTTTGCTTATTGTACGAAGCTGTTCTGTTATTTCCGGAATAAGTTCAAAATTTTGATAGGCATTGTTATGACGTTCAAAATTTTTCTTCGTGTAATCTGTCAGAAAACGAGTTTGTTCATTACCGGAAGTTTTATTCGCTTCGACGAGTGTTTTAAAAAACTGGTAATAAGATTCCGGGTCGAATGCTTTTGCAATCGCCGGGGAAGGTGTAGCTTCTGTATTCATATTTTTTTATAAACGATTGTTGCCCATATTATGCTGAAATTTCTTCAGCATAAAAACAACATAGTCGCGATTTTGATTGATTAATCGCATCAGGTCGGTAATCAGTTTCTCTTCATTACCCGGATTAAATTGTATATCTTCATCCCTAAGGTCACGGTATTTGCGCTTAAGCTTGATTTTAATTTTATCCCAACCTTCGTTAATTGTAATTTCTGCCATAAGATTCTGTTTTCAGCTTCGAAATTAATCTTTTTATCCTAACACAAAAACAGAAGAATAGTTTTTAATCAGGCAGGAATATGGATAGCTACCAGAGTCCCTTTTCCCGGAGATGAATCCCATTCGACAGTACCTTTTAAGAAGTCGATACGGGTAAGGATATTCTTCAAACCTATGCCTTCGAGATTAGTACTATCACTTGTGTCAAAACCTTTTCCGTTATCTTCAATGGTGACAGTAATACCATCCGTATCTTTGGTTATTTGTATGTCCAATTGATTGGCTTGCGCATGTTTAATTACATTGTTTACCGACTCCTGGATAACACGGTACAAGACCGTTTCAACATTGCTTTCAAGTCGTTCGTTCAATCCGAAAGTTTCCAGGTTTACCTTTAAACGATGAGCGTCTATCTTATTGATGAACTCACGTATTGCAGAGGCAAGTCCTGCTTTTAGCAATACATTCGGCATCATATTATGCGAAATGTTGCGAACTTCTTTACAGGATTCGTCAACTAATCCGATTGTTTTATCGAACAGAACTTTTTGAGTTTCATCTTTGAAAGCTAACGTATCGGAAATCCCCGAAAGATTCATTTTTACAGCCGAAAACATTTGTCCGATACCATCGTGCAAATCTCCTGCAATGCGTCTGCGCTCGCGTTCTTCAGCTTCGATAATTGCTTTGGAGGCAGCGTCCTGTTGTTTAATAATTTCAGCTTGCAAACGTGCTGCCTGTTTTAAACGATAACGATTATAAACTAAATATCCTATCAATAAGGAAACGATAAGCAATCCGGAAATAATTAGAATGAGTAGGTTTCTTCTTGAGAGTTGTAATTTCTGAATTTCGTTTTCCTTATTCAGTAAAGAGATCTGTTGTACTTTTTTCTCGGTTTCGTATTCAACATTTAATTCCGAAATGCGGTCGCTTGTTTGTTTGTTGTAAATGCTATCTTCCAGATCTTCGGCCATACTGTAATAATATAAGGCCTGGCGATAATCATTCTTTCCCTGATGCAGGTCACTCATGAAAAGATATACTTCGCGTAAATAATCTTTGGAATCTATATCTTTAAAATAATTGATACTTTTTTTCAGATAGGATTCGGCTTTGTTATAATCGCCCAATTGTAAATAACAATATCCTATGTTTTTATTGGAGGATCCCATTCCCAATATATCACCCATCTGCTCCCGTATCGCTAAACCCTGTTGATAATAATCCAATGCTAATTTGTATTGTTTTTTCTCAACATAGATCTGGCCGATACTATTTAGGACGATCGATATATCGGTTTGTTTGTTAAGTGCTTTTAAGAGCTCATAAGATTTGAAAGCAACTGACAAGGCGGAGTCGAACTCATTTTTCAGAAAATAATATTCGACCATATTAGTATAAGCATTTGCTTCGATTACAGCCATGTTGTTTTTGCGGGCAAGCTGTATAGAACGTTCGATAGCTACACGTCCTTGTTCCAATTGCTTAAAAGAGAGGTAAGCACCTCCAATATTACCGAGGATTACGGCTTGCAAACGTTCGTTGCCATTCTCTTCGTAGATCTTCAGTGCTTTTATCATATTCTCTACAGCCTCTTTGTATTTCCCCGACTGTTTGTAGATAACAGCGATATTTGATACGGAACCTGCGGCTTTTTCCTGAAGTCCAAGTTCCATACGTAGATCGTAAGCTTTTTGATGGTATTCCAAAGCTTCCTTTAGCCGGTTTACCCGTGTATAGGCATTTCCCAAATCGGAGTATGCTTGTGCGATATCGGTTTTACGGTCCAGTTTTTCCGCAAGAACGAGTTCCTGTTCTCCATAATAAAGTGCTTTGTTAAAATCGATGAAACTGTATTCCCAGGATAGGTCTCCGTATGCCTTTATCTTGAGCGTATCATGCGCTTGCGATTGCACAGTTTGTTCAAGACTATCGATCATCTCCTTGTCTTGTGCAAACAGGGAGAAACTAAAGAGGTTTAAAATGGCAAGAAATAAGCTTAATCTTTTCATAATAAATATTTATACCTAAAATTTCACTTATTTCCGGAGAAATAAAATACCCAATAGAGGGTATGTTATGGGTAAGAGGAATAGGGTTATATAGAAAATAAAAAAACCGTACACAGATTTCATGTACGGTTTTGTATAAAAAAGAATGCTGTGGGTTTATACCAATAAACGTACCGGTTCTTCCAACATTGATTTGAGTGTTTGTAAGAAAGCCGATCCCGTAGCCCCGTCAACTGCTCTGTGATCGCATGAAAGGGTTAATTTCATTACATTTCCAGGTACTACTTGTCCGTTTTTAACAACCGGAATTTCCTGAATACTTCCGATAGCCAGAATACATGCATCGGGAGGATTAATAATAGCGGTGAACTCTTCAATCCCAAACATTCCCAGATTCGAAATGGTGAAGGTAGATCCTTCCCAATCCGAAGGCTGTAATTTTTTATCTTTCGCTTTTTGTGCAAAGTCTTTTACTTCGGCAGAGATATGTGATAAAGATTTTCCATCGGCAAAACGAACAACCGGAACCAGTAAGCCATCTTCAACGGCAACGGCAACCCCGATATTCACATGATCGTTATAACGGATCTTATCTCCTAACCAGGAAGCATTTACTTTCGGGTGTTGTTTCAATGAAATAGCAACTGCTTTCAAAACGATGTCGTTGAAAGAAATTTTTACGGGAGCTACTTCATTCATTTTTGTTCGTGCTTCCATCGCACTCGACATATCCACGGCAATCGTTAAATAAAAATGAGGAGCGGTAAATTTACTTTCCGATAAACGTTTCGCAATGGTCTTACGCATTTGCGAAACAGGAACTTCCGAATAGCTTTCTTTTCCGGTGAAGCTTGGAATGCTAATGTTTGCTGATGTCCCGGAGGGATCGCTTTTAAATTTTTCTACATCTTTTTTAGTGATGCGTCCGTTATCGGCAGATCCGGGAACTTTCGTTAAGTCGATTCCTTTTTCTTTTGCAATTTTCTTTGCTAAAGGAGATGCTTTGATACGATCATCGCTCGAAATACCGGGAGCAGCAGGAGTTGATTTTGTTTCCGTTTTTTGTTCGGCAACAGCTTTGGCAGGTTCTGCATTAGTGCTTGTGCTTTGTGCAGAAGGAGCTTCTTTCAGCAATGCGGCATAATCTTCACCCTCGTTTCCGAGTATCGCAATGATATGATCCACCGGAACGGCTTCTCCTTCTTTTACCCCAATGTACAAGAGTGTTCCTTCCTGAAAAGATTCGAAATCCATGGTAGCCTTATCGGTTTCGACCTCTGCTACTAAATCTCCGGATTTAATTTTATCTCCAACTTTTTTATGCCATTTAGCTAATACACCTTCAGTCATGGTGTCGCTCATCTTAGGCATTCTAACTACTTCAGCCATTGTTTTATTTTTTTGAATGTTGTATACCGATGCTTGTGCATCGGCTTATTCATTAAATTAGTCTCTAATGTAAGGATAATCATTCTGAACATACACATCAGTGTATAATTCTGAAGGGTCAGGATATGGAGACTCTTCCGAGAAACGAACAGATTCTTCTACAATTTCCTTTATTTTCAGGTCAATTGTTTCTATCCATTCTTCATCTGCATATTTTTTCTCAAGTATGGTAGCTTTTATTTGCTCAATAGGATCTTTTGATTTGTATTCATCAACCTCATCTTTGCTGCGATATTTCGCAGGGTCGGACATGGAATGCCCTTTGTAACGATAGGTACGGATTTCTAAGAATGTTGGTCCCTCGCCTTTACGAGCACGATCCACCGCTTTATCCATCGCTTTGTGTACGGCTTCGCAACTCATGCCGTCAACCGGTTCGGAAGGCATATCAAAACCTAACCCGATTTTATAAATATCAGGCATATTGGTAGTACGTTCAACAGAAGTCCCCATTGCATAACCATTGTTTTCACAGACAAAGATTACCGGTAACTTCCAAAGCATAGCCATGTTAAAGGTTTCGTTTAAGGCCCCCTGGCGTACAGCTCCATCACCCATATAACATACGCATACATTTTGGGTGCCATTATATTGTTCGGCAAAGGCAATGCCTGCACCTAAAGGAATTTGCCCGCCAACGATGCCATGCCCACCGAAGAAACGATGTTCTTTCGAGAACATGTGCATAGAGCCTCCTTTCCCTTTCGAACACCCCGTAACTTTACCGTATAATTCAGCCATGACAGCCTTTGCACTAACTCCTTTCGCAAGAGCATGTGCGTGATCGCGGTAAGCAGTAATCATTGAATCTTCGGGAGTAAGTACCGACATCGCTCCGGCAACAACAGCTTCTTGTCCAATATAGAGATGGCAAAAACCACGTATTTTTTGTTGACCATACAACTGACCGGCACGTTCTTCGAACTTACGCATCAACTGCATCGATTCGTACCAATTCAAATAAGTTTCTTTATTAATCTTTACAGCCATAATTTCCTCATTTTAATAGAAGGGAAGGGCAAATCTATCAATAAAAAGGGAAAAAATAAATTTTAAACTCCCTAAGCGATGATTTCAGTAAATAGGCTTTCTTTTAAATCAATATTCCTATTTTTATCCTTTCTGAAAAAATAAAAACAAGAATAAAAGGTTTATAGCTAAAATGCTAAAAGTTAAGAAGATAATTATCCGGGTATATGTTTTTCTGATTACTTTATTTTTAAGTACGGAGCTACAGGCTCAAACACGAAAAAAAGTATATAAAGAGAAGAAGCCCGGGACAGCGGAGTTGACGATTGATGTGAGCAAGATAGTTATGGATCGGGATATTTTTGATCCGGATACCCTGCGTTACGGTTTTCATGCGCAAAAAACCGGCTTGTCTATAGATACCGGCAGTAACCTGGAATTGTATTATAAAATTTATGATTGGCTGGGAGTGCCATATCGTTTCGGAGGCTCGTCGCGTAAGGGAATCGACTGTTCGGCATTTACCAACGTAATCTATCGAGAAGTGTTTGATAAATATATTCCGCGTGATTCGAGAAGTATTTACAGTGTAGTTCAAACCATCGACAGGTCGGACCTGAAGGAAGGAGATTTGTTATTTTTTAAAATTCGTCGCGGACAGGTATCGCATATTGGAGTCTATTTATGCGATGAGAAATTTGTACATGCCTCTACTACACGTGGGGTAATTATCAGTAATTTAAATGAGGATTACTATAGAAGGTATTTTTACAAAGCAGGGAGATTAAAGTCTATAGAGACCTTGATCGATGAAGCGCAGTAGCATTTACAGACAATAACTATCCTAAAAAAGACTCAGGACTATTTTTATTAAAAATAAATTTTGAGCAGAAGTAAAAAGTACCGGTGAATTCACCGGGACTTTTTGGTTTTAAAAATCGAATTTAGATTATTTTATATTAAATGAATACACATATTTCGAACCCGGATTCTGTGGATATAATCCTTCGACCATAACCATATTGTTTTCGGAATTGTTTAGGATTCCGTCGATATCTTCTGTGCTCGCTACAGGTTTGTTGTTTAATCGGGTGATGATGAAACCCTGGCGAACTCCGATAGAGCTGAGTTTCCCTGATTTCAAACTGCTTACTTTTATGCCGTTTTCAATTTTTAAATTTTTCTTTTCGGTATTTGTAAGTTCTTCGAAGCTTGCTCCCAACATACTCTCGGATTTGATCACTTCCTTCTTGGAGTATGCAGTTGTATTATCTTCACCACGCAACACCACACTCAATGTTTTCTCTTTGTTGCCGCGAAGTAAGGATACGTCAATTTTGTCGCCCGGACGATGACGTGCAACTTGTTCCATCAGCTGGCTGGTGCTGTTAACTTCAACATCTTCAACTTTTGTTATCACATCTCCCGATTCAATACCTGCTAATTTTGCAGCACCTCCGTCATTTACTTCTGCAACGTACACGCCTTTGGTAGATTTCAATCCTTTTTCTTTCGCGAAATCAGAATTGATATCGGAAATCTGAACACCGATAAAGGCGCGTTGCACTTTTCCGAATTCGAGTAGATCGTCCATTACTTTTTTAACGATTTGTACCGGTACGGCAAATGAATAGCCCGAATAACTTCCGGTACGGGAGGCGATGGCAGTATTGATGCCCACCAGCTCACCACGGGTGTTTACTAATGCTCCTCCACTATTCCCCGGATTTACCGCCGCATCCGTCTGGATAAACGATTCAATTGCCAAACGATTGTTCCCGTCTGCTAAAATATTAATGTTACGTGCTTTCGCCGAAACGATCCCTGCCGTTACGGTAGAGGTAAGGTTAAAGGGATTACCAACAGCAAGTACCCATTCGCCGATTTTTAATTCATCGGAATTTCCATAAACAACAAAGGGAAGTTTGTCGGTATCAATTTTCAGCAATGCCAAATCCGTATTGGGGTCCTTCCCGATAACAGTTCCTTTAAAGGAGCGCTTGTCGTTTAAGATTACTTCAATTTTTTCTGCTCCGTTAATTACATGATTATTTGTAACAATATACCCGTCAGCCGAAATAATTACTCCCGACCCGGAACCCGTTTGCGGACCACGCTGACCGAAAGGATTCGAAAATCCATTATCTCCAAAGAAATCGCGGAAAGGGTCGAAATAAGTTTGCGGACTGGAAGTCATTATTACTTTGATATGCACAACCGCAGGAACTGTACGGGCGGCAGCACCTGTAAAATCAACTTGCCCGACAGGCAGATCGTTATATGCCGGCATACTCGTGAACTGCACTTTTTGTTTTTCTTCAAAGCTTAATGGAGGTGTATCATCCATCCACTTATACAAACCAACACCTATCACTGCACCCAGAATTGCAGCAAATAAAACATAAACAACTTTATTCTTCATATTGCTATAATTTAGTTTGTAAAAAAATTTCTCATAACGGACAGTTCAAATTCGATGCCAACACAACGTATGTTTTACTGATATAATTACACTACTTTTGTAAAAACAATCTTACCAAATTTTTTCTCAGTCGGATGAAACTTACATTTTATAAATATCAGGGAGCGGGCAACGACTTTATTATTTTTGATAATCGTTCGCTTCGGCTGCCCCGCCAAGCAGAGCAAATGTATAACAAATTGTGCGATAGAAGGTTTGGGATAGGTGCTGATGGAATTATGCTCCTGCAAACTGTGGAAGGCTATGATTTTGAAATGGTTTATTATAATGCCGATGGTTCGGAAGGAAGTATGTGCGGAAATGGCGGAAGATGCCTGGTAAGTTTTGCAAAGTCGCTCGATTTGATTCAGGAAGAAGCACAATTTTTGGCAGCCGACGGGCCTCATTATGCCAAAATTTCAGGAAATCAAATCCTTCTTCAGATGAAAAATGTCAGCGAATATCAAATGGATTCCGAAGCATACGTGTTAAATACGGGGTCGCCGCATTATGTTTTGTTTTCAAAAAATATCGACGATTTGGATGTGTATAGTCTCGGGAAAGACATACGCTATACTGATAGATACAGGAAGGAAGGGGTCAATGTAAATTTTGTAGAAGAAAATGAAGGCTTTCTAAAAGTACGTACTTACGAGAGAGGAGTAGAGAATGAAACACTTTCCTGTGGAACCGGAGTTACGGCATCGGCAATTGCTTATGCCATTAAACATAACTTAACAGGGCAACAGCATCTGCAAATAAAAACGCCCGGAGGTGATTTACAGGTGTCTTTTAATCGTGAAAAAGATATTGTGAAGGATGTGTTTTTGATTGGTCCGGGAACCTTAGTTTTCAGCGGAGAAATTACACTCATGGCATGACTATAGTCATGCCATGAGTCACAACCAGCAACCTGCATATCTACAACCGGCTATAATTATTTGGATAGCTTTAATTTATTATATACCTTTAGGATTTTTCTTGTTATAGCTTTTGCAAATTTTCAATTTGCAACAACGTGATAAGAGTCGATAGTAAAAAGTCCTGTAAAATAGTTTATTCTCTTTATAAGCACCCCTATTTAGGTTTTGTGATAGAACCGCATATTGTCCAGTTAAATCAATTCGGAAAATATACCTTAACACACCAAAAACTGTATTCGCAAACAGCGAAAGAGTTCGATGCCTATTTGGATGAGCAGGATTATAAAATGATAAAGCTGCTCGATCAGACTGACCAGGAATACATCATCAAAAAATATCATAAAGAAGCCATTCGTCCTATACAATATTTCAGCAAAGTATGGAATGATAAATTGTACGATGTTGTACGCCCCATTATCGAAAAAAAAATAGTTGAGGTAATTCGACTGATTGGAGATAAGCCCTTTTTCGAAGCGGGGAAAGAAGGCGATCCTGTTCATAAGCTTTTACGGATTGCGAAAGAACCGGCTTCCGTACTCTTTCATTTTCGAAAAAACGAAGAAGGGACAAGGTATTTTCCTACCATCAAATTCAACGGGCAGCGGATTGAGTTTATGTTTAAAAATGCAGAAGTAATCACAAATCTTCCCGCATATATGTTGCTTGGGAAAGACCTGCTTTGTTTCGATGCTCAGTTGGAAGGGAAAAAATTAATCCCCTTCCTCAATAAGCGCTATATCGATATTCCAAAGACATCGGAGCTGACCTATTACAAAAAGTTCGTTGCTCCGCTCATCGAAAAACATAATGTTTATGCCGAGGGCTTTCAGATTATTACAGAACAGTACGAAGCTTTCCCTGTCTTAAAAATCGTACATGCCTGGAACAACACTGTTCAGTTGGTTTTATCTTTTCAATATGGGAAGTATGTATTTCCTTATCAATCCGGCACGAAAGTTTCCGTAAGTCTGGAGCATAAGAATGATGAGTATGTTTTTCATCGCGTAAAACGATCCTTATCCTGGGAAGCAACTAAAATAAATTTTATAAAGGAATTGGGGCTGGAAGCTGTGGAGGGGTCGGGTTTTGTTTTAAAAACAAATAATGCCGGGGATATGGCAAAAGATACTGTACATACCATCCTGGAATGGCTGAATGAAAGTCATGAAGCTTTACTTGAACAGAATTTTGTCATTCAACAGGAAGATAAAGGCAGAAGGTTTTTTATCGGGAAATCAAAAATAGACGTTCATATCAAAGAGTCGAACGATTGGTTTGATATTTATGCAATCGTATATTTCGGTGATTTCGAAATACCCTTTATTCAACTTCGGGATCATATTCTAAATGGGCATAAGGAATTTATTTTACCCAATGCAGAAGTAGCTATCATCCCGGAGAGTTGGTTTGCACAGTTTCATAATTTATTCAGTTTTGCTGAGGGTTCCAAAGATTTACGCTTACGCAAATATCATATTGGTCTGGTTCAGGAATATGCTGATTCGGAATTGGCCCATCTGACAATGGATCGCAAATTGAATAATCTGTTGGATTTCGATCAGATCGATGATGTGGAATTACCGAAAAAATTCCATGGTACATTACGGCCTTATCAGAAAGCGGGATACGATTGGTTTCATTTCTTAAAACGATGGAATTTCGGAGGATGCTTGGCAGATGATATGGGTTTGGGTAAAACTATTCAAACACTCGCCTTACTTCAAAAAACTAAAGAAGAATCGAATGGAGAAATAAAACATACTATTGCCGCGCATGATTTGTTCAGTCAGAACGGACATGCGGTTTCAGCGTCTTCCGGGGCTACCTATACCTCTATGGTTGTAATGCCCACTTCCTTGATTCATAACTGGCTGAATGAAGCGAAAAAATTTACACCCGAACTAAAGATATTAGTGTATACGGGGACTTTTCGCGAAAAAAATATCGAACGTTTTCATAAGTATGATGTGGTATTAACTACGTATGGGATTGTTCGTATGGATATCGAATTGTTGAAGCATTTCTATTTTCATTATATTATTTTGGATGAAAGTCAGATTATTAAAAATCCGGCTTCTAAAATATCCCGTTCGGTACGTGGATTAAAATCCAAATACCGCTTAATTCTAAGCGGTACTCCGGTAGAAAATTCAGTACTCGATTTATGGTCGCAGATGTCATTTGTAAACCCGGGACTATTAGGCAGTCATACCTTTTTCAGTAATGAGTTCGGAATCCCGATCGATAAAAAGCAAGATGAAGAGAAAGCGAACAAACTGCAAACAATCATCAAGCCTTTTATTTTAAGAAGAACCAAACAGCAGGTTGCTTCGGAACTTCCTCCTAAGACCGAGCATATTTATTATTCGGATATGAGCAGCGATCAGGATAAATTATACGAAGAAACGAAATCGTATTATCGTAACGAGATACTTAAAGTGATTACCGAACAGGGAATTGCAAAATCGCAAATTTATTTATTGCAAGGTTTAAATAAACTTCGTCAGATTGCCAATCATCCTAAAATGGTCGATGCTACACTCGAAGCAGAATCAGGGAAATTTACCGATGTAATACATACGCTTGATACTATTGTTAACAAAGGGCATAAGGTATTAGTGTTTTCGCAATTCGTAAAGCATCTGGCAATTTTTAAAGAGCATTTCGAAGATAAGCAGATGAGGTATTCTTATCTTGACGGATCGGTAACGAATCGTCAGGATGTGGTAGAAGAATTCAGGAATGATGCAGATATCAAAGTATTTCTAATTTCGATTAAAGCCGGTGGGGTTGGTTTAAACCTAACCGAAGCCGATTATGTTTTTATTCTGGATCCCTGGTGGAACCCTGCGGTAGAGCAACAGGCCATCGACCGAACGCATCGTATCGGACAGAAAAACAATGTGTTTATTTATAAATTTATCACCAAAAATTCGGTAGAGGAAAAAATATTAGCTTTGCAGCATAGGAAGAAAAAAATTGCTGATTCCTTGATTACTGTTGAAGATTCTTTTATCAAAACATTAACAGAAAGCGATATCCGGGCAATACTTGACTAATATGAACTTTACAAAATTTACATTATGGGTGAGTGTCTTAATGGTTTTAACAACTGTAGGGGCTAAGCTTTCCATCGATTCGGACCCTGTGCCTTTTACTTTACAAACAGTCGTAGTCTTATTAGCCGGATTTATCGGAGGGGCAAACATCGGACTTACTTCGCAGTTGGTATATCTCCTGTTCGGCATGTATCTGCCGGTATTTGCAGGGAACTTATATGGCCCACAAATTTTTTCGGATATTACCGCAGGTTATTTAGTAGCATTTCCGGTAGCCGCATTTGTTTGCGGCACTTTAGGGCATAAAAATTCAAGGCTGTCCGTTTTAATATTCACAGCGATTTTTGCGCAAACCATCATTTTTAGTTTCGGGTTAACGGGAATGATGCTTAACAGCGATATGAAATTCGGAGAATCTTTTAGGGCAGGCTTCTTAAATTTGGCATTATGGGGATACCTGAAAGCAATAACCGCTGCTTTATTATATTTTTTCATTCTACATCTCAGCTTCAAAAAAGAGTAACCTTTTATACGAAAATACAGTATAAACGGGTATAAATTTCTTATACCCATGAAGAAGGTCTTTGTATTCTTATTATTTATGATTCTTATTCTTGCAGATAGCTTTGCGGAAGGGACGAAACAGCTGAGGCCCGTTTCAGGTGATTTCGGCTACCTTCAAATAAATGACAAAGGCAGAACATTTGCTACCTATGTAGCTGCCAAAGATGAGCGTATCTATATACACATCAGTAACAATCGTGAAAAGATTTACTTTGGAATAGGTAGGATAACAGGATATAATAACGGATCTTTTACGGATGTCTGGTATAGAATCAAGGATCCCGCAGGAAATATAGTATTTGGTCCGAAGCAGGTTACAACTTCCGGGAGTGGATGGATCGCGAACTATAATCAGGCTGTTGCCGGCCCCAATGTATTAAATGGTTCCGGATATAATGCTATGGGTTTTACCCCATCGGGTACGGGTGATTATTATATAGAATTTAACCGGGGACATGCAACAAACAGCACAGCACCGGATGCTACCCAGGCTAATACAAGAATGTTTGAAAATATTGATATTACGGTAATTGATACTGTAAGCATGACAGCAAGGCCGGGTAGGGTTTGGTCAAAAAACTGGGATATTACGACTTTGGATGTTAACAGAGAATTCAAAGGGACGTTCTATGTTTATTCCAATGACGGTGTGGTTACTTCTATCAATTTTAATGGGATTAAGCCTTATGCTTTCAGAGTAGCCTGTAACAGTACCGGATGCGACAGCACAGGTAATCCTGTTCTCGATCGTCAGTCCCGGGCAGGTAATCATACGTATTCATCCTATAAAATATTCCTGAATGATCCGGATCTCAATGCATACCCTGATGGAGTCATCGGTAGCTTGCAAACAAGCATTCAATTGAGCGGCTGCGCTCCTAATTATTGTATTAATCTGGATACGGATGCCGGCGGGTATGTAGAATTTATTATTAATCTGAACGGTGTTCCCGGATACCAGATTGGATCAAGGGATCTGGTTTTTGCACAGAATGTAGATCCCGGGCTTACCTGTATTCCGTGGAACGGAAGAGATGGTTTAGGAGATATAGTGAATCAGGATATAGCTTTTGAAATTACTGCGGAGTATAAATTCGGCTTGACCAATTTGCCTCTGTACGATGCTGAAAATTTCAGCGGAGGATTAATCGTGAGTTCTGTCAGGCCTTTGGCAGCCATTAAACCTTCCCTATTTTGGGATGATAGTAATATTCCGGGTGGGAGCATCAATTTAACAGGTTGTACAAGTACTGCCTGTCATTCCTGGCCTTCATCCGAGTTTGGAGATGACAGGACCATTAATACCTGGTGGTATGTTAATGTCGAGAAAGATACAATCTATACTATCAGTATTCCTAAACCTACACCTGTAGCAAGCGGATCAGCTACCTCTACATGTGATACTTCGGAAACACTAAGCTTCTCGACGCCGCTTGTACCGGGAAATTCTTACGAATGGTTTATCAAGAGAGGATCCATTATTTCAGGAGTACTTACACATGAGGTTGAAATACGTCCTGTGTATGGAAAGGATACATTAATTGTAAAAGAAACAAACTCGGTAGGATGTTATGAAGACACAGTATTCATTTCTGCATACCCCGTTCCTTCACCGGACATCTCGGGCGATTCGATTACCTGTGATGTGAATGTAACAGAGCTTTATAACACAGCTCCTGTTAACGGGAATGTCTATTTATGGAGTGTTGATGGCGGGAATATTAATACCGGACAAGGTACAGGCACATTAAGTGTTACCTGGACTATCAGCGGAAATGGTCGTATAACCTTAAAAGAAACCAATCCCCTGGGCTGCGAGCAAACGGTTATCAAAGACGTAGAGGTGAATTACAGGCCTTCGCCAACAATTGTGCATTGAAGTTTTATACTTTTTAAAGTATAAACCGATTGTGGTTTTAAAAAATCAGAGGAAAGGAATAAGTACGTACTTCTGTTTCGATAATGATTTACTTCCCTTTCACCGCAATATTCAATTCCTTCAACTGATCATTATGAATAGCAGAAGGAGAATCGATCATTACATCGCGTCCCGAATTATTTTTTGGGAATGCAATTACATCACGAATCGAATCGAGTCCGGCAAAGAGTGAACACCAGCGGTCGAAACCGAATGCGATACCACCATGTGGAGGAGCGCCATATTCAAAGGCATCCATTAAAAACCCAAACTGATTTTGTGCTTCTTCTTTTGAGAATCCCAAATGCTTAAACATGAGTGCTTGTAATTCTTTGTTATGAATACGGATAGAGCCACCGCCAATTTCTGTTCCGTTAATTACCAGATCATAAGCATTGGCACGTACGGCAGCGGGATCGCTCTCCAATAAAGGAATATCTTCGGGTTTTGGCGAAGTAAAGGGATGATGCATGGCATGATAACGCTGAGTATCCTCGTCCCATTCCAACAATGGAAAATCGAGTACCCATAAAGGAGCAAATACATTCTTAGCACGTAATCCCAAACGATTTCCCATTTCTAAACGAAGTTCATTTAAGGCTTTACGTGTTTTGTTTGCATTACCTGCAAGGATTAGTAACAAATCCCCGGGCTCTGCCTGAAAATGTTCCGTCCATTTTTTTAATTCTGTCTCGTTATAAAATTTATCTACGGATGATTTGATACTTCCATCCGCATTAACACGTGCATAAACCAATCCGCTTGCCCCTATTTGAGGGCGTTTCACGAATTCAGTTAATTCATCCAACTGTTTACGGGTATATTCGGCACAGGCTTTGGCGCAAATTCCTATAACTAATTCCGCTTCATCAAATACTTTAAAATCTTTTCCTTTTACAAGGGCATTCAGTTCAACAAATTGCATGTCGAAACGAATGTCGGGTTTGTCGGAACCATAATATTTCATGGCATCGGCATAAGTCATTCTCGGGAAATCTTTTATATCGATACCTTTTACGGTTTTGAATAAATATTTTACTAAACCTTCGAACATGGCTAAAATATCTTCTTGTGTTACAAAAGACATCTCACAATCGATTTGAGTAAACTCAGGCTGACGGTCGGCACGCAGATCTTCATCGCGGAAACATTTTACAATCTGAAAATAGCGATCGAATCCCGAAACCATTAATAATTGTTTAAAGGTTTGAGGAGACTGGGGCAATGCGTAAAACTCTCCGGGATTCATACGGCTTGGCACAACAAAATCACGGGCACCTTCCGGAGTAGATTTTATAAGTACAGGTGTTTCCACTTCCAGAAAATGGTGCATATCCATATATTTACGTGTTTCCTGTGCCATACGATGGCGTAATTCCATATTTTTACGAATAGGGTTTCTGCGTAAATCGAGGTAACGATAACGGGCACGCAATTCTTCGCCACCATCGGTTTCATCATCAATAATAAAAGGAGTAACTTTCGATTCGTTCAGAATTTCCAGTTCAGATATTTTGATCTCTATTTCTCCGGTAGGAATTTTTATGTTTTTACTGCTGCGCTCTATAACGGTACCATGAACACGTATGACAAACTCCCGGCCCAATTCACGAGCCGCTTTACACAGGTCTTCACGGTCTTCCATATTAAAAACCAATTGGGTAAGGCCGTAACGGTCGCGCAGATCGATAAAGGTCATTCCTCCAAGATCGCGCGATTTTTGTACCCAGCCGCACAATACGACTTCTTTATGTAGATCCTTGATGGTTAATTCTCCGCAGGTATGTGTTCTAAGCATAATCTAAAATTGAGCTGCAAATGTAAGCAATTTGCCACTTAGTCAATAGTCCTGTATCGGCTTTGCACTTAAAATGTATTGAACAGACCGTTTGCTAGAGTAGAATTGTTTTTTATATTTTTGCTGCAAATCGAACAACATGGAATGGATCACTAACCCCGAGATATGGGTTGCGCTATTAACCCTTACGGTTTTGGAAATCGTATTAGGGATTGACAATATTGTTTTTATTTCCATACTTGCGGGGAAACTCCCGGAGCATCAGCAAAAAAAAGCGCGGCGAATGGGGCTTGGGCTTGCATTGATTACCCGGGTACTCTTACTATTATCACTTACCTGGGTGATGAGTTTAACAGCAACGCTTTTTACGGTTTTTGAAATGGATATTTCAGGAAGGGATTTGATTTTATTAATCGGCGGACTCTTCCTGATTTGGAAAAGCACGGTTGAGATTCATGATAAACTGGAGGGTGATGAAGCTGATGCAAAAATTAAAACGGGAGCAAGCTTTAGGAATGTTATTGCGCAGATTCTGGTATTGGATATTGTTTTTTCCTTAGATTCTGTAATTACGGCTGTGGGGATGGCAAATCAAATTGGGGTAATGATTGCTGCGGTAGTGATTGCGGTAATCATTATGCTTCTGGCTGCAGAATCTATCAGTGCTTTCGTGAACAAACATCCAACGGTAAAAATGCTGGCATTAAGTTTTTTGGTACTTATCGGAGTTTCACTTTTGGCAGAAGGTTTAGATCAGCATATCCCGAAAGGTTATATTTATTTTGCGATGGCGTTTTCGGTGATGGTGGAAATGTTAAATCTTCGTATGAAGAAAACCGATTTGAAACCCTTGGAGTTAAGAAATACTCCGCGTAAGGATGAGGAGTAAGTAGGTGCCATTCACATATATGTTGGCGGTTATGCTGTAACGACACAGCTTCTAAACCCCTCGAATTCGAGGGGTTTAGAAAACAGGCTGGACTGAACAGTTTTGTAATGACACCAAAAAGTTGGATATAAAGCACAAAATATGAGTGGATTTAAAATCACTACATCGAACGGACAAGAAATAAGGTTTGAATTTTATTTTGACACCGCACCTGTGACATCTAAAGCTTTTCTTAGCATTTTACCATTTTCAAGGACATTTCACCACGCAAGAGTTTCCGGACAAGAAATTTGGATAGATGATGTCCCGAAACTTGACATAATTCAAGAGAATGCATCTGTATTTACTGAACCGGGAGAGGTGGTATTTGGCCCGGCAAAACCAAATAGAACAAAAACGGCAAACTGTTTTGGCATATATTATGGCGAGGGTAAAGGACTGGATGCTTGCAACATTTTTGCAAAAGTAATTGACAGTGACAAACAGAAATTAATGGACCTGGGGAACAATATATGGAAGAATGGTTCACAAGAATTGACAATTTCTGTGATCTAAACAGATTTGAAAACGCTGGAGTTAAGAGGTGCTCCGCATAAGGAACATGAGTAGGCAGGTGTGCCTACATAACAGGATTGTCAGACCATTAAGCATAATCAGGCATAGATGCAAAATAGTATAAGTTAATAGGCAATCCTTTGAGTTTTACTAATAAAAGTTCGGTTTTTATCAGAACTTCTAATTATCTTTGTAGGGTTATTCGTATGAGAATTGTAGGGAAGAAAATAATATTAAAAGCCAAAAAAAAATATAGGTAATCAAAAACTATGTAGTGGAATTGATAAGTTAGTTACAGATTTAGAGAATTTCAATCCAAAGAAGAAAAGTATTATTGATATTAGAAATGATGCAGACTGTGTTCATGCTGATGGATTTTATCTTTTCGGGATCAATACCCATCGAATATTAATATTGATCGAACTTGATGATGATGAAGAAGCTACAATTGTTTGGGTAAGCTACTCATCAAGAGTATGAAACGATATTTAAAAACAATAAGCCAACGATTGAGAAATGGTTAAGAAAAAATGGTCACATAGAATACTGAAAACACATTTCGACATAGAACAAATAATAGAAAAGGGCATAATCACAAACGAGTTAGATTATGACAGAACCCTCATAGCTGACCGAAAACTAAGACTTCTTGTTAAGGAAAACCCTCATTTTAAAATTTTAAGAATTAAACTACGTGACATTATTGAAAAATATGAAAATTCTGAATGGGGTGATATTGATAATGTTGACGATAATAAGCTTATAGCAAGTAAGAAGTCCGAACATATTGCAGAACCGGAAAGGTTATTTATAGAAAACAGAAAACAAGCAATCAGAAAAAAACTTAAAGCATTTGATTTAACACAGGAGAATTTAGCCTCAATATTAGGGCACAAAAGTAAGACCCACATGTCGGAACTTATGAATGGAATTAAGCCATTTACATTGAAAGATTTAATTATTATCAATCGCCTGTTAAAAATAGAAATAGCCTTATTAATACCTGTATTCCTTTCGGAAGAAGATCAAGCTAAGGTAAAGGAAGCAGTGATAAAATTAGATAAGCCAAAAGTAAAATTAACAAGTGACGATTTAGCTTTATGCTAGTCAGACAGCATAAATATACTAAAACAAGAAAGCCGGATTCAATGAACCCGGCTTTCTTGTTATTAATAAAACCATAAAATATTTACTCGACAATGAATACACCTCTCATCAAAGTGAAGTGCCCCGGATAGGTGCATACATATTCGTAGTTACCCGGAGTAGAGGGAGCCGTGAATTCAAATACAGTAGATTCACCCGGAGCAAGCATTTTAGAACCTGCAATTACATCGTCAGAAGATGGGATGTAATCATTATCAGGGCCGGCTTGTAATCCTGCAATACCAACAGTTTCGTTTGTTCCTTCTTTAATGAAGACGATATTATGATGCATGGCTTCGTCTGTAGATTCGTTTTTAAGCGTAATCTTTAAGGTTTGACCCGCCGCGGCACGAATTTCCGTAATGTTGTACTTAATAACATCCATTGTATTGCCGCTTGCTACAATTGTTAGTTCTTGTACAGGCAATTCGGCAGTGCTTTCTGCACTTTCAGAAGCAGCAGCCGTTGAACCGGAATCAGTAGTTTTAGGATCGGATGAACATGCTGCAAGCACGAACATCGACAAGAGAAGAACGGATAGTTTTTTCATTTTTTTAATTGGTTAAAAATAGTGTGAATGTCAGGGGAAATCTGCCCCGACTATGATAATAAAACAATGTAAATATAAGGATGTTTGCCCGGAATTTAGAAATTTTTATCTGATTTATGTCATTTATGTGATAAATACTCAGTAGGTTAAAACCATATAATCTATTATTGTTGATTGGCTATGAGCGACTGTAGTTATCGGGGTATTTTACTTTCTTTGTAAAGATTTAAAGCATCATTATGCAGGATTTATATTCACACGAGTATTTTATGAAAGAAGCGCTGAAAGAAGCGCAGTTGGCATTCGAAGCTGAAGAAGTTCCGATTGGAGCAATTGTCGTTTCGGGGAATAAGATCATAGCCCGTGCACATAATCTTACGGAACGCCTTACAGACGTTACCGCACATGCCGAAATGCAGGCAATTACTGCCGCCGCGAACTATTTGGGATCTAAATTCCTGAACGATTGTAAATTGTACGTAACAGTAGAGCCTTGTGCCATGTGTGCCGGAGCCATTTATTGGGCAAGGTTCGGGACACTTGTTTTTGGCACTAAAGACGAAAAACGCGGTTATCATGTATTCAGCAATGCGATGTTACATCCGAAAACAGAATTGATACAGGGTGTAATGGAAGAAGAATGCAAAACGTTGATGCAGGTTTTTTTTCAAGCGAGACGTAGTTAATTTAACCGTGATCAAAACTATTAATTTATATATTTGTCATATTATAAAGATTGTTTAACTAAAAATTATAGATATGGCCTTTACATTACCGGCATTACCCTATGCTATAGATGCGCTAGAACCGCATATTGACAAAATGACGATGGAAATCCATCATGGTAAACATCATAATGCGTACGTTACAAATTTGAACACTGCTGTTGCAGGTACCGAGTTGGAGAAAATGAGTATCGAAGATATCTGTAAGTCGGTCTCAAAACATTCAATGGCCGTACGCAACAATGGTGGCGGACATTATAATCACAGTTTGTTTTGGTCGATAATGTCGCCGAATGGCGGCGGACTTCCGGGTGGAGAACTGGCTGCAGCAATTGATGCTGCCTTCGGATCTTTCGAAGAATTTAAAACCAAATTTACCGCTGCCGGCGGAACTCGTTTTGGCTCGGGCTGGGCCTGGTTGATTGTTGGTGAGGATAAAAAACTGGCGGTTACTTCTACTCCGAATCAGGATAACCCTTTAATGGATATAGCGGAAGTAAAAGGTATTCCGGTTTTAGGTATGGACGTTTGGGAACATGCTTATTATTTAAAATACCAAAACCGCCGTCCTGACTATATGGGGGCATTCTTCAATGTAATTAATTGGGATGCTGTTGCTGAACGTTATGCAAAAGCAAAATAATTATTTTCATTCTGAAAGCATAAAAAAATCCGGTTGCAATAAACAACCGGATTTTTTTATTGAAATTCCAACAAGGAAGCTTCATTTAATTTATTTAAAAGCTTCAGATATAAATGTTCATTAGGGTCGCGGGCGATATATATTTTATTTCCGCTGACCACCGCATTATCCATATCAGCATTCGATATTTCGCTGAACAGCTTACTTAAGTCGATGGATATTTTTGCAATCCTGTGCTGATTACGGTCAATTGAAAATTCTTTGTGCGCGGTAATGATATCGATAGTTTCGTCCAGATATACTTCTACCGCTTTGCTTTCGCCTAAAGAATTAGTGTAGTTGCCATGTATGAAGAAGGTGACATCTTGTATGCTCTTATCTATACTGATAATCGCTTTTACTTCGGTATAATCGCCTTCTATAACGGCTGCTGAGCCGAAAACAGATTGCGAAAAAAGATTTATTTTCTTTACCCCCTCTGCTGAAAATAATTTCGATTCGTTTTTCTTGTTTCCTTTTAGTGCAATCTTAACCGGATTGATATAAGCCGAGTCGAAACGGAAGCGCTGGTCCTCTACATTACTTGCTCTTAGTGAAAAATCGATGAGTGCATTTCCTTCTTCTTCACATGCGGTAAATAATAAGCCTGATAAAATAATTAAAGAAAAAAAAATGTTTTTCATTTTAAATGTAATATTCAAATCATATTTTACTATAACGAATAATACTGAAGGAGTGTTATTGTGTATCATCGTTCCAAATCCTCCAACTTTCCTCTGCCTGTTCAAGTAACATTTCGTAGCCATTCTTGGTTTGACAATTATGTTCTTGTCCGAGTCTTAGGAATTCGGTTAGTTCGGGATTGTAAACCATATCGTACAATATGTGTTCGGGTCCGAGAAAATGATACGGAATTGCGGGAAAAGTTTTTATATGCGGGTAAGATCCTAATGGAGTACAATTAATAATGACCTGATGTTTCTCAATATGTTCTTTTGTAAGGTCATTGTACACTAGTTCTCCATTTTGTGAAGCTATCCGCGATACAAGTGTATATTCTATTCCCAGTTTGGTAAGAACAAAACGTACAGCCATCGAAACGCCGCCGCTGCCAAGTATCAGAACCTTGGGTTTTCCTTGATTGATAAGGGGGAGTATCGTTTTTCCAAAACCCCATACATCTGTATTAAAACCTTTTATTCTACCGTTCGGATATATCTTCAGGGTGTTTACAGCCCCTACCATTGAAGCGTTTTCGTCAATCTCGTCAATATGTGACATCACCGAAATCTTATGTGGACGGGTAACGTTTAAACCCCTGAGTTCCGGATGGCCGACAAGTATTTTTTTTAAACCCTGAATATCTTCCAGTGGATAAACATGGTATTCGGTATCGCGAATATTTTCCGTTCGAAATTTGTTCTCAAAATAAGTTTTTGAAAAGGAGTGATCGAGAGGAAAGCCGATGAGTCCGTAATAGTTCATTATGATTGATACAAATATTGCGTACTGGCAGTTTACGTATCAATATAAAAAAAGTTCCAAGAATAAAAAAACAGCATAAGCATAAAGTTACTTATGCTGTTTTCATAAATTTAAAGATTCCCCACCATATTCTCCGGTTTTACCCAGGAATCGAATTGCTCGTTTGTGAGCAAACCTAATTCAATAGCGGCTTCTTTAAGTGTTTTATTTTCTTTATGTGCTTTCTTGGCAATTTTAGCAGCGTTATCGTAACCGATATGCGTATTTAATGCGGTGACCAGCATCAATGAATTGTCAAGGTTTTTCTTGATATCGGTCATATTGGGTTGAATGCCTGTAGCGCAATTATTCGTAAAGGAAACACAGGCATCTCCGATTAATCTTGCCGAATGAAGCACATTCGCCGCGATTAAAGGTTTGAAAACATTTAGTTCAAAATGACCGTTGGAGCCACCGATAGAAACGGCAACATCATTTCCCATTACCTGTGCGCAAACCATTGTTAAGGCTTCGGGTTGTGTAGGATTTACTTTTCCGGGCATAATGGATGATCCGGGTTCATTATCGGGAATAATAATTTCTCCGATTCCGCAACGTGGTCCCGAGCTCAACAGGCGAACATCATTAGCAATCTTCATCAACGATACTGCTGTTCTTTTTAATGCGCCTGATAATTCTACCATCGCGTCGTGAGCGGCTAAGGACTCAAATTTATTGGGTGCGGTAATAAAAGGATAACCACTTATTTCTGCAATTTTGTCGGCTACTTTTTCAGCATATCCTTTAGGGGTATTCAGTCCGGTACCTACCGCAGTTCCGCCTAAGGCTAATTCACGCACAACTTCCAAGGCGTTTTTTATTGCACGAATGCTGTTTGTTAATTGTTGTGCATAGCCCGAAAATTCCTGACCCAACGTTAAGGGGGTTGCATCCATCAAATGTGTACGGCCGATTTTTACGATGTCTTTAAAATCTGCAGCTTTACCTGCAAGGGTATCTCGCAACATCTCAATCCCCGGAATGGTTATTTCAACTACCTGTTTGTAGGCAGCAATATGCATCGCTGTAGGATAAGTATCGTTGGATGATTGCGATTTGTTGACATCATCGTTTGGATGTAAAACCTTTTCGGTATCGCTTAGCTTACCTCCCTTAAGAACATGTCCCCGGTTAGCTACTACCTCGTTCACATTCATATTGCTCTGAGTCCCCGAACCTGTTTGCCAGATAACCAACGGAAATTCTTCGTCCAGTTTCCCTTCATAAATTTCATCACATACCTCTGCGATTAACCCGGCTTTGTCAGCAGATAATACTCCCAGATCTTTATTGGTTAATGCGGCAGCCTTTTTTAGAATGGCGAAAGCACGGATAATTTCAATCGGCATTCTGTCGGCAATCCCGCCGATTTTAAAATTTTGTAAGGAACGTTGTGTTTGTGCAGCCCAATATTTATTGGCAGGAACTTGAACCTCGCCCAGGCTGTCTTTCTCTATGCGGAAATCCATTTTATGTATATTTTATTTTGTGTGCAAATCTAAACAAATGTGTTGGAAATGCTGATATTTTATCTGTTTTTTCATAATTGTGGATAAGTAGTAAAGAAAAATAAATGAAAGCATTCTATTTTTGCAACTCAAACTATTGAATTATGAGAACAAGCTTAAAAGTAATTGCGATTTTATTGACGATCGTCTCCGTTTCCTGCGTTGTGCCTAAGAAACAATTCTTAGCGATGCAGCATCAAAGAGATTCTTTACAAAACGATTTGAATATTGCTCATGTGCATATAGACAGCCTGAATAATTTAGTTAATCTGCAAAGAGATACGCTGAAAATGTTGAGAGGGGAAATTGTTTCCTTAAATAAAAAAATCAGTGACTTGAATGAGCAGTATAATAATCTTTCCGATAACTACAAACAATTACGTGCCAACAGTACCGATGAGATTAAAAAACTATTGAAAGACCTGGAAGCGGCACAAGCTAATGTTGCAGCTCGCGAAAAGCGTTTACAGGAAGTGGAAGATATTATGAAACGTCGTGATGATGCCGTGAATGCTTTGAAAGAAAAATTATCGAATGCGCTTTTGGGCTTTAATAAAAGCGGGCTGACTGTAACGATTAAAGATGGTAAAGTATATGTTTCCTTAACCGATAAATTATTATTCAATACAGGCAGTATCGTGATTGATGAGAAAGGGAAAGATGCTTTGGAAGAATTGGCAAAAGTATTGAAAACACAGCCGGATATTAATGTATTGGTAGAAGGACATACCGATAATGTGAAAGTAGCGAACCTCGGACAAATCAAAGATAACTGGGACCTGAGTGTATTAAGAGCTACTTCTGTTGTACGTTTTCTGACAGAAGAACAAGGCTTAGATCCATTACGTGTTACGGCTTCGGGTAAAAGCGAATACCTTCCGGTAGATAAATTCAATACAGTGGAAGCAAGAAGTAAAAACAGGCGCATCGAAATTATTCTGACTCCTAAATTGGATGAGTTATATCGACTGCTGAATGAAGGACAGGAGTAATAAATTATAAATCCATAAAAAAGGGTAAATCTCTCGTTGGATTTACCCTTTTTTGTGCGTTTTATATAAGCTTAAATGATGCTGTATTTAAATATAACTTTTATTAAAAGGGGCTTACAAAATCTCTGAACAAGGGAAGTTGTTTGTCTTTCTCCGAAATAATAGGTTCTTCAACCTTCCAGTCTATACCCAATTGCGGATCCGACCAAAAAATTCCTCCTTCAGAAGCTTTGTTGTAATAGTTGCTGCATTTATAGGTAAAAATAGTATTGTCTTCCAGGGTCGAAAAACCATGAGCGAAGCCCGGAGGAATCCAAAATTGCAGCTTATTGCTTTCGTTCAGTTCAATACTGAAATTTTTCCCGTAGGTTTTCGAATTTTTTCGAATATCAACTGCTACATCCAATACACTTCCTTTAATAACCCGTACGAGTTTCCCCTGTTGAAAAGGAGGAGCTTGAAAATGCAAGCCACGAATAGTGCCTTTTTGTGATAAGGATTGATTATCCTGAATAAGATCGGGATGGATTCCTGCATTTATCATAACATCTTTGCGAAAACTCTCAAAAAAATATCCGCGTTCATCTTGCCACACTTTGGGTTCTATAATTAATAATCCTTCTATAGGTGTTTTGTTAATCTGCATATTAAATAATTTCGAGTATCGTGCGGAAAGCTACAAATTTATTGAGGTAACGATTGGCATGTTCAGCCTGTAACCGTGGCGCATGTTTAAGAAAATATTCCTGAAGTTTATCATCCGATTCTACATAATATTGAAAAGAGTAGGTATGCCCATCCTGAGCAGGCTCTTTCAGTTTAAGGATTTTATTTTCCAGAAAACATCCGCTAAGCATTACATCCGGGACATGTTTCTCTTTCATCCAGATTATCCACTCTTCGTGAATTTCCTCCGGGACATTTACGGTTACACTGTATAAAATCATGTTGCAAATTTATAAAATAGATTGGATCTGCAATTTAGTTTATTACATCCCCGCGTAATGCCCGGAATCGTTTACGGGCTTCCACAACAAATAAGCTGCCCGGATAGTCAACAATAATTTTTTCGTAGAGTTCCATCGCTTTCTGCTTGTTGCCGAGTTTGCCGGCATAGATTTCAGCTGCAGTAAAGAGTGCATCATCCGCCCAAATATCGTAAGAGTAAGCAGTGCTTATATCATTCAGCAGTTCTACAGCCTGTGTATAATTATTTTGTTTGATGGCGATCTGGGCTTTTGCCCATAGCAGATCATCGGCTAAGGCATGCCCGGTATATAAGTGGTTGATGCTGTCTAAAACTTTGGTGGCCGCTTCAAACTGATTCTGATGTATCAGGAGATCGGCATGGGCATACATTTCCAGCGCATGCGTGCTTGTATCCAACCCTGTATTGTCGGCAATAATTAGACTTAAATTCAGGGCATCATTGGCAATCAACTGTGAAGTCGATGCTTTTAATACATCCAACTGCGCTTTTGCCCAGTCGAATTCACCGGCATAGTAGGAAAGTTTTGCATTTTTAAATTTCGCCATCTGTCCCAAAGGTTCATCCCGAAAGGCTTTATCTACCTGTCCATACAATAAGGCGGCTTCCCATATATCGCCCATAATTAAATAAGTATCTCCCAAATCCAGTTTTGTTCTTCCGATAACACTTGCATTACCTAAATTTTGACCGATAATTTTCTCCAGGATTGCAGCTCCTTCGGCAGCTTTATTCAGATAATTGCTTTTCAGTTCGGCCAGCTCGCGCATCGAATGGACGGTTTTTCCATTCTCTCCGAAATCCTGAAGAAATAAAACATAATCCCCTTCTAAAGTCAGCAAATCCTCAGTAGTATAAGTGGATGAAGTTATTTTGAGTTTTTTCGATTCCAAAAGCCCTAAAGAGGCCTGAGTATAATGTGGATTTTCCTTCCCGCGCAATTTAATATTGTCATAAGCTTTAATTGCTGCATCATAAGCTTTGTTAGAATTACAGAACTGTGCAAAGCCGATTATCTTTTCTCCGTCTTCCTTCAGGCGTTTATCCAAGGCAATGGTTTGTGTTAATGCCGGTTCGAAATCGCGTTGTTGAACAAAAGTCCAGATGAGCAGTTGTGTGTAAATTAAATTATCGGGATCTTTCTGTGAGCGCTTCAGTAAATTAGTCTTGAGTAAGCCGAGGTCGGAATCTTCCGATAAATAATTCTGTAAATTATTTTGCACCTCCTGAAGCAGGTAAGGGTCACTATCCAACATTCCCAACTGTTCGTCAATAATTCCTTGTTTATTGTTTTTTAAACTATAGATACGTGTCAATTCATTTGAAAATAAGAAGGGATTTCGAAAAATTTTACGCGCTTTTTCGTATACTTTTATCACGTAATCAAGCTCCCCGATTTTATGGAACGAATCACTCAGGTCAGCAACCAATGCCTGATCGGCAGTATTTAGTAAGTCGATCGCTGATTGATACTCTTTGAGAGATTTTTCTTTATCTCCTTTAGAGGCGTATAAGTAGCCAAGGCCTACACGTAAGGGTAAATCTTTCGGGTATCTTTTAATTTGCCTTTTAATTACCTTTTCGGCTTTATCGAAAGATTGTAATTGTAGAAGGCATT
Source organism: uncultured Sphingobacteriaceae bacterium (assembly GCA_964454645.1). Taxonomy (GTDB): domain Bacteria; phylum Bacteroidota; class Bacteroidia; order Sphingobacteriales; family Sphingobacteriaceae; genus CAYVTM01. Next base: position 356,998 of record CAYVTM010000002.1, on the reverse strand, counting down.
CAATGTATTGGGAATAGAAATGTTTGTTTTCGGAATTGGCCTGGAAAAGATCTTCGTACAATTCCACCGCTTTTTCATATTCGGCATTTGCATAATATTGTTCTGCCAATGCAACTTTGGTATTGCTTTGTGCAAACAGGTAGGAATTGAAAACCAGGATTGTAATGAAAACGATAATTCTTTTCATCAGATAGATAGTATTGAATCAGGCTGTGAATATACTATTTATGAACGATTTATGAGGATTGAAAGTATCATTCAAAACGGTTTGATAATCAGTTTTTTACGGTAAAATTGATGTTACAGGTCTGGGTAGCTATTACAGATTTATGTACTTTTAGGGGTTCTTTCATATTTAATTTATTGTTAAGGAGTCTAATGTCGAAGCATTTATATATACTTTTTTTTTCTATAATTCTTTTTTCCTGTACCGATTCTGTAAAAGAGCATGAGTTAATTCCAATTGAAGATTTCTTCAGGATACCGGAAAAAACATTACTTCAAATTTCTCCGGACGGTAATTACATTGCCTATTTACAGCCTTATGAAAATCGATTGAATATTTTCGTCGAGAATATCAGATCCAAAGAAATTAAACGGCTTACATCGGAGACCGATCGTAGTATCCGAAAATATTTTTGGGTAAATAATGATCAATTACTGTATTTAAAAGATAAAGACGGAGACGAGTTTTATCATCTGTATTCGGTTGTGAAAGATGGAAGTAAAACCATTGACCTTACTCCTTTCGAAAAAGTAAAGATGAAGTTTATCGATAATCTTGAGAATTCGGATGATGAAATATTAATAGCTTTCAATAAACGTAAAGAAGAAGTCTTTGATTTATATCGATTGAATATACGAACCGGCGATCTGAAAATGATTGCCGAGAATCCGGGAAATATTTCTTATTGGAGATCTGATCATGAAGGAACGATACGCCTTGCTGTAGAAACGGATGGAGTTAACGAAAGTATTCTATACCGGGAAGATGAGAATAAACCTTTTCGAAAAATAATAACGTTGAATTTTAAAGAGACTTTACATCCCATTACGTTCACTCCCGACAATCAAAACATTTATGCGGTTTCGAATATCGGAAGAGATAAAACAGCGATCGTAGAATTTGACTTAAAGACTGCAAAGGAGAAGCGGATTATTTTTTCACATCCCGATGTTGATGTTACCGAGTTTGGTTTTTCGCGCAAAACCAGGGAACCGCTTTATTGTGGTTTTACAACCTGGAAATATGAAGTAAAGTATCTGAGTAAGGAAGCTCAAAAACTTAACGATAAAATTAAACGCCTGATTGATGACAAAGATTTCTATATAGTAAGCTTAAATGATGATGAAGACAAAATATTAGTCAGGTCGTATAGTGATAAAAGTTTAGGTTCGTATTATCTTTACGAATCGAATACGGATAATCTGATAAAGATAACGGATGTGAGTCCCTGGATTGATGAAGAGAAAATGGCCGATGTAAAGCCTATCTCTTTTAAGTCGAGAGATGGAATAACATTGCATGGATATTTAACCCTTCCCAATGGAGCAGAGACGAAAAATTTACCACTGCTTGTTTATCCGCATGGTGGTCCATGGTTACGAAACCGTTGGGGATATCATTCCGAAACACAGTTTTTTGCAAATCGTGGATATGCGGTGCTGCAAGTAAATTACAGAGGCTCGCAGGGTTATGGTAAATTATTTTGGCAAGCCGGATTTAAAGAGTTGGGAAGAAAAATGCAGGACGATATTACAGATGGGGTGCAATGGTTAATTAAAGAAGGAATTGCAGATACCTCGCGTATTGGTATATATGGTTTTAGTTTCGGTGGATATTTTGCATTGAACGGAGCCATACAAAATCCTGAATTATATAAATGTGCCATTTCTTATTGCGGTGTGACGAATCTTTTTGCTTATCTGAAAAATATTCCTCCTTATTATAAACCTTATCTGCAAATGACTTATGAAATGATTGGCAACCCGGAAACAGATGCAGAATATTTTCGCGAATATTCCCCTGCCTTTCATACCGATAAGATAAAAGTGCCGCTGTTAATCGCCCAGGGAGCAAAGGATACACGTGTCAGTGCCGAAGAGGTGAATCACTTTGTGAAAACCCTGAAGAAACAAAAACAGAAAGTGAATTATATTTATCTTGAAAACGAAGGGCATGGTTTCGAGAATACGGAAAATAAAATTGCTTTCTATTCCGAGGTAGAACGTTTTTTACGGGAGTATATTCCGTCAACAAAATAGTTATGCAGCAGAAAACAAATTATCGAAAGAACTATGCGTTGATACCTATTTTTATTGTTGTTCTGACAATAACGTTTTTTATTGCACTTTTCTTTGGTTATAAGTTTACGCAGAAAGTAATTGAGTCGCAATTTGTGACAGATAAGGTGGAAGTGATGGAAGGTGCTTTACAACCGTATAACGAATTTATCTTTAACAAGATCCCTCAAATTTCTTTATACCAGGGTTTCCTCGATTCGGTTTCTATCAAAGGTTTATCGGAAAATTTAATGCAGGATTATCCGATGATCAGTTCCATCACTTTTTATGATATCGAGATCAGCAATCAGGCAATAGAAGATGGTTTTCGTCAGAATAGATTTTCGGTTGGAGTGAAGGCGGTTTATGATATTAACCGAACGAAGCCCGAAAGAGAATGGTTGATTTTTAAGAAAAACAAACTGGGGGTTTTTTCCGGAAAAGATGCGAACGATTTCAGTAAGTCGGTTATAAAGTTCGTGGATTTCATTAATCATTACGATTCAAACAAAACGATCACTTCCGATCAGGTATTTAAGGTGTTTTATACATTTAACGACAAACAGGTAAGTTTTATTAATGTTCCCCGCGAATCCGACCTGAAGGTATATCATAGGCTTATCAGTGAGGACATGCCCCCTTCCGCCTATTACGATCAGGATCTTATTACTTTTCATCTCGACCCGATGAAGCTGCCGGTTATGAATACGAACCCGTATTTGTACGAATATATTTTAATTCGCCCGGTTGTATTCGACTCGTTGGCTACCGATATAAATTATTTTACAACAGGAATTGCATTGCCCGGTGCTTTTGCGGACTATCAGTTGTATTTTATTTCTTCACGAAACTTTGTAACACAGCGGATTGTCATGCTGTTTACACCCATAGCATTAGGTATTGCAGTGGTATATGTGATCATGCTTCTTATAGCGGTGTTGATCTATCGTAATTTGAATATTAATGCAAAATTGTTCAAGCTGCAATACGATTTCATGAATAACCTTACGCATGAATTTAAAACTCCGGTGAGCGTTATCAAAATTGCAGCGAATACTATCAAGAATAAAAAAGAATTATCGGAAACAGATAAAGAATTATACGGGCGAATTCTGGATGAGGAAGCAGATAAGCTGAACGATTTGATGAACAAGCTGCTATCGCTCACTCAGCTTGAAAATAAGTCGATACAAATGAAAAAAGAAAAAATCGACTTGTTTGAATTCTGTCGTGATATTGTTGAAGCATATAAATTGAAGCACCCCGATTTTAAAATCGATTATTCTATCCAAAGTGTTTTGCATTTCTACGGGGATGCCGTATTGTTAAGCAGCCTGTTTCAGAATATGATCGACAACGCTTATAAATATTCTTTCCCGGATAAAAAGAACATGCAGATACGTATTCGTAAAGTGAAAAATGTATTTCTGATTTATTTTACCGATAATGGTATTGGTATTCCGAAAACAGAGTTAGGGAATATCTTCAATAAATTTTACCGGGTAGAAAACCAGTTCAATCAGCAGGGAAGTGTTGGAATTGGTCTTGCTTTTTGCAAAGAAGTAGTTAAATTTATGAATGGAGAAATCTCGGTAAAAAGTGAAGAAGGGAAAGGCTCGGAGTTTCGTATCATATTACCAATTGAATAAAAACTAAATTAAATGTTATGGATAAAAGTCAGGTTAAGATTGTATTAGTCGAAGACGACAGCAATTTACGTTTTCTGGTAAGTCAGCGAATCAGTTCGGAAGGGTATCAGGTACTTGAAGCTGCCGACGGTACTTCGGGAGAAGAATTGATTATGAAAGAGAACCCTCATATCGTTTTATTGGATTGGATGTTACCCGGAAAGTCGGGGAGTGAGGTATGTTCTTCTATCCGTAAGAAAGAATACAATGGTGTAGTCATTATGATTACGGCAAAATCTCAGGATATAGATAAAATTGATGCATACAATTTCGGGGTGTCCGATTATATCACCAAACCCTTTAATATGGATGTGTTAATGGCATTAATCGACAATAAAGTTACTTATTTGGTGAATTCGGATAAGTCGGATGCTATCAAATTTGCGAATATGGAACATCATCCGAATATCCATATGCTGATCAAAGACGGAAAGAAAATAGAGTTAACCATTCTGGAAAATCGTATCTTATTATACTTCCTGAAAAATATTAATAAAGTTGTTAATCGCGATGAGTTAATGATGGTTGTATGGGGTTATAATTCCGATGTGAATACCCGTACGCTGGATATGCATATTGTTCGCTTGCGTAAGAAGATTGAAGAAAATCCGGAGCGCCCTGCCTATTTACAAACGGTTAGAGGTGTAGGATATAAATTTTCGTTAGAAGGATAAGATCACGGGATCTATTTTCGGGATTTCCCGTAAAAAAATTCTTCTTTCGAAAACGCATTGTCGACCGTCCCCTCTATGCGTGCATATAAGGAGTCGGAATGATGCTTAGAATAGATAATACGTTGTGGGTAATCATGATTTGGATTCTCGAATATACATTCTTTGCCGGTACTTATCAATAAGAAATCGGTAGTGCTTCCGTGGTTCACGGTTACGCTGTAGTAAATGCCATCGTTGCGTTTAATGATTTTAGCTATTTCAGAAAAGGTGGTATCTTTTCCCGACAAGGCATAGGCATGTCCCGCATATACACTATCGTTTTCTTTTTCCCATACTTCGTAAAGTGCGCCTTCGGGGTTTATGCTTTCCCATTCGCCCAATATAAATTTTAATTGGCTTATATCATTGGGGTTGTTTGCACTACAGGCATATAGACCTAAAGTAAGAGATAAGCAGAATGGTAAAAGTCGGTTGCGTAGCATGGTTTTCGTTTAGTAAAACAAATCTACTAGAAATTCGGGAACTAAAGCAAGCTTTTAAACAGCAGTACCAGAAAATACTGTAAAATGAGCATTCCGTCGAGAATTATCAGGTAATAATACTCGTTTTTATGTATACGTGAATTAAAAATGAGCACTGCACTTATCAATAAGGTAAGGATAAGACCGTAGAAGACCCCGCTATCCTGGCTGTAATCGTAGGCGATAAATAAGAGTATGCAGATGAAAATTAAAATCAGGCAAAAAAGATAAGAGGCTTTTTTGCCGATTAAAAGAGGAAGTGTTTTTACATCATTTTTATAATCGTTGTAGATATCGCGAATATCAAAAGGGATTGTAATGGCTGTAATAAATAGAAATCGCTTAATAAAAAGTATGCTTATGTTTTTTAATGAAAGAACAGCATCACTTTCGAAATAAGGAATCAGTACGCAGCTTCCCGACCATACAAATGCGATTAAGAATAGTTTAAGTCCGGATATTTTACGTAAGATAATCTTGCGTTTCCCGGGTATCGGAATAGGTATGTTGTATAAGACGGAAAGGGTCCCGAGTATGAATAATACGACAATACTTTCAAGGCTTACTAAAAGAGTAAATAAGACAATAGCAAGGGCAGAAATCAGAAGCAGCGTATAAACGACAGGATAATGTTTCGAAATCCAGCGTTCGCGGCTGTTGAGGGTTTGTTCATTACCCGAATCTATATTTTTTATCGAGGCAAGGTTATAGGTAAACAGGCAGCAGAAAAAGAGGAGAACGATAATCTCATAATTTATACTCGAATGCAGCAATAAATAAGTGAGTGCTCCCTGAGCCATAGCAGCACAGGCAATAAACAGATTGCTGTAGATAAGATAATCCAGACCGGGCTGTAGATACTTTTTCAATCGATTGTTTAAGCCGTTTTCAGCTCAAAGATCGTAATTTCGGGTAACATGCCAATTCGTCCGGGATAACCCAGGAATCCGTAACCAACATTCACATACAATTTCTGATGGGCATTCTCGTAAAGCCCTGACCACTCCGGATATACGTATTGAGCGGGGCTCCATTGAAAACCTGCAAATTCCACCCCGAACTGCATACCGTGCGTATGCCCCGAGAACATCATATCGATATCCTTATATTCTTTGGTAACCTGAGCATTCCAATGACTGGGATCGTGAGAGAGTAACAGCTTCGCCGCTGCTTCTTCAGTTCCTTGAACAGCTAAATCCATGCGCCCTTTCTTAGGGAAGCGGTTTGAAGAGCTCCAGTTTTCGATACCGATAATTGCAAGTTGTTCTCCCGATTGCGTAATGATGCGGTTTTCATTGCGTAATAAATCCCAACCTAAATTTTTATGTACCCGGTACATATCTTCCAGGTTTTGTTGTTTGGCAGCAGGACTTGTCCATTGCATATAATCGCCGTAATCATGATTCCCTAAAATAGAATATACCCCGAGTGGTGCTTTCACTTTGTCGAAAACATTCATATAGCTTTTCATTTCGGAAGTTTGGTCGTTTACAAGGTCGCCGGTAAAAAAAACGAGGTCGCATTTTTCTGCATTCAACAGATCGATGCCTCCCTGAACAGCAATTTTATCGTAGAAACTGCCACTATGGATATCGGAAATTTGTCCGATACGAATTCCGTCGAAAGCTTTGGGAAGATTAGGCATATAAATGGTTCGACGTTTGACGCGGTAATCATATACATTTTGCGAAATCATTCCATAGTTCATCGATACAAAGGGGATTCCTGCAACAAAAAGTCCGGTCTTGCTTAAAAATTCCGAACGGCTCATCCCTTTCCGAGATTTAATGGGAACTTCGGTATCGGCAGTTTGAGGGATCGGCTGAAGTTCGGGATCTTCCTGCTTACTTACTTTATGGATCAACCAGTTTATTCCACGACGGATATCGTCGATGAGTAAGAAAGGAACCGTAAAAATTTTCGAAAAATAGTGAATAAAGAACCAAATGAAGACAATCGCCCGTATTAATCGCCCTACGGATAAGAATATTCCTATAAACATTCCTGCAAGTGTAAAGGCAGTAATAAACCAGTATGAAATAAATAAACGGGAACGGGTTTTTTTACTTTTTTGAATGGTACTGCTTTTTATAGCTTGAAAAACGTAGTAATCGATTGCTAGGAGGATGATACTGATAAAAACGAGGCTTAAAAAGCGACTTTCCATGGATTATTGATGTATTGATCAGCCTTTCGGAGCTAATATTTTGTTTAACTGGGTTTTAGACTGAATATTTAACGCAAAGTTATGAGAAATGTTTTTAATTTTTTTAAATGTGTTTTATGAGAGTATCCGGTTTTTGCATCTTAACGCATACCATCCCCACTCAGCCTGAAGGACAACACCTCTATATCTAATATGCGTCTATCCAGCCTGAAAAGCTGACTCATCAGAGGGCTGATACATCATAGAGCACAGGTTTACTCGGACTTGCATCGCTCTCGAAAGAAGCAATCTGAAGGTTCAAAAAATATTCCCCATCTGCAAGGGTATCGGGGATAAATACCATTTCGGTAATCGTCATAGCATATTGAGGATTTTCGGGATAATTCCAAAAAGCATGGTGAGCGGCAAGTTCTCCTCCGTCTTCTTCGCGATCTACCGAAGGTAAATCGATCAGCAAGTGTTTAATTCCTTTCCCGCGAATGTTTTTACAGAGAACAGGGTCTAAATAACAAGGGTTATTCCCCGAATATTTTTTTGTGAGCTTATCTTTAATATTGGGTAGTGTACGTATAATCAACGCTTCGATATGATCAGGAATATCAGTCAGGTTTATCTGATCGGCGGTAATGACGGTGTCCCCATTTGTATGTTGTTTAGGACTTACGCTTAGTAGTTTTGCCATAAAATGAAAATGTTTCAGACAATCATTAATACATACACGTTCTTTACTGATATGGCCTAAGCATTCGGTGTGAGTTCCGTTACCATGCGCATTGATAAACAAGTTCTCACAATTTGCCGATCCGCCTTCCCGTACCGACCCCACAAAGTTTCCTATACGTATAGGCTCGAAACGAGCATCAGGAATATGAAAAGCATTCACGCTTTCTCCATTTCGCAGAGGAATAGAAATATCGATAGGTTTAGATAAATCAATAATGTATTTGATAGAGTTGAATTGAATTTCTGTTTTCATATAATCTGATCTTGATCAATAAATAATCCGGAAGCAATACGGTCGGAAAAATGCTTGCCTTTGTCGCTTGTTTTTAAAATAGATCCCTCAAGAATTAATAAATCCTGGGAGAGGTAAGTTCGGCTTGTTTTTAAAATCTGTTCAAGTATTTCGATGCCGAAATGAGTACGTATATAGTCGATGTCAATACCCCACATCGTACGTAAAGATACCATTACATATTCGTTTATGCGATCGGCTTTACTAAGTATTTCAAGGCTTGCGGGTAATTCGTTTTGCTGAATGGCGGCAATGTATTTCGCATTGTTCGAAACATTCCATTGGCGTTCCAGCTGATTGTAAGAATGTGCCGAAGGGCCTATCCCCAAATAGCTGGCACCTTTCCAATAAGATGAATTATGTTTCGAATAGAAACCCTCTTTACAGAAATTAGAAATTTCGTAATGGAGAAAACTGTTTTCTTTTAACAGGTTCATTAAAATGGTAAACTGGCTGCTGCTTTGTTCATCTGAGAGAGCCTGAACCTTATTGGTTTTTATAAAATGTGCTAAAGCTGTTTTAGGTTCTACGGTTAAAGCATAGGAAGAAATATGAGGTACCTGCAGTGCGATACTGCGATAAATATTTTCTTTCCAATGCTGGTCGCTTAGTCCGGGAATCCCATAGATGAGATCGATGCTGATATTCGAAAAACCCGCATCCTGTGCTCGTTTAATAGAGCCATCGGCATCGGATGCAGTATGTCCCCGGTTCATCCATCGAAGGTCTTCATCAAAAAAAGATTGTATTCCAATGCTTAAGCGATTGACAGGAGTATTGCGTAGCTCTTGGATTTTAGCTTTGTTCAAATCGTCGGGGTTTGCTTCAAAACTACATTCAGCATCTTCAGACACCTTAAAATGCTTATGTATTTCTTCGAACAGTCTGTTAATTTCTACTTCGTTTAATAAAGAAGGAGTACCTCCTCCCAAATAAACGGTATTGATTATCTCCTCACCGAGGTAACCTTTACGAAGGGTAAGTTCATGCAATAAAGCAGATAATAATTCGTCTTTACGTTGTAAGGAAGTGCTGAAATGAAAGTCACAATAATGGCAAGCCTGCTTACAAAAAGGGATATGTATATAAATGCCGGCCATATTTGCTAATTTCTGTATTTTTGACGATATGTTAAAAACGATGCCTGGAAAGCTTTACTTTTCAGTGAGTTTCATTCTTCTGATACTGCTCCCACAACTTGTTTCCGCACAGGAAAAGTATAGTTTGCAATTGATCGGTAATGATACGGAGAAAAGTGCTGTTTCGGTAAATTATCGTAAGAGTTTTAGCGATACTTTATTAAGGCGACAGGAACTCGATCGTTTTTTTTCCGCCGTACAGGCAAAAGGTTATTTGTTTGTGAAAATAGATTCGGTGCAGACAAAGGGGAATGAAATGCAGGTGTACTACAGCCTTTCAGATGCTTACCGCTGGATGCATTTGGATGCCGGAAGTGTAGCTCCGGAATTTTTATCGGGAATACGATTTCGGGAAAGAAGGTATTCTGAGAAACCAATAAATCTCGATGACCTGAATACGATTCTCGACGATCTTTTGAGACAAGCTGAAAACAATGGTTATCCTTTCGCAGTAGCCGGCCTGGAAGATGTCCGCCTTGATAGCAATCGGGTAAAAGCATCCCTGTATCTCAGACTTAACAGGTATTATAGTATCGATAGTGTGAGGCTCATAGGCCCGAAGGTGATTACGGAAAAATATTTGAGTTCTTATCTCGGAATTAAAGAAGGCTCTCCTTACAACGAAGCTGCTGTGCAAGCGATTTCTACACGTATGGAAGAGTTGCCTTTTCTGAAAGAACGAGAGCCTGCAAAAGTAATTTTTAAAGAGACGCATGCAGAGTTGGAACTTTATCCCGAGAAAAGAAATGCGAATCATTTTGATGGTTTGCTGGGGATAGAGCCACAAACGAATCAGGATAAGACACAATTGATCGGACAGGCAAAGCTTAGCCTGCACAATGCATTTAAGCAAGCAGAGTTGTTGGGTATAGATTTGAAATTACAACCCAACAGCACAAGGGATATACAAATAAATTTTTTGTATCCCTTCTTGTTTTCGACTCCGTTCGGCGTAGATCTCGACATGCACATCCGCAAGCAGGATACCAGCTTTTCGATTTTCAGTACGCAAGTGGGAGTATTCTATTTATGGAAAGGGATGAATAGTCTGAAATTATTTTATCAAACCAATTCATCCAATCTGATATCGGTATCAGATATACAAATAGCGAATACTCTATCCGACTATATCGATATGCGTACGCGTGAATATGGATTAGGGTTGAATTACGAAGCTTTGGATTACCGTTTGAATCCTACTAAAGGATATATTTTGAATGCGAAGGTTTCTGCCGGAACACGTCAGATACGTAAAAATGTAAACCTGAATGAACAGTTGTACGACAGCATTCAATCAAATACTTCTCAGTACCGCATGCAAATAAAAGCCGACCGGTATCTGCAAATTATCAAGCGGCATGTGTTGGATCTCGGAATAGTTTCAGGAGCGCTTTGGGCGGATGAATTATTTGTAAACGAATTATTCAGGATAGGTGGAGTAAACGATTTAAGAGGCTTTGATGAGCAAAGTATACCGGTTTCATCTTATTTTATGTATAAAATAGAGTATCGTTATCTCCTCGAAAGGAATGCATACTTTTCATTTTTTTTCAATCAGGCCTTTTATGAGATGAAGAGGAAAGGAGTCCGTGTAAATGATTCTCCTTATGGCATAGGCACAGGGATTAATTTCGAAACGGGTTTGGGAATTTTTAGTCTTTCGTATGCCTTGGGGAAAGAGCTTACAAATCCGATGAGTTTTCAAAATGGGAAGATTCATTTTGGAATCATCAATTATTTTTAAACATTTGCCGAATGATGAACAGGTTGAAGAAACTTATACCGGGATTGTTCTTGCTGATATTCAGCATGTCGACTTATGCTCAGGATACAAATTCGGTAAAAATTGGCCCGATGCCTGTGGAGTTAATGCCGGATACGGTTCAGGCTATGCCTGCCCGGACGAAAGCTAAAAAAGATTCTGCTGTAACAGTCCCCGTTCGTACGAAAGTGAAGAAAGATTCGACTACTCATTCTACGAAAGTGTTACACATAAAAGCTTTTCCGGATACTGTGAAAATGATAAAGCCGGATTCAATCTCTAAAAATATACTGTCTGGCAAAGAAATATTCTTATCCGGGAATTATCCGGTTACGACTTTCGATTACAGTAAAATCGATACGACAATAAGCGAATCGCAATCGCATAGAATTCCAAGTTTACGGAAGACAAAAGAGAATTGGATTGTTTTTCTGTTAGTAGGTATTTTCGTATTTATTACCCTAATACGAAATGTGTACAGCAGAAATTTCGCAATTATTTTTCAAGCCTATTGGAATGATCGGGTGATTGGACAGTTTACACGAGAGGAGGGGCTTTCCAGCTTAAGGACGGCGTTTATCCTGTTTGTATTATTCTGTTTTATTTTCGCATTGTTATTATACAATATTGCCGGTTATTTCTCATGGAATTTACCACGGGAAGGGCTTGATGCCTATTGGATACTTTGGGCAGCTGTGTTTCTGTTTTATTCCATTAAATACATTCTGATGAAGCTTAGCGCTTACATTTTTTCTTTTCCGCGATTAATGTCGGGATACCTGGCTATACAATCCATCTCGAACATCGTTTATGTGATGATGATCTTCCCGATTTTAATTTTTTATCAATTTATGGATTCCGGCTTATCGGGATATTTGCTGTATGCAATGCTGTTTTTCCTTGTATTTAATGCATTTTATAAGTATTTAAGGAGTGGCAGCTTTGCTGTAAAGAATTTTCAATTTCCAAAATTTTATTTATTTGTGTACTTTTGCAGCCTGGAAATCCTGCCTCTGCTTGTGGTAGTGAAGCTAATTAGAGATTTGTGATTGAAACAGTATATAATTTTTTAAGCGAATGGATAAGAAATTGAAAGTAAAAAGTATTCTTGTTACACAACCCAAGCCCGAAACGGATAAATCTCCTTTTTTTGATTTAGCAAAGAAATATAACTTAAAGATTGATTTCAGATCTTTTATACATGTTGAAGGAATTCCGGCAAAAGAATTCAGAAAAGAAAAATTAAATCCTTTGGATTTTACAGCCGTTATTTTTACAAGCAGAAACGCCATTGATCATTATTTTAGAATATGTGAAGAGATGCGTGTGGAAGTACCTGCCGAGATGAAATACTTTTGTATTACCGAAGCAGTAGCATTATATATGCAGAAGTATGTGCAATATCGTAAACGAAAAATTTTTATCGGTAAGCAAACCACGGCCGATTTAATGACATTATTAAAAAAACATAAAGAAGAAAAATTCTTTTATCCATGCACGGATGTACATCGTGAAGATATTCCGGTATTTTTATTAGAGAATGGTTTTGATTTTTCGGAAGCGATCATTTACCGTACCGTATGCAGCGATCTTTCCGATCTGGCAAATGTAAATTACGATATGATTGCATTTTTTAGTCCATCAGGCATTAAATCTCTGTTCATCAACTTTCCCGACTTTAAGCAAAACAATACACGGATTGCCACATTTGGCCCCACCACGGCCAAGGCAGTGTTGGATGCAGGGTTAAAGATTGATGTTCAGGCGCCTAGCCCTCAGGCTCCCTCAATGACAATGGCTATTGAGGAGTACGTAAAAACCTCGAATAAATAGCGCGCTCTTTTTTAGGAATCTCTCACTATGGTATTGTATTTGCTGGCAAGTACAATTAATTTAAGCCCTGATTAAAAAATTTGCTTAATATTATTATTATGCTAATTTTGAAAACCTTAATAATTTAACTCAGATAGCTATAGAGAGATTTCATGAAAAAAACGTTTACCTGTATTTGCCTATTTTTTGCTATATTAATAGTCTTCTCCAATCGAACATTTGCTCAACAAGATCCACACTACTCACATTATATGTTTAATGGTTTGGTATTGAACCCAGCCGTTGCCGGAAGTAAAGAATCCTTAAGTTTAATGGGTTTATTCCGTACGCAATTTGTAGGTGTTGATGGAGGGCCGGTTACACAGACCGTTAGTGGGCATATGCCTGTTCCCAAAATCAGAGGAGGTGCGGGGATACATATTATAAACGACGAGATTGGTTATGAAAGGATGTTAACCTTTTTGGCTTCTTATGCGTATAAGCATCAAATGGCAAATGGGGTATTATCAGGAGGTTTAAGTCTCGGATTTATTCAAAGAACCCTGGAAGGAGATAAGTTCAAAGCCTCGAGTCCGGTAACTGACCCCAGTATCCCTTCTGGAAATGTAAATGCAATTACTCCTGATGTCAATTTGGGTGTATTATATACTACTGAGCTGTATTTTGTCGGGGCTTCTTTAACCCATTTAAACAAAGGAAGCTTAAATTTCGATGTCCCGGGAACATCCAATTATAGGAATGCACATCACTATTATCTTACGGGTGGATACAATTGGAGCTTAAACCCTAGTGTAGATATTAAGCCATCTGTACTGTTTAAATATACTAAAAGCCTGCAATTCGATGTTAATACTATGGTATATTACAATCAGAAGTTTTGGGGCGGATTATCCTACCGTTTAAACGATGCGATTGTCGGCTTGGTAGGCTTTAATATTACGGATAAAATTAAGATGGGTTACTCATACGACTATACCCTTTCGAAATTGAATCTGAACAGTTCGGGCTCGCATGAAGTGTTTGTAGGTTATGATATGACCTTCGGAAAAAGAATTAAAACCGATGTTATCATAAAGACCCCCAGGTTCTTGTAATAGAAAATATTGTTGGGTAATTTGCTGATTATAAAGAATTTTGCCATTATTTTCAATTTTATAGAACTTTCCTAAATGGAACACGATATAAAAAGAAATAATAATTATTAACATTCTTTGTTTGTAAATTTGAATAGAATGTTAATTTTGTAGTTACGGCTTTATTTAATTTGTTCACAAAAAGCATATTTTAGTATCAAATACTATGAAAAAAATCACCTTGTTCTGTTTAGCAGGGCTATCAGCAGTTATCGGTAGTTGCGGATTAAACTCGGGTAATGGAGAATTAGTTGGTGCGAGAAATCGCCAGCAGTTTAAACCATTTATTCCCTACGGTATGGTATATATCCCTTCAGGAACGTTCCATATGGGCCAGTCCGATCAGGATATTTCCTATTCTCAGATCGCCCACAACCGTCAAATCAGTATCAGTGCGTTTTATATGGATGAAACTGAAATTACGAATAACGAGTATCGTCAGTTTACTCAGTATGTTCAGGATTCTATCGTGAAAAAAATTGTCGGTGGTGAGCATATTCTTCAGGATGCCGATGGTAATGAGTTCTTGAATTGGAGAGAACGGCTGCGTTACAACGATCCAATGGTACAAGAAGCATTGAGCGAATTGTACTTCCCAGAAGAAGATCGTATTTTCGGAAAGAAAGAAGTAGATGTCAGGAAATTGATTTACGACGCACAATGGTTCGATCTACGTGAAGCTGCGAATAAGTCGAATAGAGATAAATCCCGTTCCTCATTTATTAAGAAGGAAAAAGTTGCTATTTATCCGGATACATTATGTTTCCTTTCCGACTTTGTATACGCAATGAACGAACCTATGGTTGAAAAATATTTTTGGCATCCGGCTTATGATGAATATCCGGTAGTCGGAGTTTCCTGGAAACAAGCGAGAGCATTTACTATTTGGCGTTCAAAAATGCTGAGTGATTATAAGGTATCGCAAGGTGATGCTCCTCCAAACAACTTCCGTCTTCCTACAGAAGCGGAATGGGAATACGCTTCCCGTGGAGGAAGAATTGGTGCCGATTACCCATGGGGTGGGCCTTACATCCGTAACAGTAAAGGTTGTTTATTAGCAAACTTTAAACCGGGTAGAGGAAACTATGGAGATGATGGTGGTATGCAAACCGTAAAAGTTACTTCATACTTCCCGAATGATTATGGATTATATAATATGTCGGGAAATGTTGCCGAGTGGACAAGCACTGCCTACGAGGAATCGGGAATTGTATTTGTTCATGACTTAAATCCGGATTATGCTTATGAAGCAAAAGACGACGATCCGGAAGTAATGAAACGTAAAGTAATCAGAGGAGGTTCCTGGAAAGATATCGGTTACTTCTTACAAAACGGTACACGTTCTTACGAATATCAAGATACTGCAAAATCTTATGTAGGTTTCCGTAATGTAATGTCGTACATGGGAAGATCAATATCGGATGAGTAGTCTGTTTTATGAATATAAAAAACAAAAACCTATATAATTTAATAAAAACAATTTAACTCAAACTTTAAACGAATAAAATAAAATGGGCAATTACAAAAAATTAATGGCCAAAGTCTACGGGATTGGCGCTGCAGTCGTAATCATTGGTGCATTGTTTAAAATCTTACACTTACCTTTTGCAAATGAATTATTAATTGTTGGTTTAACAACAGAAGCGATAATATTCTTCTTGTCGGCATTCGAAAAACCACATGAAGAGTACGATTGGACTTTAGTATATCCTGAATTGGCGGGAATGAATGCCCATAGTCAATCTGCTCTGTCAACGGATAAAGGAACCGTATCCCAACAGTTAGATAAAATGTTGGAAGAAGCTAAAATTGGTCCTGAATTAATCGAAAGTTTAGGTGAAGGATTAAGAAATTTTGGCGATAAAGTTTCCACCATTTCTAACGTTACAGATGCTGCGACATCTACAAATGAATTTACAGACAAAATTAAATCAGCGGCTAAATCTGTTGAAGAGTTAGACTCGGCATATTCACAAGCTTCAAATTCATTATCAGATATTGTAAACTCTGCCGGTGAGTCTAAAGTGTATCACGATCAGGTACAACTATTAGCCAAAAACTTATCTTCATTAAATGCGATGTATGAATTAGAATTACAAGACTCTAATAACCATTTGAAAACTCTGAATAAGTTTTACGGTAATGTTACCGAAACTATGCAAAACTTTAGCGATTCATTGAGTGATGCAAAATCATTTAAAGATGAAGTGGCTAAGTTAACCCAGAATTTATCGTCATTAAATGCAGTATATGGTAATATGTTATCTGCGATGACAATTAAATCGAACTAACTGTTTTAACTAAAAGGTTTTAATTTATTAGAATAATATAAAATGGCCGGAAAAGAAACACCGAGGCAAAAGATGATTGGGATGATGTATTTAGTGTTAACAGCAATGTTGGCACTGAATGTTTCTGAAGAATTTATGAATGCTTTTAAATTGGTAAATGACGGATTAGAAACAACTACTTCTAATTTTGCCAGTGCAAATAAAATTACATACGATGCGTTTGAGTCTGCTGTAAAGAACGACCCTAAAAAAGCAGGTCCCTTATACGAGAAAGCACAATTAGCGCAAAAATATTCAACTGAGTTAGACAGCTATGTCAGGGAATTAAAAACAATAATTATCGAAGATGCGGGAGGTATAGATGAAGAAACCGGAGATATTGTTAAACGTAGCGATATGGAGATTGCAACTCAGGTAATGATTGCAAAGAAAAAAGGAATAGAATTAAAGGAAAAAATATTAGAGACTCGTAAAGAATTACTGGAGTTAGTAGACCCTGCTGATCGTAATAATTTCAACTTCAGCTTAGATGCTGCTCAACCTGCTCAGGATAAGGAAGGGGTTCGTAAAACCTGGGAGTCTAAAAATTTCGAAGGAGTTCCCGTAACTGCTGCAATTACTTTATTATCAAAAATTCAGAATGATATTAAAAATGCTGAAGCAGATGTTGTCTCATACTTATTGAGTAAAATTGATGCAGATGACTTTAAATTTGACCAATTGGAAGCTACGGTGGTTGCCCCTACCAGCTATGTGTTAGTAGGTCAGCCTTATGAAGCAGACGTATTTATTTCGGCTTCAAGCTCTACTCAAAATCCGGAGATAGTTGTAGGTGGCCGCCCTGTTCCTGTTGAAAACGGAAAAGGTAAGTATCGCATTGTTCCTACCCAGGAAGGCTTTATAAAATGGGGTGGAGTTATCAATGTGAAAGGTCCGGATGGAGCTATTAAGCCATATAAATTTGAGGCGGAATATCAAGCGGCAAAACCTACAGCAGTTGTTTCGGCAGATAAAATGAATGTGTTATATATTGGTGTAGACAATCCGATTTCAATCTCTGCACCGGGTATTGCAAAAGAAAAACTGAAAGCAAGCATTTCCGGTGGTGGAACGTTGAGTGGCGGTAATGGTAAATATATCGTCAAAGTTACAACCCCGGGCAAGGTGATGATTACAGTTAGCGGAGAAGTTGAGAAAGGTCAGTACAAACAATTGGGTGGTATGGAATATCGTGTGAAACGAGTTCCGGATCCGGTAGCAAAAGTTGGTGGAATAGTGAGTGGTAACATGAGTGCCAATCAATTGAAAACTCAACGAGGTGTATTTGCTGTATTGGAAAATTTCGATTTCGACTTGAAATTTACTGTAAAGAAATTTGAAATGACCGTTATTCGAGCACGTCAGGACCCATTGAGATTGGTATCGAACAGTGCGGCATTAACTCCGGAAATGGTAAATGCATTAAATACAATTTCTCCCAAAGATAAAGTATTCTTTGATGAGATTATTGCTTCCGGTCCCGATGGTACTAACCGTCGTCTGAACGGCGTTGTAATTGGAATACAATAATTGGATGCTTATAAGAAATCATCTATACATAATACAAATTAATTAAACAGATGAAAAACAAGATCATCGTATCGTTAACCATCCTGATGTTGGTGGCGACAGTCGGATTTGCACAAACTGAACCTCCTTTAGATGGAGTGTATCAAAAAAACGCAATCAAAACTTCAAGAGTAACTCCGTATGCAGGAATCCGTGAAGCGGATGCGATGTGGGTAAAACGTGTTTGGAGAGTTATCGATTTGAAAGAGAAACAAAATCTTCCAATGACTTATCCTCGCGCTAAACTGATTGATGTAATTTTGGATGCTGTATTGGCAGGAGAACTTACTGCTTATAACCCGACACCTCAAGGTCCAAACGATTTTGGTGATGAGTTTAAAGTACCAATGACTCCTGAAGAAGTTGCTCAGATTGGTTCTAACATCGATTCGATCGATGTAGAGAATTTGGATGGTACTTTCTCCAGAGAAATTATTACCACTACATTAAACCGTGACGATATTATTGCTTATCGTGTTAAGGAAGAATGGATTTTTGATAAACAACGTTCCATCTTCGAACCGCGTATTATCGGTATCGCACCTATCCGTTTGTTAAGAAATACAAGCGGGGAAATTATTGCGCCTTCTCCGATGTTTTGGATTTACTTTCCGGAAGCACGTCAAGTTTTTGCTAATCAGGAAGTGTTTAACAGACATAACGATGCGGCTCGTTTTAGTTATGATGATTTCTTTGTACAAAGAATGTTCAGTAGTTACATCATTAAATGGTCTAACGAGCGCGATAATCGTATTGAAGATTATGCTCAGGGTTGGGATGCATTGGTGGAAGCAAATAGAATTAAGCAAGAACTGTTCGAATTTGAACATGATCTCTGGGAATACTAAGATTTTTTTAAAGCCTCCGGAAACGGGGGCTTTTTTGTTGCATATAAGATGGTATTACTCATCCGCGAAAAAAATTCTCAAAGATTTCAATTGTCTTTTACTCAGTACGGTCAGTAATTCTTCGTCGCTTAAGGTTTTTATTTTCTTAACTGATTTGAATTTGTTTAACAATTTTTCGCTGCTTGCCTTTCCGATTCCTTCAATTTGTTCCAGTTCGGTAATCAGTGTTCCCTGCTCCCGTTTCTTGCGATGGAAAGTTATTCCGAAACGATGTGCCTCATCGCGTAATTGCTGAATAATCTTTAAACTTTCTGATTTCTTGTCGATGTATAAGGGATGGCTGTCGCCGGGATAATATATTTCTTCCAATCGTTTCGCAATTCCAATCATACTCACTTTTTTATCGATTCCTATCTTTTTTAAACTCTTAAGAGCCGATGATAATTGCCCTTTCCCTCCATCTATAACAATTAACTGAGGTAAGTCTTCGCTTGTATCTGTTGCACGCTTATAACGCCGGTAGATTACTTCTTCCATCGTTGCAAAATCGTTTGGTCCTTCAACTGTTTTTACATTAAAATGTCTGTAATCTTTTTTAGAAGGTTTTGCATTTTTGAAAACTACCATTGCCGAAACCGGATACTTACCCTGAAAATTAGAATTGTCGAAACATTCAATATGTGTTGGTAATTGATTTAACCGCAAATCCTTTTGGAGTTGAGTCAATATCCGTTCGGTTTTTAATTCCGGATTTAGTTTTTCATATTGTTCCAGTTTCGATTTCTTGAAGAATAATGCATTTTTATACGAAAGGTCAAGCAGGTTTTTCTTATCACCTATTTTCGGAACATGGAAGCGCAGGTTTTCATTGCCTTCAATTTCCAGTTCAAAGGGGACAATTATTTCCCTTGCATTACTTTCAAAACGTTCCCTGAAATCACTGATTGCGTACAGGAGTAGCTCTTCATTACTTTCATCTAGTTTTTTCCGGATTTCCACGGTTTGTGTTTGTGCAATCGTTCCGCGTACTACTTTAATGTAATTTACAAAGGCAACTTTTTCATCGGAAGAAATAGAGAATACATCGATGTTATCAATACTAGGGCTTACTACGGTAGATTTACTTTGATAATTTTCCAGGCTCTCTATTTTCTCTTTGTAGTCGTTAGCAATTTCGAATTGCATTGCAGCAGCAGCTTTTCGCATTTCCTGCTTTAAATGTTGCAGAACAGGAGAAATATTTCCTTTCAGTATTTCTTTTATCTCACGAATATTCGCTTCATAATCTTCTTCTGTTTGGAAAGCCTGACAGGGGCCTGTACAATTCCCGATTTGATATTCGAGACAGACTTTAAATTTTCCTGCTTCAATATTTTCTTTGGTCAGATTCAGGTTACAATTGCGGAGGGGATATAAGCCTTTTATCAGATCTAAAATAGTGTGCATCATACGACCTGAAGCATAAGGGCCAAAGTACTTTGAGCCGTCTTTACTCAGTATGCGAGTAGAAAAGACCCGTGGAAAAGGTTCATTTTTGATACAAATGTAAGGATAGGTTTTATCGTCCTTCAGCATTACATTGTACTTAGGCTGATGCTTTTTGATCAGGGAGTTTTCCAGTAGCCAGGCATCAATCTCGGTATCTACCAGAATGAATTTTATATCATTTATTTTTCGAACGAGTGTCTTGGTTTTCGCATTTAATTTTTCATTATTAAAATACGAAGCAACGCGATTGCGCAAATCTTTTGCTTTCCCAATATAAATGAGCTCGTTATTGGCATCGAAATATTGATAGACCCCGGGTTTATGAGGAATCGTTTTTAAACGCTCACGAGGATCAAAAGCAGGCATGATTAAAATATTATGCAATAAAAACTAAAACTCTAATGCAGGGTTTGTTGTTGTCGTATTTTTCTCTTTGTATTGATCACAATCTATCTCAACAGTAAGTCCGCCTGAGGGTTGCTCAAAATCGCGTTGAGATATTTTGAGAGTTGGATCTGCATAGACTTTTTTCATATATAAAGCCCAAATAGGTAAAGCTGTATTTGCTCCCTGTCCTAAAGTAGTGGAACGGAAGTGGATTGCCCGGTCTTCGGCACCTGTCCATGCGCCGGAAACCAAGTCGGGTGTAATACCTATGAACCATCCATCCGAGTTGTCTTGTGTTGTTCCTGTTTTGCCTCCCATCTGATTTTTGAATCGATAGCGGGGGCCTCTTAAACGCATACCCGATCCTTCATTCACTACAGCCTGTAACATGTGAGTCATCAGATAAGCAGTTTGCTCAGAAAGAGCATCTACACGTTTGGGAATTTTTTCGAATAATATATTTCCGTTTTTATCTTCAATACGTGTAATGTAGATAGGTTCGGTCCATACACCACGGTTTACATAACAAGCATAGGCACCAACCATTTCGTATAAAGTTACATCGGCAGTACCTAAAGCAATGGACGGAAGAGTCGGGATATCGCTTGTTATCCCCATTTTCTTAGCAACGTTTACCACCGCCTGTGGACCAACCTGCTTCATCATATAAGCTGTAATATGATTAATGGATTGCGCCATACCGGCCCGTAAACTCAGCATTCCGCCTTCTTTTCCATCCGAATTTTTAGGAGACCAATTGTCATATTCTTCGAATACTACCGGAAGATTAGGTACTTCAAAGCAAGGCGACCAACCATTGTCCATAGCAACTGTATAAACAAAGGGTTTAAAAGTAGATCCTACCTGACGTTTCCCAACTTTTACCTGATCGTATTTAAAGTACTCGTAATTGGGCCCGCCAACCCAAGCCTTTATATGTCCTGTATGTGGATCCATCGACATGAAAGAAGATCGTAAATAATATTTATAATATTTAATCGAATCGAGGGGAGTAAGTGTGGTGTCAATATCTCCTGTCCAGGAAAAAACGGTCATGGGTGTAGGAGTTTTAAAGGCAGTCTCAATTTCATTTTCCGAATAGCCGTCGTTTCTCATCTGAATATATCGATCACTACGTTTCATCGATTGTATAATCAGGTCGTTATTATCTCCCCAGGGGATTCTTCCTTTCCAGTGTTTAAAGAATTCATCCTGAATATAACTCAGGTGTTCTGTTAGTGCCTCCTCTGCATACCTCTGCATACGTGAATCAATCGTGGTATAAATTTTTAATCCATCACGATATAAGTCGTATTTCTCACCGTCTGATTTAATATTTTCTTTACACCATGCATTAAGTTCCAGGCGAAGGTACTCACGGAAGTATGTTGCCAGGCCCTTATTATGATTGGCGTTGCGATAGTCTAAATTTAAATCCAGTGCTTTATATTTTTCAAAATCTTCATCAGTAATAAAATCATATTTATTCATTTGAACAAGTACCACATTACGACGTGCTAATGCCCGTTCCGGATTTCGTACCGGAGAATATACGGTAGTTCCCTTCAAAATACCTACTAATAGTGCAGCCTGATCGACAGTAAGCCGATCGGGACTGGTGTTAAAATACGTCTTCGAAGCAGATTTTATCCCAAAGGAATTACTTCCGAAATCGACTGTATTAAAATACATGGTGATAATTTCTTCCTTGGTATAATTTCTTTCAATCTTGATGGCTGTAATCCATTCTTTTAATTTAATAACACCAATGTTCCAAATGGTTTGACGCTGACGAGGAAAAAGATTTTTTGCCAACTGTTGTGTGATCGTACTGGACCCCCTTTTTTTGCCTATAGCCGTGTAGAAAATGATTGCGAAAGTTCCCTTTAAATCAATTCCCGAATGTTTGTAAAAACGAATGTCCTCAGTTGCAATTAATGCATTTACTAAATTCGGAGATAAGTCGGTAAATTTAGTATTTGAACGATTCTGGATATAATAAGTTCCTAAAACAACTCCGTCTGCGGAATGTATTTCGGAAGCTAAATTACTTTTTGGATTTTCTAAATCGCGGAATGATGGAAGCTTTCCAAATAAGCCAAAGTTTACGGCACTGATTAATCCAGCAACAAACAGAAAAATGCCAAGGACGATTATCCAAAATATTTTCTTGTATTTTCGTAGATCAGTTTTGCGTATGTTTTCTTCTTTATTCATTCGTACTGTAATTTAATTGATAAAATTGCAGATATTTTTTCAATTCCTTGCTTTCTTTTAAGGTAATAAAATTTCTTTGTGAAATTATACTTGTAGAGTAATCGGCAGGGGGAATTTTTATTAGTGTACTGGCCTCTTTGTTAACTGTCGATAAATAATTCCTTGCTTTGTTTAGATCGTTAAATTCTCTTACCAAAATGTACTGATACGAATCATCGAGAATTTCAGAAATAATGTTCAGTTTATCCAACGAAAATTGCTGCCTGTTGAGTTGAGCAAGCCCGGCTTTAGTAGCGTTAAGATTTGATTTCATGTTTACGCTAATCATGTAGTAGAAGGGGCCACGGGCATCTGTTTCATATTTTACTTCCGCAATACTGTTCGAAGAAATCGATCCTTTATTTTTTCTTTCAGCAATTTTCTTAAGAGTCTCACGTGCAAGATCCGCTTGAGTAGAACCCGGATAATTTTTTATAAGATCCTGAAGTGCGGATTCGAATTTATCGGCGCTTTCTGTTTTAGCGATAGAAAGAGCATATAGATAAGCGTATAAAGGACCTATACTTGTATTGGCAAATGTTGAATCTACATAACTTTTTTGTCCGATGATTAAAGGATAATTATTTGTCAGATAAGCATCGTAAATAGTTGAATAATATTTTTGAGCACGTTTATCGAGTTCTTTTACATCACTGCTGTAGTCGGGATCTAAAATTACTTTCGTGAAAAGTGATTCAGGGTAGTCGTTTAATAATTTATTTTTATAATAATCGGATTGACTGATGTTATTCTGACTTAAATAAATTCGGTACAAATTAAAATAGGATTCGAGTAAATAATTATTTTCAGGATATTTACGAATCAGGGCTTCGAAAGTAGTAATAGATGCTTTCAGATTGTTGAGCTCTTCCTTATAGAACAGCCCCGCATTGTAATAGGCTTTAGCAATTTTATCTAAAGAAGCTTTCATTTGCGATTCGGTTAAAGGAATATTCTTAGAATACTTAATTCGTAAAGCATCTGTTTCATTTTTTCCACTGCTTACTATACTGTCGAGTTCAGCATCATTCTCTTCTTCCTCTATACTTGCAAAAGATTCTTTGTTTGATCTCCTCCAGTTATCTTCCAAAGCTCTTCTTCCAAACTGCTTGACGAAATCGTTAGCCCCTATTCCCATTGCAGCAGGATTATAGAAGTACCATATATTTCCTTGTACAGTAGGAGTGTTGGCTTTGTTTATAAGCGTACTGGCATTAGCTAAATTATTTTTTAAATTTTCTTCGGCTTCTTTAGCTTTTCTTTCGGCTTCTTTATCGTAGGCAATGGCTTGATCAATGGCTTTTAATCGATCCTCGTCAGACATCTTTGCCAGATTCTGAAGGCTATCTTCCCTTGCAATTATTTTTAAATTTTCAACCAGACGGGCTAAGCTGTTTTTACGGGAGAGTGCAAGCTCGTATTGGGCATGTTCTTTGGGTAAAAATGTACTTGCACTGTCGTAATGAAGTTGTGCTTGTTCGTAATTGGTTTGGTCGAAATAAATAGTGGCTAAACGTAACAATGAGTTGCCTTTTTGAGGAAAATTATTGATACTGCTTTGAGATGATAAACGGTAATAACGCATCGCATCAGGAATATCGTTTTCCTTTTCTTCAATATCCGCTAATGCAAAATATATCTGATCTCTAAACTCAATATTTTTATCATCTCTCAACAACTTATGAAGTTGTTTTTGTATTTCTTTTTTTGAAGCAAGGGTTTTTGCTTGAAACAATCTGGCGGAATTAATTTTTGCATTAAATTCCATTTCATAAGGAGGGCGCATCTTCATTACTTTTCTGTAATGTACGGCAGCTTTGTCGGCTTCGCCAATGTGCTCGTATAGCTGAGCGATGATATACGTATATCTGGCACGTGTGCTTTTTTTATTTTCGTGGTTGATGGATTTTTGAAGATATTCTATAGCTTTCGGGTAGTTTTTTTTGACTATGTAAAAAGAAGCAGTTGAAGCAAATAAATCCGACAACCCCTTTTTAGGAAAGTTTGTGCTGGCTAAAGCTACATTAATAATCGATTCTGCCTGAGCTAATTTGCCGAGTTGAACATAACTGCGGATCATCCAGGTATAGGCTTCATTCGCAATAGGTTTACCCTTATATTTCCCTGCGACAAACTGAAAGCTTTCCAGTGCGGTATAATAATCCGATTTATAAAAATATGCTTGACCGATTAATAAGTAAGAATCATCAATCCATCTGCTGATTTCGTGACGTTGAATAACATAAGAAGCTTTCTTAATGGCCTCATCCAAAGCTTGAGTACCCGAGCCGGGTTTCTTTTCGGTATCATGTCGGAATACAGATAATAATTGGTCGTAACGGTCAACATAAGCTTTTTCCGATTGCTTTGCAAAATTATCTATACGCATTTTAGCGTTGAAATAACCGTTGTAATGAGCTGTCGTATTGTGATACGCACGTTTAATAAGCGTATTCTTTTTACCCGATTTACATGCCTGTAGCGAAATTGTCAGACAGGCCGTAATCAATAATATACTGGATAATTTAAAAATCTTAGGAACCAATTTTAATAAATATATGATAGTAGATATAAACTGAATAAGCACAAAAATATTTTAATTTAATGAAAGATTCCGTGCTTATTATTAATTTTTAACGTATACGTAAATCTGTTGCAAAATACAATTAAAATTAAGGGAAATTAAGCCTTTTCAACAATTTTAGCTTAATTTGCAAATCCGTACAATTCAAAATTTGTGAAAAAACAAAGTATATTTAAAAGACTTAGAGTAAAGTATAAACTCGTAATTCTGAACGAGCAGACTTTCGAAGAAAAGGCATCTTTTACATTAAACAGAATCAATGTATTTGTGCTATTGAGTATGTTACTGGTATTGTTGATTGGTATTGTTACTTCTATTCTGGTATTTACACCCTTAAAAGAATATATTCCGGGTTATGCGGATGTTTCCTTGCGGAGAGATATTAATGAAATGTCGAATCACGTGGATTCATTAGAAAGATTATTGTCGGCAAATGATTTATACATTCAGAACATTAAGAGTGTTATTGATGGGACCGTCGGATTAAATGATACAATTAATACAAACAGTAAGCCTGTATTAATCGATACCACATTTAAAATTGGGGCAAAGCCCGAAGAAGATTCTTTGTTACGTTTGATGATAGAGTCTCAGAATCAATACGATTTGTCTTTACAAGAGTCGAGTTTAAAGACTACCGGAATTGCGGGTTATTCGTTTTTTACCCCTTTAAAGGGGGTGGTTACGCAAAAATACGATGCTAAAATTCAACATTACGGTATAGATATAGCAGCATCGAAAAACGAAGCGATTAAGTCGGTTCTGGAAGGAACTGTGGTTTTAGCATCCTGGACCTCGGAAACCGGATATATCATAGCGGTACAACACGCAAATAATTTAATGTCAATCTATAAACATAACTCGGTCTTATTAAAAAAAGTTGGTAATTTTGTTCGCGCCGGCGAGCCTATTGCTATTGTAGGTGAAACCGGAGAGTTTTCGAACAACGGGCCGCATTTGCATCTGGAGTTATGGTATAGTGGAAATGCAATAAACCCTATAGATTATATAAACTTTTAACATCAACATCATGCGTAGTAAAAAAGAAGAAAAAAATATACAAGGAAATGCCTTAAATGGCAGTATCAACCTGATAGGTGTAGGAACAAGTATTACAGGTGATATTTCCTGCAAAGGAGATATTCGTATCGATGGTGAAATAAGAGGAAATATTATTTCCAAATCTAAAGTAGTGATTGGTGTTACGGGAATAGTTACCGGCGATATAATTGGTACACAAGCCGATGTGAGTGGTACCCTGAAAGGTGAAGTAAGTGTTTCTGAAATCCTGTATTTAAAGGCAAGCGCAAAAGTGAATGGCGATATCAATACCAATAAATTAATTGTAGAGTCGGGGGCGGTATTTACCGGGAATTGTAATATGGGTATCGATTTAGATGCCTCGGGAGAGGAGAAAAGCAATGAAAGCGAGCAAAAAAGACAAGAACTCAACCCGACAACCGCTTCGTAATTACGCTGTTTATTCGGGTATCGTATTCCAAATGCTGACAATTATCGGCATTTTTGCCTATCTGGGTTATTACCTCGACGGATATTTCCAAACACAAGTGGCGTGGATTACTGCCCTAAGTTCTATTATAGGCATAAGTATAGCACTGTATACTGTTTTTAAACAATTAAAATAGTGAGTGATACCTTTTTTTATAAGGGATTTGCATTCATTGCAATCCTTTTGGCGCTGAGCATTTATTTTTTACAAGCTTCCGGGGCTTATGCGCGTTTTTTATTACCCGAAATATGGGGCTTTTATATTTTCTTTACAGGATTAACATTAATCGCCTATCAGGTTTCCCTTGCCGGTTTACGAAAAGATGCCGAAATATCGGTTTGGTTTGTTTTGGGTACAATCACTGTAAAGCTTTTGGCAAGTATGATTTTAGCTTTATTTTACTTGCATTTTAATGAAGTAAACCCAGTGGTTTTTTTAACCAATTTTTTTATTTTATATTTTGTGTACACAACCTTTGAAATTTATTCCTTATTGTCTAACTTGCGCGCTCAAAAAAAATAACAAAATCTGTATATAGATGCGAAAGAACCGTCTTTTTAATGTAACCCGATACGCTTTAGTTCTGATTCTTGCTTTCGTCGGTCTATTCTCATACTCATCCTATGCAAGTTTAAACACTCCAGGCAGAGATACCCTAAATCATCCCGAATCTCATAACACCGACACTTCACATACTGAAAAAGAGGAGTTTAATGCTTCCGAACTAATATTGCATCATATTGCAGATTCGCACGACTGGCATTTATGGGGCCATACTACCATTCATTTGCCGATCATTGTTTATACTGATAAAGGTCTTGAGATATTTTCTTCAGGAAAATTCGATCATGGGCATGTACATTATCAGGGAAATTATACCTACGCACTCGACCACGATCATATTAAAATAGTTAACGAAGCAGGGGACATCGATGAAAAAGCTTCTTCAAAAATCATCGACTTGTCGATTACGAAAAACGTGGCTTCTATGTTTATGTCGATTGTGATACTGATTACTATTTTCGTAAGTGTTGCAGGTAGTTATAAAAAACGTACAGGAAAAGCGCCTAAGGGATTACAATCCTTCATGGAACCGATTATCCTTTTTGTACGTGATGATATTGCAAAACCAAACCTGGGTCATAAGTACGCACGTTTTATGCCCTTCTTATTAACGGTCTTCTTCTTTATTCTGATCAATAATTTATTAGGATTAATACCGGTATTCCCGGGGGGAGCGAATTTAACCGGAAATATTGCCGTAACACTGGTATTGGGAGTGATAACTTTTATTGTTACCAATGTAAACGGGAATAAATATTATTGGAAACACATATTAGCACCGGATGTGCCTTGGTGGTTATACCCGATCATGCTAGTAGTGGAACTTATCGGGCTGCTTTCTAAGCCTTTTGCCTTGATTGTCCGTTTGTTCGCGAATATTACCGCGGGTCACATTATTATATTAAGTTTGATCTGTTTGATATTTATTTTTAAATCACTTGCAATAGCACCGGTTTCGGTAGCCTTTGTATTGTTTATGAATGTGTTGGAGTTACTGGTTGCATTCTTACAAGCTTTTATCTTTACGATGTTGACAGCTTTGTTTATTGGAACAGCAGTAGAAGAACATCATCATTAATACCATCGTAAGGGTGGATTGAAGTAGAAACAATTTTGTTTAACCATATAAAAATTAATTAAAATGACTGGAAGTATCGCTGCAATTGGAGCCGGACTAGCCGTAATTGGCGCTGGTATCGGTATTGGTAGAATCGGTGGATCTGCAATGGATGGTATTGCACGTCAGCCCGAAGCTGCTTCAAAAATTCAAACTGCTATGATCATCGCTGCGGCACTTGTTGAAGGTGTTGCTTTGTTCGGTGTGGTAGTTGCATTATTAGGAAGCTAATAATAAAAATAAAAAGCTTGCTGCGATTGGCAGCAGGCTTTTTTACAATGTAGTATAGATATTGGTAATTAATAGTATAAGATAGACGACATGGAGTTAGTAACCCCAAGTATTGGATTAATTTTTTGGACAAGTATAGCCTTTGTTTTATTGATTGTGATTTTGGGCAAATTCGCCTGGAAGCCGATTATGAAAGCATTGGATGAACGTGAGCGTTCGATTGAAAATGCCCTAAGCGCTGCCGAAAAAGCTAAAGAAGAATTGACCCGCTTGAGCAACGAAAGCGAGCAATTATTGAAACAGGCGAGAGTCGAAAGAGATGCTATCCTGAAAGAAGCAAAGCAATTGCACGATAAAACGATCAGCGATGCTAAAGGTCTTGCTCAAATCGAAGCCGATAAAATGATAAGCAAAGCTAAAGATGAGATTAACGCTCAAAAAAATGCCGCTTTAGCAGAAGTGAAAAACCAGGTCGCTTCTTTATCAATCGAAATTGCGGAGAAAGTGCTGAGAAAGCAATTGGAAGATAAATCAAAACAAGAAAATCTTGTAAACGATTTATTGAAAGAAGTGAAGTTTAATTAATTTGAATAAAGGATTCAAATTTTCAAATTAAGAATATGTCAGAACTAAGAGTTACATCGAGATACGCGAAATCCTTAATCGATCTTTCTATTGAGCAAAACAATTTAGAAGGAGTGAATACGGATGTGAGTTTATTTATGGATACCCTGAAAGCAAGTAGTGAATTACAAGCAGTATTGCGTAATCCTATTATTCCTTTAGATAAGAAAACAAAAATTTTGCATGAAATTTTCGGACAGAAAGTTTCTAAAGAGACGATTGCTTTTTTTGATATTATGGTGCGTAAAGGGAGAGGAGAGGTATTGTATGCAACGGCTAAAGAATTCGGTAATCAGTATAACGAAAAGAAAGGTATTGTGAAAGCAGAACTGCTATCGGCAGCTGCAGTTACACCGGATGCGGAGAAAGAAGTCATTGCTATCGTTGAAAAAGCAACGGGTAAGAAAGTTATCCTTGATAAAAAAGTAGAGCCTTCATTGATAGGTGGTTTTATTTTGAGAATAGGAGATAAGCAATTTGATCTGAGCATCTCGAAAAGCTTACGTGCTTTGCAAAAAGAGTTCAGTACAGGCAGAGTATCTTTAGCGAAATAATACAGAAAAAGAATAAACAGTTAAAAAATATAAATAAAAAATATATGGTAGACGTTAGACCGGATGAAGTATCGGCGATATTAAGACAACAATTGTCAGGCTTTAAGTCAGCAACCGAATTAGAAGAAGTAGGAACCGTATTGCAGGTAGGGGATGGTATTGCACGTGTGTACGGACTCACAAAAGTTCAATCGGGAGAATTGGTTGAATTTGAAAATGGTTTACAAGGAATTGTATTGAACCTGGAAGAAGATAACGTTGGGGTGGTATTGTTGGGAAGTTCGGATGCAATTAAAGAAGGTGATACCATCAAACGTACTCAGAAAATTGCTTCAATTAAAGTAGGTGACGGAATGTTGGGTCGTGTAGTAAATACAATGGGTCAGCCGATCGATGGTAAGGGGCCTGTTGCCGGTGAATTATTCGATATGCCTATCGAGCGTAAAGCTCCGGGGGTTATTTATCGTCAACCGGTTAATGAACCTTTACAAACCGGATTGAAAGCGATTGATGCGATGATTCCGATCGGACGCGGACAACGTGAGTTGATCATCGGTGACCGTCAGACCGGAAAAACTACCGTAGCCATCGATACCATTATCAACCAGAAAGAATATGCGGAGAAAGGCGAGCCTGTAATCTGTATCTATGTAGCAATCGGTCAGAAAAATTCTACCGTTGCGAATATTGTAAAAACCCTGGAAGAAAAAGGGGCGCTTTCATATTCAATCATTGTAGCTGCTTCAGCTTCTGATCCAGCTCCTATGCAGTTCTACGCACCTTTTGCAGGCGCTGCAATCGGGGAGTATTTCCGCGATACCGGTCGTCCGGCATTAATTGTTTACGACGACTTGTCGAAACAAGCGGTGGCTTACCGTGAGGTATCCCTGTTATTACGCCGTCCGCCGGGGCGTGAGGCTTATCCGGGTGACGTATTTTACCTGCACTCCCGTTTATTAGAGCGTGCGGCAAAAATTAATGCGACCGATTCGGTGGCACAGGCGATGAACGACCTTCCGGAATCAATCCGCCACAAAGTAAAAGGAGGGGGATCTTTAACGGCATTGCCTATAATCGAAACTCAGGCGGGTGACGTATCGGCTTATATTCCGACAAACGTCATTTCAATTACTGACGGGCAGATCTTCTTAGAGTCGAACTTATTCAACGCAGGTATTCGTCCGGCAATTAACGTAGGTATTTCGGTATCACGTGTAGGTGGTTCGGCACAAATTAAATCGATGAAAAAAGTAGCAGGTACCCTAAAAGGAGATCAGGCTCAGTATCGCGAATTAGAGGCTTTCTCTAAATTCGGTTCGGATCTGGATGCCGCAACCAAATATGTGTTGGAGAAAGGTGCCCGTAACGTGGAGATCCTGAAACAAGGGCAATACAGTCCGGTGCCGGTTGAGAAGCAGGTTGCAATTATCTATTGTGGTACCAAAGGTTTGTTGAGAAGCATTCCGGTAGATCGCATCAGAGAATTTGAAGCTGAATATTTATCACAATTGGAAATCCGTCATAAAGCAACCCTCGATGCAATTAAACAAGGTAAGATTGATGATTCGGTAACGAGTGTGTTGGAAACCGTAGCAAAAGAAATTGCTGCTAAATACTAAGTTTCAATACGGGATGTGCTCAATTATAAAATAAGAAATTGATAAAATGGCGAATTTAAAAGAGGTACGCTTACGCATTGCATCGGTAAACTCTACTCAACAGATTACCAAAGCCATGAAAATGGTTTCGGCAGCAAAGTTGAAAAGAGCAACGGATGCGATTGTGCAGATGCGCCCTTATGCAAATAAGTTAAAAGATATTCTTGCAAATTTAACGGCAAGCCTGGAAGGCAATGAGAGCCCATACACCGATCAACGGGAAGTAAAAAACGTATTGATCGTTGTTGTTACCTCGAACCGCGGATTAGCGGGAGCGTTCAACTCCAATGCCATTAAGACTGCGAATAATCTGATTAACGAAAAGTATGCTTCATACAAAGCAAAAGGAAATGTGAAAATTGCCGCTATCGGGAAAAAAGCACAAGACTATTTTACAAAAAACAAATTTGAAGTGGTTGGAAATCACAACGACTTGTTTAATAATTTAAGTTTTAGCGCTTCAACACAAATTGCCGAAGAGATTATGGCAGGTTTTGTTGAAGGGAAATGGGATCGTGTGGAAGTTGTCTATAATCAATTTAAAAATGCAGCCGTTCAGTATTTAATTACCGAACAATTATTACCGCTTGCCCCGACTGTTGCAAACGAATCCAATTCATCAGAATCGCAGGTTGATTATTTACTGGAACCTTCTCAGGAAGAAATCGTGTTGGGATTAATCCCTATATCTATTAAAACGCAATTGTATAAAGCTCTGCTGGATTCGCATGCTTCGGAACATGGAGCGCGTATGACAGCGATGGATAAAGCTACCGAAAACGCCGGGGACCTGTTACGTGCGCTACGCTTATCCTATAACCAGGCACGTCAGGCAGCCATTACTAATGAAATTCTCGAAATCGTCAGCGGAGCAAATGCCTTATCCGACGGTTAAAAGCTATAATAAGATTTTAATTCAAAAATCCCGGGCTTATGGTTCGGGATTTTTTGTTCTGGTATCTCTCGTAATAAATGATGTCAGTAATAACCACTCTACCGTCGTAAACTACTCCACCGTTACCGACTTTGCAAGGTTACGTGGCTGGTCGACATTGCATCCGCGCATGATAGCGATGTGGTAAGAAAGCAATTGTAAAGGAATGGTTGCTAATAAAGGGACTAAAGCTTCTTCGGTATCGGGAATTTCAATTACATAATCCGCCATTTTGCAAACTTCTGTATCTCCTTCCGTAACAATCGCAATAATAACTCCTTTACGTGCTTTTACTTCCTGAATATTGCTGATAACTTTTTCGAGAATAGTCCCCTTTGTTGCAACAATAACTACGGGCATTTGGTCATCGATTAAGGCGATCGGGCCATGTTTCATTTCTGCTGCAGGATAGCCTTCGGCATGTATATAAGATATCTCTTTTAATTTTAAGGCTCCTTCCAATGCTACAGGGAAATTATATCCTCTGCCAAGGTATAAAAAGTTGCGGGCGTCTTTAAACCGTTCGGATATTTCTTTTATCTTATCGTTCGATAATAATGCACGTTCTACTTTATCGGGAATTGCTTCGAGCTCGGATAAGAGTTCTATTAAACGTGTACGTTTCATAGTTCCTTTTTTCTGAGCCAGCGATAAAGCAATTAAAGTAAGAATAGTTACCTGAGCTGTAAACGCTTTGGTTGATGCTACCCCTATTTCCGGTCCGGCATGGGTATAGGCCCCCGCATGCGATGCCCGTGGAATAGATGATCCTACCACATTACATACCCCGAAAATAGTAGCACCTTTTGATTTGGCTAATTCAATGGCCGCAAGGGTGTCGGCTGTTTCTCCCGATTGGGAAACGGCAATCACAATATCTTTCTCCGTGATAACCGGATTGCGATAACGGAATTCAGAAGCATATTCTACTTCTACCGGAATACGCGCAAAATCTTCAATTAAATATTCGGCTACCAAACCCGCATGCCAGGAGGTTCCGCAAGCGACCACAAGAATACGGTCAGCATTTTTAAACTTCTCTTCGTATTCGTTTAATCCGCTTAAAGAAATAAACCCGTCCTTTGCAATAATCCGTCCACGCATACTATCGTAGATAGAACGGGGCTGCTCGTAAATTTCTTTCAACATGAAATGTTCGTAGCCACCCTTCTCAATCATTTCTAATTTCAATTCAAGCTCTTGGATATAGGGGGTTTGAACAATGTTTTCGATAGTTTTAACGACTAATGAATCGCGGTTGATAATTACCATTTCATTGTCGTTTAAGAAGATGACGTTTTTGGTGTACTCAATAATAGGAGATGCGTCGGAAGCAATAAAATATTCTCCTTCACCTACTCCAACCACCATCGGACTTCCTTTGCGTGCAGCAATGAGTTCGTTCGGATTATCTTTCGATAAAATAACGATAGCGTATGCTCCTACAACTTCATGTAAAGCAATACGCACAGCTTCTTCTAAACTGATTTCGGTTTTTTGTTGTATGTCTTCAATCAGGTGGATCAGTACTTCGGTATCGGTGTCGCTACTAAAGTGATGGCCTCTTTTAATCAGCTCTTCTTTTAAAGGTGAATAATTTTCGATGATCCCATTGTGTATAATCGAAAGTCTGCCATTATTGGAAGTGTGTGGATGCGCATTGGTATCGTTAGGTGCTCCGTGCGTTGCCCAACGGGTGTGCCCCATCCCGATTGTTCCGGATGTCTTTTTATCCTGAACATGGTTCAGAAGATCGCTTACTTTCCCGGCTTTTTTGTAAATGTTCATGTCGCCGTTCAATAAGGCAACTCCGGCACTATCATAGCCTCTGTATTCTAAACGTTGAAGCCCTTTAATAATGACAGGAAAAGC
This sequence comes from uncultured Sphingobacteriaceae bacterium, assembly GCA_964454645.1. GTDB lineage: Bacteria > Bacteroidota > Bacteroidia > Sphingobacteriales > Sphingobacteriaceae > CAYVTM01. The sequence goes on along the minus strand of CAYVTM010000002.1, from coordinate 322,257 downwards.
CTCCCGGTAACCAATATATCCTACAATTCCACACATAATAGTTAAATAATTTAATCGAATTAATTTTTTTAGAACAAATATATATCAAAATTAATACAATTTGGTATATGATATGTTCAGCTTCATACGGTAATTGGGATGTTGCGCTCCTGCCAATACGGTTCTGTTCGGTCGGATCTGGCGAAGAGGATCATCTATATACATCGCTTCGAACGAAACAGTACCGTTTAATAACCGTTGGGTTATATTCGTCAGATCCATCGTATAGGTATTATTCTGAAGATTCGCATTGGCGATGGTTGCTTCAGAATTATCGCTGAATTTAGCACGGATACTAAGTGTTGGAGAAGCAGGATATTCATCAGTGCTTCCGGGTTCAAGGTGCAGTACCAGCGTGGCTTTATTGATAGCTATTAGTCCCGAATCGTTTAAAGATGCCAGGTTGGGGAATGTTAAGCGGGTACGTACCCCGGCTAAGGATTGTATATATACATTTTGATTCCCCAGGCTGGTATCGTTCAGTTGTTGCTCAATTACAGTACCCGTATAATCGTGGGAGTAAGCATTCACATTTGCGGAAGCGCTGGTAACAGTAAACATAAAGTTGCCGGTATCGCTGCCCGATTTGTAATACAGGATCATATTCGAACGGTTCGAGCTGGAAAGGTCGAACGAAAGGATACCTCCGTTGCCGCTACTCCTTATCACATCTAAATAAATACCTTTAAACTTATCGATAAAGATATCATTCTCAGCTAATTCATTTCTGCTAGCCATTTCAAACAAACGTTGTCCGAAAGCATGGTTCAGTTTTATACGAATATGCGGAGCTACTTTTATCAGTGTGTCCGGTCCTCCTTGTATAATGCTTTGTATAGTCAGACTGTCCTTCGTATTTACTTTATACGAGCTGCTTCCGATAGGCGCAGCATCAAAATTGAAAGTACGGTTCGTATAATAAATACTGTCGTTATGGATATCTTCCAAAAGTTCGTGCGCCTGTATGCTAAATACCGAAGAAGTATCTCCATAATACGCTAAAGGTAAATCGGTGGGATATGCCATTACTAAAACAATGGAATCGAGTACGGGATTGTTTCCGAAATTTACATTGCTTCTTGAAAGCCCTACCTGAAATGCTAATTTTGCTTTGGTATTTCCGAAAGCGGGATCGTTGAAATCTCCTGCCTGATTACGAACAAAATTCGATGCAATTAATGAATCATCTTTAACACTATAAGCGCTAATGCTTAGGGTGTCTGTAAAATCTCCGCTCAGCCCATTATTTCCGATGGCTTCATCGAGGCCAAGTTGGTTTTCTTTCTTACAAGCAGAAAAAATAAAAAGACTTATAAAAAGAATTAATAAGTCTAGTTTGTTGAATTTCATGTGATGATTCTTAGCGTTTAACAGTACAATAAATAATTGCCGATAAAAATAAACGATTATTTATTATGCCGATATCATTTCTAAATTTATTTCTTCATAAAGTTGGACAAACTGGTCAAAGTCAACATTTTCATGCTCAAAACGCTCGGTAACCATTTTGTCGTTCTGTTTAGAAAGAAATTTAAGAACGCTCGAATCTATACTTTCGCATGCTTTAATAATAACATCCGAATAATTAATTGCATTCATGTGTAAAGCAGAGCAGGTCGCATCTTTAAGCAGAGCGGTATCGTTTGCGTCCATTTCAGGAGTAAGTGCTACTGTTTTCAGATTTTTGCCCAAGCTTTCTTCAAAGCAGTTTTCGTATAAAGAATAAGCTACTTTGGTGTTTTTAAACATCGGATCCTCTTTATAGGCAGTTTTCAGGTACATCGGTACCAGGCTGCTCATCCAGCCGAAACAATGTACAACATCCGGCATCCATCCTAATTTTTTGACGGTTTCGATAGCTCCTTTACAGAAGAATACCATACGTTCATCGTTATCATCGTGGAATTTCTCCTTAGCATCACGGAAGATATTCTTACGTTGGAAATATTCTTCGTTATCTAAAAAGTAGACCTGCATACGCGCCGAGGGTAATGAAGCTACTTTGATGATTAGCGGATTATCATTATCATTAATAACGATGTTCATGCCCGACAAGCGGATGACCTCATGAAGGCGGTTTCTTCTTTCGTTGATACTACCGAATCGCGGCATCAAGACTCTGATTTCAAAGCCTTTTTCCTGCATTGCCTGAGGAAGTTGTCGCGTAATTTTCGAAATTTTTGTCAGCTCTAAGAATGGAGCCATTTCATGGGTAATGAAGAGAATTTTTGTTTTTGCCATACTTATCTTTACTCCTATCCATTTCTACCGAAATACCTAAAGGTAAATCAGTTTGAGTCCGCAAATATACAAATATTTATTGATTTTTCCTCATATTATCAAGAAACCGCTTGTTATTCCGGAAAAAATTGCAATTTTCGCCCTCTATTTTAGACCCCAAAGGCTTTGAAGACCTATTTATCAAAGATTGAGCTAACCCATGAACTGGAATTGCAGCGAAAAGCAGGAATGTCAATCGGTTTTGTGCCTACGATGGGAGCTCTGCATGAAGGACATATATCGCTCATAAATAAAGCTTTAGAAGAAAACGATCGGGTAGTCTGCAGCATTTTTGTGAACCCTACTCAGTTTACCGAAGCTTCCGATTTAGAAAATTATCCGCGCCCAATCAATGAAGATATTCGATTACTTGAACAAGCGGGTTGCCATATATTCTTTCATCCGAGTGTTTCTGAAATGTATGCCCCGTCGGAAGAATGGGAATACGAAATTGGAACACTGGAGCAAATATATGAAGGTGCTTTCCGTCCCGGTCATTTTCAGGGAGTAGCTCAAATTGTCAGCAAACTGTTTGGGATTGTACAGCCCGACAAGGCTTATTTCGGGCAGAAAGATTATCAGCAGTTCTTGGTTATCAAGAAGCTGGCCGAGGATTTTAAGTATAATATAACACTTATTGCCTGTCCTATTATACGTGAAAATGATGGCTTGGCCATGAGTTCGCGCAATCGCCGCCTTAATCCCGTCGAACGTAAAAATGCCGCCTCGATCTATAAGGTGTTAGCTTTCATTAAAGAGAATTTCGGAAGAAGGCCTCTGGAGGATTTGTTAAGGGATGCCGGAATCATGTTAGAACAAATACCCGATTCAAATCCGGAATACCTGGCTATTGCAGATGGAGATGATCTCAGGGAAATAATAAATCCCGATGAACACAAAAGAATAGTGGCGATTGTTGCTATACGTATCGGTGCTGTTCGTTTAATAGATAATATAATCTTGAAAAGCTGATTCGTTTAAATTTTATACCTTTGCCGCCAATATGCAAATAGAAGTTTTTAAATCGAAAATACATCGTGTAAAGGTTACACAGGCAGAATTGAATTATGTGGGAAGCATTACCATCGATGAGGATCTGATGGATGCCGCAAACATCATTGCCAATGAAAAAGTTCAGGTTGTGAATATTAACAACGGTGAGCGCCTCGAAACGTATGTAATTAAAGGGGAAAGAGGAAGCGGCGTTATTTGCCTGAATGGTCCTGCGGCAAGAAAAGCTCAGGTTGGAGATATTGTCTTAGTAATATCCTATGCGCTTATGGACTTTGAAGAAGCAAAGAAATACCAGCCGATTACCGTTTTCCCGGATGCCGATAATCGCCTAATCTGATCTTTTGAATAAGAAGCTATCATCCGCCATTAAATTTATCGCCCTTCTGCTGATAGGCTTGCTCCTGATGTGGTTCGCCTTTCGCGGTCAGGATTTGACAAAACTTTGGAGCGACCTCATTCATGCCGATTATCGCTGGATTGCTTTAGCAGTGATTGTTTCGATGATTGCTCATGTGATTCGTGCTATGCGTTGGATTATGCTGATTAAGCCCCTGGGTTTCCAACCTGCTGTAAGTACTACCTTTCATGCGGTCATGATCGGTTATCTTGCAAATCTGGCCTTCCCGCGTATGGGTGAAGTTTCCCGTTGCGGGGTGCTGGCGAAAACAGATAAAGTTCCGATGAACTCCCTGGTAGGCACCGTAATTATTGAACGCATCATCGATTTGATCTCTTTACTATTGATCATGCTTGTAGCAGTCATTATCGAATTTGAAACCATCAGTACTTTCTTATACGAAAACCTTTTAAAGGGATTAATAGAAACAATTACCTCGAATCCTGTTCTTCTCTCGATTCTGCTTTTGGGGTTCATCTCAGCAATTTTTGTCGCAGTAAGAGTATTCTCCAAGCATAAAGAGCGTATTCTTGCCAATACCATTGCCCGAAAAATATATAACCTTTGGATTGGTATCCGTGCAGGTATAATGTCGGTGATACATTTGCAAAAAACCTGGTTATTTGTGGTCTATACCGTACTAATTTGGCTATGCTATTATTTATCTTCGTATTTCTGTTTCTTTGCTTTACCGGCTACGGCACATTTGTCTCCGATGGTTGCATTGTTTGTATTGGTAATCGGAGGACTGGGGATGTCGGCACCGGTACAGGGTGGTATAGGAGCCTATCATTGGATAGTTTCTCAGGGTTTGATTTTATTTGCAATTTCACAGGCAGATGGTTTGGCGTATGCAACTATTAATCATTCTACACAAACGATAATGGTCCTTATTTTTGGAGCAATCAGTTTATTGTTTATCGTTTTTAAAAACAGGGCAACAGAGAAAAACCTTTAAGGAATGAATAAAAGAGAAGTTATACAATCGAAAATTGTGAAGAAAGAAGAGCTTCTTTACAAACGAAATATATGGAGATTCTTAGATCAGAAGGTCGTTTTTACAAATGGCTGTTTCGATATAGTACATTATGGGCATGTCGATTATCTGGCTATGGCGGCATCATTGGGAAACAGAATGATTGTCGGATTAAATTCCGATCGTTCGGTAGGGAACCTGAAAGGAGAAGGAAGGCCGGTACAGAATGAGAGGTCCCGTGCATTAATTATGGCTGCTTTTCAGTTTGTAGATGCCGTAGTTTTATTCGATGAGGAAACTCCATTCGAGTTGATTTCATTTCTACAGCCTGATATTTTAGTAAAGGGTAGCGATTATGCTATTGACCGGATTGTTGGTGCCGATATCGTTTTAGCGAATGGCGGCCGTGTGGAAACCATCGATTTTGTAGAGGGTTACTCTACTACAAGCATTATTCAAAAGATTAGAAAAGACGTATAGACTAAATTTATTTTTAAGATATCCTCTATAATTTTTCTTTATTTTATATTTTTAACCCAAATAAAATACGATATGAATTTTCAGTTATCCGAAGAACATTTAATGATTCAACAAGCTGCTCGCGATTTCGCGCAAAATGAGCTGAAGCCCGGAGTTATCGAAAGAGATGAACATCAGAAATTTCCTGCAGAACAAATTAAAAAATTGGGTGAGCTGGGTTTTCTGGGAATGATGGTTGATCCGCAATACGGTGGTGCAGGACTTGATGCCATATCGTATGTATTGGCCATGGAAGAGCTTTCTAAAGTAGATGCTTCTGCATCGGTTGTTGTTTCGGTAAACAATTCGCTTGTATGTTATGGTTTAGAAGCCTATGGTTCGGAAGAGCAGAAACAAAAATATTTAGTGCCTTTAGCCAAAGGTGAAAAAATAGGGGCGTTCTGTTTATCGGAGCCCGAAGCGGGCTCGGATGCTACTATGCAGCGTACAACTGCCGAGGATAAAGGAGATTATTATCTATTAAACGGTACTAAAAACTGGATTACGAATGGATCGAATGCCGAAACTTATTTAGTCATCGCGCAAACAGATCCGGCTAAAGGCCACAGAGGTATTAATGCTCTGATCGTTGAGAAAGGGATGCCTGGTTTTACAGTGGGCCCGAAAGAAAATAAATTAGGTATCCGCGGATCCGATACACATTCTTTAATGTTTACAGATGTAAAAGTTCCGAAAGAAAATAGAATCGGGGAAGATGGTTTCGGTTTTAAATTCGCCATGAAAACCTTATCGGGGGGAAGAATCGGTATCGCTTCTCAGGCATTGGGTATTGCTTCCGGCGCTTATGAGTTGGCTTTGGCTTATTCGAAAGAAAGAAAAGCATTTGGTACTGTGATTTCTAATCATCAGGCTATTCAGTTTAAATTAGCCGATATGGCAACCGAAATTGAAGCAGCGAGATTGTTGTGTTTGCGCGCTGCGTGGTTGAAAGATAATCACATGAATTATGATCAGGCAGGTTCTATGGCGAAGTTATTTGCTTCTGAAGTAGCTATGAAAACAACGGTTGAAGCGGTGCAAATCCATGGTGGATATGGCTTCGTAAAAGAGTATCATGTTGAACGGTTAATGCGCGACGCGAAGATCACACAAATCTATGAAGGGACTTCAGAAATTCAACGCATCGTTATCGCGAGGGATGTACTAAGATAATTTAATTCATAAAAAGAGTATATTGAAATGTCCCCGAAAGTTTAGACACTTTCGGGGACATTTTTATTGTAACACTATGATTAAAAATAAACAGATAGTTAATTATTTTTGATAATTATATACTTGATTGTATTAATTTTAATGAAATTATAGACTTAAGGATGTTGAAAGATGAAATAGCTGAGTTCGTATATAAAAAAGTTATGCGGCATGCAATGACATCGGTGACAAGCTTAATTTACCCGTACGAAAAAAATATGGACTTAACATTAAGAATATTTCTGATTTTAATCGGACTTTTTTCTTTCAATATAAACACGCTTCTTGGGCAACAGATTTATGTCAACCAGGAATACTATGAAATTAAAAAAGACAACAAAGAAGTTCGCCCCAAATCAAAGTTTAAGTTCAGAAAGAAAAGACATGCCAATAAAATTGACACAAATGCAATCTATTTGACAATGTATTCTGACAGTTCATTTGCTTTTATAAGATTTTTCAAAGACACGGTATTTGAAAGTGGGCTATATAAGACAAAACCTAACGAACAAGAAATAGAAGATTTGAATTATGGAGTTTGGAGTTGCTACACCATGACAAGAAAGAGACTTTTAATAATTGAAACTCCTAAAAGATTCCAGATGGGCTCAAAATGGATTTATTATTATGGTAACATTTTGACTGACAAGGTTGAATTTACCCACTATGATATGTCATATTCCGGGGTAGGAAGTTATTCGGTACACTTTCAAAAACCGTTGACATCTAGTAAGCAGCCTGTTGACTTTAAAAATCGAAAATATGAATGTAAATTCACCAAACCGAAAGAAAGAAATCAATCAGTAACACTTTTACGAGATTGTACAGGCACATATTTACGTTGGCAAGGAAAAGATTATCAGGTGTGTAATATTGAAAAAGTTTCTTCTTTCCCTGATGGCTCGACAATGACAGCAACATTCAAAAGCATCAAAGAATGTAACGGTTCGGCTAAAGACGAAATCGTTTGCGCTATGCTTCGCATTAATGAAGGTTGGATAGAAGTAGTTAGAATAAAATAGCATAGCACAAGCCAAAACAACATTTCTATGCGTATTGACGGATTTAGTCCTGCGTACTTTAATGTTTGGCTTGACGACTACAACTTTGATGGAAATAAAGGTTTGTATGTTAATTTTTCCAGTCAATAGGTGTTGCTTATTCTTATGGGTATATTCTCACACTCAATCAACATAATAATTCAATGACCTTGCACCCAGAAACAATTGACCGAGTAAGAATAGTAAAACGATTTGAGACTTTAACGGATATGGAGATTGAAAAAGCGAAAAATGGGATTCAGGAAACCTTATGTAGATTAAAATAATACCGTCAATTCATAAAAAAACCCACATTAGTGGGCTTTTTTATGAATTACCTATATAATCATTATTTGCTTTGTGATTTAATTCCTTCGATTGCTTCTTTATGGGTGATGCGTTTAGAATCTTTAAAAGGAACAACAAATGCGTCTTTCATTCCCATTTTACGCATATCATTTTTAAAAGCATCGGCCTCTTCGAAGGTTTTGAACACGCCGACCACATATTTATTCATGCCGTCTGCTTTTTCCTCCGTAATCGATTCGTCTTTTATAGCCGGCTTGTTTTTTACCTGGAAGTTTTTGTAAGCACCTAACTGAACACGATAATAATAGCCTTGTGGAACATCTTTCTTAGCAGCAGATTTGGCCTGTTGTAATTCTGTTTCCATTGCACTGAATTTACCTTGCATAGAATTTACAACTTGTTGTAAAGAGTCCTGTGTAGAACGACTTTGTTTTAGTTGTGCAGTCATTGCGTTTAAACCATCCAGCTTTTTCTCATAATTCAGCTTTATCTGACGAATCTGATCAGGTTTCATTTTCTTGTACGTTTTTAACTCCGCTTTTAATTTCTTTTGCTCTTCTTTCGATTGAGCGGAAACCAGATAGGGAATGGCTAATAATACAAGGATTGTAGTGATACGTTTTAGTGTTTTCATTTTTAGGTTGTATTGTGTTTTACAATTCTTTCGATGCAATTTATAGTATTTTTTTGAGCTTACAATACTAATTGTCGATTTTCATTGTAAATTTGGTTGTTATGCCCTTTTTATGAAAAAAAATATCATTAACTATTTTTTGTGCGGAGTTCTGATTGCTACCTCAGCGTGTACAAAAACTGCCGAAAAAATTGACATGGCAATTGGCAATTGGAAAGGAGTGCTTTATACAGAAGACAATACTGCCATTCCCTTTAATTTTTCTGTAATGAAAGATTCTTCGACATACCGATGGGTTATTTCGAATGCTGATGATCGATTAGAAGTTGACGAAATAAACATTCAAGGTGATTCTGTATTTCTGCGCATGCCTTTCTACGATTCTGAATTCAGATTCAAAAATTTGGGGAATAGCCTGGAAGGTGTATGGATAAAGCATTTGGCAGATCGTGATGTAAGTATGAAGTTTCATGCTGTAGCGGGGATTGATGAAAGATTTGACAACAGCAACTCTTCTGCCTCCGCAAATCTGGAAGGAAGATGGGAAGCGATATTCCTGAAACCGAATGGAGACTCGCTTCCGGCAATAGCAGAATTAGTACAGGAAGGAAACCGTGTTACCGGAAGTATTTTAACAACTACAGGCGATTATCGTTTTCTGGAAGGTGTCTTAGACGGAAATCAATTAATGCTTTCTGCTTTCGATGGTTCTTACGCATTGCTTTTCACAGCAGAATTGAATGAAGAGAATCATTTAGTCAACGGAATGTATTATTCGGGATATAACCAGGTACGCAGCTGGACAGCAAAGCGAAATAAACTGGCTGAATTGGCCGATGCGAATGCGCTTACGTATCTCAAAGAAGGTTATACAGAATTCTATTTCAGCTTCCCGGATTTGAATAATCAGACAGTAAGTTTATCGGATGATCGATTTAAAGAGAAAGTTGTTGTAGTGCAATTGCTGGGTTCCTGGTGCCCGAATTGTATTGATGAGACCGCTTATCTGGCACCATATTACGATCAGATGAAAGGCGAAGGATTAGAAATTGTGGGTCTGGCTTACGAGCGTAAAGACGATTTTAAGAAAGCGCAGGAAAATTTAGGACGATTGATAAACAGGTTGAATGTACACTATACGATTTTATTTGCAGGGGCTAATACTTCAGAAAATTTAAGTGCTACCTTGCCGATGCTGAATCGGGTGATGGCATTTCCCACTAAGCTGATTATTGATAGAAAAGGTAATCTGAGAAAGATTCATACAGGATTTTCAGGTCCTGCTACCGGTGTGCATTTTGCAAATTATAAAAAAGAATTCGAAACGTTTATTGATAAGCTTCTTAAAGAATAAAATATGAGTAAATTTTTTTACGGTGCTGTTTTTGCTGTATTGCTATTGACAGCATGTACAACATCCAGCAAAACAATAACTAAAAATATTTCGGAAAGGACTTCTACAGTTCCGGAACCTAAAGTATATATGCCTTCCTATACACGTTTATCGGATATCTTGCATACTCGTCTGGAGCTTAGCTTCGATTGGGATAGCTGTTTTGTAATGGGGAAAGCAGAACTGAATGTGAAACCTTATTTTAAGGCAACAGATAAGTTGATATTAGATGCGAAAGGGTTTAAGATTAATGAAATTTTGGTTGATGGTCAGCGGGTACAATATACGTATGATTCCCGTAAGCTGAATATATATCTTCCCAAAACCTATACCCGTGAGGAATCTTATACTGTATATATTGATTACATAGCTATGCCGAATAAACTGAGGGTTAGCGGCAGCGCTGCTATTACTTCCGATAAGGGTTTATATTTTATTAATCCGCATGGTAAAGAAAAATATAAGCCTATACAAATATGGACACAAGGAGAGACCGAAGCTAACTCATGCTGGTTCCCTACCATCGATGCGACTAACGAACGTTTCTCGCAGGAACTTTTTATTACGGTAGACACTTCGATGATTACACTCTCGAATGGGGCATTACAATATTCTATGATTAATGGGGATGGTACCCGTACCGACTATTGGAAACAGAATCTTACTCATACTCCCTATCTGGCGATGTTAGCTGTTGGGAAGTTTGAAAAAATTAATGATCAATGGCGTGATATGGAAGTGAGCTATTACATGGAACCCGGGTATGCAAAATATGCCAAACTGATTTTTGGAAATACTCCGGAGATGATCGAATTCTTTTCGAAAATAGTAGGTGTCGATTATCCCTGGGATAAATATGCTCAGATTGTTGTACGCGATTTTGTTTCCGGCGCTATGGAAAATACAAGCGCGGTTGTTTTTTTCGAGGCAATGAATATGACCGATCGCGATTATCTGGATAATTCTAACGAGGATATTATAGCACACGAGCTTTTTCATCATTGGTTCGGAGATATGGTAACTGCCGAATCCTGGCCGAATCTGCCTTTGAACGAAGCCTTTGCTACTTACGGGCAATATCTTTGGAACGAATATAAATATGGGAGAGAATATGCCGATAAAGCAGCACAATCTGATTTGAATGGATACTTGCTATCTTCCAGACAAAGACAAGTAGATGTGATTCGCTTCGAGCTTAGCGACCGTGAAGAAATGTTCGATGCAAACTCCTATAATAAAGGCGCACTTATTTTACACATGCTTAGAAAGTATTTGGGAGATGAAGTGTTTTTTGCAGCATTAAATTTATACTTAACACGCCATCAATATCAGGCTGTGGAAATTCATCAGTTGCGTATGGCTTTTGAAGAAGTTTCGGGAGAAGACCTGAATTGGTTTTTTAATCAATGGTTCCTGGCTTCAGGCCATCCACTACTTGACATCTCATACAATTATAATGAAGCTGCAAAAAAAGTAAGTGTCGGTATTCGCCAATCACAAAATTTTGAGATAACACCTTTGTATAAGTTACCGCTGGAAGTTGATTTATATTGGGATAACCGTACCGAACGCAAGAATATTACTCTAACGAAAGTATATCAAAATTTTGAATGGGAAGCGAATGAGAAGCCCTTATTTATAAATGTGGATGCGGAAAAAATGTTGGTAGGACTTAAGAAAGATAATCATTCGAAAGAAGAATGGATAGAGATGTATAACAGAGCTCCTCTCTATCTCGACCGTTATGAAGCTATCGAAGGATTATCAAAATTCAAAGACGATCCTTTCGCACAAGAAATTATTGTGAAAGCTTTGAATGATAAAAATTGGGGAGTACGCGAAAGAGCAATCACACATAGTCGTCATTTAACCAGGGAGTATTTGCAACAAGCCTATCCGAAATTAGCTAAACTGGCAACAGAAGATTCAAAATCCCGGGTACGTGCAAAAGCCATCACTGCCATCTCCGAATACTATCCGGATAAAAACGATACTGCTCTGTATTTACAAGCTTTGTCTGATAGCTCTTATTGGGTGGTATCTACAGCCTTGCGACAATTGAGCAAAACCAATATGCATTCTGCTATGCAATTTGCAAAACAGTATGAGAGTGTTATGAATCCTTCGATGGCTTCGGTCATTGCCGAGCTATACGCTGCCGAAGGAACTGTTAAGGATCACGCTTTTTTTATCAATTATTTAGAGCGTAATTCGGGATATAACTTGTTGTATGTCATCTCTTTTTACAAAAATTATATTAAACGTATGGATGATGGGACCATTCGGGCAGGGGTAGATATTATTAAGCAAATTGCCGAAAATGCAACCACTACTATCCTGGAAAGTGCTGCCAAAGGGGTTTTGGGAGAAATGTTGGCAAATGCAGATACAGAAGGATTGAAAGACTATATCAGGGCGGTTATGGACGATTTGGATAAACAAATGTAGGTCGAAAGCTGCTTAAAGCCTGATTTTTAGCCTATTATTGATATAAATAGACGCAGATTTCTTGTAAATCTAAATTTTTTATATCTTTGCATCGTAAAAGAAACAGAGAAGAACGAGGGGACAATTGTCCCCTCGTTTGTTTTATCAAGGATATTTACTTCGTAAAAATGAAGATAGAGCAAAGGATAGCAGAATATATCGACGAAAAACTTCTGGGGACGGATTTGTTTGTAGTAGATTTCCGCATTCTGCCCAAGAGCCGTATTCTGATTCTGCTGGACGGGGATGAGGGTGTTAAGATAGAGGAATGTGCACAGCTGAGCCGACATGTGGGGCATAGGATTGAAGAAGAAAATTTAATCGATCATGCATTTACGTTGGAAGTTTCTTCTCCGGGGGTGGATCATCCCTTGGTTTTGCAAAGGCAGTATCCGAAAAATATCGGAAGAAATTTATCCGTTCGTATGAATGATGGTAAAGAAAGAGAAGGGAAATTGATGGGAGTAAAGGATGATAAAATTATCATCGAAGAAAAAATTAAAGAAAAAGGGAAAAAGGCATACACACAGGAAGCCGAAATTCTCTTTCAGGATATTAAAGAAACAAAAGTTATAATCAGTTTTAAATAAAAAACCTATCATTCTATATTAAATAAAATGAGCAATATAAATTTAATAGATTCTTTTCAGGAATTTAAGGACTTCAAAAACATTGATCGTCCTACCATGATGAGCGTGTTGGAAGATGTATTTAGAAGCATGCTTCGTAAAAAATACGGAACCGACGAAAACTGCGACATTATTGTAAACACAGATAATGGAGACCTGGAGATTTGGAGGACAAGAAAAGTGGTTGAAGATGAATTTTCTGAAGACGATGCACTGGAAGTCGAGTTAAAAGAAGCTATAACAATTGATCCTGACCTGGAAGTAGGAGATGAGGCGATTGAACAGGTAACGCTGGAAAGCTTTGGTAGAAGGGCGATATTAGCAGCGCGTCAGACATTAGTTTCTAAAATTTTAGAATTAGAGAAAGACGAAGTTTATAAAAAATATAAAGACAGAACCGGTGAGATTGTTACCGGTGAAGTTTACCAGGTTTGGAAAAAAGAGATCCTGGTAATGGATGATGATGGTAATGAGTTAATCTTACCGAAAACAGAACAGATCCCGGCCGATTTCTTTAAAAAAGGGGAAACGGTGAAAGCGGTTGTGTTACGTGTGGATATGCAAAATAATAATCCGAGAATTATTATTTCCCGTACTGCACCTGAATTTCTGGAGCGCTTGTTCGAACAGGAAGTTCCTGAAGTATTCGACGGTTTAATTACTATTAAAAAGATTGTTCGTGAACCGGGAGAACGTGCTAAAGTAGCAGTAGAATCTTACGACGATCGTATCGATCCGGTAGGAGCTTGTGTGGGTATGAAAGGATCGCGTATCCATGGCATTGTTCGTGAACTGAAGAATGAGAATATCGATGTGATTAATTATACAAATAATCTCTCATTATATATTCAACGTGCATTAAGTCCTGCGAAAATTACTTCCATCAAATTAGATGAGGAGACAAAACGCGCATCGGTATTTTTAAAACCTGATCAGGTATCTTTGGCAATCGGTAAAGGCGGATATAATATTAAACTTGCCGGAAAGCTTACCGGATACGAAATCGATGTTTATCGTGAGAGTGAAGAAGATGATGAGGATGTTGATTTGGATGAATTTACGGATGAGATAGAAGATTGGATTATCGATGAGCTGAAATCGGTAGGATGTGATACTGCTAAGAGTGTATTGGCATTATCGGTAGAAGATCTAGTAAAACGTACCGACTTAGAAGAAGAAACCATTAAAGATGTAATCAATATTTTAAAATCAGAATTTGAATAGGTATACTTCTGTTCAGCCGAATGAATAGAGAAATGAACAGAGAATATACGTTAACATAAATTAAAAACTGCATATTTGCATAAAATACATTAAATGTCAGCAGACAAGAAGATCATATTAGTTAAAGCCGCAAAGGAGTTGAACGTCAGCGTAGCAACGATTGTCGAACATCTTTCAAAAAAAGGGATTGAAGTTGAGAATAAACCAACAGCAAAACTTTCGGAAGATGTGTTTGAAATTCTATTAAAAGATTTTCAGGGGGATCGTATTGTTAAAGAAGAGGCGAAGAGCATTACTATCGGCAAGCTAAGAAGAGAAGATGGATTGGGCGACTCACAGGAAGATGAGAAAAGCAGCGATGGAGAGCCCGAAGATGAAATACTGATTAAAAATGTATCGATCGTTAAAGAGGAGCTGCCTGTAAAAGAAGAAGCAAGCCCTAAAGAAGAAAAAGAGTCTTCTTCATCACAAGTAAAAATTGTGGGGAAGATCGATCTTGATAAAGTAAATTCTAAAACACGGCCAGATAAGAAATCGAAAGCTAAAGCTGAGAAAGAAGAAGAGAAAGCAGAAGTAAAAGAGAAGGAGGATGTGCCTGTTAAGAAAAAGGCTAAGGAAGAAGTAAAAGAGAAAGAGGAGCCCCAAAAACAGGAGGAAGTAGTTGCACAGGAAGTTAAGGAGGCTAAAGCAGAGGTAGAAGAGCAGGTTGAAAAAATTACCGAAAGCAAAGAAATTGTAAGTGAGGTTGAAACTATTACTGCCGAAGAGGTTAGCACAGAGCCTGAGATATTAGAGAATACGGATGTCGTAGAGGAAGGTGGTGAAGTAATACGTGCTAAAGCGGATAAGCTTTCGGGTCCAAGTATTGTCGGTAAAATTGATCTGTCGGGATTTGCGCCACGTAAGAAACAAGCTGTTCCCGTAGCTAGTTCATCGACAGGGGCAAGTGCCCAAGGCGCTGACTCTAAAAAGAAAAGAAAACGTAAAGAAAGTAAACCGGTAAGCCCGGGTACTACACCGGCTCAACAACCAGGTGGTGCAGGGTCACATCCGCAAAAATTCAATAAAGATAATCGTCCTCCGCGTCATGACAATCGTCAGCGTCATGGACACACATCCGCTCCTAAAGAAGAGCCGACAGAAAAAGAGATACAAGATCAGATTAAAGCAACACTTGCCCGATTAAGTGGGGCAGGTAAGTCTTCTAAATTTGCTCAACGCGCAAAATTGCGTCGTCAAAAACGCGATGACTATGCAGCATCTGCCGAAGAAGCAGCATTGGAGCAAGAGCTGCAATCGAAAATTCTGAAAGTGACAGAGTTTGTTACGGCAAATGAATTGGCTAACATGATGGATGTGCCGGTAACGAAAATCATTTCTACCTGTATGAGTTTGGGAATGTTTGTATCTATCAATCAACGATTAGATGCGGAAACATTAACAATTGTAGCAGATGAGTTTGGTTACGAGGTTCAGTTTATAACGGCGGAAGATCAGGAGTTGGATTTGGATGAGGTAGATGATGAAAAAGATCTGATCTCTCGTGCTCCGATTGTTACAGTAATGGGTCACGTCGATCATGGTAAAACATCTTTACTCGACTTTGTTCGTAAAGCGAACGTAATCGGAGGCGAGGCCGGAGGTATTACGCAACATATTGGTGCCTATGAAGTAACGCTGGAAAGCGGAAAGAAAATGACATTTTTGGATACTCCGGGTCACGAAGCCTTTACGGCAATGCGTGCTCGTGGTGCTAAGGTTACCGACCTTGTTATTATTGTTATTGCTGCTGATGATAGCGTGATGCCTCAAACTAAAGAGGCTATTAACCATGCGATGGCGGCAGGTGTGCCGATTATTTTTGCATTCAATAAAATTGATAAACCCGGCGCTAATGCCGATAAAATTCGCGAACAATTAGCAGCAATGAATATCCTGGTTGAAGATTGGGGCGGTAAATATCAGTCACAGGAAATTTCTGCGAAGAAGGGCCTGAACATTGACCTGTTATTGGAAAAAGTATTGCTGGAAGCCGAGCTTCTTGATCTGAAAGCCAATCCGAATAAGCGGGCTGTCGGTACGGTTATTGAAGCAGCGCTTGATAAAGGAAGAGGAATCGTGACTACGATTTTGGTACAAGCAGGAACATTACGTGTAGGCGACCCTATTCTTGCCGGATGTTATAGCGGTAGAGTAAAAGCATTGACCAATGAACGTGGTCAGAAAATAGAAAAGGCGGGACCGTCAACGCCGGTACAGGTGTTGGGTATGGGTGGTGCTCCTCAGGCAGGTGATAAGTTTAATGCAATGGCTACGGAGCAGGAAGCACGTGAGATTGCAAACAAAAGATTACAATTGCAACGTGAGCAGGGAATACGTACACAAAAACATATTACGTTGGATGAGATCGGTCGTCGTTTGGCAATCGGTAACTTTAAGGAATTAAATATCATTGTAAAAGGAGATGTGGACGGATCGATCGAAGCATTGTCCGATTCCTTATTGAAACTTTCAACTCCCGAAATTCAGGTGAATATTATTCATAAGTCGGTTGGACAAATTTCCGAATCGGATGTATTGTTGGCTTCTGCTTCGGATGCGATTATTATCGGATTCCAGGTTCGGCCTTCTCAGAGTGCGCGTAAACTTGCCGAGCAAGAGCAAATAGATATTCGTTTGTATTCTATTATTTACGACGCAATTAATGAAGTTCGTTCGGCAATGGAAGGTATGCTTTCTCCTGAAATTGAAGAGAAAATAACTTCGAACGTAGAGATCCGCGAAACTTTCAAAATTACAAAAGTCGGAACCGTTGCAGGTTGTATGGTCTTGGACGGTAAAATTAACCGTAACAGTAAAGTCAGAGTGATTCGCGATGGCGTAGTTGTATATACCGGCGAACTTGCTTCGCTGAAACGTTTCAAGGACGATGTAAAAGAAGTATCCGCAGGTTATGAATGCGGTTTAAATATTCAAAACTTTAACGATATTAAAGTGGGTGATATTATTGAATCTTATGAGTTGGTAGAAGTTAAACGGAAACTTTCTTAACACGAAAATATAAGGTCCTCATTTGAGGGCCTTTTTTGTATCTTTATCGTATGCCAGCTTACTTTATCGATCTCGAACGACTGAAATATCCGAACAATGGCCTGTATCATTTCGGCCTTCATCTGGCAAATGAATTGGCAGGTATGGTGAATTCGGAAGAAGAGTTGTTTTATTATCTTCCACGGAATGCACAATCATTATTCAATAAAAAACAATCCATACATTTTGTAGATTATAAGTTCTGGCATAAGTTTTTTATTCCAAATCCCAATGTAGACGTATGGCACATTACACATCAATCGAGTTACTTCGTTCCTGAAAATAAAAATACAAAGTGTTTGCTGACTATTCACGACCTGAACTTTTTATATACCGCAAAACCGGAAGGGGAGAAAAAAAAACTGTTGCAAAAGATTCAATCGAAAATAAACCGGGCCGATCATATAGTTGTTATTTCCAACTTTATTAGGGCGGAAATACAAAAGCATTTGGTTTTAAAGGATAAGCCTGTAAGTGTTATTTACAATGGTTTTTCATTAATTCCTCTGAACGAAAATGTAGTACTTCCTTTAAAGCCGGAGAGCGAATTTATATTTACTATCGGCGCCATCCACCCTAAAAAAAATATGCATGTACTATGTGCATTGTTAAAAGATAATACCTGTCAATTGATTATTGCAGGATCGGGATCTGATAATTATAAGCAACAGATTGTCAAACAGGCTAAGTATTTAGGTGTGGATGATCGTTTGTTTTTTATAGGAAATATAAGTGAAGAACAAAAAGTATGGTACTATGCACATTGTAAAGCATTTGTTTTTCCTTCTTTATCCGAAGGCTTTGGTATTCCGGTAATAGAAGCAATGGCAATGGGTAAACCCCTCTTTCTTTCGAATCTCACCAGTCTTCCCGAAATAGGTGGAAAGTATGCATACTATTTCAACTCTTTTGAACCTGAAGCGATGCAGAAAGTATTTAGGGAAGGACTCATTTCCGAAGCGGGGAATCCACAGGGTGAGGAGGAGCGAATAAGGTATGCATCGAAATTTTCCTGGAAAAGTATGGCGCAGGAATACCTGAAATTATATCGCTTACTTTCTGACAGATAAAGGAATAAGAGGGAGTATGGAATAAAAGAAGATAAACATATTCTGTCCCGTTTGCATTTCTAAAAGAGTATCGATCATAAAAGCGGCTGAGAACAAAACTACGAATTGTAAATATATAGGATTCTTTTTTCTCCATGCCAGGGCAAGACAGTAAGCAAGCATATAAAGTAAAAAGCCTAAGCCGATAATTCCGTAACATACAGCATAGAAGAAATATTGATTATGAATGAGTACCTGATTTTCTTTCTTCAATCCGAAATCCTTAATCGCATATTGCTTACTCATTTCATCTTGCAAGTCGGCGGCACTGATTCCGAACAGCCAATTCTTTTTATATATCCCGAAGGCTGTTTCCCATGCCGCAAAACGCTGTGATAAAGAATAGTAGTTAATGTCTTTACCTTGTTTGTAACGTAGAATATCGAACTTAGTATTCTGGACACGTTCTTGTACCGAGCGGAAAGAGTAATAGGAAATCAACGGAACGGTTATCGTAACAATCAATAAGCAAATCCCAAGGATATATTTTTTACCGTACAAAATAGTTAGAACTATTTCTGATAATATACAAATATAGATAGAAACAATTCCGGTACGGTAAGCCAGTACATGCAGGGCTATGAATAAAAAGATTGCAATTGTTCCGAGAATAAATTTTTCGAGGATATGGACCCGGCTAAAACGGATAAATGCATAACAAAAAATAATTGCCAGTGCTGTCATTAACCCGAAATGTATATGAAACATTCCCCCGGTAGCTTCAATGTTTTTACTGTGACGAATCATCCATGTATATAATTCGTAGTTGTTGACGAAACGGATGAATGTTGAAATGCTGATAAAACTTACAAAGAGTATGAGTGTATAAAGAATAAATTTATAGTATTTCGTCACGAAGTCTTTTAATAATACAAGGCTGAATGGGAATACTAAATAGGGTAAATTTTTAAAAAGAAGTTCAGCCCATTTGCTTTTGTTATCAGCTAAGGGGAAGCATATAAATCCGATAAAATACAGGATAAATGCAAGTGTAACTATTCGTTCTTTAAAAACATGTTTAACATTTTCTTTAAAGTCGGGATGAGTACAAGCGGCAATCAACAAAACCACAGGGCTTATGCTAAGTATAGCACGTGAGAAAAATTCACCCATGAAAAATAAGAGTATTCCAAAGAAAAATAAATATCTCGAAATTGTCAGTGGGTTCATAGGGTCTTGTTCTTAACGAGTATGTTTAACTTCTGATATTTTAAATATACGCCAACTGCCGAAAGTATGGAAATACTCATTCCCTGCCAGCCGTCTAAAAAGCCGAATTTTATAAAATAATCCCTGAAAAATTTCAGATAAGGCTTCAGAAGATAATGATAAATGTTTGGATGAAGACCTTTGTTGAACAACTCTTGCGCTTGTAAATCGGTGAATTTATCCAGTTGTTTGAGATGGTCGCTATAGGTATAATACGAATAGTGATTGAGGTCGCCCGACAAATGGATTAACTTACAAGTAGGCTCATAAATCAACGTTTCGTGAATGCTATCCCCTCCCCATTGTGCATGCGAGGGATTGTATATGCGTATTTTTGTATCCGGATACCAGCCGCAATGTTTAATCCATCTTCCACAATAATAAGTCAGACGGTTAAAATTATATACAACATTAGCATTGTTCGTTTCGATGGATTGAATAGAATATATTAGCTCGGCACTTAATTCTTCATCAGCATCTAAAGAAAGTACGTATGAGTATTTTGCAAAGGTAGCAGCGAAATTTTTCTGTTGGGCATATCCTGAAAATGTTTGCTGAATCACACGCACTCCCAATTTTGTTGCAATAGCTGTCGTTTGGTCTTTAGAAAAAGAATCAACAAGAATAATATCGTCCGACACTTTTTGGGCAGATTTTATGCAACGTGAGATATTCTTCTCTTCGTTATAAGCGATAATAATTACCGAAAGTCCAATTTTATTCATACTCACTTATTTGATAAGCGTATAGTTTTTATATTCGCCCGGTCGCCAGCCGGTAGTGTTTTCTATAAATAGTAAGATACGGTTTTTCAGCTTCATCTTTTTTTGAGTTGGATCGAATGGAAATTTCCAGTTTATATTTTCAATACGGCATTGCATCACTGCAGGATGTGTTCCTTCAAAGACTTTCAATCCGTCAATCCCCGAGTAATCAAATTCTTCTACAGTCTGTATATGTTCATTCACCCAATCGTCGCTATGCCATAATTTATTAAAGTTTAGCGCTTTTTGTTGTTGTGCTCTTGGATGCTTTACCCAGCCGTAATGATAGATGTAGGCATCAATCTTTTTAACCTTTAATTTTCTTCCTTCTAAGCGAAACCCTTGTGCATCACGATAGGAATATATACGTTTATTATTTCTGATGATGCGTATTTCGTTTCTGTACCATCTTCTTGAAGTGCCGATAAAATCATACGACCCGTAGAAATGAAGATAATTGAAGAGTAATCCTTCAACATCCGGATTATTCAGGCTATTCAACATGGCTTCACGAACTACCGGCATATATTTTTCGTGCATGCATTCATCCCCCTGAATATAGAAACACCAGTCGGCATCATCAGGGATAGCATCAAAAGCTTTGTCCGTTTCAAGGGCAAGTACCCGCCCACCTTCGCGTAAAGAATCATCCCAAACGGTTTTAATGATTTTGATTTTGTCGGAAGATATGGAACGGATCAGATTCTCTGTATCATCATCGGACTGTCCTATGGCAATAATAAATTCATCACAAAGAGGTAGAATAGAATTTATAGACTCTATAATCGGGTAGTCGAATTTTATCGCATTGCGAATGAAGCTAAAGCCACAGACTTTCATTTTTATTTTGTTATTTTTGGGCTAATTTAAACATCTTAAATGATTAATCTGAAAAAGCTTATACAGAATTTACAGGAAGGAGATGTTCGTTCCCTTGCCAGGTGTATCAGTATTGTTGAAAATGAGAGGGAAGGTTACCAGGAAGTATTAAGTAGTTTAAAGATTAATCATTCTATTCCATTGATCGGAATAACCGGTCCCCCCGGTGCAGGAAAAAGCACCTTGGTGAACGCGCTCATTGGCGTACTGTCTGCACAAGGTAAACGCATAGGAGTTGTAGCCATCGACCCGACCTCTCCCTTTAATTTGGGTTCTCTCTTAGGCGACCGTATTCGTATGTCGGAACATTTCTTAGATCCGAATGTGTTTATTCGCTCTTTGGCAACCAGGGGCTCTTTAGGTGGGCTCTCAGCGAAAACCATGGAAGTAACAGATGTAATGAAAGCTTTTCCTTTCGATTATATTATTGTTGAAACCGTTGGTGTGGGACAGTCGGAAATAGAGATAGTAGGATTAGCAGATACGACTGTGTTGGTATTGGTTCCGGAGTCGGGCGATGAAATACAGGGTATAAAATCGGGTGTAATGGAAATCGCAGATATATTCGTTGTAAATAAATCCGACCGTGAAGGTGCTGATCAGTTTGTAAATAACTTGAAAAAGATGCTTCATGAGAGAAGCCGTAAAGATTGGAGTATCCCCGTTGTAAAAACAGTCGCATCGAAAAATGAAGGGATTGATGAGTTATTGGAGGCCGTAACCCTACATGAGCAATATAGAGATGACCCTCGTAAGGTAATTTTATTAGCAGAAAAGGCATACCGTATCATTCAGAATAATCGAATGAAAGATGTGGATAAGAGAAAACTGCAGGAGGCAATTGCGAAGGAAGTGGAGAAAGCAGACTTTAACTTATATGCATTTATACAACTCATGGCATGACTATAGTCATGCCATGAGTTGTATAAAACATCCTTATTTTTTGCAACAAATTTGTATGATCCATCCGGGTAAATTTTATGCTTCCCATCCTGAATACCCTCTTTAGAATTTATTGTATAATCGTTGGACGTGTTAGTTTGATCAATTCGAGGTTGGACTCAGGAAGTGATAATACTTCCCGACCCAATGAAGTGTTACATATTTTTATCTCTGTTGATTCTCCTAAGTATTCCCGAATCGAACTGTATTTATAAAGTTCGGGAGATTGGACTAACCCGGCTTCTACAGGATTGTAATGAATGTAGTTAAAGCAAGTCGTTAAGTAATCATTCGTTTCTGAGTTGCGGATTAATTTAGAGTGAGTATTTTGTTGAAATAAAGACCCGCAGCGGTCTTTCTGTTTGTTGATAGCACGTGTATACGAACGAAGTGCTGTCGCAAATTCTTTAGAAAATATTTCTGTACCGAGATCTTCGTGAGTACGTAATAGCAGGTGGAAATGATTCGACATCAAGCAATAGCAAATGATGTCGCAATATAAGCCTAGATGCTTCTTTAGCTTATGCAGGAAAAAAAGATAATTCTCGTCGTCAAAGAAAATAGCTTGTTTATTATTCCCCCGGTTATAAATATGAAAAAAATTGTCGTTTGAAAGTTTCATATCTTCTTTAGTATAAAACAAAGTTATAAAGAAGAGAAATGATTTACAGCCGTATGTATAGAGGGTTTTAAATGCAATTCATGGCATGACTATAGTCATGCCATGAATACTATTTCAATCGCTCCCGAATATCCAATCGATGTTTACGTGCCGTATCTTCCGCGATATCGTAACCTGCGTCCATGTGTCGGATTACACCCATAGCCGGATCATTATGTAAAACACGCTTGATGCGTATCGCTGCATCGTCTGTGCCATCGGCAACAATAACCATTCCTGCATGAATGGAATATCCGATACCTACACCGCCGCCGTGATGAAGGGATACCCAGCTTGCTCCGCCGGCAGTATTTATTAATGCATTTAATACCGGCCAATCGGCCACGGCATCGGAACCATCTTTCATAGCTTCAGTTTCGCGGTTTGGTGAAGCTACGGAACCTGTATCCAAATGGTCGCGTCCAATAACAATGGGAGCCTTTACTTTTCCTTCAGCGACTAATTTGTTGAAGGCTAATCCGGCTTTCTCCCGTTCTCCTTGTCCCAACCAGCAGATTCTTGCCGGTAATCCCTGAAAAGCAATACGTTCCTGTGCCATGTGTATCCAGCGGGCTAACTCTTTATTCTCCGGGAATAATTCCAGAATTACTTTATCGGTTTCATAAATATCCTGCGGGTCGCCGGATAATGCCGCCCAACGGAAGGGGCCCTTGCCTTCGCAGAATAAAGGACGTATATATGCCGGAACAAATCCGGGGAAATCAAATGCATTTTCTACACCTGCTTCTTTGGCACGCCCGCGAAGATTATTTCCATAATCAAAAGTTACCGCACCTTTCTGCTGCATCTCCAGCATTAAGCGCACATGCAATGCCATTGTATCATAAGCACGTTTAATATAGTCGTCGGGATTTTCTTCTCTGAGTATTTTTGCTTCCGCAACAGAAAGCCCTTGAGGAAAATATCCGATTAAAGGATCATGTGCTGAAGTTTGATCGGTTAATGTATCGGGAATAATATTTCGTTCCAGCATACGCTGTAATAAATCTACTGCATTGCATACAACACCAATAGAAATTGCTTCGGATTTTGATTTAGCTTCCAATGCCCGGTCAATCGCAGTATCGATATCCTGTATCATCAAATCTACATATCGCGTATCCAGGCGTTTTTGAATTCTCCATTCTTCTACTTCGGCGGCTAAACAAACCCCTTCATTCATGGTAATTGCTAAGGGCTGAGCTCCTCCCATACCTCCTAATCCTGCCGTTACAGAAAGTGTACCTTTTAAGCTCCCTCCAAAATGTTTGCGCGCTAATGAAGCAAAGGTTTCATACGTTCCCTGAACAATACCTTGCGAACCTATATAGATCCAGGATCCCGCAGTCATCTGACCATACATCATCAGCCCTTTATCCTCTAACTCATTGAAATATTCAAAGGTTGCCCATTTGGGTACCAGTTGAGAATTTGAGATCAGTACTCTGGGAGCATCTTTATGCGTAGGTAGAATCCCTACCGGCTTTCCTGATTGAATCAGTAAAGTTTCATCATCGTTTAAATCTTTCAAGGCTTTTACGATAAGCTCAAATGCTTCCGGATTTCGTGCTGCTTTACCTCTGCCGCCATAA
Source organism: uncultured Sphingobacteriaceae bacterium (assembly GCA_964454645.1). GTDB lineage: Bacteria > Bacteroidota > Bacteroidia > Sphingobacteriales > Sphingobacteriaceae > CAYVTM01. The sequence goes on along the minus strand of CAYVTM010000002.1, from coordinate 297,858 downwards.
ACAATAAGCTCTTCGGGGCGTTCCGCAACTTCGGGATCGAGGTTGTTTAATAACATTCTCAATGCTGCCTCCTGAACCCAGCCTTTACAGTTCAGCTTTGTTCCTGTTGGCGTTTTTGTTTTTGAAAGATCGATTGTGCGAGTATTGACTGACATGTTTACCGAATTTATCCTAAATATTTTACAAATGTAAAATTGTAAGCCAATAGTACTAAATTATTTATTATTATCTTTGGGGAATTCAATGAAAAGAACTGTTATACATAGATTTTTTGCGGGGGTACTGTTGTTTGTGCTAACAATGACTATTGTCCCTTTTGCAGCTTTTCATCATCATGAAGAAAAGGAAATCTGTGATGTGGCATCCGATATTCCCGAGAAGTATAAACATGAGAAAGATAATGCAAAACATCATTATCATTCCTACGAAAGGGATTGTTATATATGTTTACATTTTAAAATCCACCAGGCATGCATTGTTCATGCGCCGGTTTCTTATCAAACTGCCACAGCATTTGAATATTCAAATACGTATCTTCAAAAGGTATTCTTAACTAACTTTCAGTACAAAGCAAGCAGAGCGCCTCCGCAAATTTCTTAACCTAATTCTTTTTTAATTCAGGACTCTAATTTTATTAGATGAGAAAGTTTGTTGAAAAGCTTGTCGCTTTTTTTATTATTTATTTTTTATTTCTGTTGAATGTAGTTTCTGCGCAAAACGCGGATGCATGTGCGTTATCCTTATCGGGCCAGGTATTTGACGATGAGCATGGTATGACTTTGCCCGGAGCTACAATAGCTGTTAAGGAGACGGGGGTTGTATCGGTCAGCGATGAGTATGGAAAATTTAGTATTCCACGTTTATGCCCGGGTATTTATACGGTATCAATTCGTTTTATCGGATATGAGAATTTTGAATATCAGATATATTTAGAGGATAATCTGAATAGAAAATTTTTCCTGAAACACGATACACGTTTGCTGGATGACGCCATTGTACAAACCCTTCGCATCACAGAGAAAAATACAATTAATAAAATGGAATTGAGGGGGATCGATTTGGAAAAGACACGCGGGATGTCTTTGGCAGATGCGCTGAAAGAGATTCCCGGAGTAACAACTTTACAAACAGGCCCTACCATTAGTAAGCCCGTTATTCAAGGCATGCATAGCAACCGTATCTTGATTATTAATAATGGTATTCGCCAGCAGGGACAACAATGGGGCTCCGAACATGCTCCGGAAATTGATGCTTTTATTGCCAATAAATTAACCGTTATAAAAGGCGCGGGAAGCATTCGCTATGGTTCGGATGCGATCGGCGGGGTTATTTTGGTTGAGCCGAATATTCTAACAGATTCTGTCGGAATCGGTGGAGAAGTAAATATGGTTGGTATTTCGAATGGCCGGCAGGGAGTATTTTCGGGAATGCTTGAAGGTAAATTCATCAAACTGCCTGAGTTTAGCTGGAGAATACAGGGGACGGTAAAGCAAGCCGGGAATATTAAAACTCCCGATTACTATTTGAAAAACTCAGGTTTTAAAGAGTTCAATTTTTCCTGGGCAGCTAACTATACTTCGAAAAATTCCGGAGCAGAATTGTTTTACTCTCAGTTCAACACAAACATCGCTGTATTTGCCGGTGCACATATCGGAAACCTTACTGATCTCGAAAGAGCCTTTAGCTCTCCGATCCCTTTAGTAAGTTCCGGCTTCTCCTATACAATCGATCGCCCGATGCAGGAAGTCGTACATGAATTGTTTAAAGTAAAAACATATTTTATCACCGGGGAAAATTCTAAATTGAATTTAGTAGTTGCACGTCAGTATAATCTGAGGAATGAATACGATAAAGATAAGCCCCGAAACGATTCTCTGGCTGCATTAAATCGTCCTGAATTGCATTATGAAATTACGACTCACTCAGGTGATTTAAGTTACGATCATCGTTTTCTTCGTGTGTTCAGAGGAACCATAGGTATTGCTTTGAGTTCACAGTCGAATACCCTGGATGGCAGAGCCTTTATTCCGAATTTCATCAAACAATCCTGGGCGGCATATTGGATTGAACGAATCGAGAAAGAAAAGCTCGATTATGAGTTCGGTTTGCGTTACGATTATGAACATCAAAAAATTTACCGGTATAAAAACGCTGTTCTTGAATCGCCTGAACGTAATTTCTCCAATGTATCATTTAACGTGGGGACAAATTATAAGCTTCGAAGGTTTGCCGATCTCTCTCTCAATATCGGAACTGCCTATCGTCCTCCGGGAATTAATGAGCTATACGGGAATGGTGTGCATCATGGAGAAGCGAAATTCTTAACCGCGGATGAAAACTTAAATCCTGAGCATGCTTATGTCGCAATCGCAGGGCTTAAAGTATCGGATGAAAAGCGTTTGTACGGCCAGGTCGATCTATATTATAAATTGGTTGATGGTTATATCTATCTCAATCCCTTGCAGAAGCCTGTATTAACTATACGAGGAGCCTTCCCTGCATTTGAGTATAAGCAAAAGGAGGCGAGGTTTGTCGGAATGGATGCCTGGTTGAAATTTAGATTGACGGAGCAATTGCGTTTGTTCTCGAAATCCAATATGATTCGTGCATATAATCAATCAGATGGAGGATACATTCCTTTTATCCCTTCGGATCGTTTCGAGCAGGGAATCGAGTACGATTTGAAAGACGCTGATTTTTTTGAGAAAACACAAATAAGCTTAGCCTTATTAACGGTTCTTAAACAAACACGCCTTCAGGATAATTCCGATTATAAAGGTGCTCCGAATGCCTATCAGGTCTTGAATTTTAATCTTTCTTCGAGTTTGCACATTGGAGAAGAACATTTAGAATTAGGTTTTAGTATTAACAATGTGCTCAATACAAAATACCGTGAATATATGAATGCCTTTCGTTATTTCAGCGATGAGCCGGGAAGGTCATTTGTGTTACGCGTGAAATATCACTTTTAACAAAAACAATTATCAAATTAAATTTAAAAAAATGAAAAAGACATTCAATTACATCTTAGGTTTAGTGCTCGTATTTAGTTTATTTTCGGCCTGTAAAAAAGACGATGATAATGCTGCAAATCCAAATCCTACCAATGAAGAGGAGCTTATCACCACATTAAGAATTTACCTGACGGACTCCGCTCAGATAAGTTTGCCTGCATGGTACGATTACAAAGATTTAGACGGTGATGGAGGAATGGACCCGGTATCGGATACCATTCGTCTGGAAGCCGGTAAAACTTATTATGCTAATATCATTCTCTTAGATGAATCTAAAAATCCTGCGGATAGTATTTCGAATGAAATTCTGGAAGAGGCGAACGACCATCTTTTTGTTTTCGAGCCGCATGATGCTTTCTTCTCGGTTGAGATCACCGACAGAGATACAAATTCTACGGCTTTGCCGATCGGTCTTCAGTCGAAATGGAGAACATTCCAGGGGGGAGAAACGCATTTGCATATCTCACTCAAACATCAGCCCGGAATTAAAACCGGGGATCCTGATATAGGGGAGACAGATTTAGAAGCTAAGTTTGTAGTAGAGATAAAATAGTAAGTATCCAAAAAATAATCCCGTCCACGGCGGGATTATTTTTTACTCTGTAATAAATGTAACCGTTTTGTGTATATCGATACTTAACACTCTGTCGTCTTCATTTCTTTTAACTACCGAGCGGTATGCTTTCAGAAAAGATTCGAGTATTTCGGAGTATTTTAAAGGCCTTTTGAATTCCAATGCTTGTGCGGCATTCATAAGTTCTATCGCTAAAACTGTTTGGACATTTTATACGGGTTTGTCTTTTTAGTTTGGTGAATATATTTTCTATTTTGAAAAACTGATGAAGAATGGTTTGATTTGAGAATTGGGGGAAGTATTATAGGTATATTGAGATTTTATTTTTTTGAAAAATACTTATATTGCAATATCAAAACTTTGGGAATACGTTTAATGCTCGCTTAAACTAATTATACTATTAAAAACAATTAAATTTTTAACAACAAATGAAAATAGTATCAAATTTAGTACTATTAACAATGATAATGTTAGTAGTATCATGTCAAAAAGAATCAGAAATTAGAATCGAGGACTCTCTAAAAACAAAACATGCACGTTTGACTCTAAACATAATAGAGGGAGCTGGGGACCTGCACAATGAAGGGTTAGATTATATGATTGACATAATAAACCCAAATCAAACCTATCCCAATAGAGAAGCTCAAGTGTTGGATCACCTTACAATGATCGATGATTTTTTTGCAGAAACCTATAGTTGGACAACGCAATCTGCAAGTTTGTATCAAGAGTTTGCGTATGAGATTGATAATGGTAATCTTTTTACAAATCCAATGCAACATTGGAGTGACTTCATGGAAAATCATTCCACAGAATTAAATCCAACTGAGGTGGGATTCATCAATGAAGTATTTGAAGTTCTTACAGATACTTATACAGGAACACAATCTGAACGAAGTCAAAGTATCATAAATGCTTTGGAATTGATAAAAGTAAATTATAACAATATTGATTGGGAAGTAGGAGAGGGTGAGTTGGCTGGAGGTGTATTAAATATAGCATTAGGGTCTTCTTATTATTGGCAAGACAATGATATCGGAGGTAGCCCTTCTTTAGAAATTATTATTCAAGTTGACGCAGCAGGGTACTTGTGGGGTTGGGGGTCAGCATTGGCTGACGGAGTTGGTAATCCAAATGATAGAATTGGACAGGGCATACACACTGCTATTGAATGGGGTTTATGTAGATGGATGTTTTAGATAAGAATTTACTAACTTCAAAAAAGCGATTATGAAAAGTAAAGTTCTCATTATTCTTAAGTATTTTCTTAAAGTTTTCTTTTTTTTATTGGGATTAAATTTTTTCTTACAGACACTCTTTCCCAATATCAGTTGGGCCAAGTTTAACGATTCTCAATCTCTTATTATTACAGTATTGGGGTCGGCGGTCATTCTTTCTATATTTAAAATAAGGGATCTTAGAAAATCGGAGTAATCCAAATGCATATATAGTAAAAATTGGCAGTACTAAATTTTGATAAAATTATAAGGATTCTTGTTTGATTAATTTAGTATAACCGGCTTCCTGAAAAAATCCCGATTAAATCGGGATTTTTTATTCGTTTAAAAATGAAATACTTTTGTGAATATCGGTACTCAATACGCTATCATCTTCATTTCTTTTTACAAGAACACGATATGCTTTCAGGAAAGATTCATTGCTTTCGGAAGATTTTAAAGGTCTTCTGAATTCCAATGCCTGCGCTGCATTCATCAATTCTATCGCTAAAACAGTTCGCACATTATGTAATACACGCAATGCTTTTGTTGCCGCATTCGCACCCATACTTACATGGTCTTCCTGCCCATTGGATGAAACGATAGAATCAACAGAAGCCGGACTGCACAGCTGTTTATTTTGGCTGACAATCGATGCAGCAGTATATTGCGGAATCATGAATCCGGAATTAAGTCCGGGATTCTCAACTAAAAACGCCGGGAGCTTTCGTAACCCTGAAATGAGTTGATAGCATCTTCGTTCGGAAATATTACCTAATTCTGCTAAAGCAATTGCTAAAAAATCCAATGCAAGCGCTAAGGTTTGCCCGTGAAAATTACCCCCCGAGATTATTAAATCCTCTTCAGGGAAAACATTCGGATTATCAGTAACCGAATTTACTTCTGTTAAGAAAACACCGCGCACATAGTTGAATGCATCTTTCGAAGCTCCATGTACCTGTGGTACACAACGGAAGGAATATGGATCCTGTATTTGTGCTTTCGCCTGTTGAGCTATTTCGCTCCCTTCCAAAAAGGATAAAATGTTTTTAGCTGTTTGAATTTGTCCGGCATGCGGGCGGATTTTATGGATAAGTTCGTGAAAAGGATCTATCCTGCAATCGAAGGCATCCATGGAAAGTGCTGCGATACGGTCGGCTTGTTCCGAAAGCTTTTCGGTTTGTAGCAGGATATATATTCCGTACGCACTCATAAACTGGGTTCCATTTAGTAGTGCCAGCCCTTCTTTCGATTTTAAACTAATCTCTTTCCAGGAAAATTTTTCTAAAATTTCTTTTCCGTTATATTTTCTACCCTGATAATATGCTTCTCCCATTCCGATTAGCGGTAAGCATAAATGAGCCAAAGGAGATAAATCGCCTGAAGCTCCTAAGGATCCCTGATTATAAACGACCGGATAAATTCCTTCGTTGTAAAAATCAACCAAACGTTGAACCGTTTCTACTTGTACCCCTGAATGTCCATACGCCAGGGACTGTATTTTTAAAAACAACATTATCCGAACAATTTCATTCGGCACTTCTTCTCCGGTTCCACATGCATGCGACATCACCAGATTTTTTTGCAATTGCTCTAAATCCTGATCGTTGATGCGTACATCACATAAAGATCCGAAGCCTGTGTTTATCCCATATACAGGAGATGAGCTGTTGCTCATTTTCGTATCCAGATAATCGCGGCAAGCCTGAATTTTATTTTTAGAAGAATCCGAAAGCTGAATTTTATGTTTCGAATCGAGGACTTTATGTAAAACATCAAAAGTTAGCGTAGCTTCGCCGATGGTGTGAATATTCATTTTCGATACAAATTATTTTTTCAGTCGGTTTATAATTTCTTCCGGAGAGATCAGTTCCTGGTTACCACTCTGCATATTTTTTAATGATAAATTTCCACTGCTCATTTCTTCTTCCCCAATTAAGATAACAAAAGGTATTTTTTTGTCGTTCGCATATTTCAATTGTTTTTGAAGTTTTGCAGACGTATGATATAACTCAGCAGAGATTCCTTGTGCACGAATTTGTTGAAGGATAGGGAGCGCATATATTTCGGCCTTTTTGTCAAAGTTGCTGATAAGTACTTTTGTGGATGCCATACTATCACTATCATCCGGGAATAAATTTAATTCTTCCAGCACGTCGTATATGCGGTCGGCGCCGAAAGAAATCCCGACGCCACTTAATCCTTTTAAGCCAAACATTCCTGTAAGGTCGTCGTAACGTCCGCCGCCGCCGATACTTCCCATCACTGCTTCATTCGTTTTAACTTCGAAAATCGCTCCGGTATAATAATTCAGCCCGCGTGCCAAAGTGATATCAATCTCAAGATGATTGAAATTAAATCCGGAATGCAAAGCTTTCAGATAGAAAATAATCTCTTCTATTTCTTCAACTCCTTTAAGTCCTGTATTACTTGATGATAAAGTATTTTTTAAAGCAGCTAATTTTTCTTCCATGCTTCCCTGAAGCAGGATAAAGGGTCCCAATATTCCCAAATCCTTCTCTGTAAATCCTCTTTCAAACAATTCTTTCTTCACACCGTCTAAACCGACCTTATCTAATTTATCGATAGCTACGGTCATATCAATTATCAGTCCGGGCTTACCGATGATTTCTGAAATTCCGGTAAGTATTTTTCTGTTATTAAGTTTAATGGTGAAATTGCGAAGGCCTAATTGTTGTAAAGCCTCATCATAAATTAAAATAAATTCTGCTTCATTCAACAAAGATTCCGATCCTACAACATCCGCATCACATTGGTAAAACTCACGATAACGGCCTTTCTGGGGACGGTCGGCTCTCCATACGGGTTGTATCTGATAGCGTTTGAAAGGGAATGAAATTTCATGCTGATGCATTACTACATAACGGGCAAAAGGAACTGTTAAATCGTAACGTAGAGCCTTTTCGGAAATATCGCTGCTGATTGCTTTTGAATCTTTTGCGAATAAATTTTTCTCATCGGCTTTGCTTAGGAAATCACCGGAGTTCAGAATTTTAAAGATTAACTGATCGCCCTCTTCGCCGTATTTGCCGGTAAGTGTGGATAGATTCTCCATCGTAGGCGTTTCAATCGGTTGATAGCCATACTTTTTGAATACCGAACGAATGGTATCGAAAATATAATTTCTTCGGTTTACGATAAGAGGAGAGAAATCGCGTGTGCCTTTAGGTATGCTTGGTTTCATGTATATCTTTAAGAGAAACAAAAATAAGCATTTCTATGAAAAGGATAGCTCGTTCTCTGTTCAATCTTAAAAATACGCTAAGAACTTGTTTTGAGGTGATCTTCGAGAATTTTCAGGCATGCCTCTTCCAGCATTTTAAACACAGGTTCGAAGAGATTGTCATCGTACCAGGGGTCGGGGACAGCCCTGTTCATTCGAGGATATGTTTGGTTGAGAATTAAGTCAACCTTTGCTTTATCGTTTTCGTTTCGCGCAAGCTTAATCAGATTAGAATAGTTTGAAGAATCCATTGCAAAAATCTGATCGAAGTAGTCGAAATCATCCATCTTAAATTGACGTGCAACCAGGTGTGAAATGTCTACCCCAAAAACTGAAGCTATATGTTGTGCGCGTTTATCGGGCGCTTCGCCGCTATGCCAGGAGCCGGTTCCGGCAGAGTCTATCTCCCAGTCGAGCTGATGCTTGTGTGCCAACGAACGCATGATGCCGTCTGCAATGGGCGAACGGCAAATATTTCCCAAGCAAACAAAAAGTATTTTCTTGTGTGTCATTCTGGTCAATAAATCTTATATTATTTATCGAGGAAATGATGGAAAGTATCGCTACGCAAACCCAAACGTAAGGTCTCTAAGGGAATTACTTCGTTGGTTTGTATATTTCCCAGGTTTACATTACTTCCTAAAAGTTTGATGAACCAGGTTTGTTGTGCTTTCTGTGGTGCTTCCCAAAGAATTTTTTCGGCGGGGATTTTTGTTAATAATTCCTGAACCAAACCCTGACGAACTTCTCCCGAATCCCTGTAAATACCAATGTTTCCACTTTCACGTGCTTCGGCAATTACGTATCTAGATCCGGCTTCCAGTTCGGCTTGCATCAGTTCAATCCATTGATAAGGAGCCATAATATTGGTGGCATCTTTCGAACCTACTTCCGAAACTACCGTAACCATTTGTTTCAGGTCTTTGATATAATCACATTTGGCGCTATGGTCCATAATGATAGAACCATCCGAGATTTCAGCATATTCCATTTTATATTTCTCCAATACTTTTTTATAATCTTCGTATTGGTTACGAATAATAAATGCTTCGAAAAGTGTGCCTCCGAAATATACAGGAATTCCGGCTTCTCTATAGATTGCCAGTTTGCGTTCCAGAATGGGTGTAACAAAAGAAGTCGCCCAGCCTAATTTCACAATGTCGATAAAAGGACCGGAAATTTCGATCATATTTTCAACTTCGCGGGAGCTGAGTCCCTTATCCATTACCATGGTTATGCCATGATTTCTTGGCTTTGCTGTACGTTCGGGTATTTGAGATAATGAGTAATTCATAAAGATATAACGGAATGTCCGCCGCAAAATAATGGAAAATATATTAAATAATCAGAGTATATAACGGTTTATCATTTCTATCACAACCGTATTGGTTTGTAGTTGAGGAAGATATTCGAATAAAACTTCGTGTTTCTCCGGGGCTAAAGATAAGGCTAATTCTAAGAAACTCAATGCTTCGTTATATTGCCCATCACTAAATAAGTATGCTACCATACGATAATAGAGTTCGGAAGCATCAGGATTTGATTTGATACCCTCAGAAACACAATCGATAGCGGATTTTATTTTTCCCTGCTCATAATAAATGGCAGAGTAGTCCAACCAGATTTCAATATCATCCGGACTAAGCTCCACTACTTTTTCATAGGCTTTCTCAGATTCGGTAAAATTCCCGAGTTTATAATGCGAATCTCCCAAAGCAAACCAGTATTCGGCAATACCCGAATCTAAACTGATTGCTTTGTTATAAAAATGTAAAGACTCGTACCAGCGTTCTTCAAAATCCAGTGTAATACCAATCCCAAACCATGCTTCTGCCAGTAATGGATTTTGTTTCACTGCTTTTTTATAATATGAACGCGCTTCATCCATCAACTCTAATTTCTCATAACATTCGCCAATACTGCAGAATGTTTCAGCACCGGGTTGTTCGTATTCGAATGTTTGTTTATATACGTGTATGGCTTCGGCATAACGTTCGAGATTTGCTAAAGCATTTCCTTTGTTATAATATGCCGAGGCAAAAGAATCTTTAATAAGTAATGTATAATCGTAAGCTTCTATGGCTTTTTCATATAGCTCGGATTTAGAATAAGCATTCCCTAAATTATACCAGGCAGCATACGAGTAGGGGTCGATATCGATAAACTGTTTATAAAAGATGATGCTTTCTTCGGGTTGGTCTATAATATCAAAACAATATGCCAGTTCGTACAAAGCATCCTGATTTTCCATATTCTGCTCCAGGCAGATTTTTAAATTCTCGATGGCTTTGGTATAGTTACCCAGATTTTCGTAAGCATAAGCTATATGTAAATAAATGTCATCGCTTTCTTCGGCATAGAGTGTTGCCAGTTGATATTGTTCCAGCGCTTTCTCGAATAGTTCCAGCTTGTCGTAGATATTGCCGCGAATGATAAAGATGTCGGCATTTGAAGGTTCCAGGGTTTCGGCTTTATCTAACAAAGCGAAAGCATCTTGCGAACGATTGGTGACGACTAATAACTGAGCTTGTTTGATGTAAAAGACTGCGGCATAAGAATGTTGGGCAATGGCATAGTCAACGACTTGTAATGCTTTTATCGGATCGTTTTTTTCAATAAAATAATCGATAATACCCTCGAATGCCTGTGCATCAAAAAAATAGTGGTCTTTGTTACGGACCATCTCTTCGTATCGTTCAACCGAAAATCTCAGATCTTCGGATTCATTATAATCAAATTCTTCGTCCATCCCTGTTTATTAGCCTTAATTGTTGAATAACGTGATTTTGTAATCTTTGTTTCATATAAAGAACGAATAATCTCATTAGAGATTAATTCAATTTCGTCAAAAAAAATATGCATCTTGAAGCTGAGTTTTCAACATATATCAATAAGTAATCTAATAATCTGAATAATAATAAAATACATGAGGAATTCTGCACTTAATTTCAACTCTTTATGCCTGTTATTCGTATTTCTTGTAAGTTTTTCAACAAAAACCTATTCACAAAACTATTGGCAACAAGAAGTGAATTACCATATCGAAGTACGCTTAGATGATAAGAAACATTCGTTGACTGCCTTTGAAACAATACATTATAAAAACAATTCGGATCAGGTGTTGAATGAGATTTATTTTCACCTTTGGCCGAATGCCTATAAAGATCAAAATACTGCTTTTGCAAAGCAACAATTGAGAGATCGAAACCTGAAATTTATACAGGCGAGTGAGAATGAAAGAGGATATATCGATAGCCTCGATTTTAAAGTAGAGGGTATTAAGATTGATTGGGAATATGATGCCGAACATAAGGATATATGTAAGTTGATTTTAAATACACCTTTGCAACCCGGACAAGAGATTGTCATTACTACTCCTTTTTATGTAAAGCTTCCTAATTCGTTTTCGCGTTTGGGGCATGTAGGGCAATCGTATCAAATTACACAATGGTATCCTAAGCCTGCCGTGTTTGATCGGAAAGGGTGGCATCGAATGCCTTATTTGGATTTGGGTGAGTTCTATTCCGAATTCGGATCTTTCGATGTATATATCACACTACCTGAAAATTATGTAGTGGGCGCAACCGGAGATTTGCAAACATATTCAGAGCAATTATTTCTAGATTCTATTGCTGAACACACTGCCAAAATAGAATCATTCCCGAAAAAAGACTCGCTCATCGAATCGTCTGAAAAATACAAGACCCTGCACTATAAGCAAAGCATGGTACATGATTTTGCCTGGTTCGCGGATAAAAATTTCAATGTTTTAAAATCCGAAGTAATACTTCCCCATACCAAACGTAAGGTTGATACTTATGTGATGTTCCGGAACCGGTATGCAAAGTTTTGGAAAGATGCTTCGGAATATATGAATGATGCGCTTTATTATTATTCCTTATGGAATGGCGATTATCCCTATAATCAAGCCACTGCGGTAGACGGCGCACTGAGTGCAGGCGGTGGAATGGAGTATCCGAACGTAACGGTAATCGGTACGGTGAATTCTCCAAGATCTTTGGAAACAGTAATCATGCATGAGGTAGGACATAATTGGTTTTACGGAATTATTGGATCGAACGAACGCGAACATCCCTGGATGGATGAAGGGATAAATACGTATTTCGAACGGAGATATTTGCGAACAAAATATCCGAACAGCAGTCTGTTTGGGGATAGCGTGAACGAAAATTTACTTAAGCATTTTGATCTGCAAACTTATAATACCGATGCGATGTACGATATAATGTATCAGTATATAGCCCGTTTGAATGAGGATCAGGCAATCGAAAATCATTCCGAAAGTTTCGGCGCCATGAACTATGGATTGATTGTGTACGGGAAGAGTGGTTTAGTATTGCGCTACCTGGAACAATACTTAGGAACGAGTGTATTTGATTCGGCGATGAAAGTGTATTTCGAACGTTGGAAATTCCGGCATCCTTATCCTGAAGATTTCAGAGCAGTAATGGAGGAGGTGTCTCAAAAAGATTTATCCTGGTTTTTTGATCATTTGATTGGTACGAATGACAAAATAGATTTTAAACTGACGGGGATGGATGTTGTGAATGGTCAGATGCGGGTGAAGGTTAAAAACAAATCGAACTTCCTTGCACCGGCATTTGTAGCGTCTATAGATAAACAAGGTAATGTAAAAGAAATTTTTAAGACGGATCCGTTTATGGGAACGGCTCTCGTCTTTTTTGATACAAAGGATATTGATCATATCAGTATTGATCCTTACAATATTATCCCTGAGGTTTCGCGCAAAAATAATCGTTTGAATGTTGAGGGTTTATTCGGAAGTATAGAGCCCTTCGATTTGCAACTCTTGGGTAGTCTGGAAAATCGAAATAAAACCCAATTGTTTTTCAGTCCGATTATAGGATATAATTATTATGATAAAGGTATGCCCGGTTTTTTATTTTACAATCATCTTTTTCCAACCGAAAGGTTTGAATGGGAGTTGGCTCCGATGTATAGTTTCGCGAATGATCAGTTTAATTGGACAGGTAGGTTAGCTTACGATTTATATCCCGATAACCTTAAGCTTTTAACTTTATCAACCCGTTTTTCTCATTTTTCACAAGCTTATCCTTTTGCGCCGCAAAATCAATTGGAAGTGGATGTATTGGCGAATGGAGGGGATGTGTATTCGGATTACTATAAGCTGGGGTTTTATGCGGATCTGATATTAAACACAAAGGCAAATAAATTCTCAGTCGTTGAGGGTATTAATATGCAGCTTACGGGTATCCGCTCGGAAGGTAGAATGAAATATATAGGTATGACTATGGGTATGATCCAAACCAATTTAGTAGCTCAAATTGCATATTCAAAAAGTAATAATCGCATTCGAAACCCATACAGTTTGAAAGTGATGGGAGAATCATTCTCCGCAGCCTTTATGCCGAATTCTACGAATAAATTTTCGGTCGAGTATAAATATGTTGCCTCCTATGGAAATCAATCGAAAGGGGTGGAACTTAGAGGATATGCGGGGTATTCGAGTGGAAATCAGGGAGCCGTTTTTCTGGATGGGATAGGTGCCGACTATCGGTATGATTATGCTCATCTGGATCGAAGCGGAAATAACGTCAATCATTTTTACGTGTTAGAGGGAGGTTTTAAATCAAAAATGTCGATGCCGGTTTCTAAGTCTATGCTAGCATTAAATTTGAAGTTGCCCATGCCTGTAAAATTCCCCTTAGGTTTATATGGGGATATTGCTTATGTGAATGCTCCTTTGGCAAAATACAAAGAACAAGTAGTAATGGGTGTGGGTTTATATGTACCGGTCATTCGGAATATTGCGGAAATTTATTTTCCGCTTAGCCTGAAAAAAGATAGAATTACAGAAAATATATATAGTAAATCGAATTATACTCAGGAAATTCGTCTGATGATAAACTTTAATGCGATGAATCCCTTCAATGCGATCCGGAACCTTGGAATAAATTAGTAATTTTGCGTCTTAAAAAATTAAGATAATGAATAAAGCGGTAATGAATATGCCTATTGCGGATGTTCTGAAGAGATTAGGCATTAAAGAAGTAAATAAAGGTGCATCTACAGGTGCCGAATGGATGGATACCAAGGGCGATGCGATTGAGTCATACTCTCCGGTTGATGGAGCAATGATTGCAAAAATTCAGCAAGGTACCTGGGGTGATTATGAAAAAATAATTGCAAAGGCTCAGGCAGCATTTAAAAAATGGAGAATGATGCCGGCTCCTAAACGTGGAGAAATTGTTCGTCAGATCGGAAATGCGTTGCGCGAACAAAAAGAAGATCTGGGGATGCTGGTTTCTTACGAGATGGGGAAAAGTTATCAGGAAGGTTTAGGAGAAGTGCAGGAGATGATCGATATCTGCGATTTCGCAGTAGGCCTGTCTCGTCAGTTACATGGTTTTACTATGCATTCGGAAAGGCCGAAACACAGAATGTATGAGCAATATCACCCGCTGGGAATTGTAGGGGTTATTTCTGCTTTCAATTTTCCTGTGGCAGTATGGTCGTGGAATGCAATGCTGGCAATGGTTTGCGGGGATGTAGTTGTTTGGAAACCCAGCTCAAAAGTGATGCTTTGTTCCATCGCTACTCAAAATATTGTAGCAAAAGTATTAAAGGAAAATAATGTTCCGGAAGGGGTATTGAATTTAATTGCTTCAAGCTCTAAATATGTAGGCGATGATTTTCTTGCTGATAAACGTGTGCCCTTAATTTCTGCTACCGGTTCTACAAAAGTGGGAATGAAGGTTGGTCGGATTGTTGGTGAACGTTTAGGGAAAAGTTTGTTGGAGTTAGGTGGTAACAATGCAATTATAATTACCGAACATGCCGATTTAGATATGGCACTTCGTGCAGTTGTTTTTGGCGCTGTAGGTACGGCCGGACAACGTTGTACCTCTACACGCAGATTAATTATACAGGATACGGTTTACGATTTGTTTAAAGAAAAACTGTTAAAAGCTTATGGACAAATTAAAATCGGTAACCCATTAGACCCTTCAAATCTTGTTGGCCCTTTGATTGACAAGGATGCCGTTAAAAGTTTCTTACATGCTGTAAAAGCAGTAGAAGGCCAAGGTGGAAAAGTTGTTTATGGCGGCGAGGTGTTAAGTGGTGAAGGATATGAGTCGGGGTGTTATGTTCGCCCATGTATCGCTGAGGCGAAAAACGAATATGCTATTGTACAGGAGGAAACCTTTGCACCGATATTGTACCTGATGAAGTATCATACAATCGAAGAGGCGATGGAAATGCATAACAATGTCCCGCAAGGGTTATCGTCTGCAATCTTCTCAAGAAATATTCTGGAAACAGAGTGGTTCCTTTCTCATGAGGGTTCCGACTGCGGAATTGCAAACGTAAATATCGGCACTTCGGGTGCTGAGATTGGCGGAGCTTTTGGTGGTGAAAAAGAAACCGGAGGGGGGCGTGAATCGGGATCGGATGCATGGAAAATCTATATGCGCCGGCAAACGAATACCATTAACTTCAGTACGGAGCTACCCCTGGCACAAGGGATTAAGTTTGATATATAATGGATTGTTTTTACAACTCATGGCATGACTATAGTCATGCCATGAGTTGTATTTTTACAAACCTTTCATTTTAAAATTCCAGAATACAAAAGACCATATATCGGTTGCTTCATCAATCAATTTCGAGGTTGGTTTCCCGGCACCATGACCTGCCTTAGCATCGATACGAATCAATACCGGATTCTCACCTTTATGTTTCTCTTGTAAGCTTGCTGCGAATTTAAAAGAATGTGCAGGTACTACACGATCATCGTGGTCGGCAGTAGTGATTAAAGTTGCAGGATAAGATACTCCTTCTTTAAGATTGTGAAGAGGAGAATATTTGATCAGATAATCGAAATCTTCTTTTTTATCACTGGAACCATATTCTACAACCCAACCCCAGCCGATCGTAAATTGATGATAACGCAACATGTCCAGTACACCTACTGCCGGAAGAGCAACTTTAAAAAGTTCGGGACGCTGAATCATACAAGCTCCGACTAATAGTCCTCCATTTGACCCGCCACTGATAGCCAGGCGTTCGCTGCTGGTATATTTTTCACCGATCAGGTATTCTGCTGCCGCAACAAAATCATCGAATACATTTTGTTTTTTCTCTAACATTCCTGCCTTATGCCAGTCTTCGCCATATTCTCCTCCACCCCTTAAGCTGGGTTGTGCATAAACTCCTCCATTCTCAAGAAATACCATGCGCGATACACTAAAGGATGGAGTCAGGCTGATGTTAAATCCTCCATATCCATATAAAAAGGTCGGATTTGTGCCGTCTAATTTTATTCCTTTCTTATGTACAATAAACATGGGAATCATAGTTCCGTCTTTTGTTTTGTAATACACTTGCTTGGTTTCATAAGCATCGGTATTCATTTTAAACTCAGAGGCTTTGTATAATTCCGATTTTCTTTCGTTTAAGTCGTATTTATAGATGAGTCCCGGGGTAGTGAAGTTTGTGAAACCATAAAAGATATGTGTATCATCTTTATTTCCCGAGAAAGCACTTACTGTTCCGATGCCGGGTAAATCTACTTCGGCAATTATATTACCAGCCCTGTCCAATTGAACCACCTGCGAGCTTGCATTGTTTAAATAGCTGGCGAAAAGAAAACCACCTGCTGTACCTACATTTTCGAGAAGTTTCCCTTGTTCCAGGATTACACTTTTCCAGTTCTTTGAATCGGGATTTTGAGGATCAACAGAAACCAGGCGATATTTTGGAGATTGGAAATCGGTAAGTACAAGTAAATAATCGCCTTGGTTATCGATGACAGAATAGTTCGACTCAAATCCTTCTAAGATTAATTTGATTTGGCTATTCGGGTTGCTCAAATCTTTGTAATAAATCTGGGAACCTGATGTTCCTTCTGCGGCATTGATAATTAAAAAGCGCTCATCCTCGGTTACACTTGCCCAGAAATACCGTAAGGGATGTTGCTTGTCTTCAAACACAAGCCGGTCGGAGCTTTGCGGAGCCCCAAGTTTGTGATAATATACTTTTTGATACTGATTTTGATGTGACAATTCTGTTCCTGCAACGGGTTCATCATAACGTGAATAATAAAACCCATCCCCTCCCCATGCTGCTCCGCCAAACTTCACCCATTTGATAGTGTCGCTTAATTGTTTTCTGCTTTCAATATCCATTACATAAATCTCATTCCAATCGGAACCCGAGCGGGCAATAGAGAAAGCCGCATATTTTTTATCCTTTGAAAAGGATAGTCCGCTTAATGCTACAGTACCATCTTCCGATAATTCATTAGGGTTTAAAAATACTTTTTCTTCCCCGTCTAAGCCTTTACGATAGTAATAAATACTTTGGTTTTGCAGTCCATCGTTTTTGGAATAGAAATAATACTCTCCGATTTTAAACGGTACACCGGTCTTCGGGTAATTCCATATCTCTGTCAGCCTTTCACGAATTTTATCGCGAAAAGGTATTTGCGACAAATAATTTTCAGTCACTTTATTTTGTGCATCCACCCATGCCTTGGTGTTTGCAGCAGTGTCATCCTCGAGCCAACGATAAGGATCGCTGATTTTTACTCCGAAATAATCATCTGCTACATCGGTCTTTTCAGTTTCGGGATAAGGCATCATGGTAATTGTTTTATTCTGATTTTGTGAGCAGGCACTTAATATAATGAGGATACAAAGCGCATAACTGATTTTTTGCATAATAATTAGTTTTAATGGTTTTATTTAGGACGGTATTTAGAGCCTTGAATTACTTTTTGGTAATCGGTTTCTTTCATCAATTCTTTTAAGCTTATGGATGGATTTTCTTTCATATATTTTCTTACGATCTGCCATCCGCACCAGTTCCCGATACGCGGTGCCGATTCATTGGCAAGTCCTATTGTAAAGGGAGCTTCCTCCGTATATCGTTTATATTTTAATTGATCACCCGAATACAAAATATTATCTTCCAGAAATAATGCCCATATATTTTGTTCATTCATTTTGCACCATTCCAATTGTGCCCCTGTATAGCCGATCTTTAAAGTATCGTGTATCGATGGAAGCATGCGTTCGATATAGTAAAGTAATTTTCCCTGATAGATTATTTCTTCTGCAAAGTTCGGACTTGTATTTTCTAATTCGTATTTATCGGTTGCGTATGCCTTAGCTAAGGTAGGCATTAAATGCTTATTATCTAACCGACGAATCATGTACTGAGGGAATCCTAATGAAGGGTAAAACTTATAATCAGTACCCATAAATAAATCCAGTCCGATACCAATATATCCGGGTGTTGTAATAATTCCGTGATTAAAGCCCGAAATGAAACTCACAATTTTCGGTATCGTATCCTCAGGAAATTCTTGTTGATGCAATGCAAAATAATGAGTAAGCTCTTGTTTCAATGAGTTAAGGTCCCCATAGATCGAATCCACATCCTTATAAAGTGTTTGTAAATCTCCGTTGTTTATAAAATCAATAACGATTTGTTTGTACCGCTGTTTTTGTGTACTCCCAAAACCTACTACTTGTTCGAAATAGAGTTCGTAAAATCCCGGATATTTTTTTTGCAAACTATCCAGTTCTGCCGAATACTTACTTTGATCGATCGAGAACAAGTCTTTCTCAAAGCGGTATATTTCAGGTGTTTGAATATGAGTTGAGTAAACTTCTTGGTCCGATCCGCTTTGGCAGGAGGGAAACACAATCGCAGAAATAAAAAGGATTAAAATATGTATAAGATGAATTCTTTTGATTGTGTATTTTTGCATAGCTTTATTCGATAAAAGGTAAAGTTAAAAAATGTGTTTGATATTTAAATATTTAATAATTCTACGCTCAAAACCGAGAAAATATGAAAAAGAAGATTGTTTTAATGCTGTTTATAATGATAAGCCCCATGATTCTTTTAGCTCAGGCCGATTTTCGTTTGGGATTTAAAGGTCATCCTTTGTTCGCAACCCTGAAGCCTAATTCGGATTATCATAGTTCAGCAAGTACTCGTATCGGTTTTTCATACGGAGTGATGTTCGATTATTATATGCAAGAGAATTATGCGTTTTCTTCGGAGTTTGCAATAACTTCTATGGGTGGTAAGGTGGAGTATAGCAGGGCAGATACTACCATCGCTTCGGATGTTCGTTTACGTTATATAGAGATTCCACTGACACTTAAATTACGCTCGAATGAAATTGCGGATAATATTAAAATCTATGGAAGGTTTGGGGTGTCTTTAGCCATCAATGTGAAAGCTACTGCAGAACTCGAATATTTAAAAGGCAATGCAAACTATGCGAATGATGATATTAAAAAGGCAGGAACGTATGTTCAGCCCATTAATACTTCATTGGTAATTGGCGGAGGTGTTGAATATGCAGTAGGTGATAATTTAGATATCATCGCCGGTATTACATATAGTGGAGGTTTTATGAATGTGATGAAAAATAAAAGTATGTATAACCGTCAGGCAAATACGAATATCAGCGCATTCGGGGCGAACGCAAATTATATTGCTATTAATTTAGGACTCATGTTCTAACCCGTCGATTTTTTGCTTAAGAATTACAGAATGAAAATTGCATTAGCGCAAATTAATGTACACATTGGAAATTTTTCATCCAATACCGATAAAATTATTGAGTATATCCGAAAAGCCGAAACGGAAAAGGCGGATATTATTGTATTCCCCGAGCTTGCTGTGTGCGGTTATCCGGCGAGAGATTTTTTAGACTATCGTGCATTTGTTAAGCAGTGTGAAGCGCAAATTCAATTACTCTTACCTTATTGTAAAGATATCGCTTGTATTATCGGATCTCCTTCTTTTAATCCGAAGATTGAAGGAAAAGACCTGTTCAATTCGGCATACTTTCTTGCCGAGGCTAAGGTTCAGAAAATTGTTCACAAAACCTTGCTTCCCACATACGATATCTTCGATGAATACCGTCACTTCGAACCTAATGCTCATTTTGAATGTATAGAATATAAGGGTACAAAAATAGCTCTGACCATTTGCGAAGATCTTTGGAATATTGAAGAAAATCCTTTGTATGTAAAAAGTCCTATGGACAAACTGATTTTACAGCGGCCCGATTTAATGATCAATATTGCTGCATCTCCTTTCGACTATTTACACGAGCAAAAACGCAAAGTAATGTTGCAAAAAAATGTTGCTAAATATGGCATTCCCCTGGTCTATGTCAATCATGTTTCTTCGCAAACCGAATTGATTTTCGACGGCGGATCTATGCTGATTGATGCTTCACAAAAAATTATCCATGAACTTCCCTATTTTTCAGAGGAGCTAAGAGTGCTTGATCTTGATGAGATGGATAAGGTAAATGTTCAGCCGCGGAAAACCGAAATTGAAAAAATTCACGATGCACTGGTAATGGGTATTAAAGATTATTTTCAAAAGTCGGGGTTCACAAAAGCTGTATTGGGCCTATCGGGTGGTATCGATTCGGCAGTAGTATGCGTACTGGCAGTAAGAGCTTTGGGGAATCAGAATGTGATGGGAGTATTAATGCCATCACAATATTCTTCAGTCCATTCTATTTCAGATGCGGAACAATTAGCGAAGAATTTAGGGGTGCATTCGGAAATTATTCCGATTAAAGAAATTATGCATCAGTATCTGCAAACTTTGCAGCCCGTATTTGCGGGGAGGAAAGAAGATCTTACGGAGGAAAATATGCAGGCAAGGATTCGCGGTGTTTTATTGATGGCATTGTCGAACAAGTTCGGACATATCTTGTTGAATACATCCAACAAGAGTGAAGCGGCAGTAGGCTATGGAACTTTATACGGTGATATGTGCGGAGGTATTTCGGTGATTGGTGATGTGTACAAAACAAGGGTGTATGAATTGGCCGGCTATATTAATAAAGATGCAGAAATTATTCCTTTCAATACTATTCGTAAAGCCCCGAGCGCAGAATTGCGCCCCGATCAGAAAGATTCGGATTCGCTGCCGGAATATGATGTCTTGGACCGTGTATTATTTAAATATATCGAAGAACAACTGAGCGCGGATGAAATTATCGAATCGGGTTTTGATGCGGCTTTGGTAAATCGTATAGTGACTTTGGTAAATCGTAATGAATATAAACGTTATCAAACTCCCCCGGTTCTTCGTGTATCTCCGAAAGCCTTTGGAATGGGGCGTCGTATGCCGATTGTTGCTAAGTATTCCTGATCAGGTTAAGAGCTGCTCGAAAAATCCTCCGATCTTTTTTGCCCTGTCAACAAAATGAATTTCTAAAATCCAATGCCTTTTATTTCCATGAGTATCGGGAGCAAATAAATCATTCGGGTTTTCTTTGTGAATATACAAGCCGAAATTTTTAGCTTCCAAACGTTCGTGAGGAAACTGCCCGATCAAGTGCCCGCCAATTTCAGAGCCGTATTCCCATCCATGTTTTTTTGCAAGAGCACAAAGGTAATCGTAATATTCCGAACCGCTTAGGCGATCTTGTGTTTCATACCAGCCCTTAGCTTCATGCCAGGCTTGCTCGATATCGGTCTTTAATTTTAGTTTGTAAGGATCGTTCCCAAGTACATAGGTTCTTCCGAAATCGGCTTCCCATTCTTCGAAGATCGGACCAAAATCTAAAAATAAAATGTCGTCTTCTTGTACCTGTAAATCGGGAGGGTTTTCGTGGTAAGGGTGCAATGTGTTTTCTCCCGCGCGAACAATACGTTTGTGCCAGTACTTTTCTATCCCGAAAAGTTCGAATGCTAATTGATAGATATCCGAATTTATTTCCTGCTCGGTTTTCAATGCCCGAATAATCCCGCGAGCTTCAACTTCTTTGAATAAACGCTTCGCTTTTTCTTCTGCTTCAATTAATTTTTCCCGGGTGTTTTTCATCGTATTTTATTTTGCTCTTATCCGTTTATAGGTATAAAACAGAAAAAGAATCCCCGAAATAAAAACCGATATCCTCGAAAGATAATCTCCATATACCGTATAAAATGTAAGGTCATCGTTTAAGTTGATTTCTTTTTTTAATGCAGTCGCTGTCCACCAATTGCTTTGACTTATTACATCACCACGCTGATTAATAAAAGAAGATATTCCGGTATTTGCCGAACGGGCAATACTTCTGCGTGTTTCTATTGCCCGCAAACGAGCATAGGAAGCATGTTGCTTATACCCCGGAGTATTACCCCACCAGCCATCGTTTGTTACGATAGCAATAAACTGAGCTCCTTTAATTACGTATTCGTTCATGTATTCTCCATAAACCGATTCGTAACATATTACCGGTGCTGCGCCAATTCCGCTCTGTGTATAAAATACGGTACGCTCATCTTGTTTCCCAAGACTCCCGCTTATACCTCCTAAATCAACTGCATACTTTTCCAGAAATTTAAAAATTTGTGGATAGGGCATCTGTTCAACTCCGGGTACAAGTTTCGATTTGTGGTACACTTGTATAAGCGCATCGTTCTCGATTTGTAAAGCAGTATTGAAAGCATCATAACAACATTCTCCACTACGATACAGGCGTGCGGTGGGGGTTTCTTTTCTTTCGTATTGCAGGTACGTATTCGCCCCGGTAAGTACATTCCCGTTTTTGTATTTAGAAAGAAATAATCGAATGTCGGCAATCACAGGATGATTAGTCAGTTCGTCTTCATATAAATTATTAGAGATAGCAGTTTCCGGCCAGATAAAAAATTCGGTATTGGCTTCGCCTAAGGAATCGGAAAGATGATACAAACGTTCCATCTGTTCGTGCATAGGCAATGCATCAAATTTTTCATTGTAAGGATCAATGTTGGGCTGAACAATTACGATTTGACAGGGATTTATTTTTTCACTATAGTTTACATATCGGATAATAGAGAAAGTAACCGGAGCGATAAGAAGTATTATCCATGCATACGCCCATTTTTTATTATTACGGATATCGAAGCTGAGTTCTTGTTTTTCGTTCGGATGAATAATCAGAAAGAGGATGCAATTGGAAAGTAATATCCATAAGGTTCCGCCTGCTGTACCGGTATATTCATACCATTGAATAATTTCAGGTAATTCCGAGAATCCGTTGCCTAAATTCAACCAAGGCCAGGAAAGGTCCCAGTTTAAATGGAAGTATTCATAACACATCCATGAGCTTATGAAAAACAGCAGGGCGGTTTTTTTGGAAAAATAATTCCGGGCTTGATGATAAACGAAGAAAGGCAGGCTCATTAAAAAACCGTTAAGTATAATGGCCGCGATAATTCCCGCCGGTGATGCATTGTAAATCCACCAGGTGCTTAATGCATTCCACAATCCGAATGAAACAAACGTGTAAGCAACTAATTTTCGTTTCGATTGGGAGTCTTGTTCAAGGAATAAATGTTCGGCAAGAAGAAGGAGAGGTACAATTGCAAAAAATAATATCGGAGCAAATAAAAAAGGCGGCCAGGCAAGGTATAGCAATACGCTGCTAAGAAGCGCATAAAACCATTTGGTACGTTTATTCATTTCGGGATGATTTACTGATGTTTTTTCCGGAGAGGCAAATTACAAACTCTCCTTTAAGGGTGTGTGATTCGAAATAGTTTTTAATTTCTGATAAAGATCCACGCACAGTTTCTTCGAATATTTTTGTGAGCTCTCTGGAAACACTGGCAGGGTGGTCATGTCCGAAGTGTTGAGCTAATTCTTCGAGTGTTTTAAGTAAACGATGGGGTGATTCATATAGAATAATGGTGACAGGGATATTAGCCAATTCTTTTAACCGGGTTTGTCGCCCCTTCTTCACCGGTAAAAACCCTTCAAACAAAAATCGGTCGCAGGGTAATCCTGAATTTACCAATGCCGGAACAAAAGCGGTAGCACCGGGTAAGGTTTCAACAGGGATGTTCTCCTTAATACATTCACGTACCAATAAGAATCCCGGATCGGAAATTCCCGGAGTACCGGCATCGGAGATGAGCGAAACATTTTTTCCTTCCTTAAGAAAGCGAATTACTTCTTTGACCGCATGATGTTCATTATGCTGATGATGGGCAAATAATTTTTTATCGATTTCGTAATGTTTCAGAAGCTGGCCTCCGTTACGGGTATCTTCGGCGAGGATGATATCACTTTCTTTCAAGACTCTTAAAGCCCGAAGCGTAATATCTTCCAGATTTCCGATTGGAGTAGGGACTAAATAAAGTTTCCCGTTTGTGTCCATAGATTCATCTTTTCGGCATTATTTCATCTTTCGTCAAATTCCATCCTTTGCAAAGTGGTTCTAATGCCTAAATTCCTATCTTTGTTGAAATTTTTAAATATGCTGCAAGTTAATTATATCCGCGAAAATAAGGAGCAGGTTCTCGAACGATTGAGAAAAAAAAATTTCAAGCAACCGGAATTAGTTACTGAAATTATCAATTTAGATGACAGACGTAAAAGCATTCAGGTGCAATCGGATGCTAAAGCTGCCGAGGCTAATGCCTTAGCGAAACAGATTGGTGACCTCATGCGTGCCGGAAAGAAGGATGAAGCTGAAGTGTTGAAAGCGAAATCGGTATCCTTCAAAGAGGAATCGAAAACCTTGTTAGATGAGCTGGCACAGATCGAAGATGAATTGTTCCAAAAGCTGGTGCTTCTTCCAAATCTGCCACATGCTTCAGTGCCCGTGGGATATAGCCCGGAAGAGAATGAAGTGGTTATGGAATGGGGGACTATCCCTCAATTGCATGCTGATGCAAAACCTCATTGGGAATTGACTTCTCAGTATGATATCATCGATTTTGAACTGGGGACTAAAATTACCGGTGCGGGTTTCCCTGTTTATAAAGGTAAAGGGGCTAAGCTGCAACGTGCTTTGATTAATTTCTTCCTGGATGAAGCAAGTAAAGCCGGTTATTTCGAAGTGATGCCTCCACATGTAGTAAATGCCGATTCGGGATTTGGGACAGGGCAATTGCCGGATAAAGAAGGACAGATGTATCATATGCAAACCGACGACTTATACATGATACCGACCGCGGAAGTTCCGGTGACAAACTTATATAGAGATGTTATTCTGAAAGAAAACGATTTGCCAATTAAGAATGTGGCTTATACGCCCTGCTTCCGAAGGGAAGCCGGATCGTACGGAGCACATGTACGCGGGCTCAATCGTTTGCATCAGTTTGATAAAGTAGAGATTGTGCAGATCGCTCACCCCGATGAATCTTATAAAACTTTGGAAGAGATGGTTTTACATGTGCGCAGCCTGCTCGAAAAATTAGAAATACCTTATCGTATATTACGTTTATGCGGAGGAGATATGGGCTTTACTTCGGCGCTTACTTACGATTTTGAAACCTATTCTACCGCGCAGGGAAGATGGCTGGAGGTGAGCTCGACCTCGAATTTCGAAAACTTTCAGGCAAATCGTTTGAAATGTAGGTTCAAAGGGAAAGACGGGAAAAATCATTTGGTACATACACTCAATGGCAGTGCATTGGCATTACCCAGAATTGTGGCAACTTTATTAGAAAATAATCAAACCGAAACCGGTATTCGTATCCCGAAAGCCTTGATACCTTATTGCGGATTTGATATGATTTTTTAAAATGAAATTAATCTATGAACACAGGCATGTTCATAGATTAATTTTCGAATTATTTTATCTCAAATACTACCCGTATTTGTTGATTCATTTTAATGCTTTTAAAATCTATATTCGCCGAGCCTGCATCGAATGATTCCATAGCCATATTTGCAGACTTTAAATAAGGCATCGGATAATGATTAGCACCATCCATTTCCTGAATCTCAATAGGATCGCCACAGCTTTTTCCTATGGATGCTAAAAGATACTCCGCCTTTTCTTTTGCTGCCTGTAAAGCTTTTATTTTAAGCTCTTTCCGGTATTGTATAATCTTGCTATGGTCGTAGTTTTCGATATAAACAGATTCTACTGCTTTGGGATCCATCTTTCCTAAAATATCATTGATCTTAGACAGGTCGCTGAGTTTTAAGCGATACTGTTTACGGGCTTCAAAATTCGGATCGCGTTTTTGGTTCCAGTAATAATTATATCCATAGATATTATTGATGCTGAAATTTTCTTTCGCTATGCCGGCATCGCTTACTGCTTTCGTTAAATTTTTTTCCAATTGATCGATGCTGACTTTTGTCTTTCCATCGTAGAATTCTTTTAAGGAAATAGAGAAGTAAATGATATCGGGAACTACTTCCATTTCTGCAGAACCTGTTACTTCAATTTTTCGGATGTTCGAATTTTTGTCTGTTTGCGCATAGGTGAAGATCGTTGTCAATACCAATAATGCAATGATTAGAGTCTTTTTCATGTGTATATACGTTAAAATTAAGAGATACGGGAATAAGTCCATCCCTTGGATCATTATTTTAATAAAGAAAAAAGCAATCAATTATTGTGCAGAGGGGTCCTAATTATTTTCGGCAGGAACAGCTTGTTTGTATTCCGACTCAAGTTTTTCTATATCGGTTTTTAGAAATTTATTTTGAAAAATGAGTATGGTAATGACACCGGTGCTGATGGCTGTATCGGCAAGGTTAAATACCGGACGGAAGAAAATAAATTCATCCCCTCCCCAAAACGGAAACCAATCGGGGTAATGACCTTGAATAATAGGTAGATAAAACATATCAACTACCCTGCCATGCAGCCAGGTTTCGTAGCCGAATAATACTCCGTAAAACACGGAGTCGATAATGTTTCCCAAGGCACCCGCTAAGATTAAGCAGATACAAACAATTAATCCGAAGTGATATTTATGTTTGATGGTATAATAAAGCATATAAGCAATTCCGAATACGGCAATCACTCTGAAAAGGCTGAGGGCTAATTTCCCATAATCTCCTCCGAGCTCGAGTCCGAAAGCCATCCCGTTATTCTCTGTAAAGTGAATGATAAACCAATTACCGAAGATATTAAACTCTTCGCCCAGATACATATTCGATTTGATCCATATTTTTAAGACTTGATCGGCGATCAATACAAACAGGATAATAAGGATTGGTTTGATATATGCTTTCAATGAGTATTAAACGTAATTATATAAAAAAAGTATGCAAAGATACTACTCTGCATACTTATATTATAAGCTCGGCAAAATTAATTTTGTCGAAGCTTTGCTTCCATACTTAGTGTAGTATGAGGTACTGCACGCAAACGTTCTTTAGGAATAAGTTTACCGGTCTCTCGGCAAATTCCATATGTTTTGTTTTCAATACGAATTAAGGCAGCCTCTAATTGGTCGATAAACTTACGCTGGCGGGCGGCCAATTGATTCACGTGCTCTTTTTCCAAAGTCGCTGAACCATCTTCCAATACTTTGAAAGTTCCTGCTGTATCGTCGGTACCGTTGCTGTTCGGATTGCTTAAAGTCTCTGTCAATAATTGTAATTCCTCACGGGCAGAGCTTAGTTTTTTCACGATGATATCTTTGAACTCAGCCAGTTCGGTATCGGAATAACGTGTTTTGTCCGGATTCGAATTATCTATGAAAGGAGCCGGAGTAGGCTTTACATACGGATTCGATCTCAATTCAGGTTTTTTGCTGATGGCAGGTTTTTTAGTTTCCTGAACAGGTTTAGCAATCTTCTGAACAGGCTTTTTAACTACAGGCTTCATAGCTTTTGCCGGCCCCTTTTTAGGAGTGCTGCTTTTTTTCGCTGTTACTGCCTTAGTTGCTTTTGCGGCAACTTTAGCAGGTTTTGTTGCTTTAGAAACAGGTTTAACAGCTTTCTTGGCCTGAACTTTTGGAGCGGCTTTTTTTGCTACCGCTTTAGTCGTTTTCTTAGCAATTGGTTTAGAAGTTGTTTTTTTCACCACTGCTTTTTTAGCAGGAGCAGCTTTCTTAACTACTTTTTTAGCAACTACTTTTTTGCTGACAGCCTTTTTCACAACAACTTTCTTCACCACTGCTTTTTTCGTAACCGCTTTCGTTGACTTTTTCGCTACTGTTTTTTTTGCAACCGCTTTCTTGGCAGGAGCAGTTTTTTTAACGGCTTTTTTAGTAACAACTTTCTTAGCTATTGCCTTTTTAGTAGGCGTAGCTTTTTTAGCACCGGCTTTCTTGGCTACTGTCTTGGTAGTTTTTTTAGCCACAGCTTTAACTGTTGCCTTTTTTGCAGCAGGCTTAGCTTTGCCTTTTACAGTACTTGCTTTTTTAGCCTTCGCATTCGTTTTTGTTGCTTTAACTGCTTTTTTAGCAGGTTTAGCTTGCTTTTTCGATGCGGATGTAGATGTCTTTTTCATTTATTTCTACCCTTTCCATATTTGTTGGCTCTCCGGAAATTAGTTCCAGTCGTATCGCCAAAATTTCGGCGCAAATATAGTTGAAATTATTATTAAATGAATCCTTAATGAATTCATTTTCAAGGATTGTTACATTTATCTTGTCTGTAACCTCGAATCCTTTGTCTTTTCGCATATTTTGGATGCGATTAATTAATTCCCGAGCCGTTCCTTCTTGTTTTAACGTATCTGTAAGTGTAACATCTAATGCTACTGTAAGGTTTCCCATTACATTTACCAACCATCCCGGAACATCTTCCGCTAAAATCTCTACTTCATCCAGCTCAATAGTATAAGGCGTATTTTTCAGATTGTAAGAACCTGATTTTTCGAATATACTAATCTCTTCCTGAGAAAGTACGTTTATTTCTGCAGTAACTTCCTTCATGTCTTTTCCCACCTTGATACCCAATGCTTTAAAATTAGGTTTGATTTTTTTCTTGATAAACCCTTCGGTATCGTTTAGATATTCGATCGATTTGATATTCGTTTCGGAAAGAATCAAATGTTTTACTTTCTCTACCTGCGCTTGGAAACGATCATTCAATACCGGTAACAATACACGTGATAAAGGTTGGCGTACATTGATATTCACTTTTTTACGCAAGGAAAGGATCATCGATGAAATCTGCTGCGCGAGCAACATACTTTCGTTCAGGGAAATGTCAATAGCATCTGTATATACTTCTGCAAACAGTGTCAAATGGACAGATTCAGGAATTAAATTCGATTCTACAGCCAGGCCTTTCTTACGGATACCGTCGCTCAGGTTTTTATATAACCATTCGGAAAAGAAAGGGGCAATCGGACTCATCAGCTGTGCCGTAACCATTAAACACTCGTACAGCGTTTCGTATGCCGATTGTTTGTCCAAATCAACATTCCCCGAATCATTTCCATTGCGTTGTGACCAGAAACGACGACGTGATAAGCGAACGTACCAGTTCGATAAATTTTCATCCACAAATTGTTGGATAGCACGCGCAGCTTTATGAGGCTCGTAATTTTCATAATTTCCCTGAACTTCGATCTTTAATTCCTGCAATACAGAAATAATCCAACGGTCGAGTTCCGGTCTTTCGGTAATCGGAATTAGTTTATTTTCATCCAATTGAAAGTCGTCGATATTGGCATATAAAGCAAAGAAGGCATAGGTATTATAAAGTGTTCCAAAAAATTTCCGCTGAATTTCCGCTAATCCTTCGATATCGAATTTTAAATTTTCCCAAGGGGCGGCATTACTTATTAAATACCAGCGGGTTGCGTCGGGGCCATACTTTTCAATGGTTTCGAAGGGATCGACAGCATTTTTTAAACGCTTCGACATTTTGTTGCCATTCTTATCCAGTACCAATCCGTTCGATACGACATTTTTATAGGCTACCGAATCAAATAACATTACTGCAATAGCATGAAGGGTAAAGAACCAGCCGCGTGTTTGATCTACTCCCTCAGCAATGAAATCGGCAGGATAGGAACCTTCCCAGCCTTCGGCGAATGGATAGGGGTCGTTCGCTTTTAATTTCCCGGCATCTAATCCCCATTGTGCATAAGGCATTGCTCCCGAATCGAACCACACATCAAT
Source organism: uncultured Sphingobacteriaceae bacterium (assembly GCA_964454645.1). GTDB lineage: Bacteria > Bacteroidota > Bacteroidia > Sphingobacteriales > Sphingobacteriaceae > CAYVTM01. The sequence goes on along the minus strand of CAYVTM010000002.1, from coordinate 267,955 downwards.
CAGGTCGGGTTCCCTGAACATTTTTTCGGATTTCGAAGAGACTAAAACCACATCATCCACGTATGGGCGGTGCATATCTTTTAATTCAAAATCTGCAGGCATCAATCCGGCAGCTTTGGATTTTTCAATTTCAGCTTCCAATTCCGACATTGATCCAATACAAATCTCTTCGGAACCATCGGCAGTTCTCCAGATAGGCAACGGTGTTCCCCAATAACGTGAACGCGAAAGATTCCAGTCGACCAGATTTTCGAGCCAGTTTCCGAAACGCCCGGTTCCTGTAGATTCAGGCTTCCAGTTGATCTGTTTATTCAGTTCTACCATTCGCTCCTTGAACGCCGTGGTTTTAATAAACCATGAGTCCAAAGGATAATATAAGATAGGTTTGTCGGTTCTCCAGCAATGCGGATAGCTGTGTTCGTATCGTTCAACCTTGAACGCCTTGTTTTCTGTTTTTAGTTTGATCGCGATGCGCTCATCTACCGATAAATATTTATTACGGTTTTGTTTGATGCGTTCGGCTTCTTTTTCTTCTGCACTTAAATAATCTTCTTTTACATATTCCCCTGCAAAGTCGCTGACTTCTGAGCTGAACTTTCCTTGCTTATCCACCAGAGTAAGTGAGCCGATTCCATTTTGTCTGGCAACTCTAAAGTCGTCGGAACCAAAACTGGGTGCGATATGAACGATACCGGTACCATCTTCGGTGGTTACAAAATCTCCGATGATAACTTTAAAAGAATCTCCATCACCAGGTTGTGCATAGGGAAGCAGTTGCTCATATCTTCTTCCTGCAAGTTGTGCTCCCTGAATTTCTCCGAGAATACGGAAAGGGATTTGTTTATCACCTTCTTTGTAATCCTCTAAATTCAGGCTGGCATTTTTCTCCGGAAAGTATTTTCCCAAAAGGTCCTTTGCAAGGATAACCGTAATCGCCTGATAAGTGTATTGATTAAAAGTACTGACTTTTACATAGCTGATATTTTTGCCTACGGCTAATGCCGTATTCGAAGGTAAGGTCCAGGGAGTAGTGGTCCACGCCAGAAAATATTCATCAGCATCTGCAGCCTTAAACTGTGCAACTACGGTAGTATCTTTTACATTTTTATAGGTTCCCGGTTGGTTTAATTCATGCGAGCTCAACCCTGTTCCCGCAGCAGGGGAAAAGGGTTGGATGGTATATCCTTTATAAAGCAAACCCTTATCGTATAAGCGTTTAAGAAGGTACCAAAGTGTTTCAATATATTCGTTGTGATAAGTAATATAGGGGTTTTTCAGATCTACCCAATAGCCCATTCTCTCAGTCAGGTCGTTCCAAACATCGGTATATCTCATTACCTCACGTTTACAGGCTTTGTTGTAATCATCGACTGATATTTTCCTGCCTATATCTTCTTTGGTAATACCCAATGCTTTTTCAACGGCTAATTCAATCGGCAGTCCATGGGTGTCCCAACCCCCTTTACGTTTTACCTGATAGCCTTTGAGGGTCTTATAACGGCAGAAGATATCCTTAATCGCGCGTGCCATTACATGATGGATACCCGGCATGCCATTAGCAGAGGGTGGTCCTTCATAAAAAGTATAAAGTTTATCGGCAGGCCGGCTACTGATGCTTTGTTCGAATATCTTATGTTCCTGCCAATAGTTTAATATATCCTTTCCAATCTGAGGCAGATTAAGCTGCTTGTATTCGGGGTATCTCAACGTATTATAATTTTATGTTCTTCTTATTATTTCTTTTTTTCTCTCGTTTTTCCATACTTAACAGTAAAGCAGGGAGTAATGTGATGTTGGCAATCATGGCTACTACCAAAGTAATTGATAATAGGATGCCCAATGAAACAGTTCCGCCAAAGGTAGAAGCTGCGAATATACCAAATCCAAAGAATAAGATAATAGCGGTGTAAATCATACTTACACCTGTTTCGCACAGCGTTCCCGATACAATTTTGGAGACTGACCAATCGCGAATGCGTTGCTCATGCCTGAAACGGGTCAGAAAATAAAGTGTTTGGTCGGAAGCTATTCCCAAAGCAATACTGAAGATCAGGATGGTGCTCGGTTTCAGGCTGATATCCATATAGCCCATAATAGCAGCAGTGATCATTAAGGGAATAATATTGGGGATGAGTGAAATGATAACCATTTTGAAATTTCGAAGCAAGAGTATCAATAACAATGAAATAAGGGCAACCGCCATTAACAAGCTGTCGCGAAGGTTTTCCAATAAGTAATTATTCCCTTTTAAGAATATTACGCTAGAGCCTGTCAGACTTACATCGTATTTTTCTGAATCGAAAATAGAATCCAGGCGGGGTTGAATCTCATCAAACAATATGTTCATGCGATTAGAGCCAACATCTGCCATCTGAAAACTAACGCGTGTACGACTGATATTACTATCGACATAAGATTTAAGAAGCTGCCCACCACCTCCCGAACGTTTTGCGTATGACATGATAAAGGCGGCTTCGGACTGATTAGGCAGGGCGTAAAAATTTGGGTTCCCATTGTAATAGGCTTGCTTAGAGAATTTCAAAACCTCATTCACCGAAATTGAACGGGAGAATTCCGTATAGGAACTGATCACCTCTTCCATCTTTTCGATTTTTCGGATGGTAGGAATATTCATCAAGCCGTTCTTCTTGTTTGTTCGTATATCTATTTCTAAAGGAAGTACTCCTTCGAAATTCCGTTCAAAGAATTTCAAGTCTACTAATACCGGATCGTTCTGAGGAAGGTCATCAACAATAAATCCGTTTACTTTAATCTTCGAAATTCCGATACATGCTATAATTACAATACCGAGCGTTGCGATGTAAACATGCTTACGATGATTGTGTACCCAGACATCAATTTTTTCGATGAGGGAAGTCAGGTATTTATTCTCAAGATGTTTGGTATCCCGGACTTTCGGGTCGGGTAAGTAGCTGAAAATAATAGGAATGAGAACGATTGCTAACAACCATGTACTCATTACACTAATCGCCGAGACAATACCGAATTGCGTTAAGATGGCGCTGTTTGTAAAGGCAAATACCCCAAAACCGATTGCTGTTGTAAGGTTTGTTAAAAAAATGGTGAATCCTACTCTTCGGATCGACGATTTTAAGGCACGGATTTTATCTCCATGCCGAAGAAATTCGTTATGGTATTTGTTGAGTAATAAAATACTGTTGGGAATTCCTATCACCACGATCAATGGCGGGATAAGCCCTGTTAATAAAGTAATTTCATAATTAAACAGCACTAAGGTTCCCAGCGAAAGTATAACTCCGGCAATAACAACCAGCATTGCCGACATCACGGCATAGAAAGAACGGAAGAAGATGAGCAGTACCAGGGCAGTAATAGCCAGCGCCAAGCCTAAGAACAACTGAAACTCATAAGCGACTTTTTGGGATACAAGTGTACGGATATAAGGTAGTCCCGAATATCGGACATCGACATCATGTTTCTCGGAAAATTTTTCCGCAGCTTCAACAATTGATCGAATGATCCCGTTACGTTCGCTGGTATTTAATATTTCCCGATCGAAAGAAAGCGCCATCAAAGTGGCATTCGAATCTTTGTTATAGATAAGTCCTTTGTAAAAAGGAAGTTCTTCTATTTTTTGTTGCAGGGAATCCAGCTCTGTCTGACTGCTGACATCATTTTTTATGACACGCTCAATTATAAAGCTTTTTTTAGCAGTATCTTTTTTAAGTTCGAAAACATGAGCAATGGAAAGCGCTTCGGTAATTCCATCCAGTTCGCGTAGTTCATTCCCTAAGCGATACCAGTCGTTGAAGAAATCTTTCTTAAAAAGTTTATCACTTTGTATCCCAAGTACAAGTAATGTTCCGTCTTCCCCGAAAGTGTTTTTAAACTCGTTGTATTTTATAAAAGCAGGGTCGTCTATAGGAAGTACCTTCGATCCTGCATAGGAAAGCTGTACTTGCGAACTTTTATAGGTCATAAATGCGATGACCAATAAGGTGATCACCAGGAAGAAAACTCTATTCTTTAGAATGGATTCGGAAAATCTTGCCCACATATGTTTCAGTCTCTCTGATTAGGATTAAAATATTGATTGATAAAATATTCACCTTTTTAAAGGAGCCGCAAAGTTCGCATTTTTTTTCATAAAAGCCATTCGTGAAGGAACTAAAATTAGGTATTTATGAACTGTTTTCTATTTTTATTCGTTCCTTTGCGAAGGGTAATAAATCCTTAATAAAGTAGTTATCTTAAGAGCTTATCCATCAATCCCATGATTAAAAGACTTTTTTGTGTTTTAGCTTTTCCGTTTGTTATTTTCCAAAGTCAGGCTCAACAATTGCCCATAGGTTCCTGGCGGACTTATATGCCTTATAATCAGGGTTTGGAAGTTATAGAAGTAAAAGGTAAGATTTATTGTGCAGGTTTATATGGATTGTATAATTTCGATAAATCGGATAACAGCATCAATGTAATTACCAAAATCGACGGCTTATCGGATGTTCGCATCACAGCTTTTGCATACGACGAAACAACGGATGCCTTTGTTATCGGTTATGAAAATACCAATATAGATATCTTAAAATCGGGGGAAGTCATCAATTTCAGAGGAATACTCGACAAAGACATCATGGGTATTAAAATGATAAACTCGATAGAAATTCATGAGAGCATTGCCTATATCAATTGTGGATTTGGAACGGTGTTGTACGATTTGAAACGGGAAGAAGTAAGAGATACTTATATTTTAGGAGCCGGAGGAGCTAATATGCCCATCTATTCGATGGCTATAAAAGATAGTTTGATTTACGCGGCAACTGATTCGGGCATATTACAAGCCCCGCTCAGCGGATTAAACCTGGCAGATTTTCAGAACTGGAGCCGACATACTTTAGCAATACAAGGGTTCCCCCCAGGACTGATTCCGCATGAGTTGAATGTTTTTAATCAAATGCTTTATACTCGTATAGGGGATAAGATCTATCGTTATTACCAGGATAGCATCTGGGAACTGGATCCGATTCTTACTCAGTTTGGGAATGTGAGTATGAAACCATACGAGGATAAAATAATGCTGGTGAAAATGTATGGTGTTGAAATCTTCGACACTCAATTTCAATCCGCAGGGTATTATTATACTCCGAATTTTGTAAACTCTATTCGCTCGGGATTGATTGATAAGGAAGGCGGGATCTGGATTGCCGATGTTACCTCCGGGTTGATGAAAGTGATCTCGCCATCCGAAGCGGAAAGCTATATGCCCGCCGGGCCCTTTGACTTGCCTGCCCGCCGGCTCTCCTTTTTTCAGAATAAATTGCTTGTAGCCCCAAGTCCTATCGGTGATAGGTACCTAAACCGTTATAATTTCAGTGGATTTTATCTCTATGATAATTACGATTGGAAAAATATAAACTATAGCAACTCTCCCGGAATGGATACGACTTTTGATATTGTTGTTTCGGCATTTAATCCGAGAAACGGGCGTTACTATTTAGGTACTTTCGGGAGAGGAATTCTTGAATTTGCAGATACGCAAAGACTCAACACTTTTACCTATTTAAACAGCACTATCGGTGAAGCTTATGGAAATCCGGGAAATTACCGGGTGACAGGGATTGCATTCGATTCGAAAAACAATATGTGGGTATCAAACCATTGGGCTGCAAAACCCATATCGGTTCGAAAAACAAACGGGCAATGGGAGTCTTTCGAATTCCCGGGAGTATTTACGGAATTGAAATATGTAGCAGATATTACTATCGACCGTTTCGATCAGAAATGGGTAGTCCTTCCCGAAATCAATGCGATACTTGTGTTTAAAGAGAATGCAAACGGGACGGTAACTTATAAAAAACTGACCGTAGGAGTAGGTAGAGGGAATTTGCCGGACGAGTCAAGTCAGGTATTCTGTATTACCGAAGATTTGGATGGGAAAATTTGGGTAGGAACAAATAAAGGAGTAGTTGTTTATTATAATCCCGGAAACATTTTAAATCCGGGTGCAGATATTGATGCCCAGCCGGTGAAAGTTATAGATGGGGAATTTGTTCAGTCCTTATTGGGGAACGAATCGGTTACAGTTATTAAGGTAGATGGTGCAAATCGTAAATGGATTGGTACACGCAGCGGGATATGGCTTTTTTCTGCTGATGGCACAAAGCAGATACATTATTTTAATACACAAAATTCTCCGCTCCTGTCGAATAGCATTAATGACATCGCAATTGATCCCGTATCGGGAGAAGTTTATTTTGCTACAGATAACGGAATTATTTCATATAGGGGAGATGCTACTGAGGGAGGAATTACACATTCGAATGTGAAGGTATTTCCGAACCCGGTTTCCGAAAATTATTCCGGGCTTATTGCTATTCAGGGTTTGGTATTAAACGCCAATGTAAAGATTACAGATATTAATGGTGCTGTTGTTTATCAAACCATTGCAAACGGAGGACAAGCAACCTGGAATGGCCATAATTTCAATCGGGAGAAAGTAAGCAGTGGCGTGTATTTGGTTTTCAGTACTGATGATAGCGGTAATGAAACTATGGTTAATAAAATTATGTTTATCCGTTAAAAATGCTCTACAAAACCCGGGCAATTGTTTTACGAACAACGAAGTATTCCGAAAGCAGCTTGGTGGCACACATGCTTACCGAAAAGTTTGGCATGCAATCCTATCTGCTGAATGGTGTCCGAAAAAATAAGTCGAAGATTAAGACTGCTTCTCTGCAAGCCCTGCATTTACTCGATTTGGTAGCCTATCACAAAGCACAAGGAGGATTGCAACGTATCTCCGAATTAAGAAATGAACCCGCTTTTCAGAGTGTACCTTTCGATGTGGTGAAAAGTGCAGTAGCGATTTTTATGTGTGATGTAATCTATCATAGCTTAAAAGAACAGGAGTCCGATGAACAGATGTTCGATTTTCTATACAATACCATTCTCCTGCTCGATCTTACAAATAATAATACCGCAAATTTTCCATTGCTCTTCCTTATTCGTTTTTCCAAATACTTAGGATTCTATCCATCAAAAGCTACAACAAGTAAACATACATACTTCGATTTGCGTGAAGGAATATTTCTGGACATAATTCCCGCACATCCCTTTTACCTGGATAAAAAGCAAAGTGATTGCCTGAATCAGTTAACACAATTGGATCTCGATGATTCAGAAAAATTATCGATTCCTTCTGATGTCAGAAAAAATTTATTACAACAACTGATTTTGTATTATGAATATCATGTTTCGGGATTTAAAGGAATCAAATCGCATTATGTTTTGCATGAAGTTTTTGCTTAATTGTTGAGCGTGTTCCTGGTCGTAAGTGATCAGTTATTAGGTAGACAATAGTCATTGCGATATAGCCAAACTAATTCCCAAGCAGGCAAACCAATAATGAATGATAGCAAGCGTATGTTGGTTCTTACTGGCATCAGGGAATCTCTTCCTCTACAGGTTCGTTGAGTTTTTCTTTTAGTTTATTAAAAATGCTTTGTTTTTTTGTAGTATCAGAAAGTGCTTTAGATGGCGCTTTCGGTGAGGATGCTTTAGGAGAGCTACCCGGAATATCTCTTTCCCATGCCTGAGATTCTTCAGAAATCTGTTCTTTATACCCGGCATCTTTTTTAAACCAGGAATTAAACTCTTCTTTTAGTATAGACTTTATCTCTTGTTTTTCCTGTTTTAGGTCTTCCGATATTTTCTTTTTAATATTTTCCTTGTCCAAAGAAAATTTAGGATCGGAGGCATCGCCATACATGCGTAGAAATAAGGTGGTCTTCCCATATCCGTCATCTTCAATTTCTCCGAAACGTTCGTCTCCTAAGCGTTTTGAATTGCGATACAACAAATCACTCAGTAGCATACGTATGCGGTAGTCAATGATGTTGCTGAACTGATGAGTACCGCTCAAGGTAATATTAAGAGCGTTGCTTTGTATATCCATACCCGGGATATAAACGGTTTGGTCTTTTATCTCGATTTTATTTTCGATTGTAGAAAAACGCAGGTGTTGCAACTCTTTCACATCGATAAATCTCGATAAAGCAAGCATGGGCTGAAAATTAATAAGTTCTCCGTTTTCTACCAGAACATTACCTTGTGCTTTTAGTAATGGAAGTTTTGCTTTTAAGTTTGCTGTCCAATGGGTTTCTACCTGCATCGAAGCTGTTAACGTTCCTTTTAGATGTTCGTCCCTTAAGATATCTAACCCGAAATTTTTAAATTCATAAAACAAACGTTTCAGATCTACTCCCTGAAGATTTGCATCCGTATAGAACTTGATGTCGGCAGTATTACGTGCATCAATCTTTATTTTTGAATAAACGAGTCCGCCTAATGCGTTGAACCCTAAATAATCCGAACTGAGCGTGCTGTTCTCAATAAAAAAACTTCCCTGAATATTTTCGGCTTTAAAGCGTTCGAAACTCAGTTGGTCAATATCTGCCTTTAAGCGACAAATTAATTTTGGATTTATTTTTAAAGCATAAACCGTATCGTTTGTTGATGAAACCGATACCGAAAGCAATTCATCAAGATTTATTTTTCTTGAAGCAAGCTGTGCATCAATCTCCAGATCCTGATCAGGCAATAAAATAAAACCGATTAAATTCCGGAAGTAGCCGTTCAGCTTAAAATCACTTTCCGAAGCAAAGCCTCCGAAGTCTACAATTTTCAAGTCGTTGTTGCGGAATAAAAAACTCCCGTTGAAATCCTTAAAATTCAGGCCACTTTTTCGGACTTTAAATGATGCGTTGCTTAACAATAGATCTCCTTCCGATTTGATACGATGAATATTTGAAGCATTTTTGAAATTTCTTGTCAAACCTTCGAAGCCGGCCTTAATAAAGAGTTCCCCGCTGGAGATATCAATTTTGTCGGTACGTAGAATGGCTTGTAAGTCGATCAGGGACGCGGAAGCATCAATAAACAGGTCAATGTAGGGGTCGTTGAAATTTTTCAAACTGAAACGTGCATGTACCGGGCGTTTGTTTAATACCGCATCGAACTGTGTGATTTTTATTTCCGAACTCTCATCGGATCGTTTTGTTCCATTGGTATAGCTAAATTTTAAATTCACATTTTCAAATTTTCGGTTACCCAGCCGATCATTTTTTATTTCGATTATTCCATTATTGATACCTGCATATACGGATACTCCCGGGAAAAGTCCATTAGTGAAACTGCCTTTAATTTTTGTGTTAAAATAGAAGTCGCCCCTGCTTTTATAATCTTTAAAATACCTGGCATATTGTTCGGGTAATAAACTGATGAAAGATTGTATGGTAACTTTATCGCCATTGATATCCAAATCTACTTCTCTTTGATCTTTATGAACTGTTATAGATCCATTTGCCAGCAAACGAATTTCTTCTAAATTTAAAATAACCTTGTTGAATGTATAGACTCCATCTTTCAGATTGATATGGAGCAAAGCATCCGTATTTATTTTTTTACCAAGAAGGTAAGTGGTATTATTAGCAAATACTTTATTTACAAAAAGATTTCCTTTTAAGTGTAAATCGAACTGTTGTTCATAGAATTTTCCGGATACTTTTGCGCGTTCAAATTTCCAGCTGAAAAGCTGTTGCAGTTGCTGGTCCTGATAAATGACATCTACATTGTTTAAGATAATTTCTTCCAGGTTAAGCTTAAACGAATTGTCGGTTTCGCCTGTGCCCTCTTTCCAAAAGTTGTAATTTACTTTCCCGGAGGAGTCGATTGTAAGCAAAACAGAAGCATCTTTCAAGTAGAGTTTCTTAATCGTATAATTTTTATTATAAAGATCCCAAACGCTGAAAAGTAAGGATAGTTCATTCGCTGACAATAAGTTGCGATTGGTACCGGGAATGGCTTCCTTCATCTGAACATCCGGAAAGCGAATTGAAGCAAAAGGGAAATGCTCAAAAACCGAGAAACTTATCTGGCCAACACTTATTTGGGTATTCAGCTGTTTATTAATGCGTTCAACGGCAACCTCCTTAATATCATCCTCATAAAGATGTATTAAAAAGAGGCCCTGGGCAATCAGGAATATGAAGATAATAAGCGTCCAGGTAAGGATTTTTTTGAAAAGTCTCATGTTGCCGGCTGTATCTACAGTGTATGTATTTGAATCTAAGGAGTTTTAAAATGTACGGATCTTTATATGGTCTTCCCGGTATAACGTCAATTATCTGCTTTCAAACATATAAAAAACTTTTTTTAATTTTTTTTGGGGAAATCGAAACGTAGGTCTATATTTGCAGACCTTAGTCGAAGGAGGCTTAGCTCAGCTGGTTCAGAGCATCTGCCTTACAAGCAGAGGGTCACTGGTTCGAATCCAGTAGCCTCCACATTCCGAAAAGCAATTACATTTATGTAATTGCTTTTTTGTTTTGTACACCTCAGTTTCAGCCCTTGTCGGGAAATAATGCCAAATAAATACTAAGCCGATTTTTCTTACAGAATGAAGTCCGGGGGTCAGACACATATTCGGACCTTATCATCGATTCTTTGTAACCTTTCTTATGCCCGTTCACTCTAATGGGTGTTAATCAAAATCAAATAAATTATGAAAATGAATAAAATCATAGGTATGTGTGCCTTAAGTGCCTTTGCCTTAATTGTCCTGAAACCGGTAGATGTATCTGCGCAAAATCCGGTATTGTCTGATCCTGAAGTAGCTCATGTGGCTGTTACTGCCAATCAGATTGATATCGACTATGCTGAAATAGCAAAAGTGAAATCGAAAAATGCCGAAGTATTGAAATTTGCTCAAACTATGATTAATGATCATAAAGCGGTAATCGGACAAGCGGCGGCACTTGCCAAAAAGTTGGGCGTAACCCCTGCGGATAACGCGGTGAGTAAACAACTTATGTCGGATGCGGAAAAAACGAAGTCTGCCTTTCAAGCTAAGTCGGGTAAAGCTTTTGATAAAGCCTATGTAGATAATGAGGTCGCTTATCATAAAGCAGTAATTGCCGCTGTAGAAAATTTATTAATTCCCGAAACAGAAAATCAGGAACTTAAATCCTTATTGCAAAATGTATTGCCTGCTTTGAAAGCGCATTTGGGGCATGCGGAAATGTTACAGAAATCATTGGCTAAATAAATAGAATAATGTCTTCTATAAAAAAATTCCGTAAGTCATTTCTTTTCTGCGTAGGATTATTTCTTGCTGCCTGCGCGGGAAACCCTGAAAGCTCTGAAAAGAATGAAGTAAAAACGCATACGGTTGAAATTATCCAAATGCAGTTTCAACCCGCAGAGATTATTGCTCATAAAGGCGACATAATTGTTTTTATAAACCGGGACATTGTGGACCATGATGTAACCGAACAGACAAAAAAATGGGCTTCATCGCCCATTCCTTCAGGATCTTCGTGGACTTTAACTCTGGAGGCATCGCAAGAATATTTCTGTTCCTTACACCCGGTAATGAAAGGTAAAATTAGACTACAAGATTAAAACTAAGGAGAGTATTATGATTTATTTTGCAATGGCTTTGTTTGCCCTGTCAGCTGTATTGGGTCTGAGCATTTTAATAAAATGGTTAACAAGTAAAGACGCTTCCAAAGGCGTGATCTATTCGCATGGTATTGTATCAGGCTTTGCTTTGTTATTGCTTGTCGCTTATATCATTCAAAATCCCGATCATTTTCCGATGGCAGCCTTAATATTATTTGTGTTAGCCGCACTTGCCGGATTTTACATGTTTATCCGCGACTTATATAAAAAGATGAGCCCTATGGCTGTCGCTTATATTCATGCAGGATTGGCTGTAGCAGGCTTTGTTTCTTTACTTATTTTTGTATTTGTATAAAAATCATGAAGATATTCGGTCATCCTGTTCACAGTATGCTGATTCATTTTCCATCGGCTCTTTTTCCGATGGATTTTTTAGCCTCTTGTATAGGTTTTTATACCCATGACGTACACTTTGTATTTACAGGGTTCTATGCCATGTGTTTAGGAGTGGCGATGGGCATCCTTGTTCTCATAAGCGGAGTGACTGAATTGATATATGTTTTGAAAAATAATGCAACTCTTGTATCGAAGGTACTTATTCACGGAGCACTAAATACCCTGGTAATGATCGTATATCTTATCTTTGTATTAAAAGCATATAAATCATACCCCGGCCTTACTATCGATTCGGAGGGATTGCTTATTCTTAAATTACTAGTCCTGTTGTTTATGTTTTTTGCGAATTATATCGGCGGGAGCTTAATCTTTATACATAAAGTCAGGGTGGATTAATCATGGAGCTTAATAAAGCAGTACAGCATATTACACAATACAGCGATACGGAAATTATTCAGAGAGTATTACAGGGCGATGTTGCCTTCTTCGAATTAATTATCCGAAGGTATAATCCTTTTCTGTACCGTATCGGAAGGTCTTATAATTTCAATCATCAGGATACGGAAGATTTAATGCAGGAAACCTATCTGAATACTTTTACTCATTTATCTAAATTCGAAAACCGCTCTTCTTTTAAAACATGGATCGCAAGAATCATTATCAATCAATGTTATCAGAAACGAAGAAAATTTTCATTTTTAAATGAAGTGCTGTCTGATATCGAACCGTATGAGAAAAATACGCCTATGTTCCACAATGCAATGAATACAGAAAAACAACTACTCAACAAAGAACTCGGAAAAATTATTGAGAAGGCTATAGGAAATATTGCTGAGGAATACAGAATTGTATTTATACTGAGGGAATTAAATGGAATGAGTGTTTCGGATACAGCCGATGTGTTGAGAATTTCTGAAAGCAATGTGAAAGTACGGCTCAACCGGGCTAAGAAAATGCTCAAAACTCAAATTGAGAAAATGTATTCTGCCGATGAAGTGTTTGAGTTCAATCTTATCTACTGCGACTCAATGGTTCATAAGGTGATGCAGGGAATTATACAACTCATGGCATGACTATAGTCATGCCATGAGTTGTATAAGTTAAATCTCCCTGTAAAATGTTGAATCCCAGTAAGAATTCAATATATCGGATAATTTTGTCCGATATACTTATAATATTTTTATATCTTTGTCGGACAATACGAAATGATGTTTTCAAAAGCATGTGAATACGGGATTAAAGCAAGTATTTATATTACTCAGCAATCCATTAACGGAAATCGCGTAAGCTTAAAGGATATCGCTAAAGAAGTCGATTCTCCTGAAGCTTTTACTGCCAAGATCCTTCAGCAATTGGTAAGAGAAAAAATTATCGATTCACTGAAAGGCCCTAACGGTGGTTTTACAGTCGATTCTAAAAAAATTAAAACCCTTAAGCTTAGTAAGATTGTTTCCGCTATCGATGGGGATTCTATCTATATGGGCTGTGGTTTGGGCTTAAAAGAATGCTCAGAAAGCCGTCCCTGCCCCGTGCATGATAAGTTTAAAGCCATCCGTGAGGAATTAAGGAAGATGCTCGAAAATACTACTCTTTATGAATTATCTTTGGGGCTAAGCGATGGATTAACTTTTTTAAAACGTTAAAAAAAATTAGCTATATATCAGATAATTTTGTCCGATATTTTTTGTCGGATAACTTAGAATAATTTATATCAATCATGGAGAAATCTAATTTATGGTCGGAGTCGGGGATTATTATCACACTCATATTAATTGCCATACCAATATTATTTGCGGCAATCATTGCTGTACTTAAGGCTTATCGAATGATTCATCGGTACTATCAGCAAAAAAAATTAGATAAGGTATTGGATGAGCTTCGAAATGCAGGTGCCGATGATATCGCGAAGCTCGAAAAAAGGAAATCCGAACTTTTATATAAGCTGAGTGGTACGGAATTGTCAGGGGATTTTAAAGTAAACGATTCTAAAGGATTAATCGGTCAGATTCGTAAACAGGAAGAACTGCGTTTCCTGGCTTCAAAGAAGAAGGGGCAAGCGCGGCCTTCGGTTGATACGGACCTAACCCGCTTAATACTGTGGTATCTGAGTTCTGCTATTGTTTGGCTGATAGTCGGAACCAGTATCGGAGAATACCTGGGAATAAAATTTTCGGCTCCCGATATCGATCATATTTCCTGGTTAAGTTTCGGACGCTTGCGCCCTGTGCATACCAATATGGTTTTCTGGGGATGGGCTTCTCTCGGAATGTTAGGTTTGGGATATTATGTGGTGACACGCGTCAGCAATACAAAACTTAAAAATATTAAATGGGCTTATACAGCCTTGATTCTAATAAATGCTTCGGTAATTGCCGGCTCGCTTTCTTTAATGGCGGGAATAAACAACGGTGGTGGCGAGTATCGCGAATACACCTGGCCGGTTATGCTTCTGTTTGGTTTGGGTGTTATTATCTCTTTATGTATTTTCTTACGGACAATCGCTCAACGCAGTTATAAGGAAATTTATGTTTCAAACTGGTACATTGTTTCTGCAATGATGTTTTTGTTGGTTATTGCTTTTGTCGCTTATTGGCCTTCCTGGCAAAATGGCTTGGGCGAAACAATCGTGCAAGGTTATTATATGCATCAAGGAGTAGGTATGTGGTTTATGCTGTTCAGCTTAGGCTTGATGTATTATTTCCTTCCTCAACAACTGAATAAACCAATCTATTCGTACAGTCTGGGAGTTATTGCCTTCTGGACACAAATACTTTTCTATACCTTAATTGGTACACATCATTTTATTTTCAGTGCCATCCCCTGGTGGCTGCAAACCCTTGCCATTGTTGGTAGCGTGGGAATGATTATTCCGGTAACAGCAGGAACAACCAATTTCCTGATGACTTTTACCGGATCCTGGAATAAAGTTACAAGCAGCTATACCCTGCCTTTTTATTTAGTCGGAATACTCTTTTACTTTACCGGATCCATGCAGGGTACCGCCGAAGCTTTCCGTTTCACCAATCAGGTATGGCATTTTACAGATTTTACGGTAGCACATTCTCATCTTACCATGTATGGTATTATCACCTTTATGCTTTGGGCATTTATTTATACCCTCGTTCCGCGGCTGACGGGAAAAGAACCCCCGCAGGCAACAGTCGGGGCGCATTTTTGGTTAGCGCTCATCGGGCTTTTATTTTATACCATTCCCCTTATGATCGGCTCTACGCTTAAGGGGCTTATGTGGATGGAAGGTAAAGCTTTTATAGATAGTGTTGTGATGATGGCTCCGTATTGGTTATGGAGAGCAATCGGTGGAAGTTTAATGTGGGTATCGCATTTAGTCTTTGCTTATAATTTTTATAGGATGCTCGATACACAGGAGGTACGTATCCCCGAAAATGCGATTGAGTTGTTGGAGATGAAAAGTAAACTGAGTGGATTACCTAAATAATTTATTGACATGATAGATTTCTTTAACAATCATAAAAAACTATTTTTTACGGCATTCTTGTTTTTTGCTGTACTGACTTTATTTGTGGCGGTACTTCCTGCTATTGACAATCAGAGAAATAATGCTGTTTTACCCAATGCTATTCCTTTATCTGAGGATGCTTTGGCAGGTAAGCAAATTTTCATCTCGGAAGGATGTGTGGCTTGCCATACCCAACAGGTACGTAATATTGCGATGGATAAGGTGTGGGGAAGCCGCCCGAGTATCGCCGCCGATTATGCCGGGAATACCCGTAACGGAATTTGGCAAAATACAGCGACTTTAATGGGTACGGAGCGTACAGGTCCCGACTTGACAAATATCGGACTCCGTCAGCCCGGAAAGGAGTGGCACCTTCTGCACTTGTATCAACCTCGTGCCGTTGTAAAAGAATCGGTTATGCCGGCTTATCCATGGCTCTTCGAGGAAAAAGATGAAGTGAAATCGGGAGATGTGGAGATTAGTATCCCCGATGGTTTTCAAACATCCGGTAAAAAAATCGTAGCTCGTAAAGAGGCGTTGCAATTGGTAGCTTATTTACAAAGCTTACAACAAGTAGCTCTCCCCGGAAGTCAAAGCACTCCTGAATTTTTATATGAAACTGAAGAAAGTATTACGGAAGTAGGGAATCCCGAAGGGAAAAAGAAACTGAATGGAAAGTTATTGTATGCAACCCATTGTCAAAGCTGTCATCAGGAAAATGGGGAAGGGTTAAAAGGGGCATTCCCTCCTTTGAAAGGAAGTGCCATTACTAATGGAGATGATTTGGAATTATATGTATCAATTATTATGAACGGATACGATGCCCGCCCGGAATACGCTGTCATGGCAGCTGTAGGAACCAATGCCAATCTGAATGCAGATCAGGTAACAGCAATTATTAATTATGAAAAAACAAGCTGGGGAAATTCGGGCAAAGAAGTAAGTGTAGAGGATGTACAGAAAATCCTGGATTACTTAAAAATGAACTAAGGAATAAGCAAATGGCTGTGTAAAGACGTTGGTCTAAATTCAAATAATTATTCAGTCATTCCATATTATTTTAAATCAAAAAAAATATACACATGAAATATTGGATATTAACAATCGCATGTTTCTTAACACAAATACCCACGCTTATGGCTTGTGATGTTTGTGAAAAACAGCAGCCCGAAATATTGCAGGGTATTACCCATGGTACGGGCCCGCAAAGCAATTGGGATTTATTAATCGTTTCTATCATTGCACTCATTGTTCTGCTGAGCTTAGTGCTTTCTTTGAAGTACCTGATTAAGCCCGGAGAAAAAAACAGCAACCATATTAAACACAGTATTTTATCTTAACACGATTGGATATGAATGAGGAAAAAAGTAAAGTAATTTTGTTTATCGATGATGAAAAAGATGCTTTTGCAGAATTGAACACTCCTGTACAATTCGAATTTGATACTAGTAAACTGACGGACGGGGAACATACTTTGAAGATTGTGAGCAAATCGCACAATGGTAAAGAAGGTGTTCGTAAAATAAAATTTTTTGTGCGTAATGGTCCGGCTATATCTATAGCCGGCTTACGCGAAAATGATGTAGTAGATGGGATTTTACCTTTGATGATTAATGCCTATGATAAGGGAAATCTGAATAAATTTGCAATTGATGGAAGTGAGACCCCGCAAAGTGTTCCGACCTGGATTTGGATATTGATGATTGCTTTTGTCGCGTGGGCGATTTATTTTGGCATTACCTCCATGTATAATATCCCTTAATGTTGTTTTTGATGAAATGGCTATGTAAAATCTCTCTCCAAAGTAAATGATTATTAGGACATTCCATGTGACCTTGAATTAAAAATTATAAACACATGAAAAAGGAATTAGAAAATACGGAAGATATACGGATATTAGTACACTCGTTCTATGATAAGGTACGTTTAAACGAAATGCTCGGCCCTATATTCGATCGTGTCATCGAAGATCGTTGGCCGGAACATCTTGATAAGATGGTGCGCTTTTGGTCGACGGTGTTGTTGGATGCGAAGACATATATTGGGACGCCCTTTATGCCACACCTTAATCTGCCTGTCGAAGCTGAGCATTTCGATCAATGGTTAGCCTTGTTTTTTCAAACCTTAGACGAGCATTTTGAAGGAGAGAAAGCCGGAGAGGCTAAATGGAGAGCTAATAAAATGGCTGTCATGTTTCACAATAAATTAGAATATTATAGAAATAGTACATCAAAACCGCTCATGTAATTATGCAATGGCCATGTAATTACTTTGCTCCCAAGCAAAAATTAAATAGCCATTCCATGTGACCTTGAACTAAAAATTATAAACACATGAATCAGGAAGAAATTATTCGTGCAATTAATGAAAAGTATAAAGCTTTAGGTGAAAATACCGATACCTATTTGAAAGGTCTGTTACAAGCTAAACCCATTAATTATTGGGACTATATAGAGGTTGATACACTCCTGTCCTTACAAAAACCTCGTACCGATTTTAAAGATGAAGAAATTTTTATCATGTATCACCAGGTAACCGAATTGGTTTTGAAGCTGATGTTGCATGAGATCAAACAAATTTCCGAGGATCAATCCAATGATCAGGTTTTTTTAACGGCTAAAGCCAAACGCCTTTGCCGATATACCGGAATGCTGATTACTTCTTTTGATATTATGCGTTCGGGAATGAGTTACGACGATTATAATATTTTCCGCTCAACCTTAGCGCCCGCAAGCGGTTTTCAGAGTGCGCAATTTCGCTACATAGAAATTTACTGTACCCGGTTAATCAACTTAATTCAGGATGAATATAAATCGAAACATAATGGACAATCCGACATAAGCGATTATTTCGAAGATATTTATTGGAAAGCCGCCGGATACAATCCTAAAACCCGGGAAAAAACATTAACCCTGCGCAATTTTGAAGCTAAGTATTTGAAAGATTTTATCCGTCTCGCCGATCAGCAGACGGGAAATACCATTGAAGAAAAATTAATGAAGCTTGAAAACCCGAGCGACGAATTAAAAGAAACTTTCCGCGAGTTCGATCGTTTATACAATGTATCCTGGCCTCTGGTACATTTGCGTACTGCCGCCCATTACTTAGATAGCAAGGGCGAAAATAAAGAAGCTACCGGTGGCTCCGAATGGAAAAAATATTTACATCCGCGCACACAGCACCGTATCTTCTTCCCAAGCCTATGGACTGAAGAGGAGATTAATAACTGGGGTAAAAACGGATAAAGCTTTTAAACACAGATATGCCACCTATTAAACGCAAACCTGCCCTGCAGGGAGTAAGCAGAGATCATCATTACGGATTGTTGTTGTGTTGGAAGATTCGTACGGGCTTTTCCAAACAGATTGAGGTCGAACGCATAAAAAAATATGCCGACCATTTTTTTCATACTTACCTGTCGCCTCACTTCGGCTTCGAAGAAGAATATATGTTCAATATTCTGGGCCTCGAAAATGAACTCGTTAAGAAAGCAATGGCTGAACATAGAAGATTACGCCGCTTATTTAACGATACCGAAAATATTACCAAATCTTTAGGCTTGATTGAAGAAGAACTCGAAATGCATATCCGTTTCGAAGAACGTATCCTGTTTAATGAAATCCAGGCAGTAGCCAGCGAGGAACAATTGAAACGTATTGAAGATGTTCATTCCCAAAATCATCCCGATGAATTCTGGGATGATGAATTCTGGTTAAAATCTTAACCCCTTTATATTCTCCCTGTAAACGATCTGTACCTTATTTTTTTGAAGTTTATTATACATACTAATTTAATTTAGGATAAATTTGTCCGAAATTAAATTAGTATGTATCTTTGTAATGTGTTTAAAAGGAGAGGATAATCTCCCATAGCCATAAAAAACAGATTTATGCCTTTACGAAGCTATACATTTAACATTACAAAAAATCGCTGGATATCGATTGCGCTACTTAACCTGGTTATTGTGGCTACATTGGGTTTTCTCCTTCGCTCCAAAGCAGTGTTTGCCATTCCCTTTATTAGCTATACTAATTTTTTGCATGCCCATTCGCATTATGCTTTTGCCGGTTGGTTAACTTTATTACTAATGGTATTGATGGTCTATGAACTATTAGGACAGGAATCCGGAAAGAAAAGACTTTATCAAAATTTGATTTTAGCAAATGCTTTAACATCGCTGGCTATGCTTATAAGTTTTATGCTGTATGGCTATCATGCGGTTTCTATCATTTTCTCAACGCTGTTTACTTTTAATACTTATGCATTTTCCTATTTCTTTATCCGCGACATCCGTAGAGCTGATGTATCGAAACCGGTATATGTATTAAGCGTTTCGGCATTGGTATTTTTGGTAATATCGTCCATAGCCCCCTATTACATGGGTTATTTATCGGCAATTGCATCGAAAGATTTTATATTATTTAAAGATGCTGTGTATTCATATCTGCATTTGCAATACAACGGATTCTTTACCTTAGCGGTTTTAGCCTTATTTTTTCATCGATTAAAACCGGATAACCGCTATGTGCGGCTTTTTAGTTATGCTTTAATTGTATCGGTTCCTTTAAGTATCGTTCACAATTATTTATGGCACGAGGTTCCGTACTTTATAAAGTTTATATCTGTATCGGCTACGCTTTCATTACTAATTGCATGCTATTATCTTATCCGCGTTTGTGTACGGCATAAACAATTGTTTTATAAAACCCGGGGAGTTGTGCGTTACCTGGCATTCCTCTCTTTGCTCGCATTCTTTTGTAAAATTTTCTTTCCTGCTTTATTGCTGTCGGATACCATAGCGGGAATGGTCTATATGAATAAGGGTATTGTCATTGGATTTTTGCATTTGATTTTACTCATGTTTATCAGTCTATACCTGCTTAAACATCTGGCTGTAAGCGGATATTTTAACCTGAATCGTATCGGATTGCGTCTGGCTTTATTTGTTTTTGCAACGGCAGTATGGCTCAATGAAGTTGTGTTGTTTGCGCAAGGTTTATTGACTGTCCTTGCTATAGGAAGCAGGGTGTTCTTATGGCTTTTGTGGATTACTGCCCTGTTTTTGTTGCTGGGTGCTGCTCTTATCTATATCATGCAGAGAATAAGAATAAAATCGTATCAATGGAGTAATAAAAAATATCAATACAAATTAATAAAAATATAAATTATGGAAACAGCAGATTTTTTGGATGTAACTAAAATAGAACCTCGTTTAAAACATCCTACAATTTTCGAACATTTTGATTCACTATCAGCAGGAGAAGCTTTAGTCATTCACAACGATCACGACCCTAAACCCTTGTATTATCAATTGTTGGGAGAACGTGGAAATATTTTTACCTGGACTTATTTATCCAGCGGGCCTGAAGTTTGGGAAGTTGAAATCAGAAAAAATACAGACGACTCAATTACAGTGGGTGAAATAGTAGCTAAAGATCTGCGCAAAGCGGAACTGTTTAAGAAAATGGGAATAGACTTCTGTTGCGGAGGTAAGAAATCGCTCGAACAGGCTTGCGAAGAAAAGGGATTGGATGTTGCTGCCGTAAAACAGGAATTGGAAAAAGTGGAAGCACAAACGAATACAACTCCATCATTCGATTTTAACAGGTGGCCGCTTTCCTTTTTAGTCGACTATATTGTGAATGTGCATCACCAATACGTGAAAGAACACTCGGACACGATGTTAGACCTGATGAAAAAGGTAGCAATCCGCCATGGGAAAGATCATGCTCATTTGTATGAAGTACAAAAAAATATAGAAGCAGTTGTCGATGAATTGAAATTACACATGCACAAAGAAGAGCAGATTTTATTTCCACACATCAAACAATTAGAGTCCGACAAAAATACTGCTCCGGAAAATTTCAATTCTGTGAAACAGCCTATCTCTGTTATGGAACACGATCATGAATGGGTCGGTAATCAGATGCGGGAAATTCGTAAATTGACAAACGATTATCAATTACCCGAAGGGGCATGCAACAGTTATGCTTTTCTTTATAAAGAATTGGAAGCCTATGAGAATGATTTGTTTCAACACATTCATTTAGAAAATAATATTCTCTTCCAAAAAGCAATTGAATTGGAAAAAGCTTAAGGATCAATAGTACATAATGAAAGTAAGCGCTTATACGAAAATATCCAGTTTAATTAAGTTCAATCCGGATGTTATTGAGGCATTGGCAGGCTTGAGTTCACATTTTTCGAAACTGAAAAATCCGATTTTAAGAAAGGTGCTGGCATCGCGGGTAAGTATTTCGGAAGCGGCAAAAATAGGGGGTGTATCACTTAATGATATTTTTAATGCGATACGCCCTTTAGGGTTTGAAACACCCGATGCAGGAGTAAAAGATGTGAAAGGTTCTTTCGGGGATTTATATACAGAGGAAGACATAACCTATACTTACCTGCTTGATGTAAGAACGGATATTGCCCGGTCACGGGATCCATTTAATAAGATTATGGATAGTGTCCGTTCCCTGGAAGTATCAGAATCTTTATTGTTGATAAATGCATTTGAACCTGCCCCACTTATCCGTATTTTAGAAAAACAGAAATTCGGCATAAGCTTAAAGAAGATCAGCGGGGATGAGTTTCATTGTTATATTCTTCGTACTGAAGATACGCAAATGATAAATGTTGCTGATCCTGCTAATGTTAAAGATGCTTTTGATGAGGTTTTAACGAAATATGCCGATAATCTCCTAAAGATAAATGTCAGGGATCTGCCGATGCCTCAACCGATGATAAAAATTTTAGAAACACTGGAACAGATGGATCCTGTAAAAGCATTGTTTGTGTATCATAAAAAAGTTCCCGTATTTTTGATTGAAGAATTGAAAACGAGAAACTATCAATATGTATATAAACATACGGATGAAGGACTCGAATTAATTATTTATCGACCATGAATATTCCCGCCGATCAACGGCCTCGTAAAGATGCGGTATTGCCGTATTATTTTATGGCTGCATGTTGTTTCTTCCTGGTATCGTTATTGTGTGTGTATTCAGCTTCTGCATTTACGGGGCATTACTTTCAACCGAAACTATTAGCCATCACTCATTTGGCAATCCTGGGTTGGGCCTGCTCTGTTATCTTTGGAGCCAGTAATCAATTGGTCCCGGTTATTTGTGAGAATAAACTATACAACGATAAGAGACCCATCTTTACAGCTTTCCTATTGTTGACAGGTATTATACTTTTAGTGAGCTCCTTTTGGTTTTTTAAACTGAACACAATTGCTTTTACCGGCGCTTCATTAATAATTATTGCTTTTATTTTACATGCGTATAATATTTTTAAAACGGCACAGGGAGGGAAGGAGAGTATAGTAAGTGATTTTATTGTAACGGCTCATTGGTGGTTAATTGCCACAGCAGCTTTAGGTTTATTATTCCTCTTGAACTTACGCTATGCTTTTTTATCCGGAGAACATTTATACTATCTGCGTTTTCACGCAGGAATAGGTCTTTCAGGCTGGTTTTTAATGCTGATTATGGGAGTGAGCGCTAAGCTGGTTCCTATGTTTGTGCTGAGCCGTGTGGAAAAGAAAAAACAGCTGAGCGTTGCCTATTATTTTCTGAATGCAGGAATCCTGATATATATCATCAACCTCACTTTTATCAGATTGAATTGGCTGAATACCCTTACACTTTTATGCGTGATGACGGGCATCATTTTCTATTTTTATTATATTCTGCATTGTTTGAAAAGTGCTTTGCGTAAGAAGATGGATATCCCCATGCGCTTTTCGATCCTTGCCATCGGAATGCTGGCTGTACCTTTTTTATTCCTGTTGATACTTTATCTGTCGGACAACCCGGTTTCGGTAAAACTTTTTAATGCAGTATTGTTTTCTTTTTGGGGAGGTTTTCTCAGCTTGTTAATTATGGGACAAACATTTAAAACATTGCCTTTTATTGTTTGGATGCACATGAACAAACCCGGAGAACTCCCCGAATTGTTACCCAAGGATCTGTACCGGGAGAAATGGCTGCGCGAAATGATGTTGTTTTATTTAACCGGTTTCGTGCTGTTTTTGTCGGGCATACTAATGAGTTCGCTTCCGCTTTTATATATCGGGAGTGTACTGATGAGTATAGCTGCATTAGCTTATTTAATCTATGTGAGTTCAATTATTAAAAAAATATATACATGATACAAGCAGATATCAGCGATCCGTATTATAATCAGAAAATGAAAATAATATATGCGCTTTATGCGGTAATGGATCCGGAGTTAGGGATTAATATTATGGACATGGGTTTGGTGTATGATATTGAGTTTAATGAAGAAGCGAAAGAAATAAATATCATTATGACTTTATCTACTCCTGCTTGTCCTGTTGGCGGAGCTATTGTCGATCAGGTAGGTATTGCTGTTGAAAAAGAATATCCCGATTATCGCACAGATGTAGCATTGGTTTGGGATCCGCCCTGGGGCTTCGATCATATTTCCGATGCCGGTCGTGAAGCTTTGGGATATAATTAACAGATCTTCTTATAAATCCTTTTTCTTAAAGATTTTTACCGAAATCAGTACAGGAATGATTGCCCATAAGGTCATTATACCGAAAGTAAACATACTGCCTGTAGAGCTGCCCAGAAACTCTTTGAACAGCGCTCCCGAATAACCCATCATCACAGCAACATCTAATTGCAGGAGAATCATTACACGTGCCAGATCTATCGGGTTTAAGGCAAGTATGCCTATAATTACCGGTTCTATCGGATAAGCACCAAAGGCATAGATGAAGAGAATCAAAAATCCATCGAATAATAAGGTAAAGAATAAGCCCATGATAATGGAAAGTCCGATACCTTTCGTTTTATCTTTTATCAATACAAAAATAAATAAAGCTAAAGCACAAAATGTTAGGGTCAGCAGGATTCCACTGATGACCAGACTCAGTGCTACCAATCCCGGAGCCAGCAGAAATACAGGAAGCCCTATCCCGATCAGGAATGCTGATGCCAGAGAAGATGCCAGTCCGAAATATTCCGAAAGCAATACCGATTTTCTTTGTAAGGGTTGTGCTAAAAGCAATTCAATGAATTCAATGGAATTATAAAAATAAATAGTGGCAAATAAAATACTGATGATCGGAACAAATAATAAAGTGATGTTCATCAAACTTAATAATCCCTTGGATGTATTGGAATCGATGCTTAAAACGCTGAACGATAAGAGGGCAAGAATAAGTGTATAAATGATAACCACTTTATTTCGAAATAAATCGAGCAACACATGTTTTATGATCGTATTCATAGTGATTAATTAGGTTGATAATGTTGAACGGTTTGTTTAATAATTTTATTTAACTTTTCTTCTTTAGTAAGCTCTTGCAAATGTTTTATCGAGTCGAAGAAAAGTAAGCGTCCTTCCTGTAAATAGATCACATGGTTGATAGTATCTTCCAAATCGTTTAAAACATGTGTAGTAATAAGGATCAGTTTATTATTTGAACGTTCATGGATTATTTTTTCTTTCAGTATCTCACTTGATATAGGGTCTAATCCGGCAGTAGGTTCATCCAGAATATAAAAAGCAGGAGAGAATAAAAATGCCAGGCAGGCACTTACTTTCTGTCTTGTGCCTCCCGAAAGCGAACGCATGGTTTTATGTTTGATGCTGTCGATTTTATAACCTTTTATTAAGTCTTCATCGTATGTATGGGTGTCTTTGCGTAATTCCTTAATCATGCCGATCACTTGTTCGATGGTCATGTTATCGGGATAACGACCGATCTGAGGCATGTATCCGATCTCTGCGCGCGTAGACCAATCTTTACGGATATCTTTCCCGTTCATCCGGATACTTCCTTTCTCGGGGATCACCAGCCCTAAGATGGATTTAATTAAGGTGGTCTTTCCTGAACCATTTGCCCCCAATAGCGAAACGGCTTGTGATTGATGAAGATTTAAGTGGATATTGTCTAATGCTTTGAAACCCGAATAGCTCTTCGTTAAATTTTCAATTTGTATCATTGGTGTTTCCATTGTTTCATTGAGGGTTTTGAATCCATTAATTGATCGGGGATAATGCTGGGAACCAATTTTTCTACTTCGTCCATCAGGTCGGCCAATAAGCTTCGGTATAAAATCATTGTTGCCGGTATATGTTCCGATAGCACGGCAAATACGCTCACCGGATAATAAGGTACATCGCCGAAAGTATCTTTGTTCATATCATAGCCATCGTATTTATCCCAATAGTTTTCTTCAAAAGTATTTAAGGTCATCGTTCCGTTTGTAGCAACATCAAAAGAGTTGCCGAAGAAATTATTTTGTTTAAAGGTATTGTTGTCGCAGCTAGCCTGTACGCGTATCGCCCAGCCATTGGAGATAAATTCGTTTTTGTAAATTTTGATGCGACTGGAGCCCTCCATAAAAATACCAACCGTGTTTTTGATAAAAGTGTTATGAATAATTTCGCTGTCGCTGATGTCTTTTAACAGAACAGCATAAGCCGCGTCTCCCCAATTGTTCTCAAAGATATTGTTATGCATGCGTACACCTTTCGAATACATCACGGCAACGCCTGATCCATTATGTGTAAATCTGTTGTTGGTATAGATATCGTCGTGCGAGAACATAAAATGTAAACCGTAACGAACATTATTGATGGAAGTATTATTGACGATATAGGATTTGGTTACAAATTCGAAATAGATCCCATCCCGGTGATTTTCGATATGGTTATTAGCGATCGACAGGTATTCGGATTTCCAGGCATGTATGCCATTCCCATTGTTTCGTACCTCAGCAGCATTCGAACGAATATCGTTATTGCTGATGATACAATGCCCGCCCATCTGAATATAGACACCGTAAGTATTATTGATTAAGGTGTTGTTGAAGATTTGAACATGATGCGCTTCCTGCACACGTATGGCAGCCATATCACTCATACTCGATCGCCCTGAATTCTGAATCTGTAAACCTTTTATGGTTACATAATCTGATGCGATGACAAAAAGCTGGTGTTTATTTTCTCCGTCAACGATTGCTTTCCCATTACCGATAAGCGTAAGCTTTTTCTTGATAAGGATATCGTGTTCGGGATACGTTCCTGCATGAATGATTAAAGTATCTCCGCTTGAGGCAGCGTTGATGCTGCTTTGAATAGCCTTATCTTTATCCGGATATACCTGATGAGTCCGGGCTTGAGCATTTAAAACGAATAATGAGCAGATCCCTATTAATCCTATCCATATACGCATCATGATTATTCAATATTTTCCCAGGTAAGAATCTCGGGGTTTAAGCTGTCTATTAAATGTTGGGCGGCTTCCAATGAAGGGTAAGCTGCATAATTTCCGTTCATCGGACTTTTAAAAGAAGGATGATGCAGATAGGTTGCATTTTCAGCATCGAGTATATGTTCCGGTGAATGGTTATGTGCTACTACAAAATATTGTTTAAAATCGGCAGGATTGTTTTCCTGTATATATTTTTTCATACAGGAGATGTCATCAAACTTATAGGCTCTGCCTTTATGAGTTAATACTTCCGATGCAAAATTGGCATCCATGATGGTCATCTTACAGAATGCGCAGGCATCTTTTCCATAGTTAAATTCCTGAAAAGAAGGCGTACATGCAAAACTAAACAGAAGTATAATAGCTAAAAAACTAAGCTTTTGTTTTTTCATGAGATTTAGATTTTTTCCATTCCCTGTAACATACCCAAACCATTAGTATTCCCGATATAATAAAACACCAGCCTCCTACATGAGGTTGTGACAGTACTTCGAAGTTAAGCAATTTTTTATATCCTATCAGCGGAGGTTGGTACGACATGCCCGGAACCTGAATAGGGGCATTGGGGTCCAGATTATTTCCATATTTGTATAACCAGGAATAGAAGTCGTAAAAAGATAGAAGGCCCAAGCTTACAAAGAGAGCTGTCCAGATATAATATCCGCTTCGGCGATACCAGATGAATAGAAGCGCACCTAAAATCATGAAAGCAGAAACGGCTATCGGTAAATAAACGAACTCTTTGAAATCTTCTTTTTCAATGGTCATCATTCCGATATAATGATTCAATCCGTTGATAATTTCCACATCACCCTTGACATCATTTATCCAGATAGTCATTACCAAACCTCCGGGATATTGAGGGGCTTTCAAATTGATCTGCCACATTGGGAAGAACCATAGTGTCGCCAAGAGAACGATGACAACCAAGATGCTGATACGATTGAACTTATTCATGATGTATTTTTAAAATAATGGCATTATCCCGAACAGGATAATGCCATTACCGGTTTTAATGATATTATTTATTCGCCGTCATCGTTTCGCCCATTCCATATTTCAATGGGACATTGCTTCCTTTGGGGGATACTCTTAAGTAACCCTGCATTTCCTGATGCAACGCTGAACAGAAGTCGGTACAATAGAACGGATAAATACCTTGTTTTGTAGGGACAAATTTTAAGGTAGCCGTTTCGCCCGGCATGATTAAGAGTTCGGCATTCGGATTGTTTTTAATAGCAAAACCGTGAGGAACATCCCAATCCTGTTCAAGGTTTGTGACGTGGAAATATACTTCGTCGCCTACATATATTCCTTCGATATTATCCGGAGTTAAGTGTGAACGGATAGCGGTCATATATACGTCTACACGATTACCTTTACGCTCAACTCTTGCTTCTTTTTCACCCAAAGCGGCATAAGGATGTTTGTTTTTGTTGATGTCGTAAATCTTTACCGTCTTATCCTTAATCACGCTGGCCGGAATAGCTTGCGCATAGTGAGGTTCACCAATAGTAGGGAAATCCAGAATCAGGTTCATTTTATCTCCGTCAATTTCATACAACTGTGCAGATTGAGAAAGCTCAGGGCCAGTTGGTAAGTACCTGTCTTTAGTAATTTTATTGTAAGCAATTACGTATTTACCCCACGGTTTTTTGGTATCTCCGCCCGGAACACATAAGTGACCGATAGAGTAATAGGTAGGAACACGATCCAGAACAGTAAGATCTTTCACACTCCATTTTACAATTTCTGAAGATAAGAAGAAGGAGGTATAAGCATTTCCTTTCGCATCAAACTCTGTATGCAAGGGGCCTAATCCTGGTTTTTGCACTTCCCCATGCAAAACAGATTCGTAAGTTAATACAGGTATCCCATAATATTCTCCTTCAAAATCATTGGCAGCAATAGCATTGGTGAATTTACTGAAAGAGAACACAGGAATCAGTGCGGCTAATTTACCGCTTCCTACAATGTATTCGCCGGAAGGGTCAACGTCGCAGCCATGGGGTGATTTCGGACAAGGGATCATGTAAATCATATCCGTTAATTCTTCGGGATCTAATACAATCACTTCTTCTTCGAATTTAGATTCGGTGCTATGAGTTTCCTCGTTCCAGATATTGTGTGCATATTTTGTTTTTTGTTTCTTCCCTTTTCCGGCTTTCACATATTCTTCTGCTTTTTTCCAGTTTACCGCAACGATAAAGTCTTTATCTTTTTGTGAAGCATTTACTTCAAGCAAAGTATGTGCTTGTTCAGTGTTGTAGGTAGAGAAAAAGAACCATCCGTGTGAAGGGCCTTTTCCGGCACGGCTAAGGTCTAAGTCCATCCCCGGCAAGGCAATCTGGAATGCGATTTTCATTTTACCGCTTGTCGGGTCAACACTGATAAAGGATGCTGTACTTTTGAAATTCTCTTTATAAGAATCGATAGGAACATCGCGATCGCCAAGAGGTACGGCAAAACGTGTTCCGGCAATAACATACTCGGTATTTTCGGTTAAGAAAGGCGAAGAGTGGTTTCCCCCACTGTTCGGAATTTCAAGAATCTCAACCGTTTTAAAAGTAGTTAAGTCGATACGGGCAACACGAGGGGTGTTGTTGGCATTGGCAAAGATCCATCTGCCGTCCTGCTCTCCGTTTGTTTGAGAAAGGGCAAGGTGGTGCTGGTCGTCCCAGGGAACCTGGCCCACAGTTGTGTTTAACATTGCTTTGGTTTCCTCGCTGTATCCGTAACCGTTTTCAGGGTTTACAGAAAATACGGGAATGACCTTTAACAATCTTCCCGAAGGTAAACCATAAACAGAAACCTGGCCGCTGAAACCGCCCGATACGAAGTTGTAGAACTCGTCGTATTTACCGGGAGCTACATATACCTTGGATGCTGCGTCTCCCTCGACTACTGAGCCGCTGTCTTTCATGGTACAACTATGCATTATAAAGGGTACAATCCCCATAATGCCTGCTAATAAAATATTTCTTTTCATATTATTAATTGATTTAGTTCATTTCATCGTTCTTACGCATATACTCTAAAACCGCACGCGCATCTTCATCGCTCAGGTTTTGGTTCGGCATGCGTACCATACAAATTTCCAGCATTGCTTGTGATTCGGGATCTTTGCTTAGCATTTCATCTGTGTTGGTGATAAAGTTCATAATCCATTCCGGTGTACGACGTTCTGTTACGCCTTTCCATCCCGGACCTACGATTCGTTCCCCTGTTAATTTATGGCAGGAAAGGCATTTCAAATCGGAAATGTTTTGTCCCTGAGCAACCCATTCTTCATTTAAAGGATGAGTTAATTCTACTTCCGTAAATTTCCCTATCCCTTTGTCTCCGATATCGGTAGTAGTTTCTTGTGTTTCCTGATTTACTTGACCCGAACCTTGTTCAGTTGAACTTCCGCCACAGCTGTATATGAATACACCCATTGCCATAGTTGCAGATAAGAGAATTGCTTTTTTCATATTAAATTATTTTTTTGGTGAATCTTCTGTTTTTCTACTTCAAACTTCGTTGCTATTTATTCATAAAAATATGATAATAATCATAAAAAGATGTTTATATCCGAAATTTAAAATGTATTAAAGGATGAGCGAAAAAGAATGAAGTAATTACAATAAATATATAGAAAAGTGCAATGTATCCCAAAAAAAGGTTAATATTGATTTGTTCTAAACAGTATCGGGTATAATCTATAAGAAATGTTTCGACACAAAGACCGGGGGAGAACCTTTGCCCATAACCTGCGATTAGCAACGCTCCTTTCTTTTGTTGCGGGGATAGTCAATATTGTAGGGGTTTTATCGGTTCAAGTACTTACCACCAATGTAACCGGGCATTTTGCTTTCTGGGTCGAAGAACTGCTCATTGAAAATTATCATCATGCCTTTGTTTTTTTACTGTATATTATTGCTTTTCTGGCGGGATCTTTCTTTTCGAATCTGGCAGTTGAATTGCTTTTAAGAAGGAATTCAAATGTTTCACATGCTATCCCGATGTTTGTAGAGATTATCCTTTTATCGGCAGTAGCTTTACAAGCCGCGGATATATTCTCTCCTCAGGCCATTGCCTGTATCCTTTTATTTAGTATGGGGTTACAAAATTCTTTGGTAACAAAGGTCTCTAATAGTACGGTACGTACGACACATCTTACGGGCTTATTTACCGATTTGGGTATCGAGCTTTCGCAATTGTTCTTTTACAGACAGCCGAATAAAATGGTATTGCTGAAGAAAAGTATTTTTCTAAGGCTTGTGATTATCTTTTGTTTTTTCCTGGGTTGTATAATCGGCGGTTATGTATATAAACATATAGCATATAAGGCCCTGCTTTTGGCTGCCGGGGTGTTGGCCCTTGCGATGTATTACGATATGATACGGTATCGTTTATATCAGATTAAACGGAAAGTATTTTAAGCAAATAACGGGTTTAGCAGAAGAATAAATCAAAAAGGGCTTCCGATAGGAGCCCCTTTTTGATAAGAAATAATGAAGGTACTATGCTGCTTTCGTTGTGCCCCTACCCATTATCCATGCCACAACGGAAGCTCCGAGAGCGCACATGACTGTGAAAATTAAGATGTCGCCAATTGTCCCAGTAAGGTTCATGATATTGCTGGTCCCATACATGACAAAGTCGAGGCTACATGCCATCAGGAATCCTACGATTGCCCCTATTCGCATACCCTGCATAATAGAAGGTGATGAAGCTCTCCAGCTAATGATTATTGCAAAGAGAAACCCAAGCGCCAGATTACTTAACATCATTGCCCACATTACCATTTCTGTTTCAGGGCGATGTACACCGGTTGCGGATCCTGTATTAGAATCCATGAAATTGCTGAAAAGTGTTCCATACAATAACCAACCTAAAAAGAAGAACGCAATAGCTCCTGCAATTCCTCCCATTAAAATTTTGTTTGTTTGCATAATGTGTTTGTTTTAGTAAAGATTTTTAAGAATCCTTCCAACCGGAAAATTCTTTTTTAAGAAGGTATAGTTAAATATAATGCGATTCCTGAATATTTGCAGAAAAATGTTATCAACATTTTGTTGATTATGAGTGATTTAATTCTTAAAATGGGGTAAATATATAGAAAAAGAGGGAGGTGGAGTGTGGAGAATGCCGATTGACCAGTTTACTGATTAGCAAATTAGCCGATTAGTTAATTATCTTTGTTGTCTAAAATTTATCAGCTTATGACTAAGGTAAATATTCCCCGGCTCGATTTGAATGATTATATTCAGGGTTCGGCGGAGCAAAGGAAAAGATTTTCGGATGATTTGGGTAAGGCCTTTAATGAGACGGGTTTTGTTACGATAACGAATCATGGAATGACGAAAGACCTGATGGCGGAATTGTACATCGAAGTTAAGAAGTTGTTTGGTATGCCCGAAGATCTTAAACGTAAGTACGAGCGCGTGGAACTTGCCGGACAAAGAGGTTATACCAGCAAAGGAAGGGAGAAGGCTAAAGATTCTACAACTCCCGATTTAAAAGAATTTTGGCAGGTCGGCCAGTTTGTTGAAGGAGACGACCCGATTAAGTCGGAATATCCGGATAATATTTTAGTAGATGAACTGCCACGCTTTAACGAGATCACCAAAGAGGTTTATAAACGCCTTGAATATTCAGGATCTTTTATTTTAAAAGCTATTGCGGTTTACTTAGGCCTGCCCGAAAATTATTTTGATGATAAAATTTATAACGGAAACAGTATTCTCCGTGGAATACATTATTTCCCCATCGAAAATCCGGATGCATTACCCAAAAATGCTGTGCGTGCGGGGGCTCATGAGGATATTAATTTAATTACCCTCTTAATCGGCGCCAGTGCAGATGGTCTGGAAGTGTTAACCCGTGAAGGAGTATGGTATCCGGTAAAAGCGGAGCAAGATGATATTGTAGTGAATGTTGGAGATATGTTGCAACGTTTAACAAATAATAAGTTAAAATCTACGACACATCGTGTAGTGAATCCTCCGCTTGAGCTTATGCGCACTTCCCGATATTCGGTACCTTTCTTTTTGCATCCACGTTCCGATATGGATTTAGCCTGTCTGGAATCTTGTATCAATGCCGGTAATCCAAAAAGGTATAGTGATATGACTGCGGGAGAATATTTGGATGAACGCTTACGGGAAATCGGATTAAAAAAATAAAAACTTAATGTGTGTTGCTGATCTCTTCCTGGAGTACTTTATTCAATTCAATCGGATCTTGAGAGCCGATTAAATAAATCAGGCCATCTTTATCGGTAAGTTTTACGGCATACTTACCATGCGCATAGTAACGTATAGTTCCTTTTTTATGTAAATTATAAACAGGATTGTTTATCAGATAAGGAGAGTATTGAACAATTTCAGAACTTACGATACTGCTCAGGTCGATCTTTACACGCTTAGTACTCCATAATCCATCCAGAATAATACTGCCATTAATCACACGGGTTTTATAATGAGTAAGGAAAACAAACAGTAAGGATATAAAGAGTATTCCCATACCTACTACTAAAAACAAATCAGCAAACTGGCGCTCACGTTCTTCGGAAAAGAAATAAGCAGCAAAACAGAACAGGGCTAATACAAAGCGCCGGGTTCCCCAAAATTTTCTAGCACCCAGTGTTTGTCTTTCATAAAATTTGATTTCCTGATTCATAATTTTGGATGCTAACGATTATAAAGTTCAATTTGAAAAATCGTGTCTGTCTTCTCTGTAATCTTATACCGATCATCAATCCGCCCCCCTATTACATAAATAATGTCTGTCCCCGAAACCATTACAAAGGTATTTTCTTTTTGATGAATGGAGAACTTTTCATCGATAAAAAAATCACTCAGTTTTTTCTTCCCTTTCATTCCTAAAGGTATAAAACTATCCCCATGTTCCCATTTTCGAACACTTAATGGAAATTTTAACAGGGAATAATCTAAGGAGGCAACGTTCTTTGTACGTACTATGTTATGTCCATTGATTCCGATTTTACGGAATGTTAAGCTATGTGTAGATAGATCGAGTGCCTCTTGTCCTTCTTCAACAGTATATTCTATTAACTTGTTTTTTTCTAAGCGGCTTAGAAGTAAATGATTACGATCGAGTAAGATGCGATGTGTATCGGAAAAAAAGCAGGCGCCGCTTTGATGGTTGATACTTCTGAGGATATCTTCCAATGTATCGGCATGAAAACCGTAAGCTTTAAATAACTCGTAACGTATCAGCGGGTTCAAATCGGCAAATACCTGTTTCTCAATAGAAATTATTCCGCCCTCTTTTTGAAACACTCTGAAGGAAGCTTCTTTTACAGCCTTATCCAGCAGGGGCTCCATCGAACGTATCTGCAACACCAGTTCATTAAAATGTTTTTCGATGGATGGGTTCAGTTCTTTCAGTACCGGGATTAGTTCTAACCGGATTTTATTCCTCAGGTATTTTGTGGAAGCATTCGATTGGTCTTCACGCCAGCTTAGTCCGGCGGACTTAATCCCCTCCTCAATTTCCCTTCGGGTATAAGGCAAAATGGGGCGAATAACTTTACCTTTCTTCGGGACAATACCATGCAACCCGCGTATGCCGGTTCCTCTTATTAAATTTATTAGAATGGTTTCGATAGCATCGTTGCTATGATGAGCAGTAGCAATATAAGCATATCCTTCCTCAGCACGAATCTGCTCGAACCATTCATAGCGCAGGGTTCTTGCAGCCATTTGAACAGATATTTTATGTTTCCGGGCATATTCTTCTGTATCTAAACGAATGCTATAAAAAGGTACCTTGTGTGATAGGGCTAAAGCTTTTACGAAGGCCTCATCTTTATTCGACTCCTCTCCCCTCAATTGAAAATTGCAATGGACTATACCATAACGGAATGCATGTACGTTGAAAAGGTGCTGCATCCAGATAGAGTCTATACCCCCGCTCACTGCCAGCAAGATACGATCGCTTTCTTCAAAAAGCGCTTCGTTGCGGATATGGTTTATGAAAAGACTCATCATACAAAAATAGATTAATTATTTATAAGCTTATTGCCTATTTTTGCGACGTGAAAAAATGTTTGTTTGTACTTATCGGCTTGCTGTTCCCTTTCCTGTTACAGGCTCAAAAAACTAACCGTGTGGAGGTAGTACACGCGAATGTATTCGAGTTTGTTAAAATCGGGGATCGGCAAATTAAAAAACTGAAAGGGAATTGTGTTTTTCGTCAGGATAATGTAACGCTTCGTTGCGATTCGGCATTGCTTTACGATCAGACAAACAGTGTGGATGCTTTCGGGAAAGTCCATATCAGCCAGGGTGATTCCCTAAACCTGTACGGTGATGTGTTGAAATACGACGGGAACAGGAAGATGGCTCGCTTCAACAAAAATGTAAAAGTGATTCATAATGAAATGGTATTAACTACCGATGTGTTGGATTATGATACAAAAAACCGTGTAGCTACTTATCCTCAGGGTGGAAAAATTACCGAGGGAGAAAATGTACTGACAAGTATCTACGGATATTATTATGCTAATACAAGTGATGCTTTCTTCAGGAAAAATGTGGTGCTTACAAACCCTAAGTATGTATTGAGATCCGACACTCTTCAATACAATACCGAAACCGGATTGTCAACCTTCTTTGGTCCGACGGAAATTATTTCCGAAAAGGATTCTTTTTATGCCGAGCGTGGAACGTATAATACTCGTACAGATATAGCCCAGTTTACTAAGAACTCTTATTATCAAAGCGGATCACAGTCATTGTCGGGAGATTATTTGTATTACGACCGGGTAAAAGGAATCGGGAAAGCCAATAGAAATATAGAGTTTGTTGATACCGCTCAAAACATTGTCCTGAGAGGACATCAGGCCGAATATAATAATGGTAAAGAAAGTATTTTGGTTACACAACAGGCATATCTGGTAGTATTGGTAGATCAGGATTCCTTATATCTTGCTGCCGATACCCTTCGCAGTTTTATGGATGATACAATGAAATATCGAACCATGCTGGCTTATCATGATGTTCGTATTTATAAATCCGATTTGCGTGCAAGATGCGATTCATTGGCGTATTCGTATAAAGATTCCGTTATGCATCTCTATTATGCCCCCACACTTTGGTCGCAGAATGCACAAATGACCTCCGATTATATAACGCTGGAAATGAAAAACGAACAAATCCATAAGATGAATTTGTTGAACAATGCTTTTTTAGTGATGGTTGATTCCTTGGATTCTACTAAGTTCGACCAGATTCGCGGCAAGAATATGTTCGGGTATTTTATTGACAACGATTTGAGTTCATTGACTGTTGAAGGGAATGGTCAGAGTGTTTATTATGCAAAGGAGGAGAGAGAGGATGAGGTCGAATATATAGGTGTAAACAAAGCCGATTGCAGTAATATGCTTTTGCGTTTCAGAGATAATAAAATTCAGAAAGTAACTTTTCTGACCCAGCCCGATGCTGTCTTTTATCCGATCGATGAGCTTGCTCCCAAAGAGCTGGAGTTAAAAGGTTTTACCTGGCGCGAGCAGTTGAAGCCCAAATCGAAAGAAGAGGTAATTCTTCGAATCGATTAAAATAGCTTTAACTGATCTTGTTCTTTGCAATAAAATAAGTCGGTACGTAAATCGGGAAGCGATCTTCCTTCCATATATTTTTTCCGGGATAGCTTGAATAAGCGCGTAATGCTTTCCGCTTCTTTTCCATCGCCGCTCATGCGTAAACCCCATCGGGAGTCGTTCAGTTTTCCTGCATGACAAGCTCTTATCTGATTTAAAATTTTCTCCGCCCTCGAAGGAAAAGCTTTATGCACCCAGTCGGTGAAAATAGTTCCGATGGCTCCGTTTAACCGTACGATGGTAAATCCTGCACCGCATGCACCACAATCGGCAGCACGCTTAATTACCTGCGGGATATCTTCAACGGTAAGTCCGGGAATTACGGGTGCTACCATAACAAAACAGGGAATCCCGGCAGTACTTAATTTTTCAATCACTTCGAAACGTTTCTTTAAGGAAACTGTCCGTGGTTCCAGCTTTAAACGGATAGATTCACGTACTGAATTGATGGAGATACTGATGCAAAGCAGATTCATCGCGGCAAGTTCTTTCAGCAAATCCATATCCCGAAGGATTAAATCGTTTTTGCTGATGATACTTACCGGATTTCTAAAACGTAAGAACACTTCCAATAAACTTCGTGTCAATTTCAGCTTGCGTTCAATAGGCTGATAGCAATCGGTATTACCCGAAAGCATAGCTACCCGGGGAATATATTTAGGATTCTGAAAGGTCTTTATCAATAAATCCGCAGCGTTTTTCTTAACGATAATTTTGCGTTCGAAATCCAATCCGGCGCTGTAGCCCCAATATTCATGGGCATTTCGGGCATAACAATAAATGCATCCATGTTCACAACCCTGATAAGGATTGAGGGAATAGGCGAAAGGCATATCGGGGCTTTCGCTTTTGTTGAGTATTTTTTTAGGATGATCTTCGATGTATTCGGTAGCAGAATTCGTTAATAATTCCTCATCCAGGCCCTCAATATGTTCCTGGGCATAACTTTGCCTGAGAAATTTATTCGGAGTGTTTACTTGCGCTCCTCTACCTTTAAAATAATCTTCGTTTTCCTGCATGCGCAAATTTGCTAAAAATTTTAGCAAAAAATATTAGCGTGGAAAAGTTTTTCAGATTGATTTTAAAAAATCATGAAGGGCATGTAAGGCATGGGCACGATGACTGATTTTATTTTTTTCGGCGGCATCCATTTCGGCAAAGCTTTGTGTAAAGCCTTCGGGTACGAAAAGCGGATCATAGCCGAAACCCTTATTCCCCCTGGTTTCTTCGAGTATTTGCCCTTTAACGATCCCTTCGAACGGATACTCTTTTCCATTCCAAAAAAGCGAGATAATCGTACGAAACTGCGCCGAACGATTTTGTATTCCCCGCATATTTTTCAGTAGATGCAAATTATTATCGGAATAACTTTTTTGTTCGCCGGCATAGCGTGCGGAATATACTCCCGGGGCACCGTTTAAGGCAAAAACTTCCAGTCCGCTATCATCCGCCAAACAATTTTTTTTGAATTTATGATGGATAAAAGAAGCTTTTAAAGATGCATTACCACTCAGTGTATCAGCCGTTTCTGGAATATCTTCGTGAAAATCCAACTCTGCAAGGCTAATCAGATGAAAACGATCTCCGATGATGTTTTTTATCTCTTCGAGTTTATGGGCATTTTGCGTGGCAATCAATAATTCTATTTTGCTCATGTTTATTGAAAAAGGGTCTTCATCGCTTTCCACCATAAGGTTTTTGCTTCCTGGTCTTTCGCCAATTGAGCCAGGGAATCTGTTAATAAAATTTTAACATCCGCAATGGATTGAATTACATTTCTGGAAACGGTTTTTTCTAATTGTAGATCCTCAGTTGAAATCCCGAAACCTACCAGTTTTGAAGGAGAGAAATATGATTTATAGTCATTCAAATGCTTATTTGTCTGATGGGCTATGTTAACCAAAGCAATATCGCGCATATCCAAAGAAAGTGCCTTAAGGGTTTTCAGAAGGAGTTCATGATCTTCTTTTGCAATGATTTTTTCGGATTGAGGGTTATGAATGAGCACCAGGATATATTTGTTGTTTTCTCCCAAATAATCAAAGGATGGAGAGGATATAGAGGTATTTGTATTTGATACAGGCTGATTGTCAGTTGTTTCCTTAATATTGTAAATGCTTTCCCCGAACATATAAAGCAATGCTCCGGGATCATTTGTATGTAGAATGTTTTCCATATTTCGCGATTCAAAGGTAAAATTCTATTCAATAAATATGAATCTTAATCAAACAGACGTTGTTTCCCTTTGAAAATTATTCTATTTTAGCACACTTTAAACATAAAAGAAATAAAGCGGATATACAATGAAACATCAGAATTTGTTAAAAAAGCTAGTACTAGGAATTGCAGCATTTGCGTTAACAACGTCTGCATTTGCGCAACAAGAAGAAGTTTTAATGACAGTGGGGGATGAGCGGGTTTCAAAACAGGAGTTCGAATATGTTTTTCAAAAAAACAATTCGAAACAAGGGAATATAAGTGATGAGAAAACATTAAGAGAATATCTCGACTTGTACACCAATTTCAAATTAAAGGTGTTGGAGGCGAAATCATTGGGAATGGATACGCTACAAAAATTCAAATACGAATTAAGCGGATACAGAAGACAATTAGCAGCTCCTTATTTAACAGATAAATCGGTTACGGAGCATTTAATTCAGGAAGCATACGATCGTTCACAAAAAGAAATCAGAGCCAGTCATATCTTAATTCAATGTGCCGAGGATGCAAAACCTAAAGATACATTGGCAGCATATCATAAAATAATGAATCTGCGTAAGCGTATTGTTGAGAAGAAGGAAGATTTCGGGAAACTGGCGGAGCAATATTCGGACGATACTTATGCAAAAAAGACACAAGGAGATTTAGGATATTTTACGGCATTCTCCATGGTGTATCCATTCGAGACTGCAGCCTATACAATGAAGCAAGGAGAAGTCTCGATGCCTGTACGTACACGATACGGATATCATTTGGTGAAAGTTACTGCCATTCGTCCGGCACAAGGTACGGTAAAGACAGCCCATATCATGGTGCGTTTATCGGCTGAAATGAATGCTGAGGATTCACTGAAAGTAAAAGCGAAGATTGATGAGATATATACTAAACTTCAGGCAGGGGAGAGCTTCGAAACTTTGGCAGCTCAATATTCCGAAGATAAACCTTCGGCAAAAATAGGGGGAGCCATTAAGGAGTTTAAAACCGGAGAAATGGTTGCAGAGTTTGAAGAACAGGCATTTGCTCTGAAAAATATCGGGGATTACTCAAAACCTTTTCTGACTTCTTACGGATGGCATATTGTAAAGATGCTGGGACGTAAACCTGTTCCTGCTTTTGAGGAAAGTAAAAGCGCCATTAAAACAAAAGTTTCAAAAGACTCTCGTTCCGAGCTGAACAAGAAATCCTTTATAGCGAAGTTGAAAAAGGAATACAAATTCGTCGATCATCCGAAAGTATTAAATGCTTTCTATAAAAAGGCCGACTCGGCAATTTTTTATGGCAGATTTATGATGGAAGATGCTGCCAACCCAAATGCTTTGCTGGCAGGTTATGCGGATGTTAAAATCTATGTA
Source organism: uncultured Sphingobacteriaceae bacterium (assembly GCA_964454645.1). Taxonomy (GTDB): domain Bacteria; phylum Bacteroidota; class Bacteroidia; order Sphingobacteriales; family Sphingobacteriaceae; genus CAYVTM01. The sequence continues at coordinate 228,197 of CAYVTM010000002.1, read as the reverse complement.
AAAGATTTTGCTAAACACGTTGCCGAGCATCAAATCAATTTAGGTAAAAATAATTTCGAGCGCTTTAAAGCGGATATGTACGACTATTTTATTAATCAAAACCTTACCGAGTTTGAGGAATCACGCTTGGAACAAAAATATCCCGAGTTTCAATCGGTGATGAATGAGTATCGTGACGGAATTTTATTATTCGAACTAACGGATGAAAAAATCTGGTCGGCAGCAGTGAAAGATTCAGCGGGACTGGAAAAATATTTTGAGGCAAACAAGGAGAACTATCGTTGGGATGATCGTGTAGATGCTAGTATTTACACCTGTAAAGATGCAGAGATTGCTAAACAGGTTCGTAAGCTTATGAAGAATAAAAAAATCACTGAAGATTCTTTGATGAGAAGAATGAATAAAGAGAACCCCTTAAATCTTACCCTTAAATCGGATAAGTTTGAGCGTGGAGATAATGCGGTAATTGATGGAATAACCTGGGTAAAAGGAGTTACAGGCAATATAAATACAATGAATACAGTTGTCTTTGTAAATGTAAAAGAAGTACTTCCGGCACAAACCAAAAAACTGGATGAAGTACGTGCAACGGTTATCGGAGATTTTCAGTCTTACCTTGAGAAAGAATGGATAAAAGAGTTAAAGCAGAAATATTCTGTAAAAGTAAACGAAGAGGTATTTAAAAGTTTAATTAAACAATAATAACCACATGCTCCTTTGTGGGGAGCTGTTTTTAATAGCGTACATTGAGATATCTTATTCTGGTTATATTTTTATTCAATGCTTCCGCATGTCAATACATCAAATCTAAATTTGAACGTAAAGATGACGCTATTGCACGAGCTTTTGATAAATATCTGTATGCGGAAGATATTGCAGGAATTGTTCCCAAAGGGACACAACCTAAAGACAGTATTGATATAGTATATAGTTATATTAATAACTGGATACGTCAGCAGCTTTTGTTAAAGCAAGCGGAGAACAATACCGATTATGATGATGAGGTGATCAATGCGCAATTGGAGAACTATCGTAATTCTTTGATTATTTATTCGTACGAACAACAATTAGTTGCTCAGAAACTGGATACGGTAGTCACTAACGAACAAATAGAGAATTACTATGCTTTAAATAAGTCGAACTTCGAACTGAAGAAGAGTATTGTAAAAGCCTCTTATGCCAAAATTCCTCTGAGCGCGCATAAGCTTGATAATGCTGTTAAATGGTTTCGTTCGGATAAGGAAAAGGATCGGACAGAGATAGAAACGTATTGCATGCAATTTGCAACTATCTATTCGCTTTCGGATACGAATTGGTTTTATCTTGAGCATTTGGTCAATGTAATTCCTTTAAACCGTTTTTCAGAAAGTTATATTCTGCAAAAAAACAATTACATAGAGTTTAAAGATGATGCTTTTCAGTATCTTGTGAAGATACGCGATTATATGTTCAAAGACGGAGTATCACCACTCGAGTTCGAAAAAGATAATATTCGCAATATCATCATTAATAAACGCAAGCTGAAACTGGTGAATGATATGGAGAAAAGTATTTACGATGAGGCATTCCTGAAAAATAATTTTGAAATATTCAATGATAAAAAATAGATATGTGTTGACAGTATTGATAATGCTGTCAGGAGCTTTGGGGTTAAAAGCGCAGGAAGTAACTGCAGATAAAATTATTGCGGTACTGGGGGAGAATATTATATTGCTTTCGGATGTAGAAGGACAATATGCGCAATATATTTCACAGGGATATGCAGCGAATGAAGATGTGAAATGTGAAATATTGGATGGGATACTTACTCAGAAAATGTTGCAAAATCAGGCAATTGTCGACTCACTGAAAATTAGTGAGTCGCAGGTTGAAGATGAGTTGACACGAAGAATTGCTTACTTTACAGCGCAGATCGGTTCGCAGGAAAAGTTGGAACAATTTCTTGGGAAATCCATCATTGAATTTAAAGAAGATCTACGTGAAGATATTCGTGCCATGATTTTAGCGCAGAGTATGCAAGCTGAGATTACACAAAATGTTTTTGTTACTCCGTCGGAAGTAAAAGATTTTTACAATAAAATTCCCAAAGACAGTTTGCCATACTTCAATACAGAAGTAGAGATTGCTGTTATTACCAAAAAACCGAAAGTGAGTGATCGTGCGAAGCAGGAAGCCAAGGACAAATTGGAGATACTGCGTGTACGTGTTGCTAAAGGGGAAGACTTTGCAACCTTAGCGATTTTATATTCTCAGGATGGGTCGGCGAAGAGTGGCGGTGAATTAGGGTTTGTGGGAAGAGGTGAATTGGTGAAAGCTTTTGAAGCGGTAGCTTTTAAATTAAAACCAGGAGAGCTTTCAACCATTGTAGAAACGGAGTTCGGTTTTCATATTGTACAATTAATAGAACGACGTGGTGAGCAGGTAAATGTTCGACATATTCTTATTAAACCTACTACCGATTATAACGATTTGTTATTGACGAAAAAAGAAATGGATAGTGTTTATTTTTTGATTAAGGAAAATAAGATGACCTTTTCCGAAGCAGCCGGAAAATTTTCGGATGATGATGCTACTAAAAACAACGGCGGCATCCTTCAGAATATGAACGATGGAACTTCGAAAATTCCTACGGACCAATTGGATCCCGGATTATTTTTTGTCGTAGAGAATATGAAACCGGGAGAGGTTTCCGAACCTGCATTGTATCGTACCAATACGAATGAGCAAGCTTATCGTATGGTGTATTACATATCGAAAACAGATCCGCATCAGGCGAATCTTACCGATGATTATCAAAAGATACAACAAGCGGCATTAACCGATAAACAAAGTAAGGCTATGAGCGATTGGTTTCAAAGTAAACGTGATGGAACCTATTTGTACTTATCGGATGAATATAAAAACTGTGAGCAATTAAAAGTGTGGTATGATTCTGTCGAGGCAAAAAAGAAATTATCTAAATCGAAATAAGCATGTTTAAATCAGAAGTTGAAGCGGTAGATGCTTTGGCAACATCGTATAAGGAAATCAGATCGGAGATTGCAAATGTTATTGTAGGGCAAGATGATATTTTAAAAATGGTCATCCTTTCGATTTTCAGCAATGGGCATTGTTTATTGGTAGGTGTTCCGGGATTGGCGAAAACACTTTTAGTCCAAACGGTTTCGCAGGTTCTCGATCTGGAATATAACCGTATTCAGTTTACTCCCGACCTGATGCCTTCGGATATTACCGGTGCGGAAATTCTGGATGAAAACAGAGCATTCAAATTTATTAAAGGCCCGATCTTTTCGAACATTGTATTGGCCGATGAGATTAACCGTACCCCTCCGAAAACTCAGGCAGCTTTATTAGAAGCGATGCAGGAGCGTTCAGTAACCGCTGCGGGTACACATCATGCTTTGCCCAGACCTTTCTTTGTATTGGCAACACAAAATCCGATCGAACAGGAAGGAACCTATCCTTTGCCGGAGGCGCAACTTGACCGATTTATGTTTAATGTTCTGTTAGATTATCCTTCTTTCGGAGAAGAAGTTCAGATAGTGAAAAACACTACTTCGAATCGCGAAGTATCTTTGAGGAAAATATTGAACGCCGAGCAAATTATTTATTTTCAGCAATTGGTAAGAAACATTCCGGTAACCGATCATGTGATGGAATATGCAGTGAATGTTATCAGCAAAACCCGGCCGAATACAGAGCGTGCTACTCAGGAAGTAAATACCTATTTATCCTGGGGGGCCGGTCCGCGAGCTTCGCAATATTTAATATTAGGAGCGAAGGGTCATGCAGCTATCCACGGAAAATATGCTCCGGATATTGAAGATGTAAAAGCTGTAGCTACTACCGTGTTGCGTCACCGTATCGTTCGTAATTATAAAGCCGAAGCCGAGCGTGTTTCCGTAGAAGATATTATTGAAGGTTTACTTTAATTCTTTAGCTTTTCTTCAGTGGGTTGTATGGTTAATTATACAATCCTGAAAATCTTTTTTATCTGTACAAAGAATAGATCCAAATCAGTTACCGTAAAGTGCGCAGAGGTTTTCGCGGAGTATGCAAAGCGCATATCACAAATTTATTTCCTAAAACACTTATCTAACGAACACTTCTCTGCGCCCTCTGCGTGATTCATGTTTGGTATAATATAAGGAATACGTTTCGGTGTCCTCCGCGGTTTTAAAAGAGTAGCTGCAAATATTCTGTGTTGGATTTCGAATATTCTTTAAAGCAATAAGTATTTTTTTACTGTAAAGTTCGCAGAGCTTGTCACAGAGAATATGCAAAACATATCCGGCAAATCAGGAGTTTTATTCTGAAACAGGGGAATCTTTCCTGATCTTTGCAGGAAATAAAATGCAAAACAATTCTTCAATTCTGTTATTCACAATTTTTTTCATAGCTTTAAATGTACATCAGGCTAATCCATGCGTACGCAATTAGAGTATTTGTTCCATCGTAAAGTGTTTGTGTTTTTTATAAACATAGCGCTGCTGGCAGTCATTCTTATCCCTGGGATCGGCGTTGCGCTTGCCCTTTTGCTGATCTTCTTTATTTTATGGGTTCGTCGCGAGCGTTTGTATAGCATTGGTTTTTCGAAGCCTCAATCCTGGCCGAAGGTACTTATTTATTCATTCCTCTTCGGGCTGCTTTTCCAGTTATTTTTAAGTGCATTGCTCGAACCATTCATTGCTCATATCACTAAGGTTCCGCTGAATTATGAAACCTTTGAAGGCATACGGGGAAGTTGGGCTACATTAATAATGTGGTTGGTTTTTGTATGGGTATTTGTAGTATTCATTGAAGAAACAGTTTTTAGAGGATACCTGATGAATGAAATGAAAAAGTATATCCCCGAATCCGGGAGCCGGGATTTTTGGATTGTCATTATCAGTTCGGCTATCTTTGGATTAGCTCACAGCTATCAGGGTATATCAGGTATTATCACAACCGGAATTACCGGAGCTTTTTTAGGATATCTGTTTGTTCGAAACGCTTATAATATCTGGATGCCCCTGTTGGTGCATGGGATAATTGATACCATTGGGTTATATTTTATTTATGCCAATATCGATTTGTATTTTTATTTTCTTTGGGATAAAATTTAATTTCGCATTTGCTTAATAGTTATGACAATTGATCAGCTATATCAACTCTTTCTACAATACCCCATTGTTTGTACCGATACCCGTAATATTCTTCCCGGCAGTATTTTCTTTGCCTTAAAAGGAGAAAATTTTGACGGGAATAGTTTTGCTATGCAGGCACTGGAATCGGGGGCTGTATATGTGGTTCTGGACGATGCAAAATATGCCGGCGATGAACGTTGTATTTTAGTGGAGAATGTATTGGAAACCTTGCAAGCTTTGGCACATCATCATCGTAAAAAATTTAACATTCCATTGATCGGTATTACCGGTACGAATGGAAAAACTACGACGAAGGAATTGATACATGCAGCGCTTTCGGCTAAGTATAAAACCTATGCTACCCAAGGAAATCTCAATAATCATTTAGGAGTGCCTTTTACATTGCTGGCTTTAACGAAAGATGTAGAAATGGCAATTGTAGAAATGGGTGCTAATCATCAGAAAGAAATACAAGCGCTTTGTGAAATTGCCAACCCCGATTATGGTCTTATTACCAATGTAGGTTATGCACATCTGGAAGGGTTTGGTGGTTTTGAAGGAGTTAAAAAAGGCAAGAAAGAATTATACGATCATATACATCTGAAAAACGGAACAATTTTTATTAATGGAGATGACACAGATTTGATGGAGATGGCTGCCGCATTGGAAAGGAAAATAAGTTATGGTTCGGGAATATATATGGATGTAAGAGGGCGGGTACTTTCGGGAGAACCAACCTTATGTGTAGCTTTTCAGGTGATGGGTTCTGAAACGATTTATCAGGTGCACACACAGTTAATCGGTGAGTATAATTTGAATAATGTATTGGCAGCGATTTGTGTGGCGAACTATTTTGAAGTCCCCATCCCCGACATTATTAAAAGTATTGAAGCATACCGGCCGGAAAACAATCGTTCGCAATTAAGTCGCAGCGATTATAATACTATTATAAAAGATGCATACAATGCGAATCCAAGTAGTATGCATGCTGCTATTGATAATTTTTCTAAAACCCCCGCCTCTAAGAAATTGCTGGTTTTAGGGGATATGTTTGAACTGGGTCCTGAAAGTCTGAGATGTCATAAAGAAATAATCGCATTTATAAAAGAGAAAGGATTTGCCGAAGCGCTTTTTTGCGGAAAAGAATTTTATGCCAATAAAACTGATGATTATCTTTTCTTTCAAAGTTCCGAAGAATTACTTCAATATCTGAAAGAAGCCCAATACCGCGATTATACCATTCTGCTGAAAGGTTCACGAGGAATGAAGTTAGAAAGAATGCTGGAAGCGATATAGAGCATCAGGGTCTCAGTTTCCATATCTTTTCAGAGCTTTGCAGGTATTCGGGCAATGCTGCCGATCCGTACCAGGTATAAATTTCTGTGGCTAAAAGATTGGATTGTATAGCAGGATCGCTTTGCAGCAAACGACCGGCTTCTTCTTTTGAATCGGCGCTCAGAATAAAAATTCCACGGTAGCTTTTAGTGTTTTTTTCCAGGGGTCCCGCAACAATTAATTTCTCTTCTCTGACCAATTTGCCGATATTATCGAGATGCCCGCGAAAGCAACTGTCCATAAAGGCTTTGGGAGCAGTGGTATTGGGCCCGGTTTTCAGAATCACGAAATAATAGCTCTTCATCCCGTAATCATCGGCACCTAATTTTCTGGAATCGTAATTCGGGTTGGTTTGCTGCGCCTGAGCGCCCGCGGCTATAAATATAAGCAGGCATAAAGGGAATAGGTGTTTCATATTTTATCCATTTAAAAAAGGCAAAATTATAATTATAAAGTCAGATCTGATCGCTTGTAAAATATATAATCGCTGGGAGGCGGAGCAATTCCTTCTTGTCGCAATACTCTTGCTATTTGTGCACGATGATGTGTAGAATGATTGATAATATGAAAAAGTATATCACGAACAGTATTGTTAAAAGCTGTCCCCTTGGTGTTGACATACTTTAGTTGTGCAGAAAAGTCAGACATAAGAATAATTTCTAAACTGTCGGTATAGTTTTGTTCGTTTGTGCTGAGCAGATCTTTCAGGTTATGATCAGCCCAAACATCGATATCCTTTTTTACTTGCATTAAGCGCGCATTCCAAATGCTGTGTGCCTGATGGATGTGATTCATCAGCCGCTTAGCATCATTATTTTGGAAGCCGGTAGATATCATCACTTCGATAAATGTTTTATTGAAGTGATGATTGTATTCGAATACGTCTTTGAAAAAATCAATCATACTAAAAATATAAGTCTAATTCAATTGATAATGTAAAAGCACTATGCCACATTCGAAATGCTCTGTACTTATTAGCTTAAGCGCTTTAAGTCCCGAAAATATAGATAATCCTTTACCGATAGCTGTTGGATTGACGAAAAGATAAAAATCGTCTATTAAATTTTCTTTAATTAATGAGGTATTAAATTCTGCACCTCCATAAACGATGATATCTTTCCCGGGTTTATTCTTCAGGGCTAATACATCTTCTTTCAGATTTTTCCCTAATACAGAAGTATTCGGATACGCAGTTTCTGTTAGTGTTTTGCTGAAAATGTATTTCGGAGTATGCACCATTTTCTGTGCGAAAGGATACGCTTCATTGCCAGGGTCGGTGGCTACTTGTGCCCAGTAGCTGATAAAGCCATCACTCATTTTTCTTCCCAATAAAATTGTGTCGATAGAATCTGTTAGTTGATCTACTTTGTTTTTTAGAGAATCATCCCAGTTCCAGGTCATCCAATCGAGTTCCCCTTTTGTGCCGCCGACAAATCCGTCCAGAGATAGCTGTACTTGAAGTTTTAATTTTCTCATGGTAAAATGTTCTGGTTAAACTAAAATATAGATATTAACGTACAGGGATTTAATTATGTATATAAATCTATTGATTCCGGAGATATTTAATTAAATTAATTCGGTTTTGATATCGATCGGATTGCTTAAAATTTTATGTACCGGGCAGCTGTTTGCAATTACAAGTAATCTTGCACGTTGTTCTTCATTCAGGTTTCCGATGAGTTCCATGTTACGTATAATGCTTGTCAGATTTTTTTCATTGTTTCGTTCCAGCTCTACACTTAGTTTTACTTCCTGCAAATCCCAGCCTTTTCGGTCAGCATACATGCGAAGTGTTGCAGAGGTGCAGGCAGCTAATGCTGATGCCAATAATTCTTTGGGGGAGAAGCCTGAATTTTTCCCGCCGGAAGAAACTGGTTCATCTGCGATCAGGGTATTCCCCGATTCGGAATGTATATCGATTCTATACAACTCTTTTCCAATATGTGATGTAATTTTTGCCATGTTATTTTTGTTTAGGATATGGGGGGAGCGGAACGAATTCGATTTCATCTCCGGGGATTTTTTTAAATTGTTGATGCAGCCATCTTTGTTTCGCATCCTCAATCAGGGCACGATCGGAAGAAACAAAATTCCAATCGATGAAACGTTCTTCGGGGAAAGCTTCTCCGCCAAACAAATAAATAGTTGTGTTTGCATGAATTTCGAATTCGCAAAGGCTGCTGTCTTTAGCTACAAGAATTTGCTTGGGTTGATATATATTTCCGTCACTGCCGATACTGCCCTCTAAAATATATAACCCGCTTTCGCCGTAAAGGTAATTGCCGATATTTACTTTTTGTATCTTCTTACTTTTGATTTCGATCATATACAATTTACTGTACACCGGCACTGCCGATTTTCTTCCGAAAGCTTCTCCGGCAATCAGCTTAAATTGCAACCCATCTTCTTCCCATACCGGGATCTTTTCCTGGTCGATATGGAAAAATTCAGGATCCATTTGCTCCAGATGTTTGGGTAATGCAACCCATATCTGTAACCCATGCATGTGTATTTCGGAATGACGTAAATATCCGGGGGTACGTTCGGAATGAACAATACCTTTGCCTGCCGTCATCCAGTTTACGGCACCCGGCTGTATCTCTATGGTATTGCCTAAAGAATCGCGATGCATAATATTTCCCTCGAATAAAAAGGTTAAGGTTGATAAGCCGATATGCGGATGTGGTAAAATATCGAAATGTTCACGTTCATTTAATTTCACCGGCCCCATATGGTCGATGTAAATAAAAGGACCTACCATTCTTTTCTGACGGAAAGGTAAAAGCCTGCCTACCATAAATTTTCCGATATCGGCAGCCCTCTCTTCGATGATTAATTGAATATTAGACATGATTCGAATTGCTTAAAACAAGATAAGTTTTATTTCATAAAAATTGTTTTTTTAAGAAAGAAAAACGATGCGCGGATTATTTTTTTGCTTCGATGGGAAGGATGCGATGCCGCAGAAGAACAATACAGAGCGCAAGTAGTGCAATAATCGCATTCAGTATCAAAGCATGGATTTCGTTTTTACTCAGATGATAAAAGAATGCCAAAATCATCAGGATATGAATCCCCATAGCCGACAGAGGAGTTAAGATAGGTTTGATGCGCAGAAGCGATGGAAGAATAAGTCCTGTTCCACCCAATAGCTCAAATATACCTATAAAGCGCACCATTGTTGTGGGAAAATCATTTACCCAGGGAATCATATAGGCAAGTTCCGAAACAGGCTTGGTGATTTTTAGAAACCCTATAATCAGAAAAGGAATTGCCAATCCGAATTGCAGCAACCATATCAGAATATTTAAAAGCAGATAGCCGATTTTTTTCTTTATCATCATTCGAAATTATTATTTAAAAAAGCTTGTGAAAATAATTTTTCAATTATGATCTCATAAAATCGAATGCATTTTTGCGGAGATTCACACCGTGTTCCAGGTAGGCTTTTAAACAAGCAAGAAAGTTTGCCCAGCCTTCTGTATTACCCATCAGCCAGGTGATTCCCTCATCGTCCATGTCCATCTCTTTTTCAGTAATACTGACAACCGTTCCTTGCTTATCGGGCGTATCCTTCAAAGACATTTCGCAGAAAAGTTCTTTATCGTTATGATTCCAGTAATACGAAACATAAGTGTCGGTCTGTACTTTGCCAACACGTAAAGGAACATCGATATCAAATTCCGGAAAATTCCATAGGAGTTGTTTGCCCTCTTCCATACGGCCGCTGCTTTTAGAAATAAAGTACCCGCTCATTTTTTCAGGATCTACAATGGCTTCAAAAACTTCGTGCCGGTTTTTTTGAATTTGTATAGCTACGCGAATTTCTAATTTTTTCGTTTTCATAGGATGTTTAATAAAGATGAAATATACATAATTCATTTCATAATGAGCAATATATCGGGGGAATGCGAATTCATTGACAGGTATATATTCCGGAATAAATAAAATATTATTTCTACCTATTTATGCGGTTTTTATTTCCCTTTTTCGATCCTACATTTAAGAATATTTTTAAGAAGATGTTGGTAAAGACATTTGGTAGTGCTGTTTACGGAGTAAATGCTATTGTAATTACGGTTGAAGTAAATATTGTTACAGGGGTAGATTATTTTCTGGTAGGTTTACCCGATAGCGCTGTAAAGGAAAGCCATTTGCGTATCGAGTCGGCATTAAAACATGTAGGCTTACACATGCCGAGGATGAAGGTTGTAGTGAATATGGCCCCCGCCGATATACGTAAAGAAGGTTCGGCCTACGATTTAACGATAGCTATGGGAATATTAGCAGCCAGCGGGCAAGTCTCGGAAGAGGAGATGGGAGATTTTCTGATTATGGGAGAGCTTTCGCTGGACGGAAGCCTGAAAGCGATGCGGGGAGCATTACCTATTGCCATTGAAGCGCGTAGAAGAGGGTTTAAAGGATTTGTGCTACCCGAACAAAATGCCCGCGAAGCGGCAATTGTGAATGATCTGGAAGTGTATGGGGTAAAGAATATTTTAGAGGTTGTAGAATTATTTCAGGAGCCGCATACACGAAATACGGTACAAGTAGATACACGCGAAGATTTTTATACAAATGCATTTAAGTACGATACTGATTTTTCGGATGTGAAAGGACAGGAGAATATTAAAAGAGCTTTGGAGATTGCAGCGGCAGGAGGACATAATTTAATATTGATTGGCCCGCCCGGAGCCGGAAAAACCATGTTGGCAAAACGATTACCTACCATACTTCCTCCTTTAAGCTTGAGCGAAGCTTTGGAGACAACAAAAATACATTCGGTAGCGGGAAAGCTATCTGCGAGCGATGCCTTGATTTCTATCCGGCCTTTTCGTGCCCCACACCATACGGTATCGGATGTTGCCTTGGTTGGCGGCGGCGGCAATCCTCAGCCCGGAGAAATTTCATTGGCGCACAATGGGGTTTTGTTTTTGGATGAATTGCCTGAATTTAAACGAACGGTGTTGGAAGTAATGCGACAACCACTGGAAGAACGGAAAGTTACTATTTCGCGTGCGAAACTTTCGGTCGATTATCCTTCGAGTTTTATGTTGATAGCCTCGATGAACCCTTGCCCTTGCGGATATTACAACCATCCCGAGAAAGAATGTGTGTGCGGGCCCGGTGTGGTTCAGAAATATTTGAATCGCGTTTCGGGTCCTTTGTTGGATCGTATCGATATACATATTGAGGTAACGCCGGTTTCTTTCAGCGAACTTACTACGAAAAGCGAAGGAGAGCGGAGTGCTGAAGTACGCAAACGGGTAATGGCAGCAAGAACAGTACAGGAACAACGGTACAAAGAGGTGGATGGGGTGTATTGTAATGCGCAAATCAGTTCGCGTATGCTGCGCGAAATTTGTGTGATTTCAGAAGCAGGGAATACTTTATTGAAAAACGCCATGGAACGTTTGGGTTTATCAGCAAGAGCTTACGATCGTATCTTGAAAGTCTCGCGAACCATAGCTGATTTGGAAAGAAGTGATGACATACAGGTAGAGCATTTATCCGAAGCGATTCATTACAGAAGTTTGGATAGGGAAGGCTGGGCAGGGTGATGATAATCAGCTAACTCAATGATTTAATAATCATAGTTATACTGTATTTCGTTATCTGTTAACCTTTTTGTTTAACTTTAATAGAATAACTTAGTTTCTTCTTATGAGAATAACGCGTACTCATTTTTACTCATTAATACTTATCCCTTCTTTTTTTATAAGCATATCCTGTGCAAAGAAAGAAGATATCCTTACCCCGAAATCTCGTGGAGAGCTTATTGAAGCCCAATTGGCCGGAGCATTAACAAAAGACGAAGTAATAGAAAGAGTGACGGAATTATCAGCTCAGGATTTTGCATTGTATGATGTAATTTATTATGTCATTACATACCGAACCGAATACAGGGGAAAACCTATTGATTCGAGAGGCTTGTTAATACTACCCCACGTTCTTGACTCTGTTCGCCTTATTATGTATTGTCACGGAACTGAAATTCCCTCTCAAGCATTGGGTATTAATGAGAGAACGGCTTCAACTTACAATGGCAGCAAAGAGACTCATCTTGATGTGAGAAACATGGGATTAGGATGGGCTTCGTCCGGATATGCCGTTTTTTTTCCCGACTATATTGGTTATGGAATTACACTGGGTAAAGATCATCCTTATCTTTATTATCCGGAAATGTTTAAGTCGAATATTGACGGGCTTCTGGCAGTTAAAGAATTTTTAAATGAAAAAGGATTGTTATATGACAATCGCTTATTTATTGCCGGTTGGTCGCAAGGTGCAGGAGCTGCGATATCTTCTCATAAGTATATACAGGAACAGTATTTAAACGAATTTACGGTAGTTGCAAGTTCCGGACTTGCCGGCCCATACAATTTTGAACGAATGGCGCTGGAGGTTCTTAATAAAAAATCGGAAGAGACCGGTATCATGCCGATTTTATCATGGGCGATTTATTCGCTGAATAAATTTTCATCAATTCAAAGGCCTGCCGATCAGATCTTTACTTTTCCGGTGTACGATCAGATTTCTTCTATTTTTACGCCTTCCCAAAAGCCTGAGGAAGTTTTCAAAAGATATTTTTTAGCTAAAATAGCGGATGGGCAGGATGTGACTTTCCGGAAAGAGTTCCAAAATAATTCATTTTGTGCGGGGTGGAAACCCGTGGGTAAAATCTTTCTTCATCATGGCGATGCGGATAATGTAGTACCTTATTTCAATTCAACGGATGCGCTCTCAGGATTAACGGTTGCCGGTGGCGACATACTCTTATATACATATCCCGGTGGTGATCATATCAGCGAGCTGGGTAGCTTTATCCGTAATACATTAAACGATTTTAACACGCTGAAATGAGAAAACTACTCATATTTGTATTGTTTATATTTATGTCCGAAATGGTTTATAGCCAGAACACGTTAAGGCCGAATATTTATTTCAATCAGATGAATTACTACAATATTGCCGGGGATATTGGCGACAGTACGGTCGGTCATCTGCTTTCCTATTATACAAAAGATAAAATCATTGCCAATGATTCATGGACTAAACCTATGACTACCATGTTAAGCTATATGGAACGGCTTAATGGAAAACCGGTTACTTATTCTTCCGCTTATATCTATGATAGTTATTCTTATTTCGACCGACACACGTTTTATGCAGGGTATTCTTATGCCCGGAAATTCGGAGATTTACATCATTTGAGTGCAGGCATCAGGGCTGTACTTAATTTTGACCGCATCAAATGGGATCAGTTGGAGCTGTCGAACAGAACAGGATCGGGTCTTCGTTTTACACCCGACCTGGATTTAGGTATTCAGTACCAATTGAAAGGGTTAACAGCAGGACTGGCTTCGAAAAATTTATTTGCTGCATCTGCCGAATACGATGGAGAGCAACTGATTGAAAACCAACGAGAGGTTTATGCGAATCTTTCGTATAATTTTCGTATCCGGCAAAAGTTCAGGCTTGCTCCTTATTTAATGTATCATCAAGGGATGAAATCGGATATTGATTTGGGATTAAACCTTTCTTATAAAAATACTTTCGATATATCTTATCAGTTGCGGGTATTGGAACTTCGAAGTATATACATAGCAAAAGCTAAGATGTATAAGGGCTTTTATATAGGGGCTTCATTTGATAGCTCCATACTGTATCAGGATAATAATATAGATGTAATGCTCGCTTATAAGTTTTGATTAGATATATACAAATGGAGTATTATACTTTGGTGAATTTCGGAACTCTTTTATCAGTATCAAAGTGCGTAAATCTCTGAATCACGATGTTTTATTCAGGCTCCTTAATTTAAGGAGAGAAAGAATTAAGCACCATCCCCAATACTTTTATAATGGTAGTTTCAGGACTGCCTGCATTTGTAAGATTACTATTTGGAAATAGGGCCTGTATCAAAAACTTTAACCCTAAAAAAATAAAGAGCGCCTGAAAGAAATATTTAATAAGCGAAAGTATTATTTTCATAATGGTATTAATTTTATATATCGAATTTAATATTTTTAAGCGGAATATAGAAATCAAAAAATATTCTACCTTTAACTCATGACATAGCCTATAAAAACTACTAAAGAGTATATTAAAAAAATTCGGAAGAACATAAAACAATGGATCGATTTATATGAATCGGATCGTAAATAATAAGTGATGAATTGGATAATCTTAGTTATTGCAGGAATCTTTGAAGTGGGCTTTACCGCATGTTTGGCAAAAGCGAAAGCTAGCTCGGGAATGGAAGCGAATGTTTGGTATGCGGGTTTTTTAGCCTGCTTATCTTTCAGTATGTATTTATTGGTGAAAGCTACAGCAACTTTGCCGATAGGCACGGCTTATGCGGTATGGACGGGCATTGGAGCAGTAGGCACCGTAATCGTTGGGATTATTTTCTTTCAGGAACCTTCCGATTTTTGGAGAATATTTTTTCTGATAACCCTGATCGCATCCATTATCGGATTGAAGGTTGTTTCGAGTTAATATTGTTAATAATAGATTAAATCTTGATCGAAGCAAGGCTATTATTTATATCGGCAACCTTAAAAATAGACTTGGCTCTTCGATAAAAAACTTTTTAACTAGTGTTTTTAGGGCGATTCAGGACTGTCAAAAACAATTCATTCATAAAAGGGGTTATATTTCTATCTTTAGAACTCCTATCTTTAATTTAGAAAAGAAATTTAAATTTAATAAATAAAAAAATAATTTTTAAGAAATATGTCAACATCAATCATGATCCTTGCTCTCAGCAGCTCGCTTTTATTACTTGCCTGCTCTAACAACGAAACAAGTACCTCTACGGTTAATGAGGCGGTACAAGTACAAGAAGAAGCGCCTGCTTTATTGAATACGATTCAAAATGATTCACCGGCGACTGAGGTAAGCCAGGAAACGACGGTTCCTGTGCAAGTGCAAACGCAATCACAAGTGGCAACTCCGCAAACAAATGCTCAGGTAAAATTAAATCCCGAACACGGACAACCGGGTCATCGTTGCGATATTCCGGTGGGTGCACCTTTAGATGGTACTCCGGCACAAGCGGCTCCGGCTGTACAACCCAATATTGTCGCACAACCGGGCACCAATACAACTGCCAATACAAGCACTAGCCCAACTAATACAAACGGGCCACGATTGAATGTAAATCCGGCACCGGCTAGTACTACTCCGGGCACCGGTACTGCAAAGTTAAACCCCGAACACGGACAACCGGGTCATCGCTGCGATATTCAGGTAGGAGCCCCTTTACCTAATTAATAGCGCTATATATACACATTTGAAAAGCATTCAATTTGGGATTGAATGCTTTTCTATTTTTTGTACTTTCGGAAATATATTATCAATCTTAAGGTATGGATATACAACAGTACATTCAGCGATTGGAAACCAATACAGCAGGCCTGCTGAGCCTCATCAGAGAAATTCCGGAAGCACATTTGCATCGGGCTCCTGCCGAAAGTTGGACCGTATTACAAATAGCAGAACATATTTGCAAAACAGATAAGCTGATCGGTATCTTATTACTGAATCCCACCAATGATCGCAAAGATCCGAATGAACTATTGGGTAATGACCGCTTAAAACGTTTGGTGGTAGATATGCGAAGCAGAAAAGTGAAGGCCCCTGATAGCTTGGTCCCGAAAGGAATTTTTAAAAGTAGAGAAGAGTTTGAAGAACGATTCCTGAAGCAACGCTCATCTCTGAAAGAGATGTTACTCAAGGGAGAAATTAAGATTGATAACCGCTATTATCAGCACCCCTATCTGGGTGAAATGCTCATTCCTGATTGGTTGTATTTCATCCTGCACCATACCGACCGGCACCGGGAACAGATAAAAGATTTAATGAGCAGTTATCAGTAAGTTTAATTATTTGATTGCATTCAAATAATCTGCGACAATCAATACCGTTTCTTCTAACATAAAATCATAAGGCGTCTCATGTTTGGGTTTAGCTTCATCTTTTTTCAGAGGCTCTAATCCCCGGGAAACCCTGCGTTCATTCTCACGCATAAAGTTTATCTGTTCCTTTTCTTCACGCTCTTTTTTCAAACTGTCAATATGTAAACATACAGATACCTGTATATCTTTTTTATTGAACTCTTCAATATCATTTAAGAGGTATTGATATTCTTTACTTGATTTCATTCGTTTGTTATGCTCCTGATTTAATTCTTTTTTTACGACACTTAAATCTGCCATGATTTTATAATTGCTTCGGCGGATTTCATCCCAGGGCAATGCCGATGCTTTCGAGCTTTCGCCGTATTTCTGCGCGGAATAAATCATGGGGAAGGCGATATCCGGACTAATGCCTTTATGCTGTGTACTGCTTCCGTTGATGCGGTAAAATTTCGCAATCGTTAAATTAATTTGTCCGTAAGTATTTGTTTTACCTACTACATTTTTATTTGCAGGGGTACGGTTTCCCATCACCTGATCCAGGTCTATGGAATTTTGAACGGTACCTTTGCCATAACTTTGGGTGCCTATTACAATTCCTCTTCCATAATCCTGAACGGCACCTGCGAAAATTTCGGATGCCGAAGCGCTGAAACGATCGATCATGACCACTAAGGTACCTTCCCATGCTATGGATGGATCATCATCTTCTCCCGATTCGATTTGATTGCGTGTATTGCGTACCTGAACCACAGGTCCTGTCTTGATAAATAACCCGGTAAGGTCGATGGCTTCCATCAGGGAACCTCCTCCGTTCGAACGTAAGTCGATAACAACGGCATGTACATCCTCTTGTTTCAGAGTATCTAACAACAAGCGTACATCGCGTGTGGTACTTTTATAATTCGGGTCTCCGGCCTGGTAGGCTTTGAAATCGGCATAGAATGCAGGGATATCGATGATCCCGATTTTGTATGCTTTATTTCCCTGCTGAACAGTTTTAATCGTATATTTTGCCGACTGATCCTGTAAGACAATTTTCTCACGTACAATTTCTACGATCTTAGGTTCGGATGATATGTCCTGACCTTTCGGAAGAATTTTCAAACGTACAATGGTTCCTTTTGCTCCGCGTATCAGCTGTATAGCAACATCTAAACGCCACCCGATAATATCTTCGAACTCCCCGTCTTTGCCTTGTGCTACTGCAATAATTTTATCGTCGATGTTTAGTTGTTTGATTTTATCGGCAGGCCCTCCCGGAACAATCGCATTGATGGTGACATAATCGTTATCCATACGTAAGGTCGCTCCGATACCTTCCAGCGAACGTGCCATATCGACATTGAAATTTGCAGCATTGCTCGGATTGTAATAATCGGTATGTGGATCGACAGATTCGGTGAAGGCGGTCATGATTGCCTGAAAGGCATCGTAATTATTAATTTTAGAAGATTGATTCAAAAGATTTTCGTATCGTTTCTTCAAGGTCTCCCTGCTCTTGGCACTATCCGATCCTGCCAGGCTTAGATTGAGCAGATCATATTTGATACGTTTCATCCAATAGGCATCCAGCTCTTCGACGGTTTTCATCCACTCTAATTTCGAACGGTCGTATATCAGTTCATCGCTTGTAGTAAAATCTGCCGGCAGGTATAAATTGTCGAGCATGAATTGTATTCTATTGGTATAGCGTTGTATATATCTGTTGAAAATCTGAAAAGGTATATTGATATCGCCCATCCTCAACATATCATCTAATTGATTACGATAGCTTTCGAACTCATGAATATCTGATTCGAGGAAATACACTTTATTCCCATCAAGTGCCTTGATATACGCATCGAAGATTACGGAAGACAGGGAATCATCTAAAGAAACTTTTTTATAGTTGAAGTTAGTGACCAGGTTTACGATTTCGCGACATACCAATTCATGTTTTTCTTCCGGTTTAAGTTCTGCAGGTTTTTCGTTTTTCTGAATGAATGAAAATGCTACTGCCACACATGCCGCTATTCCGGTTATAAGAATGCAGGCATAAATTTTTTTTCTCATCATATATCTTTTCTCTTTCCAAGATTATTGAACATTAAAGGTAGAAAAAAATCCCTTGCATAATATTCAGCCGATTGTAATATTTGTAATTCAATAGATAAAATATATTAAAATATTACCGGAAAGTTTTTTTCTTTACATTTGTTGCCTAATTCCTCAAAAAAAATTATTTATTGAATGCAGGCATTTCCCGAAGCATTTGTTAAGAGAATGAGTGTACAGTTGCAAGATCAGGCGGATGCTTTTTTTCGGGCATTGCAAGAGGAAGCATCGGTATCGATACGTTTAAATCCGGGGAAAACTAATCCAAGTAGTTCTGAAAAAGCCGGCTTACCCGAAGGAGCTGTAAAAATTCCCTGGGCAGAACGGGCCTATTATCTGGTGAAACGGCCTTCCTTTACCTTCGATCCCTTATTTCATGCCGGCCATTATTATGTGCAGGAAGCTTCATCGATGCTTATCGAAGAAGTGTTTAAGCAATGTGTTAACAGGGAAGCGTCTTTACGGGTATTGGATTTATGTGCAGCTCCGGGTGGAAAAAGTACCCATCTGCTTTCTTTGCTCAATTCACAAAGCTTGTTGATCAGTAATGAAGTGATCAATGCGCGTTCGGTGATATTGGCCGAAAATATTTTACGTTGGGGAAATCCGAATGTTGTTGTTACCAATAACGACCCCGAACATTTCTCGATGTTCGAAGGGTGCTTCGATATCGTATTGATTGATGCACCTTGCTCTGGCGAAGGTATGTTCAGAAAGGATCCGGATGCAATCAAAGAGTGGTCGGAGCAAGCCGTACAGGCATGCTCATCCCGGCAAAAAAGAATTTTGAAACAAGCCGCCGATTTAGTCGCGCCGGATGGTTTGTTAATTTATAGCACCTGTACCTTTGCACCGGAAGAAAATGAAGACAATATCCTTTCTCTTTTTGCAAATGATGAATGGGAATCTGTAAAGATGGATTTCCCCGAAGCATGGGGCATTCAACAACAAGATCGGGAAGAAATATTTAGCTACCGTAGTTATCCGCATAAAGTGAGAGGCGAAGGCTTTTTTCTTTCGGTTTTTAAAAAAGCTGAATCGGCTTATGAAGGGAAATGGCCTCGTGCATCAAAGAAAATACAGGCACTGAATCCTAAATTTATTAGCCCCGCATTACCTTATCTGAATCAGGATTGGAAGCTTTCTTTTTATTTACACCGTAACCAGGTATTGGCCTTCCCCGGGGAATTATGCAAGGAGATGTTGGGCTTACTTAATACCTCTCTGCATATAAAGCTTTTCGGAACCGATATAGGTAACATTATTCGGGATGAGCTGATCCCCAGCCACAGCCTGGCATTAAGCCTCATCCGAAACAATTCCCTTCCCCGTCTATCACTCTGTTATGATGATGCCATCGCCTATTTACAGAAAAAAGATATACATCCCGATACACGGGGTTATAAGTCCTGGACCCTGGTGGAGTATGAGGGTGCGGCCCTGGGTTGGGTAAAGATTCTGCCAAACCGCATTAATAATTTTTATCCGAAGGAGTGGAGGATCCGTAAAGAATCGGATGTGCAGCCCTCTGCTGTGTCAGCTTTTCAGGATAAAAATGAACCCTCAGCCTGAAAGGCTGACACAACAGAGGAGATTATAATTCATACATATAAACATCGGTTACATAGTGTGTTAATATAAATTAATGATAATCAATGGTATATGTTAAAAAAACATATTGCATCTATTCCTAAATACTCCGTCCGTAATAATCATATACATCTTCCCAATATTATTTTTTACGTTTTTTTTGGATAATCCGAAAAAGGGTAATATTTTTACCCGATCTGAACTAAGCGCCTCATCTTTAAACCCTATTCCCAAAAGATGTAAGCGAGGGGGCGAAGCTATATCATGTTAGATACACTTATTACATCCAAAACACGTATTAAATTATTGCTTAAGTTCTTCTTAAACGCGAATAATTCGGCCTATTTGAAAAATTTAGAGTCGGAGTTTGGGGACAGCAGCAATGGTATTCGTCTGGAACTCAATAAATTTGAGCAGGCAGGATTGCTGAACAGCGAGAATGTCGGCAATAAAAAAATTTTTAAAGCCAATACCAAACATCCTCTTTTTAAGGATATTCACAGTATCATTATTAAATACACAGGAATCGATTACCTGATTGAAAAAGTAATTGAGAACTTGGGGAGCGTAAACAAGGTTTATTTAATCGGTTCTCTGGCGAAAGGATTAGAATCTCCGATTATCGATATTGTAATGATTGGTGATATTCACAAAGATTACCTGATCCAATTGATTGATAAGGCAGAACCTATCCTTGGAAAAAAAATACGCTATGTATTGTTCAGCGATGCGGAATTTGTAAAGCAGGGAGAAGATCTTTTGCCCGGCGAGCACTTGCTGATCTGGCAGAAAGAATAGATGCATTTTTTGTAGTTTACTTTTATTACAGGAACGAAAATATTTAACCGGAAAAACTATCTTTGCTTTGATGAAAAAGACCTATTCTATTATTTTTAAGACTTTGCTGGTTGCTTTATTTGCGATGCTGCAAATCGTTTGGGCGCATAATCTGTATGCGCAGGTTCCGGCAGGAGTCAATCCCAACGATCTGAGTTCAGTAAAAGTCGATGAACTGAGCGATGATCAGATTAAAGCTTTACTTAATCAGGGAAATGCAAGCGGGGTTACCATTGAGCAAGCGGAACAAATGGCTATTTCCCGGGGACTGCCACGTTCGGAAGCAGCTAAATTACGTGCGCGCATCAATCAATTGCAAAGAGCAGGTACAAGTACCGAGGCTCCCAAAGCAACAGGTACCGTGGGCAGTACCGAGGAGGTAGCCAATGAGATTATCACTGAAAATATTAAACAGGCTGAAGAAACGGTAGTTATTAAAGAAAATAAACAAGCTGAAATTGAGCGTCCGGTACATGTATACGGACAGCAACTTTTTCGCACGAGCGATTTGAGTACCTTCGATCGTTCAATCGATGCCAAAGCCCCCGATAATTATGTGATCGGGCTGGGAGATGAGATCGGTGTTTCGGTATTCGGATATTCGTATTATAACGAAGTGCTGAAAGTAGATGCACGTGGGGCTATTAACCCGAATCAGATGGGGCCTATTTTCGTAAAGGGCCTGACCTTTGATAAAGTTAAAGGGCTCTTAAGAGCTAAGCTTGGCCAGTATTTTGATTTAAGTAATAACCGTGTGGAAATTACCTTAGCCTATTCCCGTTCGATTACGGTAAATATCGTCGGGGAAGTTTTCAAGCCGGGTTCATATAAAATACCGGCATTGAATACTGCATTCAATGCCCTCATCATTGCCGGAGGCCCGAATGATTTGGGAACACTTCGTAATATTCAGATCCGTCGTGCAGGAAAAATCATTAAAACATTAGACGTTTACGAGTTCCTGAAAGATCCGAACTCACGTTTGGATTTTTATTTAGAAGATAACGATTATATCCTGATTCCGCCGGCAGAACGTATTGTACGCATCAGCGGAGAAGTCCGCCGCCCGATGTTATACGAGCTGAAAGACAAAGAGCATCTGAACGAATTAATCACCTATGCGAGTGGTTTTACGGCTACTGCGTATAAAGAAGTTATACGTGTAACGCGTATCAGTCCGCTGGGGCAAAATGTAATGGATGTGAAACTGGATAGTATTCTGGAAGCCAAAGGGAATTATAAATTACAGGTGGGAGATGAAGTGCATGTCCGAACTACTTCCGATGAAATAAAAAATATTGTGAGTATTCGGGGAGCAGTACAACTACCCGGGACCTTTCAATATGTTAAAGGTGAGCGGGTGAGTGATCTTTTGAAAAAAGCCGGTGGTTTACGTTTCGAAACTTTGCTGGAAAAGGCTTATTTAATACGTACTAAACCCGATCAAACAAAAGAATTTAAGCAATTGAACCTGAAAGATATATTGGTAAATCCTACTTCGGCTGATAACCTTGTTTTAGAAGACAAAGATATCCTGACGATTGCTTCTTACTACGACTTTCTCGAAGATCTTTCGATCAGTGTATTGGGGGAAGTACGTTCTGCGGGAGGATTCGATTATTCTGAAGGGATGACCTTAGGAAATGCACTTTTTTTAGCGGGTGGATTGAGATTAGCGGCCGATAATATGCGTATCGAGATATCGAGAATCTCTTATTTTGGAGATACTTATACCGAAGGGGATGCATCCCGTGTAATTATAGAGTTGATGCGTGTGCCCCGCGATTTAAAGCTGAGCGATGAACAATTGAATTTTAAATTGCAACCCTTCGACCAGGTGTTTGTACGTACGGTTCCCGAATTCGAATTTCAGCAAAACATGAATGTTGCCGGAGAGGTGAAATACCCCGGAACGTATACCATACTTTCAAAAGACGAACGTATTTCCGATATCATTGAACGGGCAGGCGGCCTGACCCGTTTTGCGTTTACAGAAGGAGCTTCCCTCTATCGTCCCGATCTTCCGGGCGGATATATTGTGTTGAACCTGGAGGAGGTTCTGAAAAAAGAAAAATCAAAATATAATTATATATTAAAAGCAGGTGACCGTTTGAGCATTCCGACAACCATCGACTTCATCGGGATACGCGGAACCTCCCTGGAATATTTAAGCGTATTGGATCGTTCGCAGGTAAACGCTCCTTATGTAAAAGGGAAAAGAGCCAGATATTATATCAATGAATTCGGGAACGGATTTACCAAGGATAGCTGGAGACGCAAAACCTACGTAATTGAAACCAATGCAAAGATTACCCGGACCCAAAACTTCCTCGTCTTTAAGGTCTATCCGAAGGTTGAAAAAGGAAGTACCATTTATGTGGTGAACAAAGAAAAGAAACCGGAAGAAATTAAGAAGGAGCGTGAACCGTTTAACTGGAATAAGTTTATCGAAAACACAACTCTGAAAGTAACCGGTTTAGCTACCCTGATCATCTTATTACGCCAGATCTGATATGCAGAAAAATAACGAAGAAGAGCTTTCTTTAAAAGACCTTATTCTGAAAGGAAGAGAATGGTGGCAATACCTGTTCAGTAAATGGAAGCCACTGGTCATGATTGGTTTATTGGGTGGAGCATTAGGTTTGGTCTACTCCTTTATCAAGGTGCCTACCTATACCGCGAATTTAACCTTTGCTCTGGAAGAAAAATCAGCGGGAGGCGGCTTATCTTCCATCGCTTCCCAGTTTGGTTTAAGCATGGGCGGAGGAGAGGGAGGAGCTTTTACCGGGGATAATATTTTAGAGCTTTTAAAATCACGTTATCTGATCGAGAAAACATTACTAACCAAAGTCAAACTAGAGGGCAAGGAAGATTTGTTACTGAATCGTTATATACGCTTTAATGAATTGGAGGAAGACTGGTCTGAATCCGAAGATCCGGCTTTAAAAGAGCTAAAATATATTGATTCCAAACGAGAGGCTTTCAGCTTGAAACAAGACTCTGTGTTGGGTAAGATTCAAAAGAATATCGTAGAAGAATTTTTATCCGTTTCGAAAATCGATAAGAAATTAAACATCGTATCGGTCAGCATTAATTCCGAGGATGAACTCTTTGCTAAAGCCTTTTGTGAGCATTTGGTAAAAAATGTTTCAGAATTTTATATTGAAACCAAGACTTCTAAATCGAAAGCGAACATCGCTTTACTGGAATATCGGGTGGATTCCGTTCGCCGGGAATTAGACAAAGCGATGTATGGGCGTGCAGAATTAGGAGATCAGAATATGGGCCTGGTTCGTCAACGTGCAGCGGTTCCTAAGATACGGGAAGAAATGCGGGTGCAGATGCTGGGAACCATGTATGGAGAGCTGATTAAAAATTTAGAGTTCTCCAAGCTTGCCCTCATGCGTGAAGAGCCTCTTATACAAATCATCGACCGCCCAATCCTGCCCTTGGAAAAAGACCGGTTAGGAAAAGCAAAAGGTATTGTATTGGGAGGTTTTCTGTTCGGCTTTTTCGGAATGCTATACTTTATCGGCAGGAAGGTGTTGGAGGATGTTATGGCATCTTAGTCCGCTGCTTTGCTCAGCATGACAAGTACAAGTACAGAAGAGATAGATCCTTCGTTCTTCAGGATAACAAACGCTATCTTGCAACTTTTGTGTTAGAACAACCTTGCGAGCCCCCTAATACTGTGACCAAAGTGATTTCATCCCGAGGAACGAGGGATCTCAAAGTACTATCAAAAGAAAATATCACAACATGGATAAAACAAAACACATCGTCATTATCGGTCTCAGTTATGTAGGTCTGCCGCTTGCCATCGAGTTTTGGGAAAAATACAAGGTATTAGGTTTCGATATTAATCAGGAAAGGGTAAAAGAATTACAGGTGAATACGGTTGTGTTTGATACGAAAGCGTGTATTGATAGAAGCCTCGTAGATGGCAGATTATAATGTCGTATAAGCAACAAACTCTTTCCGGACTGTTTTGGTCATTTACGGATATGGTTCTTTTAAAGGGACTATCCTTTGTTGCAGGTATTCTAATGGCTCGTCTGCTCGGGCCTGCTGAATTTGGTCTGATTGGGATGATTTCCGTTTTTATTGCCATCGGAATTTCGTTGGTGGATAGCGGATTGTCTGCTTCGATTATACGTACCAAAGATGCAGACGACAGCGATTATTCTACCGTGTTTTATTTGAATTTAGGACTGAGTATTATTGTTTATCTGGTTTTGTACTTGTTTGCGCCTTATATTTCCCAATTTTATAATCAGGAAATACTAACTCAAATAATCCGGGTGTATTGTCTGAGCTTTATTATTTCGGCATTTACTTCTGTGCAATTGGCTATTCTGAATAAAAAAATGCAGTTCCGTAAAATACTCATATATAATATTCCGGGAACATTAATCGGTATAGCTATTGGTATTGCTATGGGGTACATGGGGTATGGCGTATGGAGCATTATCTGCATGTATTTATGTACCCAGTTTGTTCAGTCAATAGTGCTTTGGATATTTTCAGGCTGGAAGCCGAGTTTAACTTTCTCAAGAGAAAAGCTAAAAGTTCATTATGGATTCGGATATAAACTTATGTTATCGGGTCTAATCAATACAATTTTTGTAAACATTTATAATGTATTGATTGGTAGATTCTACTCAGTGCAATCATTAGGTTATTATGAGCGCGCAAAAGCGTTTAACGATTATCCGATTACTGCTATTACGAGTATTATCAGCAGGGTTTCATACCCTTTGCTTTCAAAACTGCAAGACCAGAAAGAACAAATCGCGAAAGTATATCGGCAATTAATTCAATCCTCTTTCTTTATAATAGCACCCTTAATGTTAGGAGGCGCTGCTATTGCCAAACCCTTATTTTTATTAGTCTTGGGAGATGCTTGGTTAGGTGCTGTACCCTTTTTTCAGATTTTATGTTTAGCAAGTATGCTGTATCCGGTACATGTTTTTAATCTTAATGTATTGAAAGTTTATGGGAGAAGTGATTTGTTTTTGAAATTGGAAATAATAAAGAAATCGGTTACGGTTATCAGTGTTTTTGTTGCTTTCCAACTGGGTTTAATTGCATTGGTTTGGTCTAGTGTTTTTACCTCTGTTACAGCGTTAGCTATAAATATGTATTATAGTAGTGATATGATTAACTATCCGGTACAAAAACAACTTAGTGATATGGTTCCTACCTTAGTAAAAGCATTTATTATGGCCGCCTTAATGTTCATTTTATTATCTACGATAGGGGGAGTGAATGCTTTTTTACAGATCATAATAGTTTCCTTATTCGGATTCTTGTTCTACATCACTCTTAATTATTTACTTCAATCGGAATCTTTGATTTACATTCAGGCATTAATCAAAAACAGAAAATCATGATCTTGATAATAAAAACACATTACACTGAGATAGAGTTATGATAAAAGCTGTTAAGAACCATTCAACTACCTATTTGTTTCTCCAAAGTGCATTCTCAGGAGAGGGGCAGGTGATAACCACTGATCAATTGATTGGATGGTTAAAAGAGCAGAATGAAAAGGTACATGTGCAGGTAAATAAAATAGGGTTGAAGAGTATGGATATGTGGGAACTGAATGACATTAATCTGCGACACCAGAGTGGTAAGTTTTTTTCGATAGATGGGATTAAAATAACTACAAATTGGGGAGGTGTGCAGGAATGGGATCAACCCATCATTAATCAGCCTGAAATTGGGTACTTGGGTTTTATAACGAAAGAAATCAATGGTATTTTACATTTCCTGATGCAGGCCAAGATAGAGCCCGGAAATGTAAACTACGTACAACTTTCGCCAACCTTACAAGCTACTCGTAGTAATTATACACAAGTACATAAGGGAAAAAAACCTCTGTATTTGGAATATTTTCAGCACGCAAAACCCCAACAGATTCTATTAGACCAGTTGCAATCGGAACAGGGTGCTCGTTTCTTGAGAAAAAGAAATCGAAATATTATCATTAAAGTAGAAGAAGATATCCCAGTACACGATAATTTTGTATGGCTTACTCTCGGTCAAATAAAAAAATTGATGCATCACGATAATCTGGTAAACATGGATACTCGGACAGTTATTTCGGGAATTCCGTTTGGGGGTTTTGATATGGAAGTAATTGATTTCTTTAATTTTTTAGGGTACTCAAATGAGGGGAATCATGTGCAAAGAGCTTTCCTTAAATCGGCCTTATCAGACCAAGGGGGTATACATAGCATAGAAAATATCATCACCTTCCTGACACAATTGAAGAGTATCTATGATTTAGAAGTAAGACAAATTCCCTTGAGTAAGCTGGATAAGTGGATTATAGGTGAAACGGAGATTTATCACGAAGCTCATAAATATTTTAAAATAATAGCGGTAGATGTAGAGATTGGAAATCGTGAAGTAATTAAATGGAGTCAACCTATGGTTGAACCCGCACAGGAAGGTGTGTGCGCCTTTATTTGTAAAAAAGTTAATGGTATTTTGCATTTTGCAGTACAGGCAAAGCTTGAATGTGGTAATCACGACATAATTGAGTTTGCTCCTACAGTTCAGTGTTTGACCGGGAATTATAAAACTGCAAAAGAAGGATCTCTGCCATTTCTTAGAGAAGTGTTAAATGCTAAACCCGAACAAGTTATTTTTGATTCCCTACAATCCGAAGAAGGAGGACGATTTTTTCGTGAGCAAAATAGAAATATGCTGATTATGGCAGACGATAGCTTTTCGGACACATTGCCTTCCAATTATATATGGATGACTTTGAATCAACTATATACGTTTATCAAATTTAATAATTATTTAAACATACAGGCTAGAAGCCTGATAGCTGCAATTAATTTTATATGACAGGAATATTGAAGGTTGGAGTAATGGGCTGTGCAAGTATTGCGGGCAGGATGGTTATTCCAGCCATCATAGCCTCACCGTATTTACAATTAATAGCCGTAAGCAGTAGAGATGAATATAAGGCAAAAGAATTTGCAAGTAAGTATGAGTGTGAATACGAAGTTGGGTACGAAGCCTTGATAAATCGTAAAGATATTGATATGATTTATATGCCTCTTCCTACAGGTTTGCACAAAGAGTGGGCGATTAAGGCATTGGGGCAAGGTAAGCATCTAATTATCGAAAAGTCGTTAGCGGCAAATTTTAAGGACGCACAGGATATTGTAAATGTGGCCAAACGAAATAGATTACTGGTAAAGGAAAATTTTATGTTTGAATATCACCGGCAGTTTGCATACATACAAGATGTAATTGCAAAGGGGGCGTTGGGAGAGATTCGTTGTGTTAGAAGTTCATTTGGATTTCCCCCGTTTAAAGACAAAGATAATATTCGCTATTCAAAACAGCTTGAAGGAGGTGCTTTATTAGATGCAGGTGCATATACACTTAAAATAGCTAATCTTCTTTTAGGGGAAAACTTGCAAGTGACAGGAGCTGTGTTAAATGAGAGTGTTGATTTTGGAGTGGATATATCAGGAGGAATAATGTTAAACGATGATAAAGGATGTATTGTGGAAACCGCTTTCGGTTTTGATCATTTTTATCAATGCGAGTTGGAAGTATGGGGTAGTAAAGGGAAGCTTACAGCAAACCGTATCTTTACTGCCGGTCCGGGTGTAAAACCTACTATTATCATTGAGAATGAATCGGGGATGGAGACTTTGGAAATAGAGGAGGATAATCACTTTTTAAACCTACTCAATTCTGCCTGTGAGACAGTCTCATCCGGCAATTTTGAAGCTGAATACAATGCAGTTTTAAGTCAGTCAGCTTTATTAGCAGAGGTTAAAGAAAAAGCCGTAACGTTAGTAATAAGTGCATGAAGGAGCTTGTAATAATTAATGCTGAAGGTTTTGGAGAAGAAGTTTCCGAATGGGTCACAGAACTTCCCGGATTTCAAACAGAGTTTAAAATCAAAGGATTTCTAGACGACAGGAATATTTTCGGTGCACGATTCCCAATTCTCGGAAATTGCAATGATTATATTCCGGCATCTGATGAAGAATTTATTTGTGCTTTGTCAAATCCAGAATTAAAGAAAAAATATATAGCACGATTAAAAGAAAAGAACGCCCGTTTCTTTTCCGTGGTACATCCTACAAATTATATAAGTAGGAATAGCAGAATCGGAGAGGGATGCATTTTGGCACCCTTCAATTCTATATCTAACAACGTAATGGTGGGTAATTTCGTTACCATATATGGTTTCTGCAAGGTGGGACATGATGCGAAAATTATGGATTATGCACATATAGACTCTCATTGTTCCATAGACGGGTTTTCTACTATTAACAACAATGGGGCAGCTATTTCTTCATATAAAAAAATTTTGAAAGATACAATTTATGAATAATCAAAAACCGGTATTTGTAACGATGCCTTCGTTGGCTCCGTTGGAGGAGTTTACAGAGATTTTAAAAGGCGTTTGGGAAAGAGGAATATTAACTCATAACGGGCCATTGGTTCAACAATTAGAAGTCGACTTATGTAGAAAACTCCGGGTAAAACATTTTGTATCTGTATCAAATGGTACAATAGCGATACAGATGGCCATTAAGGCATTAGAGTTGAAAGGAGAGATAATAACCACCCCTTTTACCTGGATAGCTACGGTGAGTGCAATAAAGTGGGAAGGTTGTACACCTGTATTCTGTGATATTGATCCAAATACTTTAAACATAGATCCTGCTCAGATTGAAAAACACATCACAGCGAACACTGTAGCCATCATGCCGGTGCATGTTTTTGGCAATCCTTGTGATGTGGAAGCCATTGAAGCAATTGCAAAAAAACACGGGTTAAAAGTTATTTATGATGGAGCACACGCAATAGGTTCAACTATAAATGGGAAAAGCTTACTTGAATTTGGAGATATAACTGCAACAAGTTTGCATGCTACAAAGTTGTTGAATACTGCTGAAGGTGGAGCTTGTATTACTAGTGATGAACAACTGGATCGGAAACTTAAACGAATTCGGTTCTTTGGTCATAGTGATGATAAAACTGATATTGTGGAGGATGGATTTAACGGGAAAATGACTGAAGTACATGCAGCTTTGGGTTTGGCTAACCTGAAGTACTATGATGAAGTCCTTGCTGATAGAAAAAAGAAATATATACTGTATAAAGAGGCCTTACAAGAAGTGCCGGGTGTTAGTTTTCAAGAAATGAAAATCGGCGAGACTAACTATTCATATTTCCCGATTATTTTTGAGTCTGAAGAAAAGCTTCTTGAAGTCCAGAAAAAGCTGAATGAAAATAACGTTTCCCCGAGACGGTATTTTTATCCTTCAGTAAATACTTACACCAAGGTAGTAGAATATCAGCCAACCCCGGTTTCAGAAGATATCTCAAAAAGAATTCTGTGTTTACCTTTGTATTGGAGATTAGAAGAAAGCGATATGTTTAAAATTGTTCAAATTATGAAAGGGGAGTGATACAATGTCCCCCTATCTTAGTAGATAATTATTAATAGTGAATCAATATTAATTGGGTTTTAATTGTTAAAAAGTATTCATCCTGTATTGATTCGGGGTATATATTAATGTGCAGATGAAATAAAGGATATTAATAATTAATATCTTGTTAATTATTAATTGAAAAGTATATAAATAAGGAAATGAACGCAGTTGTATTAGGAGGAACACACGACCACATTAAATTAATTAATATTCTCAAAGAGATTGATTATACTGTATATCTAATCGACTATTACGATAATCCTATTGCAAAGAAATACGCAGATTATCACATAAAGGGTAGTACCTTAGATAAGGAGTTTGTACTCCGTAAGTGTAAAGAGTTGAGAGCAGAGCTATGCGTAGCATTTTGTATAGATCAGGCTTTATTAACAATGGCTTATGTTTGTGAAAAGCTTCATTTGCCCTGCCATATAAGCTATCAAACTGCTTTGGAATTGACAAACAAAGTCTTAATGAAGCGGATGTTTAAAGAGCATATTATTCCTACATCAAATTATATAGAAATTTCACGTTTAGATGGTATAGAAGAGAGTGTTAAGAGCTTGAGTTTTCCATTGGTAGTAAAACCCGCAGATGCTAACAGTTCTAAAGGGGTCAGGAGAGTGAATGATTTTAGTCAGTTGGCGGATGTTGTAAAAGCTGCTTTCGAAATAAGTAATAGCAAGCAAGTAGTTATTGAAGAGTTCAAAACGGGTATAGAATTATCAGTCGATGTTGTTATAACAGATGGAGAATGCGAATTCATATTGATTACTGAGAATATAAAAAGAGCTGATACCCCGGATAACTTCACTATTGTAAGAAGTGTTTTTAAGAAAGAGGTTCACGAAAGATACTATAAAAGTATAGCAACAATTGCATCGAATATAGCAAAGGTTTATAAATTGAAGAATACCCCCATGCTTATTCAGCTATTGGCAAATGGAGATGAATTAAATGTTATCGAATTTAGCGCAAGGATAGGTGGAGGATCAAAACATTATTTTATTGAAAAAGTAGCGGGATTCAATATGCTTCAATGTTTTCTGGATATTGTTCTTCAGAAAGGAATTAAGATTAACAGTCATATCTCGTGTTCTCACGCAAGTGTGAATTATGTATATGTAAATGAGGGCATTATTAGCAGTTATGTAGGGGTAGATAAACTTAAGGAAGAAAGGATTATTGAAGATGTTTTTGAATATAAAACCATCGGCTCGCCAGTTGTTTCTGCCTCTGCTAGTACAGATCGACCTTTGGGATTTATGGTTGTTGCTGATTCCAAGTATAGTCACTATAAAAAAACCAAATATGCTGACGAAACTATCAAGATTTTAGATGCTGTTGGAAATGATATTATGATACATAACTTATATGATTAGTGATAAAAACTGGCATAAAATCTAAGAGAAACGGGAAGGGTATATTCTCGTATATGAAAGACCCTAAATGAAAATTACAATAATAGGAGCCGGAAATGGGGGGCATGCTATGGCAGCTCATTTTACTTTATTGGGACATCAGGTAATTTTATATAATCGTTCGGAAGAAAAGATTAAAGAATTATTACAGACGAAAACTATAAATGTTACAGATGCAATTAATACCAATGCAATATTGTATGATGTAACAACTGATTTGCGGTATGCTATAGATTTCGCAGAAGTAATAATGATTACAACGACTGCTAACGCACATCGCGAATTAGCTGAGAATATGGCAGAGTATGTTAGGGAAAATCAAATAATTGTATTGAATCCAGGGCGTACATTAGGTGCAATTGAGTTTTCAAATGCAATTTCAAAATTAACCAGTAAGAGATTATATATTGCCGAAGCGCAAAGTTTGATATATGCATGTAGGATTGAAGGTCCTTGTACAGTTAGGATAATTGGTATAAAAGATAAAGTTTATTTGGCAGCGTATCCTGCAAAGAATACTGATTATGTACTGAGTATCTTGAATACAATATACAATTGCTTTATTAGAACAGAAAGTATATTAAATACTGGTCTTGAAAATATTGGAGCTATATTTCATCCTACTGTAATTTTGTTCAATGCTGCTTCGATAGAAAGAGGGAATATGTTTTATTTCTATAATGATATGACTCCGGGAGTAGCAATGTTTTTGGAGAAGATAGATAAAGAGCGACTGGAAATTGGGAGAGCATTTGGAATAGATTTATTGTCTGTGTCTGAATGGGTGTCGTTTGCTTATAAAGGCATTACCGGAACAACGCTTTGCGATAAAATGCGAAATAACCCTGCATATCATAAAATATTGGCACCAACTACTCTGCACAGTCGATTATTGTTGGAAGATGTCCCTACCGGTGTTTTGCCTATGGTTGAATTGGGAGAGGTAGTAGGAGTTAAGACCCCTTTGCTCAGATCGGTTTTAAATATAACTCAAGAATTATTAGATATTGATTTTAATATAAAGGGTAGAACATTGAAGAATTTAGGATTGGATGGTATAGGTAAAGTTGAGCTGCTTAATAAAATGTAATGGGTGTAACTAGGATGACACATAATGACATATTTGGGTTAATTAGACCCGAAATAGATGTTCATACGCTTGGAGTTTCTACAGTAGGACGCTTGCTCGAAGAATGTGGTTATAAAGTGATTGTTGGAGATGCTCTGGTTGCAAAGGCAGTAGCCCAAATTTCTCATATTGATAATATATCATTATTAAAAAAATGGATATTAGATAATCGCATAACTCGTATCGGATTTAGTTATCGTTTAGATCCTAGAAGTGCACAGTTAAATTTCGGGAAAGTATATAATCTAATAAAAGATAATAAACTTATGAAAGAGGATGGTGGACCTATCATACAGTTATATTTTGCCGGACTACCAGATGCTTGTAAACGTGTTGCAATAGAATATAATAATCAAATACCAGTCTTTATCGGGGACGAGACTCAGGTGGAAACTTTGACAAAAATAGGCGTGCCTATTTACAATATTCCGGGTAGTGTTACTCAAAATTCAAAATATGATGACGAGCGACTAGTATTCGCAAAAGAATTAATCCATAAAGGAGAATATCATTTTCAATTGCCTGTGGATAGATCGGGTTATAAGTCATTTGGCACAAAGAATGATACCATAATGGATCGAATAGATTACTCGAGATCCCGAGATCTGTTACCCATTACACGAGTACATGTTGGACCGTATAACCCTAATTATGAAGAAGCTAAGAAAGAGTTTAAATCTTGGTTGAAAATATTGTCAGAAACAAAATTCTTAGATGTTGTATCTATTGGCTCTTCTCAATTAAGTCAGTCAGATTTTGGAAATGATTGGGGAGATAGACCGAATGGAGGCGGAGTTCCGATTAACTCTGAGAAAGATTTATATGAAATATGGGAATCATCAAGACCAATGTTAGTGCGAACATACTCGAGTACAAGAAATGTTCCGGATATGGTGCCTGTCTATGAGAAAACTATTAATATAGCCTGGCATGCATTGTCGCTTTGGTGGTTTAATCAAATTGATGGAAGAGGGCCAAACACAGTTAAAGAAAATCTGAGACAACACTTGCTGGCACTCGATGAAATTGCAAAAACAAATAAACCTTTCGAACCTAATATACCACATCATTTTTCGTTTCGGGGAGGGGATGATTATACCTATGTGCTTTCTTCATACCTAGCGGCTATTACTGCTAAGAAAAGAGGGGTTCGTTATTTGATATTACAAACTATGTTAAATACCCCCAAATATACATGGGGTATTCAGGATGTTGCAAAAGCTAGAGCTTTATTAAAGCTGGTCAGGGAATTAGAAGACAAAAACTTTAAAGTCTATCATCAACCCAGAGCTGGATTGGATTATTTCTCTCCGGATTTGGAAAAAGCAAAGATCCAATTGGCTTCTGTAACTGCAATGATGGATGATATAGAGCCATTAAATTCGGATGGGCCGGATATTATACATGTAGTAAGTTACAGCGAGGCAGTACACTTAGCAAATCCGAAAATTATAAATGAGAGCGTGCAGATTACTCATAAAGCTATTGCCGACTATAGACGTGCAAAAAAGAAAGGTTTTATTTCCGAGATTATTAATGGTTCTGAGTTTGATGAGCGTACCCGAGATTTATATTGGGAAGTAAAAAATACAGTGGAAATTTTGGAGAAAAATATACCGGATCTCTATAGCCCCGATGGTTTATATAGAGTTTTTAAAGAGGGCGTTTTTGCGGTGCCATATTTATGGGAAGGGAAGGAAGAATTTAAAGAAGCAATTAAGTGGCGGACACAATTAATTCAGGGCTCAGTCCAAGTGGTTGATGATTTGGGTCAAGTACTTAAACCTTCTCAACGTTTAAAGAGTATATTTTAGGAGAATAAGGATGACTTTCGAAGATTATATTAATAAGTATCAAAAAGTACCGGTTGAGGAATACCCAAATAAGGTTTTGGCAATGATCCCTGAACCAGTGGTTTCTTGCCGGATAAGTACTTATCAACATTTGCCATATATTAGACAATGCATAGAAGGTATTCTGATGCAAAAAACGAATTTTCCCTTTGAGATTGTAATTGGTGAAGACGAATCAAGTGATGGCACAAGAGAGATTTGTATTGAATATGCAGAAAAATATCCCGACAAGATTAGACTTTTCCTTCATAAAAGAGAGAATAATATTATTATCAACGGTCGCCCCACTCCTAAATTTCAGGGTACTTATACCATGTCTAAATGCCGGGGTAAATATCATGCAATATGCGAAGGTGATGATTACTGGATAGATCCGTACAAGTTGCAAAAGCAGGTGGATTTAATGGAACAAAACGAAACTTGTAGTATGGTATTTACAGGTTGTATAATAAAACATATAAACAGTAAAAAACAGAATAGGATAATAAAGTATGCCCCAAACTTGGTAATTGATGCAGAAACATATGTGAGGGGGCAGTATTTTATTGCAACAGCGAGTACGATATATAGAAGAGAAATTATAGAAATGGAAAATAAAGATTGGATGCTTAAATCTTTTGCAGGAGACTTTATATTTCGTTATAAGGCATTAATTTTAGGGAATATACATTACATTGATAGCAACTCATGTGTATATAATAAAGGTGTTGTGACTTCTTGGTCAAATAGAAAGTTGACTAAGAAAATTATATTAAAGGAGTATTCTGATAATATGAGAGCTTTGTATTATTTGATAAAGAATAAGAGCATAACAAAAGAGGCGATAAACTCTAAGCTTAAGATGTTAAGACTTGATGTACATTCGAAAATAGCGCTTTCGAAAAATGTTTATTCTGGCTTAATATATCTTTTATGCTTAGTTAGGAGAATTCCCCTTGTTTTTGTTTTGGCATATATGTACAATGAGTTTTTAATAAAACGCAGGTTTATATAGGATTGTGTTGTTAATGAGAGTAAATTTTCGATGAGTAAAAAAATGATAGTTGTAACTACTAAGAAAATAAATGAGGAACGCAAATGAATAAAACAAAAAATATTACCATCATTGGACTAGGCTATGTGGGTCTGCCACTCGCTGTCGAGTTCGCAAAGCAGTATGCCGTGAAAGGTTTCGATATTAATCAAAAACGTATCAGTGATTTGCAAGCCTGTAAGGATTTTACATTAGAAGTATCTGATGAATTATTGAAGCAGGTTATAGTTGAATCTCCTAACGAGCATAAAGGCTTATACTGTACCGATAAGCTAGAGGATATTCGGCAGAGTAATGTATTTATCATTACGGTTCCAACACCTACGGACAGATACAACCGACCAGACTTAACCCCCTTATACAAAGCCAGTGAAACAGTTGCAAGAGTACTGAAGAAAGGCGACATTGTAATCTATGAATCGACGGTATATCCGGGAGTAACGGAAGATGAGTGTGTGCCTGTATTAGAAAAAGTATCCGGATTAAAGTATAATGTGGATTTTTTTTGCGGATATTCCCCCGAACGCATTAATCCGGGAGATAAAGAACATACAGTTGCTAAAATCTTAAAGGTTACTTCGGGCTCTACTCCTGAAATTGCAGAATTTATTGATCAATTATACAAATCAGTTATTACTGCGGGAACCTTTAAGGCAGCAAGTATTAAGGTTGCGGAAGCTGCCAAAGTCATAGAAAATTCTCAACGTGATATTAATATTGCTTTCGTAAATGAGTTGTCAAAAATTTTTAATCGTTTAGGCATCGATACACAGGATGTTTTAGAAGCCGCCGGTACTAAATGGAATTTTCTGAAGTTTAAACCCGGTTTGGTAGGCGGGCATTGTATTGGTGTAGACCCTTATTACTTAGCACAGAAGGCTCAGGAAGTAGGATATCATCCCGAAATAATTTTAGCAGGACGTAGATTGAACGATCAGATGGGATCTTATGTAGCGCAGGAAGTAGTTAAACTGATGATTCATAAAGATGTTCAGGTGAAAAACGCTCATGTGTTAATATTAGGTTTTACGTTTAAAGAGAATTGTCCGGATGTTAGAAATACCAAAGTGATTGACATCATAAGGGAGCTTAATACTTATGACTTAAAGTTAAGTATATATGATCCTTGGGCTAATCCCGAAGAAGTAATGCACGAGTACAAGGTGAAAACATTGGATGATGGGGCTACCCTAAAACAAAATGGATATGATGCAATTATTCTGGCTGTAAGCCATAATGAATTTTCAGAGTTGGACATTAAGGCTTTATTAAAACCTAACGCAGTAATTTATGATGTAAAAGGTGTCTTACCTAAAGAATTAGTCGATCAACGTTTATAAAAATGTACGAAATAAAATATCACGAAGAAGATTTA
The DNA here is from genome assembly GCA_964454645.1 of uncultured Sphingobacteriaceae bacterium. Lineage (GTDB taxonomy): Bacteria > Bacteroidota > Bacteroidia > Sphingobacteriales > Sphingobacteriaceae > CAYVTM01. The sequence goes on along the minus strand of CAYVTM010000002.1, from coordinate 190,993 downwards.
AGTAAATATTCATTTTTGTTGACAGGAGGAGCCGGGTTTATAGGTTCCAATTTGGTGGAATATTTATTGAAATATAATGCAGGCAAAGTACGTGTATTAGATAATTTGTCGAATGGTTATTATGATAACATTAAAGAATTTATTGGATTGCCTAACTTTGAATTTATTGAAGGGGATATACGTAATTTACAAACCTGTAAAGATGCTATTTTGGGTATAGATTATGTGAGTCACCAGGCTGCATTGGGTTCTGTACCCCGTTCTATTAACGATCCGATAACTTCCAACGAAGTAAACATCAGCGGATTTTTAAATATGTTGGTTGCTGTGAAAGATGCACCTAATGTGAAACGCATGGTCTATGCTGCTTCCTCCTCCAGTTATGGAGACAGTCCAATTTTACCGAAAGTAGAAGGTCAGGAGGGTAAGCCGCTATCTCCTTATGCTGTCACGAAATTAGTGAATGAATTATATGCAGATGTTTTTAGTAAGGTATATGGCTTACATACCATTGGATTAAGGTATTTTAATGTATTTGGTCCAAAGCAAAACCCCAACAATCCTTATGCAGCAGTTATCCCAATTTTTTGTAAAGCATTTATTGAAAGAAAACAACCTACTGTTAATGGTGATGGTGAAACGAGTAGAGATTTTACTTTTGTTGAGAATGCAATTCAAGCAAATATAAAAGCATTGTTATTAGACAGGTTGGGTAAACATGAAATTATGAACGTGGCATGTGGAGATCAGGTGTCATTGAATGAAATTGTAGGTATTTTGAGAGAAATTAGTGGTAATAATATTGATGCAATATATGTAGAAGAAAGAAGAGGCGACATAAGGCACTCAAGAGCAAGTATTGATAAGATAAAACGTATTCTATCGTATGAGCCTCTGTTTCATTTTAATAGTGGTTTGAGGTTGGTTTATAAATGGTATTCTCAAATATAGAGTTGGTGCTTGCATTATGTAAGAAACGTCAATATTCATTGATTATAGATTGCCATTTGACATTTTTTAGAGTAAATGTAAATAATAACTAGTATTTGTTAATTTGAATAATATATTGGACAATAATAAGAGTGTATATTTTTCATCTATTAGTCTAATTCTGTTATACACCTCAATTATCTTATATTTAGAGGTTGGTGATTTATTAATTAAGATTGATTTGACAAGTTTAATTCTATTATCGCTTACATTAAGTGGAATAGTATTTGTCCTTAATTTGTTGAAAAATGATAAAATAGATAGGAAGTTAATTTATACTGTTATAGTTTTATGTTTTTTTATATTACATGCTATTATCTCCTTACAATGGAGTAGTGATCGTAGTTATGGTATGAAGAAACTTCAAATGTTTTTGATCTTATTGACATACGCAATAATTGTATGTAATATAGTTTCGAAGAATCAAAAAGTATATTCTATTTTAATATTGATAGGGGGGACGCTCACTGTAGTTGCGATATTATTTAATAATGAGATATCAGTTGGTGCAAAATTTTTTAGGCTTAATGCTACTGAAGATTCTAATCCTATTAAACTAAGTGCATATTTGGGTTTGGGTGTATTGTCACTTGTAGCCAATTATGAATATTTAAAGAGGATTGTTTCGAAGTATGTGCTTTTTATCTTTGTTGGAGTATTAATGGTGATAATGTTTCTGACAGGTTCTAAGGGGCCCATACTATCACTGATCATTACACTACTTTTATTGTTATATAAGTATTTAAATATTAGGTATATACTTGTATTTGTTACGTTGCTGTTGATAGGCATCTTTGTTATTCGCATGGGGTATTTCCCAATTTCGGATGAAGTAATGTTCTTTTTTGAGAGTCGGTACGATATACAATCAGACGAATCGGGTTCGGTAAGTATAAGAGCTGATATGTTGAGGTTTGTTGTAAATAACTTTTATAAAGATGGGATATTAGTCGTTTTATTTGGTAACGGGATAGGAGATTTTAATGGTTCTTTTGTTGGTGGATACTATCCTCACAATATTTTAGCTGAGTTTTTGTATGAGCTAGGAGTAATTTGGCTAATAATTCTTTGCATTTTATTACTTTATGTATTCACAACTTTTTTAAAAGATAAAAAAAATACTTCGATCAATTTTCTTTCACTTGCAATTATATATGGATTTTTCGTTGCCCTATCTACGGGTGATATAAGTAATCATTATTTGTTCTTCTCACATATGGTTTTTTTCTTTAATAGAAAGTAATTTCAATGAATTATTTATTTGTTTTTCCTAAATATTTATCCGCGAGTTTATTTCAGACACAGTTATTGCCAATTATTAAGTACTTACACGAGTCGGGCAATACTTGTTATTTACGTAATTTAGGGAATAATGATTTGGTAGATAATAGTTTTATTTTAATTAAAGACTTAGATCATCAACATGAGATATTGCCTTTGGTTGATTACATATATATTAGGAATATCTATAACTATAATAGATACTTCTGGAAAAAAATATTTAGAGGTCTTTATCACTATAAAATAATATATGACTTTAGGGGTATTACATCGTATGAGTCATACTATGTAAACAAAAATGTGTTAAAGTTTTTAATAGCATTTCTTATGGAATTGTTTATTTATCATACAACAGATTTTAGCACATGTGTCTCAAATAATTTTACCAAGTTCTTATCTAAAATATACGGACATAGGAGTAATATATATGTTGTTCCGTGTTGTGTTACAAAGGTGTTCGAAAGAGAAAATTATGAAACGGATGAAATTATTCGTTTCGCTTATTGCGGCTCTACATTAAAATGGCAGAAGTTTGAGGAAACAGTATCCTTATATTTGAAAATAAACACTATTTATCCCAACTCAATTTTCACAATATTTACTCCTGATATTGAATATGCTAAAGAATATATTGGTCGATTTAACAATAGCACAATTAATGTTGATTTTCTAAATAATGAATTATTATTAAAAGAATTATTAAAATACGACTATGCCTTTTTAATAAGAGACAATGTTGTATTAAATAATGTATCTTCTCCTATAAAGTTTGCAGAATACATGTCAGTAGGCCTTAAGCCAATCATTAGTCTTGGTGTAGGAGATTATTCCAAACTAGTTATTGATAATGATATTGGAATATTGACAAGAAGCGACTTTACATTTGATTTTAGTAGACTATTAGTGTATAAGAACAATCGAGTTGTAGATGAAAGAATCTATAAGATAGCTTCAGAATTGCTATGGGAGAAAAAATTAAAGATGATCCCTTTTTATAATGTTAAGTAAGAATCAATAATATGGTTATACATATTATTACATCACTCAATATTGGTGGAGCGGAGATGATGCTCAAAAAAGTTGTGGCAGAGCGCTTAAGAATAGGGGTAAAAGATGTTGTTATATGCTTGATTTCTGATGGTAAAGTTGGCGAACAGATACAGAAATTAGGTGTTGATGTACATTATTTGAGAATCTGCTCCATCTTTTCGTTGTTCAAAGGACTCTTCAGGTTGGATAGGTTGTTGAAAGAATATCCTGAAAATGCTGTTGTGCAGACTTGGCTTTATCACTCAGATTTAATCGGAGGAATTGTTGCTAAATTAAATAATAGAAAAGTTGTATGGAATATTCGTCAAACAAAATTTACTTCAAGTAAATCATTTTTTACAGTTGTAGTGATGAGAGTGTGTGCATTATTATCATATTTTATTCCTGATAAAATAATTAGCGTTGCGAATAGCTCTATGTCAAGTCATGTTAAATATGGTTATAACAAGAAGAAGTTTCTTGTTATCTCTAATGGTTTTGAAGAAAGAGATGAAATCACTCAGGAGGAGAAAATGCTTTTGTTGAAAGAATTAGATCTGACAAATGGAGATGCTCTTGTAGGAGTTGTCGGGAGATTTCATCCTGATAAGGATTATTTAAATTTTATAAAAGCGGCGGAATTAGTTAAAGGGGAATATCCATCCGTAAAATTCATTATGATTGGACATAAAATGGATTCTTCAAATATGGAACTTGTCAATTGGATAGAGTCTCGAAAACTACAGGGTAACTTTATATTAGTGGGTGAAAGTAATAAAGTGGCTAATTACCTATCAATATTGAGCGTGTTTTGTTTGTCATCGATTTCAGAAGGATTCCCAAATGTTGTAGGGGAGGCAATGTATAATAAGATACCTTGTGTGGTAACCGATTCTGGTGACTCTGCAATTATTGTTGGAGAAACAGGTATTGTTGTACAGCCAAAGGATCCGAAAGTACTTGCGGAAGGGTTAATAGAAATATTAAACTTGACGAATGAAGAGCGTATGCAAAAAGGTATAGCTGCGCGTAAACGTATAGAAGAAAATTATATGATTACCCGGATTGTTGAGCAATATTCAAACCTATATAATCAATTGTCGAAGTGCTAATTTTATTTGTATGTGTGGAATAACTGGTTTTTTAACAAAAAATAATTCTATTGATATAGAAAACACTCTTAAATATATGGGTGTTGAGATTGAACACCGTGGTCCTGATGATTATGGTGTATGGTATGACTCAACAAGAGGAATCGGGTTCTCGCATCGCAGGTTATCAATATTGGATTTGTCGCCTTTAGGACATCAGCCAATGCATTCTAAATCTGACAGGTATGTTATCGTATTTAATGGAGAAATCTATAATCATATAGAGTTAAGAGATAATTTGGAAGCGGAATTCGATAATATAGTTTGGAATGGACATTCTGATACCGAGACAATATTAAAATCAGTTGATTTAATCGGTGTTGAATCTACTATTAAATCATTAAATGGAATGTTTGCCATTGCGTTATGGGATAAACAAGAACACAAGCTTATTTTAAGTAGAGATAGAATGGGCGAAAAGCCATTATACTACGGGTGGCAGAACGATACTTTCTTTTTTGGATCTGAATTAAAACCATTTAAAAAGCACTCTTCTTTTTTGAATGAGATTGATAAAGAAGCTCTCTCATTATATTTTAGGTATAATTATATACCTGCACCTTATTCTATATATAAGGGAATTAGAAAATTAATGCCAGGGTCAATATTAACAGTTTCCTTAGATGCTGTTGATATACAAATTAAGAAGTATTGGAGTTTAAAAGATGTTGTTAGTAAAAAAAATATCAGTGAAAATATAGGGGAAATTGATTGTATTAATGAACTGGAAAAATTACTAAAAGACTCGATAGAAAAGCAGATGCTATCAGATGTGCCATTGGGGGCATTTCTTTCGGGGGGGGTCGATTCTAGTACGATTGTTGGGATTATGCAGTCGTTATCAAAGAGGCCTGTTAAAACCTTCACGATTGGTTTTAATGAAAAGAGCTATAATGAAGCTGATCATGCTAAACAGATAGCGAAATATTTGGGTACAGACCATACGGAATTATATGTTAGTCCCGAGGATTCATTAAATGTGATTCCCAAGTTGCCCTATATTTATGATGAACCTTTTTCAGATTCATCTCAGATTCCAACATATTTAGTTACTAAATTGGCAAGAGAAAATGTTACCGTTGCGCTTTCGGGTGATGCAGGTGATGAACTGTTTGCGGGCTATAACAGATATGTATTAGCTCATAACTCATGGGCTAAAATTGAAAGATTGCCAATGGCAGTTAGATTATTTATATCGTCGGTGATATTGTTCGTTTCTTCTGAACAATGGAATAATATTTATTCTGTTTTACAATGGATTATTCCGAAAAAGTTTAGGATGGAAAATTTTGGTGATAAGATTCATAAAGTGGCTACTGTATTAACTTCTAAAAGCCAAAGTGATTTATATAATAGATTGATTAGTCATTGGAGGGATGAGGATGGGCTTGTGAATGGAGTCGATGTATTAGCAGGGTATGATCTTAGCACTTTTGATACATATTCAGATATTGAAAGCATGATGGCACTAGATTCTTTAACTTATTTACCTGATGATATTTTAGTGAAGGTAGATAGAGCAGCAATGTCTAATTCGCTTGAAACAAGAGTGCCTTTTCTGGACTATAGAATTGTAGAATTTGCATGGCGAGTTCCACTAAAATTTAAAATCAAAAATGGGCAGGGTAAATGGTTATTGAGGCAAGTGTTATATAAATATGTTCCCAAGGAATTAATAGAGAGACCGAAGATGGGATTTGGAGTTCCGATAGATTCTTGGTTACGTGGTCCCTTGCGTGAATGGGCGGAAGACCTATTAGATGAAAACAAAATTATTCAAGACGGGTTGTTAAATCCTAAACCCATAAGAAAAAAGTGGGAAGAACATTTAAGCGGAGCCCGAAACTGGCAATATCATTTATGGGATGTGTTGATGTTTCAAGCTTGGTATAGAATAAATAAGCTTTAATAATATGAAAATACTAGTTACTGGTGCTGCGGGCTTTATAGGGTTTCATACAGTAAAAAAAATAGTCAATAATTATAAAGCTGAAGTTATTGGTATTGATAACCTTAATGATTATTACCCTATTACTCTAAAATATGATCGCTTAAAGGAGTTAGGGATAGTCGAAGATATAGTCAGATATAATTATCCTATTGCTTCGGTAAAGTACGATAATTTTAAGTTCTGTAGGGTTGATATAACAGATGACGCACATCTTTATGATTTATTTCAACGAGAAAAGTTTGATTATATAATTCATCTCGCCGCACAAGCAGGTGTCAGATATAGTATAGATAATCCACACTCATATATTGACTCAAACGTTAAAGGATTCCTAAATATATTAGAAGCATGCAGGAACTATCCGGTAAAGCATTTGGTTTATGCAAGTAGTTCGAGTGTATATGGACATAATATTGAGCAGCCGTTCTCTGTTAAACATCGCGTAGATAAACCTGTAAGTTTGTATGCTGCTACAAAACGAGCTAATGAATTAATGGCATATACATATAGTAATCTATATAAGATACCAACTACCGGATTGAGATTTTTTACAGTATATGGTCCCTGGGGCAGACCGGATATGGCGCCGATGTTATTCGCAAAAGCTATGTTGGACGATAAGCCGATAAACGTGTATAATAACGGTGATCTGGAAAGGGATTTTACTTATGTTGGAGATATAGTTGAGGGTGTTGTAAAAGTAATGAATCATGTACCATTAATGGATCAAAACGATGTGCGGTATTCTATTTATAATATAGGAAACAGTAGTCCAATTAAGTTAATGGATTTTATATCTATTTTAGAAAAAGAACTAGGGGTGGTTGCTAAAAAAAACATGTTGCCTATGCAAGATGGTGATGTGAAATCTACTTATGCTGATGTTACTGAACTTAAGACTGATGTTGGGTATTCTCCTACAACAGTATTGCAAGAAGGCATTCGAAAATTTGCCCAATGGTATATAGAGTATTATAAGAAATAGAGAATGAGAATTGCTTTGGTTGAAAACTTTGGTTCAGATTTTTATAATGCCAGACTAAGATATGCTAAGTATTTGATCGATAAGGGGCATGAAGTTGTAGCTGTGATCCCAAATGATGGGTATGCTGAAAAAATACAAGAAGCTGGTGTTGATGTATTAGTTGTCAATGGAGATGTGAGAAAAAGGTCGATTTCTAATTTTTATTTTTATTTTAAAAAGCTGTTCTTAATCTTTAGATCGCACAAGTTTGATGTTGTACATTTTTACAGGATGCAACCGAACTTAATCGGCACTATTGCGGCAGGTTTATCAGGGCATAAGTTAATTTTTAATCATATTACAGGTTTTGGAGTAGCATTTTCCAATAAAGGACTTAAGTATAAAATAATAAGATTCTTTATTTTACTTTTCTATAGAATAAATTATCATTTTTTTAAAGTGAGAATCATTTTACAAAATGAAGAAGATAAAAAGGAATTGAATATAGAGTCAAATAAGATTAAAGTTGTTAAAGGTAGTGCAGTAGATGAAAGTAGATTTTACCCAATGTCTTCAGAAGATATCGTTATAGAGAATTTGGATAAACTTAACATTGAAAAGAATTCCATAAAACTATTATTTGTATCGAGATTACTTAAGCAAAAAGGGTTAGGGGAGTTGGTTGAAGTTGTAAATAAAATTAATACGAACAGTATCAAGGTGGAATTGTTTATAGTGGGCTGGATTGATAATAGTAATCCGGACTCATTTACAAAGGAAGAGATTGAAGGATTTAGGAATGTGAACGGTGTTCATGTTTTAGGGAAGCGTGAGGATATTAATAAACTTATCTCATTATCAGATATATGTATATTGCCCACATATTATCGGGAGGGTACACCAAGGTTCTTACTCGAAAGTATGGTCATGGGCAAGCCTATTATTACAACGGATATGCCCGGTTGTAACCATTTAGTAAATAATAATGAAAATGGCATATTGGTTGTACCAAAATCTGTCGAAAGTTTATATGATGCTATCATGCGACTGATGCAATCTAATTTGATGAGTATGGGTTATAAATCGAGAGAGTTGTATTTGAATAAATTCTCAGAATCAGTAGTGTATAGTTCAATACATGAGTTTTATACTAGCTAAGTCAATATAGATGAAAGTCTTAGTAACCGGAAGTTCGGGATTCGTAGGAACCAACCTGAGTCATTATTTGAGTAAATATACTCTACGATTTTTCGACCGTTCTTCTTATGTGGTAAATATATCAGCAGATACATATGCCATTATCCACCTTGCCGGCAAAGCCCATGACCTCAAAAAAGTTTCTAAACCGAATGAATATTACGAAGCTAATTTCGAATTGACTCGAAAACTATACGATGTCTTTTTAAAATCGAATGCCGAAAAATTTATTTTCATGAGTTCCGTGAAAGCGGTGGCAGATGAAGTGGAAGGAGTGTTAACTGAAGAGCAAATCGCAAATCCGCAAACGCATTATGGGAAATCCAAACATTTAGCTGAGGAATATATATTAGATAATTTATCTCCCGAAAAACAAGTATATATATTAAGACCTTGTATGATACATGGTCCCGGGAATAAAGGAAATTTGAATTTATTGTATCGCTTGGTATCTAAAGGGATTCCCTGGCCATTGGGAACATTTGAAAATAAACGTTCTTTTTTAAGTATTGAGAATTTATGTTTTGTCATTCAAAATTTATTAGAGAAAGATATTCCTTCAGGTATATATCAGGTAGCAGATGATACCGCTATTTCAACCAATGAATTAATCCATATTATTGCAGATACCTTGGGTCTGAAAACGAGGATATGGAATATAAATCCTCGGCTGGTAAAAGGAATAGCGCGACTAGGTACTAATTTTAAATTACCCCTGAATACCGAGCGTCTTAGTAAATTGACCGAAAGCTATGTGGTCAGTAACACGAAGATTAAAGAAGCCCTCAGCATCGATAAAATGCCCGTTGACACACATAGTGGTTTGGAAACTACTATTCAATCTTTTAGTCGCTTATGATGATATTTATGATATACACATTAGTTTTTTTTATCATTGAATTGCTTTATTTCAAACTTGCGGATATATACAATATTATTGATATGCCGAATGAACGGAGTTCGCATACCGGCATAACCATACGTGGGGCAGGTGTGCTTTTCCCGATCGCTTTCTTAATCCCTTTGCTTTACACAAATGCTCTCTGCGATTATTTGCCATTGGCGATCGGCTTGTTGTCAATATCCATAATCAGCTTCATGGATGATATCATGACCCTAAACAATAAAGTGCGTATTGCCATACACTTTATGGCCGTGGCATTATTAATGATGCAGGTAAATGCTTTTTCGGGTCATTGGTATTTAATTCCTTTTTCATTTATTGTGACGGTTGGGGTGATCAATGCTTATAATTTTATGGATGGAATTAACGGTATAACGGCTTTATATTCTTTAGTTGCAGTTATTACTTTTTATTGGATACGCAATGATTTTATGAATCCTCTTTCCGAAGAAGTGTATATTTCTTTAATAGCTGCGGTTGTAGTATTTAGTTTTTTTAATGTGCGTAAGAGGGCGAAATGCTTTTTAGGTGATGTGGGAAGTATAACAATGGCTTTTATATTATCCTACTTGATTTTGAATATGATTATGCAAACGGGACAAGGGAAATGGTTATTGCTGTTAGGTGTTTACGGCTTGGATAGTGTAGCTACAATTGTACTGAGAATAATTCGTCGTGAAAATATTTTTAAAGCGCATCGTTCTCATTTTTATCAGTACTTGGTAAATGATCGTAGGTATGGACATGTGCAGGTATCCTTTGCTTATGCCTTGTTACAATTGGCATTGAATATTGTAGTGATTCGTTTTACTACTTTCGAAGTATTGGCTGTGTATATACTTTTAATCCTTATATACGTTGCTGCACGATTAAAGTTAGAAGGCGCATATCGTTTATTCAAAAACTATCAGCTTATAAAATGAAGCCCTCAATTTTACTGTATGGTTTTGGCGGGCATGGAGCTGTGTTAGCAGAAGGGCTTTATGCATCAGGTTTTGAGTATATAGGAGTTTTTGATGATCGGGAAATTGTAAGTAATGTTGATTACATAAAATATTTGGGTCCCTACGATGCAGCTTTACATCCGGACTGTAAAATAATTATTGCTATTGGGAATAATGAAATCCGTTCGAAATTAGGAGATCGTATCCAACATGGTTTTTATACCTATATACATCCTTCGGCAGTTCTTGCTGCTTCTGTTAAAATCGGAGCAGGTTCGGTCATACTTCAGCAGGCAGTACTGCAGACTAATGTACAAACAGGGAAGCATTGCATTATAAATGCAGGTGCTGTAATTGATCACGATTGTAATTTGGGAGATGCTGTGCATGTTTCTCCATTGGCTTATATCGGAAGCAATTCGCAAATTGCTTCGGGGGTATTGGTTGAAACAGGGCAGGTTGTGCCGAGATTATCGGTATTGTAAATAAATAGGAAATGAGTAGCGCTATAATGTAAAAAATATCAATATAATACAATTCATCTAGAAAATGCTTATAGATATCATTGCTGGGGCTCGCCCCAATTTTATGAAAATTGCTCCCATCATTGAGCAAATACAAATTGCAAAAAGTAAAGGTCATTCATTAGAATATCGTTTGGTGCATACCGGACAACATTATGATAAGAATATGAGTGACAGTTTTTTTGAGCAGTTGGGAATTCCGCATCCGGATGTAAATCTGGGAGCAGGAGGAGGAACACAGGCAGAACAGGCTGCATCTATTATGATTAGTTATGAGAAATTATTGGCTCAAAAAAAATCGAATCTATGTTTAGTGGTTGGGGATGTAACTTCTACCATGGCATGTGCAATTGTGGCCCAGAAAACACTTATAAAAGTGGCGCATGTAGAAGCTGGGATACGCTCGGGAGACTGGACCATGCCTGAAGAAATTAACCGTTTAGTAACCGATAGCATTACAAATTATTTCTTTACGACCTCCGAAGTAGCGAATGAAAATTTGCGAAAATCGGGAGTGCAGGAAGAGCGTATTTTCTTTGTAGGAAATACAATGATAGATACTTTACTGAAGAATAGGTCGAGGTTTGTTAAGCCGGCTGTTTGGGATGACGTAGGATTGGAAGAGAAAAAATATTTTGTACTTACCTTGCATCGTCCGGCGAATGTAGATGAAGAACAAAAATTGAAAGAATTATTGGATCAGATAATACAACATAGCAAAGGCTTGCCTATCATATTTCCGGTACATCCGCGAACAGCGAAAATGTTGCAGGGGATAGGGCTTGAAGCGGACAATCTGTTTTATCTGGAACCCTTGGGTTATTTGGAATTTAATTATTTGGTTGAAAAATCTTTTGCTGTAGTAACAGATTCGGGTGGGATAACAGAAGAGACAACAGTAATGTCAGTTCCTTGTATTACACTAAGGAATAATACGGAGCGTCCGGAAACGATAACTGTAGGAACGAATGAGTTGATCGGAACCGATCCGAAAGCGATACAGCCGAATTTTGAAAAACTGTTTGCAGGTAAGTGGAAAAAAGGAGAGATACCTGAACTTTGGGATGGTAAAACTGCTGAAAGAATTGTGCAGATACTGCTTGGTTAACTGTAAAGAAAAGCTCTCGTCATGCGGAAGAAAGAAGCCTCTCATCTCACATCTAGAAGTAAGATGCCTTACTCGCCTTACAAAGCAAAGCCCAGGCATGTTTCGTTATCTTGAAGAAAGACTTGAGATAAAGAAATGCATAAGCATACCAGGCGAAATTTTTGCGTGTAAAATAAAAACGGTTTTGATAAAAGCAGGGATCGAGATAAATGGAAGTGGACCGGTTGCCTACGCCGCCCTGTAAAGCTTTGCGATGAGTCAGAACAGCGGAAGCCTTGAACCAAACCTTAAAGCCGGCTTTGTATGCCCGGTATCCGAAATCGGAATCTTCAAAATTCGCCATCTTCACAAAACGTTCATCAAAACCTTCCAAAGCATCAAATACCTTACGTTTAAAAGAGCCGTTACATCCTGCCAGCTTATTGGTAGGCCCGTCGCTTAAACAATTTTCACTGCCGGTATAACGCGCCCACCGGTTAAACCATACCGGATGCCTGGCAATGGTCGGATGCCCTTCATCCACGCGACCGCTTACCACATCATACCCTTCCTGATGTGCTTCCCAATGTTTTTGTATGAAATCTTTTTTGAATAAAGTATCATCATCGATCATCACGATTACTTCTCCTACAGATGAGTGTATGCCCGTATTGCGTGCCAGGGTAAGTGATGCTTCCGAGAGTTGGATGTATTGAAAATGATCTTTATGGTTTTCTAAAAAAATCAAGGTTTCGGGCTGTAATACTTTCGTCTGATCGACTACAATAATTTCGAAACTATCGAAGTCCTGGGCAAAAGCGCATTTCAACGTATCGATTAAATAAGTCTCACGTTGATAGGTAGGAATAATTAAACTGATTTTTTTCATTTCGAAAATAGCACTCCTTTCTTCGCGATGCTTAGGAGTACCGCCTCATTCGATCCATACATATCGCCCCGGTCAAGGGCATAGACAAGACTTGCTTTTAATCCCTGTACTTTTTTAAACGTGTGAGTGTATCCGGCATAAAAATGATAAGACTCTTTTTTATTCGGATATGGTTTGTAAATAGTTCCTCCGTTGATGGAATAAGTAAATAATAAAACATAATCGGAATAGCCGGAAAATTTTCCTGCCAGGCCAATATGATGGCTTTCTACCATATTATTTTTGAAGCCGCTCTGCGGACCGTAATTGTCGGTAAATACAGGCGAGGTGATGAGTGGTGTTCCGATACCATAACCTTTATGCGACCAACCGGTTTGATAGACACCGTTGTTAAAATAATTATTGTTCAGATAAAAAGTATCGTACAAAATATCGGATGCCTGATCGTAGCTATATAAATATTCGTACACGATGCGGTTCAGCCATTTGTTTTTTCTGAGTTGTATGCTAATACCCCATAATCCGTCTTCCGCATTTTGCCATTTCTTTCCCGAATTATCTTCGATAAATGTTTGATAATACAAATCGATATTTATTTTTTTCAGGTCTATATTCATTCCAAAATTCCGCGAAGCGATGTGGTTTCCGATACGGTTGCTGTATTCATTAAATAAAGCTTGATTATCACCGGCGAGCAATGTATCCCCATCTACCTGTTTGCCCGTTGCGACAATTATAAAATCGTTGAAGCTCGAAGGTAAGCGTCCCCATTTCGGACTTATACCTCCCCACTGCACAAAATGTTGCAACCCTCCGTGGATTTTAACGGGAAGTTTTCCGCCCAAACGTAGATAAGCATATTTATGGTGTAACCAGGCATCCTTTACATACGAAGTCTTATTGTCGAACCAGCTATGTGCAATAGCTCCCTTTATTTCTACCAAACCAAAGCTGAAGGGAACAGTCCGGTAGTCCATAATTCCTACACCTATTTTAGGCATAGGCGCTGCATTCCCCGACCAAAGTAACCCCCCGCTTGATAAAAGCGAATCCTGGTTACCGAATTTTTCTTCCAGCATTCCTCCCTGAAGGGTAATGAAATGAAATTTTAGTTTGAGGTATGCCTGTTGAAGATGTATAGTGTTCGATACATCGTAGCGAGCATATACATCGAGCCCGTAAGCGTAGTTAAGTTTCGATTTTTTAAGACTATCGTATTCTTTGAAAACTCCGGCGCGGATCAGATAGTTGTCGCGTTTATTGGAATAGATCCCTTGCTTGTTCGATATAGCCCAGAAAGCAGGGTGGGTAGAACTGTTATGTAAAGTTAATGCTTCTACACGGTATTGCAGGGTAGGAGTTTGTGCAAACAGAGTAGAAGATGTAAAGAGTAGAAAGAATAGTTTAGTCAGCCGGTAAAGCATTCAGCAAATATATAATTTTATTGCTTAAAAACTTTATCTGACGAGTATAAGTTCCGCCCTCTCTGTCGTGTTCAAACTTTGCACAATGCAATGAGTATATCTCCGCATTCTGCGGTTTTAAAAGTACCTGCAAAGTTCACAAATTCTTTCGCAGAGACGGTTTTAAAAAAAGAATAAACACAAAGCAGAGGTAGAGTATAATTTGCCTCGCATGTTTACAAAATTTAACGATTTATTAATGCAACCGCATAGGCAACCACGCCTTCTTCACGACCAATGAACCCCATTTGTTCGTTGGTCGTAGCTTTGATAGAGATATCCTCTTCAGGAATTTGCATGGTTTCGGATAACGCTTTTTTCATTACCGGTATGTGTGGATTTATTTTCGGAGCCTCTAAACAAATCATACAATCGATATTTCCGATGCTGTATGATTTTTCCCTCAATAATTTAACAACCTCTGCCAATAAAACTAAGCTGTTAATGTTTTTCCAACGCGCATCGGTATTCGGGAAATGAAATCCGATATCGCCTAAGTTTGCAGCACCCAGAAGTGCATCACAAATGGCATGTGCCAGTACATCGGCATCGGAATGGCCAAAAGCCCCTTTGTAATGATTAAGCTCTACACCGCCCATATAAAAAGGATGTCCTTCTTTTAACTGATGGACATCAAAGCCAAAACCGATTCTGATTTTCATGAATGTTAATTCTTCTTTTCGGGATTCTCGAAGTTAAAGGTTAAGGAAAAACGTAAGGTATTTTCCAATGGATTTTGTTGTTCGGTAGGAATCAGGTAAGCCAGATCCAGGCCGAAAATATTATAGCGAATTCCTGCGCCTAGGGTAAAGAACTGACGGTTTCCTTTTAGGGGATGCTCATAGAAATAACCTGCCCGTACGGCGAATTGTTTATCGTACCAATATTCAGCACCTACAGAATAATAAATTTCCTGTAACTCTTCTTTCATTCCGTTAGGAGCGTCGTTAAAAGAACCGAAGATTCCTGAGGGAACCGATTTGTTCGGATCCTCACCGCGTATAATTACGCGTTTGCCATCAGCTCCGTAAACGGGTTGCCCCAGGCTGTCGTATCGATAAATAGGGTTCGTGGGAACCAATAATTTATTAATATCTACAATCAGTGTAATTTCATTGTAATTGTCGAGCTTCATTTTTCCGGATGCTCCTACACGTAAATTCGTAGGAATGAAATAACGTTCGGAAGCATTGGTATAGCTCATTTTATTTCCGATGTTCGAGATATTCGCTCCGAATCCGAGTGTAGTTCTTTTTCCTGAAACTCTCAATTCTTCACTTTGGTAATAGGTAGAGATATCAACCGCTACTGCCTGTCCGGGTTTTACATCCTGCGAACCCACGGTTTGTCCCTGCGCTAAATTCGAATGAATATAGCGGAAGGCAGTACCAATGGCAAGATGCTCGGAAAGTTTTCGGGAATAAGAAAAATCAAGTGCAAATTCATTTGGATTACCTTCTCCGGTTTGTTGTCCGGTATAATCAGTAAAGGTGATGCTTCCCAAAGAAAAATAACGAAGAGAAGCGCCCAAAGTCTGGCGGTCGTCTATGCGGTAATAACCGGATAAATAAGCAAGATTAATATCGGGAACTAATTTTTGTAACCAGGGAGTATAAGAAATACCTATAGAATAGGGACGGTCGGCAAAAGCTAATTTTGAAGGATTCCAGTGATTGGAATTTACATCGGGGGAAGAGGCAGCACCGGCATCTCCCATAGCCCCGGAACGTGAGTCGGGAGCGATTAATAAGAAAGGAACAGCTGTTGTGATAGCATTTACGGCATCACGGCCATCCAAATTTTGAGAACTTATTTGTGCATACGATGCAGGAACTGTAAGCCCTGCTAATAAACATAGTATAATCGTTTTTTGAAAGTTGAACTTCATTTATATTTTTATGTTAAAAATAGATCTCTTTGTTTAATAAAACCGACAAAATAAGTTTGTCTCCATTACCACATTACCCAATTAGCTAATTATCACATTAACTTGAAGCGGCAAAGATAAAAAAAATATACATTCTGCTATTTAATTGAGAATCACAAGCTTCTCGTATTTGTCGGCAGTCTTACCATCAGAGGAACGTACTTTGAGTCGATAAACGTATACGCCTCTGCCGATTTTATCACCGAAGTCATCTTTCCCATCCCATTTGATTCCCCGTATCCTTGCTCCGGAAGAGGCAATATCCTGATGAATGGTTTTTACGAGTTTACCCGAAATGGTGAAGATCTGTACTTGTACCTGTAAAAAATCTCCGGGTTTATTGTGTTCGAACTGGAAGTCGGTTTGAGTAGTGAAGGGATTCGGATAATTCAAAACATGTTCGAGGGTCAGTTCAGAAGCATCCATCACACGGAATTCCAGTAAAGCCTCGTTCGAATTATTGAACACATCCCATGCTTTGAGCTTGAGTTTATAATTTCCGGGAGTTAGATTGAATAAAGGATAGCGAATCTCTCCTTCCTGATAAGAGTCGAGTTTCGCTTCATAATAATCGTTCAGATCGATGATTTCGGTTTTGTTTTCCGAGATCAATGTTGCACTCAGGTTATGGCCGATTCCATTTCCGACCGTATTAATACCGTTTTCATCGTTGAGCTGAACCAGCAATACCGGGTTTTGTCCGGTGATACCTCCGAAAACGAAACTTTCATCATTCAAAAATAAATTAATCTCCGGGCCTGTATGATCGCTGATAGGAGCATTAGAAGAGCCTCCGATAAGTACGCTGTCGAAACTTCCGTTCGCTTCAAGCATTCTGGCATGTGCATAATAGCTTAAGCGCCCCAGTCCCACCTGATACGAAATATCTTTAGGTACTACGAAGGTATAACTGAACTGTCCATTCTTTACACTGGCTTTCCCTTTGTAAATAACATTTTTCTGTACTTCATAATTCACGGCTATACTTCCCTGGTCTTGACCCAGTGTACGGGCAAATGTTTTTTTATCGAATACGGAAGGATAGATAATACCATTGTAATTAGATGCAATGTTTCCATGCTCATCGCTGATATGTCCGCTGATGGTTACTTTGCTGAGCGCTTGTATGGTATCTAATTGCGGACTATGTACCGATATGGAATTAATGCTATCGGTAATCACTTTATGTTTGGGTAAATTGAAAGGAATGGAAGGGTCACCTAATAAAGTAAAGTTTCTGTTATTGGTGGTGAGCCCGACATTATTCCGGTTTTTACTGATACGGAAAATGTCGCCCAGGGTATTGTTGCTGCCTACATTCGAAGAGTCGAATAAAGCATTGATAAAACTTTGGTTCATGTTTTTGTTTTCGTGTGCATATACTACGCGTGTAGTAGTGTATAAAGCGATAGCGCCACCGTCAGGGTTTAACAATGCCAGTTCTCCTGCCGATTGAAAGGCGGGATCGTCCCAGCGGCTGAAGGAACAGGTAGCTGTCATCAGAACAGGCATATTGTTTTTATTTTTCCAGGAATTGATATCCGGAATGGTAAGTATTTGTTCATGCCCCAAACCCACTTCTCCGCCATGCCCGATATAGTTGATTACCAAAACTCCCGAATTCATACGTTGATTAATGGCATTATTTACTCCCGGGTAACGGGTACCTGCGGGAGTACTTATCTGATTGTAAGAGTCTAAATAAATTTTATCTACATTATACTGCTTTGCCTTGTTGCGTATAGTAGCATAATGTTCTTCGGCATGAGACAAGTGTGTATTGTTATCTTCATCATCGGCAACCAGTACATAGGAATTTCTCCAATCGCCAAAGGTTGAAGGGTTGCTGTAATGGATAATTTTATCGACCATAGCTCTTGCCTGTGAAATGTGTTGTACCGGTAATCTTCCTACTGATACATCAAGGGCTTGGGCACCGTAGCTTGTGCCTCCACTTTCCCATCCGCCTTCAATATCATCTAACAAACCATAAAAATCATCGGACACGTATGAGCCGATAGGATTGATAGAATTTTTACTTTGAAAAGTAGGGATGAAATTAGTGTTGGGTTGAATGATGCCGCGGTTATCGTAGGAGCCATCGCCAAAAAATAAAAGATATTTAGGCATGTCGTTTACATGGGTTCCGGCACGGTCGTAAAACATTTTTATAAAATCGCGTATTCCCGAAACATCTTGTGCTCCGGAAGAAAATTCATTGTAAATTTTATCGGGATTAATTACCAATACACGCATGCCACTTTGGGTTCTGCGATATTCGGCAAGACGTTCGGCTTCGCCTTGAAAATCGGGATGTGTAAGAATAATAAAATCGTAAACCCCTAAACCATGTAAATTCTGATTCGGAATTTTTCCTGCAAAAGAAGGTGTATGAAAACTACTTTGATCAAAAGCAATATACTCGTGTAAGGTTGAGCAATCGGCGACGAATTCGGCAGTATTGTTTTGCAGGGTATAAGCTTGGGTAATAGGATTTATTTTATCGCTTACATCCCATATTTGTAATGAGGGGTTTGCCTGATCCATTATGAATCTTCCGAAATTTCCTCCACCCACACTTTCGAAATGGCGGAATGAGAATTGTCCGGGGGTATAGTTCAGCGCACGCTTAGCGCTTAGTTCAATATAGTTGAGATAACCGACAGAGCCTGTATTGGGCCGGTTATAACTAAGATTCAAGATGACCTGATCGCTGTTGCTTAAATAATTTACAGGCGCAGCAATAGTAGCTATAGTCCCGTAGGGTTGTTCGTAGCTGAGTGTTACCCCGGCGCAGTTCAGGGTAGTAAGCGGAGTATTATTAGCACGAACTGTGAAACTGCTCGACCCCGGCCTTTCGGTTCTGCCTATAACACTCATCCGAATTTTTACCGGCTTGGTTTTTATTAGATTGGGAAATTCGAATTTGAAGTCGTAGGAAAGTATATTGCTGAATTCTTCTCCGAAAAGCTCCCTCCCCGATTTGATGGTTTTGTTTACTCCGGTATTCATATCATTGTTATGATAAACGAAGTCGTCAAATTCGGTGATAATATGGTTGGGGCTTGCTCCCGAAGAAGCACGGGTTTGAATACGTTTCCCCGGACCTTTATCAGCCGTTATAAAATAAAAACTTTGCAAAGTATGTGCATTACGTTCGTGTACATATACACCCCATATATTACTGAAATTAATATTGTCGGGACTGTTCGCATAGAAGAGAATATAATCGCCCGCATCGAATGAACCATCGGCTTCCCCGACTACCTGAATAGGGTTTTCTGCCAGGTCGTCAATACGCGGACTAAGATTATGTTCGGGAACTATACCGCCACCATTTCCATAGATACGAATATGGCGTGGGTCGAGCGTATTCATGTCAAAGCCCAGGCTTTGTAAATCCGAGTAAGTTATTTTATAAATACCTGTTTTCATAATACCCATTTTATACCAATTCCCGGTATTTAAAACAGATTCGGAAGCGTAGCTGCGAGTATTCACGGGTATGTTACGATTATTTTGGGTACTTAAGCGGATTTCAAAAGAGACTAATTTTTCAATTTGTCCGTTTTGAGGATTGATACGTAAAGGAAGAATACTGATGGAAAGAAAAGCTTGCTTACGTTCGATACCGATATTCTGAGTGACAACAATATCCGATTGGAGCAAATCCTTACTTTCTAAAGGTAAAGGATTTGTAAAAGGTTCGAAAACCGTATTGATAATTTCGGCATGGGTATAGCCCCCTTTGAAATTTTCGGAATAAAAAGGGATATCCGGATATTTATAATCGAATATGGCAAGATCAAAATTTTCCTTTAGTTCGTAGGTATTATATGGATTGAGAATCTGCTGTTTTTCCCAGATTAAAGTCCTTTTAAAGCTGTTTTGTGCGAATAATTGCAGGCTGCTAAGCATCAACAGGATTGAAAAAAGTACCGAAAACCGAAAATAATGTAACATAGATTGTGTTTTTTGAGTAAAAAGGAATATTATTGGCAAACAAAAATGCATTTTTTTTTCTGAGACCCGAATTAAACGAGTTTTGATAAATAAAATTGCTTAGCACTATAGTCTTTTAGGAAAATATGTATATTTGATATTCCTATAAGAAATCATTAACCCTGAAAATTGTTTGAGCGAAACAAATGTTGAAGAAAAAATTAGCGGTGCTTTTAATAAGTTTGTTTACCGCAACATCTGCCTTAGCACAAGATCCTGAGTTTTCTCAGTTTTATGCTGCGCCCTTATATTTGAACCCGGCATTTGCAGGTACTGCAGGTGGTCCGAGGTTTATACTGAATTACCGTAACCAATGGCCGGGAGTACAGAACGCCTATGAGCATTTCGCATTTTCCTACGATCAGCATATTCCTATGTTGGGTGGTGGTATAGGTTTATTGGTAACTAACGATAATCAGGCCGACGGAGTATTCAGGAATACACATGCTTCGGGAGTGTACTCCTATCAATTGCGCGTGAACAGGGAAGTGGTTATCAAATCGGGGATCTCTGCAACGTATGCGAATCATACGGTAGATACCGATCGCTTAATCTGGGGATATGATCAGCAAGGAAATGTGGAACCCTCATTAGAAAATTATACGGGTTCATTATCTGCAAACTTTATTGATTTTGCTACGGGAGCGGTAATTTTCTCTGAGCGTTTGTTTGCAGGTGTAGCAGTAGATCATTTAGTAGAGCCGAATCAATCGGTAGTAGGAGGAAATTCACCATTATTACGTAAATATACAGCACATGCGGGAGCCTTTTTCCCGGTAGGGAAACGTCAGGCCAATGCAAGTGTTTCTCCGAATATTCTCTATCAACAACAAGGAACTGCAAACCAATTGAATTTGGGTATGTACTATAATCGGGGTCCGGTTGTAGTGGGTGGATGGTATCGTACCAGCTTTGTCAATGGGGATGCATTCATCGCCCTGGTGGGTGTTAAATACGATATTTATAAAGTGGGATATAGTTACGATGTGGTTACATCGGCCTTACGTTCATCGGCATCGGGGGCGCATGAAGTGTCCTTAGCTATTGAGTTGCCGGCACCGCAACAACGTGCCAGAGGACGGTCGTTTAAACGGATCAACTGTCCTGCATTTTAAGTTTTAATAATAATCAATATATTTACAGCGTTTAAAAGCTAAACATTTAACAGATCAACAATGAAAAAAGTTGTCAATTTTTCAATTTCAATGTTGGTTGCAGGCCTTGCGATCACAGTGACCTCTTGTTCGCAAAAATCTCCAACCACCGGGTGGAAATATAACGACAAGAACAATGGTGGATATCAGGTATTCAAAGGCGTAGAGCAAGAAACCGGTCCGGGATTAGTACTCATTGAAGGAGGTTCCTTTGTGATGGGTTCTATGGAACAAGACCTGACCTACGATATGGATAATCTGGAACGTCGTGTAACCGTATCTTCCTTCTATATGGATGAGACCGAAGTTACAAATGTCGATTATTTAGAATATTTGTACTGGGTGCAAAGAGTGTACGGAATGGATTATCCAGAAGTGTATAAAAACGCTTTGCCGGATACTTTGGTATGGAGAAACCCTCTTTCGTATAACGAACCTTTCGTTGATAACTACTTACGCCATCCGGCTTATCAGAATTATCCGGTGGTGGGTGTAAGTTGGGTACAAGCGAATGAATATGCTGCTTGGAGAACCGACCGTGTAAATGAACAAATCTTAATTGATAAAGGAATACTGAGAGTAAATCCAAATCAGGTAAATGAAGACAACTTCAATACGACGGCCTATTTAGTAGGCCAGTACGAAGGTTTGGTGAAAAAGAATCTGAAAAATTTAGACCCGAACAGCGATGGTACTCGTCCGGTACGTTTGCAGGATGGTATCCTGTTACCGAGCTATCGTTTACCAACAGAAGCTGAATGGGAATATGCAGCAAAAGCGTTAAAAGGGAATTCTCGCTACGAAAATGTGAACGAGAAAAAATTATATGCATGGAATGGTTTATCGATGCGCGACCCTGACGGAAAAGGTAAAGGTATCATGTATGCCAACTACAAAAGAGGGCGTGGAGATAATATGGGGGTTGCCGGTTATCTTAATGATGGCTACGACATTACCGCTCCTGTAAAATCATTTATGCCCAATGATTTCGGATTGTATAATATGGCAGGAAACGTAAGTGAGTGGGTAATGGATGTATATCGTCCTTTATCGCATGAAGATAATACTGACCTGAATCCTTTCCGTGGTAACGTATATACCAAACCTACTTTGGATGCAGACGGAAATATTACCGAGAAAGACAGTTTAGGACGTATCAAACGCGATGTGGATTACGATACTTATGCTAATCCGGATAAACGTGGCGACTTAGATGATGAAACTTTATACGATTACGGTATAGCAAGTATGGTTAATAACCGTGCCCGTGTGTACAAAGGGGGGTCTTGGAACGACCGTGCATACTTCCTGAATCCGGGTGTTCGTAGATTTATGGATGAGGAATTAACCAGTGCCGATATCGGATTCCGATGCGCTATGGTTCGCTTGGGTAGCCCCGACGGAAAGAAATTTAAAACGGGCAGGCCGAATAGATAAGATATTTTTATCTGAGCAAAGAAGCCCCCTGTGCGGGGCTTCTTTGTTGTTTAATAGCTTTAGATTCTGACGAGGAATTGAATATTATTTTATTTATGCAACAGGGTGGGTTTCGCTTATTAAATACACATGCTTACGAAAGCAATAAGCCGGTATTAAGTGTCATTACGGTAGTATACAACAGTGAAGCGTTTTTGGAACGCACCATTAAAAGTGTGCAGGCTCAAGGCTATGCAAACATTGAACACATACTTGTGGACGGAGGCTCTGCCGATGCTACATTGGATATTATTAAACGATACGAATCGAAAATAGCTTATTGGATTTCGGAGAAAGATAATGGGATTTATGATGCCATGAACAAAGGACAAGCTTTGGCAAGCGGCGATTATCTTTTGTTTTTGAATTCGGGAGATGAGTTTTTCGAAACAGATACCGTTCAAAAAATATTTGAAAATTTTCCGCCTGCGGATGTGTATTATGGAGATACTCAAATGATCGATACGCAGGGGAATGCAATGGGACAACGCCGTTTGCGCCCCCCTCAACGACTGCATTGGAAAAGCCTGAGTAAAGGAATGCTGGTATGCCATCAATCTTTAATTGTAAAACGCGGACTCGCCGATCCATACAATACCGAGTATCGTATTGCTGCCGATATCGACTGGGTAATCAACGCTTTGAAAAAAACGGATTCGATTTGTAATACGCATCTGCATATTTCTAAATTTATGGAAGGCGGAATGTCCTCAACCCAAATGAAAAAAGGGCTTAGCGAACGTTACCTTATTCTGAAAAAACATTTTGGATTTGTCGCAAACCTTATCAATCATACTTATTTTGCATTCCGACTCTTATTGCACATGGCTAAACGTTCCCGTTAAAAGTGTAGAGCGGCGTACGATATATTCTTAGGAATGATGTTTTAATAGGGCTGAAGGATATATTTTTAGTATTTTTACCGGAAAAATCAGAAAAAGAAAAATATGAAAGGAATTATTCTGGCAGGAGGATCGGGGACGCGCCTACATCCCTTAACCTTAGCCATGAGCAAGCAAATGATGCCTGTTTATGATAAGCCCATGATTTATTATCCGCTCTCAAACCTAATGATGGCCGGCATACGGGAGATCTTAATTATTTCTACTCCGCACGATTTACCCAACTTCGAGAAATTATTGGGCGATGGCAAGCATTTGGGATGCAGCTTTAGCTATAAAGTTCAGGAGCAGCCGAATGGTTTGGCTCAGGCGTTTGTTATCGGAGAAGAATTTATCGGGAAGGATAAAGTAGCCCTGATTTTGGGGGATAATATCTTTTACGGTGCGGGTTTGGCAGAACTCTTACAGAGCAATACCAGCCCCGACGGAGGGGTTGTGTATGCATACCATGTTTCGGATCCGGAACGTTACGGAGTGGTAGAATTCGATGCGACTAAAAAGGTAATTTCTATCGAAGAAAAGCCGGCAAAACCTAAGTCGAATTATGCAGTCCCCGGATTATATTTCTACGACAATAGCGTAGTAGAGATTGCTAAAAATATTAAACCGAGCGCCAGAGGAGAATATGAAATTACAGATGTCAATAAGGAGTACTTGCGACAAGGAAAACTGAAGGTAAGTATTTTAAGCAGAGGTACGGCTTGGTTAGATACCGGAACTTTTGCATCTTTAATGCAGGCGGGACAATTTGTACAGGTGATTGAAGAAAGGCAAAACCAGAAGATCGGCTGTATTGAAGAGGTAGCCTATCGTATGGGTTATATTACGAAAGAACAATTGAACAGGATTGCGGAGCCCTTGGTGAAGAGTGGCTACGGGCAATATCTATTGCAGTTATAAATTTTAAATCGGGAGTATGAATTATTTAGGTACGGAGTTAGCACAGTTTTCAGATCAGATTCGATATGCATTGAATCATTATACCTCGCATGGGATCGCAAAAGATGAAATTGATCATGTAGTGTTATGTGGTTTGGGGGGATCGGGAATTGCGGGGAGAATAGCAAAAAATTATTTTTCCGATAAGCTGGATTTGCCTATAGAATTAGTTGCCGATTATCAATTGCCTCGTTTTGTGAACGAACGTTCCTTAGTGGTTTTATGTTCCTATTCAGGGAATACTGAAGAAACTATAGCAATGTACGAAAGTGCTAAAGCAAAAGCTTCGAAACGAATTGTAATTACAGTAGGGGGTAGTTTGGGAGAATTGGCAAGGCGGGATGGTGTGAGATTATACGAAGCCCCGGGAGGTTATCAGCCCCGTGTTGCTTTCGGCTACCCTTTCACTTATTTAATTTTAATTATTTCGGAATTGATGGGATTGTCGGAACAGGCAGATTTAATTACAGTAGCTGAGCGTGTAAAAAATGTGGATGATTATAAACAGCAAACAGCTCTATTGCGTGAAAAGTTAAAGGCTACCATTAAACAAAAGTATGTGATTGTTTGCGATCCGGTAAATGAAGGAATTGCAATACGTTTTGCACAACAGGTTCAGGAGAATGCAAAGCTCGAAGCTTTTGTAAGCGTTATTCCTGAGGCGAATCATAATATGATAGAGAGCTATTACGAAAAACACGATACTAACTTTATTTTCCTGAACAGCGGTTCGAATCAACGTATTAATATGCGGATGTTCTTTATTCAGGAATTGTTGGCAAAATACGATTCAACTGTCCTTGAAATTATTCCGAGAGAAGCAACGTTGGATACTGTTTTTCATACGGTATATCTATTCGATTGGTTATCTTTACAGATAGCAGATGAAGTACAGGCAGTGTCGAACAGTATTGTAAATATTAATAATCTGAAAACATTCTTAACTAAACATTCGTGAAGGTTGCATTAATAACAGGAATAACCGGGCAAGACGGTGCTTATTTGGCAGAGTTCTTATTGAAGAAAGGCTACCGGGTACATGGAGTAAAACGAAGAAGTTCTTTATTCAATACCGATCGGATCGATCATTTGTATCAGGATCCGCATGAGCTGCATATAAATTTTAAATTGCATTACGGAGATCTTACCGATTCTACAAATTTGATACGCATCATTCAGGAAACACAACCGGATGAGATATACAATCTCGCTGCGCAAAGCCATGTAAAGGTAAGTTTCGACACCCCCGAATATACTGCCAATGCGGATGCTTTGGGAACACTCAGGATTTTAGAAGCGATACGCATTCTGGGTTTAACACAAAAAACAAGAATTTATCAGGCATCTACTTCCGAATTGTACGGACTGGTACAGGAAGTTCCCCAGTCGGAGAAAACACCTTTCTATCCCCGCTCACCTTATGCTGTTTCTAAATTGTATGGGTATTGGATAACGGTAAATTATCGTGAAGCTTATGGCATGTTTGCATGCAACGGAATTTTGTTTAATCACGAAAGCCCGGTACGTGGCGAAACCTTTGTTACCCGTAAGATTACACGTGCCGCCGCTAAGATTGCATTGGGATTACAGGAGAAAGTATTTTTAGGGAATTTAGATGCGCAACGCGATTGGGGTCATGCGAAAGATTATGTGGAAGCCATGTACCTTATTTTACAGCAGGAACGCCCGGAAGATTATGTAATTGCTACCGGCGTTACTACCAGCGTGCGTGATTTTGTACGTATGAGTTTTTCGGAATTAGGAATTGAATTGGAATTCAGCGGTAAAGGCGAGAATGAGAAAGGTGTCCTCATTGATGTGAATAAAGAACGCATGAAAGAATTAGGGTTAAATCCCGATAACTTGAAATTCGGCCAGACCTTAGTGATGGTAGATCCTAAATATTTCCGTCCGACAGAAGTAGATCTTTTAATCGGTGATCCTTCGAAAGCCAATAGACAATTAGGTTGGAAGCCTAAGTACGATTTGCCTGCATTGGTGAAAGATATGGTTCTTTCGGATTTACATCTGATGAAGAAAGATCAGTATTTAAAAGAGGGTGGATATGATACGATGAATTATTTTGAATCTTAATCCTCACGCTCGCTAAGAAAAGCAAAAAAAGATGAGCATCATCAAAGAAAAAATAACAATGGTCGACCTCAAAGGTCAGTATCATAAAATAAAAAAAGATATCGATGCAGCCATCCTCGATTGCATCGAAGCTGCCGACTTTATTAACGGGAAAGCTGTTAATGATTTTGCAATTGATTTGGCAGGCTATACCGGAGCAAAATTTGTAATTCCCTGCGCGAACGGAACGGATGCTTTGCAAATTGCATTGATGACATTGGGTTTAAAGCCCGGAGATGAGGTGATTGTACCTGCTTTTACCTATGTCGCCACAGCAGAAGTAATTGCTCTGTTAGGTTTGTTGCCGGTATTGGTGGATGTGCAGGAAGATGATTTCAGTATTAATCTTGAACAGGTGGAAAAGTCCATTGGCCCTAAAACCAAAGCTATTGTTCCTGTACATTTGTTCGGACAATGTGCCGGGATGGAAGATTTATTAAAACTTGCCGATAAACATAAATTGGCAGTGATAGAAGATGCAGCTCAAGCTATTGGCGCTGTTTATACCTTCAGTGATGGTAGCCGCAAGCAAGCCGGTACCATGGGGCAGATGGGTACTACTTCTTTTTTTCCATCGAAAAATTTAGGATGCTATGGCGATGGAGGTGCTGTGTTTACAAACGATGAAGCACTGGCACTAAAAGTTAAGATGATTGCGAATCATGGGCAGGAGCGAAAATATTATCACGATATTATCGGTGTAAATTCCCGTCTGGATACAATTCAGGCAGCTATACTTGCTGTTAAGCTGAAACATTTGGATACCTATTGCGCTGCAAGAAATTCCGCTGCCGATTATTACGATAAACATTTGGGAG
Source organism: uncultured Sphingobacteriaceae bacterium (assembly GCA_964454645.1). Classification (GTDB taxonomy): domain Bacteria; phylum Bacteroidota; class Bacteroidia; order Sphingobacteriales; family Sphingobacteriaceae; genus CAYVTM01. The sequence continues at coordinate 163,268 of CAYVTM010000002.1, read as the reverse complement.
TGATAGATGCCCTGATCATTCCAAAGCGTGTACCTCAAAGCACACACGTGTTTCATCAATATACCTTAAAAGTAAAATCAGGGAAGCGTGATGCTTTAAAAAAACATTTACAGGATGCAGGTATCCCCAGCATGATTTATTATCCGCTCCCTTTGCATTTTCAAAAAGCATATCAACAGGAGCATTACCCATCGGGAACATTCCCTGTTGCAGAACGTTTATGCGGAGAAGTGTTATCCTTGCCCATGCATACCGAACTTACTGCCGAAATGCAAGACTATATTATTGAAACGATACAATTATTTTTTAATTAATATTTTATCCGGATTAAAACCTGATACCATGTATTACGCACACGAAACAGCAATTATCGATGAAGGAAGCAGCATTGCAGAGGGCACTAAAATATGGCATTTTAGTCATATTATGCCGAACTGCCGAATTGGTGCCCATTGTAATATCGGACAAAATGTGGTGGTTTCTCCGGAGGTTGTTTTAGGAAATAATGTGAAGGTACAAAACAATGTTTCTATTTATACCGGAGTGATTTGCGGGGATGATGTATTCTTAGGTCCTTCGATGGTATTTACCAATGTGATAAATCCGCGAAGCGCTGTTAACCGTCGTGATCAATATACCAAAACACATGTAGGTAAAGGCGCAAGCATCGGAGCCAATGCAACGATTGTTTGTGGACATGATATTGGTCGATACGCTTTTATAGGAGCCGGAGCCGTCGTAACGAAACCCGTTCCTGATTATGCATTGGTAGTCGGTAATCCGGCTAAACAGATCGGATGGGTAGGTGAATACGGGCATCGCCTGGAATTTGATAAGGATGGAATTGCCGTTTGCCCGGAGAGTAAGCAACGTTATAAACTGGAAGACGGAAAAGTAACACGTATTGCCTGATAAAAATATCAGCGTTAGAAATTAAATTTTACATGAAAAAAATAAAATTTGCTGTAGTGGGTTGTGGTCATATCGGGAAACGTCATGCCGAAATGATCAGTCGGAATACCGAAGCAGAATTAGTAGCACTGATTGATATCAAAAATAAATCCGAACTGAATATCGATGCTTTCGGAGTTCCGCTTTTTTCGAGCCTGAAGGAATTTTTACAATCGGGAATAGATGATATAGATGTAATAACGATTGCAAGCCCGAACGGATTACATGCGCAGCAGGCATTAGAATGTTTGGAAGCAAAAAAACATGTTGTGATAGAAAAACCGATGGCGCTGAATAAGCAAGATGCCGAAAGGGTTATTTTTAAAGCGCTTCAGGTACATAAGCATGTATTTGCCGTTATGCAAAACCGGTATTCTCCACCTTCGGTATGGATAAAAGAACTGGTTGAATCGGGAAAGCTTGGGAAGATATTTATGGTTCAGTTGAATTGTTATTGGAACAGAGATGATCGATACTATACAAAAGATTCCTGGCATGGAAAAAAAGATCTGGACGGAGGAACACTCTTTACACAATTTTCACATTTTATCGATATTCTCTATTGGTTATTTGGAGATATAAAAAATGTGCAGGGGAAGTTTAACGATTTCAATCATAAAGAGCTTACCGATTTTGAAGATTCGGGTTTTGTAAGTTTCGATTTTGTGAACGGAGGGATGGGAGCATTGAATTACTCCACTTCGGTTTGGGATAAAAATTTAGAAAGCAGTATGACTGTTATTGCTGAGAATGGTGCATTGAAAATCGGCGGGCAGTACATGGACAAGGTGGAATATTGTCATGTGAAAGATTATCCGCTTCCGGAATTAGCTCCGACCAATCCGGGGAACGACTACGGTGCTTACAAAGGTTCGGCACAAAATCATCATTATGTTATCGATAATGTGGTGCAGGTATTGCAAGGGAAAGCACCTATTACGACTAATGCATTGGAAGGGATGAAGGTGGTTGAAATTATTGAGAGAATATATGCATTAAAGAATTAGTGTTTGATAGGATTTTTTGAGCGATGATTCATCCCAAAAAATTTAAAGAGCCATAGGTTTTAGCGGTCTATATATAAATTCCGGAAGGAACTTCTTAATCCCACTAAAATAATTCCCGTAGCATTTGTATGCGTACCTGTCTGAAGGCTTCGGTATAGATAGCCCACTTCCAAACGCAGGTTGTACTTAGGATTCAGCAAATAATAAATCCTGAAATCGGCAAAAATAAATTTTACGGGTACGCCTTGTAAGATTTTATTTCCGTATTCCTGATTCCGTAAATTGTACGATTTTAAAATATCCTGCCCAACACTCGTATGAGCATTACTGTCGATTCCGGATTGAGCATAATTTATTTGTAATGAAAGACCATACCGTTTATACAGGTATGAAATTTTGCTTACCGATTCCATAAAGTTAGCGCCCATAGGATGAGCGAGCGCATCGTTATAATGGCTGTAACTTTTTAAGGAATTTTGATGGGAATAGGTATAGGGCCGGGCAAGATTGAATTCGCTGAAAGCGTACAGTGCTGGAATGCCGAACAGAGATCTTGTTTTTATTCCCAGTTGAGCGGCAAACTTATTCGCCCACCAGCCTTTTCCCGAAATGATCTCATCCAACTTAAACTCATCCAATGCAAATTGCCCGTACACATCATTATTTTCTCCCAGATGATAATTCAGGTTTAAGCCTACCAGGGCATTGTCTTTAGATTCGAGTGAATACTCCACGGTACGTGCAAAGAGAATGGGATTGGCATAGCTGAATTCGAATCCTCTTTTCCCGGTACTATCGGCATCTTGCCAAACAACGGCATCGAACAATCCTAAATTCCATCGCTTACCGATACGTATATCAAGGTAATGAAACACGGCCCATTTGCGTTGCGCTCCAATGACATTGGAAAGCGGTTTGGCATGACGGTCGATATGATGGGCGTAAATAGCGGCGTATTGTATGCGTTTATATTCGAAGCTGGTTTTAAAATAGGGGTAGGGAACAGCAACATCCGAAAGTAATAAAGAACGATATCCATTGCCGATAAATAAATAATCGTTAGCCAGGTGCAGGTTAACAGGCCCCGATTTATAACTGATATGCCCGGTAGTGTAAGCATAATCGAGTTCGCTGAATATTTTCCGTTTACTGGTTTTACTCCAACCCTGTCCGGGTATTGCGTTCATTTTAAAAATCAGGGAATCATAATAGTCGGGGAAGACACTTTGGTTCTCATAAATTTCGGTACGAAAAGAAAGTACCGATCGGTAGGAACCCGATATACTTATCCCGCGTGTATTGTTCCAGATAAATTTAGAGGGGTTGCTCTGTTTTCCTATATACATATCCGGAAGAAAATCGATCATCAGCCGGTATTCCCTATCACCGAGATCGACCAAATGCTCTTCGTATAGTTTTCTTCGTAAAAGAGAGTGTCCCGAATCCGCACTTTGTTCTTTGTAATGCAGCGAATCGATATAGATGGGTTTTAAAGCGCTATGGGTTTTTGTGTACTTAATATAGTCCGATAGGGAGCGATTCCCGGCATGGTCAATCCCTGGTAGAAATTGAGCAATGACAAATGAAGGAATCAGAGATACTATACAAAGAAGCAGCGTCCGTTGGATCATACCCTAATTTAAGGAAACAATCGGATTATCAGGAATCTATACTATAATTTTTTATGATAGACAAATAATCTCCAATTGATCAATCCGGATAAGACGAAAAGAGCGATTAATAATTCAGTACTTCCAATGCCATTTTGAGCCAATAAAAGGAAAGCCAGGGCGATTATACTGTTCGTGATCAGGATGAAAGAGGTTATTTGTTTATGTGACCAGTTTTTATCGGCCAACGCATAATGGATATGATTTCGGTCGGCATACATAGGCGAATGTTTCAAGCTGGCACGAATCACAAATGCACGTAAAGTATCGAGCAAAGGGTAGTAGAGAACAGATATACATACTGCAGGTACAGAACGGATGAAAGGAATATTTAATCCATCGAACTTATTCAATTCAATAAACTGTATGCTGAGTACAGCGATGATAAAGCCGATAACATAGGCTCCCGTATCCCCCATAAATATTTTTGCGGGACTCCAGTTAAAAAATAAAAAACCTGCTATAGCTCCTGTTAGAGCAAAGGATATGCGACTCCAGCCTTGTTCCTGCATTAAGAAAAAAGTGGTTCCGAAAAAAAGACAAACAAATATTCCCATACCGGCAGCAAGCCCGTCTATCCCATCAATTAAATTAAAGGCATTGGTGATGACCAGGATTGTGAAGATGGAAAAAGGAATGCTTACAAAATAAGGGATGTCGAAAATGCCGAACAAACCGTAGAAGCTACTCATACGAACATCTGCTAAGATTACAACAATAGCAGCAGCGATTAATTGAGCGAGTATTTTCTTGATAGCGCTAAGCCCGATTAGATCGTCGCGTATGCCCAATACAAATAATATTAAGCTTGCAGCGAGCAGGAAATTACTGTCTGCGAGTGTAGTAATTTTTAGAAAGAGAATACAGGCGAATAAAAACCCCGAGAAAATAGCGATTCCTCCTAATAAAGGAACCTGGCGAGTATGTTTCTTACGATCCTGATCGGGACTATCCGTAAAATTGCCGCTTTCGGCAATACGTATCAGTGTCGGAATGGAAAAATAGACAAATGTAAAAGCTGTACATACAATGAGTGCGATTTTAAATAACTCCATACCTGCAACGTGTCCTTAAGGTTTTCAATAAAAATACTGTTGTTAATTATGCTGTTGTTGCTATGGTATATTAACCGATTTTCTCGGTTAACGGATATTTCGAATCATCGAGTTCTTCGTAGATAGAGTTGTTGCTTTTAAATTCTCTGACAATCTGTTTGAGTTGATGCACAATATCGAAATCGTTTCCGGATTGTGATAAGGCGGATAATATTTCCAATTCGGATACAATCTCTTTATACGAATGAGGCGCAATTTTAGCAATCATGATTTGCGGATTATAAGTAGGTTGCGTATTCTCCTGAATGTTTAATAGTTCTTCGTATAGTTTTTCTCCGGGTCGTAATCCGGTAATTTCAATTTGTATGTCTTTTCCGAGTTTTAAGCCGTACATCTTAATCATTTTTTTAGCAACATCAATAATCTTCACCGATTCTCCCATATCAAAGATAAAGATTTCACCTCCTTTACCCATTGCTCCGGCTTCCAGTACCAATTGACAAGCTTCGGGGATTGTCATGAAATAACGTGTGATGTCGGGATGGGTAACGGTAACAGGCCCGCCGGCTTCAATTTGTTTTTTGAATAAAGGAATGACCGATCCGTTTGATCCCAATACATTCCCAAACCGGGTTGTAATGAAGCTGGTATTAACATCGTCACGTGTATTTAAACTTTGTGTGTAGATTTCGGCAACGCGCTTCGATGCTCCCATAACATTAGTTGGGTTTACAGCTTTGTCGGTAGAGATCATGATGAATTTTTCCGCCGAGAATTCGACAGCTAAATCTGCCAGCAGTTTTGTGCCTAAAATATTCACGCGTACTGCTTCGAAAGGATTCCCTTCCATCAAAGGTACATGTTTGTACGCAGCGGCATGGAAAATAATATTGGGTTTGTGCGTCGAAAAAATACGGCGCATGGTCGTTTCATTTTGTACATCGGCAATGACAAATTTGATGATAGAATTGCAATGCTGACGAAGTTTAGCCACCTGATGTTCCAACTCGAAGAGCGGAGTTTCCGCCTGATCAATCAGAATAATTTTTGTTGGTTGGTAAGCCAGTACCTGGCGGGAAATTTCTGATCCGATAGACCCTGCAGCTCCGGTAACTACAATTACTTTGTCGGAAAGTTGAGAACTGATATTTTTAGTGTCTAAAATAATTTGCTCGCGATGTAAAAGATCCTCGATGCGTACATTTTTAATCTGCCCGCTGCTTAATTCACCGTTAATCCATTTGTTTACAGGAGGAATAGTTTTTACCGTAAGGTCAAGTGCGATACAGGCATCAATAATTTCGGATTTACGTTTTTGGGAAATATTTTGAATGGAAAGGACGACTTCTTCAACTTTGCGCTCTTTCAACATTCCGTTTAAAGCTTCCTTCGCTGAATAGACTTTTAAGCCACCGATGGTTTTCCCGATTTTGGTAGGATTGTCATCAATAAAACCTACAACATTATAATTCATCAGAGAATCCTGTATAAGTGTAGAAAGGGTGATCATCCCGCTCTGTCCGGCTCCGTATATCAATACATTTTTTTTATTTCCTGCAAGCGATTCGGAAACACTGTAATAAATTGCCTTTACCGAAAGGCGCAACATTACCAAAACAACAACCGAAGCGAAATAGTGTATTAACAAAACTGATAAGGAAACAAAATAGGTGCGATATCCCAAATAGAAGCTAAGGGTATTCTGTATAGTCAGTATGGTCAGAAATGCAAAGGTTGATGCTTTAAATAATCGTATGGTATCGGTTAGGTTGGTATGACGAACGATGCCTGCATAGGAACGAAATACGATAAAGAAAATAACATATACCGTAGAAACAGCAAAGAGTTTAATCCCGAAATGCGACCAGTCAATATCGACTAAGCGGAAATTATGGTTGACAATCTTTGCTAAGAACAGCGTAATAATAATAATGGACGCGTCGATTAATAATATTACCCATCTGGAGACAAATCTGTCGGAATACTTATCAAAAAAATGCTTAAGCATAGGGTTTCACGATAACTTGGGTTAACATAAATGCAAACAAACGTATACCAAGAGTGCCCGTCTCCTTTCGGATATAGCCTAAAAAGGTAAGAGCGTTCCAAATATACACAATGAATTAATAATATTTGTAATCTTTTTTTGATATTCTGAATCTGTTCTATGAAAAACCTTATCCTGCAATAGAATATTCTCCTATGGTATTGTGATGAGAAATATATAATCATTCTGAAAGCTTAATATGATAGAAAAGTGAAATATAATTGTTTTGTGTGTCAGGCAAATAGCAGGTTGATTAGTAGGGAGTTGTATGCATGGTACTTTTTTTATTTCGCTTATTCTATGAGCCGGGAACTATCGCTAACCTAATGTAATTTTGTAATACAGAAATTATAGTATGAAAGTAATTGTACAAAAAGCAAAAATACAAAAGGGTGTAAAGCCCGATCTTCTTTTGTCGGAAGTATGCCGGCAGGCAGAATACTTTTACGAAGTTGTGTTGGGCTCGCATTGTACATTCTATCTGTACAGAGGAGAATTGTTGAAAGATGCTGAAGTTGATTATGAACAAGGCATGCGTGATCCGAAAAGAACCATCCTCATTCATGAGTCGAAAACAGGAGCCTGCTATGCCTTATCAATGGATCTGTTTTTAAATCACCCCTCGGACTATTGGGGAATATTAGATGCGGAAGATATTTTTATCAGTCAGACATATCCCGAAGAAGCGTTAGGGATGGGTGTTTATCTGAAATCGAATTCGCATGTAAGATGGATAATGGATTTACGTGGATGTATATTGACGGATCATCTGCACATGTTCGATCACATGGATCCGCAGCGTTTTCCGGATCTTATTGTTAGTTCTTCCTGTGATAATTTATTTCTACTTCCCGAATATCTGATGGATCGCGTAGAGTTGATTCCGAAAGATTTAAGTGGAGCAGAAATGCAAGAGCTCGTTTCCGACTTCTGGTATAAGTTTTTTATTGTGAAGAAATTGCTCAGGCAGAAACCCTGGCAGTTGAGTTAATTTGTGAACAAGAAGTACGTTTTGAAATTTAGGACGTACTTTTTTTATGCGTTTGTTTTTATACTGGTGTATGTATGGGATGCTTCGTTCCCCAGCATGATAAACGCTCCTTTGCCTTTTTTGTACTCTTTGCGTGGAACCTATTCAGCACTATATAGCAAGTACATCTCTGTGTGCCTTGCGGTAAAAAAGATTAATAACAAAGATTGTGTGTTGAGTTCAAACTATTTTTTATACTCTGGAGAGATTGCTGCTGCTGAAATCGTTACATTACTTTTCAACTGCCAAGCACATACTAATAAACATGTTGCTTCACGAAAAAAGTATTTTGTCATAAGATAGGTTTGTAAAAAAACTTTCATGTTTAGTTATTTTTAATATTTTAAAACATGAAGAGATGTATGGGATTCAACATAGAACTTCTGTGGTAAAAACAATCCATACTGAAAATAAAAGAAGCACGTCCTAAAATTACGGACGTGCTTCTTAAAGACAATTCAAATATCCCTTTATTCTACAACCGTAATACGCTGATTGAAGGTTGTATGAACTCCTTTCGCCTGAAGGATATAGATGCCCGGGCTCAAATAATTTAAATCGAGTCCGACTTTATCTTTAAGGCCTGGTTGCAATTCTTTTTCGAGCAATAACTGTCCTCTTATATCCAATACCTGTAGTGTAATGTTATCCTTACTTAGCAATTCGAAGTCGAGAGTGAAACGGCCATCGGAAGGATTCGGATAAACAGAAACGGATTGGATATTGTTAGAATGTTCTATCGCTCCGATTACAATTACTATCGAAACCGTTTTAGTTCCTATACATCCTCCGGCGTTCGAAACCGTAAAGACAACCTGGTAGGTTCCTGATTGGGTATACGTATGGCTAGTAGTTCTGGAAGTAGAAGAGGTTCCATCACCAAAATCCCAATGATAAGTAGCGCCCGAAACAGATGTTCCTACGAAAGATACTGTTGCCTGATTAATATTATGTGTGAAGTTGGCAACAGGGTTTTCAACTACAGTTATTACGATCTCATCTATAGCATAACATTCCCCCAAATCCGTAGCTACGCTAATTATGTTTGACCCAACCAATAACTGTGAGCCTTTAATGGTGATGTGTCTGTCGGTAGACCCTGTTGACCAGGTGACACCGTTCGTACTTCCGGCATCTAACATAACAGAGTCGTTTGCACAAATAGTTACATCAGGCCCGAGCATAATATTGGGTGCTGCTCCGCTAGCGAAAATAATGGTATCGTAAGAAGGATTTACATTCGGTGGTCCGCCATAAGGGAAATCCTCTCCGCTGGAGAAGAACAATTCCGGTTGACATTCGGTTGCAACACGCGCATACCCGAAATTAGTACCATCGAATAATCCGTCTCCATAAGAATCGGTAACTCTGAATTCAAGCATTTTACCTTTAGGAACATTAACGGTATCGATATGGGTAGCAAGCGCTATATTGTAAGGTTGAATATCAGTATAAGGACCTGCTGAGATTACTGTATCACCCGTAAGGGTATCTATTAATGCCCAGGAAATTTCAGAACCATATATATCGGTAACGACGGTTATGATGATATCGGTATAGGGTGCATCTTCAACAGTAATAACAACAGAGTCGAACGAAGAACATACATTCTCGCCGGTAATAACGCTGTAAGGATATACCCCAACTCCTAAAGCAACTCCATCGACATTAATTGTTTGAGTAGTTGCTCCTGTTGACCAAAGGTAAGGGCCTTTGGGGCCTGCATCCAATACGATGCTTTGGGTATTGAAAATAGTTTGGTCGGGTCCCAGATCAACTTGTGAAGGAACTGCGGTAAATGCAACCGAGTCATAAGCAAAATTCGGAAGCGGTGGCATCCCTCCGTAGGTAAAGGGTGCGGATCCGGTAAGAATGGTATCTCCACAGCCACTTACTAAACTATAAAATCCGGTATTTGTACCATCAAACATTCCATCGCCGTAAGCATCAATCATATAGAATACAAGTTGAGTTCCCGGTACAATACAGAATGAAGCGGTATGTGTGGCAGTAACAGGGTTGTATGGGCTTACATCGGGATAAGGTCCCCCCTGAGCGATTATGTCTTCAGTAATTGCATCGAGAATTGCCCATTGAATTTCTGAACCGTAAATATCGGTTCGTAAATATAGATCGAGAGAGATACCGACACAAGTAGTTGATAGAGCGAAATTATCAATCGCAATACCCGATCCGTTGCCGGCATTATCATTATGAACAAAAGTAACGGTAACGCTATCCTGACCGGCAAAAGCGGAGAGATCTAAAGTGTTTAATGTCCAGGTGGAACTTGCCGGAATAAAGCCCAGGCTGGAATACGCTCCTGAACCTGCTCTTACTTTTACTTCTACCGTAGAACCATTCGTGATGGTATGAAAGGCATCGAAGCTAAGCGTTATCTGGTTAGCAGCGGTATAGTTTGTAAAGTCGAATGCAGGAGATACCAATTCTGTAGCACTTGCATCGCAATTACAAGCATCGTCATTAGAGGCTACAAAAGATGAGCCTCCGGGAATAAGAAAGCCGGCAGAAGATAAAGCCGTGGAGTCTCCTCCCAACCAGCCGGTAGCAGCAACCTGACTGCGTATCCAGTCGCAAGGTAATCCGCTCTCAAAATCTTCGAGGTAAGGTAAAGTTTCTGCAATTCCGCTGGAGGTAAAAGTCACTGTAGCCTGAGCTGAAGGTGTTCCTGTACAAACCTGAGTTACTTTCCAGTTAAAGAAATAATAATAGCGCGTTGCGGCACCATCGGTTCCGGTTATGGAAAGAACTCCCGGTAATGTATAAGGATATACGGCTTGTCCGGTAGAACGGAACATGATGCCTGTTCCCCCTGTCTGACTGAAGTTCATAAAATAACTTCCCGGAGAAACATATAATCCTACGGGAATCTTTATTACAGCATCCGAAGCTGCAGTAACAGAAAAGGGAGCGCGGGTTATCAGGTATCCGCCCTGAGCAGGTGAATTCGACCAAATATTGATAAATCCACTGACATTTCCATTTACGCGTAAATCAAGTGAATCGATACGTGCATAGGAAATTGCCGTAAAGAACTGGCCATTTGTAAAATTAGAGGTAGGGTAAACGCTTGTAAAGAAAGGTCCGAGAGGTCCTACATTGCCCGAAGTAGCATCTAAACTTGATTCTACTGCTGTAAAACTGACTCCCGATGTGCTTACATTTGTTGTCAATACATTAGAATTGCTGATAATCCGGTTACCGGTATCGAGCCATAATACAGTGTTTGCCGGGATGCCGGGTGTGGCAGTAAAACTTACTTCACCGGCGCCGCATAAATCGATGTTGCCTGGAACAATACCGGGTATTGTTGCTACCGGACAGTTTTGAGCATCTACAGCCGTAGTTGTAAAGCTTAAAACGAATCCCAATGCGGCAAGCTTTAGGGTGTGTTTAATGCCACACACGGTGACATAGAAGACCCTGCTGAATGCAAAGTAATTCTTTTTCATAATCAATTATTTTTGGATTTAGAATTCAATTTACCAAAAAAAAATCGAGGAATCAAAATTATTATTTCAGCAGGAAACTATGCTAAGTTATTCGTTTTCAATAGTTATTCGTTCGTCAGGGTTGCTGTTTTTTTGTATTAACCAGAAATTATTAAAGCCTAAACCAATCTGAATATCGAGCAATTGTTGCTGCAACATTTCGAGTATGGCAAGAAAAGAGTACACTAGTTGAACCCTGTCTTTACTTTGTAGCAGCAAGGTTTCGAAATTCAATCGTTCGTTGGTTGATAAGAGTTGGGTAATATAATGTTTCTGTTCTTCGATGGTATAAGGATGCTGGACAACCGTATGCCGTACTTCTTCAGGCTGGTTTTGATAACGATTTAGCACTCGCACATACACATTCAGAAGCTTAAACAGATCAAGTGTCTGAAGTTCTTCTTCCTGTGTCGCGTTTAAACGAATTTGTTGAATATCAAATGCGAAGTTCCCGCGTTTAAAGGCTTTCATGCGTTCTTCATGCATTCCTTCCAACTCAAGCGATGCCGTTTTGAATTTTTTATACTCGATCAGGCGTTGTATCAAATCGGTCCGCGGATCAACCTCGTTCCCTGCTTCATCGATTTCCGGACGTGGAAGCAACATGTGTGCTTTGATCTGCATCAACCGCGCAGCAACAAAAATAAACTCACTCGCTAATTCGATATTGAGGGAAGTCATTGCAGAGATATACTGCAGGAAATCATTTGTGATTTTCGCAATCGGGATATCATAAATATCCAGCTCATCGCGCTCGATAAAAAATAATAATAAGTCGAATGGCCCCTCGAACTGGGGGAGATGAATCTCGAATTTTTCCTCTAAACTTTGCATAAGCTTTCTCCCTCAAAGGTACTATTTTTTTGTTCGTAAGATAATTTTCCGGCAGGATTTCGTGCCCCTTATTTCTAAACAAAATGTATATTAAATAGTTATATATGACATGTTTAAGAAAATTCATTCCGGACAGGAAGGGCTTTCTTAAATAAAATTGAGGGAATTCGGAAATATAAGAAACATACAGGCGGTTCGAATAGCTATCCGACAACTCAAGACTAAATAGTATATTTGCCGCTTAATTTATTTTGTTACGTAACGAATGGAGTATAAAGCAGGTCAATTATTAGAGCAGATCCATCTTCCCGAAGACCTTCGTAAGTTAAATGAAAGCGATCTTCAGCAGCTGTGTAAAGAGTTACGTCAATACATTATCGATGTAGTATCTGTTAACGGCGGGCATTTCGGAGCAAGCTTGGGTGTGGTAGAACTTACTGTTGCCCTGCATTATGTATTTAATACACCTTACGATCAATTGGTTTGGGATGTGGGTCATCAGGCTTATGGACACAAGATTCTTACCGGCCGCAGAGATGTTTTTCATACCAACCGCACCTACAAAGGCATCAGTGGCTTCCCAAAACGTTCGGAAAGCGAATACGATACTTTTGGGGTAGGGCATTCATCTACTTCTATCTCTGCTGCACTGGGAATGGCTGTAGCTTCGCGTACAAAAAATGAATACGACCGTCAGCATGTTGCTGTTATAGGGGATGGAGCATTAACCGCGGGACTTGCTTTTGAAGGTTTGAACCATGGTGGTGTAGAGAATACCAATTTATTGGTTGTATTGAATGATAACTGCATGTCGATCGATCCGAATGTCGGTGCATTGAAAGAATACTTAACAGATATTACTACTTCGCATACTTACAATAAAATGCGTGAAGATGTATGGAAAATATTGGGAAGTATCAGCAAATTTGGTCCGAACGCACAGGAGTTGGTTAAAAAAGTAGAGAAAGGAATTAAGGGTACTTTATTAAAGCAAAGTAATTTATTCGAAGCTTTAAAGTTCCGGTATTTTGGTCCGGTTGATGGACATGATGTCGATTATCTTGTGAAAGTGCTAAACGATTTAAAAGATATTCCCGGTCCGAAGCTCCTGCACTGTCTTACGGTTAAGGGCAAAGGGTTTGAATTGGCGGAAAAAGATCAAACGAAATGGCACGCACCGGGATTGTTTGATAAAATTACCGGAGAGATTAAAAAGTCGGCAGAAATTATACAACAACCTCCGAAATATCAGGATGTATTCGGACATACACTTTTGGAATTAGCCGAAGCAAATCCGAAAATTATGGGCATCACTCCGGCAATGCCGAGTGGCTGTTCCATGAATATTATGATGAAAGCTATGCCCGACAGGGCATTCGATGTAGGTATTGCCGAACAACATGCCGTAACCTTTTCGGCAGGCTTGGCAAGCCAGGGTTTGGTACCTTTCTGCAATATCTATTCTTCCTTTATGCAACGTGCTTATGATCAGGTGATACACGATGTCGCAATCCAAAATTTGCACGTTGTTTTCTGCCTCGACCGTGCCGGATTAGCCGGTGCCGATGGCGCAACACATCATGGAGCTTATGACTTGGCTTATATGCGTTGTATTCCCAATATGACTGTTGCCGCGCCGATGAATGAAGAAGAGTTGCGAAACATGATGTATTCGGCTTCCCTGGATGGTGCAGGCCCTTATACCATCCGCTATCCGAGAGGGAATGGAGTGATGGTTGATTGGAGAAAAGATTTCCGGGAAATCACCAAGGGAAAGGGCCGTCAGGTTCGTGATGGGAGAGACACTGCCATCCTAACGATTGGTCATGTCGGAAATTTCGTGGTAGAAGCTTGCCGAATTTTAGCTGAAGAAAATATTCATCCGGCACATTATGATATGCGTTTTGTAAAACCTTTGGATGAGGAACTGCTACATGAAATTTTCTCAAATTACAAACGTGTAGTAAGTGTTGAAGATGGTTGTTTACAGGGTGGCTTCGGGTCTGCCGTCCTTGAATTTATGGCCGATCACGGATATAATGTTCGTATGAAGCGTTTGGGTATCCCCGATGCTTTTGTCGAACATGGTGAACAACCCGAACTCTGGAAAGAATGCGGTTATGATACCGACGCAATTGTTGCCTGCGTAAAAGCTAACGATTAGGCCAATACTTCTAAACGCCCTTCGGGTGAAATTAAATTTAATCCCGGTTGTTTCCCGGCTGCTATCGATCCGTATTTTTCATCAATACCTAAAAATTTCGCGGCGTTTAAACTGCTCCAGGCGATGAGTGTTTCGAATGGAATACGAGGAAAATATTTCTCAATAATTCGGATCTCTTCAAGGATATCTAAGGAATGATTCGAAGCCAGGCTGTCGGTACCGATACATATCTGGCAATCTTCCCGCATGAGTAAGTCGACATCAGGTAAGCTGTTTTCGATGTATAAGTTTGCAGCAGGGCATAAACACCAAAACACCTCGTTCGAACCGGCTTGGGCAGTCCGTATATCTTCTAAAGAACTATAGGTATTGTGTACCAGTAATAATTGATGTTGGTTGAAGTGAGGCAGATAACTTTGTAAGGAACTTTTATTTTTTGCTTTAAAGAAATCTATATTAATGCCAAACTGTTGGTAGAGGCGATTAAAATTCCCTTCTTTCTTTTTTAGGAATAAATCTTCATCAATCGTTTCCTGATTATGGATACTTATTTTTTTTGCATGTTCAGCAATGTTTTGAAATAATTTATCCGAAACTGAATAAGGTGCATGCGGGCTTACATTTCCTGCTAAGCCATCGAGCTCTTTTTGCAGGGCCAATCCAAAGCCCAGTGTTGAGTCGGCGTGTTCGGGATTAAACCCGATGAGCTCTATAAAGGTATGAAAATAGAGTTTGCTTTTGCGTTTAAGTGCAAAGCTGTGTGAGGTATTTGAGATATCTCCGACAGCAACAATGCCTTTCGTAAGCATCTCCTTTTCGGCAGCTTTCATTGCTGCTGAGATCTCTTCCTCCGGAAAATTACGCAAGCCCTGTACCTGCAATAGGAAATCTACTAATCCGGTATGCTTGGGAATAGCAGATTTGAGATGGGAAAGCTCTATATGGCAATGAGCATTAATAAATCCCGGAACGATACACCCATCATATTGCTCCGCATCTTCTAAAAATTCTTCCTTAGAAAGTACGGCTTCAATTTCTCCCTGATCGTTCAGAATAATCGTTCCTCTTTGTATGGGATCGCCATTATTGGTGATAATTTTTGTTGCAGAAATCTTGCGCATCTTCAAAGGTAAAGAAAGCAGGAATGAATACGAAGGATATAAATTTAGAATTCAATTCTTTATACCTAATTTTGCAGGGTGGAAACAAGTGTTAAAAAGAAGGATATCAGAGCATTGGATCTTCCGGCTTTGAAAGAAATATTTCAGGAATGGAATGAACAGGCCTATCGTGCCAAGCAGGTCTATGAATGGTTATGGCAAAAGTCTGCTGTAAGTTTTGAAGAGATGAGTAACCTATCGAAAGGCTTACGGAAGAAGCTCGGTGATGCATTTGTAATCAATGCGGTTACAGTCTTCAAAGAACAGGTAAGTAGCGACCGGACTGTAAAAAGCGCTTTTAAACTCGTTGATGATCATATTGTAGAAGGGGTGTTGATTCCAACCCCCGAACGGATGACGGCTTGTGTTTCTTCGCAGGTGGGATGTAGTTTGAGTTGCAAATTTTGTGCAACAGGGTATATGGACCGTAAACGAAATCTAAATGCCGACGAAATTTACGATCAGGTAGTATTGATAGATCGTCAGGCAAAAGAAAAATATCATTTGCCTCTAACCAATATTGTGTATATGGGTATGGGTGAGCCGCTCTTAAATTATAGCAATGTGCTCCGGTCTATCGATCGTATTACGGCCGAGGATGGGTTGAATATGTCGTACAAACGAATCACGGTTTCTACGGCAGGTATTGCAAAAATGATTAAAAAGTTAGGGGATGATGAGGTGAAGTTTAACTTAGCCTTATCGCTCCATGCCGCTAACGATCATAAGCGTAATGAGATTATGCCCATCAACGAAAGCAATACCCTGGAAGCATTAGCTGATGCACTAAAGTATTACTACCTTAAAACAAAAAATCCCGTTACCTTCGAGTATATTGTTTTCGATAATTTTAATGATGAGTTGGAAGATGCAAAAGAACTTGCAGCTTTCTGTAAACACATCCCCTGTAAAGTAAATATCATCGAATATAATCCTATAGCCTTCGCCGACTATGTAAATGCGGACGAAGATAAAACCGAACGCTTCGCTGAATATCTGCGTAAGCAAGACATCGTTACCAATATTCGCAGAAGCAGGGGTAAAGATATCGATGCCGCTTGCGGACAGCTTGCGGTGAAAGAAAAATAACTGCATTTATACGGTTGCAAGACTTTCGACATTAAATTAGGTTTGTATTGTCTCACAGCCATTGTACAGATGTTAGCGTTCGATTACATAGGAGATTTTCTTTTAATGTTGTTCCCTAATCTTTGTGCGGCATGTGGGAGTCATTTATACAGGGGGGAGGATGTGATTTGTGCTATGTGCAGATTAAGTTTGCCATATACCCATAACTGTATGGAGTTCGATAATAGGGTTGCGAAGCTTTTCTACGGAAGAGTAGATTTAAGTGCAGCGGCTTCTTGTTTTGATTTTAAGAAAGCAGAACGTGTACAGCGTTTGCTTCATGAATTAAAATATCAAGGACACCAGGAAGTTGGTAAGTTGTTAGGCAGGATATTCGGACACCAGCTCGTCGCATCCCCCTTTTTTAAGGATACGGATATAGTTATTCCGGTACCCTTACATCCGGATAAGAAAAAGAAAAGGGGATACAATCAGGCGGAAGCATTGGCTGAAGGAATTGCTGAAGCAATGGAAGTACCTATGGATATTCAGTCTTTATTCAGAAGTGTAGATACTGAAACGCAGACGCGTAAATCGCGAATCGAACGGTATGAAAATATGCGTAATGTTTTTAAAATAAGTCATCCGGAGCATATTCTCGATAAAACAATCTTATTAGTAGATGATGTAGTTACTACAGGAGCTACACTGGAAGCCTGCGCTGAACGGTTATTGTTGTCGGGTGTTCGTTCGGTAAAAGTTGCCACTCTGGCTTCGGCATAATAATTTAGCAGGAATAACGTAATTATATATCTTTGGAAAAATTTCAGCATGAGCAGATTATCTTTCTTTTTTGTAGGTATACTTGTAATGAGTATTATCTTTTCTTCTTGCAGAAAGGAGCATGATTTTACGAATGACCCATCTGCCCGGCTTAGCTTTTCTGCCGATACACTTTTATTCGATACCCTATTTACTACAGTTAGCTCGGTTACCAAACGTTTTAAAATATATAACAATAATAAAAATGCTGTAAATATTTCGAGCATACAGTTGGTGAGTGAAACTCCTTTTGCAAGGTACAAACTGAATGTAGATGGATTTTCGGGGAATGTATTGTCCGATATCGAAATCCCCGGAGAAGACTCAATTTTCGTTTTTGTGGAAGTTACCGTTAAGGCCGATAATCAACAATTGCCGTTTTTCGTGAACGATGAGATAAATTTTATCACAAATGGGAATACACAAAAAGTGCAGCTTATATCGTACGGACAAAACGCCCGTTTCTATAATGATAGTGTATTAAGCGGAAATTTAGTTTGGAATAATGATTTGCCTTACGTGATTTATGGGGGAATATTGATAGACAGTTTAAGCAGTCTGACTATTAATCCCGGGGTACGAATTTATATGCATAAAAATGCAGTAGTATTAGTAAAAGGGAGTTTACAGGTAAATGGTACACACATGGATTCGGTGACATTTCAGGGAGACCGTCGCGAAGGGGAATATTATAATGAACCCGGGCAATGGAGCGCAATTCAGTTTTTGCCGGGAAGCCTTAACAATACCATCAACTATACTGCAATTAAAGGGAGTGTATTTGGGGTGGTAGCAGGAACTTATCCTGTATATGGTATTCAACCGGAAGTGACCATCAACAATTCAATTATCAAATATTCTACGGTTTCCGGGATTTTCGGAATAGGGGCAAAAATGAATGTTTATAATACCGAGATTTTTGCTTGTGGTCAATTTGCTGTCTTTACTCAGCTGGGAGGCAGCTATGAAATGATTCATAATACCTTTGCACAGACTAATAATTTTTCTACCCGCCAGAATCCGGGTGTTGTTTTCAGCGATTATTTGAAAGATGGCCAAACGCTTTTTACAGGTCCGCTGGATATAGATTTTAAGAATAATATTGTTTGGGGTTATTTGAAGGATGAGTTTTTAATCGATTCCCGCCATGCGGTTCCCGCTCAGAAAGAAATCGAATATAATTTGATTCGGACGAGTTTAAACGATTTTTCCAATACCAATATACTGAATAAGGATCCTCTTTTTACCGATCCAAGTCTAAGTCTCTTTAATTCCTTTTCCGAAAATTATCGGTTGAAAGCGGGAAGTCCGGCAAAAGGAAAGGGCATGTTTTTGAGCAGTCCGGCAATATTACAGATAGACAGGGATGAAAACACTCGGCAAAATCCCTCTACAATAGGCTGTTATGAACTTTTCTGAAAAAAAATAAATTTTTTTGTAACCTTTTTCGTCCGATGGGGTATAAGACCATCGAGAGCGTAAATTTAAATTAACTATCAAACGGCTTTAGGGGGTGCTTAAAGCCGTTTGTTTTTTACAGCGTTTAGCCGATATATAAAGGAAATTCCTCCATCCATGTACGAACCTGTTTTTCTACACCTTTAAGGGTTTTCTCGTTTTCAGCATCCATCAATACTACATTAATCAGCTCAACAATCATATCCATGTGCTTCTCTTTCATGCCTCTGCTGGTAATAGCAGCTGTTCCAACACGAATACCCGAAGTAACAAAAGGTGATTTATCATCGAAAGGCACCATGTTTTTATTAATGGTAATCCCCGCTTTTACCAAAGCATTTTCTGCGGTTTTGCCGGTAATGTTTTTATTGCGGAGGTCTATCAGCATCAAATGATTGTCCGTTCCCCCCGAAATAATATGATAGCCTCTGTTTAAAAACGCTTTTGCCATTGCCTGTGCGTTCTTTTTCACCTGAAGGATGTATTTGAAGTAAGGTTCGCTGAGCGCTTCTCCGAATGCTACGGCTTTTGCAGCAATCACATGCTCAAGAGGGCCGCCTTGTGTTCCTGGAAATACCGCAGAATCAAGCAGTTGCGACATCATCTTTAATTCTCCTTTAGGTGTTTTTAACCCGAAAGGATTTTCAAAATCATTGCCCATCATGATTAAACCGCCGCGTGGACCGCGTAAAGTTTTATGGGTAGTAGTACTTACTACATGGCAATGCTGAAGCGGATCGTTCAATAAGCCTCTTGCAATTAAGCCTGCCGGATGCGCAATATCTGCCAGTAATAAGGCACCCACCTTATCGGCAACTTTACGCATACGTTCATAATCCCAGTCGCGGGAATAAGCCGACGCTCCGCAGATAATTAATTTTGGTTTTTCTTTCAGCGCTGTTTTTTCAAAGGTGTCGTAATTGATTAAGCCGCTTTCCTTATCTACTCCGTAAAAAGTAGGGACATATAATTGTCCCGAGAAATTTACGGGAGATCCATGCGTTAAATGTCCGCCATGCGATAAGTCAAATCCTAAAATTTTATCGCCGGGTTTAAGCAATGCCAACATTACCGCTGCATTTGCCTGAGCACCCGAATGAGGTTGTACGTTTGCCCAGGTAGCGCCAAACAGTTGCTTTACACGATCGATAGCCAGTTGTTCTACCTGATCCACCACTTCGCAGCCTCCGTAATAACGTTTGCCCGGTAGTCCTTCCGCGTATTTATTGGTTAAGCAGGAGCCTTGTGCTTCCATTACCTGTTTGCTCACAAAGTTCTCCGAAGCGATAAGCTCGAGTCCTTCTTCCTGGCGTTTTTGTTCTTGTTCGATTAATTTGAAAACTTTTGTATCTCTTTTCATGTGGTTATAATTTATTCTTTTTGTCACATGGAATGGTCAAATAATTATTTACCCTTGGTGTAAAATATTTGCATGACCATTTCATGATAAGGAAATTTCGTAAATAGAATATTCGTATGCCTCTCAAAATTATTGGTGATGTAAACAAGAAAAACAGGCTCAATACATCATTGAGCGTTAAAAATAAGTAAAGTTTTACGAAAATCAGATTTAAAGAAGAAGCCGAAAAATAAAAATATCGTAACTTCGGCTTTTCATTATGCTAAACAGATCGGTTTATGAAAGCAATTATTCCCGTTGCAGGTATCGGTAGCAGACTCCGGCCCCATACGCATACCCAACCTAAGGCATTGGTCCCCGTTGCCGGAAAACCTATATTGGGACATATTATTGATAGCATCGCCGAGGTAGGGATTACCGAATTGATTTTTGTGATCGGTTATTTGGGTGATAAAATCCAATCCTATGTTACTGATAAATACGGACACCTCGATATTCATTTTGTCGTCCAGGCTAATAAAGAAGGGATTGGGCATGCTATCTGGACTGCCAAAGACCTGGTGTCGGATACTGATGAGTTATTGATTGTATTGGGGGATACAATTTTTGATGTTGACCTGCAAATGGTTATCGATATGCCTTACTCTTCTATCGGTGTAAAAAAAGTGGATGATCCCCGAAATTTTGGAGTAGTGGAAATGGATGACGATAATTTTATTACTCGTGCAATAGAGAAACCGCTCATTCCTAAATCGAACATGGCTATGGTGGGTTTGTATAAAATCAAGGAAGGGAAAGTCTTGATGGAAGCGCTCGATTACAATATCAAGAATAATATTCGTACCTATAATGAGTTTCAATTAACGGATGGTATTATGCGTATGCTCGAACAAGGTGTAAAAATTCAACATTTTAAAGTTGAAGAATGGTACGATTGCGGAAGGAAAGAAGTATTGCTGGCAACAAATGCGATGCTCCTGAGTCGTATAAAAATGCCCGATATCCCCAGGTTCCCAAATACCATTATCATTCCGCCGGTAAGCATTGCGGAAAATTGTAGGATTCAGAATTCTATTATCGGTCCCAATGTTTCTATCGGTGAAAATACGTATGTGGATCATTCGATATTAAAAAATTCAATCATCGGTTCCTTTTCACAATTGGAAGATGTAGTGTTGAATGATTCCCTGGTAGGGAGTGATGCTTCCTTGAAAGGACTAAGCCAAAGCCTGAATCTGGGAGATAGTACAGAAATTAATTTTAGTTAAATATATTTTTTTCAGAATGCGAATTATTAGAACTTCTATATTACTTACTATTTTATCCCTTATCGGATTTCAATCTTTTTCACAAACACCTTATCGAAAAAAAGTTATTCATAGAGTTACAAATATCCTGATAGAAGAATACGATACTTCCGATTCCCTGAGTACAGTAAAGATTGGCTATTATGCGCGTTATTATCCTGATGAGCAGATTAAGAAATCAGGGTACTATCAGAACAATATGCGCACAGGAGTTTGGGATTTTTACGATACCTCCGGTGCGATGACTTATAAGTATAATTATACTACCGGACTGACTATTTTTTCCCGTCCGGATACTTTATCCAAGCATTATTTACGTATTGCAAATGTAGATACAGCTTTTTACGACGGGCTGGAACAAGTTCCCGAATTTGTTGGCGGGGCAGGAGAGATGGAGGATTTCTTACGAGGGACTTTACGTTATCCAACCATAGCCCGGCAAAACAATATCGAGGGCTATGTGATCGCGACCTTTAATATCAATGCAAACGGCTTTCCGGAAAGCCCGAAGATTGTAAAACCATTAGGCTATGGATGTGATGATGAAGTGCTGCGTGTGATAAATCTTATGCCTCGTTGGGTTCCTGCACGCAGACAATCGGAAGTCCGCCAGTTATATTATATGGCATTTAAGTTCGAGATAAAAAAATAACAGATAACCTACAATGATTATGCAGAATCGTATCACTGAATTATTCAATATCAAATATCCCATTATTCAGGCAGGTATGATTTGGTGTAGCGGCTGGCGTCTTGCTTCTGCGGTATCGAATGCCGGTGGTCTGGGGATCATTGGTGCGGGCTCTATGTATCCTGAAGTTTTGAAAGAGCATATCCGGAAATGTAAGCAGGCTACCGGCAAACCTTTTGCAGTAAATGTTCCTCTCTTGTATCCAGCTATCGAAGAGCACATGCAAACGATTATTGAGGAAGATGTGAAAATAGTGTTTACTTCAGCAGGGAACCCGGCTACCTGGACAAAGAAATTACAATCGCACGGAATTAAAGTAGTGCATGTGGTTGCTAATGTGAAGTTCGCTAAGAAATGTGAAGCGGAAGGTGTCGATGCGATTGTTGCTGAAGGTTTCGAAGCGGGTGGACATAATGGGCGTGAAGAAACAACAACGCTTTGTTTAATCCCTATGATTCGTAAAGCATGTTCCCTGCCGCTCATTGCTGCAGGTGGCATTGCAACAGGAAGAGCGATGTTGTCAGTGATGGCTTTGGGTGCTGAAGGGGTACAGGTGGGATCGCGTTTTGCTGCTTCGGAAGAATCTTCGGGACATATCAATTTTAAAAATAAAATTGTTGAAATAGAAGAGGGTGAAACACAGCTGTCGCTAAAAAAATTGGTACCTGTTCGATTAATAAAAAATGAATTTTATCATAAAGTGGCTGAAGCCGAAATGCGTGGCGCTTCCCGCGATGAATTGACTGAAATTTTAGGCCGTGCACGTGCTAAAAAAGGAATGTTTGAAGGAGATATGGTAGAAGGTGAATTGGAAATAGGCCAGGTGTCGGGACTGATTGATGAGATAAAACCTGCTGCGGAAATTGTTGCAGAGATATGGACAGAGTTTGAGCAGGCAAAAGCCGACTTAATAAAAATGTAATATGAAGCATTATAATATTTATATCACAGGGAAAGTTCAAGGTGTATTTTTTCGCGATTCGACGAAAGCGGTGGCGGATCAATTAAGGGTGCGCGGTTTTGTAATGAACAAACCCGATGGTTCGGTATATATCGAAGCCGAATGTGATGATTTGACGAAAGATTCTTTTTTGGAATGGTGTGCCGAAGGTCCCAACCGCGCGGAGGTTGAGAATGTACGTGTTGAAGAAGGAGAATTACAAAGCTTTATAAATTTTATCGTAAAAAGATAATTGGCATCACTTAAACAACTGGCTTCACAAACAGCTTATTATGGGCTGAGCAGCATTCTGGGAAGAATGCTGAATTATGCATTAGTTCCATTGCATACACGTGTGTTGCATCAACAGCAAGATTATGGTGTATTGGGTGAACTTTATGCCTATGCTTCTTTTCTGAATATTATTTTCTTATACGGAATGGAAACAGCTTTCTTCCGTTTCGCTTCCAAGAATAAAGATCTGAAAGGGTATTATTCGAATGCTTTCGCAAGTGTATGTATCAGTACTCTTCTTTTTACATCAGCCCTTATTATTTTTGCCGGACCCTTGCTGGGTATTTTACAAGCAGGCTCTTCTTCTGCCGGTTTATACAGCAGCGATTATGTGATTTATTTTGCGCTCATCATCGGCTTGGATGCCATCTCCGCTATTCCCTTTGCCCGCTTACGCTTAGAGAATCGCCCGCTGAAATTTGCTTTGATACGTGTTGCTAATATTCTCATCAATGTATTATTGAATGTATATTTTTTAGTAATCTGTCCGGCTATCTACGAACACAATCCGGATTCATCATGGATAACTTTTTATAGTCCCGGCCAGGTATTGAAATATGTTTTTCTTTCGAACTTAATAGCCAGTGCTGCAACCATCCTCTTTTTATATAAAGAAATTATCGATACGCAAATTCGTGTACAATGGGCTAAGCTGAAACCTATGCTGGTGTATGGAATCCCTTTATTGTTTGCGGGTTTGGCAGGGATGACAAATGAAACACTCGACCGTATTCTGTTAAAATATTATTTACCGGGAACGTTGGAAGAACGTCTTGCTCAAATAGGCATATACAATGCGGCTTATAAGTTGTCGATCTTCATGACGCTTGCTGTTCAGTCGTTTCGAATGGCTGCTGAACCTTTTTTCTTTTCCTTATATAAGAATGAAAATGCGAGAGAAGTATATGCTCGTGTGATGAATTATTTTGTGATTGCTTGTGCATTTATTTTTCTCGCAGTTACCCTGCACCTGCATATACTTGAATATTTATTGGGGGCATCCTATCGCGAAGGTATGCATATTGTCCCCATACTTTTACTTGCAAATTTATTCCTGGGTATTTACCTGAATCTTTCTATATGGTTTAAGCTGAACGATCAAACCTGGTACGGTTTATTGTTTACGATAGTTGGAGCATTGTGTACGGTGGGCTTGAATATTTATTGGATTCCTAAATTTGGATATTTGGGAAGTGCCTATGCGACATTGGTATCGTATTTTATGATGGCTTTAACTTGTTATTTATCCGGGCAAAGAATATATCCTATTCCCTATAATTTAAGAAAGACAGGATTTTATTTAGCAGGGATGCTTATACTGTTTCAACTATCGAGATGGAACGATTACTTATTGTTCGGACATAGCTTTATAAGCTATCAGTTTATAAACAGCTCATTACTAATAGTATTTGTACTGCTGACTTTTATCTTAGAGCGTAAATCCTTAAACTTGAAGAGACAGAAATTAAAATGAAAATTAAAATCATAAACCGTTCGGACAATACTTTGCCTGCTTATGAAACCGCTTTGTCGGCGGGAATGGATTTGAAAGCTTTCTCTACGGAAGATATTCAAATACAACCTTTAGAGCGTAAGTTGATAGGGACAGGCATATTTATCGAGCTACCCGCCGGCTTTGAGGCGCAGGTTCGCCCTCGCAGCGGATTGGCGTTAAAGCATGGCATTACTGTTTTAAATTCTCCGGGGACTATCGATGCGGATTATCGCGGAGAAATAAAGATTGTTTTAATCAATTTGTCGAATGAGTTGTTTACCGTAAAACCGGGAGATCGTATTGCACAAATGATTATTGCAAAACACGAGCGTATCGATTGGGAATTAACAGAAGTATTAAACGATACCGACCGGGGTGCCGGGGGGTATGGACATACAGGTGTATAAAAAACTAAAGAGATGAAAATTATTGTACCAATGGCAGGTATGGGCAAACGTATGCGCCCTCACACATTAACAATTCCTAAACCTTTAATCCCTGTTGCAGGAAAACCAATTGTGCAACGTTTGGTAGAAGATATTGCCAAAGTATGCGGGCAAAAAGTGGATGAGGTAGCTTACATTATCGGTCGTTTCGGAAAAGAAGCGGAAGAGAATTTAATTGAAGTGGCGGAAAGCTTGGGTGCAAAAGCAAGTATTTATTATCAGGACGAAGCTTTGGGTACGGCTCATGCAATATATTGTGCGGAACAAAGCCTGAGCGGTCCCGTAGTTGTTGCTTTTGCTGATACTTTGTTCAAAGCCGATTTTACTCTGGATGCGGAGAAAGATGGAATTATCTGGGTGCAGCAAATCGAAGATCCCCGCCAGTTTGGAGTTGTAAAAATCGATTCGAATAATGTGATTACCGATTTTGTTGAGAAGCCTCAACAGTTCGTTTCTGACTTAGCGATTATCGGTATTTACTATTTTAAGGATGGTGACTATCTGCGCAATGAAATTAAATACCTGCTCGATAATGGAATTATGGAGAAGGGAGAATATCAATTAACAAATGCCCTGGAAAATATGAAAAACAAAGGCACTTGTTTTTCTCCGGGTAAAGTGAGCGAATGGTTGGATTGCGGTAACAAAGATGCTACTGTTTACACAAATCAACGGGTGTTGGAATTCCTTAAAGGAGATAAAAATTTAGTGAGCAAGACCGCAACGGTAAAGAATTCAACCATTATCGAACCTTGTTATATCGGTGAGAATGTACGAATAGAAAATTCGGTAGTTGGCCCGCATGTTTCTGTTGGAAATAATACACAGATAGATAGCTCCGTTATCAGCAACAGTATTGTTCAAACGTATGCTAAAATATCGGGAGCAAATATTTCTAATTCAATGATCGGCCATCATGCCGGATATTCGGAATCAGTTTCGGAATTAAGCATTAGCGATTATTCAGTACTTGTAAAATAGTTCAGGTTTTCCCTCACATAAAATAATACAAATGAAAAGATTGGGTTTGAGTTTATTGATAGTGACGCTGACTTTCTTTTGTCTGGAACCGGTTCTTGCACAAAAAAGGAAAGACAAAAAAAATGCCGAAGCAGTAGATAAGGCTGCAAATAAGGCCATTAGCGATGAGCAAAAGAAGGAGATGGACCGTCATTTTTTTAATGCTTTGCGTGAGAAAAATAACGGGAATCTCAATCAGGCTGCCGAATCTTTTCGAAAAGTATTATCGATAGATCCGGAAAATGATGCGGCTTTATATGAACTTGGAAAACTGTTTTTAGCGATTGATAAAAAAGAGGAAGCTCTGATTTTATTCGAAGAAGCAGTTCGTATTAAGCCCGAAAACGAATGGTACCTAATGGCTTTATCTGATGTGTATGAAGCGCAAAGCAAATACAAAGAGGCGGCAGAAGTATATCGTAAAGCTATCGTTCTGAAACCTTCGAACATCGAATACTATTTCGATTATGCTTCGATGTTACTGTATCAATCGAAATTCGAAGAGGCAATCAAAACCTATAATCAGATTCAGGAAAAGATTGGTGTAACGGAAGAGCTTTCTGTTCAAAAAGAAAAAATATGGTTGAAACTGGGGAAAGTAGATAAGGCGGTAGCCGAAATCAATGAATTAATTAAACATAACCCGAAAGAGACACGCTATAAATTAATGTTAGCAGAAATTTATAATGCTAACGATAGAAAAGAAGAAGCCTTGAAAATTTATTCAAGCATTCTGGAAGAAGACTCTACTTCGGGCATGTCTCAATTGTCTATTGCAGATTATTACCGGATGAACGGACAGGATGAGATTGCCCATGAATATTTATTGAAGGCATTTGCAAATCGTACTTTGGATATTGATAATAAGGTACGTATTCTTTCTGCATATTTTGCAGTTATGACTAATGAAATTATGATGAAGCGTGCACTGGAATTGGGAGATGCTTTGATAACCGCGCATCCCGAAGAAGCGAAAGCACATGCGATATACGGAGATTTCCTGTATCAGAATAAACAACTTAAAGAAGCTCTTACACAATATAAAAAAACATTGGAAATAGATTCTAAAGTATTTGCCGTTTGGCAAAACTTATTATTTATTCAGGCAGAACTAGCCGATTACCAGTCTTTGGAAAAAAGTAGCGATGAGGCGCTGACTTTATTCCCGTCACAACCGCTCGTATATTATTTGAACGCAGCAGCAAAAGTGCAGGTGAAAAAATATGAAGAAGCGGTTAGTTCATATAAAAACGGGATTGCATTAATTGCAGATAATCGGGAGCTGGAAGCGCAGATGTATGCAGGGATGGGTGATGCTTATCATTCCCTGGACAAACATGCCGAATCGGATGCGGCTTATGAAAACTCATTGCGGCTGAAACCCGATGAGCCTTATGTGTTGAATAATTATGCCTATTATCTTTCCTTGAGAGGGGTCCAATTGGAAAAAGCTGAGCGTATGTCGAAACGCTCGAACGAATTGCTCACAGCTAACTCTTCCTTTCTGGATACGTATGCATGGATCTTATTCCGTATGGATCGTTATGACGAGGCAAAAGTATGGATTGAAAAAGCCATGCAAAACGGAGGAGATAAAAGTGCCGTTATTATGGAACACTATGGCGACATTTTATTTAAACTCAATCAGCCCGAACTTGCCCTGAGCCAATGGCAGCTGGCAAAGAAACTCGGCGGAGATTCCGAATTGCTCTTAAGAAAAATCAACGATAAGAAATTTTACAAAGAATAGATATGCGTTTTTTTCATTACTTACACTGTCGTTTAAAAACAAGCATGCTTCTGTTGTCAGTTTTTGCGATTACACTGAATTCCTGTAAGAGCCGTAAATTACAAAGCCTGCAAGAGAGTCCGCCTATTGAAGAAATTACGTTAAGCGAATATGAGAAAAAAATATTTATCGATTCTCTTGGTCTGCGTCAATTCCAGTTTGATTATTTAAGCGCGCGAGCAAAGGTGAAAATCGAATCGGATGGAAAAGTGAACAATGTGGTATTTAATATGCGCCTGCAGAAAGATACACAAATCTGGGTTTCGGTAACGGCATTGGGCGGATTGGAGGTTGCAAGGGTTTTATTGACTACCGATAGTGTGAAAATTTTGGATCGTATTAATTCGCGATATATGACAAACGATTATGCCTATATATCCGAACTCCTGAAAAATGAAATTAATTTTTTATTGATTCAACATATATTAACTGGTACGGCTACAATCGATTTTATGGACTCGCGACTTTCTTTCCTGAAAGATGCGCAATATGCCGAACTTTCACTGGCAGATTCCAATCCGTTCAATAAGCTGATCTATGATATTAGTACAAGCAATCTTGTAAAGAATGAGTTTAGAGATCCTGTATTGAAGCAGCAACTGCTCATTCAGTATGGGGATTTTAAGACTGTGGATAACTCGATTTTCCCTTTCTTGATAAATTCTTTAGCCAGTTCTGAAAAAGAATCAGTAAAATTGGAAGTTCAATATACTAAAGTTGAAAAAAGTGCATCGCTCGATTTTCCATTTACAGTACCGAAGAAGTATGAGTAAACGAATAGTACGTCTGTTTTTATTGACTCTGTTGTTCTGTGCAGCATCTGCTGTTGCATTTTCGCAATCGAAGCAGGAGTTGGAAAAAAGGAAGAAAGAATTGAACAAAGAAATTGAGCAGACTACCAAAGTATTAAAGGATACGCAAGTATCCAAGAAGAATACGTTGAATCAACTGATGACTCTGAACAGGCAAATCGCTATCCGCGAAAATTTAATCAATACCATCAGTTCCGAGGTTCGCTTATTAGAATCACAGATTAACGAGATCAATAAAGAAATCGAAACATTAAGAGCAGAGCTGCAGCAATTGAAAAAAGAATATGCATCGATGGTACGTTTTGCTTTTCGCAATCAGAGTTCTTACAACAAGTTGATGTTTGTTTTCGCGGCGGAAAATTTCAATCAGGCTTATAAACGATTAAAATATTTACAACAGTTCAGTGAGTACCGTAAAAAACAAGCCGAATACATAGAGGCAGCACAATTGGAATTGTTGAAGAAGATGGAGGAGTTGGAGAAAAACAAAAAGGTTAAAAATAATTTGTTGATCGAGGAGCAGAGTGAAAAAGTAACCTTAGGGAAAGAGAAAGAGCAACAACAAAAGATGGCAAACAGCTTGCAGGCGAAAGAGAAGACCTTGAAAAAACAATTGGCGGATAAGCAGGCACAAGCTAAAAAATTAGACAGAGCAATTCAGGATATTATTCGCCGGGAGATAGAAGCGGCGCGTAAAAAAGCCGAAGCTGAGGCAAAAGCAAAAGGTACTAAGCCGGCAACGAGCAGCAGTGGATTGGCATTAACACCCGAAGCGCAAAAATTATCAAACGAGTTTACTTCCAATCGGGGCAAATTGCCCTGGCCCGTAGAAAAAGGTATTATTATAGAGTATTTCGGAACGCATGAACATCCGGTTTTAAAAGGAGTGATGGTGCAGAATAATGGTATTGACATTAAAACTACTGCAGGTGCGCAGGCAAGAGCTATTTTTTCGGGAGTAGTATCCGAAGTAATCCAAATTCCGGGAGGGCAGAATGTAGTCTTGATAAGGCACGGGGAATATCTAAGCGTTTATTCTAATTTGAGAACGGTTTCCGTAAAAAAAGGACAACATATTTCGACTAAGCAATCGATCGGTGTTGTGAATACGGAAGACGACCTGAGCAGTATTGAACTGCAAATATGGAAGGAAGTAACCAAGCTGAATCCGGTCGATTGGCTGGCAAGATAATGTAATATAAGCCCTTTCAGGTAATACTCTATATTGCTTTTTCCCTTAATGATGAAGTATAATTAAAAATATTCGTACTTTTGAGGCTAAAATCTTGTAAAATGTTCACATCAAACCTTTTATTTCTTAACCTGGGAACAGGAGAGATTGTATTATTGGTATTGGCATTATTGCTGTTGTTCGGAGGTAAAAAAATTCCTGAACTGGCAAGAGGCTTGGGTAAAGGAATCCGCGAGTTCAAAGATGCTTCAAATGGCGTTAAACGCGATTTGGAAGATAGTTTAAAAGATAAAGAGAGCCAGGATAAAATAGATTCCGGGAAATAAAAGAATCTTTATATTTTAAATGTATTTGGGGAATGAAGAATTATCACTCGCTGGCAGCGTTGCGTGCCGATATCGATAAAGGCCAAACAACAGTTGTTGCACTGGTAAACCATTATTTGCAAAGGATCGAAGAACACCGATCCTTAAATATTTTTTTAGAGCTCTTCGATGAAGAAGCCAGAGAGAGAGCTGAGCAAATTGACGAAAAAATAAAAAAGGGTACAGCGGGTAAACTTGCCGGAATGGTTATCAGTATTAAAGACATGATTTGTTATAAAGACCATCATGTTTCTGCCTCTTCAAAAATTCTTGAAAATTTCACTTCTTTATATTCTTCAACTGTTGTAGAGCGTGTCTTAGCCGAAGATGCTAT
Organism: uncultured Sphingobacteriaceae bacterium; assembly: GCA_964454645.1. Lineage (GTDB taxonomy): Bacteria > Bacteroidota > Bacteroidia > Sphingobacteriales > Sphingobacteriaceae > CAYVTM01. The sequence continues at coordinate 132,445 of CAYVTM010000002.1, read as the reverse complement.
CATTATCGGACGTGTAAACTGTGATGAGTTTGCTATGGGAGCCTCGAATGAAACTTCCTATTATGGAAAAGTATTCAATTATGATAATCCCGGGCATGTTCCCGGAGGATCATCGGGAGGGTCTGCAGTTTCGGTACAAGCTGATTTATGCATGGCTTCTTTAGGGACAGATACCGGTGGTTCGGTACGTCAGCCGGCATCGTTTTGTGGTTTGGTTGGATTAAAACCTACCTATGGAAGGGTTTCCCGTTACGGAATAATCGCTTATGCTTCTTCGTTCGATCAGGTTGGCCCCATTACAAAATCGGTAGAAGATGCGGCATTGTTGCTGGAAGTTATTGCCGGAAAAGATGAATACGATAGCATGGTTTCTTCAAGGGAAGTCCCGGAATACAGCCGGAATTTAACTGTAACCTCTCCCCCTAAGATTGCGTATATAGCCGAAACATTAAAAGCTGAAGGGATAGACCCGGAAGTTAAGGCAGCTATTGAAGAAAATATTGAAAAATTGAGGGCACATGGCTATGCAGTGGAGGCAGTAGATTTCCCATATTTAAAATACGTTGTTCCTGCTTATTATATTCTGACAACAGCTGAAGCATCTTCTAATCTGTCGCGATACGATGGGGTGCATTTCGGATACCGGAGTCCAAACGCTACGGATTTAGAATCAACCTATAAAAAATCGCGTTCCGAAGGCTTTGGGAAAGAAGTGAAGCGAAGAATAATGTTGGGAACTTTCGTATTGAGTGCCGGGTATTACGATGCTTATTATGCAAAAGCCCAGAAAGTCAGGCGGCTGATAAAAGATTGGTCGGAAAATACATTGAAAGAATATGATTTGATATTGATGCCCACAGCGCCTACAACGGCATTCCGAATAGGCGAAAAAACGAACGATCCGGTTACGATGTACTTAGCCGATATTTTTACCGTTCAAGCTCCTTTATCCGGGCTTCCCGCTATATCGATACCGGTAAAAAGACATTCCAATGGCTTATCCATTGGTTTACAATTGATTGGAAAACGTTTTGGAGAGGCTGAAATGCTTGCAATGGCAGATTTAATCGTAAAATTTAAATAAAAATTCATATTTTGAACTTTTGACGGATCAAAAATGTAGAATTAACTAATTGATATACCACTCTTTAAAACCAAGGGAACGAATGAAGACACTTAAAATCGCCTGTATCGCACTCTTTTTTACGGCAAACATTTCTACCGGTGTATTTGCAGAAGAAAGCAAAGGTTCTAACAAAACAGACGACAAGGTTAAGCTTGAAAATGCCGATACTACATTCGTGATACCCGAAATCGATCTTTCGGTATTGAGCGTCCCGCCACGATTTTCGAATGAAGTTTATAAACGCCGACTGGACTCTTTGCAAAAAGATATTCAACTCGACTATAATTCGTATGTACAAGCGTATATCGATTTGTACGCCTTCAGAAAGCGCGAACAGGTTGAGCGTATGCTGGGCTTGGGAGAATTTTATTTTCCAATGGTTGAGGAAGTTTTCGCATCGAAAAATATTCCTCTGGAATTTAAATACCTGGCAATCGTAGAGTCGGCTTTAAATCCTTATGCGGTATCACATGCAGGCGCAACCGGTATGTGGCAGTTTATGTTTACGACAGGAAAAATGTATGGATTGAAAATAAATACGCATATCGATGAACGTCGTGATCCTTATAAAGCAACCGTAGCTGCATCACAATATTTCATCGACATGTATAAACGCTATGGTGATTGGTTATTGGTAATTGCAGCCTATAATTGTGGCCCGGGTAATGTGAACAAAGCGATTAGACGTTCGGGCGGACAAAAAAACTTTTGGGCAATACGTCAGTACCTGCCTCAGGAAACAAGAGGGTATGTGCCTGCATACATTGCTGCGACCTATATTATGAATTATGCAAACCTGCATAATTTATACCCTTCTTATCCAAATTTCAGCTTCGAAACAGATACGGTATTATTTCACAATTCAGTTTCTTTTAAAGATATTGAAAACCTTTGTGGAATAAGTGCTGAAGAATTAAAAGTGCTGAATCCCGTATACAAGAAAGAGTATATTCCCGGATCCGAATCTCATGCGTATGCAGTTCAAATTCCTGCTACCCGCAAAGCCTTTGTATCGAACATGAAGGATTCCTTATATAAGACGTTCCCTTCAGAACTGAATAATCAGGCGATAACGGTGTTAAATACTGATCCTATGTTGAAACATACCACCCAAATACATGTGGTAAAAAGCGGAGAAAATCTAAGTCGCATTGCTTCTAAACACCGCGTAACTGTTACCGATATAAAAAAGTGGAATAAAATTAAAGGGAATACGATTATCGCGGGGCAACGTTTGAAAATTCAAAAAGGAATTCCTGCACAACAAGCTTATGCTGGCAACAACAATGCTGCCGCACAATCAGCCGAAAAGGATATCCAAGGATACGAAGTCGTAAAAAAACAAACTACCAAAATTCATAAAGTAAGAAGCGGCGAAAATTTATCGACTATTGCTGCTAAATACAAGGTGGATGTTAAGGACATTAAAGAATGGAACAAATTACGTTCAACAAAATTATTGGTTGGACAAAATTTAAGAATCAAAAAAACAGAAGATATTTTGGTTGCCAAAACAAAAGTCCAGGCTTCGGATGATGTGAAGGTAAAAGAACAAAATACATCAACTGAAACAACACTGGCAAAAACAAAGCCTTCTAAATCGAATGATGAAGTAAGTGTTGTGAAAGTGTCTGTAACACATACGCATGTTGTGAAACGTGGCGAGAGCTTAGGTGTTATTGCTGAAAAACACAATGTGTATATTAAAGATTTAAAAGAATGGAACAATATTAAAGGATCGACGATATTGGTAGGGCAGAAATTGAGAATACAAAAAACAGAAGAAAAAGTGATTGTGAAAAACCAGGATGGAGATACCGAGCAAGTAGCTTCTTCTTCCAGAGTTCCTGAAAGAAATGTTGGAGATGCAAAATACGTTTTATATAAAGTTGAGCAGGGTGACACTTTATGGGGAATTGCCAGAAGATATGAGGGGATGACCGTGGAAAAGCTTAGAGATATCAATGGATTAAAAAACGGTCAATCCATAAAAGCCGGAATGGTATTGAAAATTACTAAAAGCTAAGACATTAAATGTCATAAAAAAAGGGAGTTTGCATATGCGCAAACTCCCTTTTTTATTGGGAAAGTATAAAAAAGGTGTCCGATCGAACACCTTTTTAGAGTGTAAATTAATTTCTGATAAACTTGCCGGACAGCCACCCTGTTTGGGTTTTATACTGAAAAATATAAGTGCCCGGACTTAAATCTCGGATGTCTATTTTTTCGGATAAGTTTTCACTGACCCTTTTTACGGTTTTACCATTCAGGTCTTTTATCAGGATTTCTTTAGCAGTATTATTATCCTCGTGTCTTATCTGAATGTAATCACCGCTTGGATTGGGATAAACAGTTAAGTGTTTAGCAGACGTATAATCGATTCCGCTGATAATTAAATAGTCAAGGAACTCTTCTTTATATAAATTTTCATAATCGGTTCCATTGAAGCCTTGGTGAATAACTTCGGAAATATTATCATTGGAATCGTAACTGATAAGAAACTGAATTCCGAAAGATTCTACCCATTCAGAATCCCGCCATTCATCAATATACATCCCCGTCTGATGTCCTTTCTCATTGTATGCGGATATGAGACGTTGCAGATATACCCAATCCTGACCATCGTATAAGGAAATAATCATACTTCTGGACCCGAAATCATCGTAAGAATAATCATAACGCTCGCGGTTGGTCCATTCTCCCGCGAAATAATCCTGAGTAATATTTGAGAGAATGCGCTCGCCATCCCAGGTTATTAAAGTATCGCGTTCAATTGCTATCCATTCGTTCTCTTTCATTCCGGGTACATAATAACGCGATACGCTCAGATTGTTTGTTGTTTCATCATAGGTGTTTTCATAGCGAGCCGTCGGACTCCATACGGTATTCATCATGTAATAATGTTCAGAGAGAACGGCTTGTCCGGATGTGTTTAGTTTGTAAATTATTTTTTCTACATCAACGTATTTGCCCGAATCGGTAAACCATGTTTGATTGATGTGAGTGTAAATATTATTCGTAGGATCGAATTCTATAAGAGCAGTATATCCGGCATACTGTACCCAGGTATTATTATTACGTAAGTAATAACTAACACCCTGCTCATTTCCCTCCGAATCGTAACTGAAAACTATTTTTTGATTGAGACTCCATCTCCCGTTTCCCTGATAATCCGAAGTAATTCTTTCTGTTAAATTTCCTGCTGCATTGTAGTTGAAGTTCTGACGGATCATAGGAGTATCAATCATGTCGGAACGCTGTAAAAAGATCATTCTTCCGGCATGGTCGTAAACATACATGTTCTGAAAAGTAAATGCCCACCCGGAGTTCGACCATACTGAAATCCTGTGACGTCCCGGTTTCATATCTGCTTTCAAAACGGATGCTAATTCCTGTTCGATATGCATCTGAATACCTGTTTTGCGAAGGTAAAAATCTTTGGCCATGCGCGGATGTTGCGCGAATGCTGTGCCCGCCAGGCATAACATTAATAAGGGTAGAATAATTTTTTTCATTTTTTTATTTTTCCTGAAACAGTTAATAATTGTTTAGCATGTATATATGCTTTGACATTCATTTTGAATATATCCCCTATGAATTAAAAAATATAACAGAAATGTTATTTATAGGAGTCGGTTGTAAATAGCAAAAAAAAGAGGCTGCCCTGTTACAGGCAGCCTCCCACGTTTTTAACCCTCGCTTACGTAAGGACGAACTCCTTACGATTTTTTATAAATTGCTACATCGATATGACAATCGGAATTGCTATACCCCCCTACTGTTTATATGAAATATTTTCAGGTAGCTGATTTAGAGAAAATTAGTTGTATTCAGGGAATATGGAATTTTCAAAGAGATTCTTATTTTAATGCTTTATATTTGAAAGCTTAAATAGAGAATAATTGCTATTTTAGCACTTATCGAAAGAAAAGATGAAGAAGAATACCAGAAAACAGGATGCGCTGGATTACCATTCACAGGGGCGCCCCGGAAAAATTGAAGTAATCCCCACCAAATCGACCAACTCTCAACGCGACTTATCATTAGCATATTCCCCGGGAGTAGCAGAGCCTTGCTTAAGCATCAAAGAAAACCCCGAAGATGTTTATAAATATACAGCGAAAGGAAACCTGGTTGCCGTAATCAGTAACGGTACTGCGGTACTTGGCTTGGGAAATATTGGCCCCGAAGCTTCGAAACCGGTAATGGAGGGTAAGGGAATCCTGTTTAAGATTTTTGCTGATATCGATGTGTTTGATATCGAATTAAATGTTACCAATGTAGATGAATTTGTTAAAGTAGTAAAGGCACTTGAGCCAACTTTCGGAGGAATTAATCTGGAAGATATTAAAGCTCCCGAATGTTTTGAAATAGAACGACGTTTAAAAGAAGAGCTTTCCATTCCCATCATGCACGATGATCAGCATGGTACGGCTATTATTTCAGCAGCTGCCTTGTCGAATGCGCTGGAATTACAAAAGAAAAAAATCGACAGGGTGAAGATTGTAATAATCGGTGCGGGTGCAGCAGCAATATCCTGCTCGAAACTTTATCTGTCGATGGGAGCGAAGCTGGAAAATATGGTTATGATCGATCGGGAAGGCGTAATACGTGCCGACCGTACAGTACCCATGGATGATACCAAAAAATTCTTTGCTACAAAACGTAATCTTCATACACTTGCCGATGCAGTAAAAGATGCCGATGTAGTGATAGGTTTGTCTTCGGCAAATACGTTAAGTCCCGAGATGCTGAAAAGCATGGCGAAAAACCCGATTGTTTTTGCTATGGCAAATCCGGATCCGGAAATTGATTATAATTTAGCTGTAAAAACCCGCTCGGATATTATTATGGCTACCGGACGTTCCGATTTTCCGAATCAGGTAAACAATGTATTGGGTTTCCCTTACATCTTCAGAGGAGCTTTGGATGTACGGGCAAAAAAAATTAATGAAGAAATGAAAATTGCTGCGGTGCGTGCTATTGCAGAATTAGCGAAACGCCCGGTGCCGGAAGCAGTGAATCTTGCTTATAATCAAAAAAATATTTCCTTCGGGAAAGATTATATCATTCCCAAACCCCTAGATTTTCGTCTTATAACACACGTTGCCCCCGCAGTAGCTAAAGCTGCTATAGATTCGGGAGTTGCCGGATTTATTATTGAGGATTGGGATGCATATCGCGAAGAGCTTAAAAAGCGCCTGGGGTTAGATGATAAATTAATGCGCGCCATTACGGTAAAAGCAAAAGGAAATCCGAAAAGGGTAGTCTTTGCCGAAGCCGATAATTATAAAATTTTGAAAGCTGCGCAAATCGTAAAAGACGATGGTATTGCGATTCCAATTTTGTTAGGTGATAAAAATAAGATCAATAACCTGATCAAGGAGAATCATCTCGATATGGCTGATGTTACCATCATCGATCCTCGTGTTGAGGATGCAAAACATATCAGCTATGGTCAGCTACTTTTCGATAAACGTAAACGCCGGGGTATAACTTTGTACGAAGCCAAAAAATTAATGCGCGATAGGAATTATTACGGTGCAATGATGGTTGAACTTGGTGAAGCCGATGCGTTGATTTCCGGGTTAACCCGGAACTATCCTCTAACCGTTCGCCCGGCATTGCAAATTATCGGTACCCAACCATGCGCGAAAAAAGTTGCAGGGATGTATATGATGTTAACGAAAAAAGGGCCTGTTTTTCTTGCGGATACTACCGTTAATGTCGATCCCGATAAAGATGATCTGGTAGATATTACAACCCTTGTTGCAAAATCGGTTGAGAAGTTCAATATCACTCCTCGCATAGCAATGTTGTCTTATTCGAATTTCGGAAGTTCGGAAATGGCAAATACAGTGAAGGTGCGCGAGGCTGTTCAACTCTTGCACGAACGTTATCCCGATATGATTGTGGATGGCGAGATGCAGGCTAATTTTGCTTTAAACCCAACTTTGTTAAAAGATAATTATCCTTTCTCCTGTTTGGTAGGAGGGGCTGCCAATACACTCATTTTCCCAAGTCTGGACTCAGGAAATGCAGCCTATAAAATCCTTCAGGAAATAGGTGGCGCCGAAGCGGTAGGGCCTATTCTGGTAGGCTTGAACAAACCGGTGCATATCCTTCAATTAGGTTCATCTGTTCGGGAGATTGTCAACATGATAACTATTGCCGTAGTAGATGCTCAGTCGAAGGAAGAGGAAGCCGAGCGTGAACGAAAAAATCCCATGAAAAGAGCGAAAAAGTTGACTGAAACCATTAAAAAAAGTATTAAGAAGAAAGTAAAAAATGATTAATCATGTTTCCGGAAAGCTGATTTCCAAAAGTCCTACACATGTGGTGATTGAAGCAGGAGGAGTAGGATATTTTATTCATATATCGCTTCATACTTTTTCCCGTATCCCCGATGCGGAACATTGCTTTTTGTTTACTTATTTGAATATTCGTGAAGACTCACATCACTTATATGGCTTTATTGAAGAAACCGAAAGGAGATTGTTTACACATCTGATTTCGGTTTCGGGAATAGGTCCCAATACTGCCAGAATGATTTTATCTTCGATAACACCCCTTGAGATACAGGAAGCAATTGTTCGTGCCGACCTTCCATTGATTCAGAAAATCAAAGGGATAGGCCCGAAGACCGCTCAGCGTATGATTTTAGAGCTTCAGGATAAATTGAAAAAAGAAGGTCCTGATACTTTATTAGCGGGTCCTCAAAACAATACATTACGCGATGAAGCGTTATCTGCCTTAGTCATGTTGGGTTTTGCCAAGAATACAGCCGAAAAGGCTCTCGACCAAGTGATGAAATCGACCGAGCAAAACATAACAGTTGAACAATTGATTAAATCGGCATTGAAAATAGTATAAATTAGATTGCCCCGGAAAAAAAGCATATTTAGTTTGAAACAGCCAAGTATCAACCCCATCTTACGATGGGTTTCTATTATAACCGTAATTTTATCCGTTACTCTTTCGATGGTATGGACATCGGATGCGGGCATACACAACTTTGGAGAATGGGGAGCTCTGATGCCTGACAGCAATGGCTTTCCCGGCACCCCGCTTGATAAGGATAACAAGCCTATCGATTTAAAAGATCCACCGAATGTTGAAACCAAAGTTGAGTACGATCCTGAAACACGCCAGTATGTAATTACCGAAAGTATCGGGGGTAGATTTTACAAGGCTCCTATGTATATGAGTTTTGAAGAATATCAACGCTACGAACTAAATAAGACCAAAAGTGATTACTGGAAACAACGTGCCAATGAAACTTCTTTGGCTTCTGGAAATGGAATCATTCCCAAACTCTATGTAAACAATCAGGTGTTCGATCGCATATTCGGTGGTAATAAAGTGGATATTCGTCCTCAAGGTACCGCGGAATTAATATTCTCCGGGAAATTTAACCGTAACGACAATCCGTTGTTAAGCGAACGCCAGCGTAAAACCGGAAATTTTGTCTTCGATGAAAAGATTCAATTGAATGTTATCGGAAGTATCGGTGATAAACTGCGCATCACTACCAATTACAATACCGAAGCAACCTTCGACTTCGAGAATCAAATGAAGATTGAATATACCGGATACGAGGATGAGATTATTAAAAAGATTGAATTGGGGAATGTGTCCCTTCCTTTAAACAGTAGTCTGATCAGTGGTAGTCAGAGTTTGTTTGGTATAAAAACACAATTGCAGTTTGGTAAGTTAATGGTGACGGGAGTTTTCTCCCAACAAAAAAGTGAGAAGAAGCAAATTAAAATCACCAATGGAGCACAAACTACCGAGTTTAAATTTTTAGCGGATAATTACGAAGCCAACAAGCACTTTTTCATTGCACAGTTTTTTCGGGATAATTACGATCGTTCTTTAGAGAACCTTCCTGTAATTACATCGAATATATTAATCAATAAAGTAGAGGTATGGGTTACTGACCGTGTACGTAACGGACAGAATGAAACACGAGACATTATCGGTTTTATTGATCTTGGAGAGAATGACCGTATTTTTACAACTGATCCGGCTTTGGTAGCAGGAGGGAATGTGTATCCCAACTCTGTACAAACAAACGAAGCCCCCGCATCAAACAACCTCTTGTCTATTATTCCGGCAAGCTTCCGTAATACAGGTGACAATACCATCAATACCTATTTCGGTACGCGTGGCGGACCGGATAACTATGCGAAAATCCGCGCCCGAAAATTAGAAGACCGGGAGTTTACGTTCCACCCTCAACTGGGTTATATCTCCTTGAACTCAGCATTGAATGGGGATGAAGTATTGGCTGTTTCTTTCCGATATACTGTAAACGGAGTAGAACATACAGTCGGGGAATTTTCGAATGAACGTCCGGAAACAAATCCTGCAACTGCACTTTTTGTAAAGATCTTGAAAAACGTTTCTCTCAAAACCAGTTTGCCAACCTGGGATCTGATGATGAAAAACATTTATTCGCTGAATGCTTTTCAGGTAAATCCACAAGAATTTCGATTGGATCTTTTGTATTTAGATGAAAAAACATCCAATCAGATCAACTATCTTCCCGAAGGCCCCGAATCGGTAAAAAATATTCCTTTAATACGCGTGTTAGGATTGGATCGATTGGATTCCAGGCAAGCACCGGTATCGGATGGTATTTTTGATTTCGTGGATGGGCTTACGGTCAATGCATCGAACGGAAGAATTATCTTCCCGAAAATTGAACCCTTCGGTCAGTATCTCTACGACCGTATAGCAGCAAGCGGAGATATTGAATCGGCGGAAAAGTTCTCTTTTAAAGAATTATACGACTCGACCAAATTTCGTGCACAACAATTTCCGCAAAAGAACAGATTTTTTATTTCGGGATCATTTCAATCAACAAGTAACTCGGAGTTTTCTTTAAACGCTATTAATATTCCGCAAGGTTCCGTAGTTGTAAAATCAGGAACTACGGTGCTTGTAGAAGGAAGTGATTATACGGTCGATTATACTATTGGCAGAGTTAAAATTGTGAATGAAGGAGTGCTGAATTCCGGAAGTCCTATCACTATCGATTTAGAGAGTTCTACTTTGTTCGGTATTCAATCGAAAACATTTATCGGAACTCGCTTCGATTATAAGATGAATGATAAATTAAATTTAGGAAGTACATTCATTCGTTTGGCGGAACGGCCCTTAACGCAAAAAGTAAATATCGGAGATGAGCCAAGCGCAAACAACATGTACGGTTTCGATTTTAATTACCGTACCGATTCCCGCCTGCTGACTACTCTTGTGGATAAATTACCCTTGATAGAAACCAAAGCGGTATCGTCTATTACTGTGTCGGGAGAATATGCCGTGCTCGATCCCGGGCATTCCCGTTTATTAAATACGCCCGGTAACCGGAAAGGAGTTTCTTACATCGATGATTTTGAAGGAAGTAAATCTTCTATCGATTTACGAACACACAGTTCATGGGCATTGTCGAGTACCCCGGTGATGTTTCCGGAAGCGTCGCTATATAACGATTTAAGTTATGGTTTTAATCGAGCCCGTTTAGCTTTTTATCAGATTGATAATTTGTTTTACAGTAGAACCAATAATGCCACTCCGTCACATATTCGCAGCGACAGAAATCAATTATCCAATCACTATGTGCGTGAAGTTACGGAGCAGGAAGTATTCCCTAATAAACAAATGCCTACCGGGCAGCCCAATATTTTATCTACACTCGATTTGGCATATTATCCCCGCGAACGTGGCCCGTACAATTATACCGTAACGGGAATTAATGAGGAAGGGAAATTAAGAAATCCAACAAACTCATGGGGAGGTATCATGCGTCGTTTAGAGTCGAACGATTTTGAAGCGCTGAATGTAGAGTTTATAGAATTCTGGCTATTGGATCCTTTTATTTATAACAAAGCTTCTCAGGGTGGTGAACTCTATTTTAATCTGGGAAGTATTTCGGAAGATGTTTTGAAAGATGGAAAAGAATCGATCGAAAATGGTTTGCCGCGAAACGGTGACCCATCCCGTATCGATACTACTGTTTGGGGAAGAGTCGGTACTTTACCTCCGCTGACAAATTACTTTGATAACGATCCGGCATCAAGAACTTTTCAGGATGTAGGTTTAGATGGATTGAACGATGATGAGGAACGTGATTTTTTCAGGTCTCAATACATCGATGCCATAGAAGCTGTGTATGGTACGGGCTCTGTCGCGTATCAACAAGCTGTTTCCGATCCATCTGCCGATAATTACAGCTATTACAGAGGTTCTCAGTTGGATAACGATAAAGCAAGTATTTTAGATAGATATAAAAGATATAACGGACATCAGGGTAATTCTCCTACCGAAGCACAATCTCGTGCGCTGACCGGATTGAGTAATACGGCTGCGTCACCCTATCCCGATACGGAAGATATCAATAGAGATAATTCACAAAGCGATCGGGATGAATATTTTCAGTATCGTGTAAGAATAAATCCCGGGGATCTGGAAAATCCGGGTGAAGGAAGTTATGTGACGGATAAAGTTACCAGTTCGGTACGTTTGGCAAATGGAAAAACAGAACAGGTAACGTGGTATCAGTTCCGTATTCCTATTGCACAATTCGATAGCAGAGTCGGAGAGATTGAAGATTTTCGATCGATACGTTTTATCCGTACATTCTTAACCAATTTTAGTGATACAGTGGTCTTGCGTTTTGCCCGCTTACAATTGGTGCGTGGGGAGTGGAGAAGATTGGAACCCATGCTGTCGCAGGGCGATGGAACAGAAGGAGTTGCCGGTGCCTTGTTCGATCTTTCGACAATCAGTATTGAAGAAAATGGAAACCGAACGCCGATTGTTTATCGTCTGCCACCGGGTATTGAGCAAGAAAGAAATTTGAATAACGTTCGTGGAGATACGCGTGTGAATGAGCAATCGCTGGTATTGAACGTATGTAATTTTAAACGAAGAGAAGAAGTAAAAGCGTATAAAAATGTTTCGTACGATTTTCGTTCCTATAAACGTGTAGAAATGTTTATTCACGCGGAAGGGGAAAATGTTGCGAAAGATGAAATGTCTGCTTTTGTTCGTTTCGGTACCGATTATTCCGATAACTATTACGAGTATGAGATTCCTTTGGAGATGACTCCATACGGAACTACGAATCCCGATATTATTTGGCCGGGATATAATAAATTGGATATCCCTTTCGCTGTCCTTCAATTAGCTAAGCAATCGCGAAACAATGCTCAGATTCCGAACAATCAATTATATCCCTTTCCGGATGGAAAAAACAAAGTATGGGTAAAAGGAAATCCCGACTTGAGTAATGTTCGTGCAATTGTTGTGGGGATACGTAATAACAGTCCTGCAAGTGATGACCCGAAATGTGTACAGGTATGGGTGAATGAATTACGCCTAACCGATTTTGATGAAGAAGGTGGATGGGCGGCAACGGGAAGAGTGAATGCTCAATTAGCCGACTTTGCCAATATAACTTTATCGGGTAGCCGGAGTACATTCGGTTTCGGGTCGATCGATAAAAAAGTGAGTGAGCGTAACCGTTCCGATGATAGACAATACGACATATCCTCAACCTTTCAGTTAGGAAAATTCTTACCTGAAAAAGTTGGACTAAGTGTGCCTATGTATGTAGCTTATTCGGAAGCTATCAGTACTCCTCAATACGCTCCGAATAATCCGGATATTTTGTTAGCCAATGTGTTGAATGAGTTAACACCCGCAGAGCGCGATTCCATAAAAAGTATTACCGAAGATTATACAAAAAGAAAAAGTATTAACTTTACGAACGTACGGAAAGAACGTACAAACACTAAGAGAAAACCTCAGGTGTACGATGTGGAAAATTTAAGCGCTTCTTATGCTTATACCGAAGAGTTCAGGAGAAGTTATACCACCGAGTATCAAATTAACAAATCGTACAAAGCGGTATTGGGGTATAATTTTTCAACGCAACCCAAGAATGTAAAACCGCTGGATAAAGCCATCAAAAATAAAAATCTGAAGCTGTTGAAAGATTTTAACTTCAACTACATGCCGAGTGCCATGAATTTCAGAATCGATCTGGATCGGAATTATGGTGAAGCGAAAGTGAGAAGTTTGAATAATAATTTATTGCCGATTCCGGAAACCTATAATAAGGATTTTCGGATAACAAGGGTGTATGGATTCCGGTATGACTTGACCCGTTCTCTTAAATTGGATTATTCGGCAAATAATCTGGCAGTTGTTGATGAGCCTTATGGTAGAATTGATAATCAGGAAAAGAAAGATACTGTATTGGATAATTTATATAAGCTGGGCAGAACTACCGATTTTTCTCAAAACATGAGTATTACTTATGCGGTACCGATTAATAAATTACCATTCTTTGATTTCGCAACCTTACCGGTAAGCTATTCGGGAAGATATGATTGGAAAGCGGCAGCATTGGCGACTCCTAAATTCGAGAATACCATCTCCAACTCACAGTCAATACAGGTGAATCCGCAGTTGAACATGATTACGCTGTACACGAAATCTAAGTATCTCAGAAACATTATAAATATCTCTAACCAAAGCCGCACAAGCAGAAACAACCCGCTCGATAAATTAAAGGCAGGTAGTCCGGAGCAAATGAAACGCGACAGTATATTGCGTGAGCAAAATAAGATGACACCTATGAAACTTATGGCGAGAACATTAATCATGCTGCGTTCGATGAGTTTTACCTACCGGGAAACCAATGGTATGCTCTTGCCGGGTTATACGCCAAAGACCGACCTGTTTGGTATGGATATGGGTAGAAATGCTCCGGGATTAGGGTTTGTTTTAGGTAGTCAGAAAGATATACGTTTCAAAGCCGCAGAGAATGGATGGATCACTCAGTACGATTCAATCAGTAATCGTTTCGCTCGTACCGAACGGGTAGAAATAAGCATGCGTGCAACCATTGAGCCGATGCCGAATTTACGTGTCGAATTAAATGCTCAACGTTCTATTTCATTTAATTATCAGGAATTCTTCAGATATAATACTAACAATGGAAAATTTGAAACGATGAGTCCGACAACTACAGGTAACTTCAGCATGTCGTACATTACCTGGAAAAGTGCATTCGAAGCCCTGAACGAAGACGGAAAATCGAAATTTTTCGAAGCTTTTGAAAATAATCGATTTATTATTTCTCAAAGACTTTCAGCAAATGATAGCCGGTCCTTGGGAACAGATACTTCAGGGTTTTATGATGGATATGGTCGCTACTCCCAGGAAGTATTAATCCCGGCATTCCTGGCAGCCTATTCCGGAAAAACTCCGGAGCGTATAAGCCTTAACCCCTTTCCGAATATCCCGAAGCCTAATTGGCGGATTACCTATAATGGTTTAACAAAAATCCCGATCATAAGCGATTACTTTAATAATGTGGATATTAAACACGGCTATACCTCTACATATAATGTGAACAGTTTTAACCAACCTACAACAACATTAGAGCGTTATGTAGCAAATAATAATTTCGTTCCCGAGTACGAGATATTGCAAATTTCTATCTCCGAGCAATTCTCTCCGCTTATCGGAGTGGACTTGAAATTCAAGAACGATGTTTCTGTCACTATGGATTATAAACAGGGTAGAAATCTGGGGATGAGTTTTGCCAATTCACGCTTAGAACAGATTAATACCCGTGAATATAACATCGGTATCGGTTATGCAACGAATAATCTGAAGCTGCCATTTACATTTGGTGGAAGTCAAACAGTATTAAAGAATAATCTTAATTTTAATTGTGATTTTAATATACGTTATAACCGGGGGGTAGTGCATCGTCTCGATCAAAACCTGACCGAAATTATCAACGGAACCCGGGTAATCACCCTAAAACCTTCGGTAGATTACGTAATTAATCAACGTTTCAGAGCCCGGGTGTTTTACGACCGTGTAGTCACCAAGCCTTTTATTTCGACTACTTTCCCAACAGCCATTACGAGTGTAGGATTTAGCCTAAGTTTAAATATTGGCTCGTAATTTTTAATAAATAAAGTACCTTTGGATAAAATTAAACAGATTAAAAAATGAATTTTCCAGCAGAACTAAAGTACACTAAAGATCACGAATGGGTTCGTGTAGATGGTGCGCATGCGTATATCGGCATTACCGATTTCGCTCAACGTGAATTAGGCGATATTGTTTATGTCGATATCGATAAAGTGGGACAGACGGTAAGTAAAGAAGCTGTATTCGGTACGGTAGAAGCCGTGAAAACAGTTTCGGACTTATATATGCCCTTAGAGGCGGAAGTCTTGGAAGTGAATCCTAAATTAGACGCAAATCCCGAATTGGTGAACAGCGATCCTTACGGCGATGGCTGGATGATTAAAGTGTCGTTGGCAAATGCATCGGATGTGAGCTCTCTTTTATCTGCCGATGAATACAAAAATATTGTAGGGGCATAATTGAAATTTCTCAGATACAATATATTCTGGATACTCTGGTTGCTCTTTATTACGTATGCCAGTAATAAAGAGCCATCAGGATTGCCCAGAGTCTATTTCCTGGAATTTGAACAGGCCGATAAGCTGGTACATTTTATTTTTTATTTCATATTGGCCTTTACGATGGCTTATGGGTTTAATAAACAAATGACGTACGTATCGCTAAAACAAAATCTATATACACTCGTTTTTATTTTGTCTTTTGTATGGGGTGGGCTTATGGAACTTTCTCAGAAATATATTTTCACCTATCGATCGGCAGAATGGTATGATATATTGGCCAATAGCGCAGGAGCTTTTTTTGGATTGCTGTGTGTATTTATTTATCTTAACGTTTTAACATTCAAGAAATGAGAAAGCAGGTTTCAATTATTGGCTTAATCCTTGTCGCTGTATTGTTTAGCATAAGCTTTACGGCTTGTAAAGCAAAATGTAACTGTCCCACTTTTTCTCAAGCCACAGAAATAGGACATTAAGGTTTAATTTAAAATCAGACAGAATGAAATGGCGCTTAAGTATATTCTTCTCGATTTTAGTTTTCTTCTCTTCGGAAGGTCTTTCCCAAAAAGTAGATTATGCTAATCCTGTAAAATCATTTAAACGGAATTATTCAAAAGTTGTCGGACAGGATTCGTTGGGTTTCTATAGTGTCAAAAGTGCTAATCCCATTATGACGAAGGGCGGGCAGCTGCGCTTCCGCGACAATTCCATCGAGCTCTCCTATGTGCAAAATAGTTTAGATACGAAATGGTCATTTCCCGTACAGCTTCCCGACCCGAATGGAGAAATACAAGACCTGATTTTTATAGGAGATAGCCTCTACGTTTTTTATACAAGTGTCAATAAGGTAAATTATTCGAACGACTTGTATGCAGTACGCGTTAATACCTCGGAACGCAAGCTGGAGGCAGATCCTGTAAAGATTGATGAGATTGCTTTTGACCGCAAGCGAAACAAAGGTGTTTTTTATATCCGAAAAAGTAAGGATGGTAATTTGTTTTTGAGTATGTACAAACAACCAAGCCCCGAAAACGATAAGCTGGTCTTAAATGTAAAAGTATTTACAAAGAAATTTGATAAACAATGGGAGCAACGCTATGCCACAGATTTTAACGATGTTAATTTGTTGCTTAATGGTTATGAAATGGGAAACGATAGTTCAGTATATTTACTTACCTCTTTCGAAGTAGATCGCAGAACCAGCAGAGATAAGAAGTTTACTTTCCTCAAAGCTTCACCTGCGAGCATAGAATTATCAATTACTCCTATTGCTTTAGAGAAACACTATGTGAACGACCTGAAGTTTGAAATTGATTATTTGAATCGGAAAATTGTTTTTGCAGGATTTTATTCGGAGCTCAACAGCTTTTCCTCTGCGGGGATTGTCTATGCTAAAATTAATATGCAAACCGGAAAGATGAACAAATATACCGAAAGCTTTAAAGCTAAGTTTTTAAATGAATTTTACGATGAACGTACTGTAAACAGGGGAACCGAACTTATCAATTATTTTGTGGAAGATATTATTTTACGTTCGGACGGAGGAGTTATATTGATTGCCGAATCGAATTATATTACCGAATCGACGAGTTATAATTCTTATTATCAATTGTACACTACCTCCTACACTTATCATTACGATAATGTATTGATTTTTTCTGTCGGTCCTCAAGGGAAAATGCATTGGGAATCTATCATTCGCAAAAATCAAATTTCGGAAGACGATGGAGCATTCTACTCTTCCTACACCTTATTGGTCGATGCCGACCGCATGCATTTCATCTACAATCGGTTCATTAAAAGAGCTACTGATGTGGTCCGTTTCACCATAAAGAACACCGGAGAATCTGTCGAGCAGGTAATTGTAAAGGAGGCAGCTAATGTGTTGGTGATGCCTAAAGGAGCGAAACAAATTTCCGCCGATCAATTAATCATTCCCTGTATTCAGAAAAATAAAACTAACTTTATACGATTAACCTTTTGATATTGTATGTTAGTTAGGACTTTTAAGAGCCGGGCTCCTTTTAATATTCTTTTATTATTGCTGATTACTTATCTGCTCAAACTTCCATATCTCTTATTGGATGATCCTATCCCTATATATATCTATCAGGAACCCTTGAGTGATGCTTTGTTTAATAATTTTCTGAAGTTTTGGGATTATAAAACACTTAACGTATTGATCACCGGACTTGTGTATTTTATTCAGGCATTGTGGCTCAATAAAATTGTGAACGATTACTCCCTGTTGTTTAAGAGTACCTATCTGCCTGCATTATTATATATTATTTTAACAAGTAGTTTCCCTACATTTTTTGCTTTAGATGCTGCCATCCTGATTATCTTTTTACAACTGCTCTTACTTACGAAATTATTTAATCTGTATAAAGCGCATAATGCAATACGCGTAACCTTCGATTGTGGAGTTATTATAGCTATCAGCTCGCTGTTTTATTTTCCCGCTATATTATGGCTGATGTTGATATGGTTTGCATTAATAATTTTGAGACCCTTTAGTTGGAGAGAGTGGATCGCCGCGCCTTTGGGGTTTATGGTTCCTTATATTTTTGTAGCATTCTATTATTTCTGGAATGATAATATGGAAGTGTTCGTTGCTATTTGGCGTCCTTTGAAGAATAGCTTCTGGCAAATCAATATCAACCCAACGCCCATCGACTTCTTACCTTTGTTACCGGTTGCACTTACCTTAATTGTTGGGATAAGTCGTTTGCGAGAAAATTTTTATAAAAATGTGCTCTTAGTACGTAAATCGCAGCAGGTATTGATTGCCTGTATCCTTATTTCCTTAGTTTCGTATTATCTGAAACCTTCTTTCCGCCTGAATCATTTTATTTTACTTGCCGCACCTCTGGCGGTTTTTGTTTCCTATTATTTTCTAGTAGCTAAAAAGAAATGGCTGAGTGAAGGGCTTGTCTTACTGATGGTTTTGTCGATACTCTATTTTCAGATTTATTAGAATTCAGCTTTATAGGATAGAATCCTCGCTTTATCCTAATATTATGATTATCGTATTGAATTATTAGCCGAAAAAGAATACTTTTGTAATTCAAAAGATGATCCCCCAATGGCAAAATTCGGAGTAGTTGTTTTTCCAGGTTCCAATTGTGACGAAGATATGGTTTATGTATTGGAAGCCGTTATGGAACAAGAGGTTGTAAAACTTTGGCACAAAGATCATGATCTGCAAAACTGCGATTTTATTGTGTTACCGGGTGGTTTCTCCTATGGGGATTATCTGCGTTCGGGCGCAATTGCGCGTTTTTCACCCATTATGCACGAAGTAATTGCTTTCGCCAATAAAGGTGGATATGTAATGGGGGTATGTAATGGCTTCCAAATTCTTACAGAGTCGGGATTATTGCCCGGAGCTTTGTTGCATAATGATTCACGCAAATTCATTTGTAAGAATATCTATATGAAGGCGCAAACCACCGATTCTTTAATCACTTCTCAAATAGCTCCCGCAGATGTGCTGCAAATTCCTATTGCACACGGAGAGGGGAATTATTTTGCAAGTGATGATGTCATCAAGTCGCTTAACGATAAAGATCAGGTGCTGTTCCGTTATTGCGATGCGAACGGAAATGTCACCCAAGAAGCAAACCCTAATGGTTCTATTCAAAATATAGCAGGTGTTTGTAATATAAACCGCAATGTTTTCGGATTGATGCCGCATCCCGAAAGGGCCGCAGATGCAGCACTCGCTAATCGTGATGGAATCAAACTATTCGAATCCATTCTTTCGATGGTAAATAGCTAAGAGATGAACAATCTGGTAATTGATACCGGGAATAGCTTTTCGAAGCTGGCTGTATTTCAAAAGAAAGAGCTTGTCGAACAGGTGAAAATTCAGGATATTCAGCTATCAGCGATACTTCCTTTTTTTGAAAAATACAGTATTGATCGCTCCATCCTGTCAGTAGTTGCAGGTATTCCGGAAGATTGCATCAACTATCTGGAAAAGCATAGCCGCTTTACTTCTTTCAGTTTCCGTACCCCGCTTCAAATTCATAATCAGTATCATACCCGGGAAACCTTAGGCACGGATAGGCTTGCAGCAGTTGCAGGTGCAAACGAGCTGTTTCCCGGAAGAAATATTTTAGTAATTGATTGCGGAACCTGCATTACCTATGACTTTATCGATACGGGAAAAAACTATTGGGGAGGAGCGATTAGCCCGGGATTACAAATGCGTTTTCAGGCATTGCATACTTTTACCACGAACTTGCCGTTGTTGCGATTCAACCAACAGGATGTGCCTTTGACAGGTAATAGTACAGAGTCTTCCATTCGTTCGGGAGTGATAAACGGAGCGGTACACGAATTAAAGGCAACGATCGAATCGTATCGGAATAAATACGAAAACCTTCAGGTTATTCTTTGCGGAGGCGATTCGATTTTTTTTGATACTCATCTGAAAAGTAGCATCTTTGTTGAGCCCGATTTAGTACTGATCGGACTAAATACTATTGTAAACCAACAGAATGAATCAAATAAAAAAACTGCTGACGATTAGCTTATTGCTTGTTAATGCTGCTCAGGTAAAATCTCAGTCAACCTCTACCTCTCCATATTCGCGTTTTGGTATCGGTGAAATTCAAAGCACCCCTTTTGCAAAAAGCAAATCGATGGCGGGACTTTCTTCCGCAATTCGAAATAGTTATGAACTGAACCCCATGAACCCTGCATCTTATACGTCCATAGAGCAAACCGCTTTTGAAGTCGGAGGATTTGTAGGCTTTATGAAACAGTCGAATGCTGTTGCATCACAAACAAATAATAATGCCAGCTTAACGTATTTGGCCGTAGCCTTCCCGCTTGCTGAAAAATGGGGAGGGTCCTTTGGTTTATTGCCCTTCAGTGGATTAGGTTATGAATCTACCGTCCTTACAACAGAAAGTATGGGTACCGTTAAAAATATTTTTGAAGGTTCGGGAGGATTGAATCAGTTTTATATAGGGACAGCTTATTCTCCTTTTAAAAATATATCGATCGGAGCGAATGTTTCCTATCTTTTTGGAAACCTGTCCGAAACCAAATCGAAAGAGTTTCACGACACACTCTTGTATTACAATATACGCCAACAGCATTCTACCTTCATCGGAGATTTTCATGCGAAAGTAGGGATTCAGTATTCGAAAGCACTGAAAGATGATAAACGATTAACCCTTGGATTTACAGCTGCCTTGCAGAATGAATTAAATGCTGGTAAAACAACACTATCTGAGCGTTATCGTTATATTTCTCCCGGAAATGCGACGATTATCGACACCCCGCAAAATACACCGGATGTAAAAGGTACGATACTTTTACCGGCATCGTATAATTTAGGTGTTGTCTTTTCCAAAGAGAATAAGTGGATGTTTGGTGCCGAATTAGCGATGAGCGATTGGACTTCTTTCCGGAATTTCGGCGCAGATCCTAAGCTTCAACAACGTATGGAAATTGGGCTTGGTGGAAGTTATACTCCCGATTACAATGTGGTAGGAAATTATTTTAAACGTATGGAATATCGTTTAGGATTTAACTATGTACAAAGTGGAATTCGTATTCAAAACGAAGATATTAATGAAATGAGTGTTACAGCCGGACTAGGGCTTCCATTGCCGCGTTCCCAATCAAGAATTAATCTGGGCCTTGAACTCGGGCAGCGGGGAACTATTTCCGGTAATTTGATTAAAGAAGAATATCTGATGGTTTATTTTGGATTCAGTTTCAGCGATAAGTGGTTTGTTAAACGTAAATACGATTAAGCCGATGAAGCCTTTCCACGCTTTTGGAATATTAGTTCTTATTGTTATCAGCGCTTGCGAAAACGATTTGGCAAAAGTGGAAAAGATTGCATCTAATGAAGTGAATCTTCCGATAGAAACATCAAAAAATATAGAGATTTTATATAGTGACTCTGCCATTGTGAAAGCAAAACTTACGAGCCCGCTTTTGAAATTCTATAAAATTGAAAATGCTTATCATGAAATGCCCATTGGATTAGCCGTAGATTTTTACGGTCCGATGAAGAATATTGAAAGTGTACTCACGGCAAGATATGGAAGGAAGTTCCAGAATCAGGGAATTATTGAAGTGCGCGACAGTGTTGTCGTTATTAATGAGAAAGGGGAACGCCTGGACACCGAACGTTTGATCTGGAATGAGAATACCCGGAAAATTTATACCGATAAATTTGTTCGGATAACAACCGCTAACGAAATTATTTTCGGTGAAGGATTGGAAGCCAATCAGAATTTTACTAATTATAAAATATTTAATATTAAAGGAGTTGTAAACGTAAAAGATGAGTAATAAAATAAATGAAGCAGCCTGGTTTATTATAGCCGTTATCACTATGTTGATGGCTTTATATTTTCTGGCAGCACGTGGCATGAACGATCAGGACACCTTGGTACTGCTCTTTGCAAGCCTGATAGCTTTTTTCATGTTCTTCATGCGCCGCAAACGCAGAATATCCCAAAATAAAAAAGTATAAATCTGAAACGGATATAAATTATTGTTTGTCAGCTTTTTAGCATATTTGCAAAAAATAACTTTTAAAGCAAAAAATAAATCTTAAAAATTGTATCTTGCGCCCTCTAAATTAATTTAATAATATTTAGCGTAACATATTTAGATTAAAAGTATATGGGATTAATGAATTCTATGCGTAATAATGGTGGCCTACTGGTAGGTGTAATCGGTTTAGCCATTGTTGCGTTTTTATTGGGAGATATCATGGTATCGGGAAGCAGTTTCTTTGGCTCTACCCCGAGTTATGTAGGAAAGATTGACGGCAAAGAAATCTCATACAATGAATTTCAAGCGAAAGTTGATAATAGCACCGAGTTGTATAAAAATAATGCCGGCCTTGCCAATATCGATGAAGCTACTACCGGTTATTTGATTGACCAAACCTGGGATCAGGTTATTTATCAGGCAATCATCGATAAAAAATTAAAGAATTCCGGAGTGACTGTTAGTCCTGAAGAACTTTTTGATTTGGTACAAGGGAACAGTCCGCATCCGGAAGTTCGCCGTGCATTTACAAACCCGCAAACCGGAACCTTCGATCCCGCTCAGGTAATTAATTTCCTGAGAAACATGAACAATGATGAAAGCGGGGAAACACGCAGGCAGTGGTTAGCTTTTGAAAAAGCGATTAAAGAAGAACGTGTTCGTCAGAAATATTATAATCTGGTAAAAGCCGGGCTGAATGTTACTTCGGTTGAGGCTAAGAAAGATTTCGTGGATAAAAACAGAACAGCGACAGTTCAATTAGTAGTATTGGATTATACATCTGTTTCCGACTCCTCCATTAAAATCAGCGAGTCTGATTTTAAATCATATTACAATGCAAATAAGTATAAGTATAACCAAAAAGAAAATACACGCTCATTCGAATATATTTTTGTAGATGTAATTCCATCCATGGAAGATTCGGTTGCTGCATATAACTGGGTAAATCAACAAGTAACGGCATTACATACTTCTGCAAACGATTCGGTTTATATTAACCTGAATGCTGAAACACGCTTTACCGGTGCTTATGCGAAAAAGGGTGAGTTGAGCTCTGCAATCGATACGGTATTGTTTGATAAGCCGGCAGGTACCATTTATGGTCCATATTTCGAAGCCGGGTCTTATAAAGTAGCAAAAGTTCTTAAGGTAAGGTCATTGCCGGATTCGGTTCGTGCGCGTCATATCCTAATCAAACCTGACCAGGGGATGGAAGCTGCAAAACAAAAAGCCGACAGTTTGAAAAATGCGATTAAACAAGGTGCAAACTTTGCTTCACTTGCCATGCAGTTTTCTACGGATGGATCGAAAGATCAGGGTGGAGATTTGGGATACTTTGATGATAAAACAATGGTTAAGCCCTTCAGCGATGCATGCTTCTTCGGTAGAACCGGCGATGTTGTTGTGGTTGAATCGCAGTTTGGTATTCACGTCATAGAAATTACCGATCAGAAAAACTTTAATAAGCAAGTACAGATAGGTGTCATTGACCGAATGGTTGCTGCAAGTTCTCAAACAACTCAACAACTGTATGCGAAAATTAATAATGTATTGAGTACTGTTAAATCTGAAAAAGAGTTTAAAGACTTAGTTTTAGAAGAAGGCTTAAATAAACGGGTTGCTGAAAATGTAAAAGCGAATGACCGTTTTATCGCCGGATTGGAAAGTCCGCGCGAAATAATCCGTTGGGCGTTTAAAGCTGATAAAGGTGATATCTCATCTTTGTTTGAAATGCCTAACAAATTTGTCTTTGCTTTATTAACGGAAGTGAAAGATAAAGGGACTATTCCTTTCGAATATGTAAAGAAAGAAGTAGAGGCAGAAGTGCGTAAAGAGAAAAAAGCAGAATTGTTAAAAGGTAAAATTACCAAAGCCGCTGAAGGAAATGCCGATATCGCAAGTATCGCACAAAAAGTGGGAGCAGTAGTACAACCGGCAAGTGGAATTAACTTTGCTTTTCCGGTTATCCCGGGAGTTTCTCGTGAGCCGAAATTGGTAGGTACGATTGTATCTGCGGAAGCGGGCAAACTTACCAAAGCGGTTGCTGGCGACAGAGGTGTTTACATAGTATTTGTTGAATCTTTCGCTGAACCGGTGGCTTTGCCTGATTATGCTATGAGCCAGGTACAAATGGCAAATACTGTTAAACCAAGAGTAGATCAGGAATTGATTGAAGCACTGAAATCAAAATTGAAAATAGAAGACAATCGTTTGATTTTCTATTAATCATGGATAAAATATACTAAATAAGAAAGGGATCTGTTTTACAGATCCCTTTCTTATTTAGTATAGAACCACAACAATTGCCTGCTTGTGTTGTTTAGTATAATACTTATTTTTGCAGAATGGAACCTATTGTTAACAAAGTTGCAGCCAGTGGATTAATATCTTTCGATTTAGCCGAATACTATTCGAATGGAGATCGTATGCTTTACGATATCAAAGATCAGCTCTTTCAGGGATTGATTTTAAAGGAGAAGGATTTCAGGGAATATGTGAAAAATCACGACTGGGAGCAATACTCCGGAAAGAATATTGCCATTACCTGTTCGGCGGATGCTATTGTGCCGACATGGGCCTATATGCTCTTGGCAACAAAAATGGAACCCTATGCAAATATGCTGGTGTTCGGAGACTTAGATGATTTGGAAGATGCCCTTTTCCGGGATGCGCTTTCGAAAATTGATATTGAGAAATACAAAGACGAGCGTGTGGTGGTGAAAGGTTGTGGCGATATCCCGATACCGGTTTCGGCTTACGTAGAAATAACCCGTAAGCTTCGCCCCTGGGTAAAAAGTATCATGTACGGAGAACCCTGTAGTACTGTCCCTCTTTATAAAAGTAAATAAAACAGTCCTTCAACCTTAATCATATTAAATCCATATTTACGTTATCTTTGTAAGATTTTATTTAAACACAAAACGTACACATCTGCATGTTGATCCGAATTGTCCTTTTACTTTTGATAGGTTTGCTTCCTCTTCAGGCCCTCATTGCCCAAGCATTACCTGACTATAAATTAGGGGCCTACCAGCCCGGGGAGCGCCTGAAATATAAAATCCGTTATGGTTTTATTACAGCTGCCGAAGCAACTTTGGAGGTAAACGAGGGGAAGCGGGAAATGAATAACCGCAAAGTTTATCATTTGGTAGGCAGCGGAAAAACGACAAACGCCTTCGATTATATTATGAAAGTGCGTAACCGCTATGATTCATACATCGATCAAACAGAACTGGTACCTTATCAGTTTTTGGAAAATGTACGTGAAGGAAAATACCGCCGCGACAGCTACGCGAATTTCGATCAGAAGAATAATAAAATTATTGCATCGAAAGGGAATTTCGATGCTCCCGATAATACTTTCGATGTTATCTCCCTTTTTTATTTTGCCCGTTGCCTCGACCTGAAAAGTTTGCAAAAAGGGGATGTACTCGAGTTTAAATATTTTTTGGATGATGGTATTTATCCGCTCGATATCGAATATGTCGGGAAAGAAACCGTGAAAACAGATGCGGGTACATTCGAATGTATTAAGTTTAGTCCCTCGCTGCAGCCCGGAAGAGTTTTCCGTAAGGATAGCAAAATGTATATCTGGATAACCAACGATGCCAATCGTATCCCCGTGAAAGTAGAAGTGGAAATCCTGATCGGCTCTCTATACTTAGAATTAAGTTCTTATGAGGGTTTGAAAAACTCCTTAAGTTCCAAAAAATGATCTCACATCGCGACACGCTACTTTCGGATGAAATTATTCAGGAAGAATTTGTTTGCAATCTTTCCAAATGCAAAGGGGCTTGCTGTGTGGAAGGCGATTCCGGAGCCCCGCTTGATGAAGATGAGCTGGTAATCTTAGAAGATATTTATGAAGAGGTAAAGCCTTACTTAAGCGAGAAAGGTATTAAAGCCATCGAAGAACAGGGGGTTTATGTGCGCGACAGCGATGGTGATTTTACGACTACCTGTGTCGATAAAAATAAAGAATGTGCTTATGTGATTTTTGAACGAGGCATTCACCTTTGCGGCATTGAAAAAGCATATAACGATGGACGAATCTCTTTTAAAAAACCGATTTCCTGCCATCTTTATCCTATACGTATTACTAAATATCAGGAGTTCGATGCCCTGAATTATAATCGTTGGCATATATGTTCGGATGCCTGTACCCTGGGCAAAGAATTGAAAGTACCTGTGTATAAATTTCTGAAAGAACCCCTGATCCGTAAATATGGTGCCGATTGGTACCGGGAATTGGAAATGTCGGTAGAGTCCGGTTCCCGATAATTTTTTCCGACATTACTTCCCCTTTCCGGGAATCTTTACGTTCTGAAAACTATCCGTTTAAATCCCTGTTCTTATTTGGAATTATTATAAATAAGAGATATCTTGCAGGCTTAATAAAAAGGATGAAAAAAAATATTGCACAAATGACTTTGGGAAGTATTGCGGTGATCGATACCTTCTCGGATGAGGAATGCTCCTTACGTTTAATGGAAATGGGATGTTTACCGGGAGAAGAAGTACAGATCAGCAATATTGCTCCTTTGGGAGATCCGATTGCGATTACGGTTTCGGGCTATAAACTGAGTTTGAGAAAAAATGAGGCGGCTACCATTTGGGTAAAATAGTTTGAAGCATTCAATTAAAATAGCATTAATAGGAAATCCGAATACCGGAAAATCGACATTATTTAACGCACTTACCGGATTAAACCAAAAGGTCGGAAATTTTCCGGGAGTTACGGTTGATAAAAAAACCGGTAGTACTAAACTTTCGGAAGGGGTACACGCCACGGTAATCGATTTACCGGGGACCTATAGTTTATACCCTCGTTCTACCGACGAACAAATAGCCTTAGAAGTTTTAAGTACACCCGAACACGACTTGTATCCGGATGTGGTGGTTGTTGTTGCGGATGCCTCCAATCTCAAAAGAAATTTATTGCTCTATACACAAATGATCGATCTGCAAATACCGGTGGTATTAGCATTGAATATGATTGATCAGGCGGAACGTGATGGAATCAGTATTGATATAAAAGCTCTGCAAGCCAAAACGGGGATCCCTGTTGTTGCTGTAAATGCCAGAGATTCTTATGGGATCAGGGAACTGAAAGAGGCAATTCAAACTCAGGTTAAAGAACAAAAGTTAAGCTCATCCGGAATAGATTTTTATTCGTATGCTCCTCAATTAATCGATGCGATAAAATCTAAATTCAATATCTCAAACGATTATATAGCTTTCGAATTTGCGCATCATTACAAAATGATGAAACATCTGAGTAAAGATGATAAAACGCTTGTTGAACAAACTATCTCAGGTCATGATTTTAATCCTGCGAAAATGCAGACGAAAGAAACCATTGACCGCTACAACTATATCAATGATTTACTTTTTGATTGTGTAAAGAAAAATCAGGCGCCACAATCCGAATCGAAAAGCAACCGAATCGATAAAATAATTACGCATAAAATTTTCGGCTTCCTTATTTTCTTTTTGATTTTATTCCTGGTATTTCAGGCAATTTTTTCCTGGTCGTCTTATCCTATGGAGTTAATTGAACTGGGATTTATGCACATTGAAAGCTGGGTGCTTTCTATACTTCCCGAAGGGATATTCACCGATTTAATTGTAGGAGGAATCCTGCCCGGCTTGAGTGGGGTCTTAATTTTTGTTCCTCAAATATCTATTTTGTTTCTATTCATTTCTATCCTCGAAGATACGGGTTATATGGCACGTGTTACTTTTATGATGGATCGGGTAATGAAAAAATTCGGGT
This sequence comes from uncultured Sphingobacteriaceae bacterium, assembly GCA_964454645.1. Classification (GTDB taxonomy): domain Bacteria; phylum Bacteroidota; class Bacteroidia; order Sphingobacteriales; family Sphingobacteriaceae; genus CAYVTM01. Next base: position 104,556 of record CAYVTM010000002.1, on the reverse strand, counting down.
TAAACGGAAAATCGGTTGTGCCCTTAATCAGTGGCATCGCTTGTGCAGTCCCCGCAATTATGTCGGCAAGAAGCATCGAAAACTGGAAAGATCGTATGATTACGATTATGGTAACTCCCTTAATGAGTTGCTCTGCCCGTTTACCGGTATATATATTATTGATATCCCTGGCAGTGCCCGATAAGAATATACTCGGTATTTTTAATATGCAGGGATTGGCATTGATGGCTATGTATCTCATCGGTTTTTTAGCGGCAATTTTTGTTGCCCTGATTATGAAATATATCATTAAAGCCAAAGAGCGGAGTTTCTTTCTGATGGAACTGCCGGTTTATCGCAGGCCCCGTTGGTCGAATGTGGGTATAACCATTTATAATAAATCCAAAACTTTTGTGCTCGAAGCCGGTAAAGTAATCCTCGCGGTCTCTATTGTTTTATGGGTGCTTGCTTCTTATGGCCCTTCGAAAGATTTTGAAGCCATCGAAACGAAATATGCAAACATCGAACTGAATGAGGATTCATTGCAATTGCTGATTGGCGCGGAGAAATTGGAAGCCTCCTATGCAGGAATTCTGGGGAAGACTATCGAGCCTTATATTGAACCATTAGGTTTCGATTGGAAAATAGGTATTGCCTTGATTACTTCTTTTGCAGCACGCGAGGTTTTTGTAGGTACAATGGCAACGATATATAGTGTTCAAGGCGACGATCAGCATTTTGATACGGTCCGTGAAAAAATGAAAGAGGCAAAGAATCCCAAAACCGGGCTTCCCGTATTTACAGTACCTGTAGCTTTTTCTTTAATGATCTTTTTTGCATTTGCCATGCAATGTATGAGTACGTTTGCTGTAGTTTATCGGGAAACGGGTGGTTTTAAATGGCCTATGATACAACTTGTTTACATGTCGGTAATGGCTTATCTTGCGGCATTATTAGTTTTTCAACTATTAAGCTAATGTTTTTTCTTTAGATTAACTTGTCTCCCAATACAAACATATTAACCCGGTTTATTCCAGAGGCAGCAGCACCGATTGTTGCGAAGTGGATTGATCATTTACAGGTAGAGTTGAAAATTACTAAACCCCGTGAAACCGTACTGGGCGATTATCGACATCCTTTCGGGAATTCCGGGCATCGTATTTCCGTTAATGCGAACCTGAACCCTTACGCATTTCTGATTACCCTAATTCATGAGTTTGCGCATTTAATTGTCTGGAATAAATACCGGAACAAAGTTCGGCCACATGGTGAACATTGGAAAGAGGAGTATAAGCGTTTGATGAAACCTTTTCTGGAAATGCAAATCTTCCCCGATAAAATTCAGGCAGCGTTATTAAGGTATATGAATAATCCGGCAGCTTCGAGTTGCTCGGACGATAATCTGCAAAGGGTTTTGAAACAATACGATACAGTACAAAATACAGTATTTGTAAGCGCTTTACCCGCAGGCGCATTGTTTCAAATGAAGAATGGAAGAGTATTTCGCAAAGGACAGTTAATCCGCAAACGGTATAAATGCAAAGAAATGCCGAATGGTCACGACTATTTATTCAGCTCTACTGCTGAAGTATATTCTGTCACATCTCCTGAAAGCTAAATCGCTTTACCCTGATAGATTAAATTTAACAAGGTTTGTCCCACCGCTTTCAAAGTCCTTTTGTCGATATTCTCTAAACGATCTTCGTGTGTATGCCAATGTTTCCAAAATCCTGAAACGCTGCTTGCATCGTGATGAATGATATCGATGGTTGGAATTTGTGCAAGGGTATTGATATAATAATGATCATCGATAATGGCATTGGTTTGTTGATAGCTGAAGTAATCGGAATAGCCTGCATCTACTGCTGTTGCCCATACTTTGTTCAATACGTTCGATGCATAAACACGGGAAATTTCTTCTTGTGTGAAACGTGCGTTGGCTCCGCCTACCATATCTAATAAAATTCCGTATGCAGGGCGGTAATTAGCTGTGGAAGGATTTTTTGCCCAGTATTGTGATCCCAGACAATAGGAGTGATCCATACGTGGAAGTGTACTGTTATCGGGTTGTCCGTAATCTTCGGCATCAAAGAAAATAATATCGATTCCTATTTCGGGTGTATGAAGCGACAAATGCCTTGCTATCTCCAATAATACAGCAACCCCGCTTCCCCCATCATTCGCTCCATCGATTGCTTTGTTTTGATCAGTAATATCCTGATCGGCAAAAGGCCTGGTATCCCAATGTGCACATAATAAAATACGATTTGGTTTTTCGGGATGAAAAGCTGCAATGATATTACGCATTTGTAGTTTCGTCTGATCAAATGCACTTACCATAGCCTTCTGTTCATAAACTGAAGCTCCATACTTTTTTAATTCTGCACTAAGAAAATCACCGCAGGCGATATGTGCTTTCGTGTTTGGAACCCTGGGGCCAAAAGCTACTTGCATAGCAATATATTGGTAGGCAGTGTCGGCATTGAACTCAGGAATATTCATCTGAACTTTCTCTTGAGTTGATGTACTCTGTGTTGTTTTGGTTTCTTTCGAATCGCAAGCAGTTATCAGCAAGACAAGTGAAAGAAGATGGGCAGCATGTTTTTTCATAAAGTATTTCTATCCGTTTATTCTTCCCAAGCCCAATCCGATCCGGTCTTGGAGTCTTTAATAATTATCCCCGATTTCTTAAAATTTGCACGGATTAAATCCACTATATCGAAACGCTTTTCGGCACGTGCAGTACGGTATGTTTCCATCCATGATTCAATCATTTCATAAGGTGTGTTACCCTCAATCATTTTCTCTTCCGTAATTCCCAATACTTGTTCGATAAAAGTGCAATAGGTATCGATCAGCTCTTTAAAAACTTCTTTAGAAACAGATCCTATCGAAACGATACCTGCTTTCATCGAATTAATATGCTTTAAAAGATTGTATAAAGCAGCAATGCTGATAGCGGAATTAAAATCATTATTCATACCTGTGAAAACATCTTCGCAATCTCTTTTTACTTCAGAATTTAATGCTTCATCTGTTTGTGCAGCATCTGTGGGACAACTCAGAGATCGGGCAGTACGCAAACCATTGATTAATTTTTTTAATCCTTTTTCGGCGGCATCCAATGCTTCGTTCGAGAAATCGAGTGTGCTTCTGTAATGAGCCTGCAATACAAAGAATCGTATGGTCATGGGATTATAAGCACGTTTCAACAAAGGATGATCTCCGGAGAAAAACTGTTTCAGGTCGATAGCATTGCCTAATGACTTCCCCATTTTTTGTCCGTTCAATGTAATCATGTTATTGTGTAGCCAGTACTTTGCCGGCTCTACACCATTACTCGATTTCGATTGAGCTATTTCGCATTCGTGATGAGGGAACAACAAATCCATACCTCCACCATGAATATCGAAACGTTCTCCTAAATATTTTGCGCTCATTGCCGAACATTCGATATGCCATCCCGGAAAACCCTTGCCCCAAGGGGAATTCCAGCGCATAATATGTTCGGGAGAAGCTTTTTTCCATAAAGCAAAATCGTAAGAAGTTTTTTTCTCATCTTTTCCTTCCAGGATTCTTCTTTCTTCTCCGGCATGTGCAATCAGGTCCTCCAAGATACGCCCCGATAAAATTCCGTAATGATTATTTTCGTTATATTTCAATACATCAAAATAAACAGAGCCATTGCTTTCGTACGCTAAACCGGCATCCATTATTTTTTGAATCATTTCTATTTGTTCCTGAATATGTCCTGAAGCTTTTGGCTCTATATCCGGGCGGCGTACATTTAAACGATCAAGGCCATGATGATAACTGTTGGTATAATATTGAACAATTTCCATTGGTTCGAGTTGCTCCAGTTTTGCACGTTTTGCAATTTTATCATCACCTTCATCGGCATCACTTTCAAGATGGCCTACATCAGTAATGTTACGTACATACCGAACTTTATATCCGCAGTATTCGAGATATCGTACTATAAGGTCGAATGTAATTGCCGAACGTGCATGACCTAAATGGGGGTTGCCATAAACCGTGGGTCCGCATAAGTATAAGCCAACAAAAGGAGGATTAATAGGTTCGAAATCTTCTTTTTTTCTGCTTAGTGAATTATATATGCTGATCTTTTGCTTCATAATGCAAACTTACTATTTAATTTCAAAAATTGACCGGGGAATCGAGCTTCTGTTTACAATTCCAGATCAGAGATTATAGGATAATGATCGGAATATTTTTTCTTGATAATGGTATAGTTTAATACCCTGAAAGATGGAGAGCATAAGATATAATCGATTTGAAAATTCGGAAAATCGCCTCCATAAGTTATCCCGAATCCTGAACCTTTTTCCCTGAACGTATTTTTTAATCCTCTTGAAAGGGTATTGTATGCATAGGATACCGGAGTGTCGTTGAAGTCGCCGCAAACTATTACAGGATACGGACTTTCCTGAATAAACTCCGCAATCTTTTCCGATTGCCCCGAACGTTTGATAAACGCCCTTTTTAGACGGACTCCGATACGTTTAGAAGAAGCCATATCGGGTTCGGCTTGTTTGGTAACTTTATTCAGGTATTCGTAATCTTCGGGTTGAAAGCTTATGGATTGTAAATGCACATTGATAATGCGTATGGTATCTCCTTTAAAGAGAATGTCGGCATATATACAGGTATTTGCATGAGCTCTGTCGTAAAATGGAATATGGCCCTTATTAATTATTTTATACTTCGAAAATATAGCCATCGCTAAGATTTCATCCGTGTTCTGCTCAAATATCTCGAGATAGGTATATTTCAAAGAGCCTTGTTTCTTCAGGGTGTCAAGGGTATTGTATTCTCCTTTCCTTCGGGTATAGAATTCCTGAAAGCAAATAATTCCGGGCTCTTCGCGTAATAGTAAGTCTATAACTTCACGCTTGCTTTGCTTATCGTATTTCTTTTGATTGAGAGGCAAAAATAAATGAGCATTATAGCTCATTACACGCAAAACACTGTCGGTATTAACCGATACTTTTGCAGGACTTTGTAAGGCAAAACTATTCAAATGAAAATTCCAACCTACGAGTAAACAAATGAGCGAAATGATGAAACTGAAACGTAAACGAAAGAGCCAATAAATAACGAAGAATAAATTGATAAGCACTAAAACAGGATTTGCCAATCCGACAAATGCAACATACCAAAAAGCCGATGGATTAATAAAAGAAGCGCTGTAAGAGATCAACAATAGCAATGCCGCAACGATGTTAAGGAATACCATAATAAAATGTAGCGGAGAGCGTTTATTCTTTTTCATTACAAACCTTTATAGCCTTAATCTTCTTCTTTACTTGCTTTAAAGAGTATTTCCTTTTCTGTTTTATTCAGGCTGTCGTATCCCGAACGTGAAATCTTATCGAGTATTGTATCAATTTCCGACTGCTTGGCCTTGCGTGTACTTTGTTTGCTTTGTCCCGAAGTTTTATGTACAACTTTTATCTTTGATTTTTTATAAAAAAGATTTCTTATCCTATCAATAGGTTTGGAAATTTTTTCAATCCAGTCGTTTCCGGAACGCAGTTGTTTAATCAGAATAAAGCCGAATAAGGCACCACCTAAATGGGCAATATGACCGCCCGAATTTAAGGAGCCGATACCGATTAAATCGATAATTAAATAAAATAAAGCAATATATTTTAAGCGAATCGTTCCAAAAATGGCTAAGCGTATCGAATAATCGGGTAGTAGTGTTGCGCTTGCAAATACGGTAGCCATTACTGCTGCCGAAGCGCCTATTGCCTGCGAGTGTAATACGGCATTTTTAAATACCGGAAAAATATTGAAGAAGAGAATATAGAGCATCGCTCCTGATAATCCGCCTAAAAAATAGGTATATATAAATTTCCTGGGACCGAGGTATTCGGTTAAGATATTTCCAAACCAAAACAACACGAGCATATTAAACAAAATATGAAAGACCCCTTCATGAACAAACATATATGTAAACAATGACCAGGGGCGGATTAGCAGGGATTGCAGCGATGCGGGTACTGCCAATACATTCACTAAAGATTTATTCAGGCTGAATGGAATCTGGAAAAGCAAAACAATTACATATAGCAATGCAATCAATACGAATACCGTTATATTAACGATGATAAATTTCATCACCGGGTTACGGTTTTCTCTCAGAATATGTTTTAGATCTTCGAAAATCCCCGACATCTTAAAATCCTTTAAACCGGTTACGTCTCCAATATTTAATTAAAAAATATCCGAATAACATTCCGCCTAAATGTGCGAAATGCGCAACATTATCGCTCGGGTTATTTTGCAATCCGCTGTATAACTCTAAGAGTCCGTAAATAATTACAAAATATTTTGCTTTGATGGGTATGGCAAAAAAAACATAGATGAGCGAATTTGGAAAGGTCATGCCAAAAGCCAATAACACGCCGAATACCGCACCCGAAGCGCCGACTGTAGGGATATTTAATTTCAGTTCAACCAGTTCTTTTACTAAACTGACTGAATTTTGCTGAATAGAAATACTGTTAGGGTTTTGATTCCAGGCATCCAATACCTGTGTGAAAACTCCTTTAAATGTGTCGGGGACACTTGTAAACACAAAGCTTTCGAACGAGCTTAATCCCGGATTTGCCAAATAAGCAGAAGCAGCTTGCTGCAACTGTCCTACGTCGAAGTAATTTACTAAGGTATGTAAGAGGGCAGCACCTATTCCGGTTACGAAGTAAAATATTAAGAAACGTTTCGGTCCCCAGAAATTTTCCAGCGTGGTTCCAAACATCCAAAGCGCAAACATATTGGAGAACAGATGGAGTGAATTTCCATGCATAAACAGATGTGTTACGAATTGATAAGGCTTGAAAAGATCCGAGCCGGGATAATACAAACCGAAAATTTTATTCAGATCGATTTGTAATGTATTACTAAAAACAATGGTCGATAAAAATGCTAATCCATTTATAATTAATAAATTTTTTACTACGGTCGGTAATAAGGAAAATCCTTGCGGTCGGTACTGATTACTCATGTTTTGTGTTCAAAGTATAAATATATCGAAAGCTCATTAAGATGTTCAGGATGTTTTGTCAAATCTTTTTGACAGTTCTTCTAACGTTAGTCTGATCAGGGTTGCCTTGCCATTTATGGCAGCCTGAGGCATTTTACATGCAAACAGTTCATCGATTAATAAGTTCATTTCTTCTTTCGTTAATTTTTTTCCGGTCTTAACAGATGCCTGCTTTGCCAGGGCTTTTGCCAATTGATCCCGTTTTTCGAATGTACTTAAAGATTGTTGTTGTTTAAAATTTTCGAGTATTCCCTGAATAATATGTTCTTCATTCCGCCCCTCTATTTCTGCGGGAACACCATTCACTACGAGTGTATTTTTTCCGAATTCACTTAAGTCGAAGCCCATTTGATGCAGGTCGTCCCAAAGTTCTTTAATTAACATATAATCGCTGCCCGGCAGATGTATTTGTACCGGGAACAAACATTGCTGACTGGCTCCCTGTGATTGTTCCAGCTTATCGATGAAACGTTCGTATAAAATACGTTCATGTGCCGCTTGTTGATCGATCATTAATATTCCGTTTTTAATGGAGGATAAGATATAACGATCGTGCAACTGGTAGGTCTGGCGTTCCTGAATGCTTTGTTCTTCCGAACGTTCCTGAGGAAGAATACGCATTTGGTCCTGCTCCGCAGGTGCATTTAATTCGAAATAGGTATGCGTATCTTGTGCAGCTTTGTCGAATTGGTTTGAAGGACGAAGCCGGGAGCTATTACTTTTAAAAGGATTAAAATCCGGGTTCACGGCAATACTGGGTATTCGTATTTCATCTTTCTTTGGATCGAAGGGGCGAAGATTCCCGAAACTCGATTCTGTATCGAAATCGATTGTGGGGGCAATATGATATTTCCCCAACGATCGTTTTACCGACGAACGAAGTACAGCATACACAAATTTCTCATCGAGAAATTTTATTTCGGTTTTTGTTGGGTGCACATTCACATCGATACTTGCCGGATCCATCTCGATATACAAAACATAAAAAGGAAAACTGTCGTCATTCAGTAGTTCCTCATAAGCATTCATGATAGCATGATTGAGATAGGGATCTTTTATAAAACGTTTATTCACAAAGAAGTACTGTTCTCCTCTTGTTTTTTTTGCGAACTGAGGCTTCCCGATAAAACCTTCGATACGTATAATATCGGTACTTTCTTCAAGAGGTACTAAGCGTTCGTTGAAATTATTTCCGAAGATGGCAATAATGCGCTGTTTAAGATTCCCTGCAGGTAAATGAAAGAGTTCGTTTCCGTCATGATGTAAACTGAAAAATATTTCGGGATGTGCCAATGCCTGACGTTGGAATTCATCAATGATATGGCGCAGTTCTACCGAATTCGATTTCAGAAAATTTCTGCGAGCAGGAATATTGAAAAATAGATTTTTTACAGCGATTAATGTACCATCGGGACAAGCTGCTGCTTCCTGACGAATAATATTCGAACCTTCAATCTCAATTAATGTACCCACTTGTGCATCTTTGGTTTTACTGCGCATCTCTACCTGAGCTATTGCAGCGATTGATGCCATTGCTTCACCCCGGAAACCCATGGTTCGAATGGCAAATAAATCTTCGGCTTTGCTCAGTTTGGAGGTAGCATGCCGCTCAAAACACATCCGGGCATCGGTTTCTGTCATCCCTTTTCCGTCATCGATAATCTGTATCAAGGTCTTTCCGGCATCTTTCAAAGTCACCTTTATCGATTTCGCCCCGGCATCGATTGCATTTTCCATCAACTCCTTTACGGCAGAGGCGGGGCGTTGAATAACTTCTCCCGCAGCAATCTGATTAGCAACAGAATCGGGTAATAAGTGTATAATATCTGACATTCGTATTCTTTTCTAGACCTTAAAAATGTGAAATAAAAATGAATATAAGCCTTGATCCGGCCTATTTTCTTAGTTTTGCAGGCCGATTATTTTCCCTATTTTGTAGTACAAAATTATTTAAAATCCCTGAATACGAATATGCGCTCTAGATTTATTTTACTCATTTTCCTTATATACAGCTTACACAGTCAGTTACATGCTCAATCATACAATCATGCCGAAGCAGCAAAATGGGCCGATTCGGTATTTAATACCTTAAGTCCAAAAGAACGTATCGGGCAACTTTTTATGGTTGCCGCTTATTCCAACCGCGACTCGAACCATGTAAATGATGTTGCAAGGTTGGTGCAGGAATATCATATCGGGGGATTGTGTTTCTTTCAGGGCGGTCCGGTTCGTCAGGCGGTTCAATGTAATTATTATCAATCGCAGGCGAAAGTACCTTTGCTTATTTCCATCGATGGAGAATGGGGGTTGTCGATGCGCTTAGACAGCACCATTCGTTATCCCAAACAAATGGCGATGGGAGCCATAAAAGACAATGCGCTGATTTACGAATTTGGGAAAGAAACAGCACGCCAATGCAAACGTATGGGTATTCATCTGAATTTTGCTCCGGTTGTGGATGTGAACAACAATCCGAAAAATCCGGTAATTAATGATCGCTCTTTTGGTGAAGACAAATATCGTGTTGCTGCAAAAGCAATTGAGTATATGGAAGGTATGCAGGACCACGGGGTGATGGCTAATGCCAAACATTTTCCGGGGCATGGAAATACCGATCAGGATTCTCATTTGGCTTTACCTTTGATCCTGCGATCGCAAGAAGAAATCGACTCGCTCGAATTGTACCCTTTCAAAGAGTTGATGAGCAGAGGCCTGTCGACTGTGATGGTGGGGCATTTGAACATTCCGGCTTATGATACAACCACGAACGGAGCAAGTACTTTATCGAAAAATATTGTAACTGATTTATTGAAAACGAAATTGGGTTTCGAAGGATTGGTAATTACCGATGCTTTAAATATGAAAGGGGTTAGTTCTTTCTACCCTCCGGGGGTAGTGGATGTGAAAGCATTACTGGCAGGAAACGATATTTTACTTTTTGCTGAAGATGTTCCCGCAGCTTTTATGGAATTGGATAAAGCCATGAAAGATAGTTTGATTACACAAACAGAGATTGATACACGTGTAAAAAAGATTTTATTAGGAAAATATAAAGTAGGGCTGAATGCGTATAAACCTATAGTAATAGAAGGGCTGATAGAGGATTTGAACACACCCGAAGCTAAGTTAATGAGTATGCGTTTGTACGAACATGCAATGACTTTATTAGCGAATAAAGACCGGTTGATTCCTTTTACAAATCTGGAAGAGCGGTCTTTTGCAGCAGTAAGTGTTGGTGCTGAAATAAACAATGAATTCTTAGAGATGTGCAAAAATTATGCAATGATTCAATCTTTTGCAATTGCTAAAGATGCATCATTAAATGATTTTGATTTTCTTGAAAATAATTTGCGTCAATATAATACGATCATTGTCGGGATACATGATATGAGCAGGAGGGAGTCGAGAAATTTTTCAATCTCTATGCAAACGATTGATTTCCTGAATAAATTAAGCCGGCATAAAAATGTGGTAGTTGTAGTTTTTGGAAATGCCTATAGTCTGAGAAATTTTGATAATCATGCTCCGATATTAGTGGCATACGAAGACAATACATTTACACGCAGTTTGGCAGCGCAAGCTTTGTTCGGAGGTATTCCGGTTACAGGTAGTTTACCGGTTACGGCAAGTGATGTGTTTAAAGCCGGTGACGGATATGTGATTGAAAAAGCAATCCGGTTGAAGTATACACTGCCTGAAGAAGTTGGAATATGTTCCTGTGATTTAACGGCAATCGACCGCTTGATGGAAAAAGTGATTGCTGAGAAGGCAAGCCCCGGAGCACAGATACTTATTGCTAAAGATGGGAAGGTTATCTATCAAAAATCGTTTGGTTATTCCGATTATTCAAATACACAAAAAGTTCGGAATTCGGATTTGTACGATTTGGCATCTTTAACTAAAATTCTTTCTACCAACATGGTTATTATGGAAATGTATGATAAAGGGCGCCTCGATGTAAAAAAGAAATTAGGGCAATATACACGCGGTTTAAAGAGCTCGTACCTGAAAAACATCCCGGTCGCCGATTTGTTAACCCATCGGGCAGGGTTGCTGCCTTATATCCCTTTTTGGAAAGAATCTTTGAAACAAGCTGTCGACGGTACTTTGAGCTATAGCAATGATTCATCGGCATTTTATGCGATTAAAGTTGCCGACAGTCTATATCTCCGTTATGATTTTCCCGAAAAGATGTGGGAGGGTATCGAGGCTTCGGAGCGAAAAGCATCCGGAAATTATGTATATTCCGATTTGAGTTTTTATTATCTGAAACGTATAGCCGATCATTATACTAAAACGGGGTTAGATGATTATATGAATCAGTTTTATTTTAATCCGCTGGGTTTATCCGCCATGACTTATAATCCTTGGAAGAAAGGAATAGTAAACCGGTGTATGCCGACAGAAATGGATACCGTATTTCGGGGTCAGTTAATTCGGGGGTATGTGCACGATCCCGGAGCGGCGATGTTGGGAGGGGTTGCCGGTCATGCCGGTTTGTTTGCTAATTCAAACGATGTAGCTGTTATGATGCAAATGTTGTTGAATAAGGGTGATTATGGAGGACGCCAATATTTTAAAGAGGCTACGGTAAGCTTCTTTACGAATCAGTATAGTCCGGCGAGTCGCAGAGCTTTGGGATTTGATAAGCCTGAACCCGATACAACAAAAGGAAGCCCTGCTGCTGGGAGTGTGTCGCTGAGTACTTTCGGGCATACAGGCTTTACGGGAACCAGTGCCTGGGCAGACCCTGAAAATGGAATTGTTTTCGTATTTTTATCAAACCGAATACATCCCGATGCCGGAAACAGAAAGTTAATACAAATGAATGTACGTACAGATGTACAGGAAATAATTTATAAGAGCTTACCTAAAAAATAGTAGCAAAGATGAAAACAACGGTAAAAGTATTGATGATAGTTGCAGGGATTGCACTGTCGGGAGCTGTTCAGGCACAATCCGAACAAAGAGAGCAAGGCTCTAGTTTAGCAGTGGAAGAAGTAAGTAAAGCGCAGAAGAAAGCTGAAATAGAGAAACGCAAAGCGGATAAGGCTGCTGAGAAAGCATTACGGGCTAATGAAAAATTGCGGACAAGAGAAGAAAAAGCTAAAGCAAAAGCAACATCTTTGAGGGAAAAGCAAGATAAGAATACAGCTAAAGCAGTTGCACAAAGACAGAAAGCAGATAAAGCAGCGGCAAAAGCCGCATCTGTAGGTAAGTAAAAATACTGAACAAGATAGAGCCGGGGTTCATACTTTATTGTATGAATCCTTTATTTTTTTTGAAAAACTTAAAGAAAACTTTTTATTTCAAAGCGTGTTAAGATAAGACTAAGGATAAAACGGTTGTATAAAAGCCCGTTTTTTCTTAGCATCTTTATATCTTTAACCTGAAAATGAAAATAGGAATTGTTTGTTATCCTACCTTTGGTGGCAGTGGAGTTGTAGCCACCGAATTGGGAAAGGCTTTAGCTGACCACGGTCATCAAATACATTTTATTACTTACAGCCAGCCTGCACGCCTCGATTTTTTTTCCGAGAACTTGTTCTATCACGAAGTTACCGTTTCAAAATATCCTTTGTTCGATTATCCACCCTATGAGCTTGCTTTGGCAAGTCGTTTGGTCGATGTTGTGAAATACGAGCAATTGGATATTTTACATGTGCATTATGCTATCCCGCACGCGTCGGCAGCATACATGGCGAAGCAGATATTAGCCACCGAAGGAATTTTTATTCCGGTGGTAACAACTTTACACGGTACAGACATTACCCTGGTTGGGAAAGACAGAACCTATAAACCGGTAGTAGCTTTTTCCATTAATCAATCGGATGGGGTTACAGCGGTTTCGGAAAGTTTAAAATTGGATACGCTGAATCATTTTGATATAACCAAAGAAATTAAAGTCATTCCGAACTTTATTGACCTGCAACGTTTCAATCATAAATCAAAAACACATTTTAAAAAAGCTATTGCTCCGAACGATGAAAAAATAATTGTACATACTTCTAATTTCAGAAAAGTAAAACGGGTTCAGGATGTGGTGAAAATTTTTGAGGAAGTCAATAAAGCCATTCCCTCAAAGCTGCTACTCGCAGGTGATGGGCCGGAACGTACGGAAGTAGAACAATTATGCAGAGAGTTAAATCTAAAAGACGATGTTCGTTTCTTAGGGAAGCTCGACGCGGTAGAAGAAATATTATCCGTTTCGGATTTATTTATTTTGCCTTCGGAAACAGAGAGTTTTGGTTTGGCGGCATTGGAAGCAATGGCGTGCAAACTACCCGTAATATCAACTAATGCAGGAGGTATTCCCGAATTAAATATTAATGGTCAAACCGGTTTTTTAAGTGATGTGGGTAATGTGGAAGAGATGGCGAAGAACGCTATCTATATTTTGGAAGATGAAAAAAGGTTAAAGCAGTTTAAAGAAAATGCTTTAAAACATGCGAAGACTTTTGATATCGTAGAAATTATGCCTTTGTATGAAAAGTTTTATGAAGAAATTATGGAGGGTCTTAGAAAAAAATAATGGGTAGCGGGTACAATCTTGCTACCCATCAATAGCTTAAAAGCGGGTAAAATGTTTCAAAGTAATTAATTCATCGCTTTTTAAATGTCTCCATTTTCCGCGTGATAAATCTTTCTTGGTCAGGCCGGCATAAATAACCCGATCCAGTTTCTCAACCTCATATCCTAAAGATTCAAATATCCTGCGAACAATACGTGTCCTTCCGATATGAATCTCTATGCCTACCGTACGTTTTGATTTCCCTTCTACATAAGCCAGGTCATCAACGGTAGCGATACCATCTTCCAATTCAAGCCCCTTCACAATTTTATCAAAATCTTCCTGACGTAAAGTTTTATCTAAAGTTACCTCGTATATTTTTTTTACTTTATTCTTCGGATGTGCAAGTTTTTGTGCCAGGTCTCCGTCGTTTGTCAACAACAATAATCCGGTAGTATTTCTATCGAGACGACCAACGGGATAAATACGTTCGCGGCTTGCCTTTTTCACCAATTCCATAACGGTTCTACGTTCCTGAGGATCGTCAGTAGTGGTAATAAAATCTTTAGGTTTGTTCAATAAAACATAAACCATTTCTTCGCGCTTTAATAAACGTCCGCTATATTTTACTTTATCTTCGGCTTTAACTTTATATCCCAGTTCGGTAATAGGAATCCCGTTTACAGTTACTTCTCCGGCAAGGATTAATTCATCTGCTTTACGACGAGAACAGATACCTGCATTGGCAATGTACCGGTTGAGACGGATGAGCCCGCTATCAGCATGAGTTTTTGCGGGTTTAGCTTTAGGGGTTGCTTTGTAATCAGGAACTCTTTTCAAGGGACGACGCACATAAGGCATATCCGATTTGTCATTATCTTTAAAGCGTTCCGGTTTTCTGTTAAAAGTACGTTCATCATCCGGTTTCGAACGAGTTTTTTTACGATCAACAGTCTTGTCTTTTGCATCCTCATTTTTGAATTTGAACGTATCTCGTAAAGATTCAGTCCTTGATTTTTTTGCGTGCAAATCCGGTTTTGAACTTCTGTTACGGGAAGTGCTTATTTCGCTTTTAGTGCCGGTATAAGATTTTCTTGCCGGACTTTCCTCTGAACTGTTTTTGCGTTTTTCTACAACCGCTTTGTTTTTTGTGAAACTGCGTTTTGCTTTATATTCATTACGTGCAGAACCCGGCTTTTTTGTAGCAGTTTTTTTATCTTCCTCAGATGTGGACTTTGTGCTACGTTTTGTGGAATTTGTTCTTACATTTTTTGTTGGAGAGTTTTTTTTCTTGGGGTCATCCTCTCGACGAAACCCTTTTTTTGATTTATTCATGTTTGTGGAAAAAAATATTCTACAAAAGTACGTTAAAGTATTGGTACTCAAAAATTAGCTGTTAAAATGCTTAAAGGCATTTTTTGAACTCAGAGCAGCAATAAAATCCGAATATCAAACAATCAATATCCGCAACTTGTTCGTAGTTAAGCAAATAAAAGCGTATTTTTGCCTCGGTTTTCGAAAATAGAAAACTAATAAAATAACCTTCGGGTTATAGTTAATTTAAATGAGGATTAATGTTATGAAACTAGTATTAGTAAAACACATTAAACACATCTTCAGCTTCGCTCTCATCATGTTGCTAACTATTATTTGGCAATTATTTACATTCAGTACTAATATCGATGATGAGTTATATAAGCAGGATTTTAAAGCAAGGTACAAGGTATTTTCTTTACATATCCCCGAAGATTTAAGTTTTGCCACTGAACAGGTTCCACTACACGATTTTGAAGTGTACGAACGTATGGATCGGGAATTATTGATCAATACATACTGGCAAACAAATACACTTCTTGCGCATAAACGTGCGAATCGTTGGTTCCCTATCATTGTACCTATTCTAAAAAGAAACGGGATACCGGAAGACTTTAAGTATGTTCCGGTGGTCGAAACCGCTTTTTTGAATTTAACATCACCCGCAGGTGCGGTAGGGTTCTGGCAATTTATGGAGCCTACCGCAAAAGAGATGGGCTTGGAAGTGAATCAATATGTTGATGAACGTTATCATGTTGAAAAAGCAACACAAGCTGCCTGCGATTATCTTAAAAAGCTATATCGCGAATTTGGTAGCTGGAGTTTAGTTGCAGCAGCATACAACATGGGCCCTACATCCTTGAAAAGCCAGATGGCCAATCAAAAAGCCGACAGCTATTACGATTTATTGTTGAATGCGGAGACTTCCCGCTATGTTTTCCGTTTGATCGCAACGAAAGAAATTTTTGAGCATCCGGAAAATTATGGCTATCAAATCCGTAAAAAAGATTTGTATAAACAAATTCCAACCTATTCGGTGAAAGTGGATACAAGTATTAACGACTTCTCTCGTTTTGCCGCACAATTAAATGTGAATTATAAAATTTTAAAAACATTTAATCCATGGTTGCGCGAAACAACTTTAGAGAATAGTAACAAAAAAACGTATTATATTCAATTGCCTTTGGAAGGATATAATAATCTTTCTCCGGGACAGTAATCGTTTTTTTAATCTTTTCAAAACATCACAGGATTGAAGTAGATTTTACTTTGATAATGTGATGTTTTTTGTTTAATTGCTTCAAAAAATAAGATGGCTGAGTCGAAACGTAAAAATACCGGAATAACTGAGATTGAAGTGTATGGTGCACGCGTCCATAATTTAAAAAATGTGGATGTGAGTTTCCCCAGAAATCAATTGGTGGTTATTACCGGATTGAGTGGAAGCGGAAAGTCATCCCTGGCTTTCGATACCATATATGCCGAAGGACAACGCAGGTATATGGAAACGTTTAGCGCTTATTCGCGCCAGTTCCTTGGCGGCATGGAACGTCCCGATGTGGATAAGATTGAAGGATTGAGTCCGGTGATTGCCATCGAACAAAAAACAACCAGTAAAAATCCCCGCTCTACCGTAGGAACTATTACAGAGATTTACGACTTCTTACGCTTATTGTATGCAAGAATCGGAGAAGCATATTCCTACAATACCGGGGAACTCATGATAAAGATGAGCGAGGATCAGATTATCGACACCATCCTGAAAAAATTTAAAGAAAAATCGATTACGGTTTTAGCGCCGGTAGTGAAAGGGCGTAAAGGGCATTATCGTGAACTTTTTGAACAGATCCGTAAACAAGGTTATGTGAAAGTGCGTGTAGATGGGGAAGTGATGGAACTAATCCCGAAGATGCAGGTCGATCGGTATAAAATTCATGATATCGAAATTGTAATCGACCGCACTATTGTCCGCGATAATGATCGTAGCCGGATTAGCTCAGCCGTGAAATCGGCGATGAAACAAGCGAATGGTGTCATTAAAATTTTAAATAATGAAAAGAACGAAGTCTTTCATTTCAGTAAGTATTTGATGTGCCCGAGTACAGGCATTTCTTATGATGAACCTCAGCCCAATAGCTTTTCGTTTAACTCTCCTTATGGAGCCTGTGAAAATTGTGATGGGTTGGGTTATATTTTTGAGGTTGATGAAAATTTATTGATCCCCGATAAAAAGCAAAATATTATGCAGGGTGCAATAGCCCCTTTGGGAGAGTATCGTGAAACCTGGACTTTCCAGATATTAAAAGCCATCGCTAAACATCATCATTTTTCCTTAGCAACAGCCATCGAAAAAATTCCGAAAGAGGCTATGCATGCGATACTTTACGGAATGGATGAAGCTATCAATGTTCCCGTAACCTATAATGATTCTTACACTTCCAATTACTCGGTGCATTTTCAGGGGATCGTTAAATTATTGGATCAACAGAACGAGCGCAAATCGGAAGATTCGAATAATAATTTAGAGGAATTTGTACAAAAGATTACTTGTCCGGAATGTGAGGGGGCAAGATTGAAAAAAGAATCTTTACATTTTAAAGTTGCCGGTAAAAATATTTTTGAATTAGCAAGGATGGATTTATTGAGCCTGCATCAGTGGTTTGCTGATGTCGAAAAAAAACTATCCGGCCGTCAGAATATAATTGCTGTTGAAATATTGAAAGAGATACGTTCCCGCATCGGATTTTTGTTGGATGTAGGGTTGGAATATCTGAATCTCGACCGGGTTTCGAAATCCCTGTCGGGAGGGGAAGCGCAACGTATACGTTTGGCGACACAAATAGGCTCGCAGCTTGTGAACGTATTGTATATTCTTGATGAGCCGAGTATAGGTTTACATCAGCGCGATAATGCTAAACTAATACAAGCATTAAAAAATCTTAGGGATCTGGGGAATTCCGTATTAGTGGTAGAGCATGATAAAGACATGATTGTTGAAGCGGATTATGTAATCGATGTAGGGCCCGCAGCAGGTGCGCATGGTGGCAGGATTGTGGCGCAAGGTACACCTAAGCAATTGTTAAAAGCACAAACGGTTACCACACAATATCTGAATGGAGAAAGAGTAATTGATATTCCCCAAGAACGAAGAAAGGGGAGTGGAATATTTTTAAAAATTGAAAAAGCTTCGGGAAATAATTTAAAAGATGTGAGTGTTTCCATTCCCTTAGGAAAATTCGTTTGTGTAACGGGAGTTTCGGGAAGCGGTAAATCAACACTCATCAACGAAACACTATATCCTGTTTTAAGCCAGCATGTTTACCGTTCACGTAAGAAACCTTTGGCATATAAAAAAGTAAAAGGTTTAGAACATATAGATAAAGTAATAGAAATTGATCAGACTCCCATTGGAAGAACCCCGCGTTCCAATCCGGCTACTTATACAGGAGTATTTTCCGACATACGGAACTTGTTCGTGCAATTACCTGAAGCGAAAATCAGAGGGTATAAGCCCGGAAGGTTTTCCTTCAATGTAAAAGGAGGAAGATGCGAAACCTGTCAGGGCGGGGGAATGAAAGTAATTGAAATGAACTTCCTGCCCGATGTGCAGGTTGAGTGTGAAACCTGCAGAGGCAAACGCTACAATCGTGAGACTTTGGAGGTACGATACAAAGGGAAATCCATTTCCGATGTATTGGATATGAGTATTGAAGAGGCGGTTCCCTTTTTCGAGAATATGCCGCAAATTCTTCGTAAGATAAAGACATTACAAGATGTAGGACTCGGGTATATCACACTGGGTCAATCTTCTGTTACTTTATCGGGAGGAGAAGCGCAACGGGTAAAGTTAGCAACTGAACTTTCAAAAAAAGATACCGGAAAAACCATTTATATTTTGGATGAGCCGACAACCGGATTGCATTTTGAAGACATCCGTATTTTATTGAAAGTGTTAAACGAATTGGTTGATAAAGGAAATACGGTATTAGTCATAGAGCATAATCTGGATGTAATAAAAGTAGCCGATCATGTTATCGATTTAGGCCCTGAGGGAGGAGCAGGAGGTGGCCAAATCATTTTCGAAGGCAGCCCGGAAGAATTAATTAAAAATAAAAAAAGCTATACGGGAATATTTCTGAAGAAAGAGTTTGAGGAGTATAGGAAGATGAAGGGATAGAGAATGATTTTGAGAGTCTGTAAATAATTTTGTGTTTTTTTAATAAAATAATTAATCTTGATCCTATATTATACTAAGGTTAATAATTTTTTTTCAACCTATTTTTTTCAACAATTACTATTTTAGTGTTATTATGAGAAAAGCTATTATATTCCTTGAATTATTATCGTTATTGTTGTTTCCTCGGGGAATGTATGCACAGAATTGGACAGTTACGGCTTGTTCGGGAGGTCCGCCTTCAACAACCTTTTCCAGTACTTATGGCCCCATGTATAGCGTTTCAGCAGCAAATGCTATTAGTAGGACTGCTGTAATTTACCCGGCTTCACAATTGTCAGGTATCTCGGCAAAAACACTCGAGAGTATTTACTTTCATAGAGCAGGTACGGGAGGAGCCATGGCAGGTACGCCTATGTTTAAGGTATATCTGAAAGAGGTGACCGATTCAGATTTTGGATCAATACCTCGAGATTGGGCAAAGGAAATAGCTGCAGCCACACTCGTATATAGCGGAAACCCTGTAGTAAGTGTGGGTGATTCTATTGGATGGAAGGAGTTTACTTTCAGCAATCACTTTTTTTATAGCGGAAATCAGAATCTTGCTGTGTATATGGAGTATCAGAATGATACTGCAAGCTTGGCAATTACTTGGACCTACGAGTTTAATGCACCCTGCATAAATACTTCTGTTAATACCACTATATATACAAATACTACTAGCGGTATTTTTCCATCAAGTTTAAGTACCACAAATTATAGAAGACCATATATAGGTTTTGATTTTAATAATTCCCTATGTATATCGCCACCAACAGCTGGTATTGCCACAGCAAGCAAAACAATGGTATGTCCCGGAGAAAATTTTACACTGCGTTTATCAGGGATGTCAATAGGGACAGGGCAAAGTTATCAATGGGAATCTTCATCGGATACGGTTAACTGGACAGCTATTACAGGAGCTACAGCAATCTGGGTGGATACAAGCATTCAGGTTTCCCAATACTATCGTTGTGCAGTAATGTGTGGTGGAGATACAACATACACACCTATCGTAAAAGTCTTAGCTCGGGGATCGCTTCTTGGTGGCTCTTACACGGTTAACCCTTCTCTACCTAGTTCTGCTACGAATTTTAATTCAATTTCTGAAGCTGTAGATGCAATCAATTGTGGAATATCAGGTCCGGTTATTATTGATGTTACTCCGAATTTCGGCCCTTATGATGAACGTATTTCTTTGGGTTCGATCCCCGGTTCCAGTAGTACAAATACGGTTACATTTAATGGTAATGGGGCTACCTTACTTAAAGGAATCATAGCGACTGGAATAGAAAAACGCTACATAGTTCAACTTAATGGTTCAGAGTATGTAATAATCGATGGATTTAATCTGGTAATAGACCCAAGATCATCATTAGGATTTAATATACATCTAACGGCCGGTGCTTCACACAACATTATTCGCAATAATACTCTTACTAATTCTACCAACTCTACTAATAATCAAAGTTTTGTTGGAATAGCTTTTTCGGGAGATGCTTCACCGTATGCAACAAGCGGAATATTTAGTCATAATATTATCGAAAATAATACGATTATCGGAGGATACTTAGGAATTAGAATATCGGGAGAGTCGGGGAACGCGAGCGTATCGAATCAAATAAGAGATAATAATGTTTGGGATAGTTACAGTACCGGAATTAGTATATCCAGATGCGATAGTACATTGATTCGAGCCAATAATATCTCACGACCCACCCGAACAAACACAGGTGTTTATTCGGGAATATCTGTGGGGACTGCATTTTTTACAATAATTGAAAAGAATCGTATTCACGACCCTTTCAAATCTTTCTCTAATTCCACATATACTTTCCATGGTATTTCGGTAATAAATACAAATTCGAGATCAGGGGATTTTGTAGTAAAAAATAATTTAATTTATAATATAAACAGTAATGGAGCACAATATGGTTTAGTGAATACGCTTAGTGATAGTATAGATTACTTTAACAATACAATTGTATTCGACGATTCAAATGCATTGTCCATTCCAATTTCAAGTGGGTTTTATTCGGGATCAGGTATCAGCTTAGGGGTACAAATAATGAACAATGTTTTTTACATCACACGCCGGGGAATCGGAACTCGTATTGGACAAACTTGGTTAAATGCAGGATGTACCTATAATTCGAATTTTAACAATTTTTATATTAATGGAGGTTCTGGAATTGTTGCGGTAGGGGGAAAGAGTGAAGGTCCATATGCAACACTTGCTGATTGGCAAATGACCGGAAGTGATTTGAATAGTTATGATGTAGATCCCGATTTTGCAAATCGGGCTTCGGGAGATTTTTTGTGCCGTAATCAATATCTGAGGGGCACTGGGGCCCCTTTGTCAAATGTTACAGATGATATTTTAGGAACAAGCCGTATCGGTAGTCCGGATATAGGTGCCTTCGAAACGTTTAAGACGCTAAATGATATAGCCGTTATTGCTTTGCTAACTCCTCAAGAACCCCTGTTTGCCGGAGTGGAAAATATTACAGTAAGGGTTATGAATACAGGGGCCAATGCTATTACTTCATTTACCCTAAATTGGACTATTAACGGACTTGCCGGAACTCCTTTCGAATATACAGGGTTATTGCTTCCCGGGCATCAAATTGATACAGTTATTGCAGCGCCGAATTTTAATGCAGGACTGGCAAATATACTTGTATGGACCAGCAATCCCAATGGTACTGCAGATACTTATTCAGCGAACGATTCTGTTTCTGCAAAGGTATATGTATGTGGAACCCTCAATGGAAATTACACAATTAATAAAAATGCTGAGAAATCGAATACAAATTTTCACAGTATTAACGATTTTGTAAGTAAGTTACATGATTGCGGAATCGAAGGAACCGTAAATGTATATCTGGCAGATGGAACCTATGAAGAACAAATCGTGATTGATAGCATTCCCGGAATAAGTAGTAGTAATAGAGTTAATTTTTATTCCTTATCGGGCGATAGTTCATTGGTTACAATTAGTTACCCGTCTTCCATAAATAGTAGTGCTGAGGATTATGTTATTAAATTTAATAATGCTCAATATATAAGCCTGAATCAGCTGGGTGTGCATCGTACGGGACAGAATGTGTATGCTACAATTATCAAACTGTCGGGAGAAACAAAAAATATAGCATTTCACAATAACTTATTGGTAGGTATTAGAAATGAAGTAAGTAGTGGTTCCCGTAGGCAATCGGCAATCTTTGCCGAAGACGGCTCTAAACATGATAGCCTTGTAATAGTAAATAATACAATAATTGGAGGTAAAGAAGGTGTTTGTTTGGATGGGGCGGTGAATATATCAAAGAAAGCAAAGGGACTTCACATAGAAGGGAATGTTATCTCAACTGCATATTATGGTGTCTACATAGCGAACCATTTTGCGCCACTGGTAAGTAAAAATATTATTTCGCGTGGGGAATGGGACAAAAGTAGTAATAGATATACCGGTATAATGACAGAATTTATTAGTCATGCTGCTGAGTATTCTTATAATAAAATTAGTGTACAGAATGGAGGTTATGGCATTCATTTAAAAACGAGTATTGCAAGTGTCTCGAATGAAGTTAAAATCATTAATAATTTCATTAATACAGTAGGAGACACTTATTCGATGGGTATTAATATAGAAGGCACTGTGAAATACCTAAATATTGCAAATAATTCGGTTCTAAGCATTGGTAAACAATCATTATTGAGTCGTGCATTAAATATTGTTTTACTAGATACTTTATCAAATAATATCAATTTATATAATAATATTTTTGTAAATGAAGCAAGTGCCGGGTATGCTATATATGTATCGAATTTAGCAGTATCTTCTATCAGTAATTCCGATTACAATAATGTGTATACGAATGGGAATTATTTTTGCTACTGGGGGCAGAACACAAGCAGTCTTCAAGATTTTATTACTGTTTCCCAGAAAAATTTGCACTCATATTCTGTTAATCCGAATTTCTTTTCCAATACAGAATTACGAACGAACTCTTTGGTGTTAAATAATCATGGACTGCCTTTGTCGTATGTGACCAACGATATTGACGGTGAACTAAGGGATGTAAATACTCCTGATATTGGTGCCGATGAATATACTCCGGCAGATGCAGAGATTGTAGCTGTAAAAATTTTATATCCGGGTACAATGCAAGAGGGTTGTGGAATTCCTAATGATAGTATTGTATTTATTATTCGTAATACAGGAGCATTGGCACAATCCAACTTTGATGTGAAAGCTGATATTACAGGGAGTATTGTTGTAGACCTTGTAAAAACTGTTCTTGATACTCTTCAGCCGGGAGAATATGATACGCTTTCAATAAGTGGATATGATAGTAGAGTTATTGGTTTATCAGCATCAATGCAAATGAAAGTATACAGTGACCTGATAACAGATGTAAAGCATTCGAACGACACATTGATAATGAATACTCTATTAAACTCCTCAGCCGATACACCAACTATTGTAAGTGTTGAAGAGGTATGTTCAGGTAGTTCTGGATTAATTTCAGTAAACTCATCTGCTACAGATATAAAATGGTACGACGTTCCGGTTGGTGGTACAGTATTGGGAGATAGTGCATCTTTTATTACGCCGCCAATCTACACAAGTACTACATATTATGTGGAAGCGAGGTATGATTCATTGAAAACCTATTCGGTCGGACATGTAAGTACAGCAGGAACATCGAGAACCATTTCTCAAACGCAATATCATGGACTTGGATTTAAAGTACATGCACCTGTGAAAATTGATACTGTGCATATTTTTCCTATGGGTACAGGAACTATTATTATTCATATTTTTGAAGCAGGTACTATGAATTTAGTATATAGTTCTCCTGTTGCAAATGTTTCAGGTAATGGTAGTGCATTTAATAAAACTCCGGTTTATGTAGGAGCATATCTGTTGCCGGGCGAGTATCGTATAACAATGACCTCAACAGGTAGTCTAAATCTAGGACGTGAAATAACCGGGACTCAATTTCCATATATAAGCCCACCAATTACAATTAATCATTCAACAACATCAGCATTAACGGGAACTACTACTACCGAGTATAGATGGTTCTATGATTGGAAAATATCGACAGGTGCAATAAGCTGTCCTTCTGTGCGTGTTCCTGTGCGTGTTTCTGTACAGTCCGTTAGTGGTTCATTGATTAATAAACACTCTCCTTATGATGGTATGTACAATGCAGGCACAAGTGTATCGCCGGATGAAGTATGTGTGAACAATATACTTAGTTATCAGATCTCAGCACCTGTTGGATATCAGGATTCGGATTATAATGTTACCTGGGAAGTTATTAATGCGGAACTACGATACCTTTCGGGAGATACTGCTTCCGGAGTATTCAATATTTCAAATAATACCTGGTCGTATATCTCCAATGAACAAGATGCGGACAGTATTATTCGCTTTACTGCTCAGGTGGTAAGTAAACAAGCAAATTGTGATCCCTTAAACATTGAACGTTATATTCGGGTTGAACATTTACCTAATCTGAACATAGGTTTCGATCAATCTATTTGTGTGGGAGACACTATCACTTTAGATGCGGGAATTGCTGCTGTTTCATACTTGTGGAATACAGGAGATACAACACAAACAATTAGCGTTTATACAGCGGGGGCATATTCGGTAGTTATTACTACGCCTCAGGGTTGTGTAGATGTAGATACAATTATAATTCAGCAGGCTAGTACTCCGGTTGTCAGCTTCTCAGTGGATCGTATCGTTAATGAAACGGAAGTTCATTTCACTGCAAACGGAGCAGTGGCAGGTCAATTGTACGCTTGGAATTTTGGTGACCCGGAAAGTGGAGCGGCAAATACCTCAGCACTCCCAAACCCTATACACGTCTTTACGTATAAAAAAGATTACTACGTGACTTTTAAGATTACACGTGTAATTTCGGGTTGCGTGGATTCTGTAGTAGAACTGGTTCATCTTTCAAATGTTGAAAGCGACCTGGTAGCCTTGTTTCACTTGATTGCCAAACCAAACCCATTCTCCGATCGTACTACCATTGCTTACGATTTACCCCAAGCCTCAACTATAAGCATTGAACTATACGATATGTTGGGACGTAAAGTAAGCACACTCGTGGAAAATGAAATGCAATTGCCGGGTAAACATGAGATCGAATACAGCAACGAAGATTTACAAAGCCCTGACGGCATGTATATGGTTCGTTTGATAGTTGATGGTAAAGGTGCGATGATTCGTATAATTGATTTAACGAAAAAATAAACCGGAGAAGATTTTCATCTTTATATTTATAAAAGAGAAGCCTTGCGATCAATTGTGGCTTCTCTTTTTTACTTTGTTGATAATGTATTTTAGAATTCAAACAAATGTTTTTCGGCATGATAAGAAGAACGCACCATGGGTCCGCTCTCTACCACACGAAATCCTTTCTGTAATCCCACTTCTTTATAAAGTGCAAATTGATCAGGATGTATATAATCAATTACTTCGTGATGTTTACGGGTAGGTTGTAAATACTGGCCTAAAGTAAGAATGTGTACCCCATTAGCCAACAAATCATCCATCGCTTCGTAAATCTCATCTTCCGTTTCCCCAAGCCCTAACATGATCCCCGATTTTGTACGTAATCCCGTTTCTGAAATTCGTTTCAGGCATTCTAAACTACGATCGTATTTCGCTTGTATGCGGACCTCTTTGGTCAGCCGGCGAACGGTTTCCAGATTATGTGAAACCACTTCGGGACGTACTTCTAAAACGCGTTCCAAATTTTCCCATATTCCTTTAAAATCGGGTAGTAAAGTTTCTAAGGTTGTCTGCGGACTTTTGGCACGAATGGCACGAATCGTTTCAGCCCAGATGATAGAACCTCCATCCTTTAGATCATCACGATCGACGGAAGTAATTACACAGTGCTTTACATTCATTAGGAATACCGAATTGGCAACGCGTTCGGGCTCTTGTACATCAACAGGGAGGGGCCTTCCAGTAGCTACTGCACAAAAAGAACAGGAACGTGTACAGATATTTCCTAAAATCATAAAGGTTGCGGTACCTGCACCCCAACATTCACCCATATTCGGGCAATTACCACTCTCGCAAATGGTATGTAATTTATGTTGATCAACTAAACTGCGAACATGTGCATATTCTTTCCCGGTAGGCAATTTAACCCTTAGCCATTCAGGTTTACGTTTTTTTTCTTCCGATAATACAGGGAGTTCAATCATTGCTAAAATTTTTACAAAATTAGTACTTTTTGCCGAAGCTTATACTTGCATATAAGGATATAAATGCCGCTTTGTTTTGTACCGTATTAAATTCTGCCATAATGGGAACTTTTTTGGGATATAAATCGAGTACAATACCGGTTTCTAAACAAGCTATGGAAGCATCTTTTTTACTCCAGTCGAAATTTAAACCCGATTTAATATAAGCGCCGGATAAAGTGCTAAGTTCATCCAAGCCTTTATTAAAACCCGAATAACCATAGATATTACCTGTGAAATGGCGCTCCGCATCGTACTTTTCGGTAACTATATCATAAAAGTAGGGACTGTTCGTCTCTCGCAGAATCTCTAAATAAACCGGTTTTAATAATCCCAAAGAAAGTCCGCCTGTAAAACTTGCCCGTATCTCGATCCCGTCTTTCGGTGCTCTGTCGAAAAGTAATACCTGTGTACCTAATCCCAAACGAAGCACATTAAGCACATTTTTTTTGCCGTACACATAAGATTTCGCATCATCGAAATAAGGATTAACAATCTTTATTTCTTTGGGATGTTTCATTTTTACCACTTCTGCCTCGAACATAATCTTACTGAAGTTTCCGGGAATTTTGCTGTAACGGAATAATGCCCCGAATCCACGGTTATGAATGGTTCCGCCTAAACTCCAGTCGCTTTTATACACAAATCTAGTCTCTTCCCGGAAAGTGGGATTGTCCTGCGCTTTTAATAAGGAAGCCGGAGCAAAGAACAGAAATAGAAAGAAAATGTATATTAATTTCCTCATGCCAATCAATATTACGAAAATAAATCGCAATTTTATAACGCCGGATCGGCTTTTATTGTTTATCCTATGCCAACTATTCAGACTTTTTACTTAGGTGGACTTCGTACAGAAGCCGAACACGTATTTTCAGGAAATAAAGTTATTACGGATGCTCCGCTGGACAACCAGGGGAAAGCCGAATCATTTTCTCCCTCAGATATGCTTAGCGCCTCTTTAGCCAGCTGTATGATGACGATTATGGGTATTGCCGCCCGCACACAAGGTTTCGAGGAAATGTTAATCGATACACGCATTGAGACGACTAAAATCATGCAGTCGGACCCACGAAGAGTTGCGGAAATTAAAGTAGAATTTTTTTTCCCCGGTTCGGAGTTTAACGATAAACAAAAAAAGATTTTGGAACATGCTGCCCATACCTGTCCGGTAGCATTGAGTTTGCGCGAAGATTTAATTCAAACGGTAAGCTTTAATTTTTAGAAGCGAGTTCGAGAATTTCTTTCAGATCGATGGATTGGTGCGACTCATCAAAAATACATTCTCCATTTTTTATGAGTAATATCTGTGGAGATTCGTGATGTACCTGATAGGTTTCGGAGATGTGATTCGATATATCCCGGTGATTCAATAAGTCAAGAAAATAGAAGTCAAGAAAATTCTCTCCCTGATAATCTCTTTCTATATTTTTAAGCACAATTGTACATATATGACAACGGGTGCTATGCTTATAAATAACAAAAGGGCGATCCGTATTTTGTAATTGATCGAGTTGAGAAGCTTCGGTAAGCGGAATCCAGTTCAATTCTTATCTCCAAACAGCTTTTGATTTACCGCCATAACGATAACCATCAGCCATGCCCGGACAACCCTGACTTGAACAAGAAGAAATTCCGATTGCTATAAAGCCTAATAGAATGAGAGCTGCTAATGTTTTTTTCATTGTAATTATTCTTGCGTTGAAAAAGTAAATATAGAATTCTTTTTTCTAAATCTTAAAGATTTTTGGCTAAATCTGCCATTTTTATAGCTGTAACGGCAGCCTCATCGCCTTTATTGCCATGTTTTCCACCTGAACGGTCTTTGGCTTGCTCCAAATTATCGGTAGTAAGTACCCCGAATATAACAGGTATGCGATACTTTATTCCCACATTAGCTATCCCCTGAGCTACAGCCGAACAGATAAAATCGAAATGGCGTGTCTCTCCCTGAATTACACAACCCAGAGCAATTATTGCATCGAATTTTTTCGCTTCTGCCAATAGTTGAGAGCCGGAAATTAACTCATAGCTCCCCGGAACTTGTATAATTTGTATGTTTTCTTCCTCACAGCCCTGATCTTCCAAAACCTTTATTGCTCCTTGCAGGAGGGCAGAAGTGATCGGGCTGTTCCATTCGGAAACAACTATCCCGAAACGATAATTTTGCGCTGAAGGAATAGCTGTCGATGAAAAATCGGATAAATTTTTGAGATGAGTAGCCATAGTCCTAAACAAAAAACTCCTACAATAATAGGCGTTTTTGTGATTTATTTTTATGCGGAGAATAGATTTCTATCATCCGATGATTTCTCTGTTATAATTTTACCTCAACACGAGCAATAAATTTATCAATATCTCTTGCTTCGGGAGATTCGGTATATTCTTTTTTGATTTTTGTATACGCTTCCAGGGCTTTTTTGAAATCGTTATTGCTTTCGTAAGCCAAAGCCAGCTTCATCAAAATAATAGGAGAAGTAAATTTGTTGCTTTCCTTAGATAGGGCTGATGCGTAATTTGAGGCAGCTTTCTTGAAGTCGTTTAATTCCATATAGGCATCTCCGATACCCGCATAAGCCAAAGATGCTAATACTTTATCTTCGCTGCTGAAATCTTCCAGTGCCTCTATCGCCTGCTCGTAATTACCCTGACGGATATAGCCCATCCCTAAATAGTAGTTCGCCAAATTTCCGGATTTTGTTCCATTGTATTCATCTGCTATTTCTGCAAATCCCATGAAATTCCCATCGCCGTTAATTGCTTTGCTGATAGAATCCATTTCAAAATAACGTTCTGCCATAAACATTTGTGAAGAAGCTTCTTTCTCACGAGGAGCTACTACAAATTGTTGATAGGCAAAATACAATAATACTAGCGATACGATTGTACCACCGATTACCAATAAACTTTTTTTGTTTTCAGAAACAAATCCTTCTGCTTTATTGAACCCTTGTCCAAAATTGTTTTGCTGTTCTGCTGACATTATTATTAATTTTAAGGAATGCAAAAATACATTTTTACGGCATACTATCAAGAACTTGTAGCTTTTATCGGGGAATATTTAGTTAATTCGTGTATATTTGGGGTCTACAAGGGTTTTCATGCATCTTGAGCGTCTTTCATTAATTCATTTTAAAAATTATCCCGAAGCCGAGTTTATCTTTTCGGATGGGCTGAATTGTTTTACCGGAAATAATGGTGCGGGAAAAACCAATATACTCGATGCGATTCATTATTTATGCCTGACAAAGAGCTATTTCAACCCGGTGGACTCCCAACAGATCCGACACGAAGAACCTTTCTTTGTCGTTCAGGGAGAATTTTATAAATCCGATGAAAAGGTTCCCGTGTACTGCGGTGTAAAACGCAATCATAAAAAACAATTTAAGAAAAACGGAAAAGAATATACACGCTTAGCCGAACATATCGGTCATTTCCCATTGGTTATGATTTCACCTTACGACAGTAATCTGGTAACTGAAGGAAGTGAAGAGCGACGTAAATTCTTAGATAGCGCCATCTCCCAAATAGATAACCATTATCTCGATGACCTGATTGCGTACAATCGTGTATTGGCAAATCGGAATGCTTCTTTAAAACAGTTCTCCGAAACGGGACTGAAGGATGAAATGATGGTTGAAGTGTTAGACGAACAATTGGTAGCATTGGGCAGCAGAATTTTTGATAAACGCAAAAGCTTTTGTGAAGCCTTTACAGAACTTTTCAATGGATTATATAAAGCCTTGTCTTTAGATGCCGAACAGGCATCTTTTCGATACGAATCGCAATTATTTGGCGGAGATTTTGCGCAACAACTCAAAGACGGTTTTCGGAAAGACAGCATCTTGCAACGTACCGGAGTAGGTATTCATAAAGACGATCTACATTTTCTGACAGGCGATTACCCGTTGAAGAAAATGGGTTCTCAGGGGCAACAAAAAACCTATCTTATCGCAATGAAGCTGGCACAATATCGGTTTATAACGAATGTAAAAGGTTATAAACCCTTGCTTTTGCTCGATGATATTTTTGATAAGCTGGATGAACAGCGCATTCGAAGTTTACTGACGATTGTTAATGAAGACGATTTCGGACAAATTTTTATTACCGATACTGATAAGGAGCGTCTCGTTCGTATTTTTCATACCATTGATGTTCGTTATAAACTTTTTGAAATAGAAAGGGGGACCGTACTTGAAGCGTAAATCGAATGAAATATCTATAAAGGAGGCTATTCAACAAATGCTGGATGCTTACCAGATTCACGACCGTTTTATTGAAGAAGATATCAAAGGGCATTGGGAAGAATTGATGGGTAAAATGATCGCTAATCGTACGCTGGATGTGTATATCCGCAACAAGAAATTGTTTTTGCGGTTAGATTCTTCTGTATTGAAACAGGATTTGTTACTGATGAAATCGCCTTTATTAGCAAAGATTAACGAGCGTGCAGGGAAGGAACTGGTACTTGACCTGGTGGTTTTATAGGAGTAAACATCTCAATGCATAGATGATTGCCATGCATTGAGACATAGTATTTTCCTTAGAAACGCTCGAATGCCGAGAAAAAGAAATCCCCTTCAATTTTCGCGTTTTCATCTGAGTCGGAACCGTGAATCGCATTGGCATCGATCGATTTAGCATACAAATTACGAATTGTACCCACATCTGCTTTCTGAGGGTCAGTCGCACCGATTAATCTACGAAAATCTTCAATGGCATTGTCTTTTTCGAGAATAGCTGCTACAATCGGGCCTGAACTCATGAAGGATACCAGATCTTTGAAAAACGGGCGTTCTGCATGAACAGCATAGAATTTTCCTGCCATTTCCGGGTTTAAATAAGTGTATTTCATCGCAACGATTTTGAAACCGTTTTTGGTGATCTGATCAAGGATTGCCCCGATATGGCCGTTTGCAACTGCATCCGGCTTAATCATAGTAAATGTTCTGTTCGTAACCATTTGTGTGTGTATAAAATAGATTTTTTCGCTGGCAAAGGTACAAGTTCCACACCCAAAATGAAATTAAGTTTGTATTATTTAATTGAGATAAGCAAAATTTAATAGCTTTGCTATTCTTTTTTAATATGCAACATTTAAAAGTAGTTCAGGGCTTACTTGCTTCCCCGCGGAAGGTTATTATTACTACGCATCATAAACCCGATGGAGACGCGATGGGCTCTTCTCTGGCTTTGTATAATTATCTCTTATCCCGTGGTCATCAGGTGCATGTAATTACCCCTTCCGATTACCCGTCTTTTTTACATTGGCTCCCTGGAAATGCAGAAGTGATCGATTATTTGCTGAACGAAAGCCTGGCGCTTCAAAAGGTAAAAGATGCAGAAATGATTTTTTGCCTCGATTTCAATCATCTCTCACGTATTTATAAACTGGGAGATAGCATTCGTGCTTCAACGGCGTTTAAAGTGATGATTGATCATCATCTCGATCCGGAAGGGTTTGAAGATTTTTCCTATTGGGACCCTAAAGCCTGTGCATCGGCGGAATTAGTTTATCGTTTTATTAAAGATTTAGGCGACCAAAGCAGGATCGATAAAGATATTGCCACTTGTTTATACACAGGTATTATGACCGATTCGGGATCTTTCCGTTTCCCGAGTACTACCGCTGATGTGCATCATATCGTAGCAGAGTTGATTGCGGCAGGTGCCGATAATGCCCATATCCACGAAATGGTATATGACAATAATCAGGAAAATAAATTGAGATTCCTGGGATACTGCTTGTTAAATAAATTGGTAATATTGCGGGAACTTAATACAGCCTACTTTACCATAACCAAACAAGAACTCGAAGCGTATAACGTCCAAACCGGAGATACGGAGGGAATTGTAAATTATGCACTGTCATTAAACGGTATTCGTTTGGCTGTATTAATTATTGATCGCGGCGAACTGAGAAAATTATCTTTCCGTTCGAAAGGGAATTTTCCTGCGAATGAAATTGCGAAAAAATATTTTGAGGGTGGAGGGCATCGAAATGCCTCAGGAGGAATGGCAAAAGAAGATATTGCTGTAGTGGAACAAAAACTACTCGGCATTTTACCGGAGTATAAATTATTATTGAATCAATAAAAAAATAAGAAAGAAAAAAATAAAAAATAGTATGAAAAAAATCATTTTAATGGCAACTGCGATTGCCGGATTATTGTATGCTTGTGGTGATGGCTATAAAACATCTGAAGATGGATTGAAATATAAAATTCATGTCGATAAGGAAGGGGAATTAGTTAAGCTGGGTGACTATGTTACCTTGAATATGAGCTATCGCACCGACAGCGACTCGGTATTGTTCGATACCTATCAAGCAGGTAATACTGTTCGCCTGGTGGTGGATGCCCCTACTTTTAAGGGGGATTTGATGAATGGATTGATGCTGCTTTCGGAAGGAGATAGCGCAACCTTTTTAATTAATGCAGATTCTTTATTCCAAAAAACATTTGGCTTTGATCGCCCGGAATTTATTGCGGCAGGAAGCTTTCTGACTTTTGATGTAAAAGTGGAAAAAGCAGTCAATAAAGTACAAATGGAAGAAGAGATGCGTGTAGAAAACGAGAAACATGCAGCAATAGAAAAATTAGATATTGATAAATACATCAGTGATAATAACTTAACTACTGTTTCAACCGGAACGGGATTACAATACGTAATTACAAAAGCAGGTAACGGAGGAAAAGCACAAGCGGGTGATATCGTTGTAGTACATTATGAAGGGAAATTATTGAATGGTAATAAATTCGATTCATCTTATGATATGGATCGTCCGTTCGAATTTCCGGTAGGCCAGGGACAAGTTATTAAAGGATGGGATGAAGCCTTTATGGTATTGGAAAAAGGAAGCAAGGCAACTTTAATTATTCCTTCTCCCTTGGCGTATGGTGCGAATGCAGTAGGCGGAGGGGCTATTCCGGCACATTCTCCGTTAGTATTTACAGTGGAGTTGATAGATATTAAAAAATCCGCTAACTAAAAATTATGACGTATTTCGGTACGTTTAAAATTTTATTAAATATATTTGAAGGACCCGTCAATAATCAAAGGGTTCTATATCAAACAAATAAACGAATGAAAAAACTGATTTTAGTTCTTATTTGTGCATTTTCTATGACAGCAGTGCATGCACAAAAAAATAAGTACACGATTGATAAGACAACAGGCTTAGAGTATGTTATTTTTAGTCCGAAAAAAGGTGAGCGTATTGCGGATGGTAAAATTGTATTTTTAAATTTGAGATACAAAACCAATCGCGATTCGGTAATTTTCGATACCTGGACCATGCATACTCCTATACAAATTCCGGTTTCGCAATCTGCTTTTAAAGGTGATTTAATGGATGCCCTGAGATTATTAACAGTTGGCGACAGCGCTTCGTTTTTAATCAATGCCGATTCATTGTTTGAAAAAACTTTTGGAGTAGACCAATTGCCTGATTTTATCGATAAAGGAAGTAAACTGAACTTTACGGTAAAAATAGATCGTGTTACTTCTCCGGAAGAAATGCAGGCGGAAGAATTAAAAATTCAAAAAGAAAAAGAAATGGAAGAAAAAGTTCATATCGACAAATACATCAGCGATAACAAGTTGCAGGTAATAACTACTTCATCCGGATTGATGTATGTAATGCTGACCGAAGGTACAGGAAAACAAGCGGTAGCCGGGAAATCGGTGCGCGTACACTATACCGGAAAATTATTGGATGGAACAAAGTTCGACTCATCATTTGACCGTAACGATCCTATTGAATTTACTTTAGGGCAAGGGATGGTAATCAGAGGATGGGATGAAGGTATCGCACTTTTAAAAGAGGGTGGTAAAGCTTTATTAATCATTCCTTCTAACCTTGGCTATGGTGCCAGAGGTGCAGGTGGAATTATTCCTCCGTTTACTCCGCTTACTTTTGAAGTAGAGTTGGTGAGTATTGCTGAATAATAAAAATTTAACCATAAGGAAAAAAGCCACAAATGTATGTTTGTGGTTTTTTTATATCCTTTTAGAGACTATTCCTGAAAATTGAAATACTTTTGTATATGCAATTAACCGATACGCACACACATATTTATTTACCTGAATTAAGAGAACAGTTGCCGGCAATACTTCAACGTGCCCGGAAGAACGCAGTGACTCGTTTTTTCCTTCCCAATATCGATAGCAGCTCTGTTGAAGATGTGTTTTATTTGAATGATACTTATCCGGGTATTTGTTTCCCGATGATGGGCTTACACCCATGTTCTGTAAAAGAAAACTACCGGGATGAATTAAATGTAATTGAAGCATCGCTTACAAAAAGAAAAATATATGCAATCGGAGAAATCGGTATCGACTTGTATTGGGATAAAACTTTTTTGAGAGAACAGCAATGGGTTTTTAAATCACAAATTGCCTGGGCAAAGAAAATGAATTTACCCATAGTTATTCATTGTCGCGATGCATTCGATGAAGTGTATGAAATTTTGCTGGAAGAAAAAGATGAAAAATTAAAAGGTATTTTCCATTGTTTTACGGGTACATCCGGGCAAGCAAGGAAAATTACAGAGCTTGATTTTTATTTAGGTATTGGGGGAGTTGTTACTTATAAGAATGCGGGCTTAGATAAAGTGCTTAAAGAAATTAATCTGAAACACCTGGTCTTAGAAACTGATTCTCCGTATTTGAGTCCTGTGCCACATCGCGGTAAACCTAATGAAAGCGCGTATCTCTTATATGTTGCCGAAAAATTATCGGATATTTATGAAATTCCTCTGGAGCAAATTGCTGAACAAACTACGAAGAATGCCAGCGATATATTTGGTTTATGAAAAGATAATGAAATGAATAAATTATTAGTCATCTATACGGGAGGTACTATCGGTATGGCCCATGACCAGTCAGGATATTTGGTTCCTTTCGATTTTGATAATATTACACAAAATGTTCCCGAGCTGAAACGTTTGAATTATCAACTGAATGTAATCTCCTTCGATCCTATCCTTGACTCTTCGAACATGAATCCGGATGTGTGGTTAAAGATTGCCGGATTAATCGAAAGTAATTATGATATATATGATGGCTTTGTGATTCTGCATGGCTCCGATACGATGGCTTATACCGCATCGGCATTGAGTTTTATGTTAGAGAATTTGGCGAAGCCGGTCGTGCTTACCGGTTCGCAATTGCCAATCGGAGAAATTCGCACCGATGCCAAAGAGAACTTAATCACTGCATTGGAAATCGCAGCAGCAAAAGATGAAGCAGGAAGAGCACTGGTTCCGGAAGTATGCGTGTATTTCGATTATCAGCTCTTTCGTGGAAATCGCTCCATAAAATATCATTCCGATAAATTCGAAGCCTTTCAATCTCCGAACTATCCGGTATTGGCAGAGGCAGGAGTGCATTTACGTTTCAATACGGAAATGATAAAACCGGCTTCTGAAGGAAAACTTAAAGTATATAATCAATACGACAGCAACATTGCAGTATTGAAGATTTTTCCCGGAATCAATCAAACAGTTGTAGATACTATATTGAAAAGCCCGGGATTGAAAGCGGTAATTCTGGAAAGTTTCGGAACAGGTAATACAGCTACTGATCCTGTTTTTATAAACAGTATACGGGCGGCAATTGGAAGTGGGATTCTTATATTGGATATTTCACAATGCTTAGGCGGGTCGGTACAATTAGGGAGATACGAAACCAGCAGGCATCTGCAAGCTATGGGTGTGTTGAGCGGATACGATATGACTTTCGAAGCTGCAGTAACGAAGCTCATGTTCTTATTAGGAAACTATTCGGATCCCAAGGTTGCAGCGAGTTTGATTCAGAGAGATTTAAGGGGAGAATTGAGTTATTTGTAACGATAGTATATAAAAGTAAAAGAGCCTGTAAATATTGCAGGCTCTTTTTGTATGGTTTTATTAATTAAATGCTTGAATGATTGTATTCCATTGATGTGTATCGGGACTTATACCGGTACGAATATTTATTAATTCATTTTTCACTTTTGTCATAAAAGAATTTTCCAAAGCAGGTAATTTATAATCCACTCCGTTTATATGAATCAATTCTACCGGAGCAACTACTGCGGCAGTTCCCGCGCCGAAGGCGGCTTCCAAAGTATTGTTTTCAAAAGCCTCTTTAAGCTCTTTAATACTTACGGTACGCTCTTCCACCGGTATATTCCAATCGCGTGCTAATGTTAAAACAGAATCGCGAGTAATTCCATCTAAGATAGAATCGGATGTAGCCGGTGTAACAACTTTACCATTTATCATGAAGATAATATTCATGGTTCCCGACTCTTCGATGTTTTGATTCGAACGTCCGTCAGTCCATAATACCTGATCGTATCCTTCTGCTCTTGCTTTTTGTGTAGGATAAAAAGACCCTCCGTAATTTCCGGCACATTTTGCATAACCCGTTCCGCCTTTTGCAGCACGGACATATTGGGTTTCGACCTTTAATTTCAGAGGATTACCATAGTATGGTCCAACAGGACCTCCAAATACAATAAACTTATATTCTTCTGCAATCTTTACTCCGAATCTTGCTTCCGATGCAAATACGAAAGGACGTATATACATGGAGTGGCCCTCTTGGTAAGGTATCCAATTCGCATCGATTTCTACAAGCTTTAAAATTCCATCTTTAAATACATGCTCGGGAATAGCCGGCATGCACATACGATCGAGTGAACGATTCAATCGTTGGAAATGTTTCTCCATACGGAAGACCGAAATCGATCCGTCTTTCATACGAAAAGCCTTCATCCCTTCAAATACACTTTGTCCATAATGTAATGCAAGAGTAGAAGGGCTTAAACTGATATTCTCAAAGGGTACAATTTGTAAATGATGCCAATCTTTATCACTGTATTCGGCAATAAACATATGATCGGAAATAATGGACCCAAATTCGGAAGACCCAAGCATGTCTGCTTTTAGTCTGGATTGAGCTACTTTCTCAACGCTGATTTCTTCTGTTATATTCATGCTCAAGTGTGAGAGGTTGTTATAATTTATCTTTCTGCAAATTTGCGAAAAAAAATTTAATAAAAACAGATTCAGATTTGTTAATTTTGAGCATAACAGATTGGAAATGGAAATATACAATAATTCACAAGATACTGATTTTCTGTATAATAAAGTAGCTGAAGGGATAGAGTACCAAATAGAACAGGGAATTTTTAAAATGGGAGATAAACTTTTATCGGTGCGGGCATTGAGCCAGCAAATGGGCCTGAGCATCAGTACGGTTTTCCAGGCATATTCGATTTTGGAGATGAAAGGATTAATAGAAGCGCGTCCGCGATCGGGTTATTATGTGAAGTTTAATTTAAAAGAACTTCCCGAGTATCCCGATGAACAAATTTCCCAGTTGAATGAAGAGGGTGTGATTGTTTCTCCCGATAAATTAGTGAGCATCGTTTATAATAAATTATCGGACGAAAGCTTGATCAACTTTTCTGTAGCGGGTCCGGCGATGGAATTATTGCCGGCAGCAAAGATGAGTAAAGCAATGATCGAAGCAATACGCTCTTCTCCCAACAGTTGCTTAGCTTATGAAGATATACAAGGGCATTGGGCTTTGCGAAAACAAATTGTACGCCTATCGATGAATTGGAGCGGCGTATTTTCAGAACAGGATATTGTTACCACGCAAGGTTGTATGGAGGCGATTATATTTTGTTTGAAAGCAATTACAAAACCCGGAGATGTAATCGCCATAGATCGCCCGACATACTTCGGTATTTATTATGCTGTAGAAAGTCTGGGGCTGAAAGTGCTGGAGATTCCCGGAGATACGGTAAAAGGACCCGATGTAGGTTATCTGGAAGAGGTTATTTCCAACACTAAAATCAGTGCTTGTATTTTTGTGACAAATTATAATAACCCGAACGGTTCCTGTATACCCGATGAACAGAAGAAACGTTTGGTCGAAGTATTGACTAAACATGAGATACCCCTGATTGAAGACGATATATACGGAGAACTGTATTTCGGGAAACAACGCCCGAAAAATTGTAAGAGTTATGATACTAAAGGGTTGGTGCTTTTATGTTCTTCTTTTTCGAAAATGTTGGCTCCCGGTTATCGGGTAGGTTGGATTATTCCGGGTCGCTATAAAGAGGAGGTGTTACGTCAGAAACTGATGAATAGTGTAAGTTCCGCTACACCGAATCAGGTTGCTATCGCTATCTTTTTAGAGAAGGGAAGATTTGAATTACACATGCGTAATTTGCGTAAGGCGCTACATACCCAATGTTTACGATATATTCAGGCTATTCGCGAATATTTTCCTCCCGGTGTAAAAATGACCCGACCACAAGGTGGTTATTCCCTTTGGTTGCAGTTATCGAAGAAAGTTGATAGTCAGGAATTATTTGCTGCAGCACTTCGTGAGCAAATTAATATTACCCCGGGAACGGTGTTTTCTTCCGACTCCCGTTATAATCATTATATACGGATAACTTTTGGTAATCCATATACTCCGGAGATTGAGAAGGGCCTGAAACGCTTGGGAGAATTGGTTCGGGAACGAACCCTATAAAAATGAAAAACCCCGGAGCTGCATGGCTTCCGGGGTGAGTAAGGTTGGTATGATTATGCTAATCGTACATTCACAGCATTAAGACCTCTTTTTCCTTCCTGAACTTCAAAGGTTACATTGTCGTTCTGACGGATGTCTTCTTTTAAACCCGAAACGTGAACAAAGATTTCTTTGCCAGTTCCTTCTTCTAAAATAAAGCCAAAGCCTTTTGTCTCATTGAAGAATTTTACTACTCCATTTTTCATTTTAATTTAATTTTAATTGTTAATAATTGTGTATTTGGTTTTTTTAAAGGGCTTAATCGTCTTAGTTTGCGTACGGATGAGATCTTACCACATTAATATTTTTATTCATCAGTTTACTGATCCTTTTTAAATAATCTTCTTCGTCTTTGGTACAAAAAGAGAGCGCTATTCCTGTTGCTCCTGCTCTTCCTGTTCTTCCGATACGATGTACATAAGTTTCAGGTACTTCGGGCAATTCATAATTAATTACATGACTCAATTTGTCAACATCAATTCCGCGTGATGCGATATCGGTCGCCACTAAAATGCGTATCGTTTTACTTTTAAATCCTTGCAATGCCGACTGACGCGCATTCTGCGATTTGTTGCCATGGATAGCCGCAGCTTTAATTCCATTTTTACTCAGGTCGCGAACTACCTTATCTGCGCCATGTTTGGTACGGGTAAAGACTAATGCATGTGCTATGTTTTCTTTCTTTATTAAGTGATTCAGAAGATCTTTCTTGTCGCCTTTATTAACAAAGTAAACCGATTGCGTAATATTGTCTCCGCTTGATGAAACAGGAGTCACTTCAATATATTCGGGACTTGATAACATAGACGCTGCCAGTTTCTGAATCTCGGGAGGAACTGTTGCCGAGAAGAAAAGTGTTTGACGTTGCTTGGGGATTTTAACTAAAATTCTTTTGATATCATGTATAAAACCCATGTCTAACATACGATCCGCTTCATCCAGTACTAAATGCTCTATGGTATTTAAATGAATAAAACCTTGCTGCATCAAATCGAGTAAGCGGCCGGGTGTTGCTATCAATATGTCAATCCCTTTTTTTAATTGCGTTACCTGATTGTTTTGTGAAACACCTCCGAAAATAACAGCATGTTTTATCGCAGTGTTTTTTCCGTAATGATCAATGTTTTCACTTATTTGTAATGCAAGCTCTCGTGTAGGAGCCAATATCAAAACCTTTATGGACTTTTGTCCTGAGTTGGGTTTATTCTTAGAAGCTAATAATTGAATTAGGGGGATTGCAAATGCTGCGGTTTTACCCGTGCCCGTTTGAGCGCATCCAAACAAATCTTTACCACTTAAAATAACCGGGATTGATTTTTCCTGAATTGGGGTCGGTTTCAGGTAACCTTTTTTTTCTAAAGCCTTACGAATAGGCTCTATAATACTTAAATTTTCAAATGTCATTCTGTAATATTAAAATCATACTTACATATATAAGTACGAATCTTCAGAAGGATTAAAACTGAATGTACTACAGAGTATTACAGAGCAAGTTGAAACACAATCTTCTAAAAAGACGCAGCAAAGCTAATCCTAAAAATCGAGATTATCTAATTTTTTTGACGATTCATGCATAGATTAAGGCCTCAGGCTGATTTTCGACATATTCTACCGGCACTCCATTAGAAAAAAATCTAATTAATTTAGACTTGTTCTAAATTAATTTATCTTTGGCTGAAAATAAATTAAAGAGATGTTAAACAAAACAGGACTTAAGAACGGTTTCTTTTCATTTCTGCTGGTGCTTTTATTGATGCCTATCGGCCATGCGATCATGGTTTTAAACGAAATCATCTTGCACGACAATAAATATTACGGGGCAGTAATAATGGGCATTATTGGGGTTTTAATGACCTTTTGGGGAATTAAGAAGAATCATAAGGCAACCTTTGCAACAATTATGGGATTTCTAGGCGCTGTATTGGTATGGACGGGTTGGATCGAGTTTTCCTTTGTATGGATCGCAGAGAAAAATGATGTTGCACACCTTATTGTGGATGGGGAAATTGCTACCAAAAGAGAGTATCTGGTAATGCTTTCTTCCCTGGGTCTGCTGGCTACCGTTGTACTCTTCTACTTGTTTTCACGTTCCAACTGCACATTCTTCATCTGGTTTCAAAAAGTATTCAAATTCAGAGAGGATATTATTTCACAAACCGGATTTAAGAAACCTTTCGCTGTAAGCACTTTTAGCGAAACCATTATGATCATCTGGTTTTTTTATGTAGTACTATTGATTGTTTACGATGACCAGATTGCGGGAGATACCCATATTGCTACGGATATTGTGGCCTGGGGTTCTTTGCTATGGTCCGTATATCTGCTAACGAAACTTATCCGGATACAAACCTTCGACTATGCAATTCGCTATGCAGTACCGACTGTTGTGATCTTCTGGAACTTTATCGAAGTGTTGGGTCGGCGTGGTTTCTTCAAAGAAATATGGGTACACCCGGAAGAACATTGGATTGAAGTATCACTTTTTTTTGTGTTATTGGGACTTTTGCTTTACTTATTTTTGAAAAAACCTTCTTTCGAAAGAAAGCGCAGAGCTACGTTGACTACAGTTGTAAAGGAATAATTCGTATAAATGCGGGATGATTTTTAGTGCTCATGGCATGGCTATAGCCATGCCATGAGTTGTATATCTGGTACTTGTGAGAAAAATTCAATACCTCGATTTGTATTATAATCTTTAACATAATAAGTAAGAGAGGATTCGGGGTAGTACACAAAAAAGACATCAGGCTCTGGCTCAGATGTCTTTTTTGTTATAAGCGGAGACGGAGAGATTCGAACTCTCGATACACTTTTGGCGTATACACACTTTCCAGGCGTGCTCCTTCAACCACTCGGACACGTCTCCCTGTTTATGATAATAATCCATGGATAGGGGTTTGCAAAAGTAGTCTTTTCCTGAATAGTTTCCGAACAAATCCTGAATTTTTCTGTTAATAGATTCTTTAGTAAGGGTATCTTATTTCCTTATCCGGCTTGACATAAGCATTCTATGAAAAATACAAGGATGAATTACAAGAAAGTTGTTGTTGGATAGCACCTGCATCGATTAATAAAGCAAATCATACTTTTTTATTCTAAAACATTCCCTTATTTTGTGAACCGAAATCAACCAAGCAAATGCCGAATCTGAAAGAGATAAGAAAGCCCATAGCCATAGAATTAGATGCATTTGAAGATAAATTCAAAGCTTCGATGCAAAGTTCGGTACCCTTATTGGATCGGATTACCCACTATATCTATAAGCGTAAAGGGAAGCAGATGCGTCCGATGTTTGTATTTTTTTCTGCAAAATTATGTGGCGGGATTACCGATGCGACCTATCGCGGAGCAGCATTGGTAGAGTTGTTACACACGGCAACTTTAGTTCACGACGATGTGGTTGATGATGCTTACGAGCGCAGAGGTTTTCTTTCGATTAATGCCGTTTGGAAAAATAAAATTGCGGTATTGGTTGGAGATTTTCTTTTAGCAAAAGGATTGTTATTATCTGTCAATAATAACGATCATCAATTATTAAAGATAGTGTCGGATGCGGTACAGCAAATGAGTGAAGGAGAATTGTTGCAGATAGAAAAAGTGCGCCGCCTCGATATCGATGAAAAGGTGTATTACGATATTATCCGTCAGAAAACGGCATCCTTAATTGCTTCCTGCTGTGCTTGTGGTGCAGCATCGGCGAATGCCGCTGAAGAACA
This sequence comes from uncultured Sphingobacteriaceae bacterium, assembly GCA_964454645.1. Classification (GTDB taxonomy): domain Bacteria; phylum Bacteroidota; class Bacteroidia; order Sphingobacteriales; family Sphingobacteriaceae; genus CAYVTM01. The sequence continues at coordinate 61,894 of CAYVTM010000002.1, read as the reverse complement.
AATTGAGAAGATGCGTCTCTTTGGTGAATATATCGGAATGGCTTTTCAGATTAAAGATGATTTACTCGATTTTGCTTATGATGATATCGGAAAACCTAAAGGTATCGATATAAAAGAAAAAAAAATTACACTTCCCTTAATTTATGCTTTGAACGTTTCCGAAAAAAGCGAACGCAGAAAAATTATTAAGCTTGTAAAAAATCATAGTGAAGATCAGGAATGTGTGGATGAAGTAGTAAGCTTTGTTCGTGCTAAAGGAGGTTTGGACTATGCCGAAGCAAAGATGCTCGAATTTCAGGAAAAGGCTTTTAAACTATTAAGCGATTTCCCGGATAGTACCTCGCGCACATCGCTCGAAGAATTAGTAAAATTTACAACGGATAGAAAAATATAAAATGCTGACGAACGAAATACTATTTTTTGGAGGCTTTACGACTTTCATTATACTGATGCTTGCCTTCGATTTGGGAGTATTGAATAAACGCGATCATACCATTAAGTTTAAGGAAGCCGCGATTATGAGTTTGGTGTGGGTGTCTTTGGCATTGAGTTTTTACGTGCTGATCAGTCAGAAAGCTGAGATTATACATGGTATAGATAGTTACGAAAGGCTTGTAGAAGTTACGGAATTAAATAAGCACAACATTACTTTAATCCCAAACGATTTTGAGCATAGCCTAGATGTTTACCGAAACAATCTGGCATTGGAATTTATTACCGGCTATTTAATTGAATACGCGTTATCGGTTGATAATATTTTTGTAATCGTACTTATTTTCTCAGCCTTTAGTGTGCGCGAACGGTATTATCACCGTGTACTATTTTGGGGTATTTTAGGTGCGGTAGTCATGCGTTTTATTTTTATCTTTGTAGGTTCTACTTTAATCCGTGAGTTTGAATGGATACTGTATGTATTCGGAGCTTTCCTGATCTATACAGGAATTAATATGTTTCTGAAGCGGCATGAAGATGAAAAAATTGAACCCGAAAATCATCCGGTAGTAAAATTTGCGGCAAGATTTTTTAAAGTCTTCCCGAAATATGTAGGGAGCCATTTCTTCGTTCGTAAGAAAGGAGTATGGTTGGCAACCCCATTGTTTGTAGTGCTAATCGTAATTGAATTTACGGATCTTATTTTTGCCGTAGATTCAATTCCTGCAATTTTCTCGATTACAAAAGATCCGTACATTGTTTTCTTCTCAAACATATTTGCGGTACTGGGCTTACGTTCCATGTTCTTCTTATTGGTCAATATCATTCATAAATTCCAATATTTAAAAATCGGTTTAGCCGTGCTGATGGTATTTATCGGTATTAAAATGCTTGGGCATTCCTGGCTAGAATCAATTGGTTTTACGACCTTACATTCCTTAATCATCATTGTACTAATTTTAACTACAAGTATTATTGCTTCCTTATTATTTCCGAAGAAAGAAATAAAAGCATAGTAAAACTGTTATAGGATTATGAAAAGATTACTTCTTGTTTTGATTTCCGGATTATTTGTATTTGAAGTGCAGGCGCAGCGTGAATACCCCGATTATCAGATAGGAAATTATATATTCAAAAGTCGAAATAATTGGGTGACAGGAGGAGCAGGACTTAATTATCATCCTAAAATTAATTCAAAATTTATGGCAACGGTTAATTTGAATATCGACTATAGTTTCTTTCTTCCGAAAAAAAATTATCTGCTCCAAACGGGATATACGGCTTCATCACATCAGTTTATATTCGGAGGTGCTCCCATTTATTATATGAGTAATCTGCGTTTTGCAATAGGTACTGCTTATGAATGGCAGTATTTTAAAGTCGCCGGATTTGCAGGTCCTTCGTTAAGTACTACCAAAGTATTCTTAAACGATGTAGATAAAACGAATGCCGGAAAGCGAGAATATACTCCAGGTCTGCATCTCCAATTACAACTAATTTTAAAGCCTATTTACGATTTAGGAATTTCGATAAATCCTTTTTATAGTATAAACAGTATCCAATCCGTTGCCGGAGTTACTTTTGGCTTTTATGGTTCGAATGCAATGAAGAAAAAATTGCGTTAATAAATTATAGTAAAGTTAGTAATTCCTCAAGATATTTACGGTCGTTCGATAACCTTGGAACTTTATTCTGGCCTCCTAATTTACCCCTGTTTTTCATCCACGTATAAAAGGTGCCTTCTTTAGCAAGATGCACCGTAGGCATTTGTAATGCTATATCTCCTTTACGCTTTGCCTCGTAATCGGAATTGGTTTTCTTTAAAGCGATATCTAAGAGCTGCGCGAACTGAACCATATTTTCCGGAGCTTTTTCAAATTCGATAATCCACTCATGCCCGCCTGTATGGCTATCTCCGAAATAAATGGGGCCGGCTGTATAGTCGCGGATAATGGAACTGGTAACATCACAAACTTCAATCAAAGCACGTTCTGCATTATCAATAATTAATTCTTCTCCGAAAGCATTGATAAAATGTTTCGTACGTCCGGTAATAAGTATGCGGTAGGGATTCAGGGAAGTAAATTTAATGGTGTCGCCGATCATGTACCTCCATAAGCCTCCATTTGTGGAAATGATAATCGCATAGTTTTTATTGATCTCTACCTCATCCAGGCTTAAGGTTTTCGGATTGTCTTTATCGAGATCTTCGATAGGTAAAAATTCGTAGTAAATGCCATAGTCCAGCATCAATAACATTTCGGAAGAATGTTCCTGGTCCTGGATTCCGAAAAATCCTTCCGAAGCATTATAGGTCTCCAGATAATACATGTCATCCGAAGGAATTAATTTTTTAAACTGTTCGCGATAAGGTGCAAAATTTACAGCTCCATGAAAATATAGCTCAAGGTTGGGCCATACTTCTTTCAGATTTTTTTTGCCGGTAATCTCCAGAATACGTTTGGCAAGAATAACAGTCCAGGTAGGTACTCCCGAAATGCTGGTTACATTTACATCCTTAGTGATGCTCGCCATCTTTTCAATTTTCTCTTCCCAGTTGTCCATCAAGGCAACCGAAAGATCGGGAGTGCGCTGAAACTCTGCCCACATAGGAAGATTTTTCATTAATACTGCGGATAGATCACCGTATTGTGAATCTTCATATTCCTGATTGATACTATGGCTTCCCCCTAAAACCAAACTTTTTCCCGTGAATATTTTTGTTTGAGGGCGGTTGTTACAAAAGAAACATAGTAAGTCTTTTCCCCCTTTAAAGTGACATTCCTCTAAGGATTCTGTGCTAACAGGGATGAATTTACTTTTATCGCTGGTTGTTCCCGATGATTTGGCAAACCATTTAATCTCTGAAGGCCAAAGAATGTTTTGTTCCCCTTTAAACATGCGCTCAATAAAGGGTTTCAGGGTATCATAATTTTGAATAGGAACACGATTTTTAAAATCCTCCCGATTGGTTATTGATTTATAGTCGTATTTTTTTCCCCATTCTGTATTCCGGGAAGCCTGAGTAAGATTAATGAGCCATTCTTCCTGGACTTCTATCGGATACTTGAGAAAGAATTCAATTTGATGAATTCTTTTTTTTAAGATCCAGGAAAGAATAGAGTTTACGATAGCCATAGATAAATGAGATTAAATACTTTTTTCGCGAAGTACAAAGTTCTTGCCGAGATATACCCTTCTTACTTGTTCGTCGTTGGCAAGTTCTTGTGCGGTTCCCGATTTCAAGATCGAACCTTCGAACAATAGATAGGCACGATCGGTAATGGATAATGTTTCCTGAACATTGTGATCGGTAATTAATATTCCGATATTTTTATTTTTCAAACGTGAAACGATGGTTTGAATTTCTTCAACAGCAATAGGATCTACACCGGCAAAAGGTTCATCGAGTAAGATGAAATTCGGGCTCGCTGCCAGGGCGCGTGCGATTTCTGTCCTTCGACGCTCCCCTCCTGATAACAGGTCACCACGATTTTTCCGGACTCTGCCCAAGCTGAACTCTTCAATCAGCTCTTCGAGCTTCTCTTTCTGTTCTTTCTTGGTCATCCCGGTCATTTCAAGAATAGACAGGATATTATCTTCCACACTAAGCTTGCGAAAAACAGAAGGTTCCTGAGCAAGATATCCGATACCTTTTTGCGCGCGACGATACATAGGATAGTCAGTTATCTCTTCATTTTGTAAAAATATTCTGCCGCTATTGGGTTTTATCAAACCTACAATCATATAAAAAGATGTGGTTTTACCGGCACCGTTTGGACCTAACAAACCTACAATTTCTCCTTGTTTTACATGGAAGGAAACGTCATTTACAACGGTTCGCTTCTTATACATTTTAATAAGGTTTTCGGCTCTTAATTCAAGCATAGTCTGTCTGATTCGAAATTCGTATATCTTTTATATTCAATTGAACCGATACTTTATCTTTCCACACATTTTCTTCCAGGGTATAACAAATATCGAACTTATTATTGTTATTGATAAGCTTCTGCATATCCCCCAATCCAAACGCAATACAGTCGAATGTATAACTTCCTTTTTGTTGTACACTGAATTTTAAATGATTGGCATTATTATTTTTTCCGACAAGTTGCGCCGGCCCGGTACAATTAACACCACGTGTTAAAAATACGGGTTTCATATTTCCGGGACCAAAGGGGGCAAATTGTTGAAGGATGCGGAAGAACTTTTCCGTAAAATCGCAGAGCTCAAGTTCCGATTCTATTTCTATTTCTTGTCTCAGGGAACGCTCATCGATGGTTGCAGCAACTACTGCTTCAAACCTTTGTGCAAAGGCTTCGATGTTTTCTTTTTTCAAAGTTAACCCCGCCGCATATTTATGTCCTCCAAATTGTTCGAGTAAGTCGCTACAGGCGCTTATCGCATTATAAATATCAAAACCGTTGACAGAACGGGCAGAACCCGCTGCCAATCCATTCGATTCGGTTAAGATAATGGTAGGACGATAGTGTTTATCTATAATTCGGGAAGCTACAATGCCGATAACTCCTTTGTGCCAGCTTTCGCTATAAAGTACGGTGCTGCGGCGATGCATTGCATGCGGACTATTTTCGATCATAGCCAAAGCTTCTGTGGTTATGTTCTGATCGAATTCTTTACGTTCCGTATTTTTATCATTCAGAATACTGCATAATTCGGTAGCCGATAATTCATCCTCAGCAATTAAAACATTCACGGCATGTTTAGCATCGTCGATACGTCCCGCTGCATTGATACGTGGGCCGATAAAAAATACAATATCATTAACACTTATATCCTGTTTTCGCATGGCCAAATCAAGTAATGCTTTGAAACCTGGACGCGGATATTGGTTTAACTGTTTCAACCCGAAATGAGCGAGTACACGATTTTCTCCCGTAAGAGGAACGATGTCGGAGGCAATACTTACTACTACTAAATCGAGTAGAGGGATTAAAGATTCGAAATCTATTCCGTTTTTTTCTGCGAACCCCTGAACCAGTTTAAATCCTATTCCGCAACCCGAAAGTTCTTTGTACGGATAGGAGCAATCGATGCGTTTGGGATCAAGTACAGCATAAGCATTCGGAATAGTATCACCCGGAAGATGATGATCACAAATAATAAAATCTATATTTTTCTTATTGGCGTACTCAATTTTCTCTACGGCCTTTATTCCGCAGTCGAGAGCGATGATGAGTGAGTAGCCGTTGGCCTCAGCCCAGTCAATCCCTTGTATCGAAATTCCGTAGCCTTCTATGTAACGATCGGGAATATAGAAATCGATCTGATCGTAAATGGAATACATATAGCTGTACACAAGTGATACCGCTGTTGTGCCGTCTACATCGTAATCGCCGTAGATTAAAATTTTTTCATTGTCTGCAATCGCTTGTTCAATGCGTTCAATGGCACGATCCATATCTTTCATCAGGAAAGGATCATGAAGTTGATCGAGAGAAGGGCGGAAAAAATCTTTTGCTTCATCGAAATTGGTGATACCTCTATTTACCAAAAGTGTAGCAATAATGGTGGTAATATTCAACTGGTCTGCCAATTGAGATACGATAGCTTTGTCTGCCGGCTGATATTCAACCCACCTTTTTTCCATATCTTTGCAATAGATTTTCGTAAAAATAATTAATTCGATGCGATTCGGAAACGTAAATTAACAAATATACGTGGATAAGTGATTTTAATTAATAAGGTTTATTTTTTAGCATGATGAAAGCGTTTGCGTTAAATGAAGGTTCTTATTCCGTAGATGCATCGAAAAAGTTTATTCCTTTCGATCCGCAAATTCATAATCCCAAAGATCGTCCTGCCTCCTTGTTTGTTCATGTTCAGCCTTTTCTGATAGATATGGGGGATGAACTGCTTTTACTCGACACGGGACTGGGTTATGCCGATGAGTCGGGTAAATTGTTTCTGCACAAGCATATTAAGGCTTTGGGCTATCATCCTCAAGATGTATCGAAAGTACTCATGAGCCATTTACATTTCGACCATGCAGGAGGAATGCTTCAAAAGATTGACGGAGAATGGAAGCCCAGCTTTCCCGATGCGGAATATTTTATTCAACAAAATGAAATGGATTATGCACTTGCAGGGAATTCAAAGTCTTACCGGAAAGAAATGCTGGAAGTGTTGAGACGTTCGGGAAATATTCAGTTTTTGGATGGAGAGGGTGCTTTAGGAGAACATATTCATTATGAAATTACCGGAGCACATTGTCCTTATCATCAGGTTTTCTTAATAAGTAAAGAGGGCAAAAAATATTTTTTCGGAGGAGATGAAATGCCGGAAGCAATACAAGTGCAACGTAAATTTATTGCCAAATACGATTACGATGGTCGTAAAGCAATGGAGTTACGCGAATATTTTGCCCAAAAAGCAGTCGTCGAAGATTGGTATTGCTTAATGTACCACGATAAAAAACACGGAATAGTCCAATTTGCAAAAGAGAATGGTGCTTTTGTGATTCGTTGATTTACCTAGAGTGATTCGAAGTAAGAATCGCGTATCAGTTCCATTTTCTCTTTCGACAAGGGTTTCGAGATAAAGTCTTTTACATAGGGATATTGTTTCGAACGCTGTATATCCTCAGTATGTACAGAAGAAGATACCATATAAATGTTAATTTTTTGTTTGATGGATGGAAGCAGTTTCTCATACTCCTCTAAAAATTCCCAACCATCCATAACCGGCATATTAATATCCAACAAAATTATTTCGGGAAGTTTTGTCGTGTTTGAATTTGCCATATCGAGTATAAATTCCAAACCCTCAAGTCCGTTTGTACAGGTTTCAATATTCAAAGTTACTCCACTATTTTTAACAGTCATGCCGGCAATAAAATTATTGACAGGATCATCATCAATTAATAGTATCGTATTCAATGGCTTCATCCGGTAATTATTTTTTAGGAAAGTAGATATTAAAAACAGTCCCTTTATTCGGTTCACTTTCTACATCAATTGTTCCTCCTTGGGATTCAATTTGAGAACGAATAATGTATAGCCCTAACCCTTTTCCCTCTATATGTGTATGAAAGCGTTGATACAGCCCGAATATCTTAGTCCCAAATCTTTTGAGATCAATACCGAGTCCATTATCGGTTATTTGAAGATGGATAAACTTTCCGGTATCTTCCGTTTTTATTTTTACATAGGCAGGTTTATTCAGAGATCGGTACTTCAGGGCATTGGTGATTAAATTTTGTAAAATACTTCCCAGCAGCTCTCTTGTTAAAAGAATAGTAGGGGCATTAAAGGAATGTTCAATTTGTACCCCGGACTCTTTTATTTGTGTCTCTAAATTTGCAAGCACATTATTAAAAACTTGTTTAATATCTATTAATGATTTATTGACAACAATTTCTTTTCGAATAGAGATTACATCAATAAGGTCAGAAAGCGTTTCCGATAAACGATTTACCGACTGTTGAATCTTATCGAAAATTTCACGATTCATAGGATTAACAATGCTGTCTTTATTTACCATTTCAATCAGGCTGGCGATGTTTACAACCGGAGCCCGCAAATTGTGTGAAGTTATATAAGCAAATTTTTCCAACTCCGAATTCGATGCAAGGAGTTCTTTGGTAATATTACTAAGTTCGATTTCTTTCTGTTTAATTTCATCGATGTCGATATGAATACCGATAATCCGGGTAGGTGTGCCTTGTTTGTTATGTGAAACGATTTTACTCAAAGAGAGTATCCATTTCCATTCTCCCGATTTTGTTTTGAGGCGATGTTCGTAATTATCGAATAAGGTTTTTCCTGCCAGGTGATTGTTGATGGATTCTTGTACACGGGCTCTGTCCTCGGGATGTACCAGTTTATCCCAGCCTGCATGATTCGGTTCAATTTCATCGGGAGAATACCCGAGCATTTCCGGCCAACGTTCATTTCTATATACTTTCCCTTCGATTAGATCAGAATCCCAAAGGCCCAGTTGGGCAGCTTGTAAAGCCAATTCAAGACGGGCTTCACTTTTTAAAACACGTTCCTCGGCAGCTCTTCGGTGTTGGTTTTCTTTGCGAAGTTCAAGGGTTTTTGCGTTCACTAAATTTCGCAACTGCCAATTCCAAAATAGAATAACAAAGCCAATAATCGTAGTGGCAGAAATGAAGTATAAAAAGTATTCGAAATATTCTCTTTTGTGGGCTTTGTCTTCTTCATAGATAAAGCCGTTCAAACTGGCAGTAACCGGGGCTAAGCGAAGTTCTTTATAAGTATTGAGCATTTGCTCGAAGCGGCCGGGATTTATATGCCCGATTTGAATAAGTTCCGGAGAAATTAATTTACGCATCTCTTCGGCTTCGTACATTAAGTGCGCTTTAGTTAAGCCGCGTTCTTTAACACCGGGAAGTGTTAATATATAATCGACAATTTCCTCGGGATGATCCATGGCATATTCCCATCCTCTCAAACTAGCCTTCTTTACAGCATCCACACGGCCGGGGTTTTTATCAATTTCCTGTTGACTGGTAAAAAGCATATCACCGTAAAAGTCGATACCGTAATTAATCGGTCGGATAATTACCGGTTGATACCCCATTTGTTTTAACTGAAAAGGTTCTGCAGTAATATATGCCGATATAGCATCGGCCTTACCATCTATTAAATCCTGATTTTTCCAGGTATGAGGGATAAATTTTATAGAGTCGGTTTTTATTCCTTCCCTCAGAAACATAGCATGTAACTGAGCTTTCCCCTGTTCCTTATCAATCATTATTCTTTTATGAATTAAGTCGCCGGGGTTGCTAATGTGCCTATCCTTCAGGGCTACTAATATATAAGGAGAGTGTTGGAAAATAACAGCTATCACAACTACCGGCTGGTTATTGATACGAAAGTCAATAAGGTCGGAGGCCGTAACCCCATAGGCTGCGGAATCTTTTAATATATAGGATACAGGAGGAGACTTTTCGGTACCCTCAATCAGTTTCACTTTTAATCCTGCGTCCTTATAAAAGCCCTTAATATCTGCTGCATAATATCCGGCAAATTGAAATTGGTGATACCATTTCAACTTTATCGATACTTCATCCTGACCGGATGTGTTACTTTTTCCCGCTTTTGCAAATAGAGGGCATAGACTTACTATAAATATCGAGAGGTACAATATGTACTTGCCATGTCGAAACATATTTATAGTTATTTAGTTCAGTGTTAGGTTGAAATTAGGAAATGGAAGATACGAAAATTTTAAGAAGTAAAAATAAATAAAAAAAGCTCCATTAATTGGAGCTTTATAATTTATTGTTGAATATCTTATTACTTGATAGCGATCAGATTAACTTGTAATTCAAAGTCATCATCGATTGCTTTATCTCCGATTCCTTCAAAAAAGCTTTTTGAACCATAACGAACATCGTATTTAGAACGGTCAACTTTTATAGTTGCTACAGCTACCAAAACATTTTCTTTTTTACTGATAGATGCCGGGAAAGTAACCGTATTCGTAATTCCTTTAATCGTTAATTTTCCTTCAACATTTACTCGGTCGGCACTTGCAGCGTTCACATTAATGATCTCGAATTTTGTAGTTGGATGTTTTTCAACACTGAAGAAGTCGTCTGACTTTAAGTGGCCTACCAATTTATCATTCCATTCGCCCTCTAAATCGGTGTTTGTAATGCTAGTCATGTCGATTACAAAGTTCCCGCCTTTAATAGCGTCGCCGTTTACTACTAATGCACCGGAATTAATTTTGATATTACCGGTATGCGAACCGCCGATTTTTTTACCGGTCCAGGTAATTGTACTTTTTGTAGCATCTACCCTGAAAGACGTTTCAGAAGATTTCGATTTGTTCGAACTGGTAAAGGACATCGTGATTGCCGCTAAACCTAAGCTTAAGATGGTTAATTTAATTTTCATCGTTTTTAAAATTGGTTTAATAATACAAAAGTAAAGTTTGTTTAGTGTTGCAACATTGATATAGATCACAAAGTTTAGATTTGTACCAATTTTATTTATAAAACATTGATTGTAAAGTAGATAAATTATTTGCTGGCAATAATTTTTACAGAAAGTTCAAAGTTATTATCGATGGCTTTGTCCATCTGACCCTGAAATTCGGCTGTTACCATTTCGGCAGTTACACCGATGTTGAATCGGTTTCGAAGTAAAGCCACCCTTAATGCCGTACCCTCGAAGTTATCATCGTCGTAAGAGATATTGGCAGAAAAGCTGATAGGTTGGCGCACACCTTTTACGGTTATGAATCCCTCAGTTAAATAGTTCGTACCTTCGATTAAGGTAAACTTTTCGATATCTATGGTGGCGGTTGGGTAACGACGAACGTCGAAGAAATCGGCGGCTTTCAGAGTACTTACTACCTGCACATTAATTATCCCATCGGGGATAGAAGTACAATTGATGGTAGTCATATCTACGACAAGCTGTCCACTTGCCGGCAAAGCGTTTTTAAATAAAATAGAACCCGATTTAATTTTCAATAATCCGGTATGGTTTCCTTTGATACTGTTCCCACGCCATATAACGTTGCTTTTATTCAGATCAACTTTATATTCATCTGTATCGTTGATTGAAGACACGGACTTTTTTTGTGCAGAGACAAGAAAAGATACGAGTAATATCGCAATTAAAATGAGAGCAGAGCGTAGTTTCATAGCTTATGAACAAACAGGGCATTGAATAAATGCCCTGTAAAGGTATAAAATATTCTGTTATTAAGCCTCTGCCTCTGCATAGCTTTCGACAGGAGGGCAGGAGCAAATTAGGGTACGGTCGCCATGTGTATCATTTACTCTGCCTACCGATGGCCAAAACTTATTATATTTTACCCAGGATAATGGATAGGCTGCTTTTTGACGAGAATATGGTTTAGTCCACTCATTCGAGGTAATTACCTGAGCTGTATGAGGAGCATTTTTCAGGACATTTTCGACTTTGTCTGCGCTTCCGTTTTCAATCTCTGTAATTTCTTGATAGATAGAGACCATGGCATCGCAAAAACGATCCAATTCTGCTTTGGGTTCACTTTCAGTAGGTTCTATCATCACTGTTCCCGGTACAGGAAAAGAAACGGTAGGCGCATGAAATCCATAATCCATCAGACGTTTGGCAATGTCGCTTACTTCCACTCCAAAGTTTTTAAAGCTGCGGCAGTCGAGGATCATTTCATGCGCACATCTGTCATTACTACCCGAATACAATACCGTATAATATTTTTCGAGACGGACTTTGATATAATTTGCGTTTAAGATCGCGTATTTTGTAGCATTGGTAAGTCCTTCCGCACCCATCATCGAAATATATGCATGAGAAATCAGTAAAATACTGGCACTTCCCCAGGGAGCAGCAGATACTGCGGAGATTGCTTTTTCACCACCCGTCTTCACGATACGATGTCCCGGTAAGAAGGCTGCTAAATGTTTTGCAACACCGATAGGACCCATTCCCGGACCGCCTCCTCCGTGTGGAATACAGAATGTTTTATGAAGATTTAAGTGACAAACATCGGCACCGATATTCGCAGGACTTGTTAGTCCGACCTGTGCATTCATATTGGCACCATCCATATAAACCTGCCCGCCGAACTCATGAACGATTGAACAAATTTCACGGATGCCTTCTTCAAATACTCCGTGAGTCGAAGGGTAGGTAACCATCAGCGCAGCTAAATCATTGGCATGTTCGCTTGCATGTTTACGAAGATCTTCGATATCGATATTTCCTCTTTCATCGCATTTGGTTACTATAATCTTAAATCCTGCCATTGCAGCACTTGCCGGATTGGTTCCATGTGCCGAAGAAGGAATTAATACTACATTACGATGTCCTTCTCCTTTATCTTTCAGGTATTCGCGAATAACCATAAGCCCTGCGTATTCCCCTTGTGAACCCGCATTGGGTTGCAAACTCATTGCTGCAAATCCGGTAATTTCGCACAATGCTTTCTCCAGTTCGTTAAATACCTGCATGTATCCACCTACCTGATCGATGGGTGCGAAAGGATGAATGGCGCCAAATTCTGCCCAGGTAATAGGAATCATTTCGCTTGTAGCATTGAGTTTCATGGTACATGAACCTAAGGCAATCATCGAATGACATAAGGAAAGATCTTTTGCTTCCAATGCTTTGATATAGCGCAACATTTCATGTTCGGAATGATGGCTGTTAAACAATGGGTGACTTAATATTTCTGATTCACGAATATTTTCGGACCCTAAACGATCGTTTACTTCTGCCGAAAAAGTATAAGCAGCTGAAGACTGAGCTTTCATTTTAGCAAAAATGTGTATGATACGTTTTACATCTTCAAGGGATGTTGTTTCATCTAAGGCGATAATGATTTTCGATCCCTCATAACGGAAATTGAATTCATTGTCGAGTGCGTCTTTATGTATGGATGCAACTAAATCCCCGACTTCAATACAGAGGGTATCGAAGAAGTTTTTGTTCAGTTGTTTATATCCGAAAGATTCAAGTGCATCCGATAAAGTAACCGCCAGGCCATGTACTCTCCCTGCAATCTTTTTTAAACCTTTTGGTCCATGATAAATAACATACATGGATGACATGATGGCCAACAATGCCTGAGCCGTACAAATATTAGAGGTTGCTTTATCTCTGCGTATATGTTGCTCCCGGGTTTGTAAAGCCATACGTAAAGCCTGAGTCCCCTGAGCATCAATAGATACCCCGATGATTCTGCCCGGCATCGAGCGTTTGTATTCTTCTTTCGTTGCGAAGAATGCCGCATGCGGACCTCCGAATCCCATAGGAACCCCAAAACGTTGAGTAGATCCTACAACAATATCTGCACCGAATGAGGAAGGTTCTGCTAATAAAACTAAACTTAAGATATCGGCTGCAACCGTTAATTTAATTCCTTTGGAATGGCATTGTTCCGCAAAGCCTTTGTAATTATATACTTCCCCATTTCCGGCAGGGTACTGTACAAGAGCTCCGAACATGGTTTCATTTAAAGAAACGGTACGATGATCGCCTATTAACAATTGTATGCCTAATGGATTTGCACGCGTTTTTAAAATATCAATCGTTTGTGGAAATACTTCTTCCGAAACAAAAAATACATTTGCCTGATTATTTTTCCGAAGAGAATAATGCATAAACATTGCTTCAGCGGCAGCAGTCCCCTCATCCAATAAAGAAGCATTGGCGATTTCCATACCCGTAAGGTCGATAACCATCGTTTGGAAATTTAACAAGGCTTGTAAACGACCTTGTGAAATTTCTGCCTGGTAAGGAGTGTATTGCGTGTACCATCCCGGATTCTCTAAAATGTTTCGTTGAATCACACCGGGAGTAATTGTATTATAATAGCCTTGTCCGATGAACGATTTGAATACACTGTTCTTTGAAGCTGTTTGTTTCAGGTTGTTCAAATAATCGTATTCGGATTGAGCCGGGGCTAAGTTTAGAGGATTTTCAAGTCGGATTCCCTGGGGAACGGTTTGGTCAATTAATTGATCGATAGAATCGGCTCCGATGGCTTTAAGCATTTTAGCAGTATCTTCTGCATTGGGAGCAATGTGGCGACTTTCAAAAGCCTCCGAATAGGTTACATCTAACTTCATTTGTTATGAATTTTGTGCGGCAAAAATAGCGATTTAATCAGCCAAATACAAACCTTAGTCATAATCCAGGTGATAGTGGAATGCAGGCTTATTCTGATCGTAATGCTCTCAGGTACATTTGTATGGTATTTTCTAATCCCAGGTATAAAGCATCGCAAATAAGCGCATGCCCAATCGACACTTCCAATAATTCGGGTAGATTATTTTTGAAAAAAGCCAGGTTATGCCTGTCTAAATCATGGCCCGCATTCACTCCCAAGCCTAAGGAATGTGCCCGCGCCGAACATTCGCTATAACTTTTTACTGCTTGTACTTTATTCTCATGAAAATTTCTGGCATAGGATTCGGTATAAAGTTCGATGCGATCGCAACCTGTTGCTACGGCTCCCTCAATCATTGCTTTATCCGGATCTACAAATATCGACACCCGAATACCTGCTTGTTGAAAGGTGTTAATACTATCTTTCAGGAAATTTTTATGCTGAATGGTATCCCATCCATGATTAGAAGTAAGTTGATTTTCGGAATCGGGAACAAGTGTAACCTGGGTCGGACGATTGGCTAAAACCAGGTCGATGAATTTTTGCTCCTTTGGATTTCCTTCGATATTAAATTCGGTCTTTAACACTTTCTTTAAAGCATACACATCTTCATAACGGATATGTCTTTCATCAGGTCGGGGATGCACGGTAATCCCTTCCGCACCGAAACGTTCGCAATCCAAAGCAACTTGTATGAGGTCGGGGTTGTTTCCCCCACGTGCATTCCTGAGGGTTGCTATTTTATTGATGTTTACTGATAATCGGGTCATAATATTCGAGTAAATGAGAAGTAAGTATTCCAATTAAAATTACATATGTGAAACTTAATAAAGTTCCTATTAATACGTATTCGCTTTCTTTGCGATTACTGTTTTTTAATTCTGTAAAACGTAGAATAGATTTTGCTGCAATCAGAAACCCTACTCCTTCAAAATGATTTGTCAAAATAAATGTTAGTGCCAGAACACGTTCAAGTAAACCTATCAACTGTCCGGCATTTGTTAAACTCGTGGCGGTTCCGGGTGTCCAGCGTTTTAAAATATAGGCTAATATATATGAACAAGGATAGCTGATTAACAGGTAAGATAAAATAGTAATCCAGACCCGTTGGGAATTCAAAAAATTAATTAGTTCAGACAGATAAATATCTTTCGGAAATATAAAATACTGCCAAGTTAATGATACAATTACAAGCAAGTGTAAAACCTGATCGAGTATAAAATAAATTAAGTTATCTTTTTGATAAACCTTCAACAAGTCGATGAAATAATGTGTGGTCAAAACCCATATAGCGATGTGCCATCTTGACAAATCCCATAAGAGTATATAACTGAGCAATCCATGAATGAGACTATGCAATACCAAATATCCTGACTTGAGTGTATGTTTTCGTTTATGTTCAATCCAACTTTTGGGTTGAAGAAGAAAATCACCCAATATGTGCGCTATCAAAAGTTTTATCAGAATTATCATACATTAAATTGTTGTTGAAAATGATGAATAATTGCTCGTGTTACATTCCAGTCGGCAGCTTTTAAACGTTGTGTAATGGAAGATTGTGTAAGATTTAATTCCTGTGCAATTTGCTCCTGTGTTTTTCCTAAAATAGTTTGAAATACTGCTTCGGCTTGCAGGTTTGTCCAGCGCCGAATTATTGCGCTTAGCGACAAACTGTGTACAATCCATTCTTTATGTTTAGTTTTGTCTTCGAACTGAATCAGTATGAATTCATTTTCTTTTTTGATGAGATCTAATCCGGTTCCCGATAAATGAAATGCTGAACCGTCGGATGTAATTAAATTATGTGAAATAAAACTAGCTGAACCTACTCCAATAGAACTGCGGATTCCAAATCCTTCTTTCAATAGGTGTGTTTGAAGTAATAAGCTTACTCGAAGAATAGATTCGGGTGTGTGTTCCATTGCTATTTGTACACTATCGCCTCGAAACAACTCGTACATTAAGGTAGGGTATTGTTGTTGAATAATTTCAAACACTTTTTTCAGATGTAACTGTAAATTACTTCGTTCCTCCTGATTTAATTTCGAAGAAGCAATGATATCTGCAGTTAATACGGTTATGGGATGATTCATGCGTAAATATAAGTATATAGACTTATAAAGTCAAAATATAAGATTTAAAGCTTATATTGATTGATTATAAGATTAAGGGCTTATATTTAAACACAAAAGGCAGATATTTATCTGCCTTTTGTGTTTTTAATGGAAATGTTATTAATATCTGTATGCGTCGTTTTTGAAAGGTCCGGATTTTGGAACTCCAATATAAGAAGCTTGTTCATCGCTCAGTTCTTCCAATTCAACTCCGATTTTTGCCAGGTGTAAGTTGGCAACTTTTTCGTCCAAATGCTTCGGCAAAGTATATACTTTGTTTTCGTACTTGTCAGAATTAGTCCATAACTCAATTTGGGCCAGGGTTTGGTTGGTAAACGAATTAGACATTACGAAAGAAGGATGGCCGGTAGCGCAACCCAGGTTTACTAAGCGGCCTTCGGCTAATACAAGAATATCTTTACCATCAATCGTATATTTATCTACCTGAGGTTTGATTTCGATTTTACTTGTACCGTAATTCTTGTTTAACCAAGCCATATCAATTTCATTATCGAAATGCCCGATATTACAAACGATGGCTTTATCTTTCATTTTTTTGAAATGCTCTCCTTGAACAATATTAAAGTTCCCGGTAGCGGTTACAATAATATCGGCTTCATGTACCACATTCGAAAGTTTTTTCACCTGGTAACCTTCCATCGCAGCTTGTAAAGCACAAATCGGATCGATTTCGGTAACGATTACGCGAACTCCCGCACTTGAAAGCGATTCAGCAGAACCCTTACCCACATCTCCGTATCCGCAAACTACAGCAACTTTTCCGGCTAACATCACATCCGTAGCACGACGGATCGCATCTACCAATGATTCACGGCAACCGTATTTATTATCGAATTTAGATTTTGTAACCGAATCATTTACATTGATTGCCGGCATTACTAAAGTTCCGTTTTTCATACGTTCGTGTAAACGCAATACTCCGGTAGTCGTTTCTTCCGAAAGACCTTTAATTCCTTCAACCAATTGAGGATATTTATCAAACACCATATTAGTTAAGTCGCCGCCATCATCCAAAATCATGTTTAATGGTTTGCGATCTTCGCCGAAATAAAGCGTTTGTTCAATACACCAGTCGAATTCCTCAGCTGTCATACCTTTCCACGCATACACCGGAATCCCCGCCGCCGCAATTGCCGCTGCCGCATGATCTTGTGTAGAGAAGATATTGCAGGATGACCAGGTTACTTCAGCACCCAATGCTATCAGGGTTTCGATCAACACGGCCGTCTGGATAGTCATGTGTAAACATCCGGCAATACGTGCTCCTTTTAAAGGCTTCGATGCACCATATTCAGCTCTTAATGCCATCAATCCGGGCATTTCTGCTTCTGCTAATTCAATTTCTTTACGACCCCATTCAGCTAAGGAAAGGTCTTTTACTTTGTACTTTACGTAGGTATCTACCATTTTTTATAAGTTTTATAAGAGAAACAACTGTTAGGGATGCAAAGGTACTTGATTCGTTTATGAATTACAAAAAATGATAGATATCGCCAATTAGAGTACCTTGTTCAAAACATTTGATAGCATACGTTGTTTTTTTGTTAATTTGCAAGAAATTAAATCTATTAAATATGTATCCGGAATATATGGTAAGCCCCATGCGGGAAGAATTAACTCAGGCGGGTTTTGATCAGTTAATGACCCCTGAAGAAGTAGATAATGCGATAAATTCGCAAGGAACAGTATTAGTGATGATAAACTCCGTTTGCGGATGCGCGGCAGCGAATGCACGTCCGGCAGTACGTATGTCGGTAGATCATACTAAGAAACCGGCAAAACTGGTGACGGTTTTTGCAGGGATGGAAAAAGCGGCGGTAGATAAAGCACGTTCATACATGCTTCCTTATCCTCCTTCATCTCCTTCTATTGCTTTGTTTAAAGACGGGAAGCTGGTACACATGATTGAGCGACATCATATCGAAGGGCGCCCGGCACAACTCATTGCCGAGAATCTGAAAATGGCATACGAGCAACATTGTTCATAATATCAGCAAAGGGAATCGAAAGGTTCCCTTTTTAGTTTAGAAGAACATCTTTGGTTAATAAGCGTTCCAGTTCAACAATACTGATATTGTTTCGAACCTTTCCCCGGCTTGCATACGAAATATTACCGGTCTCTTCAGAAATAATTACGGCTACCGCATCACTTTGTTCGGTAATACCCACCGCGGCTCTATGTCTCAACCCTAACTGACTCGGGAGTTCGGTGTTTTCCGATAAAGGTAAAATGCAGCTGGCCGCTTGTATAATCCCGTCCGATATAACAATGGCTCCATCATGAAGCGGAGAGTTTTTGGCAAAAATAGTTTCAAGCAGTCTTCGGGAAATGCGGGCATACATAACTTCTCCATTATTACTAAAAACCTGTTCTTCATAAGTACGCGCAAAAACAATCAAAGCACCGATCTTATTTGCCGACATGTTTTTACAAGCTTCCAACACCGGACTAATAATCGTGGGTCCAGTAGAACTTAAGTTTTGATTGGGGATGAATATTTTTTTTAGAAAACGATTTCTGCCCGAGAAGGCATTTTTTCCAATTAATAAAAGAAATCTGCGTATTTCCTGTTGAAATAATATGAGTAAGGCTATGATACCGACACCCATTACCTGATCCAGTACCCCCGAAAGCAATTGCATATCCAAAGCTTTCACCCCCAGCCATAATAAGTAAATACAGATAAGCCCGATGAAAATATTGACAGCAATGGTACCGCGTATCAAATTGTAGATTTGATAGATGATAAACGCTACCAATACGATATCGATGATATCGAAAATACCTGCTTTTAAAAAACCTAAATCAACGATTTCCATTTTCCGAAAGTACTAAAATTCGTTTAGCTATCAGAGGTATGGTTTTAATTTTTCATAAAGTTTTACTGTTTGAACGGCTTCGGATACATCGTGAACACGCAGGACGTTTGCTCCATTTATCAATGCTGCCATATTAAGGGCGATAGTCCCGTTTAAAGCCTCTTCGGAACTGATGTTAAGGGTTTTGTAGATCATCGACTTCCTGGAAAGCCCTGCTAAAACAGGTGCATCAAAAATTTTAAACGCTTGCATTTTTGCCAGGAGCTCGAAATTTTGCTCGCTGGTTTTTGCAAAGCCGAATCCCGGGTCAATCCATATATCGGCTACACCCGCAAGCCTGAGTTCGTTCAACTTCGGAATAAAGTAGTCGATAATATCCTGAACCAGATTATCATATATACATAAAGTTTGCATGGTTTGCGGGTTGCCACGCATGTGCATCATACAATAGGGAATTTTATAATGCTTGATAATGTTAAACATGCCAGCATCCAGTTCCCCGGCCGAAATATCGTTTATGATAGCAGCACCTTCTTCGATGGCTTTGCGGGCAATGCCGGCACGGAAAGTGTCGATAGAAAGAACGGCTTCGGGGAAAGCGGATTTGACAGCTTTCAGAATCGGGAATAAGCGTTTCCATTCTTCCTCTTCATCCACCTGCGCTGCTCCCGGACGGGTAGAATAAGCCCCCAGGTCGATAAAGCCGGCACCCTGATGAAGCATCTCCGCAACTCTTTGTATAGCAGTATCTGCCCGGTTGAATCGCGATCCCTCATAAAAGGAATCTTCATTCACATTTAAGATTGCCATTACCTGTGCCCGATTCATCGTTAATAATTGTCCAGAAGTACGAATCATATAATTTAAAAGAAAAACGTATTTTTATCCGGTTGTAAAAATAAGAGAAAAAATTGCAAAGCGTCACATCACAACAATACGAAGCTGTATTGAAAAAATGTAAAGATCTTTTTTTGAAGAAAACAAAAGATTATGGTACAGCATGGCGGATACTTCGTCCTTCATCGATTACCGATCAGATTTTTATTAAAGCTCAACGTATCCGTACACTTGAAGAGAAAAAAGAAAGTAAGGTAGGAGAGGGTATTACTTCGGAATATGTAGGGATTATTAACTACTGTATCATAGCGATGATTCAGTTGGAATTTGAAGGAGATGAAACGGATCTGGATATAGAACTGGTCAGCAATTTGTTTGATGAAAAAGTAAATGAAACAAGGAGGCTGATGGAAGATAAGAATCACGATTACGGGGAAGCATGGCGCGATATGCGGGTGAGTTCTTTAACCGATTTAATCCTGATGAAAATTATGCGCGTTAAACAAATCGAAGACAATATGGGTTCTACACTCGTATCCGAAGGAATAAAAGCAAATTATCAGGATATGTTGAACTATTCGGTTTTCGCACTTATTAAATTAGAAAAGTAAAAGAAAAATTATGGTAACTTTTAGCAGGTATTTCGTAGGAATTCTCTTTATTATTTCAGGCCTTATCAAAGCAAACGACCCTACCGGGTTTTCGATTAAACTGGAAGAATATTTTGTGGTATTCGGAGTGCAATGGCTGAGCTTCTCGGCTTTAACCCTTTCTGTTTTTATCTGTGCACTCGAAATTATTTTAGGAATAGCCCTCTTATTGCGTATTCGCTCACAGACAGTTGTATGGTTGTTATTGATGATGATCATTTTCTTCACATGGCTTACCGGTTATTCGGCAATTACGAATAAAGTTACCGATTGCGGATGTTTCGGCGATGCAATTAAATTAACTCCTTGGCAATCTTTCTTTAAAGATATCATCTTATTAGTATTTATATTAATTCTCTTTTTCAAAAGAAAAAGTATTCAAAGTAATTACACTAAGCAAAAAGAAAATACTATTCTTGTTACGGCATCGCTTGTATCGCTTGGCTTTGGTGTTTATTGCGTGATGTATTTGCCGGTAGTGGATTTTCTTCCATATAAAGTAGGAAACAATATTCCCGAACTGATGAAAGTTCCGGAAGGCGCTCCGGCTGATTCCTTTGCGACTAAAATGTATTATGAGAAGGATGGTGTTGTCGAAGAATTTACTATGCAGAATTATCCCTGGGCTGATTCCGCCTGGACTTGGGTAAAAACAGAAAATGTATTGATTCGCGAAGGATATAAACCTAAAATTAAAGACTTGCGTATTTCGGATGATGAAGACAATGATTATTCGGAAGATATTATACTATACCCCGATTATCAACTTTGGATAGTTGCTTATGATCTGAATCTTTCCGACAAGAATGCCTTACAAAAAATTAATGCATTGGCAGATGCTTTGGAAAGAAATAAAGGAATACGAAGCATCGGCTTAACTTCGAGTAGTGTGGAGACGACAGAATTTATCCGACACGAATTGAATACTCCATATCCCTATTACTATTGTGATGCAACTACCCTGAAAACAATGGTACGTGCAAATCCCGGAGTGCTTTTGCTTAAAAACGGAGTGATCATAAACAAATGGCATTATAATGCTTTGCCGAAGTTTGATGAGTTTGTAAAACAACTCCAATAAATTATGCTTTCCTTTCTGATAAAAAAAACAGGTTATGGTTTGCTGGTTCTTGCCGGTGTAATTGTAGTAGTGTTTTTTTTATTTAATATTTTGCCGGGAGATGCAGCCCGAATGACGCAGGGGCAACGCTCAGATGTAGCTTCTTTGGAAGCTGTGCGGAAAGAGTTTGGCCTGGATAAACCCAGGCATATACAATTTCTCTTGTATATCAATGACCTTTCTCCCATTGCTATTCTCCCTAACGACGAAGATACTCAAGAAAAATATAATTACAAGGTAATAACACCGCTGTCGGATACGAAAGCTTTGGTGTTGAAAGCTCCGTATTTACGACGATCTTATCAAACTAAAAAGAATGTCTCCGATATTTTATTGGATACAATCCCTAATACAGCTGTACTGGCTATTGGTTCTATGTTGTTCGCAACGCTTATAGGTATCTCATTGGGAATTGTTGCAGCTTTATATAAAGATACCTGGATCGATAAGCTGGCTTTATCTTCTTCCATCTTCGGAATTTCTATGCCCTCCTTTTTTGCAGGCATTCTAATTGCATGGGTTTTTGCATTCTTATTAGGCGATATTACCGGACTTAATCTATCGGGAAGTTTATACGATTACGACCCTTTTAAAGGTAAGGTGATGCGATTGGATAATTTAATCCTGCCATTGATAACATTGGGTATTCGTCCGCTCGCAATTATCGTTCAGCTAACAAGAAGCTCGATGCTGGAAGTATTATCGATGGATTATATTCGAACAGCAAAAGCAAAAGGTCTAAGCAAATTTGCTATCGTTCGTAAACATGCCTTGCCGAATGCTCTGAACCCTGTAATTACGGCTGTTTCCGGATGGTTTGCTTCACTGATGGCAGGAGCTTTTTTTGTTGAATATATTTTTGGATGGAATGGGTTGGGAAAAGTTACTGTCGATGCACTTGAGCTATCTGATTTTCCCGTAGTGATGGGAGCGATATTATTTATTGCATTACTCTTTGTTATAATTAACATTTTGGTTGATGTGATGTACGGGATTTTGGATCCGCGTGTCCGTTTGCGTTAATATCTATATACATCCAATACTATGAATATTTTTATAATCGGATTTATGGGTGCCGGAAAAAGCACAATCGGAAAAAAGTTGGCGAAAGCCATGAAGCTCGATTTTTACGATTTGGATACCCTTGTCTCCGAACGTGCGAAATGCAGTATCAATGATATTTTTAAATACTTAGGAGAAGATTTTTTTCGTGCAACAGAAAGAGAATGCTTGCAGGACCTTGCCGGTAAAAATAATTTTGTATTGGCAACAGGTGGAGGTACTCCCTGCTTTTACGACAATATGGATTTTATTAAGAAAAATGGTAAGAGTATTTATATACAGATGGATGAAAAGGCATTGTACGACCGTTTGATACAAGCGAAAAATAAGCGCCCCCTTATTCGAAATTTCGAAGGTGAGGATTTATTACAGTTTATCCGTCGGGCATTAGAAACCCGTAAGCACTGTTATGAATCTTCTGATTATACAATCCCCGGAATCAATCCCGATGTAAATGAAATTGTAAAGATCCTGGAAGAGCAGAAAGGTAATTAAGAAAGATAAACAGCTTCTTCCTTTTTATTTCCGAATTCCACCGAGATGTGTTCCTGCGAAACTGTTGAGATGGTAAGCCCGGCAAAGTCGGTAGCTATAGGGAATATTTTATGACTACGGTCGATGAGTACAGCGGTTCGAACCTTTTTAGTAGGTATATTCAGGAATACTCCTAAACCATACGCCAAAGTTCTGCCCGAATTTAAGACATCATCCACCACAATAATCACTTTGTTTTTACAGGATTCAATATCTGCATCGGTACTTGCTTCCAGGTAATTGCTGTCCTTATTTAAAGTAATCTTTACCAATTTAACTTTAAGGTTCGATATTTTTTCGAGTACAAGTTTTAGTCGTTCGGCTAAGATATAACCACGGGCAACAATACCGGCAATAATAATTTCTTTTTCATCGATACTGTCTTCTAAAATCTCATAGGCCATACGGTCTATCTTTTGTTGAATCTGCACCTGATTCAGAACTTTGATTTTTGATTTAATTTTACTCATATCACCCTTGTTTAAGGTAAATTTAATCCGAAAAGTTGAATTTACAAGCTATTTATACGGATAGAAAACAAAGTTTGCGCCTTCAGGTATAATTACAAACATGCAAATGAATTTACGGGGGTCTTTATAATTTTGTTTGAAAAAATCTTCTTTTTCGCGTTTTACGATCCCTATTGTGATAAACTCTTCAAGGGTAGAAACATGAATGTTCCATTCGGCAGCAAGTTCTTCTTTGTCAATAATAAGCTCTCCGATAGAAACTTCGTGTTGATGAGCGACAAAGATCGGATAAGGAGATACTTGTTCGTCGATAATTTCTTCGGCAATCTCTTTTAAGGAGTCGCTGTATAGTATCAGGTCTGTTTCAAGACTTTTTAAAGGGCTTTCGCTTGTACTATGGTTTCGTGTACGTTCGCTATCAAATAAATCTTCTAACTCCATTACTTTCTTAATCTTAATAAAACAACATTTTCTACATGTTCGGTATGTGGGAACATATCTACCGGCTGTACATATTCAACAGTATAAGCTTCATCCAACAATGCCAGGTCGCGTGCTTGTGTCGCCGGGTTACAACTTACATAAACAATTTTTTCGGCACGTAAGTTTAACAATTGTTTACAAACATCTTCATGCATTCCCGAGCGAGGAGGGTCGCTGATAATCACATCCGGGCGGCCATTTGTGATAATAAACTCTTCGGTGAAAATATCTTTCATATCACCTGCGTAAAAAACAGTATTATGAATATTGTTTATCTTCGAATTTATTTTTGCATCTTCAATCGCTTCAGGAATATATTCGATACCCACAACTTTGTTCGCGGAACCGGCGACGAAATTTGCAATAGTACCAGTACCGGTATATAAATCGTAAACCAATTCATTGCCGCTAAGTCCGGCTAAATTTGCGACGATACGATACAGGTTTTCCGCCTGCGCGGAATTGGTTTGGTAAAAAGCTTTCGGACTGATGCGGAATTTCAAACGCTCTCCTTTGAGATTCGTCATTTCTTCGGTAATAAAATCCTGCCCTTTGTAGGTTTGTATATCCTGGTCGTAAATAGTATCGTTTCTTTTTTGATTGATAATATACAACAGTGAATTGACCGATGGGAACTGATTGGCAAGATCATCCATGAGCGCATCAATCTTATCCGCATCGTTTTCTGCGAAAACAACTATCAGCATCCATTGTCCGATAGAGGTATTGCGTATAATTAAATTTCGCAACAGGCCCTTTTGTTCCCTGAGATCGAAAAAGGAAAATCGATTTTTGAGAGCATAGCTTCGTACATAATTGCGTATGGTATTTGCAAAATCATCCTGAAGATGACATTGTTTAATATCAATAATTTTATCGAAACGTTTGGGGACATGAAAGCCTAAGGCGTTATGTTCTAAATTTTCTTTTCCCTGTTCATCATCCAGTAGCCAGCGTTTATTCGAAAAGGTATATTCCATTTTATTCCGGTAGAAGCGCGTTTGCTCCGAACCGAGGATTGTTTGTATTTTGGGGATATCGACTTTTGCTAAACGTTCAAGTACATTTTGTACTTGCTGTTGTTTGTAGGCAATTTGATGTTGGTAAGCAAGGTTCTGCCATTTGCAGCCTCCGCATATTCCAAAATGTTCACAAAATATTTCTGCGCGTTTCTCCGAAGGCGTACTAATCCGGACTGCACGCCCCTCGGCAAAATTTTTCTTCTTTTTATACAGCTGAATATCGGCAATATCTCCCGGAACGGCGTTCTCCACAAAAATAACAAGATCATCTGCTTTAGCTACCGCTTTCCCTTCAGAGGCGATATCTATAATTTCAATATTTTCTAAGCGTATAGGCTCAAATTGTCTTTTTCTCATAATCGCTACAAAGGTATTAATTACTCTGCGTAATTAATTGTATTTTTATAGGTTGATAATATCTATGAATCGAATAAAGCTTTTTCTTAGCTTCCTGATAGGTTTAAGCCCCTTTTTGGTACATGCTTCACATATTGTAGGAGGAGGGCTTACATATCGTCACATGGCGAATAATACCTTCGAGTTTAGACTTGACTTTTATAAAGATTGTTCGCCGAGTTCCTTCGATTTCCCCTATGACCCTTTACGCATCTGTATTTATTCAAAAACAGATCATACCCCACTTGACACCATAGAGTTAAGAGCCGTAGAAACTCGTAAACTTACTTATGGAAATACCGATTGTCTGATAGGAAGCATCAACTGTGTAAATAAACGAGTGTATTCAGGAACTGTAGAATTGGATCCGAATAAATACATGGCTCCAGCAGGATATTATGCCAGTTGGGAAATTTGTTGTCGCAATTATTCCATCAAAAATATTGTAGGAGCCGATGAGTCGGGAATGGTATATTATATGGAATTTCCGGCTATTACCGGTCCGTATGCGAAACAGAATAGCAGCCCGGTATTTACCAAAGACCCGAATAATTTTTTATGTACTCTAAGTCCTTTTTCCTATAATTTTAATGTCATAGATGCCGATGGTGACTCCTTGGTATTTTGTTTAACAGACCCTCTGCGAGGCACAACCAGCAATGCCAACCCGAATACAGGTTCAACATATATCAAATCCGGCCCCTATCAAACTACTACCTGGGCAAATGGATATGGCCCCTCTAACTATATGGATGGAAACCCTGACTTGAGTATCAACATGCATACAGGTACGCTGAGTATAAATCCTACACAAATAGGCGTATATGTTTTTGCTGTTGTATGTGAAGAATATCGAAATGGTATAAAAATTGGAGAGGTGCGTAAGGAGATGCAATATTCTGTAGTAATTTGTCCTGTGCGCAATATTCCCGAACTCCATACAATTCCCAAAGGGCCGATTATTATTGCCGAAGCTGATAAGTTAAATTGCATTACCGTTTATGCCGACGATATGGATAACGATAGTGTATACCTGGATCTGTTAAGTGTTGACCCCTGGATTGAGCAGATAGGCTATACCTTTTCCAATAATAAGGGAAAGGGTTTTACGGAAACGGTATTTTGCTTTATGCCCAGTTGCGACGACCCCTTTGAAGACACTCTTTCCCTGGCTTTTATTGTACGCGATAATTCCTGTCCTGAACCTCTTTGGGATACGGTATATTTAAAAGTTCCCATTAATGTTCCCAATCAAATAGATTTTAAGGAGAAGATGCCGAATGTATTTACTCCGAATGGTGATGGGAAAAACGATTTTTTTATGATTCCTTCCGATTTTCCGATATTCTGTACACTAGATTTTCAGATTGATATATTTAATCGCTGGGGTGCTAAAATTTATCAGTCTAAAGATGTTTTATTCCGATGGTCGGGGGAAGGTCAGCCCGAAGGGGTCTATTTTTATGTAATGCGTTTCAATAAGTTTAGTGTGCAGGGGAATGTAACGATTATAAAGTAAATAGATTGGAGATTGATATAATATTATATTTGAGTAATGGTTAAGCAATTTGCGCTTTTGGTAGTGATTGTCTTTTCGGTTTTATCAACCGAAGCTGCCCATATTGTTGGGGGAGACTTCAGTTATCGCCATATTTCGGGAGATACTTATGAGTTAAAAATGAAGATGTATCGGGATTGTGGGGGTGGTGGAGCAAGTTTCGAACAATTTATCCCCGTAGGAATTTACAATAAAGAAACAAATCTGGTTGTAAAAACTATTTCTGTGCCCAGGGTAAATATATATAATATTGTAGCAAACACCAGTTGTGCCGAGCCTTCTTTGCGTTGCGTACAGGCAGGTATCTATATTACCACTTTCACAATGCCCAAGAGTCAGTTCCATAATTCGCAAGGTTATTATTTCGAAACGGAACGTTGTTGCAGAAATGATATCATTTTAAATATTATTAATCCGGGGAGTACTCCGATGGCATTTTATATGGAGATTCCATCGCCTTATCCGGATAGCGGGGTTTTTATTCCAAACAATAGTCCGGAATTTACCCGCGACCCTTTAAATTATCTTTGTGTTGGAGAAACGTTTTATTACGATTTTATAGGTGTAGACAGGGATGGTGATGAGCTGCGCTATAGTATAGGAAAACCTATGGCAGGTGGAGCTACCTCACAATTCAATCCTATGTGGGCAACTAAAGCAAAACCATACAACGATGTTAACTGGATGCCGGGTTACGGAACCTCTAATTATATGGATGGGGCCCCCGATTTGAAGGTGCAATTGGACAGAGCAATGGTAAGTGTTACTCCTACTAATATTGGGGTATATGTAATATCGGTAATATGCGAAGAATTTAGAGATGGGGTGAAAATTGGAGAGACGCGAAGAGAACTGCAACTGGAAGTATTGGAATGTCCTCCGAGATTTAAACCTCAAGCCACAACCAGCCTCACGGTCGATACTGTAAATGCATTGATGGGAGTCGAAACCTGTTTTGATATTTTAGGGTCTGACCTGAATGATGATGAATTATTACGGATTCGTATAGATACTGCCGGAATCTACCGGGTCTTTACCAATGGTGCAAGCCTGAATCCACCCAATGCTTCCGGTGAACAAAATGTAAGTACAGAATTTTGCTGGACACCTCAGTGTCCGATCGATACAGGCAAAGGCGTGTTCCTTGATTTTATTATTTATGACAATTCCTGCCCTTTCTCTCAGGATGATACTGTTCGTGTTTATTTTAATATTAATTTTCCACCCAATGCCAAACCGGCGGTAAGCACAAGTAATGTGACGAATGAGTTTGATTTTATAATTGGACAGCCTAACTGCTTTTCAATTACCGGGGTGGATCCTGATGCTGGAGATGAGCTGACTTTAATCACTAAGCCGAAATGGCTGAATGTATTCAACCTGGGTGCTTCAATCATGCAATCGACTCCGCCCGGACAAGATTCTTTATCTGCCATGTTTTGCTGGACTCCGCCTTGCCAGGGAATAGATCTTTCACAACCTGTTTATCTCGATTTTATTGTTTTCGACAATGCATGCTCAGGTTCTCAGGAAGATACGGTAAGTGTGCGAATTAATTTAATTGTCCCCCCTAATGATCCCCCGAGCATACAAACTACGGCTCCCGGAAATATAATGGATATTATTGTCGGACAACAAAACTGTTTTGAAATTGAAGGCTTGGATGTTAACCCCTCCGATGAAATTTCGATGGTAGTGAATGTGTATGGACAAAATGTATTTGCCAAAGGAGCTAATCTTTCTCCGAATATTATGGTTGGGAATTCTCAATTGATAAATGAATTTTGTTGGGCCCCCAGTTGCGCTGATCTGGATAATGACGACCCGGTAATTCTGGAACTGATTATCTATGATGATGCTTGTGCCGACAAAGCTTCGGATACGGTTCTGGTGACCTTAAATCTTGTCCTCCCTGCTAATAATAATCCGATGATTATTACTTCTGCTGTAAACAATACCATTAATGTTTATCCCGAACAAAATGTATGTGTTCAAATTGTGGGGCAGGATTTAGACCCCGCCGATATTATTACCATCGATTATCAGGTTCGTGGATTGGACGTTTTCAGCGAGGGCGCAACACTCAATCCTCAGATTGTAGTTGGGAGTGTGAATTTGAGTACAGAATTTTGTTGGGAATTACCTTGTGAAGGTATTGATTTTGACCAGACAACCTACGTCGATTTTATTATTTACGATAATTCCTGTGCTGAAATTGCTGCGGATACCGTTACGCTTACCATAAATCTTTTAGCTCCACAGAACGATGCTCCTGAAGTTATCTCGTATGGTGCTATTGTAAGTAATGATAGTATTGTAAACTTAACCGTCGGTGTTCCGAACCGCTTTTTTGTAACCGGAGAAGATATAAACTTTGAAGACGACATTGATGTATATTATCGATTGGTCAATAGCGACCCCTTTGCAAATGGAGCTACCTGGACATTGATCGATGAGATAGATGGATTGAAAACTTATGCGATCGATTGGATTCCGGCTTGTGATGATGCTGAGAGCGGCCCTATATATCTCGACTTTTTAATACGTGATAATAAATGTGCAAATGAAAAGTTTGATACGACACGTATGAAATTAATTATTCAAAATCGCAGTAATATTCTTCCCGAGATTGTTCAGCCCGATTCGAATCTGTACCATTTGCAGGCAGGATATCCCATTGATTTGAAGGTGAAGGCTATCGATCTGGATGTGAATGATATGATCTATCTGACGGCCGAATCGGGAATATTGACCGGTGCCGAAGCTATGATACGTGCAGAGTTTGTCGATGTTCAAGGTCCCGATTCGGTCGAAACGGTTTTACGTGTTTATCCCGATTGCAATCTGAAATCAAATCAGGTATATCCCATAAATATTGTTGCAAAGAACTTACTTTGTTTCAATGAAGGTACTGTACTGCGCACGATTAATTTTATGGTTAATCCTTTGTCCGATGCCGGTAAGCCCTATATTCCCAATGCTTTCAGCCCTAATGGCGACGGGCTGAATGATTATTTCAGGATTAGTTACGCGGATAAAGCGATTTGTCCGGGAAATTTTTCCATTCATATTTACGATCGGTGGGGTAAGTTGAAATTCCACTCTACCGATACACAGTTTGCCTGGGATGGAAGAGATACGCAGCCCGGAGCCTATGTTTATGTGATGGATATTTCCGGTACCAAAATCAGTGGATTTATTGCAGTCGTTAAATAATTTTCAAGAAAAAATTTCTTCGGTTAATGTAAAGCAGCCTTTACCATGAAAGGTAAAATCTCTTTTTCGAAAGTGATGAAATTTTTGCGAACATCGCTATCGGTTACAGAGGTAAATGCAAAAGAGAAAACAATACTGCGGCTTGCTTTTACAAGGAAGGTAATATTCTCTTTGGGAGTTGTGCCGAAATCAGGCAGACTCTGAAAGGTATCTATCAATAATACTTCTAATTCGTGAGATAAGTTTTTCAGAAACTCTTGAGAGTTGGCGTTCTCACGAATAAAATCCCATCCGATAAATTCATTGCAAACCGTATAGGAAAGTCGGCTTGTTTTTAAAATAAGTGCCTTTAATTTTTCTTCTTTATCAATTTTGGGATGAAATTTTGCAATCAGATCCTCAACACCATGTTTCAGGTGCTCCATGATAATGATATTGAGGATCAGTTCTTTTTTCTCGAAATGCTTGTAAATAGTAGCCTTTGCAATACGTGCACGTTTTGCAATTTCGTTTACGCTGGTTTTGTGATAACCGAATTTTCGAAATAATTCTTTAGATGCGTCTTTAATTACCTTTTGAACTTTTTCTGCATCCATTCTATTTAATTTGTAATGTATAAATATCCTTGAGAAAGACTTGTACGGTAGGATCGTAAAGGAGCCTGAGAAGGACCGCTGATAGGAGAGCCATCCAATAGTTGGAAACGAGACTTACAACAGTCGCAGCCCACACTACTGATGGTTGAGTCGATACTAACGATAGCACATTCCTGTTCGGAAAGATAGGGGCATGTACGTTCATAGGCTTTGTAATCATCCTGCATGCGGTGATATACAATGATGCCGCGGTGTCCACCCTCCAACACAATTTTTCCGCCTATACTTATCAGATCATGATAAGCGGGATCATCTAAACTGATGCGAATATTCACAGGAACATTCGGGACAGTGCTTTCCTGTCCCTTTTCACATGCCGTGAAAAGAAATAGAAAAAGTAAAAATACACCTATGACTGCTCTCATCAGATTATTTCAGATTGAAATTGTTTCAATAGACGAATATCATTTTCAAAAAACATTCGTATATCTTTTATTTTAAATTTATTTAATGCCAGTCGTTCTATCCCGATTCCAAAAGCAAAGCCCGTATATCTTTCCGGATCGATTCCACAATTTTTCAAAACATTCGGGTCGACCATTCCGCAGCCTAATATTTCTACCCATCCCGAGTGTTTACAAATCGTACATCCTTTACCTCCACAGTTTTGGCATTGTATATCCATTTCTGCCGATGGTTCTGTAAAAGGGAAATACGAAGGTCGGAAACGTACTTCGGTACCCTTTCCGAACATTTCTTGTACGAAATAATAAAGGGTTTGTTTCAAATCGGCAAAGGAAACATTCTCGTCAATATATAAACCTTCTACCTGATGAAAGATACAATGTGAACGTGCCGAGATAACTTCATTTCGGAATACTCTACCGGGCATAATCGAACGCAATGGAGGTTTGTTATTCTCCATCAAACGAACCTGTACAGAAGAAGTATGTGTACGCAAAGCAATATCTTTTTGAGGATCTTCATTGTTTTTCTCGATGAAGAAGGTGTCTTGCATATCTCTTGCAGGATGCTCTTGTGGAAAATTCAATGCGGTGAAATTATGCCAGTCGTCTTCAATTTGCGGCCCTTTAACAACCGTAAATCCAATACGCTTGAAAATCGAATTAATTTCTTTTAATACTAAAGATACCGGATGAGGACTACCTAATTCCATAGCTTCACCGGGGAGGCTTAAATCTTTCTCCGAAGGGACATTTTCGATGCTTTGTTCAAATTTGGTTTTGAATTCCTGATAAGTTTTTTCTACAAGCTGCTTAAACTCATTAATGTTTTTCCCTACCTGCTTTTTCTCTTCTGTAGAAAGGCCCTTAAAGGTTTCGAACAGATCGGTAATTATACCCTTTCTGCCGAGGTATTTAATTCGGAATTGTTCTAATTCATCGGAGTTGGATGGATTAAAGCCTTGTATTTCATTGCGGTAGATGTTAATCTTCTCTTGCATAACGCTTCGTAATAGACAAAAGTAATAAAAAATCAGTAGGGATATCCCCAAATCCATGTGTTTTGCCTGTATATTTTAGAATTTAAAGCGGGTAGATAAGCTTTTTTCCTATTTTTGAAAAAAAAAGTTATGTACGAAACCTTGAAACCTGTTTTAGCTCAGGAGCTGAAAGAAATAGAAAACGCCGGATTATATAAAAGAGAGCGAATAATCGTTTCGCCACAAGGGGCGGATATTAAAATTGCCGGGGGGAAAGAAGTAATTAATTTTTGTGCCAATAATTACCTGGGCCTTTCATCACACCCGCGTGTAATCGAAGCTGCTAAAAAAGCTATCGATACACATGGTTTCGGAATGTCTTCGGTACGGTTTATTTGCGGTACTCAGGATATTCACATAACTCTGGAAGAGAAGCTATCAAAATTTTTAGGAACTGAAGATACCATTTTATATGCCGCGGCATTTGATGCAAACGGAGGTGTCTTTGAACCTTTGTTCAATGAACAAGACGCAATCATTTCTGATGAGTTAAACCATGCTTCGATTATCGATGGGGTGCGTTTATGTAAAGCACAACGTTATCGCTACAAACATGATGACATGGCTGATCTGGAAGAAAAATTAAAAGAAACGCAAAATTTACGTCATCGTATTATTGTTACCGATGGAGCCTTTTCCATGGACGGAACAATAGCACAATTGGATAAAATTTGTGACCTGGCAGATAAGTACAAAGCTTTAGTGATGATTGACGAATGTCACTGTTCGGGTTTTATGGGGAAAAACGGAAGAGGTACTCATGAACATCACAATGTAATGGGACGAATAGATATCATTACAGGAACATTGGGTAAAGCATTAGGCGGTGCATCCGGAGGTTTTACCTCAGGAAGAAAAGAAATTATCGATATGCTTCGCCAGCGATCACGTCCTTATTTGTTTTCGAATACATTAGCTCCTTCTATTGTTGGGGCATCGATCGAAGTGTTGGACATGCTAAGTCAAACAACCGAACTGCGTGATAAACTCGAACGAAATACTCAGTACTTCCGCGAGAAGATGACCGTTGCCGGATTCGATATTAAGCCCGGAGTGCATCCTATTGTACCGGTTATGCTATACGATGCTAAATTGTCTCAGGAATTCGCATCGCGTATGCTGGAAGAAGGAATTTATGTCATCGGATTTTATTATCCCGTTGTTCCGCAAGGAAAAGCACGTATTCGCGTGCAGATGTCTGCAGCCCATGAAATTCATCATCTGGATAAAGCCATTGCAGCTTTTACTAAAGTTGGGAAAGAGTTGGGGGTTGTTTAAATGCAACTCATGGCATGACTATAGTCATGCCATGAGTTGCATTTATCTGCCTGTATTAATTGTACTTTTCTTCCTTTTCGATAAAAAAGTTATTTTTGTATCACATTTAATGCTGTTTATACCAGTATCAATGATTTTATGAGAAATTACCAAACACTACTGTACTATTGTTATACGACGATAGAAGATGGGGATCAATTTGCTGCCGATCATTTAAAATTCTGTAAAGGTTTAGGACTTGTAGGTCGTATTATTGTTGCCGATGAAGGGTTGAATGGTACCGTTTCGGGGACTGTTGAACAATGTAAAACTTATATGGACATGCTTTTAGCGGATGAACGCTTTGCCGGTATCGATTTTAAAATTGATGAGGTGGATGAGCCTTCGTTCACAAAAATGCATGTTCGTTATAAAACAGAAATTGTACATTCCGGTTTAAGGAATCCTGAATACATCAATCCTCGTAAAGAGACAGGTAAACATTTAGAGCCTAAGGAGTTTCTTGAAATGAAGGATCATGAAGATGTAATCATCTTAGATGTTCGTTCGAACTACGAGCACAATGTAGGGCGTTTTAAAAATGCCATTACATTAGATATCGAAAATTTCCGCGACTTCCCTGCCATGATCGAAAAACTTGCAGAATACAAAGACAAAAAAATTCTGACCTATTGCACCGGAGGTATCAAATGTGAAAAGGCTAGTGCACTTTTATTGAAGGAAGGATTTAAAGATGTGTATCAATTGCATGGCGGAATTATTAAATATGGTAAAGAGGTTGGCGGTAAGGATTTTGAAGGGAAATGTTATGTATTTGATAACCGCATAGTGGTTGATGTGAACAACATAAACCCCAAAATTATTTCAAAGTGCCGGAATTGCGGGAAAGAAACTCCTAAGATGATTAACTGTGCAAACCCCGAATGCAATGAGCACTTTACTCAATGTGATGAATGCGGAGATAATTTGTTAGGTTGTTGTTCCGATAAATGTATGGAGCATCCGAGAAGAAGAACCTACGACGGAACGGGTTATTATGTAAAAGTTCCTCAAATGGCGAATTAGTTTATAAATAATTCGGTAATAACCTACGCGATGAAAGCCATCACTACACTGCTTTTTCTTACAATCTCTAATGTGTTTATGACACTTGCCTGGTATGGGCATTTACGTTTTAAAGATATGGATTGGAGTAAGGGCTTGGGTCTGGTTGCTATTATTGCAATTTCCTGGTTTATTGCTTTGTTCGAGTATATTTTTCAGGTTCCTGCGAATAAAATCGGATTCAAAGGAAATGGTGGCCCCTTCAGCTTAATGGAATTGAAAGTTATTCAGGAAGTACTTTCAATCAGTATTTTTCTCATCTTTACATTATTGTTTTTTAAGAGCGAAAAAATTGCATGGAATCATATCACCGGTTTTGCTCTGATTATCCTTGCCGTATTTTTCGTATTTAAGAAGTGGTAATCCTTTCCCTGTAAAAATAGGGGATGAATCAATCATATAAATTTGTAGGGACTATTTTTTAAACATGGGTTTATAGACAGGTTTTTCGACAGCTTGGTTTTCCGGTTTTGTAACTCCTTTCAGCGGGTAAAGATGACGAAGCTTATTAAACAGAAATTTCTTGCTATGATCGAAACTTTTGCCGCCCATCTCTGCATAATGTGTTCGGAATTCTTCATATAAATCCGGATTGGAAAGTTTCAGTACTTCCATGTCGACTTTCTTTTTCAGGAAAAATTCTTCGAAAGTCATGCGTTTTATTTCTTTAAGTTATCCAACATATTTTTGGTAAGTCCCGCTAAGTCATATTGATTTTTCCAATCCCATTCCTTGCGAGCATAAGAGTCATCGATACTTTTCGGCCATGAATTTGCAATAGCTTGACGCGGATCGTTCCCGGAATATGAGATTTTAAAATCAGGTAAATACTTTTGTATTTCAGAAGTCAATTGAGAAGGGGTAAAACTCATGGCAGATACATTATAACTCGAGCGGATTTTAATCTTCTCTGCATCGGCATGCATCAATCCAATCGTGGCACGAATCGCATCTTCCATATGCATCATCGGTAATTCGGTATCGGCAGATAAGAAACTTTCGTAAGCTCCTTTCTTAATCGCATCGTGGAAAATATGTACAGCATAATCGGTAGTTCCACCACCGGGAGCTGCTTTCCAGCCAATCAGGCCGGGATAACGTAAGCTGCGTACATCCAATCCATACTTTAAGAAATAATATTCACACCAACGTTCGCCGGCAAGCTTACTGATCCCATAAACCGTATTAGGATCCATTGTGCAATATTGAGGAGTCTGATATTGAGGGGAGTTCGGGCCGAATACGGCGATCGAACTGGGCCAATATACTTTCTTAATGTTATAGTCTAAAGCGAAGTCAAGTACGTTGATCAGGCCTTCCATATTCAACTCCCAGGCTTTCTTCGGCTTTTGTTCTCCTACGGCTGAAAGAAGAGCCGCAAGCAGATAAATTTGTGTGGGCTTATATTTCTCAATAATTGTTTTCAGGTTTTCTTTGTCGAGGACATTTGAAAATTCGAATGGCCCCGCATTCATTGTATCGTAATCAGGTTCCTTAATATCCGTTGCTACAACGTTTGAAGCTCCGTATACCGTTCGTAATTCTGCTACCAGTTCCGTACCTATCTGTCCGTTCGACCCTATCACAATTATTGTTTCTTTCATTTCGTATAAATCATTTCAGCAAAGGTAAAATTATTTATAATAAATATTAGGGGGCTACGATAAGTGTCATCTTTTGATGTTGTTCCTTTTCTCCGGGCCTAAAGCTGGCAATGTGTATTATGTAGATCCCGGGTTCTACAATCCCCTGTTCCGAGTCCCCATCCCAGAAATAATCTCCCCTAACTCCGGCTAGCTCGTCATTTACCAATGTCTTCACCAATCTTCCATCTGTATTATAGATGCGTATCGATAATAAATAGTCGCTATCTCCCAATTCGTAATGTATGCGCGTTTGTTCCGAACGTGAAGGACTGAAAATACGGGGCTCGGTATAGAAGTTGCCGGACTGTATTTCTTCGTTTCGGTATTGGGAGTTTTCATAAGTCGGACTGGCATAGCCTACAAAAGAAGATGCGGAAGTCCAGTGGCTATTTGTTGCAAACGATTTTCTTTCCAAAGAAACGCCTTCCTTATCTGCAATAAAACTATGATGCATTTTTTCTGAATATGTAAAAGCATCTATTAATTGTTGATTATATATTAAAAATATACGCCCCTCAGCGTCGTTCATTCCGGGTATGTTTGCTGTCTTATGCAGATTTTCTGAATAACGGACATAATAAAATGCTTCTATTCCTTCTTTTGATAGGCAAAATACCTTATACGTTCTTGGATGAAAAAGTAAGCTTTTATCGGAAATGAATTTTTGTTTTTTCAGTGAAGTATCATTACTGAATGAAAATTCACGAAGGTCGAAAATAAAATTGCTTGGATTGTAAAGTTCAATAAAATCAACTCCGCCCGGATAAGGATTAAATAAAATTTCGTTTAAGATCAAATCGTTATACTGCGGTTTTTTAGAGATTAACAACGTTAAGGTTGTATCCAAGTATTCCGGATGACAAGCAGGAATCTGTATCAGGGATAATTCATACAACAAAGTATGTTTCAGACTATCATTTAATACAAGTACTAATCGCTTGTTCGATTGAGGGTCAAACAAAACTGTACTCACAAATAATTCTTTATTCAGCCGGAAACGATTGTCCGATATGGAGGATGTATCTAATTCTTTATTGAAAATGAGAAAGACGGAATCTTTATGCAAAGAGAAATCCAAAAGTGTAAAAATACTGCTGTCAACTATTTTTTCATTCGCGGAATTGATTCGTCCGGGTGTTCCTCCCGATGCATCCATGCTGGCAATCCAGTTTGAAGCCCCGGCACAGGAAGCCACGGTTTGTATGCGTTCTAAGCTGTATCCTCCTTTTGCCTTTTCTGACGAACGATACCACTGACTCGTATAAGCGACTCTGTCCAGCATATTACCATCCTCATCTTCCAGAATAATTACATCCGAAATATTATTCAGCGAGATGAAGTTTCCTGTTGTCAATACCGGACCATATCCCGCTAATTTTGCACTGTCGTCTTTATCGCAAAGTAATATATATCCTTTGGCAGCTACATTTCCTTTGCCGAATGTGCAATAGCCTTTATCATCACGAAGTCTTAATTTATCTATGTTAAGAATTGTGTCGGAGGCATTATAGAGTTCGATGTACTCTGCATCCGGCAAATCGATCACGGGTTCGGGATCGATCATGAGTTCATTAATGAAAAGTGGATAGTTGGGAGCATGAGCAATGCTAAAACGGGTAAGAATCGTAGTGTCGTATTTCCCGCAACTTCCAATAGCGTTTATCACTAATTGATAATTGCCGGGACTAAAAGTATTGTATGTTAGACGTATGATTGTATGATAAGGCGAATCGCTTTGAAGTTGAGTAGGGAAATATAAATTCAATGCTTTGTCATATACATAAAAACAATGCGGATGAAGTATATCCTGATCAATGCCTCTGTTAAAATATAATTCAATAATCCGTTTTTCTTTTACTTTAAAATCTAAAAGTTCGAATCCGGTTGTGTCTCGAAAAACAGAATTCTTAGTTCCGGGTGTTCCTCCGATACTACTGATAGCGGCCGTCCAATTAATCATTTCATGACAATCTTCATAAGGGTTAATATTTTCGAGCGACCATCCACCCTGGCTTTTTACAGGGTTGCGATACCAGGTCAGGGAATAATTTACATCATGAATCAACCGGTCTGCCTTATTTTTTAACCGGATGCTGTCACTTGAATTATTCAGGGAAGGAAGTGTTTTAAGTCCAAGTACACTACCAAAGGGTTTATATAAAGCTGTGTCGGAAATGTTGCATATAATTACGTAAGATTTTGCAGGTATGACATAGTTCGGAAAGACTGATTTTCCTGAAGGATCGGAGATGCTCCATCCCGAAAGATCTACATCTCGCGATTCGCAATTGTACAATTCGATGTATTCACGTAATGGTAAACCTACTTCCGGTGAAGGGTCGGGGAAGAGTTCGTTGATACGAATCCGGCTCAGGCTATCGTCGATGCCCGGATAGAAATAGTACAGGGAATTGTAAGGGTATTGTAAGGGGAGTCCTTTGCAATCACTTTGATTGTTAACGTCGATTTTGTAATTCAGGCCAGGTCTTAATTTATTGACTAATACCAAACGGATTTTTTTGAATGTTGCATCTTCTATACTTACACGTTTCGGATAATAAATTTCATTATAGATAAAATAATTAGCCGGAATAAGGAGTCCGGCCGTATCGAGCAGGGTATTAAAGGAAAGAACCAGCGTAGAATCGTTAGGGGATTCTACAGAGCTAAACTTAGCGATGAGGGTATCGCTCATTGAATTATAAATGCTGTTCACTTTTCCCGGCGTACCACCACTGATATCGGCCGATGCCTCCCAATTGTATAAATCCCTGCAAAGGCTGTAAGGGTTTATCATTTCCAGCGTATAGCCGCCGGCACGTTTTC
The DNA here is from genome assembly GCA_964454645.1 of uncultured Sphingobacteriaceae bacterium. GTDB lineage: Bacteria > Bacteroidota > Bacteroidia > Sphingobacteriales > Sphingobacteriaceae > CAYVTM01. The sequence goes on along the minus strand of CAYVTM010000002.1, from coordinate 22,585 downwards.
GATTGTCTTTATACCATTGATCGGAATATTTGACTTCAAAAATCAGCTGTCCTCCCGGATCTTTCAGTGTTAAAAAATCCCCGGCATTATTCAGCGACGGCCAGCTTGTAAGTCCGCTTGTTTTTCCATAAGGCTTGAAAGCATTACTGTCTGAAGCTTTACAAAGAATAAGGTATTCGTGCGGATGGATGAATGTGCTCTTAATTTTTGATTGAGCAGTACCATCCGAAAACACCCAATTTAATAAGTCGATCGACCGATTGCTTCGGTTATAAAGTTCTATAAATTCAAAAGGAGGAAGCATAATAACCGGATTCGGATCGGCAAATATTTCGTTGATAATTACATCGCCATATTGCAAAACCGTATCTGCAGGGAGATGCTTGTTCCCTGTGCCCGACGCATCCCGGCTTATGACCGGGAAATATTGTACGAATAGTATGCTTAAAATGAATAAAAACTTTTCCATATTTGCATACATAATTACGAATCAAATAATTTATTTAAAACCGCATTTAATAAGGATTCTTTAATGAAAGTTGCAATTGTAGGTGCTACCGGTCTGGTAGGGTCATGTATGTTGAAAGTGTTGGAGGAGCGAAACTTCCCGGTGTCTGAGCTTATTCCCGTTGCTTCTGAAAAAAGTGTGGGCAAAAAAGTTTCCTTTAAAGGAAAGGATTATACGATTGTTTCTGCAGATGATGCCATCCGAATGAAGCCTGCAATCGCCTTATTTTCTGCCGGAGGAAGTACATCTCTGAAAGAAGCGCCTCGTTTTGCCGAAGCAGGAATCCGTGTAATCGATAATTCTTCCGCATGGCGTATGGATCCCGGAAAAGCTTTGGTAATCCCCGAAGTAAATGGCGATGTATTAAGCGATACGGACTTGATTATTGCAAATCCGAACTGTTCCACCATACAAATGGTTATGGTGATGAAGCCTTTGCATGCGAAATATAAAATCAAAAGAGTAGTAGTTTCTACCTATCAGTCGGTAACGGGAACGGGTGTCAAAGCTGTTACTCAGTTGATGAACGAACGCAATAAGGTTGAAGGAGAACGTGCCTACCCGTACCCCATCGATTTAAATCTGATTCCCCAGATTGATGTCTTCGTTGAAAACGGGTATACCAAAGAAGAAATGAAAATGATTCGCGAGACTCAGAAAATTATGAGGGATGACAGCATTCGTGTTACTGCAACAACAGTGCGTGTTCCGGTTATGGGCGGACATTCCGAATCGGTTAATATCGAATTTGAAAACGATTTCGATCTGAATGAAGTGCGTGCAATCTTAGGAGCTGAAAAAGGTATTATTGTTCAGGATGACCCCTCAAGCTTAATCTACCCGATGCCTCTGAATGCACAACATAAAGATGAGGTTTTTGTAGGAAGAATCAGAAGAGATGAATCGCAGGATAAAACCTTAAACCTTTGGATTGTTGCTGATAATTTGCGCAAAGGGGCTGCTACCAATGCCGTTCAGATTGCCGAATATCTGTTGGAAAAGAATTTGATTGCTTAGCTTCTTATAGGGCAATATCTTAATTCTGTCAGGGCTCCTTCGTTCTAAAACGATAGCCGGGTAAATTATTCAGTTTGAGCTCATTCCGCAGCAATTAATTTAAAATTTGTATTTTTGAAAAAAATCGGAAATATGTTGAATCTTCAGGTAAGTATTGATCAGGAATCGGGATTTTGTTTCGGGGTTGTGTATGCTATTGAAATGGCTGAAAGTATCCTGGAAGAGCAGGGCTATTTATACTGTCTGGGAGATATTGTTCATAACGATGAAGAGGTTGAACGCCTGAAGACAAAGGGATTAAAGATTATTTCACACGAAGACCTCAAAAATATTCAAAACGAAAAAGTATTGATTCGTGCACATGGAGAACCTCCGGAAACCTATCGTACAGCACTTGCCAATAATATTCAACTGATGGACGCTTCCTGTCCGGTAGTGTTAAAGCTGCAAAACCGTGTCAAAAATTCTTTCGATAATCAGGAGAAGATTTTTATTTACGGTAAACATGGCCATGCAGAGGTGATCGGATTGCAAGGACAAACATTGAATGAAGCAGTAGTATTTCAGGATATTTCCGAATTGGATGGAACAGACTTGCCTTCGAAATTTACCTTGTACAGCCAGACCACCAAAAGCACCGAGAAATTCTATGCTATCAAAGATGAATTGATTCAAAGAGGTTATGAGGTAGATGCGAACGATACGATTTGTCGCCAGGTTTCGAACCGTGATGAAGAGCTGCGTCGTTTTGTGAAAAATTTTGATAAGATCGTTTTTGTATCCGGAAAAAAATCATCAAACGGGAAAATACTTTACGATGTGTGTAAAGCCAATAACCCCAATACCCTGTTTATTTCTTCTGTCGATGAATTAGACCCTTCTTATTTTTCGGAAGGAGATAAAGTAGGCATTTGCGGAGCTACTTCTACGCCTATGTGGCTGATGGAGGAGGTGCGCGAGAAGTTGCGGGAGATGTAGTTTCTTAATGTTGTTCAGGATGAAGAACTAAATTACGTGTAGCGACAAATTAATGTCTTGAATGAATAAGATTCTCTGAAATACAAATTTTAAAGTAATCAAAAATCTGTAGGACTCGTCATTTCAAACCATCCAGATAACCCATGATTTTCCCGGTAGCACCTGTATTCTCACGAACATAATTACTTGCTGCCTGAGCCGCCTTATGATGTAAGGCTTCCGATTGAAGCAACATATCTACGGTGGATTCGAAACTTGCAGCATCTGTAATACTAAAAGCTGCACCAACAGAAATAAGATCTTTTGCTTCTTTGAATTTTTGATAATTAGGTCCGAACAATACAGGCTTCCCGAAAACAGCAGCTTCCAGTGTATTGTGTATGCCCTTGCCGAATCCTCCGCCGATAAAACAGATATATGCGTACGGATAAATATGCATCAGCAAACCTATGCTGTCAATAATTAATACCTGGTAGTCATTATCATCACGGTCATGGTATTGGGAATAGCGAATGCTTTTTGTATTGATTGATTGCTGAAGATGGGCAAGATGTTCCTCTTCGATCTCATGTGGAACAAGTATCCATTTCAATTCGGAATCTTTGCGATTGATTCTTACAAGCACCCTGCGTTCATCAGCTTCCCAGGTGCTTCCTGCTACAAGTATGCGTTTGTTACTTGCAAATTTTTGTATAAGGGGCAAGGGTTTAGGGCTTAGGCTGTTGTAGTGCACCCGGTCGAAACGGGTATCTCCGCAAACCGTATAATTATTAATACCGATGCTTCGGAGCAGATTTCCCGACTCTTTATTCTGTATGAAGAAATGACTGACATAGGATAGGATTTTCCGGTAGAAGGCTCCGTACGATTTAAAAAATAATTGATCCTTGCGAAAGATAGCAGAGATCATGTACAAAGGAATATTTCGTGCACGAATGTTCTTAAAGAAATGATACCAGTAATCGTACTTCGTAAAGAAGACCATCTTCGGTCGGATGATATCCAAAAATGTTTTTGCATTGGATTCTGTGTCGAGCGGAAGATAAAACACGTGGTCGGCATGTGCATAGTCCTTACGCAGTTCATATCCCGAAGGGGAAAAGAAGGTGACTATTATTTTATATTCGCTGTGTTTTTTTTTGAATTCCTCTAATACATTTCTGCCTTGTTCGAATTCGCCCAGAGAGGGAAAATGGAACCATACGCAGGAGTAATCTGTTGGTATCTGATCTTTAATTTTTGCAAGTAAATCTTTCCGTCCCTCAATCCATAATTTAGCTTTCGGGTTGAAGCTTGAAGCCGTATAGATAAAGAGCTTGTATAAGCGGATCGAAAGATTATAGATAATTAGCATTAGTTGAAGTAAAAATCTTTAGGAGCCCTTCGGTTGATAGGAACAATAATCCCGATCTTAAAGCCGTATAAAAAGTCCTTACGTTTTAAATCATCTTTGCGTTGGGTATAAAAATCAAAATCGCGGCGTGATTGTGTGAAGGCCTGCATAAAATCAACCCCTCCGTAAAAATTCAATCGTTGCCGGGTATTGATATGCATATACCCTACAAATTCATGAAGCGAAAGTCCGTTGCTTAAGCGATCATATCCTTTTTTATAAGATTCATTGAGTTGAGGTGCTGCATTTCCGGGAGTTTCAATACGTATCTTATGTTGAAAGAATCCCAGACCTGCCGTAGCTACAAATCCCGAATTTTTATTTCTCCCGAAAACAGGCACCAATTTTCCTGCTTTAACATGAAAATTAAAAGCGCGTTCGAATAAACGGGGCTCCATGACTGTCCCGTCGGGTTTAATAATTACCCCCCTGTTAGTACTGATATTGCTGAGGATATCATTTTCTTTGATTTCGTTTCCAAAAAGAAAAGCTCCTTCAACACCGACAATATAATTGCTCTTTGTTTTATAAGTGTATGATCCTCCAATATTTGAGTTGATGCCGAAGCGTTTTGCCATATCAGCCTGAGGAATCTGAAGGGTGTAGAAGACAGTAAGCATGCCCATATTTAGAGAGGAATCTTTGGGGCTTTTTACCTTTACGACATATTGAGCTTTTGCAATCGTACAGTAAGTGGAAAATAAAAGCAGAAGTAATAAAATTCGTTTATACATAATAATCGCAACATAATATGGTTAGGTTCTTCAATAAACCCCGAAACTGCAATAATATTATTAAGACAAATAAGTATATTCGCCCACAATTAAATTGTGGCCAATAATACGATTTTTAACATAAAAAACATGATTTTACTATGAAGATAGCAATAGTCGGTACAGGATATGTGGGTTTAGTTACAGGAACTTGCTTAGCTGAAGTAGGTATTGAAGCAACTTGTATAGATGTAGATCAAAATAAAATTGAAGGGTTGAAAAAGGGGCAAATGCCTATTTATGAGCCGGGTTTGGAAGAGATGGTACTCCGTAATACCCAAAAAGGGAAGTTACATTTTTCTACAGACCTGGCGAAAAGTGTTCAGGGTTGTGATGTGGTATTTATAGCAGTTGGGACACCTCCGGGAGAAGATGGTAGTGCCGATTTGAAATATGTGATTGGTGTTGCTGCCGAGATAGGTAAAGCGATGAATAATTATTTGGTGGTAGTAACGAAAAGTACAGTACCTGTGGGTACTGCCAACAAGGTAAAAGCTACTATTACCGGGGAGTTGAAGAAACGTTCTTCCGGTTTGACCTTTGATGTGGCATCCAATCCGGAATTCCTGAAAGAAGGGGCAGCTATTGATGACTTCCTTCGGCCCGACCGTATTGTGATTGGAGTGGAGTCGGAGAAAGCGGAAGAAATTTTAAAGAAATTATACAAACCTTTTGTGTTGAACGGGCATCCGATTATCAGCATGGATATTCCATCGGCAGAGATGACAAAGTATGCTGCCAATGCCATGCTGGCAACAAAGATCAGCTTCATGAATGATATTGCGAATCTTTGTGAAATTATGGGAGCAGATGTGAATATGGTTCGTAAAGGAATTGGAAGTGACCCCCGTATCGGAAATAAATTTATCTATCCGGGAATTGGTTATGGCGGATCTTGTTTTCCGAAAGATGTGAAAGCGTTGATAAAAACTGCTGCGGAACATGCTTATGAAATGAGTGTTTTGAAAGCTGTTGAGCATGTGAACGACAATCAGAAATCGGTACTTTTTAATAAGGTGAAGTCTCATTTCAAAAACGATTTGAAAGGGAAAACCTTTGCTATTTGGGGCTTATCTTTCAAACCTAAAACCGATGATATGCGTGAAGCACCTTCGTTGGTTATTATTGAGCATTTATTAGCGGCAGGAGCGAAAGTAATTGCACATGATCCCGTTGCTATTCAGGAAGCGAAGCATATTTTAGGAGATCGTATTCAATATACCGAACGTCAGGATGATGCTTTGAAAAATGTCGATGCTTTACTGATCGTTACGGAATGGCCCGAGTATCGCTCTCCCGATTTCGAAGCTATGGGCACAATGCTGAAAAATAAAGTCATTTTTGACGGAAGAAATATTTACGAAGCTTCCGAGTTAAGAGACTTGGGATATACCTATTACGGAATTGGAATAAACTAAAAAACATCTATGAGTAAACGTGTATTAATAACCGGAGCCGCAGGGTTTTTAGGCTCTCACCTTTGCGATCGCTTTATAAAGGAAGGCTATCGCGTAGTGGGTATGGATAATCTGATAACCGGGTCACTCCGAAATATCGAACATCTTTTTAAACTGGAAGCTTTTGAATTTTATCATCATGACGTTTCGAAATTTGTCCATGTTCCGGGAAGTATTGATTATATCTTACATTTTGCTTCGCCAGCAAGTCCGATCGATTATTTGAAAATTCCGATACAAACTTTAAAGGTAGGATCGTTGGGAACACATAACTTATTAGGTTTGGCAAAGGCAAAGAAAGCAAGAATGCTAATCGCTTCTACTTCGGAAGTATATGGAGACCCGACAGTGCATCCGCAAACCGAAGATTACTGGGGTAATGTAAATCCGGTTGGCCCGCGTGGGGTGTACGATGAAGCAAAACGTTTTCAGGAAGCGATGACGATGGCCTATCATACTTTTCACGAATTAGAGACACGCATTGTACGTATATTTAATACCTACGGTCCGCGTATGCGCCTGAACGACGGAAGAGTACTTCCGACATTTATTGGCCAGGCTTTACGAGGGGAAGACCTTACGGCTTTCGGTGATGGTACTCAAACGCGTTCTTTCTGTTATGTCGATGATTTGGTGGAAGGAATCTATCGTTTATTGTTGAGTGATTACGCATACCCTGTAAATATTGGTAACCCCGATGAAATTACGATCAAAGAATTTGCCGATGAGATTTTGAAATTGACAGGCAGTAAACAAAAAATAATTTTCAGACGTTTACCTACCGACGACCCCAAACAACGCCGCCCGGATATTAGTAAAGCTAAAGAGTTGTTAAACTGGGAGCCCAAAGTAACACGTTCTGAAGGATTGAAAATTACCTATGAGTACTTTAAAAGTTTACCGGAGCAGGAGTTGACACCTAAGAATTTCGACGATTACAATAAATAATGCAAAACAGGGAAAATATATTAGTAACAGGAGGAACGGGTTATATCGGTTCGCATGCCGTTGTAGAATTAATTAAATTAGGCTATAATGTTTTTATTATTGATAATCTTTCAAATTCTACGGCAGCTATTGTCGATCGTATAGAAGAGATTACCGGTGTTCGTCCCGGCTTCGAGCAGACAGAAATGTGTAATGCAGACAGTCTCGATGATTACTTTTTACGACATCCTCAGATAGATGCTGTAATTCATTTTGCCGGTTTTTTACAAGTTGCGGAATCGGTGTTGCATCCTTTGAAATACTATCGCAACAATATGATCTCGACGATCAGTCTGTTGGAATGTATGCAAAAGTATAAAATAGAGCCGCTTGTATTTTCATCTTCCTGTACAGTCTATGGTAATCCGGATATTTTACCGGTAACCGAAAATGCTCCGGTGAAAAAAGCCATGTCGCCCTATGGAAACACCAAGCAGATGGGTGAAGAGATGATAGAAACTGTTTCTGGTACAAAAACTGTCCGGGCGATAACACTTCGTTATTTTAATCCGATTGGTGCACATGAGAGCGCTTTGATAGGGGAGGTGCAACATGGAGTTCCACATCATTTAATTCCTTATATTACTGAAACGGCTTTGGGGAAACGTGAGCGATTAAATGTATTTGGCGGTGATTATAATACACACGACGGGACTTGTGTGCGGGATTACATTCATGTGGTTGATTTAGCTCAGGCGCATATTGCTGCCATACGTCGTTTATTGGATAACAAAAATAAAAAAAGATTTGAGGTGTTTAATATTGGTACAGGGATAGGATTTTCGGTACTTGATATTATTAAGGCATTTGAACAGGCAACCGGAATCAAAATTCCTTATCAGCTTGTGGATCGTCGCCCCGGAGATGCAGAAGCAGTTTATGCCGATACCGCAGCAGCGAATACCGAATTGGGCTGGAAGACCGTTTTAACCATTGAAGATATGATGCGCAGCGCCTGGAATTGGGAGCTTGCTCAAGCAAAAAAATAATATGGCAAAGAAAAAAATAATGATCACCGGCGGTGCCGGATTTATTGGTTCGCATGTAGTGCGATTGTTCGTAACGAAATATCCCGGCTATCACATCTATAATGTCGATAAGCTTACCTATGCCGGGAACCTCGAGAATTTAAGAGATATTGAAAATTCGGAAAACTATACTTTTATTAAAGCCGATATCGTAGATGCAGAGGCAATGAATCAGTTGTTCGAAACACATGATTTTGATGCAGTGCTCCATCTGGCAGCCGAATCGCATGTTGATCGTTCCATTTCTGATCCTTTGGCTTTTGTCTATACTAATGTAATCGGTACGGTAAATTTGTTAAATGCTGCACGTAAGTATTGGTTGAAAGATTCAACCAAAAATAACAATCGCTTTTATCATGTTTCTACTGATGAAGTGTACGGGAGCTTGGGCGAAACGGGACTATTCACCGAAACTACTGCTTATGATCCGCACAGCCCGTACTCAGCTTCTAAAGCCGGTTCCGATCATTTCGTTCGTGCCTATCATGATACCTATGGCTTAAATGCCGTAATTTCAAACTGCTCGAATAACTATGGCTCCTTCCATTTTCCGGAGAAATTAATTCCTTTAGCTATTCATAACATTAAAAATAGTAAAGCCATTCCGGTATATGGAAAGGGTGAAAATATTCGCGATTGGTTATGGGTAGAAGATCATGCAAGAGCCATCGACCTTATCTTTCATAAAGCAAAAGCAGGCACTACCTATAATATCGGTGGGCATAACGAATGGAAAAACATCGACCTGATACGTGTGTTATGTAAGGTGATGGATACAAAACTGGGACGCGAGCCCGGAACATCTGAAAAATTAATTGAGTTTGTGACCGATCGTGCAGGGCATGACCTGCGTTATGCGATCGACTCTTCAAAACTTCAAAGAGAACTGGGATGGAAACCGAGTTTGCAATTTGAAGAGGGATTGGAAAAGACGGTGGATTGGTATTTGGCGAATGAAGAGTGGTTGAATCATGTTACTTCGGGGGCTTATCAGGAATATTATCAGCATCAGTACAAACGTTAATGTAAGGTTGCGATTAAAATAAAGGCTATGTTGTTTAATCTATTTTCGAAAAAAAAGAAACCCCGGGAAGAAGAGGTCCTCACCGACCTGTCAGTCTTGAGAGTAGATATACACTCGCACCTCATTCCCGGTATCGATGATGGTGCAAAAAATTTGGAGGATAGCATTGCCCTTATTTCCGGAATGAAAAATTTAGGCTTCCGCAAACTCATCACTACTCCGCATATCATGAGCGATTATTATCGCAATACAAGCGATAGTATTCTGGCAGGGGTGGATAAAGTACGTAAACGTTTGCAAGAACTTTCCATAGACATAGAGCTGGATGCCGCTGCAGAATACTATTACGACGAAAATTTTCTCGATCTGCTTCGTAAGAAAGAGCTGCTAAGCATTGGTGACGGCTTTGTTCTGTTCGAACTGTCTTTATTCACAAGAAACAGTGGCGTTGCCGAAGTGATCAAAGAAATACAGGAGAAAGGGTATAAGCCATTGCTTGCTCATCCCGAACGATACAACTATTTGAAGATGGAAGATTATGTGCGTTACAAGGAAATGGGCTGTTATTTCCAGTTGAATCTTTTATCTACGATTGGTTATTATGGTAAAGCAACCAAACAACTGGCAGAAATCTTAATAGAAAAAGGTTGTGTTGATTTTGTATCGAGCGATTTACATCATGGGCAACATCTACGCTTAATGAATACTACGGTTAGAAAAGATCCTAAACTTCGGGAACTTATCCATTACGGAGCTTTGATGAACCCCCTGTTAATTCCTTAATCCTTGCCAATGAATCCTATCATTACGGAACGATTGCGGATCTCTGAATTTACCTTTGCCGATGCCGGCTTTATAGTTCGGTTGTTAAATACTGAAGGCTGGTTGAAAAATATTGGTGATCGGGGAGTGAGAAATACGGAAGATGCTGAAAATTATTTATCCAATGGCCCGATGAAAACCTATGAAACACAAGGTTTCGGATTTTATAAAGTGAGCCTGTTTGAAGGTGGGGAAGATATCGGAATGTGCGGACTGGTAAAAAGAGAAGCACTGGACGATGTTGATATCGGATATGCATTGCATCCCGAATTCGAAGGGAAAGGTTATGCTTACGAAGCCTCATCGGCGATGATGAGATATGCCAAAGAAGTTTTACATCTAAAGCGGTTAGTAGCAATTACCACGAAAGAGAATGTTCGTTCGCAACATCTTTTAGCAAAGCTGGGAATGTATTTTGAAAAGATGCAGTACATGCCTAAAGATGATGAAGAGCTGATGCTTTTTGCTAAAAATTTATAAGAATTTTATTCATAGCGTAATGCTTCTACAGGGTCTAATTTAGATGCTTTCATAGCGGGGTAGATCCCCGAAACTAATCCGACGATCGTACATAGAATAATTCCCAGAATAATCCATCCCCAGGGAATAATAAATCCGCCTCCGATAACCATCGATAAAAGGTTGCCCATCAGAATTCCTAAAATTATTCCACCGATTCCTCCCAACTGACAAATTACAATCGCTTCAATTAAAAACTGACGACGGATAACCAGAGGCGTAGCGCCCAGAGCTTTGCGAACGCCAATCTCACGGGTCCTTTCGGTAACGGATACGAGCATGATATTCATTAACCCGATGGAGGCCCCGAGTAGTGTAATGATGCCGATTATAATGGCAGCAATGGCAATAAAACTTAAATTGTCGATGAGTGAATTAGCCAGGCTGTCGCTCCTTGTTATTTCGAAATTATTCTCCTGCTTCGTAGAAAGTTTGCGGATATTTCGGAAGCTTCCGATAGCCTCTGCCAATGCAGGTTCTACGAGAAGCGGACTATTTACCAATACCGTAATGGTATAGGATGTATTGCTGTTTGTGCTGATTTGTTTGCCTTTTAATAAGGGGATGATGCATACTTTATCTCCTCCAAATCCCATACTCGAACCTTTCTCTTCGAGATAACCGATTACTTTAAATTTAGTGCTTCCGATACTGATGAGTTTGCCTTCGGGATTTATCCCTTTGAATAGCTTGTCCTTTACCTCATGTCCGATCAGCACTGCATTACTTCCATACATTAATTCGCCCGAAGAGAAAGTTCTTCCTCCGGCTAATTTATAGCCCGCAGTAATCAAATAATTTTCATCGGAAGCGATGACAGATAAATTGGGATTCGTTTTCAGGGATTCGTATTTTGCCGTAGCTGCAAAAGATGAAAAAGCAGATATGGAAACGAAGGAGGGAAAGTGGAATGTTTTTTTGAAGTCGGTAGCCTGGTCGTAATTAATAGGAGTATATACTTTTGGGCGAGTTCCCGAATGGCCTACCTGTATTCCACCCGAAGCACGATTACGAATACTGAAAGAGTTTGCCCCCATACTTGCGAAATTCTCGTTGATAGAACTTTCCATTCCATTGATGGAAGTAAGAATACCCACCAAGGCCATCAAGCCAATCGCTATAATTAACGAAGTAAGTACGGTGCGTAAAGTATTTGCTTTTATCGAACCGAAAGCGACTTTTATGTTTTCTTTAATATCCATACGGAATCTGTTGCCAAATTAAGCAATTAGTGAATAATCTAATATTAATTTTTAAACGTATTTTGAGTTATGCCCCAGAGTCCCTGATTTAAGGGATTGTATGATTTTATCTATTGAGATACTCTTGACGTATAATTTATAAATAAAAAGAGCATCAAACCTCATCGATGCTCTTTTTATTTATAAATCTGAAATTGCTGTAAAGGCAAATTATGCTTAATCGCTAGGCGCTAAACGAGCTTCCGCACCCGCAGGTACTTGTAGCATTCGGATTACTGAATGTAAATCCGCGGGCATTGAGGCCATCCTGGAAATCAACCTCACAACCTAATAAGTAGAGCCCATGCGATTTATTCATAAAAACTTTTACTCCTTCGATTTCGAACTCCTGATCGCCCTCTTGTTTTTTATCGAATCCGATCACATAGCTCATACCCGAACATCCGCCTCCATTTACACCCACGCGTAACCCAAATTCTTCGGTAAGTTCTTTTTCAGAGATAATTTTTTTCACTTCCTGAACGGCATTTGCTGTAAGCGTAACCGGAGTAAAGCTGTTGCTGGTATTTTTAACTGCTGATTCCATAAAGATTTCGTATGTATTACTATGCAAATTTACGTTAAACTATGTCTATTACAAATAGAATGAGCTTTTGTTTGTGCATGGGAATTTTAAACATCCCGGGTTGTTTCAATAAAAATGAAGGATAGATTCTGAAATGTGCATTAAATTGCAGATTTTTGCTACATTGACGTATTTAAATCATCCTATATGAATTGGTCTATTTTTTTAATGGATTTGCTGAAGCTGATAGTGCCCGCTACCATTGTCTTTCTTACCGCTTATTATATTTTGAATTCCTATCTCGAGAACGACTATAAAAAGCGTATGCTCGAAATGAAGATGAATAACCAAAATGCCGTTGTGCCTGTTCGCTTGCAAGCTTATGAGCGTTTGACCTTGTTTGTGGAGCGTATTTCTCCGCATAGCATAATTATGCGTACACATAAGACAGGAATGACGGCCCGTGATTTACAGACTGCTATGTTACAGGATATCCGTGCCGAATTTGACCATAATGTGTCGCAACAAATTTTTGTGAGTCCGCAAACCTGGACAATGATCAAAGCTGTGAAAGAAGAAACCATGAATATGATTAATCATGCGGCAGGAAGTTTGCCTGCTCAGGCTACAGGAATCGATTTGAGTAAAGCGATTTTCGAAACAATGGCATCTTCCGAAAGGAATCCGCATAATGTAGCCTTGGCAATGATCCGTACAGAAGTGCAGCAATATTTTTAGTTCAACCCATATATATTTATTATTTTGTCAAAGAAAATAGAAACAAGTTCGGGTATCGAAATCAAAGAAGTTTACACTTCCTGCGATAAGCCGATTGAGGCTCCGGGAGTATTTCCTTTTACCCGGGGAATTCAGAAAGATATGTATCGTGGTCGTTTATGGACAATGCGTCAATACGCCGGATTTTCTACCGCCGAAGAATCGAACAAGCGCTATCATTATTTGCTCGAACAGGGGACGATGGGCTTATCGGTAGCTTTCGACTTACCTACACAGATCGGTTATGATTCGGATCATGCATTCGCGGAAGGAGAAGTCGGGAAAGTAGGAGTTGCTATCGACTCATTGAAAGACATGGAAATCTTATTCGGGGGGATTCAACTGGAAAAAATTACTACTTCTATGACTATCAATGCTACTGCTTCTATCTTATTAGCCATGTATATTGCATTGGCTAAAAAACAGGGAGCCGATATTCATAAAATTTCCGGAACCATACAAAACGATATCTTAAAAGAATATGCCGCAAGAGGTACTTATATTTACCCTCCAAAAGCTTCGATGCGGTTGATTACCGATATTTTTGAGTATTGCAGCAAAGAAGTTCCTAAATGGAATACAATTTCTATCTCCGGATATCATATTCGTGAAGCAGGTTCTACTGCTGTTCAGGAATTGGCGTTTACCCTGGCCAATGGAAAATCGTATTTAAAAGCGGCTATCGAGAAGGGTTTGGATATTGATGTCTTTGCCAAACGCTTATCCTTCTTTTTCAATTGCCATAATAATTTTTTTGAAGAGATTGCGAAGTTCCGAGCAGCACGCCGTATGTGGGCGAAGATTACCAAAGACCTGGGAGCGAAAGATGAACGTGCCATGCAATTACGTTTTCATACCCAAACAGGAGGCTCTACCCTTACGGCTCAGCAGCCTATGAACAATATAGTACGTGTCACCAATCAGGCAATGGCTGCGGTTTTAGGTGGAACGCAATCCCTGCATACCAATGGCTATGATGAAGCGCTTTCGCTGCCTACAGAGGAAGCTGCAAAAATTGCATTAAGAACACAACAGATTATTGCCTTCGAAAGTGGGGTAACCGATACGGTTGATCCTTTAGCGGGTTCATATTTTGTAGAGTCATTAACAGATACCATCGAACAGGAGGCATGGAAATACATCGAAAAAATTGATGCTATGGGAGGTTCGGTAAATGCAATCGAAGAAGGTTATATTCAGAAAGAAATTGCAGATGCTTCTTATCAATATCAAAAAGATATAGAAAGTGGAGATAGGGTAAGTGTAGGAGTAAATAAATTTATGGAGCAGGAACAATCCATTAAAGACGTATTCCGGGTTGACGATACCATTCGTCAGGTTCAGATGGAGAAAATTAACCGGCTGAAATCCGGACGGGACAATGAAGAAGTTGCACGCTTACTGGCAAATTTGTCGGAAGATGCGAAAGGGACGAAAAACCTGATGCCGGGAATTGTGGCAGCTGTTGAAGCCTATGCTACTCTCGGTGAAATTGCAGACTCTTTACGGAATGTGTTTGGAGAATATTAATAAAGTTATGTATAAATTCAAGTCAGTACCCTTTATCCTTTTGCTGCTCGTCATCGGGATAAGCTCCTGTTCTAAAAGATATTATGTAGGACAGGTGCAGTCGACTTTGCTTAAGGTTGCAGAAGTCCAACCCGATTCAGCTACACTGGCATTTTACAACCCCTATAAGCTCAGCCTCGATTCACAGATGAGTCGGGTGATTGGGCATTCCGCAGAAGAACTTCAAAAAGGGTTGCCCGAAAGTAAGTTGGGAAACTTTTTCGCAGATGCTGTAGGAGCCACTTGTATTCAACAAGGTATAGTGTACGATATTATGTTTCCGACGAGTAACGGAGGGATACGCTCTTCCTTGCCGGAAGGGAAAATTACTTTAGGAAATGTTTTTGAGCTGATGCCTTTTGAAAACGAGTTGGTACTCTTAGAGTTGAATGCTTCGCAGATACGAATGTTAGCACAATTTATTGTAGATAAGGGTGGACAACCCATAGGGGGAATGCGTATAACTGCTGTCGAGAAGAAAATAACAGATTTGAGCATCGGGGGAGAAGAGATAATTGAATCGAAAAAATATAAAGTGGTTACTTCTGATTATTTATCCGGAGGTGGAGATGGGATAGAGGCATTTAAAGGAGTAGAACGTATCAATCTCAATCTGAAAGTGCGCGATGCTATCAGAATGTATATAGAAGAAGAAGCTAAACAAGGACGTATATTAAATCCTCAAATCGATGGAAGAATTAACATCATCAAGTAGAAGACAGTTCCTAAAGTTAATGGGCTCGGCCCTGGCATTAACGGGCTTGGGATTAAAACCTGCCGATATATTCGCAAAACCCGATATCGTTAAAATTTGCATTCTACATACCAATGATGTTCACAGTCGAATTGATCCTTTCCCGATGGATGGATCGCGTAATGCAGGACAAGCGGGAGTAGCACGAAGGGCAGCACTCATTAAAAAGATCCGCTCTGAAGAAGAGCACGTGTTATTGTTCGATGCCGGAGATATTTTTCAAGGAACACCTTATTTTAATTTATACGGAGGAGAGTTGGAGCTAAAGCTGATGTCGGAAATGGGGTACGATGCAGCAACCTTAGGGAATCACGATTTTGATAATGGAGTGGAAGGCTTTGTGAAGCAGATGCGGCATGCCGGTTTCCCGATTATTTGTTCGAACTATAATTTTAACAATACAGCTTTACAGGGAAAAGCCTTGCCTTATAAAATCTTTCAAAAAGGCAGTATTAAGGTAGGTGTTTTTGGATTGGGCATTGAATTAGAGGGGCTTGTCGAAAAGAAGAATTATGGAGAGACCCTTTACCTTGATCCGATTGAGCAGGCAACCCGGTATGCAACACTGTTGAAGGAAGAAATGAATTGCGATCTGATTATTTGTTTATCACATTTGGGTTATAAATATCGTGATCGAAAAGTTTCCGATCAGGTACTCGCAACGAATACAAAAAACATCGATCTTATCATCGGTGGGCATACCCATACATTCATGTCGCAACCCGAAATTTTGTTAAGTGCTGATGTAAAGCAAGTTCAAATTTTTCAGGTTGGTTTTGCAGGAATAAATCTGGGAAGGGTAGATTTTTATTTCGAGAAATCGAAGAAAAAGAAACAAGCTATTGGCACGGCTCTAAATGTTCGTTCTGAAATTGAAAAGGCTTGATACTTAACTTTCTAAAATTTTTACCGTTTCATTCATTTTTTTTTGTAAATTACATGCGAAGAGTTTCCTGAAATACTTCATGTAGAACTTGCTGTTTAACATAAGAAATCAAAGATTCATTTTTGAGAGTGATATACAGCATTTTAGAAACGAATGCTCCGTTTTGCCAGTAAAAATAGGCATTTCAGAGGGTCGGAAAAAAATGAGGAGTTGAAAATAAAAAAAAATAAAAAAAAATAAGCCCAAAAAATGACTTTGCGCAACGCAATCGCATAAATGAATTTTGCAAGTATTTTTTTTATTTTTTTGTTAGGATTTTTTTTTAAATATTCGTTCTCTCTAAGCAGAAACTGAAGCTAAATTTTTTAATAAGAATAAAAACATTTTAATACGCTCAAAAGAATGGTAGTAACATCGAATACGGTTTGGGAAAATTGTCTTAGGATTATCAAAGATAATGTCCCTGCGCAAAGTTTTAAAACCTGGTTTGAACCTATTAAAGCATTAAAGCTTGAAGGTAATGTGTTAACTATCCAAGTTCCGAGTTTGTTTTTTTATGAATGGTTAGAGGAGCACTATGTGAATCTGTTGAGAAAGACCATCAAACATGAACTGGGTGCAGACGCACGCCTGGAATATAATATTGTGGTTGACAATGCGTCATCCAATACAAAAGCGCATACCATAAATATTCCGGCCTCTCCGAATGGTGAATTGAAAAATCCATCTGTTCCGGTTCCTGTTACTGTAAACACTTCAATCCGTAATCCTTTTGTAATTCCCGGATTGAAAAAAATCAATATCGACTCACAGTTAAACTCCAAATACTCCTTCGATAACTTTGTTGAGGGTGACTGTAACCGTTTAGCACGCTCGGCAGGTTTTGCCGTAGCGAATAAACCGGGCGGGACTTCGTTTAACCCGTTAATGATTTATGGCCCGACAGGTCTTGGGAAAACACATTTAGTGCATGCAATAGGTGGTTCAATTAAAGACCACTTTCCCGACAAACAAGTGTTGTATGTAAATGCAGAAAAGTTTACTCAGCAGTTTGTTGAATCGATGAAGAACAATACAATCAATGACTTTAAAAATTTCTATCAGCTAATTGATGTATTGATTTTGGATGATGTGCATAATTTTGCCGGGAAAGAAAAAACGCAGGACATATTTTTTCATATTTTTAATGAATTGCATCAAACCAATAAACAAATTATCCTTACTTCCGATAAACCACCAAAAGATTTAATTGGTGTAGAAGATCGTTTATTATCGCGATTCAAATGGGGCCTGACTGCCGATTTGCAAATTCCCGATTTCGAAACCCGTATGGCGATCTTATATAAAAAGATGCAAAACGATGGAATCGAACTACCCTTGGATGTAGTAGAGTATGTCGCACATAATATCGATAGTAATATGCGTGATCTGGAAGGAGCTATGGTTTCTTTGTTGGCACATTCAACCCTGAACAAAAAAGAAATTGATCTTCCGCTTGCCAAACAAATGTTGAAGAATTTCATAAAAAATTCAAACAAAGAAATCTCTATAGAATATATACAGAAACTGGTTTGCGAATATTTTGAGGTTCCTCTTGAGATGCTGAAATCACAAACCCGTAAACGCGAGATTGTACAGGCTCGTCAGATATCTATGTACCTTGCAAAGAGCCATACTAAATCTTCTTTGAAATCGATCGGTATGCACTTTGGCGGAAGAGATCATTCAACCGTTATTTACGCCTGCCAAACCGTTGAAGATTTAATTGATACCGATAAGAAATTCAGAGCTTATGTAGCGGATATTCAGAAAAAATTAAAGCTTAGTTAATTGTAAAAAACAGATAAAAAATGCCTCCGATATTATCTAATATCGGAGGCATTTTTTATGAACAGAAGAATTAAATGCAATCATAGATTACAAAAGATTGTCAATCTTATAATAATCAAGCACTATTTAATATTTGTGTTTGGTTGTTCATTCATATTCAGAGTAGTTTAAGACCAAAGGTGATAAACTACATGAGCCCTAATACAAGTTTTCTCTTTTGTATTTTGTAAAGAAATTGACAAGAATGAATTTGTATGCGAAAGAATGAAGTCGAACACAATATAAATTCGGTATCTGAAAACATCGATGTGATGATAGATTAGTTGAGATGCATTTAGTGTTAGATTACCAGCCTCCGCTTGCGCCGCCTCCGCCAAAACTGCCACCGCCAAAACCTCTGAAACCTCCGCTGCCTCCACTAAAATTACCCCAGGAACCACCGTGGCTTCTGGATCCGCCACCACCCATCAACATCCAAAATGGGATACCGCTACCACGACTGCTGAATTGTTGGTGTTTTCCTTTTCTTCGGCTCATGATCGATACAAAAATGATGAAAGCAATTAGGATAAGAATAAAAAATAGAGGAGTCCCTTCTTCAGCATAATTGTCGGCAGTATATTCACCTGCTGCAAATTTAAAAATAGCGGTTGTGGCTTTGTCAATACCCCCGTAATAATCGCTTTGTTGAAAAGCCGGTTTTATTTCTTGTTCAATGATACGTTTACAAATCGCATCCGGTAATACCCCCTCCATACCATATCCGGTTTGTATGGTTACTCTGCGATCTTGTATGGAAATTAACAATAATACCCCATTGTCTTTATCTTTTCTTCCGATGCCCCATTGCTCGGCAAGTTTGACAGCATAAGCAGAAACTTCTTCCCCATCCAGACTTGGAATAATAACGATTGCCACTTGTGTAGAGGTTGAATCATTATAAGCCAAGAGTTTCTGTTCAAGCATTTGTTGTTCGCTGGTCGATAAGGTTTGTGTATAATCGTTAACCAATCGCGATGATTTATCCGGAATGTTATAAGCCCAAACCGATTGAGCAATCAGAATCAACAGGCCGCTGATAAAAGTTCGGCACTTAAGCATGGGCGATATCATCAGGTAATTCATTTTTATCGTTGTCTGAATAAGGGAAATGTTTTTTAAGTGCATCACCTACTTTGTGAATGCCGGTAATAATACCTTGCGCAAGATTATTTTGTTTGAAGTGAATAAGCATTTCTTCCTTAGCAAGATTCCAAAAATCACTCCCCGTAACCGTATTTATTCCTGCATCACCAATGATGGCAAATTTATGATCGGCAGTTGCCAGGTAAATGAGTACTCCATTGCGTAAAGAAGTTTTGTGCATACCTAATCTCTCAAAATGATAAGACGCGCGATCGAGCGTGTCTTCCTTACAGTGTTCTTCTACAAAAACGCGAATCTCTCCGGAAGTTTTATTTTCCGCAGCCTGAATAGCGTGTTTAATAGCTTCGCGTTCTTGCAGACTGAATCGTTGAATCCCCATACAGATACTTTTTGTTATTAATTAAAATGTGTTGAAAATTTCCGAAGATTAAAATTCAACTACGGGCGCTTTCTCTGCCCCTGCATCTGCTTCGAAATATCCTTTTTTATCGAAACCGAAAATTGCAGCAGTAAGATTATTCGGGAAGGTACGTATTTTAGTATTATACTGCTGGGTAACTTCGTTGAATTTATTTCGTTCTACCGTAATTCTGTTTTCTGTTCCTTCCAACTGTGCTTGTAACTCCAAAAAGTTTTGATTTGCTTTTAAGTCGGGATATCTCTCAACAACAACCAATAAACGGGAAAGAGCTGAACTCAATTGCCCCTGTGCTTGCTGGAATTGTTGGATGGCTTCCGGACTTAAATTCGAAGGGTCAACATTTACAGATGTTGCTTTACTTCTTGCTTCGGTTACAGAAGTTAATACTTCTTTTTCAAAATCGGCATAACCTTTTACAGTATTTACTAGGTTGGGAATGAGATCGGCTCTGCGTTGATACACATTTTCTACCTGGGCCCATTGGCCACTTACCTGTTCATCGAGTTTTACCATAGTATTATATCCGCAACCCGAGAATATTACCAGTATCCCTATGATACCCATCAAAATAATAAGAGATTTTTTCATATAAATATTGTTTTAGTTTTTCAGAGATAAAAGTACAATAAAAAAATAATAATTACCTTTGATTCTTTTAGGATAAATACCTGAACACATGCAACAAGAGATCGAGCTGAAGATGTTGCCGGCCGATATCGGCCGGATGGAAATCATTCATCATAAAATAGCCGAGCACTTAGGCCTGCGCCATGAACAGGTAAAAAATTTTTTATTTCTGAAGCGCTCTGTCGATGCACGTTCCCGAAAAGTTGTTTTCATCTGTAAGTTGCGGGTATATATTGACGAGTATCCTGTTCCCATAGAGCATTATCATCTTCAAGGCAACAATATTCGTGATGCAAAGCCTGTAATTATTGTTGGTGCCGGTCCGGCGGGACTTTTTGCTGCTCTCCGTCTGATAGAGTTGGGGTTCAAGCCAATTATACTGGAACGTGGAAAAGAAGTACGTGAGCGAAGAAGAGATTTGGCTATATTAAATAAAGCGGGTATCGTTAACCCCGAATCGAATTATTGTTTTGGAGAGGGAGGCGCAGGAACCTATTCCGACGGTAAACTCTATACCCGTTCGACCAAAAGGGGTGAAGTCGATCGCATCTTATCCATCTTTATACAACACGGAGCCGATCCCGATATTGCCATAAATACACGTCCCCATATCGGTACAAACAAACTGCCGCAGATTATTGTCGCTATGCGCGAACGGATTTTAGATGCGGGTGCCGAGATTCATTTTAATACAAAAGTCGATGATCTGATAATTGAATCCTCCGAAGTGAAAGGAGTAGTGTTTTCGGATGGTACACGTATCGAAGCGAAGGCAGTTATTTTAGCTACCGGACATTCAGCGAAAGACATCTACGAGCTTTTGCATCGTAAACAGGTTAAAATAGAAGCAAAACCATTTGCATTGGGACTACGTATCGAACATCCTCAGGAACTTATCGATCAAATACAATATCATTGTACTACAAGGCATCCGAATTTACCGCCGGCGTATTACAATATTGTTGAGCAGGTAGAAAACCGTGGAGTATTTTCATTCTGTATGTGTCCCGGAGGAATTATAGCACCCTGTGCAACCGATCAAAACGAACTGGTTGTAAACGGATGGTCTCCTTCCAAACGGAATAATCCTTATGCAAATTCCGGTTTAGTGGTGCAGATAAATCCGGAAGATGTTCCCGGAGATAAATCGGACCCTCTATATATGTTAAAGTATCAGCATCGCATCGAGCAGCAGGCATACCAAATAGCCGGAGCCAATTTATCTGCACCTGCTCAACGAATTGTCGATTTTGTAAATGAAAAACATTCGGTCGACTTGCCGGGATGTTCATATTTGCCGGGTATCACATCCGTATCTTTATACGATGTGTTGCCGGGTCATATATCGATGCGCATAAAAAAAGCATTACCGGCTTTTGGCAAAAAGATGAAAGGGTATTATACGAATGAAGGCGTATTGGTTGGAGTTGAGTCGCGAACATCTTCTCCGGTCCGTATTCCCCGCGATCCATATACTTTGCAGCATGTAGAGGTGAAGGGCTTATTCCCCTGTGCTGAGGGAGCAGGATATGCCGGAGGAATTATGTCGGCTGCAATTGACGGGGAGAAATGTGCAGAAGCGATAGCTAAATTTTATCAATAGTTTTATGAAACATATTTTTTAATCAAGGTGTTACTTATTATCAATTAAGTCGATGGAAAAAGTTATATATCGCAAAGAAATTATCCGCAACGGAATCAGTTTCGGTTCGGTGCTCGCTATTGTTATCAGTTGGTCGGTAAATAAATCGGTGCTTTGGGCAATATTTCACGGAATTATCGGCTGGATATATATATTGTATTATGTAATCAAAAATTTATAAGATGGAGAATTCCAAAAAAACGCTTGTGCTTGGTGCGAGCCCCAATCCCGGGCGATATGCATACAAAGCGATTCACGCACTCTCTGCTAAAGGGCATGAGGTGGTACCTGTCGGAATAAAGAAAGGGAAGGTAGCAGGGATTCCTATTCAGAATGAGTTAATCACATACAACGATATTGATACGATTACTTTGTATGTAGGTCCGCAGAACCAACAGTACTATTTCGATTATATACTTTCTACGAATCCAAAGCGTATTATTTTTAATCCGGGTACTGAGAATCCCGAATTGGAAAAGTTAGCCGAAGACAAGGGAATCGAAACCCTTGAAGCATGCACCTTGGTCTTACTTTCCACAGGCCAATATTAAAGGAATATTTTTTTGGTTTCATTATCAATAGGTTATTGCTCATCTTTTAATTCTTATTTGGAAACTGAGAAAAGCTTATTACCTTTGCAGCCCGCCTGGGTCTAAGGGG
>CAYVTM010000001.1:0-654203 GCA_964454645.1 uncultured Sphingobacteriaceae bacterium | reverse complement strand
AAAGGAAGTATCCCTTAACATGTCAGGAAACTAAGGCATGGTAAGGGATACGATTCTAAAATAATAGATTATAACAGTTAGGTTGTGTCTAACTTGCAAAAAATGCCGCTAATGGTTTATACATTCCCGGCATTTTTTTATTCCTTAATCTGTAGATTATTGCAGTTTTACGAAGGGATATGCCTTCTCGATACATCTCGAATTTTTACTATCAAATGAATAAAAATAATGATGGTTAGAATCAGGGTTGTATGTTTACGGTAGTGGCAAGAGGGGAGTAGCTTCAGGTCATAACTATCCTGACAATACAATAGCATTGAGTATAATCATATTAAAATACCCTTTCTGCTTTTAGGTATTTATCTTTTTGTTTCTAAGCTTTTGCTTTCTGAGATGGGTAATTGTTAATACCACCAATACCGTAAAGGGTAGGGTAGAAATAAAAATTTTGAAATTCATTCCGATAATTCCGATGAAAAACATAAATCCCAACAATAAAGCGAGGCAAGTCATCCCTGTATAGATGAGAATAGCTTCCGGTTTTTTCTGAAGCAAACTCAGCAATAACAAGATTTGTCCCAGAAGCGGCAAAAGCACAAAAGGATGAATCAGGTGTTTGGGATCGTTCAGCACTTGTCGGAATACTTCACATTCGGCTTCGAATAAAAAAGAGTGCTTATCACCGCCCCATTCTAAATAACCGAACAGGGAGCTTAGCATCAGTAGAAAAATCAACGCTTTTGTATTCATTTTCGATAATGAATTTTATGAACGCATGGGTAATAAGTAATACAAGTATTTTCTCTATTGAAAATAATTATGATAGGTTTCAAAAGAGGCCTGTATTTCTTCAATGATATGTTCCGATTCTTCCTTCAATTCAGCCTTGCTTAAACGATCGATTAATTGCATGTGTGGATGTAACCATTTGTGTAATTCATCATGGCTTTTTCCTTCCATGGTACAACTATTAATTAAACCCTCGTTTTGTTCTTTCAATGCTGCAGCCAATGCAAGATGGTCGCCTGCATTCATGTTCAGGTGTTCTTCAAGTAAATAGATTTCGGCATTTATAAAAGGTTTCATCTCTTCATTGACCAACCATTTCTCACCATTATTCAGTTCTATACTTCCCGAAATTTCTTCCGAATGATGTGTTTCTTGTGTTGTGCTTTCTTGTTCCTTAGCAGACTTATCCTCCGGATTATTTCCGCAACTGATCAGCACAATACTCAAAGTGCTTAAGCATATTAATTTTAGCATATTCATTTTTGGATCTTATGATGATTAAAGATAGCGTTAATTGCTAAAAAAAATAATACTTTGTTAATTCGGCTATAAATTTCACCGATACCTTGTATTATTTCATGGGGGATGGCCGGTTCCGGGTATAATAGCGATGAGATAGAAATACCGCCTGTTTGCCGGCAGATGTAAAAAGGAGCGATGGATTCAGGCTTTCTTTGTATTGATCCAAAGGATTAAACAAACGATACATAAAAAGGATTCGGTGTAAACCCATTGTGTTCCGAATGCTCCGAGCGGCCCATCTATCATTGCTGTGAGGATACGTGAGATTGCATACATGCCCCAGAGTAGAGCCGTAAAGCCCATGGTAAGTTTTAAATTCTTCAGCATCCCATAAACCATAGCGATGGCAATAGTAAGTCCGACACCGCCATACACTCCACGAACAGAACTGTAGGCATCCGTATTATCAATCTGAACATGCACCAGGGCCATGACCGATTTGGGATTGCCGAAGGCCATGAATGCTACCATAGTAATACTCAATACCGAAAGTGCCAGTATCCCGAAGGACAGAATTTGAATGATTTTATTTTTATCCATAATTTTATTTTTAATTTTGGGCAAAGAAACAGCTGAAACCTGACAGCGATTCACCCAAAGACGACAAACTTTCATCAATTTGCGACATGCAGGTACACCGGGATATTCTTTTGAGTTTGGCCGATCAGATGCAATCATTTGGATATACCAAAGCCGAGATTTTAAAGCGTGCCGATATCAATCCCGACCGTGATGCGGATAGGTTGGGAATGATTGATTCCTCAAAAGGCATTGTTATGTGGAAAGTGATACATAAATTAACGCAATATCCTTTAATTGGCCTGTCTTTCGGAAAGAATCTGACTTTTTCAAACCTGAGTTGGATTGCAGGGCTGATGCAAAGCAGCGATCGGTTAATTGATGCCTGGAAAACTTTTTGTGATTTTTCCTTACTCATGGGCGATATGTTTTTCTATCGCCTGGAAGAAAATGCTTCCGAAGTATATATTGAATACGTCCCGAATAAAGAATGGGTTTCGCAGGATCCGCTCAGTGCAAGCATGGCATGCGATCATGCGATGAGCCTGACTTTATTGATTTCTGCATTTTTATGCGGACAATCCCTTAAGCCGTTGAAAGCCGGTTTTGCTTATACCCGCGAAGCAAAATATTATAAAATATATCGTGAAATTTTCAATGAAGTACATTTCTATACTGCTCAAAACAGGCTATCTTTCAGTAAAGAAACAGCTTCCATAAAGGTATTGAGTGCCAACAAAGCGATCTACGATCACATGTACGAATTTTGTACAGAGAAGCTTAAAGAAGTTCAACATAAAGAAAAAATAAGCAGCAAAGTGCGCATGCTCTTAAATCAGAAAAATAATTTTTATACACCTAAAATTGAGGAGCTTGCTACCATGCTCAATATGAGCGCCCGCACCTTGCAACGGAAACTCAAAGAGGAGGGGAGTTCTTTTCAGGAAATTAATGAAGAGCTAAAGATTGAACAGGCTAAGCATCTTATCGCTAAAGGTGAAAGCAGTTTAAAGGAAATTGCTTACCTCGTCGGTTACTCCAGTGTACAAAGCTTCTCGCGCAGCTTTAAGAATTATGAGGGGGTGCCCCCCGGAAATTTCCTCAGAGAGAAAGAAACTATCTGCCGATTGCATAATAGTAAGAAGCGCCTGTAAATAGATTTCCTAATTGTTCATTGCTTTATTTTTGGGCAGTCACAATCGTATGGAGCTCTTTCGTATTCTCAGATCTTTTAAACTCCACTCTACTGATTTGTATGTTTTCGAAACCGGTATCTTGCAGATCCTTTACAATTGTGTCTAAGCTATGAAAAAAGAAATACACCCGGTCGCCGGCACTGTTTACTTTATAACCCGATTGTTCAGAACCTCCTTCTACAAAACTGATATAGATCAATCCTTTTTCATTTAACAAAGCATGTGCATCGGATATTAACTTTTCCGTTTCTTCGGAAGATAAATAGGGAATGCAAAACCCGCAGATGATACCATCAAAAGCAGAGTTGAGCCCGTGAATCTTCCGGCTGTCCATCACCTGAAAGCTTGCTTCGGGATTATTCTGTTGCGCTAGCATAATCATGTTTTCGGCAACATCAATTCCTAAGATATCAAGATCCGGACGTTTGGATAAAAGGTATTTGGTAATATTTCCCGGGCCGCATCCGATCTCCAGGAGTTTTCCATTCGCTTTGGGTATGGAATGGCAAATAAAGTCATAGCTTTCGTTGTACAAGTCCAGGTCCATAAACTTTTCCTGATACAGCGAAGCAATCTTATTCCAGGTTTCGAAGGTTTCCTTATAGCTATCCATTGCTGCTTATCTAAATTTCAGTATCGAACATATCTAAAACAATCATCTTATAAAGTCTGCTTATATTGTACTTACTTAGTCGTTTGCTCACCCAATTTTGTTAACACATTATCAACGGGTTCCCATAATTCAATTTTGAAAATATGTACAAACTTTCATTCATATACCGCAATTGTTTATTTCATGTCCGGCTATAGAAGAACAATATACAGGTATAATTCGGTTCCCATCGAATAAAATCTCCTGAATAATTTTTAATATTCCGATTCTTCTTCTAAATTCTTAATCATCCTGATTACAAAACGATTCTCAGGGTTTATGCTCAGGCTCTCTTTAAAATATTTTAGAGCCAGTGTTTTATTTCCCGTTTCCATATACCCTTCGGCTAAGCCTTGCAATGATTTTGATGAAGCAGGATAAGTCAAAACATTCATTTGGAAAACTTGCATCGCAATTTCAGGCTTATCATTATCAATGTAATTAAAACCTTCATTGCGCATTAAAAATTCCAACAGATGCTCGTTTTCTTCCTTTTTCTTATAAACCGCTTTTGCCTGCTCTAAGCCTGATGTTGCAATGGTTTGGAGGATGCGATTGGTGAAATTTCGGTTAACTTCATTATCGGCAGCCGGAATTTCGGGTTTATAGTTTGGGTTGAAAATAATTTTCGACAGCTCAAAATTTAAGTTGTTGAAATGAGAGTGCGATTTGTTGCTTAGCATTATCAGACTGATATCCTCGTCAATAAATCGCAGAAGATCGGCATAAAAAATCCGGTTTGATCCGTTGTGCCAGACCTGAGTTGTTTTTCTGGCCGTTTGTGAAACGTCCCATCCATAAGCATAATAAGCACTTGCATCTTCCCCCGGCCTTAACTCAGGATAATACAATTTTTGTTTAGCTTCTTTAGACAATACTTTTTCTGTCATTAAACATCGATGCCATTTGTAAAGATCTTCGATTGTTGAGAGTATCCCTCCATTTCCTTTCAAATGCCAGTAGGGCGCAGTGCTATCCCAAGCTTTTTCGACAGGTTTCCCCCATACACTATTATCATACCGGTAACCTGTGGCGATCTGGCTTGTGTCAAACTCAGGTCTTATATAACCCGTCATCTCCATTTGAACAGGCTTCCATAAATTTTCATACAAATATATTTCATAACTCTGCCTGGAAACTCTTTCAATGATGATCGCCAGCAGACTATAGCCAATATTCGAATACGAAGCATCCGTGCCGGTTTCGAATGTTAACCGGGATGATAAAATCTTATCCAAAAATTCTTCTTCGCTTATTTTTTCATAGTCACCGCCGACATTGCTGATGAGCCCCGACTGATGGCGGAGTAAATCGTGAATAGTAATGCTAGCTTTGTCCGCAGGTACATTTTCAATAAATTCCGATAATTTATCATTCGTTGAAAGCTTGCCTTGCATTTCTAACTTCAGGATTGCCGCTGCTGTAAATTGTTTGGTGATAGAACCTATGTCGTAGATTGTTGAAGAATAATTTTTAATCTGCCTGCCAATATTGCTATACCCGTACCCTTTTGATACTGCAGGTTCCCCGCTCAATTCAATCAAAACACTTCCGTAGAAACCAATGTCGTTAACATCATTCAGGTATCGCTCAATGCGTTGATAAGCCTCATGCGCCTTCTTTGTTTGCCCATAGCCGGAGCTTATTGTAGAAAATAGGATAATTATGATTATGAAGGTTTTTTTCATGTGTTCGTGTTATTGTTGGAATTACTTTATGCTAAAGTAAATATTTATTTAAAAAGCTAATAGATGCTTTCATAGCTATCTTTGCTTCACTTAAATTTTATTGTTTGAGTGGATTTTTTTTAGGGGTATATGTTAGGGCAATACAATATTTTAAACCGCAAAGAGGACTCCTGACATTGTGGAAAAGACAAGAGCAGGATAGGAGGGTGGGAAGAGTTTTGTGGATGGGGGCATGGTAGAGTGGCTGATAATAAACACAATGTTTGCTATAGTTGAACTAATTCTCCTTAAACATTATGATTTTCTTTAATTCAGTATTTAAAGAAGTATTGTCAGTGAATCTTGCACAAATGTTCAATCAAAGCCGTTCTGCCCCGCTTTAGCGGTTCGTTGTTTTTCTGATGTCGGTTCATAATAAAGAATGACTGCACCACAGCTAAACGTTTTGGTTTTTATAAGTTTAAGCGTAATTTTTTCGCTGATGTTTTTAAATAATGGTAAACCACTTCCTGCGATAACAGGGTGAACACAAAGTTGATATTCGTCTATTAAATTAAGTTTCGTCAAAGCTACAATCAAGCTCGGACTGCACACAAAAACGTCTTTACCCGATTGTTGTTTGAGTTCCAAAACTTCTTTCTCAAGGTCTTGACTTGCTAATTTCGCACTTTTCCAATCTACATTTTTCAGTGTGCGGGAAAAAACAATCTTCGGGGTGTTGTCTATTGCGACTGCAAAGTCGTCCATTGCTTTATCGCCTGTGGGATTTTCCAGCACGGTTCGCCAAAATTCCATAAGCTGGTAGGTTATCCTGCCATATAAAGCGGTATCAGCGCTTCTCAACAGGTCAGCGTAATGTTGATGTATTTCTTCGTCAGGGACACCTGAGGTATGGTCACAAAACCCGTCAAGCGTCATATTGATTGCTGCAATTACTTTTTTCATATTTTCTTTTTGTCAGTCTGTTTCGTGGGTCGTCCTGCATGATCGCTAACTTATTTTATATATGCTATATACCCCCCAATAACTTATATCCCTGTGCCCAAATAGTTATTTTTGTGTTCATTTTAACTTAAAACATCCCCCGACCACCCTCCATAATCAAGCATGTCAAATCCGGAAAAATCATATAATCAGGTGCAGATTTTTAGTTTAGCAATGGCAATATATAAATTCACCCTCATAAGAACACAAGATAATTTCCAAAGACGAAATATTGTTTCATAAAAAAGCCCGATATATGTTTAATCGGGCTTTTTCTATTATTTGTTTTGGGGATCATTTAAAGGCATTCAATCCCGTTACATCCATACCGGTAATTAGTAAATGTATGTCATGAGTTCCTTCGTAGGTAACCACCGATTCCAGATTCATCATGTGGCGCATGATCGGATATTCTCCCGTAATACCCATACCGCCTAACATTTGCCGGGCATCTCGGGCAATGCTCAGGGCAATCTCTACGCTGTTACGCTTTGCCATAGAAATTTGTGCGGCAGTGGCACGGTCTTCGGATTTTAATACACCCAATCTCCAGCAAAGCAATTGTGCTTTGGTGATTTCTGTAATCATCTCCGCCAGTTTCTTTTGCTGCAATTGAAATCCGCCGATAGGACGGTCGAACTGTATACGTTCCTTGGAATAGCGTAAAGCCGTATCGTAGCAGTCCATAGCAGCGCCTAAAGCTCCCCAGGCAATTCCATAACGCGCCTGGTTCAGGCAGCCCAATGGACCTTTTAATCCTTCTACATTGGGAAGTATATTCGATTTAGGAACTTTCACATTATCGAATACCAGCTCGCCCGTTGCCGAAGCACGCAGCGACCATTTGTTATGAGTTTCGGGGGTAGTAAATCCCTCCATTCCGCGCTCGAGAATAAGTCCGCGTATTTTCCCGTCTTCAGCTTTAGCCCATACTACGGCAATATCGGCGAAAGGTGCATTCGATATCCACATTTTTGATCCGTTTAAGATCACATGATCCCCGGCATCTTTATAATTGCTCAGCATGCCAGAAGGATTCGAACCATGATTAGGCTCGGTCAGACCGAAGCAGCCCATATATTCTCCGCTAGCCAATTTAGGAAGGTATTTCATGCGTTGCTCTTCCGAACCGTATGCATAAATCGGGTACATCACCAAAGAACCTTGTACCGATGCCGTAGAACGAATTCCGGAATCGCCGCGTTCTATTTCCTGCATAATCAATCCGTAGGAAATATAATCCATCCCGCCGCCGCCATATTGGGCAGGGATGGTCGGGCCAAAGGCGCCAATCGCTCCTAAGCCTTTAATTAAGTGTTTCGGAAAAGTAGCATTTTGCGCATGCTCTTCAATAATCGGACTCACTTCTTTTTTTACAAAGTCGCGAACAGCCGAGCGTACCAATTTATGCTCTTCTGTAAGGAGTTCATCTAATAGATAATAGTCAGGTGCTTCAAAAAGATCTGTTTTTGCCATTATTCTCTGAAAATAAGTTTATAAATTCGGCACAAATGTAGCCAAAAATTAATCGCATCATAAATATTTGTTATGTACAGTGTTTCTCTAAAAAATATGGAATTTTTTTCCTTGCATGGTTATTATCCCGAAGAACAATTACTGGGAAATCGCTATGTAGTGGATGTTATTGTGGAACTCGACCGTGATCCGCAGCCCGGGGACCGCCTGGAAGATACATTGAATTATGAAAAAATATTCGAAATTGTAAAACGAAATATGAATAAATCCGTAAAACTACTGGAAACGGTTTTGCATCATGTGCATGCAGATATTCTTTCGGAATATCCGGAAGTATATTCCATCGATGTTTGTATCTGCAAACGCAGGCCCTTAATTGATTCACTCATCGGTGAATCTGTAGTACAATTTAAAAAACGCTATCATGTCTAGTTTGTTTAAAAAAATTACGCTCGAGGATATTCATTTTTTCAAAGGTTTAATCGGAGACACTTATGTGCTTACCGATTCCGAATCAAGAAACAGTTATGGTCACGATGAGACCGAAGACTTATTATTTCCGCCCGATATAGTCTTGCGTCCGGAGAGTACGCAGGAAATATCTGCTATCATGAATTATTGTAATCAGGAGAAAATATGTGTAACACCCCGTGCCGGTGGAACAGGTTTGAGCGGGGGGGCTTTAGCAGTAAAGGGCGGGGTATGTTTATCGATCGATCGCCTGAATAAATTAATAGAGATTGATGAACATAATTTACAGGCAACCGCAGAGCCGGGAATGATTACGCAGATCTTTATGGACTTAGTAGAGGAAAAAGGATTGATGTATCCGGTAGATCCTTCGAGTAAAGGTTCCTGCATGTTAGGAGGAAATTTAGCAGAATCCTCAGGAGGACCGCGTGCCGTGAAATACGGAACAGTTCGTGATTATGTGTTGAACATGGAAGTGGTGCTTCCCAACGGAAATGTAATCTGGACGGGTGCCAATACCCTGAAATATGCTTCGGGATATAATCTTACTCATTTACTGATCGGCAGCGAAGGAACCCTGGGTATCATCACTAAAATTGTTTTTAAATTAATTCCTTTGCCGAAACATCATGTTTTGATGCTTGCTTCTTTTCCTTCGGTGAATAAGGCTTGTGAAGCAGTATCCCTGATCTTTAAAGCGGGTCATAGTCCTTCGGCGTTAGAATTTATGGAAAAGGATGGGGTAGACTGGGTGGTTCGTTATGAGCAAATTACTTTTCATCGCAAAGAAAATATTAATGCGTTTTTATTGATTGAGTTGGATGGAAACGATTACGGGAGCTTGTTATCGGAATCGGAAAGTATTGCCAATCTTTTGTATGAACTGGAAGTGGATGAGGTCTTGCTGGCAGATTCAGCGCAGCAAAAAGAAGAGTTATGGCGTATGCGCAGAAACATGTCGGTATCGGTCAAAGCGCATTCCATCTATAAAGAAGAAGATACGGTGGTTCCGCGTGCTGCTTTGCCAACTTTGTTGGCGGGAGTAAAACAGATCGGAGAGAAGTATGGTTTTCAATCGGTATGTTACGGACATGCGGGAGATGGAAATCTGCATATCAACATTATCAAGGGAAAACTTTCGGATGAAAAATGGAACACGGAACTGAAGAAAGGCATTACTGAAATTTTCGAGCTGACGGTTTCGCTGGGTGGAACACTTTCGGGTGAACATGGAATCGGATATGTGCAAAAAGAATTCATGCCAATCAAATATACTCCCGTACACATGGACCTGATGCAGGGAATTAAGAATGTTTTCGATCCGAACCATATTTTAAATCCCGGAAAAATTTTCAGTTAAATCCGAAGGAAAACTGCTATTTAGTCTGAATGTTTTTTAGCTATAAGACTTTTTGTCTCAATTATTTATGACTTTGTTCAATGGCATCTTCATTGATATGTATTCGGCGTACAGATAAGTACATGAATATAAAAATTAAAAAAATAAGGAGACATAAATTATGGCGTTAGTAAAATTTAAAAACGATTACAACAGAGCATTCGATTCGGTATTTGCTCCCTTGTTCAGTGATGTATTCGAAAATGTGATGAATACACCTTTCACAAACACCCTGCCATCCGTAAATATTGTTGAAGATAAAGGCACTTTTAAGATTGAGCTGGCAGCACCGGGATTAGCGAAAGAAGATTTCAAAATCGCTTTGGAGAAAAACATCTTAACCATTTCAGCCGAGAAGAAATCGGAAAATAAAGAGGAAGAGAAAGGAAAATTTGTACGCAAAGAATATAGCTACAGCAGCTTTAAGCGATCCTTCTCCTTGCCCGATAATATAAAGGCCGAAGGAATCAAAGCAGAGTACCAGGACGGAGTGTTGAAGTTAAGCATTCAAAAGAATGAAGCTTCAGACGAAACGAGAGAAATTCACATTTCATAATGTAGGGTTTGGGTTAATAAGTGAGCGGCATACTTAAGATATTGAGTATGCCGTTTTTTTTAACCCTGGAGATCCTGTCTGTTTCATGTTCAGTACAATTGAAGGAATATTTTTCTGAGATCTCCGCGGTAAAAAACATATGGCATGCAAAGCTTTTGTCAGAATATGAAAATTGGAATACAACCGAAAACCCCGGCTGCTCAAAATGAAATTTTTAATATGTTTTTTTTATTTCATATTTGTACAAACAGAGATATATGAAAAGAATCACTTTACTACTAAGTATCGTTTTGCTGAATGTAAGTGTACAGGCACAAACAGGTTTTTCCTGGGACCGGGTTGTATTAGGAGGGAATTTCGGAGCGGGATTTTCTTCGCGCGAAAGTTCGGTTGCTGTTTCTCCAACGATCGGTTACCGGATTAATGAGCGTCTGACAGCAGGAGTAGGAGCTATTTATCAGTATTACCAATACAAAGATCCGGCACAGAAGATTGATTTTAATTTCAATAACTATGGAGGAAAAGTTTTTGGGAATTATATGCTCCCCCCTTTCTTAATAGCCCATAGCGAATATGAACTGCTCGATCTGGAATATATATATATCAATCCTGTCAATGCAACTTTAGACAGTCGGAGACGTACCGTTGGCAGTTGGTTTGTAGGAGGCGGATACCGGCAGATGTTTGGAAGTAATTCCAATTCATCTTTCGATATAATGGTTTTGTTTAATCTTACGGAAACTGCCTATACACCTTATTCGAACCCGATTATACGTTTTGGTATCGGACTTGGCTTATGAGCGCATATTGATGAACTGCAAAGGTACCTCGAAACTTTGATTACGCAGTAAAGAAATTACTTCTTGCAGGTCGTCTATTTTTTTTCCGCTTACACGTAATTGATCGTTCATGATAGAAGCTTCCACTTTTAATTTCGAGTCCTTAATTACCTTAATTATCTTTTTTGCCTCTTCTTTATCGATACCTTCCTTAATTTTAATATCTTTTTTCAACATATTTCCGGAGGCATTATGTTCCTTCCCGAAGTCTAATGTTTTCGGGTCGATGCCTTGCTTCATAACACGAGAGATAATAACATCCTCAATTGCTTTTATACGCATCTCGTTTTCTGTTACGATGCTAATGATATTAAGCTTCTTGTCGAGTTCAATACTTGTTTTGGAATCATTAAAATCATAGCGATTGATGATCTCCTTTTTTGCATTGTTGATTGCATTATCGAGTAGTTGTGCATCAACTTTATTTACTATGTCGAATGTTGGCATGTTAATAACTTTTTTTTATTATAGTTTTTATTGTAAATAATTTTATTTTTGTAATAGTATTTTTTATTGACAAGGTTACAAATTTTTTCCAACATGAAATTAACAGATTATACTGATAATATAAAAATGAGGTCAATCTGAAAAAATATTTTCATTCTTAACAAGTGAAAAGTTTTTGGAATTCTCCCTGATGTGATATCGATGAGCAGATTCCGGAAAAACAATAAAAAACCAAAATCAATTAATCAACAATCCTTAAAACAAAAAAACATGGAAAAAGCAAAAAAAGCTGCAAAAAAAGCGGCACCAAAGAAAGCCGCTAAGAAAGCGGCTCCTAAAAAAGCGGCTGCTAAGAAAAAGGTAGCAAAAAAAGCGGCTCCTAAAAAAGCAGCTAAGAAAGCAACTCCTAAGAAAGCTGTGAAAAAAGCGGCTCCTAAAAAGGCAGTTAAAAAAGCTGTGAAAAAAGTTGCTAAGAAGGCTGTTAAGAAAGTAGCAAAAAAAGCAGCTCCTAAGAAAGCGGCTAAAAAAGCTGTGAAGAAAGCGGCTCCTAAAAAAGCAGCAGCTAAGAAAAAAGTGGCTAAAAAAGCTGTGAAGAAAGCAGCTCCTAAAAAAGCGGCTGCTAAGAAAAAAGTAGCTAAGAAAGTGGCTCCTAAAAAAGCAGCCAAAAAAAAAGCAGCTAAAAAAAAAGTAACTAAACCTGCGGCTCCGGCTACAGGTGGTGATATGAAATAGCATACCGCTTTTAAGTGTTAATAATTAATTAACACATTATTAATTTAAAAAATAGCTCTGATAGTGATATCAGGGCTATTTTTGTTTATCCTTATCGAAAGAGAAGCTGAATTTTCTTAGCTTTAAGCAGATAGAGATAAAATAAGAACCTTTTTTAGGTATGATTAAACAGAGCGGGACTAAAAATATTCCCAATACATATATCGACAGAGAGATTAGTTGGTTATCATTTAACGATCGTGTGCTGCAGGAAGCCAAAGATTCTACGGTGCCATTGATAGAACGCATACGGTTTATGGGGATTTTTTCTAATAATCTCGATGAATTTTATCGTG
This sequence comes from uncultured Sphingobacteriaceae bacterium, assembly GCA_964454645.1. Taxonomy (GTDB): domain Bacteria; phylum Bacteroidota; class Bacteroidia; order Sphingobacteriales; family Sphingobacteriaceae; genus CAYVTM01. Next base: position 641,598 of record CAYVTM010000001.1, on the reverse strand, counting down.
TTCGCGTAGCTTCCCTTGCTCGTATTATCGAGTATAGTAAGACGGTGAGGAAACCGATACCGGGTTATAATCCACAAAAAGTTTTAAAACAGATTAAAAAAATTGCCATCGAACAGCAGCAGAAGTTCGATAACCTCTATAATAAGATTTTGATTTCCGCCCTGGCAGAAGAAAAGATTTTTATTATTAACGAGAAACAACTGAATGTTACCCGTGGGAATTTTGTGAAAGAATATTTCCGAGAAAAAGTTTTGCCGGCATTGGTTCCGGTAATGATCGAGAAGAATAAGTCTTTCCCTTTTCTGAAAGACAGAGCAATTTATCTGTTTATCAAATTATACAACAAGGATACTCCCTTAAAATATAAGATGGCATTAATCGAATTGCCTACCGATATTATTTCGCGTTTTTTGATTTTACCGGAAACGAATCAGTTGAAATTTGTAATCCTGCTCGAAGATGTTATTCGTTATTGTTTGGAAGATATTTTTTCGATCTTCAATTATCGGGATTTTGAGGCATATACCATTAAGCTGACGCGTGATGCGGAGTTGGACAGCGATCTGGATTTATCTATGAACCTGATAGAGTCGCTTTCCAAAAGTTTGAAACAACGAAAGAAAGGCAAGCCCACACGATTTGTTCATGATGAGGGGATGCCACAGGATATGCTCGACTTTTTGATTCAGAAATTGAATCTGATTCCGGATAGTATCATTCCCGGAGGTCGTTATCATAACTTTAAAGATTTCATGGACTTTCCGAATGTGAACCGTCCCGATCTGGAATATAGTCCAATACCTCCGCTCGAAATTAATAACCTGAACAGGGCACACAGCATATTGGCAGAGATTAGTAAACGAGATTATATGTTACATTTGCCCTATCATTCTTTCGATTATATCATTCGTGTTTTGCGTGAAGCGGCAATCGATCCTAAAGTGGTTTCGATAAAAATGACTCTCTACCGGGTGGCGAAAAATTCGAGAATAGTCAATGCCTTGATTAATGCCGTTAGGAATGGGAAGAAAGTAACCGTCGTACTGGAATTGAAAGCCCGTTTCGATGAAGAGAATAATATATACTGGAATCAGAAGCTTACGGAAGAAGGGGTAAAAGTTTTACACGGTGTACCCGGGAAAAAAGTACATGCTAAGATGTGCCTGGTTACACGTCGCGAGAAAAATAAAATGCAGCATTATGGTATTTTATCGACCGGTAATTTTAACGAGAAAACGGCAAGAGTTTATGCCGACCACGTATTGCTGACCAAAGAAACTTCCATCACATCAGAGATGGTTAAAGTATTTTCATCTTTAGAGAAAAATACCATTCGGGGGGAATATACCTATTTAATGGTATCACCCCTGGATATGCGTACGAAAATATATGTGCTGATTGAGAATGAAATTAAACATGCTCAAGCAGGGAAAGCATCGGGAATATTTATTAAATTAAATAGCCTGGCCGATACTAAACTGATTGACTTGTTGTATGAGGCTAGCCGGGCAGGGGTAAAGATTCGGATGATTATCCGGGGTATTTGCTGTTTGATTCCGGGGATGAAAGGCTTGAGCGAAAATATTGAAGTCATTAGTATCGTTGATAAATTTCTGGAACATACCCGGGTATTTATCTTTGAAAATAATGGGAAGGAATTGATGTATGTTTCCTCTGCCGATTGGATGATCCGAAATCTGGATAACAGGGTGGAGGTGGCTTTCCCTGTGTTGAATGCCGATATACGGAAAGAAATAAAATATCTGCTCGATTTACAATGGAAAGATAATACCAAAGCAAGGAAGATTGATGCTTCGCAGAAGAACAGTTATAGAGTTACTCGTGGAGAAAATCACCGTGCACAAAGAGATATTTACAACTATCTGAGGGATCATAATTAATTTTTAGAGTATTGAGATACGCGGCTATAGACATCGGATCGAATGCAGTACGTTTGTTGATTGCAAATATTGTTGAGAACAAAGGAAAGCTCACTTATAAAAAAGATACGCTTTTGCGTGTGCCCTTACGTTTGGGCGACGATGCTTTTTTACATGGGAAATTGTCGGACAAAAAAGTAAAGGAGCTTTGTCAGACCATGCTTGCATTCCGTAATCTGATGGATGTGTTTAAAGTGCAGGATTATATGGCTTGTGCTACTTCGGCAATGCGCGAGGCATCGAACGGAGCAGAGGTAGTAAAACACATTCAAAAGCAGGCGAATATTTCCATCGATATCATCCCCGGAAATATAGAGGCGCAAATAATTTATTCGTCCCATATTGAAGAAAAACTCGACCCTTCAAAATCCTATATTTATGTGGATGTGGGAGGAGGCAGTACCGAGATTTCTGTTTTCAGTAAAAATAAAGTGGTTGCATCGAAATCGTTCAATATCGGGACCATTCGTATGCTCGATAATCAGGACCATGAGAGTGAATGGAAGTTGATGAAAAGCTGGATCAAGGAACATACTTTTCCGGGACAAGCTTTGCAGGGTATAGGTACCGGAGGTAATATCAATAAGCTACATCGTTTATCAGGCATTAAGGATTCAGACCCCGTCTCTTATCAACAACTCAAAACTTTATATATTTTTCTGAATTCCTATTCATTGAAAGAGCGTATTCAATTGTTGGATTTGAATCAGGATCGTGCGGATGTAATTATTCCGGCAGCAGAAATTTATTTGAGCATTATGAAATGGGCAGCCGTAAAGACCATGCATGTTCCGAAAGTCGGATTGGTAGATGGAATTATTGTGCACTTAATCAAGGACAATGGTTATAACCATTAGTCATTAACAACCTGCAGTTTACTCAAGTATTTATACAACCCGTCTTCCAATTGCAACAGATCTTCATGTGTGCCGCTTTCCACTACTTTCCCCTGATCGATTACAATAATTTTATCAGCTTGACGGATGGTAGCCAGACGATGGGCAATGATGATGGAGGTTCTGTTCTTCATCAGCTCTTCCAAGGCTTCTTGTACCAGGCGTTCCGATTCGGAATCAAGCGAACTGGTTGCTTCATCCAAAATTAAAATCGCCGGATTTTTCAATAATGCGCGAGCAATCGCAATGCGTTGACGTTGTCCACCCGAAAGTTTAACGCCGCGTTCCCCGACAAGAGTTTGATAGCCTTCGGGGAAAGTATTAATAAACCGGTCGGCATGGGCACGACGGGCGGCGGAAATAATTTCTTCTTTGCTTGCATCAATTTTTCCATAAGCAATATTCTCTTCAATACTTCCGCCAAAGAGTAATACATCTTGCGGTACGATAGCTACTTGCTTGCGTATATCCGTTAAAGTATAATTTTCTGCTTTTTGGTTGTCGAAGTAAATCGCCCCGGAATCGGGATCGTAAAAACGTAAAATCATCGAAGCAAGGGTAGATTTACCTGCACCGCTGGGGCCGACAAGTGCGATCTTCTCTCCCGGTTTAGCAGTAAATGAAATTCCTTTCAGTACTTCTATTTCTTTACGCGAAGGATAGCTGAAGTTTACATCTTTAAAGCTGATGCTGCCTTCAATCTTTTTCTCAATCCGCTGATTTTCATTAAAAGTGATATTCTCGTTTTCTTCCTGCAATAATTCAATCACACGCTCGGTAGCACCTACAGTTTTTTGCAGTTGAGCATAGAGTTCGGCAAAGCTTCCCATAGCAGCACCCACGAATGTAGCGTATAAAATAAAGGAAGTAAGATCGCCCATACTGATTATTCCTTGTTGTACAAGGATGGCTCCGTACCATACCACTGCTACGATAGCGCCAAACAAACAAAAGATGATGAAGGAGGCAAATGCGCCTCTGAATTTTGCTCCGCGCAAGGCAAGTTTGACAACCTCGGCAATGGCATTTTTATAACGCGATGCTTCGAAAGACTCATTGGTAAAGGCCTTCACGTTAGAGATTCCTTGCAGGGTTTCTTCAACGATTACATTCGAATCTGCCAAACGATCCTGCGCTTTTCGGGAAATACCGCGAATGTATTTTCCGAAAACTACTGCAATAATTACCATTACCGGAAAAATTCCGAGCATCATTAACGTAAGTTTTCCGGAGACTAAACTCAATGCTATTACACCACCTATAAAAGTGATAAACTGTCTTAATATTTCTGCGAGAGTAGTGGTTATGCTGTCCTGAATTTGGGATAGGTCCGCAGAGATGCGGCTGTTCAATTCCCCCACACGACGTTGCGAAAAGAAACGCATCGGCAGAGTGATGAGTTTAAAATAAGTGTCTTTACGAATATCGGCGAGCGCACGTTCGGCAACTTCTACAAACCAAATAATGCGGAAAAATGAAAAGGTCGCCTGAAGGAGCAGTACACCTAATAAAACGATTGCAATGCTATTGATAGACATAGCAAAACCCGTACCTGCCTGTCCGGTGGCTGCATCAATCAACATCCCCATCGCTTTCGGGAATACTAATCCCGATAAGCTCGAAACAATCAGGAAAAATATTCCTAAGATGAATTTTCCCTTATAAGGTTTCAGGTATTTGATGAGAATGAAAAGATTCTTGATGGATTTCTTGTTCAGTTTTGCTTTCGGAAGCTCTTCCTCTTGTTTACTGCCGCTGTTTAATCGTTGTCGAGCCATAGATATTTATTATTGCCCGCAAATTTACGGTATTCGAGGATATTTATCTTTAAATTCCATTTTAATGGATAAATAAAATAATTAAAGATATATTTGTCTTTAATTGAATATTTTTTTATATTTGAAAATAATAGGGGAAAGGTGGTACAGTTTTGGCTTATTAAAGCGTTATGAAAACAATGAATACAATTAAATTTCTTCTTTTGGGTTTGATGGTCTTGGTGATCTCCTGTCAAGATGATCCGGAGCCGGGTAAAGTAAATGTAGTATTTACACATACGGTAGATGGGGAAATATTAGAATTAGCTCCCGACAGTCTTATTTATGTAAACGAACGGGGGAATCTCTACAAAATAGTATCCTTAAAATATTATATCTCGAAGTTGACCTTACATAAATCCGATGGGACAGGCTATGATGTAAACATGTATAAACTTTTTAACCTTTCACAACATCCTTCGGGTAAAGTGAATTATCAGTTCGAGCAGATTCCCGACGGAACCTATACCGAAGTATCCTTTGTATTTGGGATTGATACGGTACGGAATGTTTTGTTGGGATTGGGAAATAATCCGGCTGATAACGATATGGGTTGGCCGCATGTGTTGGGAGGCGGTTATCACTTTATGATGATGGATGGAGTTTTCAAGAGAGAAAATGGGAGCAACAGCGGTTTTGGAATTCATTTGGGAAAAACTCCGAATCAGGTTTATATCAAATTGAAAAATTTGAATATCCAGGTATCTGAAAACTCTACGACAGAAGTAAACATTAAAGTAGCTTTGGATCAATGGTTCAATGGGGTTAATAAAATCGATTTGAACGATGGTTATGGGGCTATTATGGAAGACCAGGCCAAGCAATTGCTCTTCCTTCAAAATGCACCGCAAGTATTTAGCATAGAATAATAAATGAAAAGAATTTTAACCATACTGTTTTTGGTAAGCGGCTTTGCAGTCCTTATACAGGCTTGTAAAAAAGAGGAGAACCCTGTTATAAACAATACTGGGGTGCAGGCCGATACTCCGTATAATTTCGTTTCGCCGAAATATTTTCCTGAATTGCCCGTGCCTGTAAACAACCCGATGACGGTTCGGGGAATAGAGTTGGGAAGGATGTTGTTTTATGATCCGATTTTATCGAGAGACAGTACGATTAGTTGTGCTAGTTGCCATGGCCTGGATAATTCTTTTGCCGATAATAAAATATTCAGTGAGGGGGTGGATGGGACCCTGGGTGATCGCAATTCAATGGCGGTTATTAATTTGGGATGGCAAACGCGATTTTTCTGGAACGGACGCGCTCATAGCCTGGAAGAGCAAGCTTTACAGCCGATTACGAATCCGGTAGAAATGAAAGAAACTTTACCGGCAGTAGTAGAGAAGCTGCGTCGTCATCCGGTTTATCCGGCAAAATTCAAATCCGCATTCGGTTCCGATCAAATTACGCCCGAGATGATTGCCAAAGCGATTGCGCAGTTCGAACGTACCATTGTTTCCTATCAATCGAAATTCGATAAGTTTTATGAAATCCGTGAACCTGCTTTTAACCTTCAGGAATACAGCGGGTTTGTGATATTTTCTACCGAGCGCGGACAATGTTTCCATTGCCACGGAGCAGAAGGTTCTTTTCTTGCACATAATTTAGATACTGTGTTTCGGAATAACGGATTGCTGACAGATGCACAAATGAAAGGCAAAGGTGTAGCTGAAATTACCAATAATCCGAATGATGATGGCTTTTTCAAAGTCCCTACTTTGCGTAACGTGGAACTGACCGCACCTTATATGCACGACGGACGTTTTGCCACACTCGAAGAAGTTGTTGAGTTCTACAGTTCAAACATTAAACAAAATCGAAACTTAGATATCAACTTTACCAAAGAGCCGGATCGCTTGGATCAATACGGAGGTTTAGGATTTACTTCCGAAGAGAAAGCGGATTTGGTAGCTTTCCTGAAAACTTTTACCGATACATCTTTTATCAATAATCCGGCATATAAAAATCCATTCAAATAACAATATGATTGGAGCAATTTAGTAGTCTTCGTTCCAATAGCTGTCCGGAGCCAGGTCTTTCACAGAGCCGAAACCGATTACATCTTTCATGATGCGGTGTTCATCGAGTTCGGCAGCTTTGATGAGCTTATCGGCTCCGAATTTTCCTTTCAAATCGTACACAACTTTGCGTAGCTGATCTTTTCGCAGACGATTGTCGAATAATTCGTATTGTACCAGATCACCGCTGCAAAATCTGCTTGCGGTAACACCCATAGCGCGTATGTCTTGATTGATTAATTGTTTGTTCCGGTATTTTTCGAAATACTGCATTTTCAGTTGAATCCGGCGAAACAATTCGCTGCCGTCCTGTAAGGATTCCTGACTGATGATATTTTCTTTCCAGGTATATCCGTCACCATATTTAATAAATACGCTGAGTTCCTTGCAAAATACATTCTGACGAAGCATACGTCTTTCCAGTGTCATACACAGAGAGTGTAACAGTTCTTCAAGGTATTGCGGGGATTTACGATTTTGCATCGATACCTGCCGCATGGCTTGCATACTTTTATAATCGTTGTTGTTAAACAAATCTACTTCCGAAAAATTCAAGCGATAATGCCAATATAAACCAATCACACTTTTGCAGGCGCGGCGCAAACTTTCCGGACTCATCGTGCGGAGTTGTAAGGGGTGTATAATGCCCGCCCGTTGCAAACGCAGAGCCATGTTGTGTCCGATTCCCGGAAGATCGGTAAGTTTGAGTTTAGATAAAACAGAATCAATAGTATCTTCATTGATTACTGCCAGTCCGTCGGGTTTTTGTATGTCCGAAGCCAACTTCGCCAGGAAAGCATTGGGAGCAATACCAATGGAACATTTCATATAATCACCTACTTCTTCACGAATATCTTTTTTAATCTGATGAGCAAGCTTTACAAGATCTTTATGAATCAGTTTATAATGTTTCAGGTTGATAATAGCTTCGTCTATACTTTTCGGAATTACATCGTCCGAATATTTCCGTAAAACCTGAATAATCTTCACATGAAAATCGCGATAACGGGTGGGGTTTGTTTCTAAAGGAACAAGGTCGGGGCAGAGAGGCATCGCATCCGTCAGGCGCATCCCTGTTTTTACTCCTTTACGTTTGGCTTCGATGGAGGGAGCAATGATGCAGCCGTTTTTACCGGTATATACACAAACACCCACCGGCCGCCCTCTTAACCAATAGTTTACCTGTTGCTCGCAAGTAGCAAAATAGCTGTTCATGTCCACAAAAAGGATGTTTGGATCGCTATTTCGTTGAATCTGATTGGTCGACATTTTTTACTAAAATTATTAGCAATATTACTAAATTTTTTAGTAATATTGTATTATAAAAATGAAATGATATGAGTCAGTTAAGCTTTTTAGAGAATCAAGTAAAAACCGAGGAGTTTTTGCTTGTGATACAGCCGGATCTTCCTATTGCTAAGCAAATATTGGCGATGAAGCGTTCTTTTGCAGAGAGATATCAGGCAAGACAAGCTTTGTACAGCAGTTCGGGAATTGTATTAGGGACTATCCATATTCTCCCCGAACGCCGAAACGAATTATTGGAGATGTTGGAAGGATGTGCCCGCGATATACAGCCTTTCAACATACGATGTAAAAATTTCGGAGGTTGGGGAGGGCATAGTATTTACATTGATCTGGAGAATCCTGAAGATATCTATAATTTGAGCGATCATATACTCATGCATGGCACTCTTTTTTCCCCGGGTTTATTAAATCATACGATATTTTATGACCATTCCTGTATTTTTATTGCGAAGCGCCTGAATACAAATCAATACCGGGCGGCAAGCAATGAGTTTCGCTATCGTACCTATTCCGGACAATGGGAGATGAAGCAATGGACTTTGTTACGCAAAAATCCGAATACCAATAGATACGAAAAAGTGCAAGACTTTAAATGCCGCAGACATAAACGTGTGACAATGACTAAGGTGAGCTAATCTGCCGCTATGGTGCGGGAGTTCCGAACCTTTAAAGCTGCCCCTGTCATTAGCGACTATGTTTTATTACTTTCTCTACTATTATAGTATTGTCTGTATGTCCAATCAGAATGTACTGTCCCCGATTAAGTTCAGATATATCTATTCGTGTTTTTTTTGCCAAATTGGTTTTTTCTAATACTTTTTTACCCATTAGATCATATAATACAATTTTATTCAGGCTATGTTCTTCCGGACAAATGATATTTAAATAATTGGCAGTTGGATTTGGGAAAATGGATACATTATCATTTTTACCAATTATTGATGTATATAATTCGAGATCATTTATAATAACCGACTTGAATGCATAATATTTCCAATTGGTTAATCTGTTATGAAGCAAATTATGTGAATAAGATAATACGCCATAACTGGTATATGAATTTTGATTTTCTATTTTTATTAAAGAACTTCCACTTTCTCCCGGTATGCCTTTTGTCCCACTAATTCCAAATAAATGGTTGCTTGCAATATCTGCAATTCCATAGTTGTAATAAAGGGTGTCTCCATTATAGTTGTTAGGGTCTAATTCCGGAATAGTAAGGCTTGGGTATGAAAACTTATAATAAATTCCGTCTAATAATGAAGAATCGTTTGCATCAAATCCGATACTTAGCCAACCTGTATTTTCCCCAATAGGGTTCTCTAATTCTAAAACAGAAAAATCACTATCAGCTATTGTCCAGTTTTCAAAGAAGTAGATTCTTTTTACCCAGCTACAATCAAAATTAGTATTAACTTCTCCATTATCGAACACGGGGCATACAAACAATGAATCATATACGAGTGAATCCTTATTAATTTTAGCTACACAATGACAAGCTGTCAAAACATGCTTCCGACTTATTATACTACCGGAACATAAGTTTTTAAGTGAATCATTTTCCCACATAAAAAGTTTAATACTGGTTCTGATTGGAAAATTATTTATATCATAATCTTTTGAAGCTTGTTTCTTAATTGTAAAGCGTGTTCCTTCAAAAATATTTTCTGAGGGGGGCAGGAGATTTAGGGTTTCATGTATATTATTATAAGTACCTGTATTATAAGGGGTTTTTTCGTGTAAAAGTAAAGTGTCGAAACCGGTTAGCTCAAGTGTATCTGCTTTTTTCGATATCAAATCAAAAGATAATAATTTACGTTCTTGACCAGAGGAATAAATCGACGTAAATACTAATAGTATAAATAACGCTGTTTGTTTCATCAAATGGGGGCTAAAGTTTTCGGGATTTGTACTAAAATAAGTTATGCTACAACTGTCGCAGTTAACAACTGAGCTCCGTTTCATTTTCATTTGTCCAATGGTTAATATTCTAAAGAGGTGAATAGGTAATTCCACTATCTTCAAGCCAGTTTTTTATGTAAGTCTCCAAAAAATCCGACAGTTTAAAATTAGGATAAAACCTCAGCTTTAAACAACAGGAAATAAAATAATCCGAATATTAATAGGTACGAAAAAGTGCAAGAAATTAAATGCCGCAGACATAAACATGCAGCAATGGCTATGTTAGTTAAGCTTCTTTATTATTATTTATTTCCCCCGCCGAAGATCGAGAAGCGTACATAACGTTTCGGATTGGCTTTGATATCGATTAATAATTTATCCAGGTCGGAAGCCGAATTGTTCAGGTTTTGATAGAGTTTCTCATCGTTAATCAATAAACCTATCGAGCCTCCGCCATTATTAATCTTTTCGGTAATCGCCGCTACATCCGCCAAAGCTTTATTGGCATTGTTGATGGTTTGCAAAAGGTTCGATTTCGCTAAAGAATCACTAATCTGGTTTACATTGGCCAAGATTTCGCTGATATGCTGATTGTTATTTTTAAGATTTGTAGTGATGGATTCGATATTTGTAGTAATGGTACGCAAGCGCGCCGATTGGAATCTTACCATTGTATCTACACGGCTTGCTGTAACTTCCAGGGTTTCGATGGAACGTTTAATGCTGGCAAAGCTTTTATCAATATTCGAACGAAAATTCGGGTTTAAGATGTATTGTACCGATACCAGGATTGAGTCCATGGTACCTAATAATTTTTCGGCTTTGGCTTTTACGGGAAGAACCTGCGAGTTTACGGATTCTGCCAAACTCAATTCGATATCACTGTTTAAGGTGTCTCCATCGTTAATAAAACTGCGGGAATCGCCAATCATCAGTTCGATGGCTTTGGAACCCAATAAATCCTGGCTCACAATTTTCGCAACCGAATTGTCTGGGATATCAATATCTTCCTGAATATTCAGGGTAGCGATAATGGTACCTCTTTTACTCAGGCTTAACTCGCTTACTTTTCCGATACTGAAACCATTGTATAAAACAACACTGGCAACCTTAATTCCGGCAATGTGTTGGTATTCGACGTATATTTCTTTATTATTTGAAAACAGGTCTTGGCCTCTCAGGAAATTGAATCCGAATATAAATAACGCAATAGCGACGATACCCAGCAGACCTATTTTTACTTCGTTTGATAGTTTCACGAATCGATAGAATTTTAATTTGCGGTAAAGATAAACTTATTTTTCTTTTTCCAGTTCTTCCTTATATTCCCTAAAGGCCCGGTATATAGCCGATGCTACTAAATCCTGGCCGGTATCCGAGGATAAATAAGCTTCATCCTCTTTATTTGTTAAGAATCCTGTTTCGATAAGGATAGCAGGCATATTGGTTTTGTATAAGACAATGAATCCGGCTTGCTTTACCCCACGGTTGAATTTCTTCATACGTTCTTCAAACTGTGTTTGAATTTTCGAGGCCAGTGTCAGGCTTTTATCGATATTCACATTTTGGTATAAAGAAAAGATAATATAGGCTTCAGTCGATTTAGGGTCGAAGCCACCATAGTTTTGTTCGTAATTTTCCTCCAATAAGATTACCGAGTTCTCTCGTTTTGCAACATTCAGGTTAGCCTCACTTACATGCAACCCCATGGCATAAGTCTCTGTTCCGTAGGCAACTTTATTGGTACTTGCGTTGCAATGAATGGAGATGAACAAATCGGCTTTGGCACGATTGGCAATTTCTGCACGCTCTACCAATTCAACAAATACATCGGTTTTGCGGGTATAGATCACACGTACATCGGGAAAATTTTCTTCAATATATTTCCCTAACTTTAAGGAAATAGCCAATGCTACTTCTTTCTCTTTGGAATGAGAACCTAAACATCCTGAATCATGGCCACCATGACCGGGATCAATCACAATGGTTTTCATACGATAAGGACCGGAAGGAGAAGCAGATGAAACTAGTGCTGTATTAATCAGGATAATTGTAAGAAATAGTATAAGTGTTCGTTTCACTTCTGAATAATTGGTTAATTTTTCGTTATTTCGCACTGCAAAAATAGCATTCATATTTTAATTTGAAACGTTTAATAACCGTCTTTCCACTAATGTTAGTAATTATTTGTTCAACAAGTAGGTTATTAGCATTTCCGGTTTTTTCAAACGATACAATTGTTGTTGACAGTACATCCTTTTATACAATCGATACGCTTACCCGCAGTTTAAACGATACTATCTCGCTCGATACTTTAATGGCTTCGTTGAAAAAAGAACCTGCCATTAAATCGAAGATCCGTTATTCTGCTAAAGATTCTATCGTTTATGATATAACGGGCACACAGGTATATTTGTATAGGGGCGCTGAAGTTTATTATGAAGACATCATATTGAAGGCTGATTATATCCGCATCGATCAGCAAAAAAAAATTGTGTATGCCGAAGGGGTCAAAGATAGTACGGGCAAGGTTGTGGGGAAGCCTGTTTTTGAAGATGCCGGACAAATTTATAATTCCGATTATATCGCTTATAATTTCGAAACCAAGAAAGGCAAGATCCGGGAAGTGACTACGCAGGAGGGTGAAGGTTATTTACTGGCAAACGATGTGAAGAAGAATGAATATGATGAGATCTTTATCCGTAACGGTAAATATACGACCTGTAATTTGCCGCATCCGCATTATTACATCGCACTGACTAAAGCTAAGAATACCGAGAACAAAACGGTTTCGGGCCCTGCTTATTTAGTTGTTGAAGATGTTCCTTTACCATTGGCTATTCCTTTTGGTTTCTTTCCGCGGCAGAGTGGAAGATCTTCGGGAGTCCTGTTACCGGAGATTGGGGAAGACGCTCAGCTAGGATTTTTTCTTCGGAACGGTGGATATTATTTCGGCTTCAGCGAATATGTTGATCTGGCTTTACGCGGTGATATTTATTCGAGGGGAAGTTATGGATTTAATATGCTTAGCCGCTACCATGTTCGTTATCGTTTCAACGGTTCCTTAGCGGCGGGTTATAACGATCGCAGGTTCGGAGAGCCCGAAACATTTTCTTTTTCGAAGACACAGGATTTTTACGTACGCTGGAATCATAATCAGGATGGGAAAGCCCGGCCGGGAACACGTTTCAGTGCGAATGTAAACGTAGCTTCGCGAAATAATTATCGAAATCAACGCACTCCAAGTATCAGCTCTATCGTACAAAATGATTTATCATCATCGGTGAGTTATTCGAAAAACTGGGTGGGTACACCCTTTAGCCTTTCGGGAGCTTTGGCACATAACCAAAACCTTCAAACGGGTAGGGTTCATCTGGGATTACCCCGCGTAAGCTTCAACGTAGCCCGTATCAATCCTTTCGATTCTAAAAGCAGAATAGGAGAGCAGCATTGGTATCATCGTATCGGATTAAATTATACAATGGATGCCGAAAATAAAATCGATACCTACGATAGTGTATTGTTCAAACAGGAAACCTTATCGAAATTTCAAAACGGAATTCGTCACAGCATTCCTGTTTCTACTTCTTTCAATGTATTGAAATTTTTGGTCTTAAGTCCGAACCTGAACTATACCGAGCGTTGGTATTTTTCGAGTGTGGAGAAAGCATGGGATGGAACACAGGTTATCACCGATACTCTTTCCGGATTTAAAACTGCCCGCGATTATTCCATGGGGTTGAATACAAACACACGTATTTACGGGATGTTTAATATCAACCGTGCAGGAATTGTTGCCTTGCGACATGTAGCTACTCCAACCCTGGGCTTTTCCTATCGCCCCGACTTTGGAGAGCCGGCATTCGGATATTATAAAAATGTTCAGTTGGATAGTGCCGGAACAATGGGTAAATATTCGATTTTCGAAAACGGAATTTATGGAAGCCCGGGAATGGGTAAATCGAGCTTGCTTTCTTTTAGTCTGGATAATAATTTCGAGATGAAAGTAAAGACAGAGAACGATACTGCGTCGTCCACCAAAAAGATCACATTGATACAAAGTTTACGTTTGGGGGCATCCTATAATATGGCTGTCGATTCGATGAATCTTTCGATGATCAGTATCAATGCCCGAACGGTTTTGTTCAATAAATTAAATTTAGATTTCAATGCGGTTTACGATCCCTATATTTTACGGATGGATTCATTGGGTGTAGCTCGTCGCTTAAATCAGTACGAATGGAATGTGAACAAACGTCCGGGACGATTGACTTCCGCGGGTTTTGCTGTCAGTACGAATCTGAATGCCGATGCTTTTAAGAGTAAGAATAAACAAGAGAATGAATTGCGCAGAAAATACAGCAGGATGGAAATGGATTATGTAACTCAACATCCCGAATACTATATCGACTGGACTATCCCCTGGAGTTTAGCCATTAACTATAACCTTACGTATTCACGCCCGATGTACACTGCTGTTATTACCCAATCCTTAAATTTCAGCGGTGATCTGAGCGTTACACCGAAATGGAAAATCGGATTTACTTCGGGCTATGATTTTACGATGAAAGAAATTACACCTACAGCATTAAATATTTATCGTGATTTACATTGCTGGGATTTAGCTATCAACTGGATTCCCTTCGGTACTTACCAACGTTATAGCGTCGATCTGAAAGTGAAAGCTTCTATTTTGCAGGATTTGAAACTGAGCAAACGCAGGGAATACTATGAGCGTGATTAATGCTTGAAATCGGCATCTTCGTTTTTGTAGAATTGAGCGCATGATGCTTGCATCTTTTTTGTCTGATTTTTCAGGATAGCCTGCTTTTTTACCGCTGAGTATGCAGAGAAGTATTCCTTATATTGAGCTAAATATGCTTTCCGCAAAGAGTGCGGAGATTGCATTTGTCAGATAATATTTTTATGAGCTAAGTCGATATATAATACATTCCATCGATGTCCGTCCGGATCGCTGAAATTACAGCCATATAACCAGGAAGTCATTACCGTTGGATTGTGATTGCTTGAACCGCCCGCAGCGATTGCTTTCTGAGCCATATTATCAACCTCTTCCTTACTTTGTGCGTCAATCGAAAATAATACCTGAGGCTTATCCCAACTGATATCGCTTTCGTTATTGATATACATTTTAAAGGTATCTTCATCTATCAACATGAGTACTACATGCTGATCACCTATAAAGAAACTGGCAGAATTGACTGAATTTCTTTTGGTATTAGGTTTAAAGCCCATTTTGGTATAAAAAATTTTTGACGTTTTGATATTGCGTACAGGCAGGTTAAGCCAGAATTGTTTAATCATTTCATTTTAGGTTAGGAATTTAAATATATGCTTTCATTTTTTCAGTGATAAAATGAATGTATTTGAATGAGTATCTAAAGCATGGGAGACATTAAGCGTACAAATTTTCCGATAAACTTTTTATATAGGGGACGTTTTTCCCAACGTATGAGATCTATTTTTTCACAATGTTTAAGGTCTTCATAAAAGATGCCGCGCAATTCATTAGCCGTTTCGCTGCTATATACAATTGCATTCACCTCAAAGTTGAGATTAAAACTTCGAACATCCATATTGGCTGTTCCAACGATGGCTACCTTATTGTCGAGTATCATGGTTTTTGCATGAATAAACCCTTTTTTGTATTTGTAAATCTCTGCTCCCGCGGCAAGAAGCTCACTGAAATAAGAATAAGAGGCAATGTTTACAAGCTTAGAGTCCGAAATTCCCGGGACAATAATCTTCACTTTCACATTGCTCAATGCCGACATCATTAATACGTCCAATAAACTTTCTCCCGGAATAAAGTAGGGGTTGGTTATTAATATTTCTTCTTTTGCCAATGTGATTGCCTGTAAATAGGAGAAGAGGATAGTCGGTATGGAAGAGTCGGGACCGCTTGCGGCAATCTGCACAATCTTTGTATCGTTTTTGGGCAGATCTTTACGGGGAGGAAAGAAATTTTCATCGGGCATTAAATTTGTTTTTGCGCAGAAATTCCAATCACATAAAAAGAGGTATTGCAAATAACGTATCCCTGGTCCATCGATCCGCAAATGAGTATCTCTCCAGAAAATTTTGTTATTTGATTTTTCTGAATTGATATATCGGTCGCTGACATTGATTCCGCCTACAAATGCCGTCTCTCCGTCAATCACAATAATCTTACGGTGATTACGGTAATTTAAACGATTGGCGAAAGGAATGAAGGTGATTTTGAAAAAAGGATATGCCTCCACACCTGCATCCCTTAAACGGTTGACAAGGTTTTTACGAATGCTGCGGCTTCCGAAATCATCATAAATAAAACGTACCGCTACACCTTCCCGGACTTTTTGTTTTAAGAGTTCCTCAATCTCTCTGCCGATCGTATCATCTTCATAAATATAATACTCGAAGTGTATATGATGTTTTGCCGATTTGATTGCTTCAATAACTTCCGGGAATTTTTCTTCTCCGTTTAGCAAAATTTTTACGGCATTGTTGGCTGTAAGCGGACTCTCGATATCGTGCAGAAGCATCGTTGCAAGTTCCTTGTTAGCCCCTAATTCTTCATCATTCTTACGGATGACTTCATTGGTATAATGATAGATACGTTGTGTTAATTCTTTTTGCAAGGCATCGTTTAGCATCAGCTTCTTGCTGTACATTTTCCGGTTGCGATAGTTAATTCCGAAAGAGAAATAGAAGAGCATTCCGATAACAGGTACGAAGATGGCAAATAATAAATAAGCAAGGGTTTTGGAAACACTACGGGTGTCGTATATGATGCGTAAGCATGCGGCAATAAGCACAATCAGATACAGTATTTCGGCAACGCTCAGCCAATTCATAAATAGGTTTTTAATGGATAAATATATTAAATTTTTACCGCATAAGAGAGGGTATGACATACGTCTTTACAGGTTTTATGTCCAATGCCACAAAATTTTTGCTTAGAACCTGCTGATGAGGAGAATTATATATTTAGTTTTGAAGCCTTTCTATGCTAAAAAAATGATTAAAGACCTGTATAAATTCTTTCAGGATAATGAAATGATGCATAAACGTGTAGGTGCAGGTTATCTGATTGTAGAGTATAAATGCCTTGTAGATACCGAGCTGTTACAACTGTTTAGTGAATTGAACTTTATCGTGTTTATAGTCAGTGGAAGAAAGGATTGGATAGCTCTTGAAAAGAGTTATGAAGGGAATGCCGGAGATGCCTTTTTTCTTCGTAAAGGTGCTTATACTGCCCGGCAGCATTTCGAAGTCGAGAATTGTGTTCTCCTGTTTTTTATGGATGATGACTTTATCCGCAATTTCATGATAGAAAATAGGGAACTGTTAGGTTCGGAAGTTTCGGATGCGGTAGAAGATCAGATATTTAAGCTGGATGTGGATATTCCTTTAAATACCTTATTTTACAGCATCTTCAATTATCTTAAGTCGGGGCGTGATATACCCCGAAATTTGGTAGATCTTAAATTCAAAGAACTCTTGTTTAATATCATTTTAAATTCCAAGCATAAGAGTCTCATGCGATTTTTTCATTCCTTAAAACAGGTTAATAAAACCAATCTGGATGATGTAATGCTGAAAAATTTTCAATACGATTTGCAGCTCGAAGAGTTTGCACGTCTTTGTGGAAGAAGCCTTTCGACCTTTAAACGCGATTTTAAAAGCTTCTATAAGGAAACCCCCGGAAAATGGTTAAAAGATAAACGACTCGCTTACGCAAAGGCACTCCTGCTTAATTCCGATATGAATATGAATGAGATTTGCTATAAGTGCGGCTTTAAAAATACAACACATTTCAATAAGGCTTTTAAGGATAAGTATCAATTACCTCCCAAACAATTCCGTTCGATAAGCCAAAAGAATAAGCTTCTTGCTTCTTAAATCCGATACGAACTTTAAAACAAATTAATTGAACCTTAGAGGAAAACTTATATGTAATGCTTACAGGATATTTGCGTCAAACTAAACGTAAATAATCTATGGAAGACACAATCCCTTTACAGCAGGATATTAAACTGCTGATTCATGAACTCGGAAAATCATTTTCCGAACGTTCGGAGCAATACGATCTGGAAGAAAGCTTTGTTTTTGAAAATTATAAACTGCTTAAAAAGTACCAGCTTTTTTCCATAGCTATTCCGCAGGAACTGGGCGGTGGCGGATACGCACATCAGGAAGTATGCGATATGATTCGGATAATCGCACAATATTGCGCCTCTACCGCATTGGCATTTTCCATGCATCAACACCTGGTCGCTGCTGCCGTATGGAGGTATATGCATAAAGGTGAAAGTGCTGCTTTATTACAACGTATTGCAAAAGAACAATTGGTTTTGGTAAGTACCGGGGCTTCCGATTGGTTGGATTCGAGCGGAGAATTAACGAAAACAGAAGGAGGATATTTGTTGAATGCTAAAAAACCCTTTGCCAGCCAGTCGGTTGCGGGCGATTTAGTTATAAGCAGTTCGCGGTTTTTGGATGCTTCGAATAACTGGCAGGTATTGCATTTTGCCGTACCGGTGAAATCTCCGGGAGTATCTGTGCTCGATGATTGGAAAGTATTAGGCATGCGTGCAAGCGGCTCTCAAACAATCGTCTTTGATCAGGTTTTTATTCCGGAATCTTCTATTACACTTAGTAGAGGCGAAAAACTTTATCATCCGGTATGGGATATCGTGCTGACTGTTGCGATGCCACTCATCATGTCGGTATATGTAGGTATTGCCGAAAAATCAATGGAGCTTAGTATCGCGATGCTGAGAAAATCCGAAGGCAGAAAACAAAACATCGCTACAGCTATCGGTCAAATGAATAATACCCTGCTGTCGGCGCAGGTGCAATGGCAGGCAATGATTCTACGCTGTAATGATATCGATTTTAAACCCTATGAAGCACTTACAATAGATATCTTGAGTTTAACGAAGCTTGTTTACAAACGGCTGAGCAGGCAATGTCAATTGTTGGCGGACAAAGCTTTTATAGAAAAAATTTACTTGAACGTTTGTTTCGTGATGTACAGGCAGCTCAATTCCATCCATTACCTAAGTGGCAACAATATGCATTTACCGGAGAACGTTTGTTGAATAAATAATAGTAGTTTTTAAAATTTTCCGGTTGGCATAATCGTATCAATAGGGTTGAAAAATATTTTTTCGACCCTTACATACGATCTGTTCAAATATATAAAAATATTTATGACAGGTAAGCCAAGAAGCCTTCGATTACAGAACCATTAAACCAACTTTATTTTTTCCCGAAGACTCTTTGCAGAATTTCAGTTACACGCGCTTTCGGGTTCTCCCGAATGTTTTTTTCTTCTTGTGCTACCAGTACAAATAATCCGTCGATTGCTTTGCCAGTTGCATAGGAAGGTAAATCCGGATTCATTTTTTGTACCGTTGGAATTTTGTTGTAATAAGTAATGATATCGCCCCAGTATTTGGTCGCATTAACTTTGGAAAGCGCACGATCGATAACCGGTTGGAATTTCGCATTCAATTGTGCATGGGTATTTTGACGAAGGTATTGGGTTGCCGCATTGTCCGAGCCGTTTAAAATTTTCAATCCATCGTTAATGGTCATATTTTTTACGGCATCCACAAAAATCGGAGCAGCTTCTTTCGCAGCTTCTTCAGCTGCACGGTTAAGTGTTTTTATGAAATCATCAACGAGTTTATCTTGCCCCAATTGGCGCAGGGTATTTTCAATTTTCTGAGCTTCAGGTGGGAAAGGGATAAACAATTGCGCATTTTTATAATAGGCATCAGTTTTCGATGCCAGGCCGGAGGCATTTTTGCTTCCGATGCTTAAGGCTTCCTTCAGCCCCTGAATAATCTCGGCATTGCTTAAAGGTTTGCTTTGGTTTAAGACTGACTCTCCTTGCTTGCGTAGTTTATCTAAATTGAGTTGTGAACAGGATTCGAATGTTATAAAAAGGCAACACAAACTAAGGATAATAATTTTTTTCATAAGCGGGGATTTCCGATGTGGATTATTTTTTGTTTTTTATTGCCATAAATTTATCAATTTAGACCGAAAATAAAAGGGATGTTAGCAGAAATAATTACCATAGGAGATGAAATTCTGATTGGTCAGATTGTAGATACAAATTCGGCATGGATGGGAGTGGAACTGAACAAGATAGGGGTACGTGTAAAGCAGATCACCAGTATCTCGGATGGAATGGAAGATATTATTGCGGCATTGGAGCAAGCCATGCAACGTGCTGATTTGGTTTTCATTACCGGGGGTTTAGGGCCGACAAAAGATGATGTAACCAAACAATCCTTAGCAAAATTTTTCGGGAGTGAGATGGTTATGAATCAAGAGGCTTTGGAAAATGTTGAAAGGATTTTCAAGCGTTCGCAACGCCCGGTATTATCCGTAAATGTGAAACAAGCCGAAGTTCCTCACAACTGTATCGTGATACAAAATGCTAATGGAACGGCTCCGGGAATTTATTTTAAACGGAGCGATAAGCATATTTTTGCGATGCCGGGTGTTCCTTTCGAGATGATGGGAATGATGCAGGACCAGATAATCCCTATGTTGATACGCGAATTGGACTTACCAAGCATACAGCATGAAACGATATTGACAGCAGGGATCGGAGAAGCCTTTTTAGCGGATCGTATTTCGGAAATTGAAGATGCTTTACCGGACTATATTAAACTGGCATATTTACCGAAACCCGGCCAGGTACGTTTGCGCTTAAGCGGAATGGGTAGCAGTGCTAAGAAATTAGATCAGGAATTAATGGCTTATAAAAAAGCTATTATCAAAAAAGCAGCTTCCTATGTTGTTGCCGATCGTGATATTCCGATAGAACAGGTGATTATAGAGTGTTTGATAGAAAAAGGCAAAACTCTTTCTACTGCTGAAAGTTGTACAGGTGGATACATCGGTCATCTGCTTACCAGTATCCCGGGTTCATCGCAGGCATATTTGGGCGGAGCAATTTCTTACTCTTATGATTTAAAAGAGAATATGTTGGGAGTGAAGCATGAAACGTTGGAAGCTTATGGAGCAGTGAGTGAAGAAACGGTACGCGAGATGGCTTTAGGCTGCCGTGAGCGCTATCAATCAGATTATGCCATTGCTTGCTCCGGAATAGCCGGTCCGGGAGGAGGAACACCGCTTAAGCCGGTAGGTACGGTTTGGATTGCTTTGGCATCGGAAGAAGGACTGATCGTCAAAAAATTCAATTTTGGGAATAAACGTATGCAAAACATTGAACGAACGGCAATTAATTCACTGTATATGCTGTTCAAATTGATCAATGCTTAAATTTAATTGTATGAATTCCCTAAATTCAGTTATTTTTGCGGTTCATAATTATTGAACATTAATATAAAAATATGGCTCAATTCGAATTGATTCTACCTAAAATGGGAGAGAGTGTTGCCGAAGCAACCATTATTAAATGGGTAAAAAATGTTGGTGATCCCATCGATGCCGATGAGTCAGTATTGGAGATTGCCACCGATAAGGTAGATTCTGAAGTACCCTCACCGGTTGCCGGGAAATTATCTAAAATTATTTCTCAGGAAGGTGATGTAGTGAAAGTGGGCGCAGTGATAGCAATCATTGAAACTGATGCTAATGCGAGCGTTGCAGCAGCTCTGGCTACAGAGGCTCCTGCTGCTAAAGCAGAAACTATACCGGGCATTATTCAGGTTGAAGAAGCAAAAACAGCTGCCCCTGTTAATCAGAAAGACTATGCGGCCTCTGCTCGTTTTTATTCTCCACTGGTAAAAAGTATTGCATCCAGCGAAGGTATTTCATTAACAGAATTGGATAGTATCAGCGGTACAGGGAATGAAGGCCGTGTTACCAAAAATGATATTTTAAAATATTTAGAAACCCGTAAAAGCGGTGCTGCTCCGGCAGCTTCAACAACCAAAGCGGGTACAGCAGTAATCGCTCCTTCCGAAATAAAAATTACGGCCCCGTCCGTTAGTGTCAATGAAGGAGATGAAATTATTGAGATGGATCGTATGCGTAAGCTTATTGCTGAGCACATGGTGATGAGTAAGCATGTTTCTCCTCATGTTACTTCTTTTGTGGAAGCGGATGTTACCAATATCGTTCGTTGGAGAGATAAAGTGAAGAAAGAGTTTGAAAGACGGGAAGGCGAAAAAATAACGTTTACCCCTATATTTATTGAAGCTTTGGTAAAAGCTATCAAGGATTTTCCGATGATTAATATCTCCCTGAGCGGAACACAGATCATCAAGCGTAAAAATATCAATATCGGTATGGCTGCGGCATTGCCTTCCGGAAATCTGATTGTCCCGGTTATTAAAAATGCCGATCAAATGAACTTAATCGGATTGACACGTGCCGTAAACGATTTAGCAAACCGTGCCCGCGCCAATAAATTAAGTCCGGATGAAATTAGCGGAGGAACTTATACCCTTACCAATGTGGGTTCATTCGGAAACGTTATGGGAACGCCCATTATAAACCAGCCTCAGGTGGCGATCATGGCTGTGGGAGCTATCCGTAAGATGCCCGCAGTTATTGAAACTCCGGATGGTGATATGATTGCCGTTCGTCACAGAATGTTTTTATCGCATTCCTACGACCATCGTGTAGTGGATGGTTCTTTGGGCGGGCAATTTGTACGCAGAGTGGCGGATTATCTCGAGAGCTTTGATCCGAATCGTCCGCTCTGATGTGTCAGCCTTTCGGGTTGGGGACTGTTTATTTTGTTTAAATAAGAATCATCGTAGACACTCTATTCTATTCCTACCCCATTGATTCTGCTTATTACGATATGAAAGACTGATAACCGGTGAATTACTGGGTATATTATTCCTCATTTTGTACTATATTGCTTTGTACAGGGTCATAGAATCATCCATATCCTGCTTTATACCCATCTGATTTTTTTGGTCCGTCTATTGGTTCTTATCTATCAACCAAAAACACGAATGATGAAAAAATATCTTATACGATTACTATTGCTAATATGCACTTCGGCAGAAGGGTTATATGCACAAGACAAAGGCTTCTATTATCAAAGCCGTATCGGTATCGGGCAATCCACTTTTCGTCCCGGTGATGTATCTGATCAAAGCGGAAAAGTTTCTTTTAACCTGGGTATAGGAGGGGTTTATCAATTCAATCGCATTTTCGGACTGACTGCCGAAGGTTTATTCGTCAGCAAAGGTACGCGTGTTCGTGGAGAAGAAGCTGCGCTATTTCCCAACCCAAGCCGTAAATACGAAGATGCTTATCGTTTATTTTATATAGAGATTCCTCTGATGGCTAAAATAAACATTCCCTTAAGTTCGCAAATGAGTGTTAAAGTATTTGGCGGACCGAGTATGAATTTTAATTTATTAGGAACCTATTCCCGCGATTATGATCAATCGGATAATGATGATATACACGATCGTAAGGTAAACGGATTAAATGTAATCGAACAATCTCTTGTTTACGGAGCAGGAATCGATATACTTTCAGGAAGCTCTGCTTTGTATTCCATAGATGTGCGTATGAGCAATGCCATTAGTTCTTTCGGCGATATTTACGATGAACAGAATAATGTTATTTCGGGATATAATAATTATGTTTCTATTGGTTTGGCATATTCTTTTTAATATCTTAGCCTTGAACAATTTTTAACTGAATTTATATTAGGTGGACAATTCAGTCATTTACAAGGAGAATCTACGCTTCCGTTCAGGATGGTTATGGGTTCTCCTTATTTCTATAGATGTATTGATACTTTTCCTGCTTGTAAGGTCCATGGTCGATAAAGGGTTATCGAATGAACATTCGAATGAACCATTGGGTATGCTTATCGCATTTATCATTCTTTTTTGGGTTAACCTTTTAATTGCTTCTATACGTTTAAGTATCAAGATAAGCGAAGAGGGTTTGTATTATCGTTATTTTCCTTTTCATTCGGGTTGGAGAGTGATTCCCTGGAAGTCGGTGGCAAAAGTATATGTGCGTACCTATAATCCGATAATTGAATATGGGGGATGGGGGATCCGTTGGGGCATTATGGGTGCCGGAAAAGCATATACTACCGGCGGAACCTATGGTATTCAAATTCATTTTATCAACCATCAAAAAGTTTTGTTGGGCACCTATCGACCGAAAGAAGCAGAACTTGCTCTTAAATCACTGCACCTGGGTAAGGGGAAGACCGTAGTTGAGGGGTCAATAAAAAAAAATGATATCTTCGGCTTTATGAAAGTAATCTTATATTCCATACTTTTCTTTTCGTTTACGGCTGCGGGGTTTTCCCAGTCTCGGAACAGGGGCTGCAGAACGATGGAGGCATTTGCAGGCCGGGTGGCTCAGAGATTGAGTGATGAATCGGTATTGCATAATCTGAAGAAACCGATTCTTCTTACAACAACCTTGATGAGTAACGATACATTTGTTATTCCGGTTGTAGTACATGTAGTGTATAAATTATCATCCGAAAATATTTCTGACGCACAAATTCATTCACAAATACGTATTCTTAATGAGGATTTTTTAAGGAAAATAAATACGAATGGCAGCAATACGCATCCTTCAGGATCCAATACAAACATTCGTTTCGAATTGGCGAGACAAGATCCTTACGGAAATCCGACAACGGGAATTACACGTACCCAGACCAATCGCTCGGAATTTTCAGATAACGATTATGTGAAAATGTCAAATTATGGAGGGAAAGACCCCTGGCCTGCAAATTTCTATTTGAATCTTTGGGTATGTAATCTGCAAACATTTTATTTAGGGTACTCTAGTTTTCCGGGAGATAATCCTGTGCGCGATGGTGTGGTAATCGATTACAAAGCTTTTGGTGATATTGGTACCGCTTCAGTTCCATACAATCTGGGAAGAACTACAACACATGAGTTGGGGCATTGGTTAGGACTATTTCATATTTGGGGTGACGATGATGGAAGTGCTAATAATTGTTGGGGATCGGATTATATAGACGATACACCCAATCAGGCTCTGCCGACGATGGATTGTCCCACAAGCATAGAAATCAGTTGCAATAACGGACCGGATGGAAATATGTATCAAAATTATATGGACTATACCGAAGATGCTTGCTTGAATATATTTACGAAAGGTCAGGCGCAGAAAATGAATTACATACTCGCAAATTATAGAAATGAATTGAAAAACTCAGTGGGATTAGGCGGTGTAGGCATACAAACCTGTTTGAATACATTAACATTAAGTATGCATCCCAACCCGACAGAAGGTATTATTTATCTGGACGAAAGCTTTGTAAATAATGCGGTATTGCAAGTGTACAATACTTTGGGAGTGTTGGTCTATAAAGAATCGTTGAGTTCCACGCGTATAGATTTAAACGGGTTGGATGCAGGAATCTATTATGTTTACCTTACACAAAAAGATCAATACATTTGGACAAATAAATTAGTGGTTCAGTAATATTTTAGCGTAATACCAGTTGTACTGTATTCCGGCTTCTTTGTTCCAGTAACAATTCTTTTCCTTGCTGTAAATTCTGTATTACTTTTTCTTCGTAATGCCGGACGGTGATAAGTTCTACGGAGGTATTGTATAAGATACGGTAATCGTTTTGTAATGCTTCGATAAGTGTTTGTATTTTCTCCGGATCATAATCAATGCAACAAGAGAAAGTCATGGCAGAATTTTGCATGCAGTTTATTTTAACACGCTGATCGGCAAAACACCGGAAGATAGAGCTCAAGTTACTTTCGGCAATGAAGGAATAATCCTTCGTGGAAAGAGTCATCAATAACTGATTCTTTTTTACAATGATTGCCGGCTTTTTAAAATGTATATTTTCTTTGTTCCCGATGCTTGTGCCTTGCTCATTGGGGTGTAAAAAAGGACGGACGTGTAAGGGAATACCTTTGTTTTGTAAGGGCTTGATGGTTTTCGGATGAATAACGGAAGCACCGTAATAGCTCATCTCCAAAGCTTCCGAATAAGATAGTTCATCATACTTTTCGGTATCGGAAAATAATTTGGGGTCGGCATTTAATACTCCGGGAACATCTTTCCATATACTAAGAGATTCGGCTTGTAAGCAGGAAGCGAAAATAGCGGCCGAATAATCGGAACCTTCACGCCCTAAGGTGGTGGTATAGTTTTCGGAAGTCCCTCCGACGAATCCCTGGGTAACAATAATTTCCGATTTCAGAATTTCGGGAAGATCATGGCGCATCAATCCTTCGGTATGCTCCCAGTCTACCTGTCCCTCGCGATAGCTGTTATCGGTTTGAATATAACTCCGTGCATCGATCCAACGCACGGACATTCCCATTGTTTGTAAGTAGGATGCAATAATTTTTGTAGAAAGGATTTCACCGACACTTACCAATTGATCGTAAACAAAATCATAATTATCCTGTGGCTCCTCTTCCAGTATCCATTCAATTTCTACCAGTGCATTCGAAATTTCATCTTTTAATTTTCGGACATCTGCACTTTCCAACTGATCGATAATGTTGTAATGGTATTTTCGAACTTCTTCCAATAATTTATATGGGTCTTTTGTTTTTGTATAATAAGCAGCACAAACTTCTTCCAAAGCATTGGTTGTTTTGCCCATCGCCGATACAACAATCAGTAAAGCCTTGTCTTTGTATTGCTCAACAATGCTCCATACATTTTTAACTCCTTCGGCATCTTTTACCGATGCACCTCCAAATTTGAAAACAAGCATGCTCTATATAAAACTATTGAATGATTAAAGGAAGATTGTTTTTTAGCAAGAGCCCGGATATTTCCGAATACGGAATGTCGATACGTGTAATCCCTTCCGAATAAGGCTTTATTTCGTATATATTATATACAAAACGTAAACGATCGGGGAGGATTAAGAAGTTTTCATTTAAATAAAATTTTCCCGATTCGAAAAAGTAGGCATCAGATAAATTGAAATCGGTAGAAATCCCTTCCGCTTTTCTGAATATTCTTTCAGCGATCTTTTCAAATTCATCATACTTCAATGGATCTATGAGCTCAGTTAGCTTGATTTCTTTTTGGCTATCAGTATTGTAATTATAGTAGAGTAAATAATAAGAGCCATGCGCACCTCCGGTATATGAAGCTCCTTCGTGTTGAAAGCTGATTAAATTTTTATAATTGTTTACTACACTCAGCCTGGATCTATAATGCCAGGTATGTGCGTATTGCGGGAATTTTTTTGCACTTTTTTCATATTCTTTCACAAATGTATTCGCTAAAGCCTGAGCGGTCTCAAACTTTTCCGTCCCCCCGTCGGAATGGGTCATCTTAGCATTTACAAAATCGTTTAGGCCGAAACTGTCTGCCTCAAATACCGGGTATTCCAGCATCGCATAGCTGCTGTCGCTTTTGCTTTTATTCAAGGCTGTCCCGGCAAATACCGATTGATATTGATAGACAAGGCTATCGTCCGATTTTAAAGAATCAATAGCTTGTGTGTTTGTCTGAGTTCCTGATTGTGTGCAGGAAGAAAGAACAAGTACTAATAAAACAATGGGGGAGATAAATTTCATGCTAATTTTTTTTAAGCGTATGATATTCTATAATTTGCTCTTCAGATAAAGATGCGTTTAACCATTCTCCATCAAAAGCAACTTTATATTTTTTATAAAAATTAATTGCCGGTTCGTTCCATTCCAATACCTGCCAACTGATACCCTTGAGTTTCTTTTGAGCAACTTCATCAATCAATACTTCCATCAGCATTTTTCCAATTCCTTTACCTCTGTAATTTTCGGTAACCAAAATATCCTCCAAATACATACGACTTCCTTTCCAGGTGGAGTAGCGAATGTAATACAAAGCAAAGCCAATGATATCATTTTCTACTTCGGCAACAAATGCCCAATATACGGGCTTTTCCCCAAATCCGGCTTCTTCGAATTCGTTTAAACGGATACTTACTTCCCCTTCGGCTTTTTCATAAATCGCAAGCTCTTGTATGAGTTCCAGCATACGTACACAATCTTTTCTTTCCGCTCGGCGTATGTTAATCGGCATCGTTCCCGGAACTTTTGTTTTTCCAATGTTTGATAACACGGGCACCAAAAATTGTACTTCCTAAACGAACCATCGTACTGCCATGCTCAACAGCCAGTTTATAATCGGAGGACATACCCATAGAAATTTCTTTGAAGGAAGGGTCGTTTTTGAAAAAGCTTTCTTTAATTCCCCGGAATAATATGGCCAGCTCTTTAAACTCTTCGCGCGTTTGCCGCTCCTGCACATTGTTTGTTGCGATACCCATCAATCCTACAATACGAATATGCTTAAGTGCCCTATATTCTTCCGAACGCAGCAGGTCGATCAGCTCATCGTAACCCAACCCGAACTTAGTATCTTCATCGGCGATATACACCTGTAAGAGACAATCAATTATACGATTATTTTTTGCGGCATGCTTATCAATCTCCTGTAAAAGTTTTAAACTATCTGCCGAGTGAATCAGATGTATGAAAGGAGCAATGTATTTCACCTTATTCGTTTGTAAATGCCCCACCAAATGCCATTCGATATCTTTAGGAAGAGATTCGTATTTAGCCGCCAGTTCCTGTACCTGATTTTCTCCAAAACTCCTTTGCCCTGCATCGTATGCCTGCATAACTTCCTCATTGGATTTAGTTTTCGAAACAGCAACCAATTGGACATTAACAGCGTCCAGTTCTTTTTTAAGTGTTTTAATATGCTCCGATATGCTCATTATATTACCTTTGTATCTGCAAATTTATTGTAAATGCTATAATTACCATAGAAATGAAGAAAATACTTTTAGCCATCACTCTATTGGGTTTATTCTCCTGTACATCCAAAGAGGTTAATATTCCTTCCGAAGTAATTCCGAAAGATACGATGTTAATGCTTATGATGGACATTCATCTGGCAGAAGCAGGAATACGTACCGTTGCCCCTGACGATTCTGTTTCATTTTATACTGTCAGCTATTATCATTTTATATTTGATAAATACAAAGTAGATAAAAAACGTTTTCAACAGAGTCTTAAATTTTATACCGATCATACGGAACTGTTGCATGATATTTATCAGAAGATGATAGAAGAAATGAGTCGTAAAGAAGCAGAAGTATTGAATAATAAACAGTAATGTTATTTCCTGACAATATTTTTCAGAAATTAGGTTTCGATGAAGTGAAAGCGCTTGTATCGCAAGAGTGTATGAGTGTTATGGGGCGCGATTTGGTAGATAAAATGCAGTTTATCAGTAATTATGATTTATTGCATAAGCTCTTAAAACAAACTGCCGAGTTCAAACAGGTTTTACAATCGGGCTTGTCTTTTCCTTCCGAACATTATTACGATTTAAAAACACTTTTACAAAAGGTTCGTATCGAAGGTACTTTTCTCCCCGAGGAAGATTTTTTCAAAGTACAGCTTTCGCTACAAACGGTTTTTGCCTGTATTCATTTCTTTAAAGAGCAGGAAGGTCTCTATCCATCCATCGAACTATTGTTCAAAGACTTGCAGCCGGATAAAAAGATTTTGTATTTGATAGAACAGATAATCGACAGCAAAGGAAAGATAAAGATCAATGCTTCCAGGGCTTTGGGAGATATTCACCAGGCGATACAATCCGCAGAGTCGGATGCGCGTAAACGAATTAACCTCTTATTTAAAGAGGCACAAAAAGAGGGATATACGGCCGATTCACAATTGACTATTCGCGATGGAAGAGTCGTAATCCCGGTACTGGCAGAATACAAACGCCGTGTGAAGGGTGTGATTCTGGATGAGTCTGCAACGGGCCAAACGGTTTTTATCGAACCGATGGAAGTCTTTGAAATTAATAACCGTATCCGCGATCTGGAACACGATAAGCATCGGGAAATTGTACGCATCTTAACCGCATTAACCGATGATTTACGTCCTTACTTACCACTCTTATTAAGCTATCATAATTTATTAACGATTATCGACTTTATTCGTGCCAAAGCACGTTTTGCGATTCGTATCGATGCCGCTCTTCCGGTATTGAAAAAAGAAGCTGTGATGCAGCTCTACCAGGCGCGTCATCCTTTATTATATTTAGGTTTTAAAGAACAAAACAAGGAAGTGATTCCGCTTGATATCCGCATAGATGATGAGCAGAGGATTATCGTTGTATCGGGTCCGAATGCCGGTGGAAAATCAGTATGTTTAAAAACCTGCGGATTAATACAACTGATGCTGCAGCATGGTTTGCTGATTCCGGCAAGCGAATATTCGGAGTTGGGAGTTTTTAAAAATATTTTTGTGGATATCGGTGATGATCAATCGCTGGAAAGCGATTTAAGTACTTATAGTGCCCACCTTTCTCACATGAAATATTTTGTTGAATATGCCAATGCAAATACTTTTATATGTATTGATGAGTTTGGTACAGGTACCGATCCTAAATTTGGTGGCCCCATTGCCGAAGCTGTGCTGGAAGTAATCAATCGTAAGAAAGTAAAAGGAGTTGTCACTACACATTATTCCAATCTTAAATTATTTGCAAATGATGCGGACGGGATACGTAATGCTTCCATGCTTTTCGATACGATATCGATGCAAGCTCTGTATCGCCTGGAGATAGGGAAGCCAGGAAGTTCTTATGCTTTTGAGATTGCGCAAAAAACAGGTTTGCCCAAACAGGTTATTGAACTGGCGAAAGTAAAAGTAGGGCATGAGCAGAAGCGCGTGGATTCTTTGCTGATCGATCTGGAACGGGATAAGAAGATTCTTGCCGATACCCAGAAGTCGTTAAGCATAAAGGAAAAGCAAGTAAGTCATTTGATTGAAGAAACAGAGCAATTGAAAAGTTATCTCGATGAAAATAAAAAAGGATTGATCCGTGCAGCCAAGCAAGAGGCAGAGCAAATAATTAAACAGGCAAATAAATTGATTGAAAATACCATCTCTGAAATAAAAACAGCAAAAGCAGATAAAACACAAACCAAAAAATTACGTGAACAGTTCCAGGAACAAACAGGACAGCTATTGCATGAAGAACCTGTAACACTGAAGGTAAAAGTTGTAAATGAAAAACTAAAGGGTACGGTTGGGGAAGGTTCCTGGGTACGTATTAAAGAAAGCGATACGGTAGGGCAGGTATTGCGTATTCAAAAACAACAGGCAGAACTTGCCATTGGAGAGATACGCTCCTTTGTGAAATTGGATCGGTTGGAATTAACGATGAAACCGAAAATAGAAAAAGATGCCTTTCAGGAAAACTTAAAAGGAAATGTATATGCCGAAAGTGTGATGGACTTTAATCCGCAGATTGATTTGCGCGGAAAAAGGGGAGATGAGGCTTTGGCGGCTTTGGAGAAATTTATGGACAAGGCAATTATGCGTGGTTTCGGGACATTACGTATTTTACACGGTAAAGGTGATGGTATCTTACGTAAATTAATCCGTGAATATTTGCGTAACTATTCGCAAATCAAGTCGATGGAAGATGAACACGTGGATTTTGGAGGAGCAGGAATAACCTTGGTTCATTTAAAATAATTTCCCGTCATTCTTTTCTATCGAAACTAGAAGGGGATTGGTGGAGAGGTATCGCACAGATAAGCGGAAACACTTTTGGTATTTTCGCAAATTAGCTTAGTTTTGCAGCATCAAATCCAGAAAAATGAGTGTATTAGTTAATAAAAATTCAAAAATCATTGTTCAAGGTTTTACAGGTAGTGAAGGTACATTTCATGCCGGACAGATGATTGAGTATGGAACACAGGTTGTTGGGGGTGTAACACCCGGTAAAGGCGGAACGATGCATTTGGATCGCCCCGTATTTAATACGGTAAACGATGCAGTAGAGAAGACCGGTGCCGATGTATCGATTATTTTTGTTCCGCCGGCTTTTGCAGCGGATGCCATTATGGAAGCGGCGAGTGCCGGAATTAAAGTGATAATTTGTATTACAGAAGGTATTCCTACCAAGGATATGATTGCTGTAAAAGAATATATCAGTGATAAAGATTGTCGTTTAATCGGACCGAATTGTCCGGGGGTAATGACAGCGGGTGAAGCAAAAGTAGGTATCATGCCGGGCTTTATTTTTACTCCGGGAAGAGTAGGAATCGTTTCTAAATCAGGAACCTTAACTTACGAAGCGGTAGATCAGATTACAAAACAAGGGTTAGGTCAATCGACTGCGATCGGTATCGGTGGAGATCCGATTATCGGAACGACTACCAAAGAAGCGGTGGAATTATTGATGAATGATCCGGAAACTGACGGAATCATTATGATTGGTGAGATTGGTGGTGGCATGGAAGCGGAAGCGGCACAATGGATTAAAGCAAATGGCACAAAACCGGTTGTTGGCTTCATTGCCGGACAAACAGCGCCTCCGGGACGTCGTATGGGACATGCCGGCGCTATTGTGGGTGGAGCCGATGATACCGCTGCAGCTAAAATGAAAATTATGAGCGAATGTGGTATCCGTGTGGTTGAATCTCCTGCACAAATTGGTGTAGCGATGGTTGAAGAACTAAAAAAAGCAGGTAAAATATAATAGCTGTTTCACAGCTCTACATTTAAAAGCCATTAAGCTAAGAGTCAGCCGGCTCGAAACTTGATGGCTTTTTTATGCTTTCTTTTTTTGCTTTAAGCGATATGAATGAATTCCCTCCTTCAAAAAATACACAGGATATATAAAAATTTATGTATTTTCACTTATTCTAATTAAACCAAAGCAATCTTTTGTATTGGGCTGGGATACGTTGCTTTTTGTATTTAAGCTATGGAGATACATCAGAAGAAAAAGAAAAATTTAATCACATGAAATTACTCGCAGGAAAAACAGTACTCATTACAGGTGCATCGAAAGGTATCGGAAAAAAAATTGCTCAGGTTTTTGCCGAACAAGGCGCTAATGTGGCCTTTACTTATTTATCATCTGTTGAACAAGGAGAAGCACTTGAGAAAGAATTAGCGGCTTCGGGAACAAAAGTTAAAGGGTATCGCTCCGATGCTTCTGATTATAAGGCAGCAGAAGAGTTAATCAATTTCATCATTACCGATTTTGGAACATTGGATATTGTAGTGAACAATGCGGGTATTACAAAAGACGGATTGCTGATGCGTATGAGCGAAGAACAATGGGATGATGTAATCAGAATTAATTTGAAATCGGTGTTTAACATTACGAAGGCTGCTACCAAACCTATGATGCGTCAGCGTAACGGAGTGTTTATCAATATGAGTTCGGTAGTGGGAGTGCAGGGAAATGGAGGTCAGTCGAACTACGCTGCTTCCAAAGCCGGCATTATCGGCTTTACCAAAACGGTTGCACAGGAGCTGGGTTCGCGTAACATCCGTAGCAATGCAATCGCTCCCGGATTTATCCGTACCGAAATGACCGATTCTTTACCCCAGGATGTAATTGATGGATGGAACAAAATGATTCCTTTACAACGCATGGGTGAAACTCAGGATGTTGCTAATGTAGCATTGTTCTTAGCATCCGATTTAGGAAGTTATGTAAATGGTCAGGTAATTTCGGTTTGTGGTGGAATGATGACCTAAGATTGAAAAGAGTTTATACGTTATATACTAATTTAAAATTACTAACGCTATACTACTATGAATCATAATCGCTTTATCGTACCCGCCATGCTCATGGGATTATCCATTATTATTTCCGTTTTTATTTTCGGAATGAACTGGAAGTCCATTAAAAAAGAAAACCAAACCATAACGGTTACGGGCTCTGCAAAGAAAGCTATACGTTCGGATTTAGGTGTATTGAGTGGAACTCTGAATGCTTATGCAGGTTCTTCACAAGAAGCCTACCGCAAGCTGGAAGCTCAAAAGCCTATGCTTATGGATTATCTGCAAACCAAGGGTTTTACGAAAGATAAAGTGGAGTTTAATACCATCAATGTCTATCCGCAATACAATTATAGCAATGGCTATCAGGGTGATATTAAAGGGTATTCGGCAAATCAATACTTTAAGATTCAATCCTCGGATGTGAATCTGATTAAAGAAATTTCCCTGGATATAACTTCTTTGTACAGCAGGGGCATTGATTTTAACATCATGTCGCCCGAATATTATTATACTCAATTAGCCGAAATGAAAATTGACATACAGGCGGAAGCAGCAAAAGACGCGATGAATCGCGCTCAGAAAATTGCTGCAGCTACCGATAGTAAAATCGGTACCATGCGCACCGCACGTATGGGTGTTATACAAATTACTCCTGTAAATTCGAATATGATTTCGGATTATGGAATGAATGATGTAAGCTCAATTGAAAAAGAAATTACTGCGGTAGTTAATGCATCGTTTGAGATTGAATAATTTGTTGGAATGAGGGAAGTATCTTTTCTGTTTAGTGATTTTTCTTTAGGGTGGATACTGGTGTGTGTGTCAGTTGCTGTTTTTTATGCATACCTCTTGTATGGGAAGCAGTCCGTTTTTACAAAGCCTGTCAGCAGACTTTTAGCTGTATTACGTGCAATACTTGTTTTTCTGCTTTGCCTGTTTTTGTTTTCACCTTTATTGAAACGTACCGGAAAAATACTGGAGAAACCGATTATCGTTTTGCTTCAGGATAATTCGGCTTCTTTATTGGCGCATCAATATGCAGAGTTTTATGAGGATGAATATCCGCGTAAGCTCGATTCGCTGAAAAAAGTATTGAACGACACTTACGATTTACGTTATTATACATTCGGCTCGGAACTGAAAGTGCAGGGACAGTTAGACTATTCGGATAAGCGAACAGATATTGCGGAAGCTTTACGGGCAATTAACAATGCTTTTGTCAATCGTAATTTAGCAGCAGTTATTCTTGCAAGCGATGGCATTTACAATCAGGGTGCCGATCCTTTATATATATCCAGCCAAATAAAAGCTCCGTTATATACGATAGCTTTGGGAGATACGCTGCGCAGAAAAGATTTAATGTTGAAAGACATTAATTACAACAAGCTGGTGTACCTCGATAATAATTTTGCTTTGCAGGTAATGGTTGCTGCTTATGCCTTGCCTAATAAAAACACCCGATTGAGTGTGTTGCATAACGACAAACAAATTCATACCCAAACCATCACGATCGATAAAAATGATTTTTTTGTTAATATCCCGGTTACATTATCGGCTAATGAGAAAGGTTTGCAAAAATATACGATACGTTTGTCGGCATTGGAGGGAGAAATTAACCTGAGGAATAACGAACGTACCATCTTTGTAGAGGTGTTGGAAGCTAAACAGAAAATAGTTTTGATAGCACATGGGGCACATCCCGATTTAGCTGCATTGAAACATTCCATCGAATCGAATAAAAATTACAGCCTGGATATTCGCATGGCTGATGATTTGAAATCGCTCGATCTGAAAAGTTATCAATTGGCGATTCTTCATCAATTGCCGAGCGCAAGCCATAATGCTGCAACAGTCATTAATCAATTGAATGCGGCAAATACTCCCATCTGGTTTATCATTGGAAATCAAACCCATGTCGATTTATTCAATCGCCTGAATATGGGGTTGCAAATAAAAATGAATCGTGCTTCTTATTCGGAAAGCCTGCCGATGTTCAATAGCGGATTTTATTTGTTCAGCCTTTCGGATGCAGCAAAAGAGGATCTGCGAAAATTTCCGCCGCTATCGAGTCCTTTTGGAGATTATTCCTTGAGTGGCGATTTCGAGACTGCCTTGTTGCAAGGTATCGGTAGTGTACAAAGCGATATGCCATTGCTCAGCTATAGAAATTCGGGAATGCAAAAGTACGCCGTACTGGTGGGCGAAGGAATATGGAAATGGAGATTGCATAATTTTCAGTTAAGGCAAAATCATCAATCCTTTGATGAGCTTATCAGTAAATCTGTACAATACTTGTCGGCCCGTGATGATAAAAGAAAGTTTCGCCTGGGTATGGCAAAAAATATTTTTGATGAATATGAGCATATCCTGTTTAACGCAGAGTTGTACAACGATAGTTATGAATTGATGAATGAGCCCGAAGTGCAAATCGATTTAAAGAAAGGTGATAAATCCTATAAGTATGTTTTTTCGAAAACAAATAATGCTTATGTACTCGATGCTGGGGTTTTACCAGTTGGTGACTATACATACGCGGCAAATGTAAGCTTAGGAAAAAATAAGTACGAAGCTTCCGGGAGTTTCAGCGTTAGTGCATTAAATCTGGAAGAAACGCAAATACGTGCCGACCATCAGTTGCTGAATGCTCTATCATCTCGTTCGGGAGGAGAGATGTATATGCCGCAAGAAATGCATCAATTGCCCGAAGTACTTAGGCAAAGAGAGGATATTAAAACCGTATCCTTCGAACAAAAGAAATTAGACGAACTGATAAGTCTGAAAAGTGTATTCTTTTTGTTAGTAGCCTTGGTTTCTCTCGAATGGTTTATTCGTAAGAGGAGCGGAGCTTATTAATTATAAACGATTATTTTTTTTCGTGATGGATGATGAAGAGGTCTTCATTATCTTTCTTCATCAGGTATTTCTCTCGGGCAAAAGTTTCCAGATGTTCCTGATCACTGCTTAGGTTTTCCAGATCCTTTTGCGTTTTCTTAATCTCTTCCTGATAATATGCTTTATCTTTTTTCAGAGTCTTTAATTTATCGCGATGTTGGTATTGTGATACAAAATCGTTTCGGTCGAGGAATAGCATCCATATTAAAAAAATGGTAATACTTATGTAGTATTTGTTTTTGAGATAAGGAAGGATTCTGTTCATCGGATACGAATATTAAAAAATAAAAAGGACAGATGACCCGCTTGATTTCATCTGTCCTTAAATTTTTTAACCACAAGCGGGTTTCATGTTTTATGTTTTAAGTACAAAGAAAAATATTTTTATCCGAATTTAGATTTAATATTTTCCACATATCCACAAAGTTAGATAAAAACTTTTTGATTATGCAAATTCTTTTTTTGGATTTTTTTCGATACAAAAAAGCACATCATAAGGATGTGCTTTTTGATATTGAATAGCAAAAGGAATTATCGAATGAATTTTAAGTTTCTCCCGATATAATTCGCGTTATCTCCTAATTCTTCTTCGATGCGCAAAAGCTGATTGTACTTAGCGATCCGGTCGGAGCGGGATGCA
Organism: uncultured Sphingobacteriaceae bacterium; assembly: GCA_964454645.1. GTDB lineage: Bacteria > Bacteroidota > Bacteroidia > Sphingobacteriales > Sphingobacteriaceae > CAYVTM01. The sequence goes on along the minus strand of CAYVTM010000001.1, from coordinate 604,639 downwards.
GAACCGGTTTTGATTTGCCCGCAGTTTAGTGCTACTGCAAGATCGGCAATCGTTGTATCTTCAGTCTCTCCGCTACGATGGCTCATTACCGAAGTATATGCATTACGATGTGCCATGTTTACGGTATTGATGGTTTCGGTAAGTGATCCAATCTGATTAACCTTTACCAAAATTGAGTTTGCAATATTTTGATCGATACCCATACGTAAACGTTTTTCATTGGTGACAAATAAATCGTCGCCTACCAACTGAACCTTCGCTCCGATAGCTTGTGTCAATTCATTCCAACCTTTCCAATCGTCTTCATCCAAGCCATCCTCGATAGAAAGGATCGGATATTTTTTACACCAATCAACCCAATAATTCACCATCTCCGATGAGGTTAATTTTTCTCCGCTCGATTTATGGAAGTGATAACATCCATCCTCTTTTTTATACATTTCGGAAGAGGCAGCATCCATTGCGATGTAAACATCATCACCCGGATGATATCCTGCCGCTTCGATCGCCTGCAAGACGGTTTCTATTGCTTCCACATTCGATCCGATGTTCGGAGCGAATCCACCTTCATCACCTACATTGGTAGAATATCCTTTTTTCTTCAATACGGATTTTAAATGATGAAAAATTTCCGTCCCCATACGCAGGCCTTCGGAAAAAGATTCGGCACCTACGGGCATTATCATAAATTCCTGAAAGTCGATTTTATTATCGGCATGTGCACCACCATTTAAAATATTCATCATCGGAATAGGAAGGAGGTTTGCATTTACTCCGCCTACATAGCGATACAGAGGCTGACGCGATTCCATGGCAGCGGCTTTAGCTACGGCCATCGATACGCCTAAGATTGCATTCGCTCCGATTTTTGATTTATTTTCGGTTCCATCGATTTCCAACATCAAAGCATCAATGCTGTTTTGTTCGAAAACATCCAGCCCTTTTAATTCCGGGGCTAATTTTTCGTTTACATTTTTTACGGCATTTAAAACACCTTTACCCATGTACGTCGATTTGTCGCCATCGCGAAGTTCTACAGCTTCATGTGTTCCGGTAGATGCTCCCGAAGGAACTGCCGCTCTGCCCAGGAAACCGTTTTCAGTAAGCACATCTGCTTCAATTGTAGGATTCCCTCTGGAATCGAGAATCTGGCGTGCTCGCACATCAATTATTATACTCATGCTTTTTTATCTTTTGTATGGTTTTCAATGATTTAGTTCATCATATTTACAAATTCATCAAACAGGTAACGCGAATCGTGCGGTCCCGGAGAGGATTCGGGATGGTATTGTACCGAGAATGCTTTTTTACCCTTCATTCGTATGCCTTCTATCGATTGATCGTTCAAATTTATATGTGTTACTTCTACTTTGTCGGAACTGCGTACATCTTCGGGAACAACTCCGAAACCATGATTCTGAGAAGTTACTTCACATTGATTACGGATAATATTTTTTACGGGATGGTTTAACCCGCGATGGCCGTTAAACATTTTATGGGTACGAATTCCGTTTGCCAAGGCCAATAGCTGATGCCCCAAGCAAATTCCAAACATGGGTTTATCCGATTTTAAAATTTCTTTTACTGTTTCGATGGCATAAGGCATAGAGGCAGGATCGCCCGGACCGTTAGAGATAAAATATCCATTCGGTTTCCATGCCTCCATTTCAGCAAAGCTTGTTTTAGCGGGAAATACTTTTACATAAACATTTCGCTCGACGAAATTTCTTAAGATATTTTTCTTCACTCCCAAATCCAGTACCGCAACTCGTAGAGCCGCCGATTCATCTCCGAAGAAATAGGGAGTTTTAGTGCTGACAATCGAAGAAAGTTCGAGCCCGTCCATCGATGGAACTTCGGCTAATTTCTTTTTCAATTCATTAAGATCGGTAATTTCCGAAGAGATAATCGCATTCATAGCACCCTTATTTCGGATATGTCTGACCAGTTGACGGGTATCGATATCAGAAATGCCTACAATATGATCGTTGAGAAAATAATCTTGTATCGACTGATCGGCTAATTTGCGCGAATAATTGATATTGAAATTTTTGCAAACCAGACCGGCAATTTTAATCGATTCCGATTCTTCTTCCTCGGCACGTATTCCGTAATTTCCGATATGAGCATTCGTGGTTACCATAATCTGACCGAAATATGAAGGATCTGTAAAAACCTCCTGATAACCCGTCATACCGGTATTGAAACAAATTTCTCCGGTAGTAGTGCCTATTTTTCCGGCTGCTTTGCCATAGAAAACGGTTCCATCTGCTAATAAAAGGATTGCCGGGATTTTAACGATATCTGCCATGTTATCTTTGTGAATCTTGTAAAAATAAAAAAGGCCTTACATTAAAAATGTAAAGCCTTTGTATATAAAAGTACATTAAGTCTTTTTGTATAGTCGAGCGTAACTTCGAAACAATGTTAACGAAATGCATGAGTTTCATTTTCATTGGTCGCAAAGGTAATAAAATTATGCTATTTTCATTCAAATTTTTGAAAACCGATTAAATTACTGAACTTCGAAGTAATTTAACGCAGATGGGTCATTTAATCAAAATTTAAAGGTATGTCGGTACATAAAGAAGTGAAACGGATAACTACACATGTGCTTCAGGCTATGAAATACAATCATGAGAAGATAGCCATGTTGACTGCCTATGATTTTTCTACGGCAACTGTTCTCGATGATGCCGGTATAGATATTTTATTGGTAGGCGATTCGGCGTCGAATGTAATGGCCGGCCATGAAACTACTTTGCCTATTACACTTGATCAGATGATTTACCATGCTTCTTCCGTAGTACGTGCCGTTAAGAGAGCACTGGTAGTAGTCGATTTGCCTTTTGGTTCTTATCAGGGAAACTCCAAGGAAGCCTTACAATCGTCGATACGTATTATGAAAGAGTCGGGGGCGCATGCCGTGAAACTGGAGGGTGGAGCCGAGGTAAAAGAGTCGGTCGAACGGATTATTTCTGCGGGAGTGCCGGTTATGGGGCATTTGGGTTTAACCCCTCAGTCAATTTATAAATTTGGTACTTATACCGTTCGTGCAAAAGAAGAAGCCGAAGCTACCCAATTAATTTTGGATGCTCATGCTTTGGAAGAAGCGGGTTGTTTTGCAGTGGTACTGGAAAAAATTCCGGCGAAATTAGCCGAACGTGTTACCAAGGAGTTGAAAATTCCGGTAATCGGTATCGGTGCAGGTCCTTATGTCGATGGACAGGTATTGGTTGTGAATGATTTGCTGGGTTTGACAAAAGGTTTTAAGCCGCGTTTCCTCCGTCAGTATTTGAATTTGTACGAAGAAATAAATACGGCAGTGAAGGCTTATATTCAGGACGTGAAATCGAAAGATTTTCCGAACGAGAAAGAGCAGTATTAATTATTTTTCTAAACAGAATATCTATGACAGAATCCTTAGAAGTAATTTATGAGGATAATCATCTTATAGCAATCAACAAGAAGACAGGGATATTGGTACAGGGAGATAAAACCGGAGACACTCCTTTGTCGGATTTTGTGAAAGAATATCTCAAAGAGAAATATGATAAACCCGGAGCTGTATTCGTGGGAGTTATTCACCGGCTCGATCGTCCTGTAAGCGGGCTTATTTTATTTGCCCGTACCAGTAAGGCGCTCGACCGTATGAATCAGCAATTCAAAAACCGTGAGATCCGGAAAACCTATCTTGCTATTGTTCGTCAACAGCCCCTGAAAGAGCAGGATACATTAATTCATTGGCTCGTAAAAAATCCGGAAACAAATGTAACCAAAGCTTTTGATACAGAGGTCCCGAATGGCCTACGCTCGGAATTACATTATAAAATATTAGGAAAACTCGATGGCTTTTATGTCTTGGAGGTAAATCCGGTTACCGGCAGGCCGCATCAGATACGGGTGCAATTATCGGCAATGGGTTGCCCCATTGTAGGTGATAATAAATACAGCTATCCCAGAGGAAACAGAGATAAAAGTATTTGCTTACATGCCCGTAAATTGAGCTTTGTACATCCTGTGAAAAAGGAAAACCTGGTACTCGAAGCCGAACTTCCTATGGACGCCTTTTGGCAAAAATTTGCCGGGTTAATTAAGTTGATGGGATAATTGTTTTTTTAGAATAAACATCCTTTGTTTCTGCCAGGACAGGTGTATCATTATTAATATCCTCATTAAAATTTCGGATGATTCTTAATTCGCTTTTTTAAGTACAAATTGGCATTGGGTTGCGCAAACATCTCCTTCTTTAATCACTCCATTAACTAATTAACCACCAACTTTTTCATCAAAACCTCCTTATCCGACTCAATCAATAATATATAAGTTCCCCGCCCGATATGACTGATATCAATTGAAAATAAACTCCCGGATCCCTTTACTTCCAATGTTTCTTTCTTTCCAAGAGGGTCAATAATATATACTTTAGGAGTATGTAAGGGCTCTTGTGCAAAGCGTATATATACCGTACCCGAAGAAGGGTTGGGGTAAACAGTTAATTCCTTCATGGATATAAGATTTGATGGGACAAAGGTACTGCCTGGACAATCGCTGCTATCGATATCCGAAATACGAATATTTGCCAGGCCCAGTTTCAAGACATTTTCATACGTAAATTGAATCATTAAAGACAGGGTACTGTCGAGCCAGTCTTTTCCCATTGGATTTGCCGGGTCGAAAGGTACATGCCCTCCCCCGCAATACGTAAAAAAACGATTGTCGATTTGTAAATCGTTCAAACGTTTGCGAATGCCAGAACCCCCGCTTACTTCTACTAATGGAATACTTCCTAATAGTTTAATTATATCGGTGCCATAGGGAACAATATCATCGGCAGTGCCATGCATGTTTAACGCAGCAATCGTACTGTCTTTGGCTTCTATCCAATTAGTCGAGCCGATGGCACCGCACAGGCTAATCACAGCCTGTACACGCGATGAATTCGTCAATAAGTTCGTTGTCCCTTCGAGTCCATCCAAACCTTTGCCATTGGGAGCAACATAGTCGGAAGTGTCAACATTATTGGGAGTTTCGGATCCTCGATCTAAATAAGCAACATTCAGTGCCAGGAAGCCGCCTGCTGATGTCCCGGCAAATACGAAAGCATTGGTATCGAGTTTATAAGTTTCGGATTGAGAACGCATGAAACGCACAGCAGCTCTTGCATCCTGAGTGGCTCTCCATACCGCACGCGCTGCACCGATCGAATCGAAGGTTTCAAAACCTAAACGATAATTGATAGATACCGTTACATAACCCCGCTTAACAAATTCTCTGCAAAAATATACCGATTCCGGGGATTCTTTATTCCCTGTCAAAAAGTGCCCGCCATGTGCAAAGAATATTACGGGGCGATGGGAGAGTGCATCTCCCGAAGGCATATAAATATCTAATAACAGATCCTGCGGCGTAGCGGAGCTTGCTGTAACATTGGATCCGTATTTTATGTTCAGCACAGAATCGTACTGCGGAAAAACAATGGATTGATAGCGCTCCCCGCTAGGGCCTTGAGCCTGAAGGTTAATGGTATAGCAAAGAAACAATAAGCAGAACAGGGTACACATGGTTTGTTTTTTTATAAAGGTACGTATTTCGGAAAAAAGAGAGGGAAAAATGAGAATGCAAAAACAGTATTTACGATTTGAAGGGGTAGAAAATAAAGATGCCCCCAACATTTATATTGCCGGGGGCATCTTGTATAAAATCGTTTGTTCGAATTATCCTAAACGGATTTTTAGTTCTTTATCAAGCTCATTGAGGAACTCTTCGGTATATAAATAATGTTCACCATGATTCACTTTGTTTCCATGGATACAAACGGCTAAGTCTTTGGTCATTTTACCCGACTCAACTGTATCGATACATACTTTTTCTAATGCATCACAGAAATTAATCAGGTCCCGGTTATTATCCAGTTTACCTCTGAATGCCAATCCGCGTGTCCATGCAAAGATAGAAGCGATTGGGTTTGTAGAGGTAGGCTTACCTGCCTGATGATCGCGATAATGACGTGTAACAGTTCCGTGAGCTGCTTCAGCTTCCATGGTTCCTCCATCCGGAGTAACCAAGGTTGAGGTCATCAAGCCTAAAGAGCCGAATCCCTGAGCAACTGTATCTGATTGCACGTCTCCATCGTAGTTTTTACAAGCCCATACAAAATTGCCATTCCATTTCAAAGCGGATGCAACCATGTCGTCAATTAAACGATGCTCGTAGGTAATTCCAACAGCATCCATTTTTGCTTTGAATTCGTTTTGATAGATTTCTTCAAAGAGATCTTTGAAACGTCCGTCGTATTTTTTAAGGATCGTATTTTTAGTGGATAGGAATAAAGGCCATTTTTTCAATAAAGCCTGATTGAAACAAGCGCGTGCAAAACCTTTGATCGATTCATCGGTATTGTACATAGCCAATGCTACACCATCTCCCTGGAAGTTATATACTTCATGTTCGATTATTTCTCCGTTCTCGCCTTCGAATTTAATGCTTAGTTTACCTTTTCCTTTGGTAACAAAATCGGTAGCGCGGTATTGATCTCCAAATGCGTGACGACCAATGCAAATAGGGGCCGTCCAGTTCGGAACCAATCTCGGAACATTTTTCATCACAATAGGTTCACGGAATACGGTACCATCTAAAATATTACGAATGGTTCCGTTAGGTGATTTCCACATTTGTTTCAGGTTGAATTCACTCACACGTGCTTCATCCGGAGTGATGGTAGCGCATTTAATACCTACATTGTATTTTTTGATCGCTTCGGCAGCATCAATCGTTACCTGGTCGTTGGTAGCATCACGATGCTCAATACCTAAGTCGAAATACTTAATGTCTATATCTAAATAAGGGAAGATAAGCTTGTTCTTAATGAAATCCCAGATAATGCGGGTCATCTCGTCACCGTCTAATTCTACTACCGGATTGGCTACTTTTATTTTTGACATATCTTGTATATTTTTTGCGCAAATTTAATCGAATGTTACCATGAATCAAGAGATTATCTTAATTTATTGCATTCTTATGTTTTATTGGGTTTTCCTGTTAATCCAGGTCTAAACCCAAGCGGTCTTTTAACAGAAAGAGATTGGGGTTTTTTGCCGACATGGCATCGAATTTTTCGAGGTTTGTATAAGGCCTATGGCTTTCCGCACTTTCGTCAACCTCTACCAGTATATCCAGTTTGAAATTATGCAAAGCTGCACGAATCTTTTCTAATATTTCCGAACGCTCATCGTTAAACAATTCGGACTCTACTTTGTTTGAAACTTTTAACAAATACTGATCGGCATTCACAATCATAGGTTTGTTCATCTGCATTAATGTATGCAGTCCGATTTTGTTTTGTTTCATCATGTCATTACACAACTTGTCCCAGACTCCGAGTAAATCGCTTTCGGTAAAAGTTTCTGTTGGCAGATTTAATATCGGATGATTGGTTTCGGTTGTTTCCTTATGTACCGGAGATTCTGTATTAAGCTCATCGAGGGTTGGAAGCTTAAAGCCATTTCCCGAATTCGTACGTTGTACTTTTTTTAATCCGCCCGTAGCCGGAGTGCTTGGGGGGAATGGGCTTTTCGGAATATCCGGCGTTTGTGCCGGTTTGTTTTCCCGGACAGATTTAGTTATCTCCGAAGCAGTATTTGTTACTGTATCAGGTTTTTTTTTTACCTCCTGCTGTGTTGCGGGAAGTTGAGAGAGATTAAGCGCTGAGGGTATATGGCATATTTTCATTAGTGCCAGTTCTACATGTAAACGTTGGTTTTTACTGGTTTTGTAATGAATGTCGCATTGATTAGCAAGCGATAGGGCGCTCATCAGTAATCCGACAGATACTTCCCTCGATTGGTTCAAATAGCGTTCTTTTATACTATCGCTTACCTTCAGCAACTTAAGGGTTTCGGGGTCTTTGCTTACCAAAAGATTACGGAAGTGTTCACTCAAACCATTGATGCAATTATTTCCGTCGAAACCTTTGTTTAAGATCTCATCGAAAATCAATAAAACACTTTTAACATCTTCATCAATGATGGCTTGCGTCATTCGGAAATAATAATCGTAATCGAGAATATTTAAATTATCGATGACCGATTGATAGCTTAATTGATTTCCGGCAAAGCTTACGATTTGGTCGAAGATCGAGAGTGCATCACGTAAAGCTCCGTCGGCTTTTTGAGCAATGGTATGCAGGGCTTCCTCTTCGGCTTGAATCTGTTCGTTTTTGGCGATGTATGCTAAATGCTGCGTGATGTCTTCAACCTGAATACGGTTGAAGTCGAATATCTGGCAACGGGAAAGAATAGTCGGAATAATTTTATGTTTCTCAGTGGTCGCTAAAATAAATATAGCATAGGACGGAGGCTCTTCCAATGTTTTCAGAAAGGCATTGAATGCACTTGTTGAAAGCATGTGAACCTCATCGATGATATAGATTTTATATTTTCCGGAAGGAGGAGCAAAACGAACCTGCTCAACCAAGCTTCGTATATCTTCTACGGAATTATTCGAAGCAGCATCAAGCTCGTGAACATTTAGTGAATTTCCGTTCTTAAAAGAAAGGCAGGATTCACATTGATCGCAGGCTTCCTGATTGTCCTGAAGATTCTGACAATTAATGGTTTTCGCCAGAATACGCGCACAGGTGGTTTTTCCGACCCCACGCGGGCCGCAAAACAAAAAAGCCTGAGCCAGATGATTGTTCTTTATCGCGTTTTTAAGCGTATTGGTAATATGTGACTGACCGACAACCGTATCAAAAGTTGCCGGACGATATTTACGAGCTGAAACAATAAAATTATCCATTGCAACGAAGGTAAAAAAAAATCCTTGAAAGCGATAAGCCTCTAATAGATATTTTAAGGCTTTGTTCTAAGATGTATGCTTTAAAAAAAATGTTTATTATTGCCTTCCGGCTCAATAGGCCGGGAAGGATCTATGGCATTTGAATTTCATTCGGATTGGGACCGTTATTTTAATCAGCAGTATGAAAATTCCAGAAATTTTGTACTGCCTTTTATTGCCCATAAAATTGAATTGAACGAACATTCTCAGGTACTGGAAATAGGCTGTGGGGAAGGAGGTGTGCTAAAGGCCTTTACTGACTTAGGATGTAAGGTAGTGGGGGTGGATTTAAGCCCGGAACGTGTGCGTATGGCTGAAGGATTTATGAAGGCAGAAATACAGAAGGGCCTGGCGCGTTTTGTTGCAAAAAATATTTATGATGTTGATTTTGAGAAAGATTTCTCACATCAATTTGATGTAATTATCTTAAAAGATTCTATCGAACATATTCCGGATCAGGAAAAAATTATCGACTATCTGAAACGCTATTTAGCTCCTCATGGAAAAATATTCTTCGGATTCCCTCCCTGGTATATGCCTTTCGGCGGACATCAGCAGATCTGTAAAAATAAACTGCTGAGTAAACTGCCTTACTATCATTTATTGCCGGCATTTTTATATAAGGTGATCCTGAAAGCGGGTGGAGAACAAGAGGCTGTTATTAAAGAGCTCCTGGAAATTAAAGATACCGGAATTTCGATCGAGCGTTTTAAACGGATAATAAAAAACACAGGATACAGGATTGTCAGTAGAAAACATTACCTGATTAATCCTATTTATCGCTATAAATTTAACCTGGAACCAAAGCTACAGTTTGCTTTTATTCAGGCCTTACCTTTTGTTCGCAATTTCTTTACGACCTGCGTGTACTATTTGATTGAAACAAAATCAGAATAAATTAAAAATTAAAACTTTACGCTGAGGCCAAAATCGATATAGTCGGCCTCGTTGGCATGCGCACGCATAGAAAAGCCGGTAGTGAGATTGGGGGTGATTAAATAGCGTAGCCCCACTTTGGTATAATATTTCAGATCGTATAGGCTGTTGAAATGAATATATCTTCCAACACCTCCTTCGAGCATTAAACGATTCATCTTAAAATCGAAACCCACAACGCCCGCATAAGAGAAATGTTCGTAGGAGCTGACACGAATCAGGTATCCCGGGCCGGCAGGGTTTCCATCATATTTAGTATCGTAATAAATAGCATCGCCTCCTAATTTTAAATCCCATAAAGGGTGTAAGCGAATGTTATAATATCCCGAAAAAGTAGCGCGAAGCATTGCTTTTTTTGAATTGATATAGGCTCTGCGCCCGGCACCCGCAGCAAGCTCGAAAGTGTTTCTTTCCAAATGCTGTGCTTGTGCCGGAATGATATTCATGGGAAGACAGAATACGAACAGTGCCAGGGTAATCTTCAATCTCTTCATATTGCTAATTATTCAAACGATAAATCAATCCGGTTTTAGCTGTAAAAAAGTTCATCCCGGTATTCGGTAAATAAAATGCGGAATTCGAGTAATGCAAAAAACGCAATCCCGCATCGACCGATAGCTGTTGGGAAATTCTGTACTCCATCAGGTAATCGAGTTTTGTACAAAAATTGATACCGCTACTGATAAAACGGTTGTAATCGGTAGGAGTATCGAACCAGGTTTTGGTTTGATACCCTATACCGAAGGTAGGAACCAGATATGCACGAAACCTCTTTTCTCCGAATAGCTTGCAATAGAGGACAGGTAATATTCCGATAAAACTTCCCGATGAACCTTTGGGAGCCATGTTTTTCAGGCCGTCTAATTCATATAAGTCCATGTACAATAATGTCAGGCCGATATGCTGCACATTCAAATAGCGCATCCAGGTATCTGTCCGGTGATTGGTAGCAAATGCATAGGTAAATTCAAGGCCTTGAGCGCGGTCGTTCAGTAATTGACCATTATCGGGAAGTGAGTGGGTACTCAGATTGTATTCCAAAGCAATGATGTCGCTACTTTTTATAGCTTGCGTATAAGCTGATGACGAAATTCCTATAAAAGAGGCTATCAGGAGCGTGAAACGGATAATCATAAAAATAGCTTGCCAGATTTTTTTCTAATGTAATAACTAATTGATAATTTTCTTAATTTTAACAAATGAGTCTTAAAAATCTGCCTGGAGTATTCATTATATGGGTTGCTTTATGCATGTATTCTCTAAATGTTTCGGGTCAGGTCATTTTGCCTTATTCCGAAATTGAAAAGCGAATGCAGCAGGGAGGAGATACGACCTATGTTTTAAATTTTTGGGCAACATGGTGCGGTCCCTGTATCAGGGAATTACCTTATTTCGACCGTATTCATCAGGAGGCGGTAAGCGACCGGTCGAAAGTAAAGGTTCTTCTGTTGAGCCTCGATTTTAAATCGAAGTATCATTCTGCACTTCTTCCTTTTATAGGAAAGCATAATCTTCAATCGGAAATAATTGTGCTGGATGAACAGGATATGGACAGCTTTATCAATCGGGTAGATAAGAGCTGGTCGGGAGCGATACCTGCCACCCTACTATTTTCCGGTTCAGGAAGAAGGGATTTTTATGAGCAGGAGTTTACCTATAAAGAGTTAAAAACGATTATCAATCAAAAACCATAAATATCTATTATGAAAAAACAACTCATTTTCACAATGCTCTTTCTGCTATGCTTTACACAAGGTGTATGGGCGCAGGGTTACAAAGTAGGGGATCATGCCATCGATTTTAATCTTAAAAATATCGATGGCAAACAGGTTTCCTTAAAATCCTTTCAGGACGCAAAAGGTTATATCGTAATTTTCACCTGCAATCATTGTCCTTATTCTCAGGCTTACGAACAACGTATTATCGATTTAGATAAAAAGTATGCTGCCAAAGGTTTTCCGGTGATTGCTATCAATCCGAACGATGCGAAAATTCAACCCGAAGATTCTTTTGAAGAGATGCAGAAACGTGCAGAAAAATATAATTATCCTTTCCCTTATTTACAGGATGAGAGCCAGGAGATTGCTAAGACATACGGAGCAACACGTACGCCCCATGTGTTTATCCTGAACAAAACGGAATCAGGAAACAGGATCGAATATATCGGAGCCATCGATGATCATACCGAAGATGCATCCAAAGTTACAAAGAAATATGTGGAGACAGCGGTAGATGCTTTGCTTACAGGCAATAAACCGGCGATAACCGATACCAAAGCAATAGGTTGTACCATTAAATGGAGAAAGTAAAACCTGGTAAAATTTATAAACACAAAATCCCCGGACAAATGCCGGGGATTTTTTTGTACATTTATCTGATAATTTCAATTTAGAATGATCAAACTAAACCTAAAAAAACCGCTTGCATTTTTTGATATTGAATCTACCGGAGTAAATGTAGCATCCGACAGAATTGTAGAAATTTCTGTTTTAAAAGTTAATCCCGATGGTACCGAAGAAGTGAAAACCAAGCGTATCAATCCCGAGATACCTATTCCTGTTGAGGCTTCATTGATTCATAATATTTATGATGCCGATGTTGCCGAAGAGCCTACCTTTCGTCAAATTGCAAAAGGGCTTGCGCAGTTTTTGGATAAATGCGATTTAGCAGGATACAATTCAAATAAATTCGATATCCCGATTTTAATGGAAGAGTTTCTGCGTGCAGAAGTTGATTTTGATTTGAGTAACCGAAAAACGGTGGATGTGCAAAATATTTTCCATCAGATGGAACAGCGTACACTTAAAGCTGCCTATAAATTTTACTGCCAGAAAGAACTGGAGAACGCTCATTCGGCCGAAGCCGATATTAAAGCAACCTATGAAGTCTTATTGGCACAGGTAGAAAAATATGAGAACACCGCTTACATAGATAAACAAGGCAGAGAATCTTTCCCGGTAAAAAACGATGTGGATGCACTACATGCTTTTACAACCATTCAACGAAATGTAGATTTTGCGGGAACGATGGTTTATAATGAAGATGGACAGGAAATCTTTAATTTCGGAAAGCATAAAGGGAAATTAGTATCGGAGATTTTTAAGATAGAACCCAGTTATTACGAATGGATGATGAAAGGGGTTTTTCCGCTTTATACCAAGAAGAAACTTACCGAGCTGCGCCTCAGAAGCTTTAATAAATAAAGCCTGTTTATTTTTTTTCAGGCTAGCCGTTCAAAATTTGTATCTTTGCAACGTATATGAATAACGGGAAAAAAGTAGCCTTTTATACATTAGGTTGTAAGCTGAACTATTCGGAAACATCGTCTATTGGACGACTGTTTACTGATCAGGGATTTCGTAAGGTGGAATTCGAGGAAGCTGCCGATATTTATGTTATTAATACTTGTTCGGTTACCGAGCATGCCGATAAGAAGTGCAGGAAAGTTGTTAAAGAAGCTTTAAAATATTCGCCTGAAGCTTTTATTGCGGTTATAGGTTGTTATGCCCAGCTTAAGCCGGCAGAGATCGCGGATATTCCCGGTGTGGATGTGGTATTAGGAGCTTCGGAAAAATTTCAACTGCTGGATTATATCAATGATCTTTCCAAGCACAAAAAAGGAAAAGTTTTTAACCAGCCTGTTTCCGAAGCACAGAACTTCATCGCTGCGTATTCTTATGGTGACCGTACCCGTACTTTTTTAAAGGTCCAGGATGGTTGCGATTATACCTGTTCTTTTTGTACCATTCCCTTGGCAAGAGGAGCGAGCAGAAGCGATAGTATCGCGAATGTAATCGCGAATGCCCAAGCAATTGCTGAATCGGGAGTGAAAGAAATTGTTTTAACAGGAGTAAACTTAGGTGATTTTGGACAACGGGATGTTTATAATTTTTTTGATTTAGTGAAAGCCCTGGACGAAGTAGATGGGATTGATCGTATCCGCATCTCTTCTATTGAACCGAATTTGTTAAGCGATGAAATTATTGATTTCGTTGCCGGCTCCAAACGTTTCGTACCTCATTTTCATATTCCTTTACAATCGGGATCAAATAAAATTTTGGGACTGATGCGCAGAAGATATAAACGCGAATTGTATAGCGAACGGGTAAGCCGTATTAAAGCGGCTATGCCCCATGCCTGTATCGGAGTGGATGTGATTGTGGGTTTTCCGGGTGAAAGCAGGGAAGATTTCCTCGAAACCTATCGTTTCATTAACGAATTGGATATTTCTTATCTGCATGTATTTACCTATTCTGAACGAGAAAATACAGTAGCCGTTTCTTTGCCGGATGCTGTAGGATTGACCGAACGTGCCGAGCGCAGTAAAATGTTGCACGGCCTTTCCGACAAAAAAAGAAGATATTTCTACGAACAGAATATAGGTGAAACCGAAGAAGTATTGTTTGAAGCGGATAGCAAAGATGGGTTCATGCACGGATTTACCCGCAATTATGTGAAGGTACGTGCGAAGTACGATCCCGTTCTCGTTAATGAATTGAAAAAAGTAAAACTGCTTGATATTGCCGACGACGGTAACGTAAACATTACTGATCCCGAAGAAATCCTAGTACATTAAGGATTATTTCTATATTCGAACATCTAAAAAAGTATTCATGTATCCAACCTTTTCCTATTTACTGAAAGATTTAACAGGGCTTGATATCCCTTTACCGATACAAACCTTCGGACTTTTAGTAGCGATTGCATTTTTAGCAGCTTATTATGTGATAAGCGCTGAGTTGAAACGTAAAGAAAAGGAAGGGTTACTTTTCTCTACCAAAAAGAAAATCACCGAAGGGCTGCCTGCCAGTACAAGCGAACTGCTTTGGAATGCTTTCTTCGGATTTATCATCGGGTATAAATTAGTCTATTTTATTTTTAATTACAGTTCTTTTGCTGAAAATCCACAGTCGGCATTGCTTTCCATGGAAGGTAATTTTTTTGCGGGTATAGTCTTTGCGGCTGTTGCAGCCTATTGGGCATACCAGGATAAGAACAAGAAAAAGTCGGATCGTCCCCGTACTAAAGAAATCGATGTGCACCCGTATGAGTTGATGGGAAATATAACCATCATCGCTGCGGTAGTCGGAATTTTAGGAGCTAAAATTTTTCATAATCTCGAAAATTTAGATGAGTTTATGGCAGATCCGGTGGGGTCTTTACTTTCTTTCAGCGGATTAACTTTTTATGGCGGATTGATATGTGCTGCGGCGGTAATAATCTGGTACACGCGTAAATATAAAATTCCTACTATACATTTAATGGATGCAGGCGCTCCCGGGTTGATGCTCGCATACGGTATCGGTCGTTTGGGTTGCCAGCTATCAGGCGATGGCGATTGGGGTATTGTAAATAATTTACCGAAACCTGATTGGCTGTCGGCTTTCCCCGACTGGGTCTGGTCTTATAATTATCCTCATAATGTGTTGAGCGAGGGTATTCCGATTCCGGGATGTGATGGCAATCATTGTATGATGTTGCCCGAAGCGGTATTCCCTACACCTTTATACGAAGCCATTGCCTGTATCGGATTGTTTTTTGTTTTATGGGGATTGCGTAAACATATTCCTGTACCCGGAATGTTGTTCTCTATTTATTTAATACTGAATGGTACCGAACGTTTCTTTATTGAGAAGATTCGTGTAAACACGTTGTATCATGTCTTTGGAAAATCATTTACGCAAGCTGAAATGATTTCATCTATACTTATTATTGCAGGGATTACCTGCTCAATCTTGTTTTATAAAAAATATAAAAAAGATAAGCGTGCAAAAGCTATTGGATAAGGATATTCGAAAAAAACATTTTCGCCAGCGTATTCGTACCGCTCCGAAGAAAGCCTATAGAAGTAAAATTGTTCGTTATATTATTTCAGGTGGTTCGGCTACGGTGGTGGATATTACCTCCTATTATATCAGCTATAACTTTGTGCTGCAGAAACAGGCATTGGTGATGGGCAATGCAATCATAGGAGCACATATTGCCGCTCTGTGTATATCTTATACGTTGGGACTTATTACCAACTTTATGATTACAAAATATTTTGTTTTTAACGAATCGAATATTCGCGGAAGAGAACAATTTATACGATATCTCGCAAGCTCTGTATTGATTTTTGTAGCTAATTATTTTATGATGAAATTATTGGTTGAAGTCGTAATGCTATGGCCAACCT
This sequence comes from uncultured Sphingobacteriaceae bacterium, assembly GCA_964454645.1. GTDB lineage: Bacteria > Bacteroidota > Bacteroidia > Sphingobacteriales > Sphingobacteriaceae > CAYVTM01. The sequence continues at coordinate 588,690 of CAYVTM010000001.1, read as the reverse complement.
TTGCTCGTATTCTCTCTGCCGGTATTATTGCCTTCCTGAGTTTCCGTCTGCATAAAGTATTTACCTTTAAAGTCCGTTTACCTAAAGAATCATGATCGACCTGCTAAGTATATGCAAAGATGTTGTTCGCTTATCGAAAAACTGTGCAGAATTTATACGCAAGGAATCGCTGAGCTTCAGCAAGGATAAAATCGAATACAAGGGTTTAAATGATTTGGTTTCCTATGTCGATAAACATACGGAAAACCTATTGGTAGAGGGGCTTTCGAAAATTTTACCCGGATCGGGTTTTATTACCGAAGAAGAAACGGAGAATACAAACAGAGAATATCAGTGGATTATCGATCCGCTGGATGGCACTACAAATTTTATTCACGGATTACCGGTATATGCCATCAGTATTGCTCTTCAGAAAAATAATGAAATTATTCTGGGTGTGGTTTACGAACCCAACCGCGACGAATGTTTTTATGCGTATAAAAACGGAGGGGCTTATCTGAACGATCACCGCATTCGTGTTGCTGCGAATGAACATTTATCGGAAGCTTTATTGGCGACCGGATTTCCTTATACTTTTTTCGAAGGGCAGGATCAGTACTTACATATTCTGAAAGAGCTGATGCAAGCGACTCACGGCTTGCGTCGTATGGGTAGCGCTGCGGTAGATATGGCTTATGTAGCCTGCGGCAGATTCGATGCTTTCTTCGAATACAATCTGAATGCCTGGGACATTGCTGCCGGCTCTTTGCTTGTTCAGGAAGCAGGAGGGCTTGTGACGGATTTCGATGGCGGAAATAATTACCTCTTCGGCAGGACAATTATCGCCGGAAATACGGTTGTACATAAAGAACTGCAAAGAGTGATCGGAAGGCATTGGAAATAATTTTGATGAAAGTCATTTCATTAACTGCTCCTTATTTTTAACGTAAAAAGAGCAAGCGTGTCCTCGTCATAAAAATAAATTTGTTGGATGCACTTTGCGTATTCTCCGCTCCGCGAAAACCTTTGTGGTTAAAAAGGATAACCGCAAAGCACACAGTTAGGTTTTTCTTAATAATCTTCAGGACTTCTAAGCTGCCGAATTTCCTTCAACTGCTCTTAAATCAACTGCCACTACACGCGATACACCCTGTTCTACCATCGTTACACCATATACTACATCGGTACTTGCTATAGTACGTTTGTTATGGGTTACAATAATAAACTGAGACTCATCCGAAAACTTACGGATAATCTTGTTGAACTTATCAATATTGGTATCATCCAGCGGAGCATCCACCTCATCGAAGATACAGAAAGGTGCAGGTTTTAATAAGTACAAGGAAAACAGAATCGCAGTAGCGGTAAGTGTTTTCTCTCCTCCCGATAATTGATTAATGGTAAGCGGACGTTTACCTTTGGGTTTCGCAATAATATCGATATCGGAATCCAAAGGATCTTCAGGATTTATCAGGATCAAATCGCAGGAATCTTCTTCGTTGAATAAGGAACGGAATACAGTAATGAAATTCTCGCGAATTTGTGTAAAGGCTTCCATGAATTTCTCTTTAGCCGTATCATCAATCTCTTTAATAGTATCGAGCAGAGAAGCCTTCGCATTTAATAGGTCGGCCTTTTGTTCGTTGATGAAGGTATAACGTTTATTCATCTCTTCATATGCCTCCATTGCCAACGGATTAATCGGGCCGAAATTATCGATTTGATTTTTGATGCGATCGGTCTTAGAACGCAGGTTTTCTTCCGATTCTCCTTCAGGAATACTAACATCCTGTAAAGATTCGATATCGACTCCAAACTCAACGGATAAACGCTCTTTAAGTGAAGTTAATTCCATACGCAATTCGGTTTTCTTCTCACGTATAGATGTAAATAATTCTTCCGATTGTTCTTTCCGGTGACGCAGGCCTTTCAGTTTCTCTTCCGATTCGCTGATTGCACCCTTTGATTGATAATAGGCTTGTTCGGCTTCACGCGTTGCCGTTTCCATCGACTCTTTTTCTTCGTACATTGCAATCAGTTCCGTGTCGGAATTGTCGTGTGTGCGCATAATCTCTTCAATGCCGCTAAGTGCTGCATTGAACTCTTGCTCGTTAATGTGTATGCGTTCATTCAGCGTTTTAAGATTATTGTTTTTGTATTCCAACTCTTTCTCAATTCCGGCTACTTTGTTTTGTTGTTGATGGTAGCCGATGTTTTGCTGATTATAAGCCGATGATTTAGCTGTTAAGGAGTCGTTCAACTCATTATAGTTTTGCTGAACTTCCCGGGCATGTATGCTCAGGGTATCTTTACTTGCCAAGGCAACTTCCAGTTCGGGAATCATATCCTTCAGCGATTGATCATATTCTTCAATCTTACGAAGTATATCTTCTTTACGAATACTGCTGGTATTGATAAAACTGTTGTATTGTTCCTGACGGGTTTTGTAAGAAATCAATTCTGTATTTACTTTATTGATTTCATCTTTTAAGATTACTAATTCGTTTTGACGGGTTGCTTGTTTTGCTTCCTGCAAACGGTATTGTAATTCATCGAGTTCGCGAGTATATCGGTCGAGATTAACATTGATTTCTTTGATTTCCTGCTCCAATACTTCCAGGTTTTTCACTCGTCCGATCCGTTTCCCTTCAAACAAACCTACCGAACCTCCCGATAAGCTGACACGGGTGCGATTGAATTTACCACTTTTCGCTAACACGGTTTTATTGTCTTCGACATCGCGACTGATCTGATGTTCTTCATCTTCTGTGATGATAAATACATTCGCTAATAAATGATAAGCTAAACGCTGGTATTTATAATCCACATTGATTATGCTCATTGCAGGAATAAGCGATGCCTGATCAGAAGTAACTTCTTCGGGATGTATATCTTTCAGAGCTTCCAGTACAAAAAAATTAGCTTTCCCTTTTGCCGACTTCCCTAAAAGCTGAATACCCGCCCTTGCTTCCTGATAGGTTTCTACAACGTAATAATTCAAATAATTTTCCAGATAATTCTCAATTGCTATACGGAAATCTTCCTGACAGAATAAGATGTCGGAAAGGAGTGGAGCATTTTTTGACCATTCAGAATTTTTCTTTAAGAAACGGATAGATTCCGGAAAACCTTCGAGGCTGTCAACTAAACTTTTCGTAAGGTTGTATTCGTTTTGCTTCGCATCGAGCTTACGCGATTCCTGAGCAAAAGTTTGTTTGATGGATTCGATTTTTTGTTCGGATTGCTCAATTTGATTTTTAAGCGCTTCTTCTTTTTCCGTCAGCTCTTCCAACTGTTTGTTAAGGATCGCTAACCGGCTTTCTAATTTTTCAATCTCCTGATCGAATTCATACATTTCTTCTTTGCGAAGATTGGTTTCAGTAGTAGTGCGGGCAATCTCTTGTTCTAATCCTTCCTTTTGAATACGCAGGATCTCTATTTCTTTCTCATTTTTATAAATGATACTTTGATTTGCCTGTACCTCTTTTTGTGCTGACTCCAAAGCAGCACGTGTCTGTTGATGAGCTGCGCCTAAACGATCTACTTCTGCTTTTAATACCGCTAAATCGTTTTCTACCTGAAGTAAAAGTTCCTGCTCAATTTTGTATGAATTGCTTAATTGCTCTGCCTGTTCGTTGATACGGTCAACCGAATTACGGTCTGTTTCAAGATCTGCCGAAAGACGTTTTTCTTTTTCCTGTAAAAAATTTAAGCGCTCGTTCTTGATTTTTTTCTCATTTTCGTAAGAACGGATCTTGTTGATAAAATCGTTCAATGCTTTTTGCTGAACGGAGAGATTCTTCTCGCTATTTAAACTCTCTAATTTTTCCTCCTGAATTTTTGCTTCCAACTGATCGATGTCGGTATGGAAACGGGAACGCTCATCATTATGGACTTCTTCCTGTTTGTCAAGACGTTCCATAGTTTCTTTTAATCCACTGATGCGGAAAGTTGCTAACTGGGTGCTCAGCTCTTTGTACTGCTCTTTAAGTTTATAGTAACGTTCTGTTTTCTTCGCCTGCGATTCGAGCGACTTTAAGTTTTTCTCAATCTCGAATAAAAGATCTTCCACACGATTCAGGTCGTCTTCGGTATCCTTTAACTTATTGAGCGTTTGTTTTTTTCTGATTTTATATTTCGAAATCCCGGCCGCTTCTTCAAACAGGGAACGACGGGAATTATCCTTATTGTTCAGGATCTCTTCAATCATTTTTAACTCAATGATTGAATAGGAATCGGAGCCGATACCGGTGTCCAGGAATAAGTCGGTAATATCTTTTAATCGACATTGTACATCGTTTAAGCGATACTCACTTTCTCCCGAACGGTAGAGTTTACGGGTTATGGTAACTGTAGTATAATCGGTAGGTAAAATGTTTTTTGTATTGTCGAAAGTTAAGGATACTTCGGCAAGATTAGATGGCTTACGGTTTTTCGTACCATTGAAAATAATGTTTTCCATCTTCTCCGAACGGAGAGATTTCGTACTCTGCTCGCCCAGTACCCAACGGATAGCATCCACAACATTTGACTTTCCACAACCGTTTGGCCCGACGATGGCTGTAATGCCTTCGTCGAAGTTAATGGTTATTTTATCGCCAAAACTTTTGAATCCTTTAATTTCTAATGATTTAAGTCTCACAATTACACTCCCTCTATGGTTTGATTTAAATAATATCGGTATATTCTTGAACTTTTAAATATCTTTACAATTAGATACTTGTACAAGTTATTTTTATCAACAGAAATTAACAATGGATGTTCAAAATATTTTATATGTATTAGCTTTTATAATCTTCTTTGTTATAAGGACTTATAATAATTACAAAAAAGATGAGGCAAAACGCCAGCAAGTTGAGAGAGAAAGATCCCGGGAAAGCTATGAACAACCGCTTCCGGAGCCCCCTGTAAAACATAAAAGTCCTTTTGAAGAACTTTTCGGGGAATTTTTAGATATTCCTGAGCCGCAAAAACCTTATTATGAAGAAGTAAGTGATGGACCTCCGGCAGAGAAAAGGTATATTGAGACTAGTTATACTGAACCTCCTTATAAAACCTTATCTCCGGGACCACTTTATCGAGAACCTGTTCTTGCAGAGGAAGTACCCGAAGAGGTAAGCAAACTTAGAGCGCAGAAAAAATTGGAAAAGAAAAAGAGCTTGGCGAAAGTAGAATTGGAAATGATAGACACGGAAGAAAATTCCAGTCACTCTATTAATTTACAGGAAGCAATCATTCATCAGGTTATTCTCGAAAGACCGAATTATTGATATTTTTTTATAAAAATCTTTCTAAAAGATAATCAATGCTTATTTTTGGCATTGTATTAAACCCTTAATTTTAAATAATATAATTCTTATGAAAAAACAATTTTATGTTTTAGCGCTTTTGGTGCTTACATTTTTTACTGCTAATGCACAGTACACAAGTCCGGGAGCTGGAAATAACTATAATCCAGACAGTTTGGTAAATCTTTCTTCGGGTGCTGTAGTACTTGACTCTCCGGGTTATTTCCGAATCACTCAAGATATTTTTATTTCAAGAACAGATACCTTATCGGTTCTTGCACCGGCTGTATTGAAAATAGATTCGGGTGTATTGATAGAGATTGAAGGTGTGATAAAAGTGTATGGTGACCTTAATGACCGTGTGCTGATTACAGCGAGCGATACCACAAAGAATTTCAAAGGAATTACAATCGACAGTTCTTCTGCATCGGTGATTCGTTATGCTGAAATAAGTTTTGGCGGAGGTATAAGATTGTTGGATACGGATATGGATATCAGCAATGTTATATTTTACAAAAACAATCGTGCACATTCGACCAATACCATTAACCTGTTCCGCTCAAGTCCATATATATCACAATGTACTTTTATCTCGAATATCGGGTCTGCCATAGGTGGTGGGGTTAACATTGCAAATGCCCCGCAAATCATGGACTGCCGGTTTTACTTTAATAATACACAAAACGATAACCGCCCGCAAATCAATTTAGGGGCATCGGGTCCGAACAGTACCCTGATCTCAAACTGTCATATTGAAGGATTGTATACCATGGCAGGTGCTATTTCTTTGTTTGGTATTGGAGAGGTGAATGCCATTGTGGAGAATAATACTATTGTGAATAACCGATATGGTATTGCATTGATGGGGTCGAATAACCGGACAATTGTTCGCGATAATATTATCGAAAATAATAATATACAAAACGACCCGATGTTGGGAGGCAGCGGAATTAATGTATTCGGAGATACCACTAATTTAGCGATGATCTCCGGGAACTATTTTGCCGGAAACCTTTGGGGAATAACCATTCAGGGGAATGCCCGCCCGAATATCGGACAAACCGGCATCAATGAAGGAAATAATGAATTTATTAACAATGGTAATGGTGGAGTAACTTATGCTATTTATAACAATACTCCTGAATTTATTTATGCGGAAAATAATAAGTTCGAAAATTTTACGCTTTTAACGGAGGTTGAATCGGTGGTATTCCATCAAAATGATTCAGCTGCATTGGGCTTTGTGGATTTCGATCCTTTTGTAGGGCAGGTAAACCCGGTAGGAGTAGAGACGGATAAAACGCAAGCCTTTACACTTTATCCGAATCCTGCCTCAGGTAGCATTCAGTTGAAAGGCATTGATCTCAATGTGTCAGGAGTAGTAAATGTATTTGATTTGCAAGGTGTAAAAGTGATGTCGGTAACTTTATCTGAACGTATTGATTTAATGAGGCTTTCAGAAGGAATGTATGTATTACAGATTCTGCAAAACGGTCAATCGTATCAGCAAAAATTTATGATACAAAAATAATTTTCAGATAATAGGAATAAAAAAGGGTGGAATTAGTTTCACCCTTTTTTATTCCTAATTTTATTTAAAACCCGGTTTTTATAAATTTCCCCGAATGTAATCCGGTATCGGTTTTTAATCTCCATATATACATTCCATTCTCTAGTGAAGATGTATTGATTTGTAATAAATTGTTGTTATAATATTCTTCCTGAAGAATTTGTTTTCCTGAAAGATCATATATATTTAATTGAGATTTGTGCTGCACTTTATCCAATACAATGGTATAATGATTTGAGTTTGGATTGGGGAAAGCTATCCATGCTTTTTCTTTTTTTTGTTGATTGATTAAACTTAGGTCTAGTTCAATTTTACGGTAGAAAATATTGTTTGTTAACCAAGGTGGTGAAGATAAATTTGTATTACTTCCTGAATAATACAAATATCTATTTTCGTGTAGATAAAATCCGGTAGGGTAGGAGTTCCCGATTCCCGGGGAATCTATGCTTGCCCATAATGAATCCCCACTTGTACTGTATTTTAGTATCAGATAATTTGTTTGATTATAAAATGTTATATAGTAAATGTTGTTTTGGTCATCATGCAGCATGTGACTGCCTGAGCTGATTGGGGTATTAAATTTATTCGCAGGGTCAAAATAAGTATTGCTCCAGATTACTTGACCCGTATTACTTAAACGGGTAATATATAATGTTGGAGGGACTGATTGGTGTGCACTTCTGTGTGTAATATCTAAATCCCCATTATTGTCAAACTGCATGAGTGTTCTGTCGGCATTAGGAAATTGACTATTATGCGTATAATTGTTATAGACCCAATACTTGGTCAACATATTGGAGTCTATACATAATACGAAATAGTTCATATTGTAACCAGGGTTAAGATAATCACCCAATATATACAGCTTATTGTCCTTTGCAAGTATGTGGTTTATGGTTTCAATGCCAGAAGTAAATGGCGCATATAATCCGGTTGAGAATGTATCAGAAAATACCTCGTCCCAGTTTTGATTGTATTTAGAGATACTAATGTGTGTACTATCCTGAAAAACAAGGTGGTTCACTACGTAATAATGGTCACGATATTGGATAATTTTTCCAGAGGAAATGGGTTTGTATGAGACCATTTTAATAGTGGCATACTTGTCTAATTCGAAAATTATATTTTGTGGTAGGTATTCTTGCATAATACTGTCCCAAATTAGTGTATTCATAAGCAATGTAATGCTTGTGTCATTCTTAAAACTTAAATGTCTATTAGTCATAGACATCCGATAATCGTTAAAGAAATTGATTCCAAGAAAGCCTGCATTTGTATCGAAGGTAGCAAGTATTAAACCCTGTCGGTAGCCACCGTACATTACGACAATCGAATCGTTAGTAAGTAACTCAACTCCTGCTGCATCGTTTCCTGAAACACTCGTGTCGGGGTCAAATATATATTCCTTAATTAATTCGTTATTCGAATTAAACATGAGGAATAATGCATGGGTGTCCCAGGCTAATGTTTTGTGAATAGTATCTCCTAATGCCCCGGCTATGAATACATTCCCCGATTTATCAACAAGCATTTTTCTGTTTGATAACTCAGTGTCCTGATAGTTGTAATTAGTTTGATGGATATTCAAATATTGAGTAAAGCCGGATTTACAGATTAAGCATAAAATGAAGCTTAGTAATATATAGATATATGTTTTCATGGCTAATATAGTTTGTAAATTTCTATTTCATAAGAACTCACATCTCCTCTTGGGAAAACAGAAGCTGCCGATAATCCGGTACTTGGACCTGTTGGGGAAGTTTGAATAGTAACGCAATCATTAATTGTATATCCTTGTGGATAGGTAGCGGATATCTTTACAAAAAATGATGCCAATACTAAGAATTAGTAAAGTATAATTTCTAATTACTTGTATGCTCATAACAATTTAGTGTTTAGCTAGTTAAAACACAAGTTAGATAAAATTTGAGAGTAAACAAAATTAAATTGTCTAGGCATAGATTAGCTTACATATTGCTCGGTCGAGTCTATAAAAAAACAGCAGTAAGAACACCCTTACTGCTGTTTTCATAAATGTTTTTTAGTATAATCGTAATATTGTACTATTAAGAATGATTTATACTGTTATTAACATTTTTCTTAATAATATCTTAGTCGGATAACTCCGGCAATCGATTTTGCCAGGCGTATTACCTGACGGGTATAACCGTATTCGTTATCGTACCATACATAAAGTACAACCCCTTTGCCGTCTTTTGCCAGGATAGCCGCAGGTCCATCCACAATAGACGCATGTGAATTACCAATCAGGTCGCTTGATACCAATTCGTTTGAAATCGAATATTCAATTTGCTCTACCAAATCACCAAATAAAGCAGCTTGTTTTAATGTTCCGGTAACGTCTTCCAGCTTCACATCTTTTTTAAGAGAAAGGTTTAGGATGGCTAAGGAAACATCGGGAGTAGGGACACGTACTGCATTCCCGGTAAGTTTTCCGGTTAAATGAGGTAATACCTTCGATACGGCTTTATCGGCACCGGTTTCGGTAATGACCATGTTCAGCGCTGCCGAACGTCCTCTGCGATATTTATCGTGATAATTATCCAATAAGTTTTGATCGTTGGTATAAGCATGTACTGTTTCGATATGTCCTTTTTCGATACCGAAATTATCTTCAACAACTTTTAATACCGGAACAATAGCATTGGTTGTACAAGAAGCGGCAGAGAAAATATTTTCATCACTTGCAACATATTCCTCATGGTTCACTCCGAAAACAATATTCGGAACACCACCACCCGGAGCGGTTAATAAAACTTTGCTGATTCCTTTTGCTTTCAAGTGCTGTGATAAGCCTTCGCGATCGCGAAGCACGCCGGTATTATCAATAACTAATGCATCGTTTATGCCGTATTCGGTATAATCGATAGCTGAAGGATCTTTCGCGCCAATCATCGCAACAGTTTGTCCGTTAATGATTAATGCTTTGTTCTCGTAATCCTCAACGATTGTTCCCTGGAAAGAACCATGAACAGAGTCGTAGCGTAACAAATCGGCACGTTTCGAAATGTCTTTATCGGAGTTGCTGCGGGTAACAATTGCGCGTAAGCGTAATTGTTCGCCTTTTCCGGCTTGCATGATCAACTCGCGAGCTGCAATACGACCGATACGGCCAAATCCATATAAAACAACATCTTTGGGTTTTAGTACTTTTTTCTCCAGGCCCACATGTGCTGCTAATTTATTTTTTACAAAGCCCTCTACACTATCGAATTTGCTTTTTTCCGCAACCCATTCAGATGCTAAACGACCCATATCGATACGGGAAGGAGCTATCTCCAGGGTAGCGATTTGCTTCGCCAGGAGTAGGGTTTCTTCAATAGTAATCGGCTTGCCGACAATGTTTTGTGCATACAAGTGATAGTTCAGAATCTCACTGGCATTTACATCTACTAATGGTTTACGGAAAAGTACCAGTTCGATAGATTTATCAAACCATAATTGTCCGACAACATTAATCAGCTCGATCGCTTTTTTCTCTTTGGAGATCCACTCTTTAAGCTCGGTTTCGTATTTATTGTTTAGCATGATAAGGAATAGAATTGTTTTTCCGCAAAAATAAAAAAAGATTGAATATTAACATTTTATTAATACTCAATCTTTTCAACAAATATGGTTTTTATCCCAGGTAAGATTTTAATATCTTGCTTCTGGAGGTATGACGTAAACGCTGTAATGCCTTGTCTTTAATCTGGCGTACACGTTCACGGGTTAAGTTAAATTTTTCTCCGATCTCTTCCAATGATAATGCATGATTGGTTCCTAAGCCGAAAAACAGTACGATAATTTCACGTTCGCGTTCGGTTAGTGTTGCCAGCGACCGTTTAATCTCTTCACTTAAGGATTCATTGATCAACATACTGTCGGTATGCGGTGTATCCGCATTTTCCAATACATCCAATAAGGTATTCTCTTCTCCTTGAACGAAAGGAGCATCCATAGATACGTGACGGCCTGAATTACTAAGAGTATCGGAAATCTTATCTACGGTAGTTTCAAGAATATCTGCCAGCTCTTCCGGAGAAGGTTCGCGCTCGTATTCTTGTTCCAGACGTGAAAAGGCTTTGCTGATTTTACTTAAAGAGCCTACCTGATTCAGAGGAAGACGAACAATACGGGATTGTTCGGCAATTGCCTGCAAAATTGACTGACGGATCCACCAAACGGCATAAGATATAAATTTAAAGCCTTTTGTTTCATCGAAACGTTTCGCTGCTTTAATCAATCCGAGGTTTCCTTCGTTAATCAGGTCTCCAAGTGTAAGCCCTTGATTCTGATATTGCTTAGCTACCGACACCACAAATCGTAAATTCGTTTTTGTCAATCGCTCTAAAGCTGCCTGGTCTCCTTCGCGTATTTTTTGTGCAAGAATTACTTCTTCTTCAGCGGTAATCAGATCAACTTTTCCGATTTCGTGTAAATACTTATCTAATGATTGGCTTTCTCTATTGGTAATCGATTGGGTGATCTTGAGTTGTCTCATTTACGCCTGATTTTAAGTTGTTAAAGGGATGCAAAGGTATTATTAATTAACGAAAATCAAAAGAACTTGTTTGAGTAGCTGAACCCCAATTAAAAAGAGTCTAAAAACACAAACATTCGATTGATGATCGCATTTTTTACAGCAAAAACCGTTCCTAGAATGCCCTTCGCCAGTATATTATCGAACTATAGCTCGGAAAGTTTAAAAGTATCACTCAATTTCGCTCCTTTTTCTGTCCGGATTAGTTTTGCACATTCAATCTGAGAATCGTGTTCGAAGAAAAGTATCCAGTTTTCGGACAAAGCTTGCTCTAAAAAGGATTCTTTTTCTGTCATGGACAAAAGGGGGCGGGTATCGTAAGCCATTACCCAGGGAATTCCCAAATGCCCTGCAGAAGGTAATAAATCGGCACAAAATGCAATCGTTTGCCCTTTGTAACGGATCAACGGTAACATCATTTTATCGGTATGTCCCGAACAATAGAAAATGTCCATATCGTCAGAGAACTTTTGTGCGGGATCGACAAATTTTAATTGACCGCTTTCCTGAATCGGTAAAATATTCTCTTTTAGAAAAGATGCCTTTTCTCTTGGATTCGGTTCTGTAGCCCATTTCCAATGCTCGGCATTGCTCCAATAGGCAGCATTGGGAAAAACCGTTTCGAATCCTGTTCTCCCGGTATTGTATTTTACACTTCCTCCACAATGATCGAAATGCAAATGGGTAAGGAATACGTCGGTAATATCTTTAAAATCAAAACCCAACGCATGCAGGGATTTGCTTAGGCTGTCATCGCCATGTAAGAAATAATGTTTGAAAAATTTGGCATCCTGTTTATCACCGATACCATTATCAATCAGTATTAAACGATCTCCATCTTCGATTAACAAACAACGCATTGCCCAGGTACACATATTATTTTCATCGGGTGGATTTACATTTTGCCAAAGCGTTTTCGGTACTACGCCGAACATGGCACCACCATCGAGTTTGAATAATCCGGTATTGATTGTATGTAACTGCATCTTTTCGAGAGGTATTGAATAGCAGCAGATACCGCAATACCTGCTGCTGAATTTTTAAATATGTATCACTTCGCCATAAGCATCGGCAGCCGCTTCCATGATTGCTTCCGACATAGTAGGGTGTGGGTGTACCGATTTGATGATCTCGTGTCCGGTAGTTTCTAATTTACGCGCTACCACCACTTCTGCAATCATTTCGGTAACATTGGCACCAATGAAGTGAGCTCCTAACCATTCTCCGTATTTCGCATCGAAAATAACTTTTACGAAACCGTCTTTGGCACCGGCTGCACTTGCTTTTCCGGATGCAGAGAAGGGAAACTTACCGACTTTAATTTCATGGCCTGCTGCTTTCGCCGCTTTTTCCGTCATACCCACAGAAGCAATCTCCGGAGAGCAGTAGGTACATCCCGGGATATTGTTATAGTCTAATGGTTCCGGATTATGCCCTGCAATTTTTTCTACACAAAGAATTCCTTCTGCAGAAGCTACGTGCGCTAAAGCAGGTCCGGGTACAATATCGCCGATAGCATAAACTCCCGGAACATTGGTTTGGTAAAAAGCATCAACTACTACTTTTCCTTTATCGGTTTTTACACCCACTTCTTCCAGGCCTATGTTTTCGATATTCGATGCGATACCTACCGCAGAAAGCACAATCTCTGCTTCGATCACTTCTACACCTTTCGCCGATTTTATGGATACTTTACACAAATCACCTTTCGCATCTACCGATTCTACAGAAGAGCCGGTCATAACCGTAATGCCTGCTTTTTTAAAGGAACGGGCCAATTGTTTCGACACATCCTCATCTTCAACCGGAACAATATTTTCCATAAACTCTACCAAAGTTACCTTAGTACCTAATGCATTGTACACATAAGCGAACTCACTTCCGATCGCACCCGATCCTACAACGACCATCGATTTGGGTTGTTGGGGAAGTGTCATTGCTTCGCGATAGCCAATCACTTTTTTACCGTCCTGTTTTAGATTCGGTAATTCCCGCGAACGGGCACCGGTAGCTAAGATAGTATGTTTTGCAGTATATTCTACCGTTTTTTCATCGGCAGTTTTTACTTCTATTTTTCCGCCTTTTTTAATTTTTGCATAACCTGTGATGACATCAATTTTATTTTTCTTCATCAAAAACTGAATGCCTTTACTCATGCCATCAGCAACATCGCGGCTTCTTTTAACGACTGCGGAAAAATCGGCTTTAGCATCGTTCACAGTTATACCGTAGTCGGCTGCATGGTTAATATATTCAAATACTTGTGCGCTCTTAATTAATGCTTTGGTTGGAATACATCCCCAGTTTAAGCAGATACCACCCAACGATTCTTTCTCAATAATAGCTGTTTTTAATCCTAACTGAGAAGCTCTGATGGCTGCAACATAACCTCCGGGACCGCTTCCAATAACAATTACATCGTAATTCATGTGTCTATAAATTTAGTTTTATGTATCGGTCAAATGGTATTTACTACGACCTTTATTTGTGTCCCAAAAGTAGAGAATTTGGAATCAGAAACAAAGAGCCTTCATTAAAAAAAGCCTGTAAGCGATTTATCTTTCGGATATTTCAGCTCGTAATTGAAATTTATTTTCTCAGAAGCGTTTTCGCTAATTTTCAGCTGCCATTTCAAATGGCCTTTCGCCGCATCGTATATAGCACCGGAGGTATTCAATAACTTAACTTCAATTAATTTATCTTGTGATATAGGAATTTGATCGAATATTTCCAGATCGATCGCTTTTGATTTTGAATTACGTACGGAAATCTCGTATCCTAAATTTAATTTTCGGGCAGCTCCCAAAGTACTTCGCGAACTCATTTCATTTACTTTGGTGTATTTAATGAAGATGTTTTTATCGCTGCCTAAAGAAAGTTCGAGCGTATCTTCATCAATAGAGGTATTGATGAAAGTTTCACCCACATAAGCGCCTTCAAAAAATACATTCGCTTGTCCTGATAGTAAATTGTACTTATCCCAATCGTAAACTTTCGCCGTTAAATAAGCGCGTTGGTCCAATTTAGGTATAGCCATATAGAGATATTTTGCGGGGACACTGATGTTTTGTATCTCAACGGATTTTCCGCTTGTCCCGGAAAGAATACTGTACCGGTTCGTCAATTCATAAATATCGGTCAGTTGTGTTTCGGAAGCTATGGCATTAGGGGCTGCTACAAGCGCTCCAACATTTCTTAGTTGAGCATCCTTTAGTTGATCGGAAGTCATCTCAGCTGCTTTCGATTGCAGCTGCACAGCTCTTTGTTGAGGCTCCTGCAAAGAAATATACCAGGGTTTGAGCGTAGGCTTGATTCCGTTCTGAACCGGGTTGCCGGTTGATAATACAATTGCCACATCATTCCAATCAACTCCGCTTCTTTGTACGATATGAGCTTTGTTTATCAATTGTATCGGACTTAAAATATCCTTTACACGTATATCGTAAACCGGTGTCCAATGAACACCCGGAACAATATAGTTAATTTCGAATTCGGCTGTTTGAGTATTAGGTACGGAGACATTAATCTTTAAATCTCTGGTTTTCTTATTCTGAGTTAATTCACGATGTGTATTTTGTAATGCCTGCAAATGTTCGGAAAGTCTTTTTATCTTTTTAGATATTTCATAAGAACGTAGTTTTATTTTCGGCAAAAGACTACGGTATAGCGAAGCCATATCCTCTACATCCAAAGCAGTATTTGTTTTGTTATCGAGTGTCTTGTTACTAAGCAGCAGGCTTTCTTCCTGATCCAGTGCAAATTTGTTGATATTCTCAACTTCGAGCAGATAGGAGTAGTGTTCAATAGAATCTTCTAAAGCCAGTATTTCTTTACTTTTTAGAGGAGTTTCCATGAAATTTTGTTCAGTCTCAACCGATAATATACCGAGATTACCTTTGCTGAGTACCTGAACACTTGAAGGATACAAACTTATGGGAAGATGTTGAACCAGAATTGTATATGCACCTGCTTGCAAATTTACCCGAACCCTGCTTTCTATCTGTGCAGAACTTCTGAAAACAGTAACCTTCTGGATGCTTTCCTTTGTTTTTATAGTAATATCAGAGGCGATAGCCGAATAAGCCAAAAGGGTCAGTGTAAAGAATATAATGTGCTTTTTCATATCGGATAGCTGTTAAATATAGGTATTTTTCTAAAACATGTGTTTTCCAAAAATAGTATATAAATAGTATATAAATTGCTGCATATACTATTTTTTTATACTTTCGAATCCTTATATATACAAAAAAAATAGATCATGAAGTTAAAACATTTATTAATTCTTGCTGCATTTTCATTCAGTACATTAAGTACGAAGGCGGTGACTCCGGATGAGGGGATGTGGTTGCCGATGCTGATCAATAAAAATTATGATGAAATGAAAAAGCTGGGCTTCCGACTTACGGCGGAAGATTTATATGCTGTGAATAATTCGAGCATGAAAGATGCCATTGTTTCATTGGGTTTTTGTTCCGGCGAAATGATTTCGGCAGAAGGCTTGATGTTGACCAATCATCATTGCGGTTTTGGCAGTATTCAGTTTCACAGCAGTGTTGATCACGACTATTTAACGGATGGATTTTGGGCAAAAACAAAAGCTGATGAATTGTATTCTCCCGAAATGGTTGCTTCTTTCTTAGTACGTATGGAAGATGTGACTTCAGTAATTGCGGAAGCAACGAAAGGAATGAATGATTCGGAGCGTGCCGCTAAGATGAAAGAAACCATTAAAGCTATTACCGATGAATCAACAAAAGATACTCATTACGAAGCAATCGTTCGGGATGTATTCGGAGATAATCAATATTTATTATTTGTTTACGAACGTTTTCCTGATGTACGTTTGGTAGGAGCTCCTCCTTCATCCATCGGAAAATTCGGCGGAGATACCGATAACTGGATGTGGCCACGTCATACCGGCGACTTCTCTTTATTCCGTGTTTACATGGGTAAAGATGGTAAACCTGCGACATATTCCAAAGATAATATTCCCTATAAACCAAAAAAGCATTTAGCAATTTCAACCAAAGGAATTAAAGAGGGTGATTTCGCTATGGTGATGGGATATCCCGGAAGAACCAATCGTTATGCTTTCTCAGCAGAGTTACAAAATGCAGTAGATAAAGTAAACCCTGCATTAATTTCTTTATTGGGGAAGCGTTTGGAAATAATGAAAGCCGACATGGATAAAGAAGCTTCTGTACGTATTAAATATGCTGATACTTATGCTTCTTTAGCAAACTCATGGAAATATTATTTAGGACAGAATGAAGGATTGAAAAAACTGGATGTAATCGCCGTTAAAAGATCGATCGAAGCCGGTTTTGAAAAATTCGCTGCCAGTAATGCAACAAATACAGATAAATATGCTCAGGTATTAGGGAATGTAAACAGTTTGTATAACGATTATAAACCCTATGCACTGCGTAATCTTTATTTGAGTTTAGCTGGAAATGCATCAGCAGCTGTAAGTTATGCAAACCGATATAAATCACTGATTGCCTTATATGCAGATCCGGTTGCCAATAAAGAAACGATTGATCAAACGATTGCTGATTTACAGTCGGGGATCGATGAACAGTTTAAAGATTATGTACCTGAAACCGACAAGAAAATACTGGCAGCTTTGTTAACAATGTACTATACCGATCAGCCGGCATCCGATCGACCGGCGGTATTGGAAGAGATTGTTAAAAAATATAAAGGTAAATCGGCATCCGAATCTTTCGCTAAATATGCAGAAGAAGTTTTTAAACGTTCTCTTTTTGTTTCGAAAGAACGCGCCGCGGCTTTCCTTGCTAATCCGAATGCTAAAGTTTTATTAGCTGATCCGATCGTACAATTGCATATGAAATATGACGAGTACCGTAAAACTTATAGTCCGAATGTGAGTGCATTTGCTTCGGCATTAGCTAAAGAGAAGAAATTATACATTGCCGGATTAATGGAAATGAATGCAGGCAGATTGATGTATCCGGATGCGAACTCAACTTTGCGGATAACTTATGGTAAGGTTTCGGGTTATAGCGGTAAAGATGCGATAGAGTATAATTATTATTCCACTTCAAATGGTATTCTCGAAAAATACGATCCCGAAAACGAAGAATTTATTGTACCTGAAAAATTAATCAACCTAATAAAGAAAAAAGATTTCGGACCTTATACGAATGAGAAAGGGGAGTTGGTTGTAAACTTTTTAAGTGATAATGACATTACAGGTGGTAACTCGGGAAGTCCTGTAATTAATGGGAATGGAGAGTTGATCGGTTGTGCTTTCGATGGTAATTGGGAAGCGATGACAGGTGACTTGGTGTTCGATAAACAATACAAGAAAACGATTTCTGTCGACATTCGCTATATCTTATTTATTATTGATAAATATGCAGGAGCTAAGCATTTAATTGAGGAGATGACGATTGTAAAGTAACCGGAAACGATACAAAATAAAGAAGGCCCTGGTAAAACATTTACCAGGGCCTTCTTTATTATTCGATGCTTATTCGTACCTGAATGTTCCGTGTTGCGATTGAATCGTTAAGCTTTTTGAAGAAGCGCTTTCAACCCGGCCTACAATTTGTGCATCTATTGAGAAGGATTTGGATATTTGAATAAGTTCTTGCGCTATTGTTTCCGGAACGTAGAGTTCCATGCGATGACCCATATTAAATACTTGGTACATTTCTTTCCAGCCGGTTCCGGATTGTTCCTGTATCAATTTAAATAATGGAGGAGTGGGAAATAATTTATCCTTAACGATATGCAGATTATCGACGAAGTGTAAAACTTTGGTTTGGGCACCGCCACTGCAATGTACCATTCCGTGTATGTTTGCGCGATATTCGGCAAGCATTTGTTTAATAACAGGAGCATAGGTACGTGTAGGCGACAACACTAATTTTCCGATAGTCATTTCTTTGTTTTCATCAATTTGGATGGTATCGGTTAATTTTTTCTGGCCCGAATAGATGAGTTCTTCAGGAACAGAAGGGTCATAAGATTCTCTATATTTTTCTGCTAAATAATAACTGAAAACATCGTGACGCGCAGAAGTTAAACCGTTACTCCCCATTCCTCCGTTATACTCTTTCTCATAGCTTGATTGTCCATCGGATGCTAGGCCTATAATAACATCTCCTGCCTGAATGCGGTCGTTTGAGATAACATCTTTGCGGGGCATACGGCAAGTGACGGTAGAGTCCACAATAATGGTACGTACCAAATCTCCGACATCAGCTGTTTCACCTCCTGTAGAATAAATACCGATACCATAAGAACGAAGCTCCTCCAATAGTTCTTCGGTACCATTAATGATTGCAGAGATAACTTCTCCGGGAATCAGGTTTTTATTTCTTCCGATAGTTGAAGAAAGTAAAATATTATCGGTAGCACCCACACAAAGCAGGTCGTCGGTATTCATAATTACTGCATCCTGAGCAATACCTTTCCATACCGAAAGATCGCCTGTCTCCTTCCAATATAAATAGGCTAAAGATGATTTTGTCCCTGCACCATCGGCATGCATGATATTACACCATTGAGAATCGCCTGCTAAAATATCGGGAACAATTTTACAGAAGGCTTTGGGGAAAATTCCTTTGTCAATATTTTTGATGGCTGCATGTACATCTTCTTTCGAAGCGGATACACCACGAAGGTTATAACGATTATCGCTCATAAAATAATAAAGGACAAATATACGCTATTTGTCCTTTATTGAAAGTTTGAATGGATAAAGATTATGGTCTACGTCCCGGCTGTGCCGGCGGTGGGGTAGCGGGTTTTGGTTGTGTCTTTGGAGGTTGTGTAATGGTTCCTCCTGGTCTTGCCGGTGTTGGTTGTGTGGTAGCCGGTCTTGTTCCCGGAGGCGCTGTAGTTCCTGCCGGGCGAACGGTTCCAGGTGCTGCAGGCTTAGGGGCAGTCGGAGCCGGTTCCGGTGCCTGAGATTTTGGTTTTCCTGCTTCCGGAATTTTGGGTTGTTCTTTCGGGACATAATCCTCAGAAATTACGGAGAAAGAAGTACGACGGTTTAGCTGATGTTGCTCTTCCGTACATTCTACCCCATCAACACACTCGTTCAATAAACGGCTTTCACCATATCCTTTGGCTACCAGGCGTTCTTTCTCAATTCCTTTTTTTACCAGATAGTCTACAACCGACTGTGCTCTTCGTTGCGATAATTGGTTGTTATAAGCCGAATCAGCACGAGAGTCGGTATGGGATGCGATTTCAATAACAAAGGTAGGGTTATCGTTCAGTGTTTTTACGAGAGAATCTAAGATAAGAATAGACTCATCACGCAAGTCGGCACTCGCTAAATCGTACAAGATACCTTTGATGACAATCTCTTTTAACGGAATCGGATTTAACCGGAAATTAATTTCGAAATCCTGAGATTCTTTAAATCCATAAGTTGAAGTTTCTCCGACATCTCCAAAGAAGCGATATTTAGAAGCATTAAACTGATAATTAATATCTTTCTTTAATACAAATTTATAGGAACCACTTTGGTCGCTGGTAACAGTCTGGCTGCTACCGTCGCTACCAATCATGGTAACTTTCGTTTGCCCTAACGCTTTATTGGTCATGTTGTTGATGGTTTTACCATATACATTGAACACTAATGGTATAGCAATGGCAGAGTAAATATCATCTTCTCCTCTTCCTCCTACACGATTCGAACTGAAATACCCGATTTCTTTATTTTCGTCCAATATAAATCCGAAATCATCGGCAGTAGAATTTACGGGAGATTTTAAGTTTAATATATCAGCCCAATCACCTTCTTCCCAGTCTGAATAAAAGATATCGTATCCTCCTATACCGGAATGTCCGGTAGAAGAGAAGTATAAGGTTCCCGAAGGATGAATAAAAGGAAAGGCTTCATCTCCGCCCGAATTAATTTTAGCTCCGGCATTTACGGGAGTACTCCATGAACTTCCTACTTTATCGGAATACCAAATATCTGTTCCTCCGAAACCACCTTTCATGTCGGAAGTAAAATAGATCCGGTTACCATCAGCAGAAATACTCGGATGGGCGATTAATGCAGAATCGGGATTTGGAATTTCTACCGGTTTAGGAGTTGTCCAGGTCGAACCTTCATTTGTAGTTTCAAATATTTTACAGCCTGCTTCCTTACCTTTATTACCATTACATTGGGTATAATATAAAACACGGTTTTGATCGTTGAAACTGGCTGTGCCTTCATTATAGTCGGTATTAATGTCTTTGTTTAAAGGTTCCGGTTTCGACCATCTGTTTTTACTGGTTTGTACACTTGCATAAATATTCTCGTAGTTTTTTCCGGAACGCTCGTAAAAGTTTTTGCCTCTTACCGTACCACGGTTAGAAGTGAAGATAATACCCTTGCCGTAAAATGCAGGAGAATACTCCATATCTTTTGTATTTAAAGTTGTTTCATTAAACACATCGAACGCATTGGTCTTTTCTTTCCATTTAAGCGCAAGTTTGCAATTCTCAATAGCCAGCAGCGTTAAAGAATCATTTGGCTTTACTGCCAGATAATCCTCATAAACTTCCAGGGCATCATCGAAACGTTCTAATTTTTTTAGAGCATCGGCATATTTAAACAAAGCATCGGGAGTATCGTATCCTGCACGAATTGCTTTGTCGTACCAAACGGCAGCTTGTTTAGGATTATTGATTAAGCGGTAACATTCACCGACTTTAAAGGTTAATTCTGCCTTATCCTCTTTCTTACGTACAGTGGGGATTGCTTTTTTGTAGAGATCAACGGCAGAATAATACTTTTCCAAATTAAAGGCTCTTTGTGCGGCAATCACACTAGGTGTTTGGCTTGAACAAGCGTAAAGAATTGTTAACGATGAAACGAACAGAACTAGGTAGGCGAAGCGTTTAAATTTCATTTTTTTTGTTTCGTGTTTTATTAAAATCGCGATTTAGTAGCAAAAATTATACCGTTGGTAGAACCAAATATAAATTATTTTAAACACAAACATAATGAATTATGAATAATTACCTAAAAACAAAAGCCCCGGAAAGGGGCCTTTCTCTTTATTTAATAAATAAGAGTTCTCTGAACTTTGGAAGTGACCAGTTCTCATCGCTGACGATCAGCTCGAGTTTATCTACATGATAACGAATGGGTTCAAAGAAATTCTTTATATTTTCATCGTAAGCAATCGCCATTTCCCGGGCCCCCTTAATCTTGTTCGCCTTTTTACGTTCCTCAGTCATATCTAATACGGCTTTCTTGATAAAACTAACATGTTCACTAATTTCCTTGACTATCTCCAGCTGAATTTCGTAACTGCTTTTCGGAAGACCCAAATCTTTCAAACCTTTCACATTCTCTATTAAGCTGTTTTGATAAGCGATAGATGCCGGGATAATATTACTGCTAATCAAATCGGCCATCACTCTCGACTCAATTTGTAATTTCTTGGTGTAATTCTCCAAGAGAATTTCATGCCTTGCATGCAATTCACGTTTTATAAACACGTTGCTGCGCTTAAAAAGCGATACCGTTTTCTCGCTCACATAAGCATCTAATGCTTTAGGTGTTGTTTTGATATTGGATAATCCACGTTTTGTAGCCTCTTTTTCCCATTCTACACTATATCCGTTTCCTTCAAAGCGTATGTCTTTCGACTCTTTAATGTATCGTTTTAATACAGTCAGTATAGCAAGATCTTTCTTTTCACCCTTATCTATCAATTGATCTACTTCTTTTTTGAAGGATATTAATTGATCGGATACAATCGTATTCAAGATGGTCATCGATGAAGATGAATTAGCTGAAGAGCCAACTGCCCGGAACTCGAATTTATTTCCTGTAAATGCGAAGGGTGAAGTACGGTTGCGATCGGTATTGTCTAATAAGATTTGCGGAATCTTAGGAATCCCTAACCACATCGCATTGTTTGTATCTACCTTTTTATTAATCTTCGAAGTTTCAATTTCATTCAACACTTCATCCAATTGCGAACCCAAGAAAATAGATATAATTGCCGGAGGAGCTTCGTTGGCTCCTAAACGATGATCGTTGTTGATGGAGGCTATGCTGGCTCTCAGTAAATCGGCATGTTCATGGACAGCTTTAATCGTATTGATAAAGAAGGTTAAGAACATCAAATTGTTTTTCGGGGTTTTACCCGGAGATAAGAGATTTTTCCCGGTATTGGTTATCATCGACCAGTTATTGTGTTTCCCTGAACCGTTTACACCGGCATAAGGCTTTTCGTGTAAGAGTACTTTAAATCCATGGCGGCGGGCTACTTTATCCATCAGGTCCATCAATAACTGATTATGGTCGATCGCCAGATTTATTTCTTCATAAAGCGGGGCACACTCAAATTGACTTGGCGCCACTTCGTTGTGGCGGGTCTTTAAAGGAATGCCTAATTTGATGGCTTCAATTTCCAGCTCACTCATATAAGCCAATACCCGATCGGAGATAGATCCGAAATAATGATCCTCCAATTGCTGCCCCTTTGCCGACATATGCCCGAAAAGCGTACGTCCGGTTAACATTAAGTCGGGGCGGGCATTGTATAAAGCCAAGTCGACTAAAAAATACTCCTGTTCTATACCTAAGGAAGCGTTTACTTTGGTAATATTTTTGTCGAAATACTGGCATACGTCCGCTGCTGCTTTATCTAATAAAAGCAAAGCTTTCAGAAGAGGAGCCTTGTAGTCCAGGGCTTCGCCTGTATAGGAAACAAATACAGTAGGGATACATAAGGTTTTGCTTGCGCCGGCCTCCATCAGAAATGCCGGAGAAGAGGGGTCCCAAGCTGTATAACCTCTGGCTTCAAAAGTATTACGTATCCCTCCGTTCGGGAAAGAAGAGGCATCGGGTTCCTGCTGGACAAGAGAGTCGCCGCTGAATTTTTCTACTCCTCTTCCATCCAAATCCGGTTCGAAAAATGCATCGTGTTTCTCTGCCGTACTTCCTGTTAAGGGTTGAAACCAATGGGTATAATGGGTAGCTCCACGCTCCATTGCCCATATTTTCATCGCCGAAGCTACCTGGTCGGCAATTGTACGGTCAATAGGGGTATTGTTTTCAATAGCTCCGATAACCGCTGCATAGGTCTCATTCGAAAGATACGAACGCATCTTAGGTAAGGTGAAAACATTGCAGGAAAAGAATTCGGAAGGTTTTTGGCTGGGCTGCTTTACAGCAATAGCTTGACGCTCTAAGACGGACTCAAGCGCTTTAAATCGGATAGTTGACATACTGTTATGAGTTTTTTTTGAGGTACGATGCAAAATAAAATCAAAAAAGTCATATTTTTTTATCTTTTTTGAAAAATAGCATAAAAAATTTATCACATTTGTTAAAAAAGCAGGGTGATATTGTGAAATAGGGTAAAAATATTATTGTTTATCTGAAAATTTTAAGGTGTTTTTTGAAAAATAGGGAAATATGGCGTAGCAATAATAAAAGGCCTTAAAAATTGGTTCTAATCTTTTCTATTTCTATTTTTAGCACGTGTTCGACCTTTTTATCCAAAAATTACCCATCCACCGGAATTCGGCAATCCTTTTTCTTGGAAACGCCCTCATTGCAGTACTTAATCTGGTCAGTATATCTTTATTATCGTACTTTCTTCCCGTAGATTTATTCGGAACCTTCCGCCAGTTGAATGTTTTTATTATGATTGGCGTATCGCTGGGCTCGATGGGTTTTGCACATGCAATCTATTATTACCTTTCTTCGGATACTTCTTTACAGGAAAAATACAATCATGTAAATGCCACAAGAATTATCATTGTGTTTTCGGCAATGGTATCGATAGGTATTGGGCTCTTACTTTTTCCTGTTTTTGACACCAATTTCGGAAATCCTCTGCTGAGTAATTATATATTAATTGCTTGCCTGCTCATCTTTACACAGATTATACAGAGTGTAGAACAGAATATCTTGTTAAGTATCGGTAAAATGAAGCGCTATCTTTTTTCGATGATCGGCGCTTTAGCACTTCGTATTTTGTTTTTTGTTTTCTATATTTTGAACGAAGGGCAGGATTTGACAAGTTATTTATGGATTTTATTGGCTTCGCTGATTCTTCCTGTACTCATCAATCAATTGAGCATTCAACAATATTTTAAGGGACATGCCTTTTATTTCAATCGTAAACTCATTGTAAAACATTTACAATATGCTTTGCCTATTGGATTGGGTATGTTGTTTGGTGTATTAATGGGCAATACCGATCGATTGGTGTACAGTTATTTCTTTAAGGATTCCGAAGCTTTCGCTATTCTTAGTAACGGGAATTTCGAGATCCCTATCATTACTACCTTTTATATCTCATTCAGCACCCTGGCGTTTCCTGCTATGCAAAAGGCTTTTGCTGAAAACAATATTAAGGAATTGCTTGTGCATCGATATAGGTATATCAAAGAAATTGCATTGATTCTTTTTCCGATTGTATGTGTCCTTATATTTTGGGCGGAACCTATTATTACTTTGTTATTCGGGAAACAATATGTACAAAGCGCTTCGCTGTTTTCAATCTATGCATTTACCTTTTTTGTCCGCTTTGCAAGTCATAACGATATTTTTTTAGCAAGTGGAAAAACGCATTATATCAGTATCATTCAGGGGGTAGAATTGGTTTTTAATTTACTGATATGTATTGTTTGCGTTTATTACTGGGGATTGACAGGAGCTTCCCTGGCCTGTGTTATTACCAATCTGGCTTATGTTACGGCAAGTACTTATTTAAGTGCCGGTATTCTAAAGATTCCCGGGAGAAAAGTTTTTCCAACAACTTATTTATTCAAGATATTGGCAATTGCGGGAATAGGAATTTTAATTCCATTTTTGCTTGAAAATTATTTTCATACCTTCTTTAGCCGGTCGTATTATACACATATACTTAGTATGGGAATTTATTTACTGACGTATGTACTGATGATTTATACACTTAAACGTAAAGGAATTCTGTAAAATGTTAGTCGAACTTTCTGCCAAACAATGGGAGCAATCCGTAAGCCGTGCTAAAGACAGCGATTTGTTCGATGAGCTCGTGTTTATCAATTGCATCAGCAGGGTATATGCTTGCAAAGCCTTGTATTATGTAGTAAAGAACGAAGAGCAGGCTTGTATTTTGCTGCAGGTTTATACCGATGCTGCCAATCGCATCATACTTCCCACCCATTTTTTTTATACGGCATGTCATATCATTCGTTTGGAGGAAAAAGATATGCCTTGTGTTCGGGAGTCTTTGCAGGAATTAATCAAAAAACACAGAAAGATCAGTCTGAAACTTCCACCTCGTATCCGGGACATTGGGGTATTCAGAGAAACAGGCTTTGTAGTAAAGTCTTATCAAACGATGTTGAAAGATTTAAACAGCGAGGATTATTCAGCCAATATCAAGCGATTGATAAAGAAGTCATACAAAGAAAATGTCTTATTGAAACAAAACAGCGATATTGAAATAGCTTTTCATTTAAATGCGGAAATGATGCGTACATACGGAACAAGCAAAGCCGAAACCCTGCGGATTCAGGAGGTTTTAAATGAATTAATGAAAGTGGAGAAAGCAGTTTGTTTTACGGCCTATCAATCCGATACCTTGTTGGGAGCATCCTTTTTAATTAACGATAGTAAGCGTTCTTATCTGATGAGTATCAATTCCTTATCCGAATATGCCAGGATGGGTGTGCAGGCGAGGATCTATTATGAGTTTTTTCAGTACTTCCGCGACAAAGGATTATTGTATTGCGATTTGATGGGAGGGAACATTCCGGGTGTCGCTGCTTTTAAAGCAAAGTTTGCTGCAAAGCCTTTAGGGTATTATATCGTAGAGTATGATCGTTTCTATGTTTTGAACAGCTTTGTCAGGAATATGAAACAAAGAATCAAAAAATTAATGAGGGTATTTTTCAACAAATGAAAAGCACTCGCTATATCAGGCTTATTTTATTATTTTTGCAATCTCAAATACACAAATAAAAAATATTTTGGAACATAACACATTAGCAAGCCTTGAAACAGCCAAAGAATTAGGGCTTTTACCGGAAGAATTTGAACGTATCAAGGAAATTTTAGGACGTACTCCGAATTTTACCGAACTGAGTATTTTTTCGGTGATGTGGAGTGAACACTGTTCCTATAAAAACTCCATTGTATGGTTAAAAACCTTACCCAAAGAGAGTAAACGTATGCTGGCCAAAGCCGGAGAAGAGAACGCGGGGATGATAGATATCGGAGACGGATTAGCTTGTGTATTTAAAATCGAATCACATAACCATCCTTCTGCTTTGGAGCCTTACCAAGGTGCTGCAACAGGAGTAGGAGGTATTAACCGCGATATTTTTACCATGGGGGCTCGTCCCATTGCACAATTAAACTCTTTACGTTTCGGCGATTTAAAATTAGATCGTACGAAATGGTTAGTGAAGGGAGTAGTGAAAGGGATTGGCGACTACGGAAATGCTTTCGGAATTCCAACCGTAGGTGGTGAAGTATTCTTCGACGAATGCTATAATGTGAATCCACTTGTGAATGCCATGTCGGCGGGAATTGTGAAAGTAGGAGAAACTGTATCGGCCACTTCCGAGGGAGTCGGTAATCCGGTTTATATTGTAGGTTCCGCAACCGGTAAAGATGGAATACACGGAGCAGCCTTTGCTTCGAAAGATATTACCGAAGATTCGGTGAACGACTTACCCGCTGTGCAGGTAGGCGACCCTTTTCAGGAAAAGTTATTACTGGAAGCAACGCTTGAAGTGATAAAGACAGGTGCTGTTGTAGGCATGCAGGATATGGGAGCTGCGGGAATTATCTGCTCGAATTCAGAGATGTCGGCGAAAGGAGAACACGGAATGGAGATTCATTTGGATAAGGTACCTACCCGTCAGGATCATATGAAGCCTTATGAAATCTTGCTTTCGGAATCTCAGGAGCGTATGTTGATTGTGGTTAAAAAAGGAAGAGAAAAAGAAGTAGAAGCTGTTTTCGACAAATGGGATTTGAATTGTGCTATTATTGGAAAAGTAACAGATACCCAACGTCTGGAATATTATATGAACGGAGAATTGGTGGCCGATGTTCCTGCAGATGATCTGGTATTGGGTGGCGGGGCTCCGGTATATCACCGTGAATACAAGGAACCTGCTTATTTTGCAGAAAATAAAAAATTTAAAATCGAGGATGTACAAATGCCGGAGGATCTGAAAGCGGTTGCCGATCATTTAATCAATCATCCGAATATCGCTTCTAAACGTTGGGTCATCAATCAGTACGACTCGATGGTAGGAGCGGCAAACATGACAACCAACCGTCCTTCGGATGCTGCGGTCATCAATATTAAAGGTACTGATAAAGCCATTGCTTTAACGGTCGATTGTAATTCACGCTATGTATATGCCGATCCGGAAACCGGTTGTGCTATCGCAGTTGCAGAAGCAGCCCGTAACGTTACCTGTGCCGGTGGTGAGCCGGTAGCCATTACCAATTGTCTGAATTTCGGAAACCCTTATATTCCCGAAGTTTATTGGCAATTTGTAAGTGCCATTAAAGGAATGAGTAAAGCGTGTACCAAATTTGATACCCCGGTAACAGGTGGAAACGTGAGCTTTTACAACCAGTCTTCGGATGAAGGTGCGGTTTTTCCGACACCGACCATTGGTATGTTGGGCGTACTCGATTCTAAGGAAACACTGATGAGCATGGACTTTAAACAAGCGGGTGATATTATTTACCTTTTGGGTGAATCGCAAAACGATATTGCTTCTTCCGAATATTTATACTCTTATCTGGGAATAAAAAAATCTCCGGCACCTTATTTCGATTTGGATAAAGAATACCAATTGCATCAAATCATTAAAAAATTAATCGTATCTAAATTAATTCAATCGGCGCATGATGTTTCCGACGGTGGATTGTTTATCGCCTTGCTCGAATCGGCCATGCAGAGAAATTTAGGATTTGATATTGAGAGTGATGAGCAATTCCGTAAAGATGCGTTTCTGTTTGGAGAAGCGCAAGGCAGGGTAGTAGTGAGTGTTACAGAAGAAATGCAGGAAGCCTTTGTAGAGTTTATGGCGACTGGATCTATCGAATATACTTTACTGGGAACGGTTAATGAAGGAGAATTACTGATTGACTCGGAATCATTCGGACCTATTTCCGAAAAGAAAAAACGTTTCGATTCGGCATTGGCAGAATTAATAGAAGCTTAATTGAAATCGAGCCCCTTTCGTTTTAAACAATTTGAACTCAGACAAGATCGCTGCTCCATGAAAATGGGCAGCGATACTGTTTTATTGGCAAGTCTTATTCCGAACTTAGTACCCTCAGCTATACTTGACATCGGTACCGGAAGCGGTGTTATAGCGCTCATGTTGGCGCAGAAATTCCCTTTGGCAACAACAATCGATGCCATCGAGCTGGACGAAGAATCGGCAGTAGAGGCAGCAGAAAACTTTCGGGCTTCGCCCTGGCCGGATCGGCTGCATCTTATTCATCATGCTTTTGAAACATACAGCTTTAGCAAAGGATACGATTTGATTGTTTGTAATCCGCCTTTTTATTTGAATGCCCTGAGTTCGGGGAATTTGCGCAGAGATACCGCAAGGCATGCTGATGAAGATTTATTTGCCCAATGGCTACAGAAATCCGCTCAATTGCTTTCGGAAGAAGGGATGTTATACTGGGTCTTACCCGCTGAACAAGAAATACTTATCAGGCAAATAGCCTTAGAGCAGGGTTTAAAAGTTATGCATCTGATAAAGATACGATCCTTTCCCGGTTCACCCATTTTGCGTATTCTTATTGGATTTTCATTAGCGGTAAAAACATATACCGAAGAAGATTTTGTGATTTATGATAAAGTTAAGCGGCATTCGGAGCAATACCGAAATGCGCTGAAAGATTATTTTATTATCTTCTGAAAAGCCCCCTGAAGAATTATTGAAATTTATTGTTTTGAAATATATATATTATTATATTCGTATATATCTCTTAATTATTTATTTATGCAATCAGGTACAGTAAAATTCTTTAATGAGTCCAAAGGTTATGGATTTATCAAAGAAAACGAAACGGGAAGAGAGTTATTTGTTCACGTTTCGGGCTTAGTCGACAAAATCAACAAAGATGATAATGTTGAGTTCGAAATTGCCAACGGCAAAAAAGGTTTAAATGCTATAAACGTAAAACGAGTATAGTTTTTTTAAACTTTCTGAGAGTCATGCCGCTTTAAGCATGACTCTTTTTTTTTAAAAAAAAATGATTAATTATTAACGGTTAATGAGAGTGAGAGGATGGTTGATTAATCAACTATTTAACTTAGCATGAAGAATTTTTGATACAATAAATAGGGAGTGTTATAGTGAAATATCTTGTAGTTTAAATAAAAAAAATAATTAACAATGAATAAACGTATGAATAAGTTGAAGTTAAATCGTATGGTTAAGGCATTTACACTTACCGAGGTACTTATTGTATTAGTAATTATCGGAATTTTGGTGTTGCTTGCATTACCTAATTTATTGCCCTTAGTTACCAGGGCAAAGAGTACTGAAGCAAAAATACAATTAGAGCATGTGTACACATTACAAAAAGGGCATTTTTTTGAGAAGTCCAGGTACTCCGAAAGTTTATCTGATATTGGATTTATACAAGAAAAATTAGTAAATGAGGACGAGCATGCACAGGCGAATTACAGAATAGAAATCATTCAAGCAACAAATAATAGTTTTATTGCCAGGGCAACTTCAGTTGTTGATTTTGATGGCGATGGAGTATTTAATGTTTGGGAGGTAAATCAGGATAAAAGGTTAACAGAAGTAATACCCGATTAATGTTTTTTTTATATTGCATTCTTTGGATGTTAACATCGATTTTGATTGTCCAGGATCTATTATATAGATCTATTTCTGTATATGTACTAATCTGCCTAATGTCTGTTACAACTGTGATGTATTTTTTAAATAACAGTCATCTACATTATTCATGGATACTCAATGTTGCGATTATCATTATTCAAATATTGCTCTTAAAGCTTTATTTTTCTTTAAAACATAAAAAATGGATTAATTTAAATGAATCTTATTTAGGTATGGGCGATATATTATTTATGTTAGTTGTTGCAGGATGGTTTGATACATATCAATTTTTAATTTTTTTGGTATCGAGTCTTGTTTTTAGCATTCTCGTTTCGGTTAGTATGAGTTGTTTTAAGAGAAGTTTTAATAAAAATATACCTTTAGTAGCATTGCAAGGCATTTTTGCTTTAGGTTTTCAGGTACTAATTTATTTTAATCCGGAATTTCTTTATACTTTATTGATAAACCTACAATAACACATGATCTCAGAGAGTTTTATTCCGGATCCCAATACTATAAAACTGATTACCCCTGATCAGGCATGGTATTATCGCATTATACCTATAGGACTTGATGGTAATCGCATTAGATTCATTACTGATCAGGATGATGAGGCTATCATAAATGAGATTCAGCTATTGACAGGGAGAGAAGTAGAATTGATTCCGCATATTTCCAATGAGATTGATAAATTATTAGGAGTATATTATCGTAAAGCCAATTCTGCGGATAGTGTAGCCAAATTTAATTCCAGTATTGATTCTGTAAATTTTCTTACCGATTTAATTTCGGACGCAAAACGGCTTAAGAGCAGTGATATACATATTGAAATTTATGAGGAAAAGTGCAGGATTCGTTTTCGGATTGATGGGTTAATGGTAGAACGATATACGATTGCGCCAAGCGAATATCCCTTACTGATCAACAAAATAAAGATAGTTTCAAATTTAGATATAGCAGAAAAGAGATTACCTCAGGATGGTAGATTATATTTTAATGTTGAGGGGATTTCTTTCGATATAAGGGTATCTGTTTTGCCAACCCTATATGGTGAAAAGGTTGTTCTGCGATTATTGAGTAATGACTCTTCTCACATATCACTTGATGCATTAGGCTTTTCTCCCAAAGATATGGAAAATTATCTGAGTGGCCTTAAGAAACCGAATGGTATAATTTTGATTAGCGGACCAACTGGGTCAGGTAAGACAACTACTCTGTATGCAACGTTAAAACTATTGAATAAGCTTACCCGGAATATTCTGACTATTGAAGACCCGATAGAATATACGCTGGAAGGTATTAATCAGGTACAATTGAAAGAAAACATTGGGCTGAGTTTTGCAAGTACTTTAAGAACTTTTTTAAGGCAAGATCCGGATATTATTATGGTCGGTGAAATCCGTGATGCTGAAACGGCTGCAATGGCTATAAGGGCAGCACTAACAGGACATCTGGTGCTTTCAACTATTCATACTAACTCTGCATGGGGAACCATTTCGAGATTAGTAGATATGGATATACCCCCTTTCCTGCTCGCAAATACACTTAACACTACTGTTGCACAACGTCTGGTTAGGTTGCTTTGTAATAATTGCAAACAATGTAAAGCGTTTGATTCGATATTGTTTCCCTCGAATTTTACCCCTACTAAGTTAATAAGAGAACATTATACTCCTGTTGGTTGTGAAGAGTGTTATTATACCGGCTATAAGGGGCGGCACGCCTTATATGAGGTGATTCCGATAGACAAAGAACTTGTGGAATCAATTAAACAAAACCGGCAAGATATTAACGATGTGTTAGTAAAGAAAGGAATATCTACATTGTCTCAAAATGCTTTTAGCCTGTTCGAGAATGGAATGACCTCAATAGATGAGGTTTATCCTTTATTAGTAAATAATTAAAATATAATTAGGTGAGAAAAACATACAATAGAATTATAGTCTTTTTGTTTCTGACCCTTTCGTTTCCACTAATTGGAAAGACTCAGGAAATGGATCGCTTTCAGTTAATTGAGAGGCGGTTAAATGAAGTTGCTTTAAATGTTTATGGATTAGATCAGAAAATTGACTTTTCTGTTTCCGGAGTAAGTTTACAGGAGTTTCTGAGAGCAATTGCAGAAGCTAATAACTTAAATATTAATATCGACCCTGCTATTGACATTAAGCTTTTTAATAGTTTCAAGCAGGAGAAAGTCTCGAATATTATACTTTTCTTGGTTAAAGAGCATGATTTAGATATAAGGTTTACTGGAAATATTATGTCCTTTTCCAAATATATACCTCCTCTGTCAGAGCCTGAAAAACCTAAATCAAAGGAATTATCTATCCATTATAATAGTTTAAAAAATCAACTTAATCTTGATTTAAAGTCCGATACGCTAAGTCAAGTTGTTAGGAAGATTGTCCAAATAACAAAGAAAAATATAATTCTTTCTCCTGGCTTGGAGAATATGCTTGTTAGTGTGTATATCGAAAATTTACAATTTGAAAGTGCAATTGAAAAATTTGTTTTCGCTAATAGGTTACTTGTTAGTAAAACCCAGGACGGGGTGTATGTGATAGAGCGTTTACCTGATAATGAAGATCCTTTGGAGTCATTAAATACACAATATATAGGAAAACAAAATAGCTCAAATGCTGATAAAAAAAATAAGCGTAAAAAAATTAGCCAGCAACAAGCGGGATTCTATTTTAATATTTCGGAAGATACACCTGGAGAAAAACGTATTGAATTGGATGCAGTTAATGTGCCCATACTTGATATTATAAAAGTAGTAGCAACAGAGCTTAATCTAAGCTATTTTATTTATTCGGACTTAAAAGGAAATGCAACAATTAATGTTAGTAATGTCAGCTTTCAAAATTTTTTACATTATTTATTTAATGGAACTGATTACACATTTAAGTATGAGTATGGACTATACTTAATTGGTGATCGGAAGTCTGAAGGAATTAGAGCAACTAAAGTCATGCAATTATTTAATCGCCCTTTGGATAATGTTGTTGAAAGCATACCGGCAGATATAAAAAAGGGAGTTGAAATTAAGGAGTTTAAGGAGCTTAATAGTGTTCTCTTAACAGGTTCTTACCCCCAGATTGTGGAAATACAAAACTTTATTACTTCAATCGATAAAATTGTTCCGATGGTTACGATTGAAGTGATTTTAGTGGATGTTAGAAAAGGTAAGAGTATCAAGACGGGTATTAAGGCTGGCGTATCCGATTCTGTACGTACAGGAGGGACAATATTACCCGGTATAGACTTTAATTTCGGATCAAGATCCATCAATGATTTCTTGTCAAAGCTCGGATCTAATAATACAGTTAATTTAGGACGTGTAAGTCCCAACTTTTATTTTGGATTAAGTGCTTTAGAAGATAATAGTAACGTTGAGGTACGATCGATGCCTAAATTAACAACATTAAATGGCCACGAAGCGAACTTAACTATTGGAAGTACAAGATATTATAGTATCACTACTCAAAATGTGCTGGGTTCATTAAGTCCCCAGACGGTTATAACACAGCAGTATAATCCTGTTCAAGCAAACCTTTCAATTGGGATATCACCTGTTATATCCGGAGACGATCAGGTTACACTTAAAATTGATGTCAATATTTCCGATTTTATTGGAGAGGCTGTTAATAATGCTCCCCCACCTTCGGCAACTAGTCAGTTTAAATCTATTATCAGGGTAAGAAATGAGGAAATGATAGTCTTGGGTGGATTGGAGCGGAATGAGAAAAGCGATGGAGGAACCGGAATCCCCGTTCTCTCTAGAATCCCTGTACTTAAATGGATATTTAGTAGTCGAACTAAATCAACAAATAAAGTTGTTTCAATAGTTTTTATTAAACCAACAATATTATATTAATGACAATGGGTGTTAAACAATTGTTTGCATTTTTAAACTCAACTCCCTTATCTAAAAGTAGGACAGGGGTGATGATATACTGGAATGGGGCTACCTATGAGTATACTGTTATGATCCTTACTAAGAAAAGAAATATTGTTGTTATAGATAAAATTATAGTTGCTATTTCTTCATTTGAAGATTTAATTATCA
Source organism: uncultured Sphingobacteriaceae bacterium (assembly GCA_964454645.1). Taxonomy (GTDB): domain Bacteria; phylum Bacteroidota; class Bacteroidia; order Sphingobacteriales; family Sphingobacteriaceae; genus CAYVTM01. The sequence goes on along the minus strand of CAYVTM010000001.1, from coordinate 554,410 downwards.
GTTTAAAAGATTCGGACGATGTTGCTTTACTCTTTGAGGGTAAAAATATTGTACATAAAAAATATTCGGCTACGGATAAAAATGAAAAAAAATATAATATTGAGCTAATATTACCCAACGCTAATCCCAAAGATTTTTATGTACAATACTATGAAAATGAAAAGTGGATATTTTCTTCAATATCACGCAGGGAATTAATTGATTCATTTATTGCAGACCTTAGTATAAAAGGGATAAACGTTAATAAAGTAGTTTTTGGTTTTTACGAGTTCGATCTTTTATTGGATATTATGGGTAAAACCAAAACGAATCTAGCCATTCAGGATCGTTTATTGTCCTTTGAGTCTAATTGTTTGGATGAATACGGACAAAGCTTTGATGAATCCCAAAATATTATATCAATTGCTGAAGAAAATATTGATAGTAAATATGCAGGTTTATATGCTTCATTACTTATGGGAATGTTGCCCTATTCTTTTTTCCATAAACTAAAATACCCCATCATTGAGTCGGTTAATCTTTATCAACAGCAAAATATAAACTATAGGAAATCGATAAAAGCTCTTAAATATGGATTGAGTGGAATAATATTTGTGTTACTGGTTACATATTTGTTTTCCTATTCATTGAATAAGACAAATAGGGAATTAAGTATGCTCGAGCAGTCTATTAAAGATCGAAATATTCAATTAAATAGAATAGCAGATATTGATGATCAGATTATTGTATTTGCTCAAAATGAAGAATGGTTTAATTGGATGGAAAGCCACTATTATGTAGATTACATAGCGAAGGAGGTTCCGGATGATATTATACTTACCGAATTAACACTTCATGCATATAATGAAACAAAAAGCCGAGAACTCCGGTCACCTGTATTTGAAGCAGGAGTTATAAAAATAAAGGGTTCTTCTAGTGATATTCATAGTGTGAATGAGTTTGCCCTTAGTATGAAAGCTTATAAATGGGTGTCGAATATCCAAATTATAGATTATGAATTTGATAGTAATCAAAAGAGAGGTTTTTTTAATCTTTATATAAAGATTAAGGGAATTAAGAATCGGAAATGAAAAAGATATTATCTCAAAAAAAAGCACATGTGTATATATGGATAGGAGTTATTATACTCTTTTTGATTGCTTTTCGAAAAGTAACAGATCCTGTTATTTCTTTGTATGATCAAAATAAGATTATTAATCAGACAATTAGTAATTATGAAAGCCCCCCGGGTGTTGGGTCAGCTACAGAAAATAATCGGGTTGAAGAAAAAATATTTAATAAGATTAGATATGCTCAATATTCAGATTCATCAGGTCTTTTTATAAATACTCTAAGTTCTATATGCAGAATGAACCATACAAAGGTTGTGACTTTGCCGGATCAGATATATAGTTCCTGGAATAAGACAGTATCAATTGTAACTTATCAAATAGATATTGAGGGGAGTTTTTATGAACTGATCAATACTTTAAGAGACATTGAGCTAAGTGATGCTTGTTACTTTGTGAGCTCCTCATCATTTAAAACAATATATGATAATAGGAGCAAAAAAAATCGACTGGTATTAACAATATATATGCAGAATATTCAATCTGATAAATTATGAAGCAGAATATTATTTACAGGCTAATTTTTATTATCTCTTTTTTTATAATTGGATGTAACGAGATATTTGAGGAATCTCTATCTGAGAAAAACGTTGTTTTATATTTTCCGTCTTCCAATGCTCACTTACATTCGTATAATGTTCAGTTCTGGTGGGAGACTATTGAAGATGCACTGAGCTATGAGGTGCAAATTGTTGCTCCATCTTTTAATGCTATTACAAATTTAATAACTGATACTATTGTCAAAACCAATAAACTGAATTTTACTCTTCAACCCGGTAAATACGAATGGAGAGTAAAGGCAATGAATGGTAGTAGTATGACTGTTTTCTCGACAAATTCGTTTGTAATAGATACTGCAGAGATATCGAATCAGTATGTGCGTCTTACAGAGCCAATAAATAATTATGTTACAAACAAAGTATCTAATGTGTTAAAGTGGAATATGTTGTTTGGTGCAGATCACTACAGATTACAAATAGATACCAACAACCTGATAAATGGGAATTCTCCACTTGTAAATATTACATCTCAATCGTTAATATATAACTTTGAGTTTCCGGCAGAGGGCCACTACCAGTGGAGAGTGAGAGCGGAAAATCAATCCGATTCATCATTGTGGTCAGATACCTATATTATGGTTTACGACAAAACTCCTCCTGGTCCTGTGGTGCTTAATTCACCTTCAAACGGACATTTCGTTGTTAAACCGGTTATGTTGAACTGGTCTGTAGGAAGTGATGCCGACCTGTATTTTTTATATATCTATAAGAACGACTCGACGACTTTGTATAATACCAACTTTCCTGTTCAGTTAAATGTAAATAAATATCTGTTTACCTTAGGTAATAGTGGGGAACAGATATATTGGAGAGTGAAAGCGGTTGATAAAGCCGGAAATTCTGGTATGTTGAGTTTGATGTGGTCATTTATTATTCAATAGGATGAAGAATAAATTATTGACAATTCTATTATTAGTGTTTGTATTAATTATATGGGGAATGATTATATTTAAAATAATTAACAAAGATAGTGTACATAATACAAGTAAAGTTTCTGTAGGCAACAAAATTGTGGAAGAGATACAGATAGATAGTCTACGGACTATTTATCTGTATAAGCGAGATCCTTTTTTGGGTGAAAGAACTAAACTTATGAGCGATAAAGATAAGCCGGCCCCAATAAAAAACACTTATACACGTAGCTATATCAATAAGAAAGATCCTGAATTGGTTGAACGGCCTCCGGAACTTGAATATAAAGGGTTAATTCAAAATAAGTTGAATGGAAAGAACATAGCAATAGTGAAAATTTTAAATAAGGAATATATTGTTGTTGAGGGAGCAAAAATAGAAGATTTATATTTTACTAGAATTACGACTGATTCAGCAATAGTCCTGTATAAGACTTATAAATTCACAATTAAGAAATGAAAAATATAAGTATATTCTTTATTCTGTGTTTTCTTATTCTTCATAAGACACAACTTTATTCACAAAGAAATCTTCTTTATATCGATAAGACTTTAAATACTCAAGTTAACATTCAGAGGGATAAAGAGTATATTATAGCCTCTGTTTGTACAGATCCGAATGTGCGAATAAAAATTGAAAACGATCGTGAATATTATTGGTTTAAGTCCTCACAGATATATAATACATACGGCGGTTATTATGGAAAACTACTGGATGGTATTTATAAAGTTTACGATCGGGAAACACGTAAATTGCTCTTGGTGGGATACTATAAATATGGCTTGAAAGATAGTATTTGGAAATCATGGTATTCTGATGGTAAACTAAAAGAAGTGATCGAGTATAAACAGGGAGTATACAATGGTAAGTATATTGCTTATTCTTCAGATGGGGTACTTTTAGAAGAGATTCATTACAAGAATGGGTTAAAGTCGGGTCATCATAAGACTTTTCTGAAAGATACCGTAATCGTACATAAATATAATAACGGAAAACTGGTTACCAAAAGTAAGAAAAAAAGTAAAAAAAAGATTGTTTCTAATACACCAGTATCAGTTGATACAACTGGACAAGTAAATAAAACACATTTAGACCCGCTTCCCGAAAATACTAAACTGAAAACAGGAAAAAGTGTGTCTGATACATTAACTATACCACACCCCGATAAAAGAAACAGTATATGGCGTAAGCAGTAAATAGAGTATGATGACGTATAATTATTTGTTAAACTCATGAGAGCAGGTTCATTATTAATTTCTTTGGTTATGATGCTTCTAATGACAGTAGTTATATCTTCATTATTATTAATGTCATATTATTATAAACTGCAAGTCATCGAAAACATTACAAATAAAAAACTTCACCGGAACTTTAACTCTACCCTTGCGCTCGTTTGTTCCGACTCGTCTTTATGGTCTGATGGAAAAAGGCATATTGATATCTTTAAGGATGAGCAGGATTTTGCTACTATCACATCAGATTATTGGGGAGTTTATAAGAAACTCATAATAGAAAACCATATTGGAACAGATACACTGAAGAAAGTTTTAATGATAGGTAATAAGTATATTCCGGTAGCTATATACCTGGCAGATAAAAATGAAGCTTTAACATTATCGGGAAATACAAAGATCAATGGTACTTGTTTCTTACCTGAAAAAAGTGTGAAGAGGGGCTATGCTGAAAATAAACACTTCTCGGGCGACAGATTAATTAATGGTAAAGTATATAAAAGCTCAAAACAGGTTAAGGGATTTGATTTCGAAGGATGCAACAGGGCGATATTAAATTTACAAAACAAGGCGTACCCCCCTAATGAATTGTTGGGAGATACCATTATTAATTCTTTTCATAATAGTGAGTTCTTATACTTCTCAGAGGAACTGATAGATCTTCGGAACAAAACATTAATTGGAAATATAATTGTCAGGTCTGAACATTCGATTATCGTTGATTCTACATCTACATTAAACGATATCATTCTGATTGCACCCAGTATTCATTTTAAAGAGAAATTTATAGGGTCAATTCAGGCTTTTGCCATAGATTCGATAGTGGTAGAAAATGATGTATACATTCGTTACCCCTCGGCATTAGTTCTGATCGATCAGCGACTTGAATCTAATATTAAAAAAACACTCCTAACCGTCAGTGGCGAATCAATCATAGAAGGTATGATCATAGCTTTAGGAAATAACCGTTCGGAGATGACTTTTTTAAAGGGGTGTCGTGTCGATGGTGTTATTGTTAGTAATTCAACGGTTGATTTTCAGGCCCATCTAAATGGCTCAATTTATTCTTATGCAATCGATTTAACGCTGAAATCTGGAATATATAGATCTCACTTGTTAGATGCAGTAATAAATGCAAATGCTTTGCATAGTGATTATACAGTTTCAGATTTTTTGTCTGCAAATAAATCTAAATTGAAAAGACAAATAATAAAATGGTTAAAATGAGATTAGATGGGGCTGGTATCGTGGAGACAATAGTAGCTTTAACTATTATTTCTACCCTATTTTTACTGACTGCTACGATTTTTATTTCAACGCAAAGACCCGATTTAACATCTGTAAAGATAACTGCAATTGGTATTGTAGATAGCTGCATACGACAAGATGTTAGTAATAGGGCGTTTTATAAGTCAATGTTTGAAATTAATGGATTTATAATAGAACGTCAGGTTCAGGTTGTAGGTGAAAATATATTTCTATTAGAATATGAGGTATATAGGAATAATCTTTTTATTGATAAGGTAAGAGAGATATCGTATGTCTTTGAAGAATAGTATAAAAGCCTTTACAGTGATTGAAGTTACAGTTACTTTGCTAATAAGCACAATTGTAATTATTATGGCTTTTAAAACGTATATGATATTTCATCAAAACTTCCTTCGGATAACTGCAAAGAATAGTTTCGATAAAAATGTTATCTGGTTGGAGAAAAATCTTGCCCGGGATATGGAGGACTCAAGGTTGGTTTTTAGTAACGATTCGCTTATTATATTTTTGTTTGATGATAGTATGAGGATAGATTATTATTTTACAAATAAGTGTGTGTTACGCGTATTGTATAATGGGGCTATAGGTGATACATTAATGCGTTACAGTTCTTTTGAACTATATAACGATAGAAATAGAGGTGATTATAAAAAGGGAGACGTTATCGATTATCTTTCTATTATATTGAAAGATAATAATTATCTTGGTTTTATTAAGCTACATAAAATATATGCTTCAGATATGTTGATTCAAATTGACAGGATAAATAAAAGTGAATGACAGGTATTGATATTCGTAATATTGGAAACAATAATAGAAAAGGGAAAGATTCAAGTGGTGATACAAATGAACTTATTGGGAATTTTATTGCTTTTTTATCTAAAGATATTACCATAAATATAAATGTGATAAATGATTCTGTTCGTGAGGGGTTCTATCATGAATTAGCAATGCTATTGCATGCCGGAGTAGATATAAAGACTGCATTGGAGTTAATTATTAGCGGACAACGTAAAAATTTATTAAAGTCAGAATTTACTTCTGTAAAGAATGATATCATATCAGGTAGTTTACTATCTGAAGCTCTAAAAAAGAACAGACATTTTTCATCATACGAGTATTTTAGTATACAAATTGGAGAAGAAGCGGGCATGCTTACAACCGTATTAAAAGAACTGGCTCAGTATTATAAAAATAAAGTACATCAAAAACGTCAGTTAATAAGTGCATTGACTTATCCTTTGGTAGTATTTTTAACTGCATTTGGTGCAATATTTTTTATGTTAAAATTTATTGTTCCAATGTTTGAGGAAATATTTTACCGCTTTGGAGCGGATCTGCCCTTTATAACTCAGTTAGTTTTAGATACGGCTGAATTTTTTAACACCTATTTTTATATCTTTTTATTTGTTTCTTGTTCCCTGGTTATATTTTTTTATATTAATAAACGGAAAAAGTGGTTTAGGAAATATTATGCGGAATTAGGTATGAAAATTCCAGTATTCGGGGATTTGATCCGTAAAGCATATTTATTGCGTTTTTGCTATGCCATGCAGTTATTGATAGCTTCTAAAGTTCCAATTATTAGGTCATTGGTATTGGTCAAACAAATGATTAACTTCTTTCCATTAGAAGAGGCTATAAATAATATCGAACAACGCGTAATAAAGGGAGAAACACTTCACCTTTGCATGGCATCATATAGTATTTTCCCTCCAAATATGATAACATTAATCAAAGTAGGAGAAGAAATTAATCAAATGGATATTTTTTTAAAAAAAATATCAGATCAGTTGAACAATGATATTAATCATAAGGTAAGTATTTTAAGTAGTCTAATCGAACCCTTTATTATTATATTTCTTGGAATATTAGTGGGTGTCATTTTGATAGCAATGTACTTACCACTGTTCAAAATAGGATCGTTTATGTAGAGTATATGGTACAATCGAATACTGAGAAAAATAAAAATATTGAAATGCAGTTGATTCTGGCCGATTTTTTTAAGATTTATTTTTATTGGCACAGATAATGTGGTTAATTTTCTGACTAACGCTAAACTCTAAATTGTATGATAACTACTTACCCTTTTTCTAGGCACGTACGTGCATTGGATTCTCTTAATCATTTTACGGAGACCAAAACCGTTTTTTTATTTTTACTGTTTTTTTTTATAGTAAGTGGACTTCATGCTATGCCACTAAATCTAACTACGCATTGCAAAGTATCTAAGAAGATAGATGGAGGGTATTGTTTAGTAAATTCTAGCAATCAGAAACTGTTGTTTTTCTTTGATGAAGAATATGTGTCCGGATTTGGAAGCCTGTCCTATAAAATTTATCAGAGACCCTCAAATGTAATCGAATCGAATTCGCTGACGAAGGTTACAGGGGGGGCACTTTACGAAATTTCTTGTAGTAGTTTAAGTTCAGGTTTTTATACTCTAGAAGTTATTAATGAGAAAAATGAAAAATTCTTTCTGAGGTTTAAAAAATAATTAACTTAAATCTTTTTTTATGAAAAGTAAATTCATTTTGATCTGTGTAGGAATTAATCTGGGCATATTATTAAGTGTTTCGATTATACTATTTGATAAATTTAGTATCAGTCAGGTATATGTAAATAATCAACAGTTGTTTGACGGATTCGTTATGAAGGAAGAACTACAATCGAAACTTCATAATTATAGAATTAGAAATCAGGGATATTTAGATAGTTTATTGCATGATTTTCAGCATAATGGGTATAAGACTGAAGCCGAAACGGATATGAAGAGAGAACGTTATTTAAGAGTCAAGTCAGAAATACTTAATAGTGAACAAAATATCGAAGAGCAATATACTACTCAGATATGGACACAGATTAATCAATATGTTAGTGATTATGGAGATGAATATGATCTTGATTTTATTATTGGTACTACTGGTTCTGGTAATCTAATGTATTCAAGTGCGAAACATAATGAGACTGAAAAAATACTAGAGTATATTAATAATAAATATAAAGGGCTCAAGAAATGAGAATAGGGATATTGTTTTGTATTAGCTCATTTATAGTTCTTTCCTGCAAATGGAATTATAATAATATGATCGATGTTGGGAGAAATGCTAGTTTCAGAGAGGCTAAAATTGTAAAAACTGAATCGGAATACAGAGTACATATTGAAAAAAATATAGATTTGTTATCAGCAAAGGAAATTGGTGATTTTGAATTTGCAATTCGTTACATTCCTGCAGATTTATTGGCTTTGGAAGAGTTTGAGGCAATGAGAGAGCCGACATCTGAAGATTGGGATTCCTTGTGTAATATTTACAAGAGCTCTCAGGTTATACTATTTTCTATAAAAGCGAATCGTTCTCAACATGAATTCTTAAAACAGATCAGTTCTGACTATAATGAATATCAAACAAATTTGCATTATTACTCTTTTCAGATACAAAAAGATATCTTCTTAATAGAAGACGGGGATACCTTAGTATGTGATTTTATACATATGGAAAGGACCTTTGATATTTCCCCGGAGATAAGAATGTTACTTGCATTTGATGCATCTCAACAACCAACCCCTACAGATAAGACTATACTTTATGACGATACACGTCTAGGGCTTGGGCCTGTTAAACTTACAATAGCTAAGCAAGAAATAGAACAAATCCCAACACTAAAACTATATTAAGACATGATTTTAACATTGATAAAAATGAGAAGATCTACAAAAGTACTTGCCTTAACCCTTCTGTTCAGCTTCGGGTTTCAGATCGTAATGCCTGGCGTTGCGTATGCCCTTACAGGAGGGCCAAGCCAGCCGGAGGTTGAAAGTTTTGAGCCTGTCTCTACTACTCAAATGGTTGATTTGTTTTCAGGTGATTTTAATTATAATATTCCATTATTGGAAGTAGACGGTTACCCCATCAATATCAGTTACCATTCGGGTGTAACGATGGATCAAGAAGCCAGTTGGGTAGGCTTGGGTTGGAATATTAATCCGGGTGTTATAAATAGAAATATGAGAGGGCTTCCTGACGATTTTAAAGGAGATAAAATTGTCAAAGAATTATCAATGAAGCCTAATAATACCTATGGATTAGTCGCAAGTTTAGGAACCGAGTTTTTTGGAAAGGAAAAACTCAGTGGAATGTCTTTGGGAGTCACTGCAGGGTTAGGAATTAATTATAATAATTATAATGGAGTAGGTTTTGAGAGGGTTGCAAATCTTAGTTTTAGTTCAGCGAAAGGTGCTAAAGGCAAAAGTACAGCCGGATTAGGGTTGCGTTCGAGTGCTAATGATGGGTTAACTGTAAGCCCCAGTTTTTCATATACACAAAAAATCAATACGGCAGAGCTTGGTGGTACCCGAGCTAACGGGTTTGGAGTAAGTATGAATTCGCGTACCGGTTTGAAAGAAATTAATTTTAGTACCAGCAGTAATATTGGTAGAAAAGTAAATCACGAAGAAAAGCAAAATTCCGGGGAATATAGTGGAGGAGCAGGAATATCCTTTGGGATGACTACCCATACCCCTCTCTCGGAATTTCCATTTGAAAATTATTCAGCCAATGTTTCGGTTAAGGGCGGGGCTGATTTTTTGGGATCGGATGTATTTGGGGTAGTACAAGGATATTTCTCTAGACAAACATTATCTGCCAACAACGTTACTAAGCCAGCTTTTGGTTATTTTAATAGTGAATCTGCTGTAAATAACTTAGATGTATTGTTAGATTTTAACAGGGAAAAAGAAGTAGGATTTAATGATAATACTCCGGCATTACCGGTAACCAACTATACGTATGATGTATATTCGGTTGCAGGTCAAGGAGTGGGAGGTGTATTCAGACCATTTAGGGGGGATATTGGAACCGTTTCAGCCCCGTCCAGTTACAGTACCAGCATAAGTATGTCTTTAGGAGGCGAGGTAGGTGTAGGGCAAACAGTAAAAGGAGGGGTTGATATTACAGTTAATGATGTTTATTCCGAGTCTGGATTATGGATTACAGATAATGATGCATACCCAAACTTAAAATCAAAACAAAAGTATTTAATTAATGACGGAGCTAATTTAGAATACGAGAATTTTTATTTTAAACAGGCGGGAGAATTTTCAGTAGATGATGAACCGGAATATTATGAACGTCATGGCAAAAATATACCCGTACGGGTAAAGCTATCTAAAGGTAGAGGAAATGATATTTATGCATCCAGTAATTATGTAACAAAGCATGGTAAGGTATTGCCTATTGAAGCAGATAAGAACTATCGTAAAAAGAGAGTAAAGCGAAATCAGATGATCGCAATGTTAAGCATAAAAGAAGCTTCTATATTAGGATTGCAGAATAATTTATATACTCATTCTACAAGCCCCAATAAGGTATATGTTACAGGTCAGAATAGCCACCATATTGGAGAGCTTACTACCTTAAGGGAAGACGGGTATAGGTATATTTATGGTATCCCTGCATATAATACATATCAGGAAGAAGTGGCTTTTAATGTTGGCAGATCAGGAACCCGGGTAGCTGAAAGCCCTGATTGTGAAACGGGCTTAGTTTCCTATGACGATGAGGATAATAAATTATATGGGAATGAACATGGCTTAAGTCATTTTTATTCACGCACCATCGTTCCCGGATATGCACATTCGTATTTGCTTACGGCGGTAGTGTCTCCGGATTATGCCGACGTTGATGATACTGTCGGACCCAGTGCCGGTGATTATGGTACCTATACTCTTTTTAATTATTATAAAAATGATACTTATAAGTGGAGAGTACCTTATCAGGGTAATAAAGCGAATTATAACGAGATGCTGAAATCTGATGATAGGGATGATCAGGCAAATTATATATATGGTGAAAAAGAATTATGGTATTTATCTTCAATTGTTACCCGGAATTATGTTGCAGTTTTTTATACTTCGGATAGGTTTGATGGATATGAAGTAGCCGGAAGAAATGGAGGGCCGGGAACAAAAACCACTAAAAAGCTGGATAAAATTGCACTCTTTGCCAAGCACGAATATGCACTTGACCCCTCTAATGCAGTTCCGTTAAAAACTGTCCATTTTGAATATGATTATTCTCTTTGTGATAATATCGACAATAACCCCTATGGTGGAGGGAAACTAACACTTCAAAAACTATATTTTACATACGGTAAATCATTTAAAGGTAAACTAAGCGCATACGAGTTTGATTATAACGAAAGTGATCCCGATTATAATCCGGACTACAACCTGAAAGGATACGACAGATGGGGAAATTATAAACCGAATAGTGTTAATAACTGTAATGCTTCTACAATTAATAATATAGACTATCCATATGTAGGTAAAGATAGTGCGCTACAATCTGTTTATAGTTCGGTATGGACATTACGCGAAATAAAACTGCCTTCAGGGGCTAAGATGAAAATTGAATACGAGGCAGATGATTATGCGTATGTCCAGGACAGGCGTGCGATGGAGATGTTCACAATTCAAAAAATTTCTAAAGACCAGCCGTCTGATGGTATGAGTTTAGTATCTGGGAATAAATTATTTGAAAATAATATACAGGGAACAGAAGAGAATTACTATTTGCTGTTTAAATTAAAGAAGAATTATGCAAATGATATATCAGGAATTGACGAAACAATCAAACAGGATTATTTGGAAGGAATTTCAGATTTATATTTCCGTTTTTTAGTTAATATAGGCCCCGATGGATCTGGGAATTATGAATTTGTTTCGGGTTATGCCGAATTAGACCAGGGAGTAAGTTATGGAGCAATAAAGTCAAATCCTTCGGGGGATTATGATTATGGTTGGGTAAAATTAAAGAGCGTGCCTATAGGAGATAGAGACGGGGCAAAAGACGTTCACCCGATTAGTAAAGCTGCCTGGCAGTTTGGCAGAATAAATGCACCGAGAATCGTTTGGAGTAACGAACAGTTGTCCGATCCTTCAGATGGAGAAAGTGTGCTTAACGTATTGAAGCGAATTAGTTCATCGAATATATTAAGGAACCTTGTTCAATTGTTTCGTGGCCCCAACAGAACATTGATGTCTAGAGGTTGTGGCAAAGAAGTTATTACCCAAAAATCTTATATACGCTTAAACTCTCCCGACTACAAGAAATTGGGTGGAGGATCTCGTGTCAAAAAAATTAGCATAATGGATGCCTGGAGTGAAATGTTAGGCTCATCGAACCCTGCGCTGACAAGCGAATATGGGCAAATATATACCTATACGACTTTCGACCCTGTAAGAAATGAAGAAATAAGTTCGGGAGTTGCTACTTATGAACCCGCTGTTGGGGCTGATGAAAATCCATTTAAGTTACCGGTACCTTATGGAAATACAAAGAGAAATTATTTAGCTCCTGATGATTATTATTATTTGGATGAACCTTTCGGGGAATCTTTTTTCCCGGCTCCCTCTGTTGGGTACAGTCGCGTAACCGTTCGCAATATTCCGGTAACGGGGTTGAATAAACATTCGGATGGTTATACGGAAAACTTGTTTTATACAGCCAAGGACTTTCCTATTATAACTGACAGAACAACGCTTGATGCATTGCCCAAACGATCAAATATGTTTGCTCAGTTGTTTAAGGTTAATACGAAAGACTATATGACAGCAAGCCAGGGGTTCCTGGTCGAGTTAAATGATATGCATGGTAAAATAAAGGCTGTAAATAATTTTGCATCAGGTCAGGTAGCTGCTATTTCGGGAACAAGCTATCATTATAAAATAAAATCGGGGGACCACCCTAAAACCAATCAGGAGAAACTGGATAATTTTGTAAATACTATAGACCAGTACGGTAATATTCAGAGGCGTGAAGTTGGAGTAGATTTTGAAATAATTAATGATTTTTCTGAACAGCAAACAACTGCCTTGTCAACCGGATTAGGATCCAATGTAGCTGCCTTTTTTGTGGCGATATTTCCCGCAATTGTTCCTTCAGTACTGCCGAAATATGGGAGAGAGCATACCCGTTTTCGATCAGCAGTCACCACTAAAGTAGTAAACAGGTATGCTTTATTAGATTTTGTTGAAACCTTTGATCAGGGTGCCAGAGTTGTTTCAAAGAACCTTGCTTATGATGCCGTTACCGGTAAAGTGCTGTTAACCGAAACAACTAACCAGTATGACGATCGGGTGTACAATATCACTTATCCGGCACACTGGGCTTATGATAACATGGGGCCTGCCTATAAAAATATTGGCCTTGAGCTTATCGGAACATTGACGAATGCTACTTTCTTTTCTCAGGGAGTATCCGAATCCCGCTTTGTGCCCGGAGATGAATTATTGGTTTCATCCATGTATTCATCTTTAATTAAACATAAAAAAGCTTGGGTCTATTCGGTTCAGCAGGAAGCTGTTTCTTTAATTGATGAGAAAGGTGATGCATTTGATTTAAATCTGTCAATATATTCTCCCAAAATCGTTAAAGTTAAAATCGTGCGGTCGGGAAGACGAAATCAACAAGCGAATACTATTTCTACGTTAACGTTATTGCGTAACCCGCTCGACTTAAATAACGACGGTATAATCGATAGTAAGATGCAAGCTCTCGACGAAAATTATCAGATCTTAGACGCGCAGGCAATTGAATTTTCAGATGAATGGAATACCTATTGCGGATGTGATTTTGGAAGCGATGATATCATCACAGAATATACTAAGAATCCGTATTTGAACGGTATGAAAGGAAATTGGAAGCCAAGGAAAGCTTATTCATATTTAAGTAATCGTATGTATTCAAATAAAAACTTTAATACGAATACGAGAAGAGATGGAACCTATACAGAGTTTTCATCATTTTGGAATAGCCCCGTTTCAGCTCCTAATACCTGGACCATGAATAATAATGGATGGGTATATACCAGTGAGGTAACTGTATCTACACCTAATGGATTCGAATTGGAAAATAAAGATGCATTGGGCAGATACTCATCTGCATTGAATGGATATAATTACAATGTTCCGGTTGCTGTATCTTCAAATGCACGTTATAAAGAAATTGCTTATGATGGTTTTGAGGACTACGATTTTACATCTGTTTGCAGAGATGATCATTTTAGCTACAGGCCTCATCAGGCAAATATATCCACTAACGAGGCGCATACAGGAAAGAAAAGTATAAAGGTTAATTATAATTCAGCAATTGAAGTGCAACGAAAACTTAACACCTGTAATCCGTAATATATGAAAACGAGACTAATAATTGCATTTGTAACTTTTTGCTTTATAAGTATTAATCAGAGCTTAGCACAGGAGATACTGCCTTATCAATGGATTAAGATCAGTGATGAAAGTGAGGTGCGCGCTCAATCAATCGGAATCGATAATTTGGGCAATTGCTATGTCCTGGCACGTTATAACGGGGATCCTGTTTTTATGGGACAAGCTCCTGACCCAATCGTTATGACCCAAGGTGTATTTGTAGCCAAGGTGAATCCGGTTGGAAATTTATTGTGGATAAAATTCTCGGAAGGGGATTTTGATGAAGAACCCATTTTGAAGGTACTTCCCAATGGCAGATATTATTTTGTTGCCCAGTTTAGAAATAATGTTTATTTAGATGAATCAACCCCTACAATTCCTTCGAACACAGCTAATAGTGCCGATATCGTAATCGCCGCTTTTGATTCTTCAGGTAATTACGAATGGTCTTTGAATTCTAATGCTAATACAGATATTATTTACCCGGTAGCGATTGATGTCGATGAAAATTATAACATATATGTTGGCGCAACATTAGATAATGCGAATGCCCCAAGACAAGTTGACTTCGGCACGGAAAGTTTTCAATTCTCAGAAATTGACGAGCAGGGACTTATCCTGAAATATAACCATGATTTAATCCTCAACCAACCCGCATTTCAATGGGCTAAGCTCATTAAAAGCACTGATATTCCATACGAAAATGACAGGTTATTTCATTTTACAGGTCTAGCTTGTGACCGGTCAGGAGATGTTTATATAACCGGATTATTCGGTGGAATTTTAGAATTTGAGAGCGGTATTACAAGGTATGCAACTGTCTGGGATCATTTTCTGGTTAAATATGAATCTTCGGCCGGCGCCCTTGAATGGGTTAAGATATTAGATGGGGAAGGAGATGATCGACCGGGAATTCTACAAATCGATCCTTTTGATAACATATACATAACAGGAGTTTACCACATGTCGCTGAATTTAGGCTCGATGACTCTGAGTACTCCAAATGATCATGAAGGCTTTGTTGCCAAATATAACCCGACGGGGAACTTATTATGGGCTAAGAATGATGAGGATAATTCGTATGAATTATATACAGCTGATAAAAAGATAGGCTCAGGAGTTGATTCGTATGGGAATTTCTATTTAGTAGGTAAAACCGATAACTCAGCTTTTACACATTCGTCTTATAATATAATTAAATATCAGGCAAACGGTACTTATGATTGGATATCCACATCTGTACCAAGTACTACAGGGAGCTTTTCAGCAAGGGATATCGTATTTGACAATTTCGATAATGCTTATGTACTGGGTAATTTACTCGAGGATGGAGAGCTTATAAGTTCTATTTGTAATTCGAATTTTATGTTTGCTAATTCCGGGCAGAGGGGGGTTACTCTGGCGAGGCTTTGGTTTAATTCGGGAATTATCTTAGTAAACTCGAATGTTTGTGCAGGAGAGCGCTTAACTTTTGCCTGTTCACAATTTGAGGATGTTCCTTACGCTACTTATAACTGGACTTTCATTGATGGTACGAATCAATATTATTCCACATTACCACAACCCGAATTTACATTTCCACAAATGGGGGAGTATGAAGTACAATTAAGCATTTCATATCCCGGAAATTGCGAAAAAGAGGTTTCAACCTTAATATATGTAAACGATTGTGTCCCCCCTGTACTGTGTGAAGATTGTATCAGTTCCTTTGCCCCGACAGTTGGTAAGACCTATGTCTTATCTGCATGGGTAAAACAGGTTTCAGGAACTACAAATTTTACTACTTACGATGATGCAAAGATACAAGTGAGTTTTGTCGGAAACTCAGCGCTGTATACTTTCTCTCCATCCGGTGAAATTATTGATGGCTGGCAAAAAATTGAACAAAGCTTCTTTATTCCAAATGATGCTCAACATATTAAGATAGGGTTAAAGAACGAATCTGACGACTCTGATCTGGAAGCCTTTTTTGACGATATACGGATCGTTCCTTTTGATGCTAATATGAAATCATTTGTTTATGACCCTGCCAATATGAGGTTAGTGGCAGAACTTGATAATCAGAATTACGCTACCTTTTATGAATACGATGAAGACGGAGCTTTGGTACGCGTAAAAAAAGAAACCGCTAAAGGGGTTGAAACCATTAAAGAGAGTAGAAAAAACATTAAGAAATAATTTAAGGATGATTAAGATACTTCTTTTCAATATATTTTGTGTGTTTTATGTGTCATTGTCTGTAGCACAAAGCATGCCTGTTAAACAAGAGGAGATAAAGCTTTCGGCAGTAAAAGATATAGAAGCGGTTAATTCTACTTTTTTCAATAAAGAGAAATACAATTGTAAGATTATATACAATAAGTTTTCTGATCATCATTCAAAAGTTATTGAACTTTCGGATAGTGGTTATTACAGGAAAAATGGCAAACTCATTCATAGTTATATAATGGGTATAGAAAGTTACGTGGATACCGAATATAAAATAGATATTGATCATGAAAACAAATCGATGATTATTTCGAATGCGGTAGCGAGTACGCCCATAGGAGATTGGAACATAAGTAAAGTGATTGCATTGTGTGAAAATATTTATTTTACAAAATCAGCGGACAAAAATCATATATATAAATTAACATTTAATGATCAGTCCGGTGATTTTTCAGTTATTGAAATCACAATTGACCCGCGTTTAAAAATATTGAAAAAATTAATAGTGTATTTTAATGAACAATCTGATCATACTAATATTTATGGCGTAACTAAGCCCAGAGTTGAAATTCTCTATCACGGGTTTTCTTTTAATCCCGTATTTGCATCAAAAGAATTCCAATTATCCGAATATGTTTTAATAAAGAATACAGATATGGCTCCTGCTATTAAATATAAATCGTTTCGTCTATATAATCATTACAAGTTTCCTGCTAAAAAATAGCTTTATGGTTAAGTATACAAAAATATTAAGGATAGTGTTTCAGTCATTGATACTGACATCCGTTTCATTTCATTCGTTTGCATCAATTGAACGTTTCGTTAATCGTTTGCCCGAAGCTGGTCAAGAGCTGGAAGTAAATAATTCGGTAACTGTTCAGGATGATAAATACATAAATCCTCCTGTGGTTCCTTATTACAATCACAAAGTCGATGGTAGTGTAATAATAGGCGTAAATCATGTATTAAGTAATGGTATAGATAAGTTTGATTATACATTCGAGCTGGAAATCACATATCGTGACCAATCTAATTCAGTAGTAAATATTTCCAGGCCACTTTCCGTACAGTTCGATCCGGAAGCGGTTGACCATTATGATAAATCCGTATTGCTTATACCGGGTGCTAAAGAAATTCAGGTTGAGATTCTGGATATTACAGATAATTTGACAAGTAACTCTGTACCTTCTGTGCCCGTCAATATCTTTTTGGAAGCGATTATAGAAGTAGAAAGATATTACCAATTTGCTCCTGCCAATATTGTTTCAGGATTATCACATACAGCAATTGATTTAAATGGAGATACACAGAAGGATGAACTTGAAGTTTATTGGAACCGTTTGGAGGGAGCAGAAGACTATGAGCTAGAATGGCTGTTTGTAAATGACTATACGAATACCCCGTCTGTTTATTTGTCACCCGGAGATATCGACATCAATTTTAAAAATAATAGTACGAGGGTTCGTATAAAAGAGCCTTACTATAGAATAACACTGATAGCTGAACATGGTTATTATGTATATCGGGTACGAGGTATAGGTAGAAGCCTTAATTCAAGCCTGATAACGCAATGGGGAAACTGGTCTGCTACAGAGAATGGTACTATTGCCGGTAAATCTCCTAATTATTTTCTTCACAGTGGGCACGAAACCAATAAAAATTGGCAATACTCCAGTACCTTTGCCGAAGAAGGCAAAAAAAAAGAAGTAATCAGCTATTTTGATGGGTCGCTTAGGAATCGCCAAACAGCTACTAAAATTAATACCGATAATCATGTAATCGTAAAGGAATCTATATATGATTATTTGGGTCGTCCTGCCATACAGGTATTACCGACTGTAACCTCTACCTCGAACTTATCATATTATCCTGATTTTAACAGGTATAATTCTACCGATCCCTATGTAAAGGAACATTTTGATCTGGATGTTTCAAACTGTGAAGTTGCAACGCCTCCGATGAATAACTCTTCGGGTGCTGCAAAATATTATTCCCCGGATAATCCTGACATGGAATTACAACAGGCTTACCTTCCGGATGCTGAGGGGTATCCTTTTTCACAAGTTGAATATAGTCCCGACAATACAGGCAGGATCGTAAGGCAGGGAGGTGTTGGGGTAAATATGAAATTAGGATCGGGGCATGAAACACGTTATTTATATGCTCAACCCGATCAGGAAGAGCTTGACCGGCTTTTCGGAAGTGAAGCGGGTAATGCTATTAGGTACCGAAAAAATACCGTGATCGATCCTAACGGGCAGGCAAGTATCTCTTATCTCGATGAAAAGGGGAGAGTGGTAGCTACTTCCTTAGCCGGCCCTGTACCCGATAATTTACAGACAATTAATCCGCCTTCGGGAGTAACGATTACAAGCGATTTATTAATGAAAGATCATAACGGGAAAAGCTTGTCTAGTTACAACGACTTTAATGATTACTCTGTTAATTTATTTAAACATTTTACGGTAACGGAATCAGGTAATTATACGTTTAACTATACAATTACACCGCAAGATTATACGGATAATTGCATAAGCCCCAATTCAATCTGTTTTGATTGTATTTATGATGTAGAGATAAGCATTAAAGATGAATGTGGAAATGAATATGCACAGGAAGGGACTACCCTCAAAACAGTTTTTGGAGGAACCTTACTCAATACCAGTTGCGAAAGTAATACTCCCGGTTCGATCAGCCCAATTTCAGTAACCCTGCCGATTGGAAAATATATTATCAGTAAACGGCTAAAAGTAAATGATGCTGCGATTAATTATTATGTTGAACAGTATTTAGATACTCTAAATAATTCATGCATTAAACGCTTCAGCGAATTTATTACAGAGGAAATATCCAAAATTGATACAACGGATTGTGATATAAATACTTGCGAAGAATGTATAGCCGGCTTAAAGGTTGATTCGTTCCATTCTCAATCAGACTACGACAGAGCTGTTGCTGAATGCAGGAAACCCTGCGAATACACTAGTAATTGTGAAATATTATATCAGATGATGTTGAGTGATGTTAGTCCCGGAGGACAGTATGCAGAATATTTAGCAGACTTATCTACTCCGAACGCAGACATGACCGTCTTCAGGTTATCCGTTTTGAATGAATATAATATATTACCTAAGTCGTTAGGCTTTAATCCGCAAAGAGCATCCTGGAGATATCCTAATAACCGGTATAGAGATGAGAATGGGAATATAGCAAAAATTTATTTACAGCGAGTTGCCGATAACGAATATTTCCCGCCGGTTTCGGTCTCGGAACCAGTTACTGAAACAGGAATCGATGGAGAGAACTTTTATTATGTTTATCCCGAACATTTAACGAACCTGGCGGATTTTATTAACCGGTGGGAACCCTCCTGGGCAGAAGCGCTTGTGCAATATCATCCCGAATATGGCTATTACCAAGGTTGTAAAACAAACATTGCCCGGAATGGCCAGCCGATGAGCAGCGATGAATATGATAGTGCTTTGTATGTTTCCGATTCTCATAGCTCTTCTTTCGTAATTGCATGCTTGAGCACAACTGCTCCCTTCGATAACGATCCGTTTTTTAAAACGAGCGGACTGGGTTA
The DNA here is from genome assembly GCA_964454645.1 of uncultured Sphingobacteriaceae bacterium. GTDB lineage: Bacteria > Bacteroidota > Bacteroidia > Sphingobacteriales > Sphingobacteriaceae > CAYVTM01. The sequence goes on along the minus strand of CAYVTM010000001.1, from coordinate 534,326 downwards.
CGGATACAGGACTGAAATGGTGAACAGAATGACGAATTATATTTCCAAAGGAGGAGGGCAATACTATACGATGAAAGAATTTGCTGCCATTATGAACCGTTGCGGAACGTATTATGGCACCAATCTTCCTTCGGATTGTGATGACTTTGGAACAGGGTCGTCTAACGAGCTAAAAGATCTGGAATGGAATACCTTAAAGAATTTCTACCTTTCCTTAAAACGAGAGATTGAGCAAAATATATTGCATAGTTTTGCTATTGAAACGGGCAATTGCTATAATGGTTGTATCGAAAATCCATTCTTCGATGCATATGCGGTTAACGGGTTTGTATCAAGCCCTCCTTCCTATTCTTCCGACCCATATTATAGCTCTGATCAACCCTGCAACAATAATACGAATACATATTATAAAGATAAGTTACGCCGTTTCAGAAACATCACGGATATTGTCTCTGTAAATTACCAGGCATGGGATCAAAGTGTTAACCCTTCTTCAGTACTCACAAATACCTATCAGTATAATTCGGTAACGCTTACCGGACAATGTCCTAAACTCACCAATATGCAATTCCTTCTCGATCGCTTTGCGAGGGACTTTAAGCTGAAAGATATAAATACCCTTCGGAATTATAATGAGTTTACGAAAGATTTGTATGACGATGTAAGAGGATCTACGGTTGATGCCACCTATATATCTTATAACTGGGATCCTGCTTTATCGAATGGAAATCTAACACTTACAGGTTCGTTTTATGATGGAGTCAATACGCCTGCAAAGTATATCAGTATTACTTTACCGGGCTCCACATCGTACAATTGGACCAATACCGGAGCAACGGGGAATACATACCGTATATTAAAAATATATGATCTGCAAAAAAATGGAAATCAAACCCCCAACGAGTATATAGGAAAGATGATAGTGGGGCTTAGTTCCAATAGTATACCAATAGACACGCTGGATATTTCGGGTGTTACCACTATCAACATTTCTGATTGTACATTTATAAAAGTTTGTGAACCTACTGTTCAGGCTCAAAATTTCTTAAAGTTTTTTACCTTCTTAGCCGTCAACGGAAAATTTGATCCTGTAACTCAGCCGGTAGATGTGGATGCTATAACAGGCAGTGCAACCGTTTTAAACAGCCGGATTCAGCAATATTTTCTTGCGGATAATATTCAAACACTATTTGAGTGGGAACAAGTGACTCCGCATACCTTCGAACTGAAAAATACGGGAGATTTAAATACGTTAAGGTTTACTTTCCTGAATACAACTGCATATCCGACAGGCTTTGCATATAACAAAATAAAGTACTTTACTTCTATAAACGGGTTGCCCGACCAGGAAGAAAACTCTTTTTCAATAAAAGCGCATTACGATCATGATAATAACAGTTTAACTCCATTGCTTGAATTTACGCTAAGAGCTGAAGCTATTTATGAGACGATAATAACCAGCAATGTTATCTTGAATAGAATTAGTATGGGAGCGTGTTTCTTGCCTAGCTTTATGGATAATTGCGGAAGCCCTGTTCAAAAGCTTACCAAGGATCTGGATTATTTTTTAACGGATATCTTTTTCTTCAATCCGAATTGGTATTATCCTGATCCCGGAGTATTTGGAGGTGAATTTTATAATACCGGCAGCATTAATTATGAGCTGCCTGATATAAGTACCAGCCGTTATTTTACATCTCGTATGGAAAGTATTTTCGGGACTGACGATCTGGTTTTAAAGCGCACTGCATACTCTAATCACGAAGTAAGATACAGGTTCTTTAAAAATACTACTAATACGCCGCTGGCACAGGAGATGGTGTTTAAAATCGTTGACCCAAATTCAAACTACGATTTCAATGACCTGCTCGGTTTTACTGACCTGCTTCCTTATGCCCAACAACCGGATGGAGACGGTGCATACAGGTTTAAGATCAGAGCGTTCTTTCAGTACTTTTCCGGAGTAAATGTAAGATACGGGTCGGAAATTGTAGAAGGTACAATATTCAACTTCCCGTTAAGTGCTTGTAATGATTGTGGAGACAGTGTGAATTTAGTGGTGAACGGTGATTTCCGGTTGTATGATATTCCACTTGGTTTTACAAACACAAGTGGATTTCCTGCTTTTTATAACGGTTTAAGTAGCCCTCAGATTTTGGTTGATGAATGTGATTTTAACGTAACCTGCAATGGTACTTCTGTCAATCGTCGTTTTATAGACCGGATAAATATGAAACATGCCAGTAATCAATATGATTCTCATAAAATTACCGATCATTCATATCCTTCATACGATTATTTCTACTCTACTACGGTTCATAATCACTTAGAGAAACAATGGACCCAAGAGGTTAAGGTCAAATCCAATACAAATTATACCTTTTCGGTATGGTATAATTTACCTTTCACTGACACTTGGAGTGGTGCTGACGTAAGGAATCAGGTCATTTATTTAAAGGTAAACAACGATGTTATTGGAGAATTCAGTACTATTATGGATAATAATTGGACTCATTTTTCTGCTTCATGGTTGTCTCCCTCCTATAGTGGCCCCACAGAGGAGGTTCAACTCTTAATAGAGGTGGAGAGTAGTGACCATGTAAAGTTCGCATTTGATGATATCTCATTCAGGGAAAGCCCTCCGGCGAATGATTGTGGAAAAGATTTGTTTGTGGATGGAGGTCCGCCGGTATATAACGATACGATAATCGATCCTTGTAAAACCCAACTGTATGCCAATGCTTATACCAATGCCACCTATTTATATACATCGTATATAGACAGTATTAAAAGGGATATTCGCCAGCACTTATACGAAAATTGTATGAGCCCTGTAGAACAGTTCACGAAACAAAACCTGCTAAACGAATATCACTATACTTTATACTATTACGATCAGGCAGGTAACCTGATCAAAACGGTACCTCCTCAGGGAGTAAATTTTATTACGGATCCCGCGAAACTGTCGAAAATTAAACAGGATCGGTACAATGGCAAACAGACTGTATTTACCGAACACGACTATTGTACAACTTACGAATATAACTCACTGAATCAATTGATCAGTCAAAGTATGCCCGACCATACTTTTACAAATAGCTGGGACGTAACGGCTTCGACCGGCTTACCTTCGAATCTGGTTATAAACGGGGTTAATTTTGTTAGCTCCGGAGACGGCTATCTTATCGGTAATATAGGAGCCGATGGATATATTTATATGACCAACGATGGTGGAGCAAGCTGGACGCAGCTTACCTCGATCGGAGTGCCGGATTTAAAAGCCATACATATGACCAGTACAACGGTAGGCTATGCCGTAGGCTCGGACGGAACACTTATTAAAACAACAAATGGAGGGGTAATATGGAATACCCTTGGTACCGGGATCACAAATGAAGTTAGTGATCTGTATTTTTCTTCTACTACTTCTAAAGGGGTAATAGCCGGTAAAAATGGTCTGATGCGTTACACAAATGATGGCGGCCTCAACTGGAGTAATTCCACAGGTATAAGTGCTTCGCACCATATTTCCAAATTGTCCTTTGAGACAGACCAGGTTGGAGTGGCCTGCGGTTATACTAGTAATGGCGGCATCGGGGTAATTTATAAAACAACAAATTATGGGCAATCCTGGACACAGACAACCAACTTTTACGGCTTACCGCTTAATCATTTTTACAATGTCGATGATTATACAATTTTTGCTGTGGGCAATGATGGATATGTGCTGGTTTCATACGGAAGCGGCGGTGATTGGGAATATGTCCCCTCCAATACCAATGCAGATCTTATAAAGTGCGTGGCCTATCATAATGGAAACAGTTATACGCTTATTGCCGTTACTTCTACGGGAGCGCTTATGCGAAGCATTAACGGAGGTACGGCATGGAATCCTATCACACCATCCGGAAGCCCGTTTATTCGTGATGTGCACATGGCTGATAATGGCGGATCTTATATTTATATTGTTGGTGATAATGGAGAAATGTTTATGTCTGCTGACGGGGGCGATAGTTGGAATGTAATTAATACTACTTTAGCAATAAATTTATATGCAGTATCTGTCGTGTCTGACAATTCCGTATTTATTGGCGGTGAGGATGCACAGTTGTACTACTCAGCTGATGAAGGAAATAGTTGGATGCAGATTGAGGATGCTAATTTTACGGCAACAGATCCCATTGTTCAGATTGATGCATTGGATGAGCAAAGTGTGAATTTACTTTTGGATGACGGGAACGGCCGCTATATCGTAACGGTAAGAGATGCTCAGAATTCTCCTAATGCTATCTGGACAGATGTATCTATCTATAATATTAGTGTCCTGAGCCACTACAAAAGTGATAAGAATTATGCAATAGCAATAGGCTCAGATGAGCACACGGTATATTCAGAAAATTTTGGAGATACCTGGACTTCTCCTCATCATATTGGTGTCATGCCCGCTGCGGTTTTAATGCTTAGCGATATGGCATTATTATGCGATATGGATGGAGTGCAGTACTTTCTTATGGATCAGGGGACAAATGCGGCGCCCCTGGGTGGAAACCTTGTCCCGGTCAGAATGAATAGTATTTATTATGTTCCTCAAACTTCCAATATTATTTCAGTAGGGAACAATGGTACCGTTTGGTATTCTAATAATAACGCTGCAAGTTGGTATTTTGTTAAATCCGGAACCAATGCCCAGCTCAATGATGTCGTATTTTATAACTCGTCGAATGGCATTGTCGTAGGAAATACGGGCACCGTTCTACGCACCACTACAGGAATGTATGGTAATTGGACACAATTAAATACGGGTATTACAACACATCTTAATGCCGTAAAATATAATCCTGCAAATCAGTATAGCTTACTTTTATCCGGAGAATCGGGTAAAATAGTAAGCATGTCCAGTATAAACAGCGGAAATACCTGGTCGTTCTCATCAGCTGCTCCGGCATCAGCGGGAGGGGTCAATTTAACAGACCTGGTTATATTTAATACTAATCATGTGCTTGCAATAGGTAATGCGGGTAAAATTATTCGTTCGACAAACTTAGGGTCTTCGTTTGCTGCCGTTACGGATGTTTCTCCTCCTGTGCTAAACGCTTTACACCTGATCCCCAATACCCAATTGGGCTATGCGGTAGGTAATACCGGTAAAATATACAAAACAAACGACAGGGGCATAAGCTGGACTCCCTCTCCATCGGGAGTTGCTGTGGATTTAAACGGGGTATCCTTCTTCAGTGCGGATACAGGCTTCGTTATCGGTAAAACCGGAACACTCAGAAAAACAGTGAACGGAGGCCTTTCATGGTCATCTGTAACTACAGGTACTACAGCCGATCTCAACAAGATATTTATCGATCCTTCGACAAATTACGGGTACGTTGTTGGAAATAACGCAACTTTTTTGCGTACGGCGAATCGCGGATCTTCCTGGTCAACGGCAACAACCATAACCTCGCCTACAAGCATTCATTTAAGAGGAGTAATGTTCCAGGAAGAAATTGGGTATGCGGTAGGTACAACCGGACGCTTCCTGAAATCAATCAATCATGGTCAGTCCTGGACAACGCTTAATTCCGGGGTATCGGTTGATCTGAATGATGTTTATTTCAGAGACCAGCTTACCGGTTACGCGGTAGGAAACTCGGGTAAGATTTTAAAGACAAATGATGGAGGAGCAACATTTACGACTGAGGCTTCCGGTACAACCTCCGCTTTGAACGATATCTCTTTCTCCTCTTTTTATAATGGGGTAATTGCAGGCGCTTCGGGCCTTTCCCTGCACCTGTCCGATAATACACGCCGTTACAGCTCACGCTTTTGGTATGATCAATTAGGAAGAATTGTGGCTTCGCAAAATACCAGGCAGTATATGCTCGATAGATACAGCTACACCCTGTATGATTATCTGAACAGGATAATTGAAGTAGGCGAACTGGAGGCTTCTTCCAATATTTCCGCAAATTATGTGAATGGACGATTGGATCAGGGTCTTTTTGAAAGCTGGATAAGTGCTAATTCTAAATATGAAGTTGCCGGAACCCGCTACGATACTAAATTCTCGTTATTGCCCAAGGCAGTATTAGATCCAAAGAATCTCCGAAATCGGGTTGCTTATACCTATTTTGAGAAGGTTGACGATGCCAATGCGCTTACCTTTGACCATGCAACACATTACAGCTATGATATTCATGGAAATGTCGATACCTTAATTCAGGATTTTAGATCCCTGGAAGAACTCAATAGCAGGTATAAAAAAATAGTCTATAGCTACGACCTTATATCGGGCAAAGTAAACGAAGTGAGCTACCAGAAAGGCCAGACAGACCAGTTCTACCATAAATATGAATACGACGGGGATAATCGTATTTTAAATACTTCTACAAGCAAAGACGGTGTTATATGGGAGCGGGATGCAAAGTATTTTTATTATCATCACGGACCTTTAGCGCGTGTTGAATTAGGGGATGTGCAGCTACAAGGTATAGATTATGCCTATACACTCCAGGGCTGGTTAAAAGGCGTGAACAGTACCATGTTGTTATCACAAAACGATATCGGAAAAGATAATGGAACGGGAGCAAATACCCCGGGAGAGCTTCATGCGAAATTCGGTTCGGATGTGTACGGATATACTTTAGGTTATTACGGACAGGATAATGAGTTTAATGATTACAGTGCGATTCATCCCGACTTCAAGTATAATGAAGACCTATCTTTTGAAGCCAATATCGAGGGAACTCCCCTGAATGACCCCGCATATAGTCCGGGTTTATATAATGGGAATATCCGCCACATGTTTACTTCTTTATCGAAATTTAATAGTTCGGATGACGATATCGTATTTGCAAGAAGCTTTAAATACGATCAGCTAAACCGCATAAGCGAAGCTAAAAGGTTCATCGATCTTGACCGGGGAAGTAATACGATTGGTGTTTCGGAGACTAATAAACATTATGAGATCTTCACGTACGACGGAAACGGGAATATTTTAACCGTTGAGCGTATGGATGAGGACGAAAATGCACTCGATAGATTAACATATAATTATGAGACAAATGGATATCTTCAGAGTACCAATAAGCTGTCTTATGTGAGTGATAATGTAAATACCTCTTATACTGCCGACATCGAAGATCAATCAGACCCCAATTACCAGTACGACCCGGTTGGGAATTTAATTTACGATGCTCAGGAATATATTGAAGAGATTGTATGGACAGCTTCGGGTAAGATAAGCAAGATCATACGGGGAGAGGGCTTAGCCAATATCGAATACGAATACGATGCTTCGGGCAACCGTATCTCTAAACTGGTAAAGCCTAAAAGTCCGAATAATCCGAATCATCCGGCTGACGAGCGCTATTGGGAGTACAGCTATTATGTACGTGATGCTTCGGGTAATATTTTAGCTATTTATAGCCGTAAAATAGACCCCGAGGATGAGGGAGATGCTTATTTGTATCATCAGTATATTACGCTTTCTGAAGTTCCGGTTTACGGAAGCAGCCGGTTGGGAGTGTGGATGCCGGAGCGCCACCTGTGGCGGGCAAGCTTTAGTGTAGATAGTTATGATGAGGAATCCGGGACATACGGAAATAAGGTATTGGATGCCATTTACCCCTCATATTCGCTAGAGAATGAAGGTGTTTTCAAGCGGTACCTCGGAGAGAAACGATATGAGCTGACAAACCACCTGGGTAATGTGCTAACGGTAATTTCCGATATGAAGATTTACGATGATAATAAGGTTTCGGGTTTGAACCTTGCCGATATACGCAGCGCCCAGGAGTATTATGTATTCGGCATGCCGATAACCGACAGGCAATATAATAGTGATCAGTATCGTTTCGGGTTTAATGGAAAAGAGAACGATAATGAGGTGAAGGGGACGGGGAATCAATTAGATTTTGGTGCTAGGATATATGATCCTAGACTTGGGAGGTGGTTAAGTGTTGACCCAATGGCACATAAATACCCACATATAAGCCCATATGCTTTTACAGTAAATAATCCAATAATTTTTATTGATGATGATGGTAAAGAACCAATAACAGCAATAATTGATGCACTTACTGCGTTTGCGGTCGAAGCTGGTATGGATTTCACCGAAAATTATATTCTGAATAATATGGATGCTGAACAAGCATTCGCTGCTATTGATTGGGGAAATGCCGCAATAGAGGGTGCTAAATCCTATACAGTTTCTTTAGTATTTACAGGATTAGGTTCTGTTAAGGCATTAAAGAAGGCCGCATCATCCAAAGTGGGCAGAGTCACAATAGAATTTACTTCTAATTTAACGGCTGAATTAGTTAAAGCATATAATGCAGGCGAATTAACAACAGATGGGATATTAGATTTTACTAAAGTAGAGGCAGTTATGGGAAATAAATTTGAAGGTGCGTTAATCGAAGCATTAGTAAGTCAAGGTTTCAATGAAAAAGCTGCTGAGCTCGAGAAAAAGGTGAAAAATGCAGCAGGAGACGTAGCAAAACAGGAAGCGAAATTAGCTAAGAATATAAAATCTGAAGCAACAGGAAAGGCAACAAAGGAAACAGTAGCAAATAGAACAAAGAAGGTTGATAATGCACAGAAAAAACTAGTTAAAACAATATCGAAGAATGCAGGATTCAGTATTTTGAAAGAAACTGCTGGAAAATCTACTGCGAGAGGTTATGAACAGATTATGCCTCGATGATTTTATACAATTTAAGTAATGAGAGTAAAAAGTAATGAAAATGTAAGCACTAAAGGAGAAAAGTATCTTTACTATATTTTAATATCTTCCGTTATTTTGTATTTAATTATTCGGGGTCTTATTAGAAAGGAGATATTAAATTTTCCATATGCTTTTAGCTATTTAATTTTTTCTATTAGCATATTATATGCCTGTATAAGTAAAAGAAAATATCTATTAGAAATATGTAAAAGCAAGAAAGAGATTTGGAAAATTATGCTTGATACTGCTATCTTATTGTTTAAGTATGTAGTAACCTTGTCAATTATCGGCTTAACTTGCTTTTTATCTATATTTTTGATTTCTAATGTTACTTATGTAGCAGACAAGCCATTCGAGAGCCTAACTGTTGAGATAGTTCATTTCTCTAGAGGCACAAGCAAAAGTGCTGCCTCTGCTCAGTTCTATTTTGATGGAAAAATAAATTCATTGCCAATAAAACCTGAGACGTATCAAGTGTTAAAGAAGGATTCCGGCAATAATGCTTATCTCATTTTGCAATGTCGAAGGGGATTGTTAGGGTCGTATGTTGCAGATAATTGGGAAGTTCAAATTAAGTAAATTAAACTATAGAATTATGAAGCTGATATTCAATATTTTGTTCTTATTTATATCTGTTATCTCTTTCGGTCAAAATTTTGAAGGGACACTAACATATCGATTAGAGATGGAAATAAAGCCTTCTTTTCAGAAAATGGGTATTACAAAAGAACGGATGATTGAGAGCATGAAAAAAGATGGTTTGTGGGCTGATAAGATCGAAACATCTTATAAACTTGGAAATTATTACTCTTTGATGCAGGATTCTCAAAAAACAAAAATCGTTTATTTAAGTGATAGTAATAGGTTATATACCTATGTGCAGTATCAAAAAGTTAATACAGTGGATGTTTCAATTGATAATGAGTTTAAGCTTTTAGGTAAAAAACCAACTATAGAATTGTTAGATACAATAGCTCAGGTTTATAACAGATCGTGTAAAATAATAAGGGTAAAATGGACAGCTGGTTATTATGATTATTATTTTAATTCTGATTTCTTAAAAATGTCTTCAAGTTTGTATAAGAACTATGTATTAGATGGTTGGTATGGTTTTCTTAATATATCTAATGCATTACCATTAAAGATAGTTAAATCAACGGAGGGAGTAGTTGTCAGTATGACATTGATAAATGTTGAAGAGAAAAAAATATCCGATGATCTATTTCATTAGCCATTACTTTACCATTTGGACAGTAAGAAATAATAGTACTTTGAAAATATTGGAGTTGGATATAGTGGAATAGAAGCGAATTTAACGGATGCTTACTATTTCATTTCGGATTTAATGGCAAAGAGAGTGAAAATGATGGGAAAGGGACGGAGAATCAGCTCGATTTTGGTGCAAGAGTATATGATCCGAGATTAGGAAGATGGCTGAGTTTAGATCCTTTGCAAGCTAAGTACCCAGGATGGACGCCATATGGTGGATTCAGAAATAACCCTATAGTATTTATTGACCCAGATGGTAAAAGAATATATTTTGTTGGTAGTGCAAATAATGATAAAGATGGGTGGAATTATACAAATAGATTTAAGAGTATTTTTACATCAAAAGGAATAAGTGGATTTACAAGAATCGATGCTTCTGGAGGGAAAAGTGAGGATGTTGCTTTTACAGCTACTTATAGAAATTTTTCTCATGTTGGAGAGAGGATTGTTAAAACTGAACGAGGACTAGAAGTGCAGCTTAAACGTCGAGATCATCGTCAAATAGAAAAGGCAGTTAATGATATTCTTGCAGATCTTAAGGCAAATCCACTTAAAGAAGGTGAGCAACTAAATCTAGCTGGTTATAGTTACGGAAGTGTACTTCAGGCTCATGTTGCATTAAGACTAGCAGACCAAGGTATTAAAGTTGATAATCTTGTACTTATTGGTAGTCCAATTTCTAGCGGTTCCGAGTTATTTAATGCACTAAGTAACAACAAAAATATTGGTAAGGTTATTAGAGAAGATATTGCTGGTGATAAACTAAGCAATCCTAAATCTGATAAGCAATTTATAGAAGGGGGTATTCAGAATTCAAAAGATTCAGGACCTCATTTTGATTTGGCAAGACCAGGAAAAGAAGCAGATAAAAAAATTGGCGATGTTGCAGATAAACTTAAAAAACAAGGAGTAGAATAATGAAAGGAAAAATAGTAATAATAACAATTGCTTCGATAGTGATTTATGTACTTTTAATTATGGTATTTTATTTTGCAGCTCCATTTATGGTGAGTTGGGGAGCAGAAAAGCCATGGTATCTAAAAATGATAGCATTTATTCAAGATTTCCCATTTAGTTTAACGAGAAGTAATGGAGAGATAGTACTAAGTTTAATCTTTGTTAATGCCCTTTTTTGGACGTTAATTATTGCCGTACTACTTTATCTTATTTCATCTTATAGAACAAATAAGAACCACAATGTTAATGTGAAGTAGTATCTATATTTTCTTCTATTGGTTGATTCTACTTTTTGTGTGATAAAGTTGTTCTTTGAAAATATTGGTGTTGGATAAGTGGTACATAAACGAATTAAACGGGTGCGTATCGTTTCGGCTTTAATGGAAAAGAGAACGATAATGAGGTGAAGGGAACAGGGAATCAGCAAGACTATGGAATGCGGATATATGATCCAAGGTTGGGTAGATTCTTATCTATTGATCCACTTACAAAAGACTATCCTTGGTATACACCTTATCAGTTTGCAGGGAATACACCTATACAAGCAATTGATTTAGATGGTGCGGAGCCTCATTACATGATTCAACTATCTCCAGGATACATTGAATCCAAAATTAAGAACCCACACAGTAGTGAAGTTGTTCATGTGGTAAACGGAGTAATTGGTAATCCGTTAGTTCAGGGAATAATAGGAGGCCTAGCTGCTCCTGGCAACATGGTCTCGAATATGCATGCGGCGGGTAATGCAAAAGACCCCGTAATACAAAAGCAATTTGAGAATGCTGCTGCTATGGATGCGGTTGATGTAATGGCTGGGATTGCTGCGGGCAAGTTGATCAAAGGCATTGCTGCTAGCTATGCTGATGATATAATGCCTTCTGAATGGAAAGGTGCGGGTGACTATTCAAGTTTGCAACAGCCTAAAACTGTTGGGCCAGGATTAAAAACAACTCCAGCTCAAAGACAGAGAATACTTGAAGCAAATAAAAAATCCAATGATGGAATAATTAGGAGTGATGAGAGTGGCAAAATACTTGATCCCCCAGTTCAGTCGAAAAAAGGCGTACCAACTAATATGAATCAAGCCGAGGTTGATCATATTATACCAAAGTCTCGTGGGGGAAATAACTCTAATTCAAACCTTCGAGTTATTTCTAAAGAAGAAAATTTGAAAAAAGGATCAAAACCATAATATATGAATCAAATTAATATGAATCAAGCTGTATTTACCACGAAGTATGTTATGAAAGAGGGTTCACCGATATTGTTTATATATCATTTTGAGGACGGAAGTTGGCAATTTTCAGGAATTGAAAATGACATCTCTGATGAAGCAATAATGGTTGTTGGGCTAAGTGAAATTGTTGAGAAAGACAAATCAATCATAGATGTATTAAAGATGCCTCTCGGATTTGAAGCAATTAGGAGAGATAAAAATTCTAGCTGGCAGATAGTTGCTTCTAATTAAACAACAAGAGATGGTTTCGGCTATCTCTTGTTGCATATATCTTAAAGAATAAATGAAAGCATACTTTTGCCATTTCGAAACCATTAAACCCAACACTGTTGAGAAATGTACAGGGTATTATCGGTTCGGGTTTAACGGCAAAGAGAATGGCCCTGATAATGTAAGCTGGCAGAGTGCTATCAAAAATGTAAGCACAAGTGGCACGAGTATCGGTTCTGAAACATATTCCGTAAACTCAGGGATTAAATATACATTCAGGGTAGATGTGAAAAGTATTAACTCGGGTCATGCAGGACAACTACAAGTAGAAACTATGGGCGGAGGACTTGTTACCAGTCAGATATTAAACATAGGAAGTAATGCGATAACCCTTACGGCATCAGCCGGTAGCATGAATCTAAAGTTGGTAAAGAACAGCGACTCCGGTTCAAATACAACCATTGTATTTGATAATACTTCTCTGCACGAAGCTTATACTACCTACGAAACAGGATTGCTTTCGCAGGTGGATTATTACAGTTCCGGAATGGAGATGCCTGCACGAACTTCTGATCCGGAAAATTATCGTTTCCCCCTCAACGGTCAAAAGAATGATAATGAACTATATATTTACAATCCATATACTTAATTACCGGCGCAACAAAATCAATTAGCAACCATTAACAACTAATAATTTGACCATTGAAAAGAATCGGTTTATTATCAGACACTCATAGTTATTTCCCGGAAGCGGTGTACGAATATTTTAAGGATTGTGATGAGATCTGGCACGCGGGGGATTTTGGGACGGTGGAGGTTTCGGATCGTCTGGCGGCTTTTAAACCCCTGCGGGGTGTGTATGGAAACATTGATGGGGCAGCGTTGCGCGTCATACATCCGCTGCATCAAATCTTTGAATGTGAGGGCATGAAAGTGTGGATCACCCATATCGGAGGTTATCCCGGAAATTATAATCCCAAGATTCGAAAACAATTGCTCGAGGAGGCCCCCGATCTTTTTATTTGCGGACATTCACATATTTTGAAGGTTATTCCCGACAAAAAGCTAAATTTGCTACACCTTAATCCGGGAGCTGCCGGAAATGAGGGTTTTCATAAAGTAAAAACCATGATTCGTTTTGCGATTCATGAAAAACGGATTCAGGATTTAGAAGTGATAGAATTGGGAATTAGGGGATTAGTACCAAATAAATAAGAAAATATGTCGAACAGTACAACACTCGGTCAGTTTATTATTGAAAAGCAAGGGGATTTCCCTTTTGCCAAAGGAGGCTTCTCTCGCCTGATCCGGGATTTGGCGATTGCCGCCAAAATTGTGAACCGCGAGGTTAACAAAGCCGGATTGGTGAATATTCTGGGTGAAACCGGAACCACCAATATTCAGGGAGAAGCTGTAAAAAAATTAGATGTTTTTGCCAATGAGCAGTTCATCGCTGCCTTAAAAGCCGGCGGAGAATGTTGTATGGTGGTATCGGAAGAGAACGATGATGTGATTCCGATCGAATCGGATATTTCTAAAGATGCCGAATATATTGTATGTATTGATCCCTTGGATGGTTCTTCGAATATTGATGTGAATGTTTCCGTAGGAACTATTTTCGCCATTTATCGTCGCAGCTCTCAATCGGGTTGCTGCGATGCCAAAGAGGCTTTGCAAAATGGTGCCAAACAAGTGGCAGCGGGTTATGTAATTTACGGATCTTCAACCATGTTTGTATATACTACCGGAAGAGGAGTGAACGGGTTTACCTTGGATCCGTCTATCGGCGAGTTTTGCTTATCGCACCCGAACATTAAAATGCCTAAAACCGGAAGATTCTATTCGGTGAATGAAGGTAATTATATTCATTTTCCGGATGGTGTTAAAAAATATATTAAGTATTGTCAGGAGATCGATGAAGCTACCAACCGCCCTTATTCCTCTCGTTACATCGGTTCGATGGTTGCTGATTTTCACCGGAATTTATTGAAAGGCGGAATCTTTATTTATCCTTCTTCCTACGGTGCTCCGAAGGGAAAGTTACGTATCATTTACGAATGTAATCCCTTAGCCTTTATTGTTGAGCAGGCGGGAGGCAAAGCTTCGGATGGGCTGAACCGTATTTTGGACATTGAAGTAACTTCTTTGCATCAACGGACTCCCATTTTTATTGGCTCTGTAGAGATGGTCGAAAAAGCGGAAGCTTTGATGGCGGAGTATTCTCCCGTTGAACGCCTGGAGCTGGTTGGTAAATAAAAAACAGAAAAAATTATAGTAAGGTTCTTCCGGCTTTATTTTCCTGTTCGTAAACCGAATCTATTTTCAATTCTTTTTGCTGAGCTGCCAATACCGCAAGCTCATCACAGCGTTCGTTTTCGGGGTGCCCGTCGTGTCCGCGTATCCAATTGAATTTTACGTTGTGTAATTTATAGACATTTAAAAAACGTATCCATAAATCCGGATTCTTTTTATCCTTAAACCCTTTCTTTTGCCAGGCGAACACCCATCCTTTCTCTACGGCATCAGCAACATATTTTGAATCGGTATAGACATGAACTTCGCTGGGAATAACCTTTAACTCTTCCAGTCCCTTAATCACAGCGAGCAATTCCATACGATTATTGGTTGTACAGCGAAACCCTTCCGACATTTCTTTATAATGCTTACCCGCACGTAATATAATACCATATCCTCCCGGACCCGGGTTGCCTCTCGATGCTCCGTCTGTAAACAATTCTATCTTCACAATACTTTTTCTAACTGATTATCTTTTTGATTCAAACGTTTCCATGTTGCAATGGCGTAATAGATCCAAACTATAAAACTTGCCAGTGCAATGATACGTGTGGATTCGAAAATCCACTGTTCTTTAATATATTTTTGTTCGCCCCAAGCCCAAATTAAATTGAGTGCATGCACGAAACTGATGAGCATAAAGTATCTAAATTCCTTAGAGTCTAAAGAGCAAAGAAAAGCACTGAAGATGAAAAAGGGAAATAAATAACGCTCGTGCATTTCCGGTAAAAACATAAAATAGGAAAAGCAGAAGAAGGCTAACAAAGCGTATAGTTTTTTTGGATCTGTGTGATGTTTGTATAATTGTATCAACACAAAAGTATATAGCATACCGAACACAAGATAAGCCAGGTGTTTTCGGGCGATGAGACCCAACACCAATGTATCATTCGGAGGAAAACTCAGCATCATTTTTAAATCAAAATCCGCCCATAATGCCCAGTAAAGATTAAAGGAGTTTACTGCGATGAAATCGTACCTGCCTGCGGCGCTAATATGCGGATTGATAGAATCCATTGCATCCGGTGCAAAAAGTATAAAGGGAATATTGGGTGTCAGATAAACAAGCAACATCAGCAGGAATGCTTTTATTTTATGTGCTAATTCTTTTTCGCTAAGTAAAAATAAGAGTCCAATGATAGGAACAAACAATAAGGTTTGAGTTTTCAAGGACAGGGATAAACCTAAAAACAGAGCTGCACTATATAAGTTCTGATTGCTGAGCGCAAAAATTGTAGAGAACAATAAGATGGTATAAAGTATGTCTATTTGTCCCCATCCATAAGCGTTTAAAAGGGTTACGGGGGATATCAGCATCACAAACAAAAATATTTTATTGGAGTTTTTTTTATAGAAGCTATATAAAAAAACAGCTTCGACTAATAAATTAAACAGCTTCAGAAAAGTATCGAAGAGATGCGTGTGTACAGGCAGTCCGAAGAAATTAAAAATATGGCCGAAGAAAGCCAGTACATATAAATATAAAGGCGGATAATCACATTCGAATCGATCTGTCTGTATGGAATAAATATTGGTAAAGCCCTGATGGACGATACGATCTGCCCAATGTTCAAAAAAATCGAAATCACCGTTATGCCCATCTGAAATAAAAAACAGCAAACGAATTCCCAAGCTCAACCATAACAAAAGTTTTAATTGCCTGGGATTGGAAAAAATTTCCGTAACTGAATCTGACAATTTTCTGAGTCGCTTCATTTTAATTCTTCCAGTAAGAGATGGTTAAAGATACGAACACCCTCTGTATTTAAATGATTATCGTCGTAAAAATGCAGGTGATCGTTCAAGTCATGATTTCTTCCTTTGTTAATAAACAGAATGGATTCTCCGGTAGATAAGATTTGAATACGGTCTGTAAAATAATCCTCATGAATCAGTTTATGTTTATGGGGGATAGGTGCGTAAACCAAAATAGCTTCTATGTTTTTTGATTTACACCAATCGATGATACGTTGTATATACTTCAATTGCTTATCCAGTTGTCCGGTATTCAATACAAAGGAAGCTACCCGGTTTGTATCGGTTAAAACCGAATCATAGCCTACATATCCTCTATCGTTCTCCGGTTCTAAAATGCTGTGTGTACGATTGTAATTGTGTAGGATGGGGTGTATGCTCAGTAAATTAAAGC
The DNA here is from genome assembly GCA_964454645.1 of uncultured Sphingobacteriaceae bacterium. Lineage (GTDB taxonomy): Bacteria > Bacteroidota > Bacteroidia > Sphingobacteriales > Sphingobacteriaceae > CAYVTM01. The sequence continues at coordinate 517,490 of CAYVTM010000001.1, read as the reverse complement.
ACCGGAGGTCCCAAATAGCTGCCGACATCCCAAGAAGAGGCTTTATACCTGTTAAATTATTAACCAAATCAAAAAAAGATTCTTTACCGGAATTGTTAGAGGCTTCGGGATAAATTTCGAGGATTAATTTTTTAGTATGTATGGGAAGATATTCCAGCAAATAATATGAATTCAAAGGTGTCTGATTAGTCGAGCCCAGATTATAACTTTCATATCCCCGCTCTTCGAAAATTTGCGGATCGAAACTATGGTAAGTATGTGAAGAGCCTATAAAAATATAGTCGTACACTTTACTCGTATCGAGCCGGCTAAAGGTATAATATGAATTGTAATAATTGCTGATGAGTTCGTTTTGAAAAACGGAAACGAGAGGTTTGTCTTTTTTTATTTCAATCCTGAACAACAGGATATAACACAGGTAATACAGTATAACCAGAATAAGCAGAAACATAAATGTACGTAGGATACTTTTCATGATTTAAAACTGAAAATAAATGAAATCGAGTTTATTGGTTTGCCCCATAATCAAAATCAATAAAAGCATCAGCATATAATAACTATAACGCTTGAAATTTCGCTCATTAAAATTGAAGGGTATACTTTTCGCTTCAGCGATCATCATCAGTATAATTAAAAGAAATGATATCCCTATTTCGGAAATCGAGCGTATATCACTGAACAAAAACACTTCTGAAAATGCCGGGAATTGTACGGGGAGTCCAATAATTTGCCGGGCAATGTACCAGGCATCGCTCAGTGTATTGGCACGGAAGAGAATCCAGGATACTAATACCAAATGAAAACACAGGAATATCTTAAAGTAATTTCTCTTTTCGCTTGTGGTGCTTTGTGCCTTAAAGAACAAAACCGGCAAGGCCACCAATACTCCGTGATAAGCTCCCCAGGCCACATAATGCCAATGTGCTCCATGCCATAATCCACTTATTAAAAATACAATGAGCAAGAAGAGTGCCTGCTTCGGAATACCCTTACGGTTTCCTCCTAAAGGAATGTACAGGTAATCGCGAAACCATTGGGAGAGGGTAATATGCCAGCGTCGCCAAAATTCTCCAGGGCTTTGAGCGAGATAAGGCTGTTTAAAATTTTCGGATAATTTAAAACCTAATATTTTTGCTGAACCGATGGCAATATCACAGTATCCTGAGAAGTCGCAATAAATTTGAAAGGCAAATAAATAAGTCGCAATCAATAAACTCAGCGAATCATAATTTTCGGGATTATTATAAATCGGATTAACAATTAAAGCAAGCCTGTCGGCGATAACAACCTTTTTAAACAAACCCCAAAGAATACGATTGATACCCAGCATCATTTCCGGATGCTTGAAACGATGTAGTTTATAAAATTGAGGCAGCATATTTTGAGGACGTTCGATCGGTCCGGCAACTAATTGCGGAAAGAACAAAACATAAAGCGCATAAATACCTAAATGGTGTTCGGCTTTTTGCTTCCCCCGATACACTTCTATGGTATAAGCCATCGATTGGAAAGTATGGAATGATAAACCTATCGGAAGTAATATGGATAAATAAGGGATAGCCGGAGGTTCCGTACCCAAAAAGAAGTTTATATTTTCTGCGATAAAATTATAGTATTTAAACAAGGCTAGTCCGGAGATATTGGCAATTAAACTAAGTACTAAAAGCGTCTTTTTATTTTTTTGTGATGCTTCAATCCAAATGCCCGCCACATAATCCACTCCGATCAATACAAAAAGTATCAGAATGTATGCAGGTACAAAATACATGTAAAAAATGCAGCTTGCCCCTAAAAGCAATGCCCAACGATGCTGATGTGCAAGTAGATAATAGAGGATAGCTACCAGCGGAAAGAACAGAAGATATTCAAAAGAGTTAAAAAGCATTGAGAGAATTTTGTCGAAAATAGATAATTTTAAAAAATTATTGTAAAAAGTGCCGAAGAGTTCTATTTTTGTAATCCGAAAACGGTGGATGTAGCTCAGTTGGTTAGAGTACTAGATTGTGGTTCTAGGGGTCGCCGGTTCGAGCCCGGTCTTCCACCCGAAATGTAAAAGGCGACCTTATGTCGCCTTTTTGTTTTAAATCGTATTAGTTTTTCTTATACTGCTTTTCAAATTCCTCCCATTTCTTGGTCTTGTAATGATCATCGCCAAAATAGGTAAGGATAGGCGCTAAATTGTCGGGAGTTAAATAACCCGGAACAACAGTTAATACATTTAAGTTTTCATCCAAAAATATGGTAGAAGGGTAGGACATACGTCCCTGCAACAGTCCTACTGCCAGTTCATGGGCCTTGTATTCCGGTTTAAAATAAAACGTACGATTATTAAATCTGACAGAATCTTTCGATTCGGCATTGAACTTCACTACATAGTAATCTTCATTCAATTGACGAATAATACCCGGGTCGGTATAAGTGAATTTATCCATTTTCTTACACCATCCGCACCAATCCGTATAGATGTCAATTAAGATTTTTTTAGGCTCATCTTTATGTAAAGCATCTGCCTGCTCAAAACTTAACCATTGGAAGGTGTTGGGTATCTGATCATCCGTGTTAAATACAATCAGCCCCAGGAAAAGGATCAATATAGCTGATAACGAGTGTCTTATGTTCATAAATCAATAATAAAAATAAATTTTGCTGAATATATAAATTTTTTTATATTTGATATGCCCTCTAAGGGCATGTTTTTCATAGGTAGATGTAGGGTCGAAAAGAGCAATCTTTCGGCCCTTTTTTATTTACCGGTTTTTCGTTACCAAAAATCGTACCTGATTTTAACTTATTTATACTATAAAGGCATTAACTTTGGAATTGTTCTAAGATTGTAAGAAATGGGAAAAAAGATTGTAGTCGGTATTAGCGGCGCAAGTGGTGCTATCTATGCGAAGGTATTGTTAGAAAGCCTGATACGCCTGAAAAATCAAACCGACGAGGTTGCAGTACTGATGTCGGATAATGCAAAGGAGGTATGGAAATACGAATTAGGCTCCGCAGATTATAACCAATACCCATTCAAATTTTATGATAAGATGGATTTTATGGCACCATTTGCTTCGGGTTCCGCAAAATATGATACCTTAATCGTTGCTCCCTGCAGCATGGGAACCCTGGCACGTATAGCCTCCGGCGTTTCCAACGATTTACTAACACGTACAGCAGATGTTATACTGAAAGAAAGACGAAAGCTGATTTTACTTACGCGCGATACGCCCATCAGTCTAATTCATATACAAAACATGAAGACGGTGACCGAGGCCGGCGGAATTATTTGTCCTGCAAGCCCGTCCTTTTACAGTAAACCCCAAAATTTCGAAGCTTTAGCCGCTACGGTAATTGATCGGGTAATCGATCTATGTGGCTTGGAAAACGATAGCTATCGTTGGGGAGAATACTCATAATTATCCGAAGGCTTAATACAATACCTCCGGTTAACATCTGTATTTCTTATGAATTGTATCCTAATAACTTCAATACCTGTTTACTGTTTTGTTCTTCACCGAAAACTTCATAATTGAAAGTTTCATCACGGTTCTTTCTGATTAAAATATGTTTCGGATGAGGTAATAAACAATGATGTACACCTCCGTATCCGCTCAGTACTTCCTGATAAGCACCGGTATGGAAGAAGCCCATGTACTGTACTTTACGAGTCTTAGGCATAAATACGTTACTCATGTGCGCTTCCTGATTATAATAATCCTGGCCATCACAGGTAATACCCCCTAAGTTGACACGCTCGTATTCGGCATCCCAATTATTGATCGGCAATAAAATATAGCGTTGATTCAAAGCCCAAACATCGGGGAGATTGGTAATGAAACTTCCATCCAACATCAACCATTTTTCACGATCGTTTTGTTGCTTACGTCCCAAAACCTTATAAAGAATTCCGGAAGCTTCCGCAACCGTATATTTACCGAATTCGGTAATGATATCCGGCTCTATTACATCGTGTTCTGCACAAATTTCTTTGATACGTTTTACGATTTCATTCACCATGTATTCGTAATCGAAATCAAAAGTCAGAGAGTTTTTAAAAGGCATACCTCCGCCGATATCCAAATAGCTAAGATCAGGGTTTACTTTCTTGAATTTACAATAAAGAGTTACATATTTCTCTAATTCGTTCCAGTAATATTGTGTATCCGATATACCAGAGTTGATAAAGAAATGCAGGAGCTTTAATTTGAAATTAGGATGTTTCTCAATCTTTGTATGATAAAAATCAATAACATCCTCCATACGTATTCCTAAACGAGAGGTATAGAACTGCGAATCGGGTTGCTCTTCCGAAGCAATACGAATACCAAGGTTACAATCCACATCCAGCTCATCATCGTAGAAATAAAACTCTTCTTTATTATCCAGTACCGGAATAATATTGGTGAATCCATCGTGAATCATATCCACGATGTATTGTTTATATTGATCTTTTTTAAAGCCGTTACAAATAACCGTTACATCTTTATCCAACACACCTTTTTTCTCGAGGTTGTCAATAATCGGCATATCAAAAGCGGAAGAGGTTTCCAAATGGATATCATTTTTTAAAGCCTCTTCGAGGATATGACGGAAATGAGAACTCTTCGTACAGTAGCAATAAGTATAGTTCCCTCGGTAATTGTTATTTACAATTGCACGTTGAAACCAGAGCTTTGCCTGTTGTATTTTTTTAGAGATGATAGGTAAATAGGTAAAACGCAGAGGAGTACCATAAGTTTCAATCATCTCCATCAGATTTAAGTCGTGAAAATACAGCTCATCATCAATAACTTCGAATCCTTCCTGAGGGAAACCCACACTTAAATCAAGAAATTCCTTGTAACTTTGCATGTCTAATAATTTTGAGCAAAGATATTTTTTTTATTTTTAGATTTTAGAGATATCTGTTAGAATAAAAATGAAAAAACAGTATTTTGTCAAACAAGCGCAGCGAATCCATTAAAGGAACTGTTAAGCAAAGACATTCAGACGACCCAAGGTCGCTATATAATTGTGCATTTCAAATTGTAGTATGAAGAATTTAAAAATTATTGAAGTTAAGTCGGAATTGGGTGCCGGAACGCGTGGAGCGAGTTTAGGGGTTGATGCCATTAAGATTGCTGCACTCGATTTCGGTAGCCGTTATTTTAAACAATACAACTCGATTGAAGTTCCCAATGAGAATCACCTCCTGCTGGAAGCAGCGGGAAGTCCTCATGCAAAACGTATTTCAGGTATACTTACCATGTACGAACGCGTTTGCGATGAAACTGCCCGTATCTTAAAAGCCGGGGAATTTCCTATTGTACTGGCAGGCGACCATTCTACGGCAGGAGGTACCATTGCCGGCATCAAACAAGCATTTCCGAAACTGCGCTTAGGTGTTATCTGGATTGATGCACATGCAGACATCCATTCTCCTTATACATCTCCATCGGGAAACATGCACGGTATGCCGCTTGCTGTTTGTTTGGGGGAAGATAATATTGAATCGAAAACTAATAAACCCGATCAGGAAACGGTAAATTACTGGTATCAGTTGAAAAATGTAGGTGGTATTTCCCCGAAGATTACGTATAAAGATTTGGTGTATATCAATGTGCGTGATACCGAAAAGCAGGAAGATTACTTATTAAAAAAACACGGTGTCAAGAATTTTACGACCAGTGAAATCCGTAAAAAAGGAGTAGAGCGTGTCGCGATCGAATCGCTTGCCTTGCTGGATCATTGTGATCTGATCTATGTTTCCTTTGATGTGGATTGTATGGATGCTTCACTGGCCAAAGGAACCGGAACACCTGTATCTAATGGTATTACCGAGAAAGAAGCCGGCAATTTGGTTGCCCGGTTGATGCAAAGTGAGAAAGTATGCTGCTTCGAAATTGTGGAAGTGAATCCTACACTCGATAAAGAAAACAGCACTGCCGAGCATGCTTTCGAAATACTGTTACGTGCCACCAATCAATTGACCAACGACTAAATATATTACAGCGAATTTTTATTAGAATGAACATCAAAGAGCAGATTATTCGTCATGCCGTACAGGCTATTGCCGATTTATATAAACAGGAAGCAGAGGATTCTGTGATTACCTTACAGGAAACCCGTAAAGAATTTGAGGGTGATATTACAATCGTTACTTTCCCTTTTACACGATTTTCGAAACTATCTCCTGAAAAAACTGCGGAAGATATTGGTAACTACCTGAAAAGTAAGCTCAGCGATATTACCTCTTTTTCAATTGTAAAAGGTTTTTTGAATTTAAGCATCAGCGATTCCTACTGGTTATCCGCCTTAAAAAATATACATACACAAAGCAACTATGGTTTTGCTCCGAAAAAACAGGAGCGTGTAATGGTGGAATATTCTTCGCCAAATACCAATAAACCCTTGCATCTCGGACATGTGCGGAATAATTTATTAGGATATTCAGTTGCGCAACTTTTAAAAGCTGCCGGTTATGAGGTCATCAAAGCGAATCTGATCAACGATCGGGGTATCCATATTTGTAAATCGATGCTTGCCTGGCAGAAATTCGGAAATAATGAAAGCCCCGAAAGCTCAGGAATGAAAGGGGATCACCTCGTTGGGAAATATTATGTAGCTTTTGATAAAGCCTATAAGCAAGAAGTAGAAGCCTTGCTGGAAGAAGGCATGCCGGAAGAAGAGGCTAAGAAAAATGCTCCCTTGATGAAAGAAGCGCAGGCTATGTTGTTGAAGTGGGAACAAAAAGACGAAGCGGTACTCAAACTATGGAAAATGATGAACGGGTGGGTATATGCCGGCTTCGATATAACATATAAAGCCTTGGGTGTTGACTTCGACCGGTATTATTACGAGTCAGAGACCTATCTCTTAGGGAAAGATATCATTGATGAAGGATTGTCGAAGGGAGTGTTCTTCCGTAAAGAGGATGGTTCGGTGTGGATTGATTTAAACGACGAAGGACTCGATCAGAAACTGGTTTTACGCTCCGATGGTACATCCGTATATATTTCACAGGATTTGGGCACTGCTCAAATGAAGTATAACGATTATAAGATGCAGCGCTCGATTTATGTAGTCGGCAATGAACAGGATTATCATTTCAAAGTTTTGTTTTTGATCCTGAATAAGCTGGGCAAATCCTGGGCAAAAGGCCTGTATCATTTGTCATACGGAATGGTTGATTTGCCTTCGGGTAAAATGAAGTCGAGAGAAGGTACTGTGGTGGATGCCGATGACCTGATTTCGGAGATGATTAGCTCTGCAAAAGTTCAAAGCGAACAATTGGGTAAGACTAATGAATATGATGATGAAGAGAAAAATGCGCTTTATCGTATGATAGGGTTAGGTGCATTGAAATATTTCCTGTTAAAAGTTGACCCTAAAAAACGTTTACTCTTCGATCCTCAAGAGTCGATCGATTTACAGGGCAATACCGGCCCTTTCATTCAGTATTCCTTCGCCCGTATCCGTTCTATCCTTAAAAAGTCGAACAGCAAGCTAAATACGGAAGCTTTAACAATGCCAGCCTCCGAACAGCTGAATGCAAACGAAAGAGAATGTATCATACAACTGGCAAAGTTCCCTGAAGTAATTTTAGAGGCTGCTGAAAGTTACAGTCCGGCATTACTTGCCAATTATTTATACGACCTGGCAAAAACCTTTAACAAGTTTTACCACGATGATCCTATCCTGAAACTGGAAGAGATACAGTTGCAGCAACGTCGTTTGATTATCTGCGACACGGTAGGTACAGCCATTGAACGAGGCATGAAGCTCCTGGGAATCGAAGTGCCTGAACGTATGTAATGAATATGCTAAGACGAATCTCTGTATATTTTTCCTTAATTCTGATTGTTGCGTTTTCCGATAGGCTGTATGCTCAAAGCTTCAAAGAAATCTCTTCCGGTTATTTCTTTGCCGATTCGATCGTGAATAAGCACAGTCTGTGGTTTGATATGGATGGAAATGCCAAACCCGATTTATTCTGCGGTAATATTTACAATCGTCCTAACCGCTTGTACAGCAATGAGGGAGAAAGTATGCAGTTGTATCCTTCTGTTGTTTTATCGGAAGGAGGGAACTCCTATGGCGCAGCTGTTGCGGATATCGATTCGGACAATGATCTGGATCTCTTTGTTTACAACATTTTTGGCCAAAAGAATTTTGTATATATCAATGACGGGCGTGGAAATTTTGAACGTAAGATATATACACCTCTTAATTCATCGGATAATAATTCCTTTTCGGCTTCTTTTATCGATGTAGATGGGGATGGCGATCAGGATATTTTTATTACGGATACGGAATTGTGGAGTCTGAAAAATTCGAAGAAAAGGCCACTCTTATTTCTGAATGATGGCAGAGGCAATTTTACGACAGATACGCAAAATGATTTTCGTTCACCGAATTTAGATAGTCGTTCACATGCCTGGGGCGATTATGATAATGATGGTGACCCCGATCTGTTCATCGGAAATTTCGGTTCTCCCAATGCATTATATAAAAATACCGGTGCCAACAAGTTCGAGAAAGTTTGGGGCATAATCTCAGAAAAGTCCGACGATACAAGCTTTGGAGCTTGGGCCGATTTGGATAATGATGGAGATTTGGATTTGTTGGTCGTTAATGTTAAAGCAGCAAACGAGTTATTTCTGAATGATGGCAGAGGCAATTTTACACGTAAAGAAGATTTCCAATTAGCTTCCGAAAAAAGCCTGTCGGCATTGGCGGGTATCAGCGATTTGAATAATGATGGCTTTCTCGACCTCATTGCTTATGGCATGCAGGAAAAAACAAAGACTGTTTTTATTCAGGAAAGTACCGATAAAAACTGGTTATGCATAAAGTTGAGAAGCGACGGGACAAATTTTCAGGGGATCGGTTCGCGCGTTGCTGTAAAAGCAGATATATCCGGAAAATCGATTTGGCAATACCGGTATGTACAATCGGGAAGCGGAAAGGCGATGATCAATGCCTACGACATACATTTTGGTTTAGGAGATGCCCAGACAGTTGATAGTATTCGTATCGAGTGGGCAAACGGAAAGATTACTTATCTGAAAAATATTGCTGCAAACAGGATACTTGTTGCCGAAGAAAACGGAACACATTATTATGTTCCCGCTTATCTGTTGCTGCGTCATAAAGAATCTCTGCTAAAAGATGTGGATATACGTATCGTAAGCGACAGTATTCGTTTGGGAACCGTATATACGCTTAGTTTAATTTACGGGAATAAAAGTTTAACAGCTCAAAACATCCGGATCGAGCTTGAATTGAACAATCATTTTAAACACATGCAAAGCTTCCCGATGTACAAATCGTTCGGGCATAACCGCTATACCTGGGATGTAGGTGCTGTTCCACCTTCAGGAACGGGCGTAATTACCTGCTCCTTTCAGATTCCCGATGATTATACCCTATCAGGAACCGAACAAACAATCAAAGCACAAATCTTTCCCATTGCAGGTGATGAAAACAAGAAGGACAATAGCGATTGGTATGTGCAGGTGATACGCTAAACTCATGGCATGACTATAGTCATGCCATGAGTTGTATAAAATAAACGTTACAACATACAGGGCCCTTCATGTTCTTCATTGTTAAAAGATGCTCCACTCTCCGGAGGATAAAAAGGAGCGCAGTATTTTCAAAATGTTTTGATTTTCCGGATCACAGTCGTAAATTCAAAATACATTTCTTCAAACAAAAATATCTGTATTGCGTACAAATAAGTTTTTATAGAAATGTATTATCGACCCGAAACCTTTTTTTAAACCATAAATTAAATTCAGCACATGAAAATTCTAAAACGTTTATTACTTGCCATTGTCGGCATTATCGCCTTATTACTGATCATTGCTTTGTTTATCCCGAAGCAATACACCGTAACGGTATCAGAAACCATCAATCGCCCGCAAGCAGAAGTATTTGATTATGTAAAAATGATCAGAAATCAGGAAAACTATAGCGTATGGGTAATGGCAGATACGATAACACCACTGGAATATATCGGAGAAGATGGGACCCTGGGCTTTATTGTACGTTGGGATAGCCCGAATAATGACGTCGGTGCGGGAGAGCAGGAAATTATCCATATTACGGATACACGCATGGATGTTGATTTGCGCTTTAAACGGCCTTTTGAAGGGAAAGCAAAAGCAGCTACGATCGTAGAGGCTATCTCGGAAAATGAGTGCAAAGTAATCTTTGAATTTTACGGAGAAAGTCCATATCCCATGAATTTAATGTCGATCATCGGGAAAAAATTTATCAGGGATGCGGAGATACAAACCCTGAAAAATCTGAAGACAATTCTGGAGCAATAATATTTAAGGATACCATACCTCCCTGTATATATACTCTATGCAGGGAGGTTTTACTTATCGAAAGTTAGGAGCAAGGAGCAACTCTTTTGTGCCTTGTGCATAATCGTAAAAACCTCTTCCGCTTTTTACTCCTTTATCACCTGCCGTAACCATTTTAATTAATAAGGGACAAGGGGCATACTTCGGATTTCCGAATCCCTCGTGAAGCACTTGCAAAATTGCCAGGCACACATCCAATCCGATAAAATCGGCTAACTGCAAAGGGCCCATCGGATGTGCCATTCCCAGTTTCATCACCGTGTCAATCTCTTCAACACCGGCAACTCCTTCGTATAGGGAACAAATGGCTTCATTAATCATCGGCATCAAAATACGATTGGCAATAAAACCCGGATAATCGTTTACTAATGTTGGGATTTTACCTATGGCTTCGGATAGTTCCATAATGATATCACATACAGCCTGTTCAGTTTTATAACCTTTAATTACTTCAACCAGTTTCATTACCGGAACCGGATTCATGAAATGCATACCGATCACTTTTTCCGGACGGGTGCATACAGCTGCGATTTCAGTTATGGATATGGATGAAGTATTCGTTGCTAAAATGGCAGCGGGTTTAGAAAATTCACTCAGATCTTTGAAGATCTTTTTCTTGATCTCCGGATTTTCGGTGGCAGCTTCTACAATTAAATCGGCTGCTTGCACACCTGCTTCCATTTCGGTATAAGTACTGATATTTGATAAACAGTTTTGTTTAATCTCCTCAGTAATACTTCCTTTGCTAAGCATACGATCAAGATTCTTTGATATGGTTTGCAAAGCTTTCTCCAATGCCTGCGCATTAATATCTATCAGGTTGACTTTGTACCCCTTTTGCGCAAATACATGTGCAATCCCGTTTCCCATAGTGCCCGATCCGATTACTGCTATTTGTTTCATTGTAAATCTGTTTAAATTTATTCTTTCCGCAAATATATAAGAATTCGGTTTATTGCAGATTTCATTTTTTTTGTATCTTCATTCTTCATCAAGAATCTATTGTTTAAAGGCTTATATATATTGCTTGGACTAAAAATATTAATTCTTGTAAGCCAATAAGGGAATTGTAATACTCAATTGTCATCTTTCGGAAGTATATCTATTTATATGAAAAGAAGTATTTTTATTTTAGTAGGGATGAGTTTGTTTGCACACATAGGGTTTACGCAAACTTTAACGCAAACCATACGTGGAACAATCCGCGATAAAGAATCTCAAGAATTATTACCCGGAATTTCAGTCGTTATCCTTCATTCAAACCCGCAGATTGGTGTCATCAGCGATGTAAACGGAAACTTCCGTTTGGAAAATATTCCTGTCGGACGGGTAAGCTTAAAAGCATTCGGATTGGGTTATGAAGAAATAATTATCCCCGAGCTCTTATTAGGCAGTGGAAAGGAGTTGATTCTATCCGTCGAGCTTAATGAGAAATTTATTAAAACCGGCGAAGCAGAAATTGTTGCCGACAGGAACATCGTGAATAACGAAATGGCCACAGTAAGTGCGCGTTCTTTCAGTGTAGAGGAAACTAAACGTTATGCTGCCAGTGTAAACGATCCGGCACGTATGGCCTTGTCCTATGCCGGAGTTGCGAACAACGGGGATTTTGATAATGGTATTGTGATACGTGGCAACTCTCCAAAAGGGTTGTTATGGCGTATGGAAGGAATGGAAATCCCTAATCCAAACCATTTCGGGCAAGATGGTGCTTCCGGCGGCTCTATCAGTATGCTAAGTGCGAATATGCTGAGTAACTCCGACTTCTTTGTGGGAGCTTTTCCGGCCGAGTACGGGAATGCTTCCTCGGGAGTGTTCGATATTAAATTAAGAAACGGTAACGATGAAAAAAGAGAATACTCATTCCAGTTCGGAGTATTGGGAGCAGACCTGGCCCTGGAAGGGCCCATTCAGAAAAACAAAAGTTCTTATCTGGTAAATTATCGATACAGCACATTGGCGATACTCGATGGTGTAGGAATAAAAATTGCAGGTGATGCAGTTCCGATCTTTCAGGATTTATCCTGGAAAGTTAATATGCGCACTACTAAAGCCGGAACTTTTAGTTTCTACGGATTGGGAGGGAAGAATGAAGTAGCCGATACCGATACAACTTACAGTTTTACCAATGCGCAAGAAATGCTGACCACCGGGCTTTCGCATTTGTACCTGTTCAAAAATAATAAAACCTATTTACGTACTACGGTTTCCTATTCCTATAATTTAGGCGATAATTATGAAGAGGATGTTGACTCGGCGAAAAATTATTTTCTGAATTATACCAATAACAATAAGAACGAATCCTATCGTGTAGCTTTTACCCTGAATCATAAATTCAACGCTGCACATTCCTTACGGGCAGGGGTCATCAATAATTATCTAGACTTTAATTTATTTTCACGTGCTTACGATGCGCCTGCCAAACAACTAGATACACTTTATTTACAATCGGGAAGCTCTGCTTATTATCAGGCATTTGTACAAACAAAATATAAGGTGAATGAGCAATTAAGTTTTATTCCGGGTTTACATTATTTATATTTTGCTTTGAACGGAAGCCAGTCGCTCGAGCCTCGCCTGGGTATGCAATATGATTTAAATACGCGTTCGGTATTTACCGCCGGCATCGGCTTACATAGCCGTTTGGAATATATCGCAAACTATTTTGCATGGGTGCCCAGAGGTGACGGCACTTTTTATCAGGCGAATAAAAATATTAAATCTACGCGTGCCATGCATTATATAGCAGGGTATAAATACGTGATTAACGAGTTCTTAAATTTCAAATCCGAGGTATATTACCAACGCTTGTTTGATGTACCCGTAGGACTTGATTCCGCTTCGATCTATTCCTCGATTAATTTTGATAATGGGGGGGGGGTTGATGAACGCATGGGAAATGCAGGCACCGGGACAAATTACGGGATCGAACTTACTTTGGAGCGCCCTTTGAAAAACAATTTTTATTTCCTGATGACTGCATCGCTGTTTAACTCTGAGTATGAAACTGCCGACGGACGCATTTTCAATACCCGTTACAATACCAAATATTTGGCAAATGTATTAATCGGTAAAGAATATCAGCTTCGTAAAAACAATTTGTTTGGACTGAACTTACGTGTGATTTATGCCGGCGGACTGATGAATACACCTATCGACTTAACACAATCTATTGCGAAAGGTTATGCGGTGTACCAGGAAGATAAAGCTTATTCGGTTCAAAATCCTGATTACCTGCGTCCGGATCTGCGTGTTAATTATAAGATCAATCGCGAAAAAGTCTCGCATGAAATTTCATTGGATATACAGAATTTTATCAATAGGGCCAATGTGTATGGAACTTTCTACGATGCAGATAAAAAACAGGTAGAAACGGCTTACCAATTGGGCTTAATCCCGGTGCTGAATTATCGGATAGAGTTTTAATTTTTACAACTCATGGCATGACTATAGTCATGCCATGAGTTGTATGTATCATCCAACCTTTAAGCTGTTTCCATCAAACTCCACCAACATCCCCGGACGGATTTTATTCCGTCTCCGCTTTTCTACCTGCCCATCCACCCGAACCATTCCCCCATCGATGACTTCATTGGCCATTGCTCCGTCTTCAACCCAGGCTACTGCCTTCAATAATTGGTTTAAATGGATGTATTCGCCTTTAATTTTAAATGTTTGCATCTTGCCTGGATTATCTCGGGATTTATTGTCCTGCGACGAGCTCTTCTTTAGCACCTTTTAATTTATCATTTTTAGTCAAGCCCGAAAGTACTTCTATGAAAATACCATCCGATAGTCCGGTTTTGATATATTGTTTTTTGAACACTTGCGAATCGGTTTCTATTTCAACATAAACCGTATCGCCCTCAAACTTAATAACACTTTCGGAAATCGCTATCACACTGTCGCGTTTATCCAATACAATATCTGCATTAGCACTATATCCTGCACGAATAAAATTACCATCCTTTAATTTCATGGCGGCTTTAATTTCAAACTGAATGGCTCCGTCTTCTTCAATACCTTTCGGTGAAATGTACTCGAGCACTGCTTCGTATTTATCGGTTTCGATAGCACCGATAGTGACAATCAAATTCATACCGGTTTTAATTTTACCCACTTCCGATTCATCCACTTTTCCCTGAAAGATCATGTCTTTCATATCGGCAATGGTAGCAATGGTAGTCCCTTCATTAAAGGTATTACTTTCGATTACCGAGTTCCCTTCTTTCACGGGGACATTCAATACCATACCCGGAATAGTAGCCCTTATGATCGTGTTGGCAGCATTCCCTAGCGATTTAGAGGTTCCCTGTTTGATGAGCTGTAAATTATTATCGGCAGCATCCAACTCTTCCGAAGCACTGTTATAGTTTAATTCGCTGCGTTGATAATCGCTTAGGGATACCACCTTCTGTTCGTATAACTTTTTAATACGATCGTATTCGATTTGTACATTCGAATGATTAATCTTTGCACGGTTTAAACGACTCTCAGCTTCATTAAGATTAATCATGTTCGGAATAATTTTGATGCGGGCAATCTTATCTCCGGCTTTGATCATTTGACCTGCTTCAACATAGACCTCCTCTACAATACCCGAAACACGGGGTTTTATATCTACTTCCTTACGGGGGACGACCGCTCCGGTAGCTACGGTCTTCTTATAGATATCCATCACTACGGGTTGTTCAAGCTTAAAAACTTCGGGTTTCTTTTCCGATTTTTTGTACAGAAAATAGAGAGTCCCAAGAAAGCTGGATGCCAGTACTATTATCACTAAAATTCTAATAACTTTTTTCATTGTATCTTAAGGTGTTTTATATTTCATAAAATTAATCGGCGCGTAAGGCATCGATCGGACTAATACTAATGGCTCTTTTAGCCGGAATTAATCCTGCCAATGCGCCTGCAATAACCAAAATACTTAATGCTATCAAGGCTACATTCAGATGTACGTCGGGCGAACGAAATGCTCCACCGCTTCCGGCGGTAAGATTGCCGACCAATTCCAATAGGCCTAATCCGCATAAGAGTCCGAGGTAACCGGCAATAGAAGTCAGAAATACCGACTCCAAAATTATTTGTGCAACAATAGCAACAGGGGTAGCACCCAAAGCTCGTTTGATGCCGATTTCTTTGGTACGTTCTTTTACAATAATGAGCATAATATTACTTACACCAATAATACCTGCCAGCAAGGTACCTGTACCTACAATCCAAACCAGCATAGTGATTCCGGTGAAGAGTCCTGCAATACGATCGTATTGCCGCCCCATATTCCAATGACCAATAGCCAGCTCATCGTCCGGAGCAATGCTGTGTTGTTGTTTCAATACATTAATAACTTTTGCCTCTGTTACTTCTGCCGGAATTCCGGGTTTCGAAGTAATGGCAAACCAACCTACAATGTTTCCGAAGTTAAAAGCTGTTTGAAAAGTTGTAAACGGAATAAAAATGGTTTGCGATTCTTGTGTTCCCTGTTGCCCGGTACTTTTAGGTTTGAACAATCCTACCACCTGGAAATATACTCCGTTAATTTTAATGTATTCACCAATCGGATTAATGCCGGGTTCGAACAAAACTTCGCGGACACGTTCGCCAATAACGGCTACCTTCCGGCGCTCATCAATATCTAAATTATTGATAAAGCGTCCCTGCATATTTTTCTTAGGTTCTATTTTAATATAATCGGGATAATCGCCCATTACCTGAAAGGCACCGGCTTTAACTCCTCTCGACACATTATTACCTCCGCGAAAACCACCGAGCTGGTTACGGGGGCAAACGATATCGGCTTCAGGTACCTGCTTCCGGATCGCAACAGCATCTTCATTTACATAATTAAAACGTCGTCCGGGTTGAAATCCTTTATAAGGCTTATTGGTGCGTTGCGCCCAAATAAAAAAACTATTGGTGGCAATTCCTTCAAAATCACTTAAAATCCCGTTACGCAACCCGTTCCCCGAACCCAGCATAATGACCAGCATAAAGATTCCCCAAAACACACCAAAGGCGGTAAGGAAAGTGCGCAATTTATTTTTGCGGATTGCACTGAATATTTCTTGCCAATTATCCCGATCAAACATAAGTATAGCTTTAGGTATGCTGATATAATTTGTTATTCGTCTCTTAATGCTTCAATAGGTTTGATGCGTGCAGCATTTAATGCCGGAACAAATCCGGCTATTGAACCTGCAATTACCAATAAAATAGTTGCCGTAACAGCCACCTGAAAATCTACATCGGGGTCGCGGAAGAAATCGGAGGGAGGCATAAATTTTTTCGCCGACTCAATCACGGCAACTCCCAGTACCAAACCGATATATCCGGCAACACCGGTAATCACGATCGATTCTTGTAAGATTAAACTCACAATAGAAAAAGGCGTAGCACCAATGGCTTTCCGAATCCCAATTTCTTTGGTACGTTCTTTTACAACAATCATCATGATGTTACTTACTCCTACAATCCCTGCAATGATGGTCCCGATACCGATAATCCAAACAAATAAAGTAATCCCATTCAGCATGCCCATTATATTCGCGTAATTCTCATTGTTATTAAAAATGAAAATAGCCCGTGTATCATTCGGATCGAAAATATATTTCGTTGCTAAATACGAGCGTGTCATCTCAAGCATGCGGTTACTTTGTACCAGATCGGCATCTCCGGTTCGATACCAAATAACTTCCACGCGGTCTTTCCCATTATACGAACGTTGCGCGGTGGAGATGGGAATATAGATACGATCATTATCACCACGTCCTTCATCGGTAAATGTGCCGATGACTTTATACGGAATTCCTCCTACATCAATGTATTTCCCAATGGGATCTTCGTCTTTAAATAAAGTTTTCTGTACAGGTACGCCGATTACGGCTACTTTACGGTATTCTTCAATATCGGTCTGATTGAGGAATCGGCCTTTAATAATGTTCGCATTCTCAAGTTTATCATGATCTTTATGACAAGCACGAACCAGGAAAGCTCCCTTTTCTTTTTTATAATTCAGGCTTGGAATATTGCGGATATCTCTGCTCGAAGTAATGTATTCTATACCCGGGATGTTTTTTCTGATATATTCGAAATCGTCATTTTTTAAAATGATGTTTCTCCCGGCCTGC
The DNA here is from genome assembly GCA_964454645.1 of uncultured Sphingobacteriaceae bacterium. Taxonomy (GTDB): domain Bacteria; phylum Bacteroidota; class Bacteroidia; order Sphingobacteriales; family Sphingobacteriaceae; genus CAYVTM01. The sequence continues at coordinate 500,017 of CAYVTM010000001.1, read as the reverse complement.
ATTCCTTTATAAGGTACGCTGCTTACTCCGTTTTGTACCCAAATAGCATTACTTGCATCCGCAAGGAACTGATACTCGGCACCATTTTTTAATCCCTGCCCCGAACCCAATAATATCATCAGCATAAAGATTCCCCAGGCTACGCTAAAGCCGGTAAGAAAGGTTCGCAATCTGTTTTTACGAATCGTGCTAAGTATTTCCTGCCATTTATCGAGGTCGAACATACTATGTGTTTAATACCGGAATGCCGGCAGTCTCTATAATTCCATCTTTTAACCGGATGATACGGTGAGTACGTTCGGCAATATCATGTTCGTGTGTAACGATGATAATGGTCATCCCCGAATCATTAATTTCCTGCAAGAGGTTCATCACTTCATAGGAAGTTTGCGTATCCAAAGCTCCTGTAGGTTCATCGGCCAGAATAATTTTCGGCTGTGCAATTAAAGCGCGTGCTATGGCAATACGTTGCTTCTGTCCGCCCGATAATTCCGAAGGTAAATGCTCTGCCCATTCTTTTAATCCCACACGATCGAGATACTCCATCGCAATGATGTTTCTTTTTTTTCTGCTTACCCTTTGATAATAGAGTGGGAGCGCCACATTCTCCAAAGCATTTTTAAAAGAGATAAGGTTAAACGATTGAAATACAAAACCTAATAATTTATTGCGGTATAAGGCAGCCTGTGTTTCGGATAAATTTTTCACCAGCGTACCCGCCAATTGATATGAACCTGTATCGTAATTGTCGAGGATACCCAAGATGTTTAAGAGGGTTGATTTGCCCGAACCTGAAGAACCCATAATCGAAACAAATTCCCCCTCCCGTATAGACAGATCAATGCCCTTTAATACATGCATGGAATTATTTCCAATGCGATACGACTTATTTATATTCTCGAGATGAATCATGTGTTTAGTTTGATATCAATATTAAAAACTATTCGGAAAACCTATATGCACTTAACTTATTTGTTACAGCATATTAGCGCGATTGTTACAATGTCGGATTTAGAATTGAAACGATTCTAAATTGCTTATTATTTTCTTTTCGAAAAACTTAAAGTGTACATTAGTAATGTACTAAAAAAACCTATGCTATGATCAGCAAAAAAATGGAAAAAATGCTCAATGAGCAGATTAATATGGAGATTTACTCCTCGAATTTATATTTGTCGATGTGTTCGTATTTCTTAGATAAGGAGTTGGATGGATTTGCCAATTACTTTCGTGTACAATCTCAGGAGGAATTGTATCATGCGCAGAAACAATTCGATTATATACACAATGCAGGAGGGAAGCTTACAATGATGAGTATCCCTGCTCCCGAAACATCTTTTAAAAGTATTGTACAGGTTTTTGAAATAACACTAAAGCATGAGCAACTGGTTACTAAAAGTATCAATGAATTAGCCAAACTGTCGATTGCAGAAAATGATTTTGCGACACACGCCTTTTTACAATGGTTCTTAACCGAACAAGTAGAAGAGGAAGCAGCAGTCATTAACCTCCTGGCAAAATTAAAGATGATAGGCGATAATGCCAGTGCCCTTTATTTATTAAACGCAGAATTAAAACAAAGAAGTTTTAATCCGGATAATAGAAAATAAATCCGAAGTAATTTCTTCTTATAAAAAAGCATCAGGCTTTCACCTGATGCTTTTTTATAAAGGTATGTACCAATTTACTAATTTGTGCTGCTCTTTTGTATATCGGCGATCTTTGTCTGCAAATCCATCATCATCGCCGTTAATTTATCAATACTGGTATCGGTATCGGGTTCCGGAAAATTCATACTGATATAGGCTTTAGCTTTCCATACTTCTAATATATCATCCACATGGATGGAGTAGGGCTCATAGGCTTTATTATCCGATTTTAAAATCAGCGTCTTGTTCTCTTTTAATTTATTCTGAATACGTTTATATACGATGCCATCATTTTTACTGATTACTAAATAGGTATCATTGTTTTTAATATCTTTCCAGTTATCTACATATTCTCCAACAATGATGGTCCCCGGGAAAAGAGGCAACATGGAATCTCCTTTAATTTCAAAAGCACGGTAAGTCCCGCCCTTTAGCATTGGTAAATAGAAACGGGGAAGCTCTTTAACAAATTCCGGATCGGAATAACCATTGATATATCCGGCACTGGCTTTTACCGGAACCAGCTCGATGTTCTCATTATCTTCTTTATCTACCGTAATACTGAGTACTCGTAAATTACCGGCTTTAAGCTCTTTTTCGCTTGCCATACGCTTTTCACGCTCGTCTAACCATTTCTGGGAAATACGTTCAGAAACTAGTTCATCAACCGAAATACCGAAAAAATTAGCAATTCGCTTCAGATTGTCCATTTTAGGTTTGGCCCGCTCTTCTTCATAGGCACCAACCATGGAACGTTTAATATTCAAAGCCTCCGCAAACTGCTGCTGTGTAAGGTTTTTAGTTTTTCTGAGAAATTTAATATTCGCACCTATTTTTGTCATTTTTTTGAAATTAAATTTGCAATTGCTAAAATTATTAGTATTATTGCTTATAAAATTAGTAATAAAAATTGAATTGTCAACTAAAACTTTTAGCCGTGGTAGAAAATAAACACATGAAAACGCTGTCGAACGAATCCTTACAAGTAATGAAATATGTCTATTTTATTACCAATGCGAACCGTACAGAGATTAAATTAGGGGTGACCGATAATTTAAAAGGGATAGCAAATACCTGTAAAATGAGTCCGGATTTATTTCAAGGTTATGTGAACACACATTCGCGCCTGGTATATTTCGAAGAATATTCGGATTTATTCAGGGCCCGTACTCGTTTTATAGAAGTATCCCGATGGACGCGAGCCCAAAAAGAAAAGCTGATTCGTCGCGTGAACCCCGACTGGATTGATCTTTCGATAGGGATTATACACGAAGAAATACTCGTTGGAGGTAAACTAAAAAACCCGGTCAAACGACCGGGCCTTAACTATAATTAAGTAAACCAAAGCTTATTTTTTGATAAGATCCAAAGAAGTGGAATTAATGCAATAACGTTTTCCGGTAGGTGCGGGGCCATCGTCAAAGACGTGGCCTAAATGGGCTCCACAATTGGCACAAACTACTTCTTCACGAATCATTCCCTGCGATTTATCCAAAATAACCTTTACATTACTTTGGGATACGGGTGCATAAAAACTTGGCCATCCCGAACCTGAATCGTATTTGGTTTCGGATAAAAATAATTTCGTTCCGCAACAAACACAGTTATAAACTCCCGGATCTTTGGTATGGTAATATTTATTGACGAATGGACGGTCGGTACCCTTTTCCCGTGTAATACGATACTGCTCTTCCGTTAGTTTATCTTTCCATTCATCTTTATTTGTATGCTTTTCCATGCTGTTCTTTTCTGGTATATGTGAATTTAACATATGATTGCGCAAAATGTTTAAGGGATAAAGCAGAGTGCCTAAAATAAATATGATTCTCATCGATTAAAAATTTAACTATCTATATAACTGAAAATTAAGATTTTGTGCCACATTAATGCTATTAAAAACCGGAAAATATTTTGAAAGCTGCAGTGAGGGAGATATCTTCATGAAAAATATGAAAAGAATCGAACTGAAATCGGTATTTACGGAATATCAATCTGCCGAGTTGCCCGATTCGGATAAAGCACTTCTTGCAAAAGCAAAGGAGGCAATGCTAAACGCTTATGCTCCCTATTCGCAATTTAAAGTAGGAGCAGCCTTGTTCTTGAGCAATGGGGAATATGTGTTGGGAAATAATCAGGAGAATCTGGCTTATCCTTCCGGACTCTGCGCCGAAAGGGTAGCCCTGTTTAGCTTCGGCGCAAGAAATTCTGAAGCAATTATTCAGAGTATGGGGATTATAGCAATGTCTAAAGACAATGATTTCAGCGATTATATAAGTCCTTGCGGGGCTTGCTTACAAGTCTTATCAGAATTTCAAAAGAAACAAAACACTCCCATACGAGTTGTTCTTGCGAATAAGGCCGGAAATGCATTGGTATGTGAGGGTGTGACTAATTTATTACCCTTGCAGTTTGAGGGAGGTTTATTCTGAGAAGGCCTCCGGCATAGGAAACCTTCTCGGAATAAGCATTAATAGGAGATCGCTACTGAATGGATAATCTCTTCTCCTAAATATTTTTTCAAAATTTCATTGTATTTCTTCGTTCCCGGAAAGCCCATTCTGCTATCGAAGAACTCAGAAAAGACCGGCAACCAATCACTGTCTTTCGGGAAAATGAATGCGAAATTCTCATTTGAAGAAAGACTTACGCGATGCAGTTTTAATGCCTGATCGTTTTTCTGCAAAGCAGCCCAATAGGATACTAAATCTACATATCCGAAATAGGTATCATCCTTTGCAATCTTTTCTATCACTTGTTTGGGTGATTCCACATATTCAATCGTCAGATCAGACCAATAACTCGCTTTAATCTCGTTAATCCAACGTTCGTGGATGGAATTACGAACGACAATAGCCTTTTTACCCGCAAAATCTTTGGAGATTGTACGTATATCAATCAGAGTAGGGGTATTGATGGAAGAAATAAGAAGTGGTCTGTTTTTCAGATAAGGAGAGGAAAATTTAACTTCTCTGGAACGATCGGAAGTAATGGTAATCGAAGCGGCTCCGATACTTACATTCTTCTGTGTTTTAATATCCGTGTATAATTTTGAAAAATCAGAGTATATATTGAAGTCGACCGTAGCTTCAATATTTTTATTCTCTTTCAGCCAGATACAAAACTCTTTGATAATATCCAGCTCTATACCAACCTTTTCTCCATGCTCATCAGTATATGCATAGGGATAGTTGTCGAGATACTTAACGATCAATGTTGCCTTTTGTGAACTTTTAGCACTCTTAAATTGCGTTGACTGTGCCTGAATGCTTAATCCGCAAATGCACAGGCATAAAATAAGTAAAATTGTTTTCTTCATAATTGTTTGATACAGATCTGAGGTTTAATAGATCAGGTTTTAACTTTAAATATACTGAATCGGATGAAAAAAAATATAAAAACAGCTGTATTTTTCGAATTTGTGGATAACTATCGTAGGAGCCTTGGAATACAGAAAATATAATGCTACCTTTGCATCAGAATCTAAGGGCCGGTCAACTATACTGTATTTCAGGCCATTAGAATGAGTTTTTTTATTCAATAATAAGTTTTTATATTAAAGTTTGAGTTTTTTTAAAATGCGGTTCCTGATCAGAACCGCATTTTTTATTCCCTCCAATTTCAAAACCTGTAATAAAGCTATTACGCTATCGAAATTATTTCAAAAGAATCTATCTTAGCTTTTGAAACAAAACCTTTCTACAAAATGTATAAAAATCTATTTGCTGTTATGTGTGCACTGTCAATCGGTGTAAGCACATTTGCACAGGAAAAATTACCGGATAATTTTTTCTTAAAGAAATTGAATAATGGACTGGAAGTGTTGGTGATCGAAGATGCCAATGTTCCTTTAGCTACCATTGAAATTTGTGTTAAAAACGGTTCTTATACCGAGTCGCCGGATTATAACGGACTCTCGCATTTGTACGAACACATGTTTTTTAAGGCTAACAAAACTTATCCTTCACAAAAAGCCTTTTTAGATCGTGTAAATGAATTGGGAATTTCCTTCAATGGAACCACTTCGAATGAACGTGTAAATTATTTTGTTACGCTCAGCAATACGAAATTAACCGAAGGCTTAGATTTTATTAACAGTGCGATACGTTATCCTTTGTTCGATACTACGGAGATGCGTAATGAGAATCCGGTTGTTGCCGGAGAATTTCAACGTGCCGAATCAAACCCTTTCTTTAGCTTATTCGACCGTATGAACCATGAAATGTGGGGCGATTTATACAGTCGTAAAAATGTAATTGGCGATTATAACATCATCTATACGGCAACACCCGAGAAGATGAATGTAATTAAAGAAAAATACTATTACCCCAATAATTCTCTGGTAGCTATCTGCGGGGATGTGGATCATAATAAAGTATTTGCTGAAGTAGAACGTATTTATGGAGATTGGGCGCCATCGGGCTTTGATCCTTTTCAAAAATGGCCGATCCCTGAATTTAAATCCCTGGAATATTCTCAACAATTTATTATTGAATCGCGTAATGCCCGCGTACCTTTATTCCTTTTAGGCTATCACGGTCCGGATACGCGTGGTGATATAAAAGCAACCTTTGCTGCGGATGTATTCTCCTATATCCTACAACAAAAAACTTCCAAACTTCAAAAGGAATTAGTAGAAACAGGGCTTGCATTTCAGGTGAATGTAGGTTATCAAACCTGTAAATATGTCGGCCCGATACAAATTGTTTTAGTACCTAACCCTGCGCGTATCGAAGAAGCTTATACGGTTTTATGGAAAAATATAAACGAATGGGATAGCGACTCTTATTTTAACGATGAGCAATTACAAACGGCGAAGGATTTATTAGCGGTACAAGAAGCCTATAACATGGAAAAACCTTCACAGTTTATACATACCGTAACCTATTGGTGGTGTTCTGCGACTATTGGATATTATACCAATTATATCGACAACCTTCAAAAAGTTACGCGCGAGGATATTAAAAACTATGTGCGTAAATACATTAAAGGGCAGCCTTATGTGGCAGGAGTAATGATTCCTCCGGGAGTTAAAACCGATAAATTCTTTGCAAATACCTTACCGATGGAAGGATATACGCTTCAGTTCCCGGTAAACGGGGCAGAAATTCTCGGTGATTCTGCGAATGCGGCAAAAGTGAATAGTCTTACTCAGTGGTTAAAAATCAACCCTAAAGCCAACATCAGTATCGATGCTTTTGCTAACGATACAGAAAATAAAAATGCAGCGGAATCCCGATACAATACTATTTTAAAAATATTGACGGATGCCGGAATTTCCGAAAACAGAATTATCGGAACGTCGAACAAAAAATTTCAGGCAAAAACGGTAAAAGCAGGTACTGAAGAAGAGCAAACTGCAAATAGAAGGATCACCTTTACCATTGTTAAAAAGTAAAAACATGAAATGGCCCGGCACTTTGCCCCGATAGCGAATGATTATTCAGCCATTCCATGTGACAGATAAAAATAAATTATAAACACATGAAAAAAATTATCAAAAGATATAGCCTACTTGCATTGGGAATGTTCCTTATCACTTCTTCATTTGCACAAAGTAAAAAATCGACGGTAGAAGAAATAATCGTTGATGGGTTTAAAGTTATTTATAAACCCAGCATTAATCAGATTGTAAGTGCGCGCCTCTTCATTAAAGGAGGAACCGCAAACTATACGAAAGAGAAAGAAGGCATCGAAAACCTTGCTATTGTTTGGGCTACAGAAGGCGGGCCTTCGAACTTAAGCAAGGAAGAGTACAACCGTCAGTTGGAACGTATGGGCTCGACCATTGCAGGTAACTCAAGTTACGATTATGCCAGCATCGAGTTAAGCTGTATTCAGAAAAACTTTAATAATAGCTGGAATATTTTCGAGAGTGTACTCACATCACCTTTGTTTGATGCAACTGAATTCGGCAAGCAAAAAGAGGTAATGATAAGCAATGTAAAGCAGGAAGAGTCGAATCCCGATGGATATTTAGCTCAAATGGTAATGAATGACGCTTTTGCGAATTTAAGCTATGAGAAAAGACCCGGTGGTTCTCCCGAAAGCCTTGCAAAACTCAGCCTTGAGGATACTAAATCACACTATAAAAAAGTACTTTCTAAAAGCCAATGCTTTATCGTTGTGGTAGGAAATGTCGATAAAAACGATTTGATTGCGAAAGTGAGGAAAATGGTTAAAAATATGCCGGCAGGAAATTTCGTGGCACCTACGCCTACCACATTAAATATCAGCGAATCTTATCTGAATGTTGAAGAACGTGAAATGGCAACCAATTATATTCGTGGGGTGATGAACGCCCCGGTTTATGGTACACCCGAATCTTATGCCATGCAAATTGCCTTCGCTATTTTAAGTGATCGTTTATTTGATGAGATTCGTACCAAACGTAGTTTATCCTATGCTCCGGCTGCATTTTATACAACCAATATTCATCCTTTTACCAATATTTACGTTACCACTACCGACCCTAAACAAGCTGTACAGGTAATGATTGATGAGTTGAGAAAAATTAAAAAAGAAGGCTTTACGGAAACTGAAATTAAAAACCAGAAGACTTCATACTTAACTCATTATTACATGGGGCTGGAAACCAATGGTGCACAAACCTTAGGCTTAGGAGTTCAGGAAGTAAAAGGTACCTGGAAGAACTACGAAAATTTCATTTCTAATATCAATAAAACCGATGCGAAAATCATTAATGCTACTTTTAAGAAATACATTACCGGTATCCGTTGGTCGTATTTAGGTAATCCGAGCCAGATGGATTCGAAAATATTCTTACAGAAATTGTAGAACCAAATCTATTCAAATTAAAAAGGCAACTATTTTATGTAGTTGCCTTTTTAATTTGAATAGGCTGTGTCGGTCTGTAAGGTTGACATAACAGAGCTTCGTAAACCCTGTCAACCGATTATCGGCCGGCTTCAGAACGAATAGTTTATAGCCGTCATCAAGCGATAATTATTCGTGGTATAAGGGTCGTTTAATTCCTGAATAACCGGAACTAAACCCGAAAGATTCAGTGAGAAATTTTTCCAATAAATGTCCACACCTAGTTGTCCGTTAATTAATATTCCATTGGTGCCGCTAACTTCCTTTTCAGCTTCGTGGTCTAAATAGGCATATTCCCATTGAGTGCCCAGGGATGGAATAATATTAAAAGGTTCTTTATCTATGATATAAAACAGGTTCACGTTTCCATTCCACCGGTTTGCAAAACGATAGTGCAAATTGTTCTCGAAATTCACTTTGTATAATAATTCGGTATTAATTCCCGCTGATCTGTATTTAAGCAGGTGCCCGACTGAAAACATCAGATCGGTACTACCTGTTCCGTTTTGTATATGCGGATCTACCATATCCATTATATTTTTTTTATTATACACACCGGTAGGGGCTTTAATTCCTACACCCGCAAAAACACGCTGGCGTATGTTCGCGGAATCGGCATAAGTATTATATACCTGCCGGCGATAAAGCAATTGCACATCACCCATTCCCTGATAGATTTCTTTTTGTATGCCCGATTCCCAAATGGAATTCGATGAGAAAGGGATAATCGCTATCAATTGGTTTTTAGGATTGATAAAAAGTTGTGACCACAGTTCGTAGGTTTGAAAAATACGTTCACTCTTAACGCCACTCGTATGCCCATGACTAGCATGTGCTCCGGTACCCGGATTCGGCAACATGGTATAAGAACTGTACCGATAGCGGAGCCCTACCGTTTGTTTATTATTATTAGGATGCAAGCCCAAATACATCGAACACATATCACACCCTGCCTGAACAGCATCACTCATACTGATAAGTAGAAGCACGCTGAAAATAATTTTTTTCATTGTTCAAATAAATTAAATGTCTTAATAAATAGAAAATTAACCTAAAGATTTAAGCAGGGATTGTGGTGGGGGGGTACTAACGGTAAGGGATTTGGAATGGAAAGTGATTTGTATAAAATTATGAAAACGGTCTGCTATTACTTGCACTTGCGGCTCCTCGCAGTTAACTCCCTCTTCGGGATTGTGTAACGATAAATAAGTTAAGATATCAACAGTAGCATGCTTTTGGGAACTTTCTTCGGAAGCCGATGCAAGTTCTTTCTTCAGATAACATTTTCCATCACAATGTAATTCGGGATTATTTGTATTGATACAGAAATTGCTAATGATATAGGCCTTGTTAACTGCGTAGGAGATAAAGGGACCGAAGATATGTAAGGAGTGAATTACATAAATAAATAAAATACCAATTAAGAGGATGCGTCTCACGTAAGCGAAAGTAGCTAATTTTTAAGACTATTCTATGATTTTTATCATCTTTCGGAATTTATCATTTCTGTTGTTAGGCTTAATAATGAATCTGTCTGCAAACTGTCTGTCAGGCTTGAATCTACAGGGGGCTTAGGACTGGGGCAATAATATTCGCGCTTAATTTTCTTTTCTGGTTTCGGGAATTTACCATAGCTGATACCGGAATGGGGGTCGGCATATACTTTCTCCATAAATTTACCGTAAATGGGCAAGGCAGTTTTCGAACCCTCGCCTAAAGCCGAAGTACGAAAGTGAATGCTGCGCTCATCGGCACCTACCCAAACTCCTGTTACCAAATCTTTACTGATACCCATATACCATCCATCCGAATGATTGGAGGAGGTTCCTGTTTTTCCGCCGATCTCATTGCCCTTTTTCCAAATATCGTATTCCCATAAAGCCTGAGAAGTTCCTCCCGGTTCTTCAATACCTCCTTTAAACATATATAACATCAGCCATGCCGTTTCTTCGGACATAACACGCTCTTGTTTCGATGTAAATTCTGCAATGACATTCCCTTCGTTATCGACAATCTTACTGACTAAAATCGGTTCGGATTTAATCCCTTTATTCAGAAAAGATCCATAGGCGCGAACCATTTCAAATACCGAAACATCGTTCGGCCCTAAACCTACAGAAGGTACTGCTTTTAAAGGGCTTTCGATACCTAATTTTTTAGCGTACGCAACAACGCTTTCCCAACCTACCGCTTCGGTAAGTTGAGCGGTTATCGAATTACAGGATTTACCCATCGCCCAACGTAAGGACATTTCATACCCGGTAAATACCCAGTCGGAATTTTTAGGCGACCATGATTTTTTTTCTCCGTTTTCTTCATATTTGATGGTGACGGGCCTATCGATAAATTTATCGCAGGGATCATACCCCTTATCAATGGCAGTCAGATATACAAAGGGCTTAAAGGTAGATCCTGCCTGGCGTTTCGCCTGTTTCACATGATCGAATTTGAAATATGAATGATCGATTCCTCCAACCCAGGCTTTAATATGACCATTAAAAGGATCCAGTGTCATTATTCCTGATTGTAATATCTGCGCATAATAGGCAAGGGAGTCGTAAGTAGAAAAGAGTGTATCTTTTTCACCGTTCCAGGTGAACACCTTCATATATTTAGGTCGGTTTAAATAGTAATGTACCGAATCACTTCCCTCACCGTATTTTTTTACCAGAGATTTATACCCGGGCAGGCGTTTGGCAAGGTTGAACAAAAAACCTTCAATCTCATTCCCCGCCTCATCTCTCCAGGGATTTTCATGTCCCCAGTGATAATAAAATCTTCTTTGCAGGGTTCGCATCCATTCGGCCACCGCTTTTTCGGCGTGTGCCTGTAAACGTGAATCAACAGTAGTATAAATTTTTAATCCGTCCGAATAGATATCATAGTTATTTTCTTCACACCATTCTTCCAACATATTTTGAACAGCAGCCCTTAAATACGAATCCCTGTTCGACTGATCATCTGATTGGTCATTAATCATTAATGCCAAAGGTTTTTTCAATAACACGCCCAACTCTTCGTTCGTAATAACGTGATGTTTAGCCATTAGCCGCAAGACCACATTTCTGCGTTCCATAGCACGTTCGGGATGTATAAGCGGATTGTAGGCAGAAGTAGCTTTGAGCATACCCACAAGCAAAGCCGCTTCATGCGCTTCAAGATTGCCGGGAGTTTTACTGAAGTATTTCTGTGCAGCCACTTTAATACCATAAGTATTGTTCCCGAAACTCACGGTGTTCAGATAAAGTTCGAGTATTTCTTTTTTATCGTATATCAGTTCGAGCTTAACCGCTGTAATCCATTCTTTACTTTTACTCACAAGCGTTCCGATAAGAGGCATATAATGAATAAAACCCTGTGACTTTTTTGTGCGCGTTCGAAAGAGATTTTTGGCTAACTGCTGAGTAAGTGTACTTCCTCCCCGTTTATCCCCGGAAGCTGTTGACCATATTCCCGAAAAAAAAGAGTAGAAGTCGATGCCACGATGCTTATAAAAACGAATGTCTTCGGTAGCTGTCAAGGATTCTATAAGGATGGGGGCAATGCTGTCGTAAGCAATCGGCGATCTGTTTTCCCGGAAATACTTTCCGATCAAAATACTATCTGCGGTGTATAATTCGGATGAGATAGCATAGGGCGGACGGATGAGTTCTTTAAATCCCGGAGAATACCCGAACAAACCTAAAAAATTAAGTTCAAGCGCAACAAAATAAACTGTTGCAATACGTACCAGATGATACAGAATCTTTAAGTACTTATTTTCCGGCAAATGCATTTACACAAAGATAGAAAAGAGCATAGAATAGCACTTATATCTTGTCCGAAAATTTACTCCGAACGATCAATCCCCTCATACTTAGCATCCTTATTCCTCTTTGGGAGAAGGTGCAGATTCCGGGGATTGAACATTATACTTAAATGATAATGCTCCCGAAGGACAATTTTTCACCGTTCGGATAATCGATTCATTATCCGCTCCCGACAGGTCTATCCAGGGGCGTTGGGAAGGATTGAAAACACTGATCAGGCCTGTAAAACAACGCCGTGAATGAGTACATAATCCCGGCTTCCAGAATACGGTGATTTTTTCATTGCTGTATTGCTTATCTAACTTCGACATAATGAACAGAATGATGATCAATCTGTACTAAATATACATATTTTTTTAGCCATAAGTAGCTATTTATTTTCTGAATAAAATTAAATAGCTTTAATATATGGATAAGTTAAGGCATAAATTATTTTTAGGTATAGGTACAGGTTTTCTTATCCTGATCGTTACGGCCATCATTACCTATTCGAGCATGCGGGAACTGGCTTATCGAGGGGCCGCTACCAGGTATTCTTTAGATATTCTGAAAAATACCGATCAGATAATAAAATTAACAAACGATCTCAAATCATCGACTCATTTATATATCCTTGAAAGAAATCATCAGACTATACAACACAATCCTTCCTTAAGTGATTTACTCTATCAACATAGCCATCAGCTTCTCGATATCAGCAACGATGATCCGCTTACCTATAGAAAAGCAAATCGTATCCATCAGTTGACACATAAACTCATTGAGCAAAATGATAAGGCTATCGATAAAATCAATCGTAATGGATTTAAAAAAGAAGATGAAATAGATTTCATTGCTCAATACGATGTAATGTTTACTGAACTAAGCTATCTCATTAACTACTTAGAGATTCGTGAACGAAATTTCCTGAATACTACTAACAACCGCCAGATTCAGTTAGCACAGGAGATGAATCGGAGTATTATTCTCATTTTATTCTTAATGATTCTTGTTTTGGGTATCACCTTTTACAATATACTCATCGAACTGAAATATCGAAAAGGGGCCGAACAGAATTTGCGAAGAACCGGTGATTTATTAAACGGGATTGTAAATAATTCGCCTTCCATCATTTTCGTAAAAGATATTAACGGTAGATATATTCTGGTAAACAATGCCATGAAGAAGGTAATGGGCTATGACCCGCAAAGCCTTGTCGGGAAAACCGATTATGACTTTTTACCGCAGGAAGCTTCAGACGAATTACAGAAGATAGATAGAGAAATTATTGTCAGAGAGGAAGTTAAACATTATGAAGAGAGCTTACCGGGTATCAACAATACCCTGCTTCATTTCTATACCATTAAATTTCCCCTAAAGGATAAAAGTGGTAAATACTATGGTATTTGTGGTATTTCTACTGATATTACATCGCGGGTTGAAAGTGAACATGAATTAAAAAATAACCTCGAATTCTTAGATTCCATTATTCAGAATACACCTGCTTTTGTGTATGTAAAAGACCTCAGTTATCGATATACTCTGGTCAATTCATCACTCTGTAACTTATTGGATCTGAGTAAAGATAAAATCATCGGCTATACCGATTTCGATATCTGGAATAAAGATTTGGCAAAAACCATTCGTACTACTGATGAAAGAGCTGTCGCAGAGAATATCACCATAAAGATCGAAGAGCTGCTGAACGATAAGTATGGAAATATACGACACTTTATTACAACTAAATTTCCATTAAAAAATTCGAAGGCAGAAACCTATGCCTTGTGTAGTATTTCCAGCGATATTACCGAACGCGTTCAGGCAGAATATGAACTCTCTAAAACCAAAGAGTTTCTGCATTCCATCGTTGAATATTCTCCATCCATAATTTTCACAAAGGATATAGAAGGTAAATATACAATGGTCAATACACAGTATGCGAAGTATTTAGAAACGGATAAAGAAGCATGTATAGGAAAAACCGATTACGATTTTTTTTCCAAAGAAATGGCCGATCAGATACATGCTTCGGAACAGGAATTATTAAAAAATAAAGCCGATATCCGATATGAACAGAATCTTATTTTAAACGGTAAAGAATATGCTTTTTTAACTTCAAAATTTTTATTGTATAGCGAGGATAACAAACCTTATGCATTATGCGGTATATCGACGGATATCAGCGAACGCTACCGTATGGAGAAGCAATTGTTACGAATGAACAAGCGCTATATCGATTTATACAATAATGCTCCGTCGGGTTATCATTCGGTAAATGAAGAAGGGTACTTTGTGGATATGAATGATACCGAATTAAAATGGCTGGGATATACCCGTAAAGAAGTGATCGGCAAAATGAACATTGTTGACATTTTAGATGAGGAGAGCAAAAGACGTACCCGCGAATATTTACGACAGGTAATCGCTGGTGAATTACAGGAAATACATGATTACGAACAAGTATTTATTGCAAAAGACGGAAAAAGAATTAATGTCTTGGCAAATACGACTTTTTACAGGGAAAAAATCGGTAACAAATTATTCAGCAGGACCGTAATTGTAGATATTACCGAACGTAAACAGGAACAGGAGAAGATTCATGACTTAAATATCAGCTTGGAGAGTAAAAATGAACGATTAATAGCGGTAAACAAAGAATTAGAAGCCTTCACTTACAGTGTTTCGCATGATTTAAGAGCGCCTTTACGGGCAATCGACGGATTTACCCGAATCTTGAAAGAAGATTATTCGGTACATTTTGATGAAAACGGCTTACGTATTTTGCAGGTTATTATCAGCAACAGTACAAAAATGGGGCAGCTGATTGATAATCTATTGGAGTTCTCGCGATTGGGTAAAACAGGGCTTGTACATTCGCCCATCGATACGAATGAATTACTGAAAGAAATTGAACAGGAGCTCGGTATTTCAAAGAACCCTAAAATTAAAATAGAAAAGACTGATTTACCGCCAATTAAGGGTGATAAAATGATGATTAAACAAGTATGGTTAAACCTTCTTTCAAATGCAATCAAATATTCGTCACAAAACCCGCAAATAATCGTAAAAATTTCTGCGGAAAAAAACAACGAAAGTACTATCTTTAAAATCCGTGATGAAGGGGTAGGTTTTGATATGGCTTATTATAAAAAACTTTTTAATGTATTTCAACGCCTGCATTCGGAAGAGGAATTTGAAGGAATGGGTGTAGGGCTGGCTATAGTACAACGCATTGTTGCCAGGCATAATGGCAAAGTGTGGGCAGAATCCGAACTAAACAAAGGGGCTGCCTTTTATTTTTCCATTCCTCATAAAGGATAATTAAAATGAACTACATAGAGATATTACTCGTAGAGGATAATTTGAACGATGCAGAGCTATGCCTGCGCGCATTAAAAAAGAACAATCTTAGTAATCCTGTATTTCATGTGAAAGATGGAGCTGAAGCACTTGATTTTTTATTTGCAAAAGGAGTTTATGCCGCCCGGAAAGATTCTGTTCTTCCTAAATTAATTTTGCTGGATTTAAAAATGCCAAAGATTGATGGGTTGGAAGTATTGCGTATTATTAAATCGGATAATGAAACCAAACACATTCCGATAGTTATTTTAACCTCTTCAAAAGAAGAAAGAGATTTAATCGACTCCTATCATTTAGGTGCAAACAGCTATATTATTAAGCCTGTTGAGTTTGATAAATTTGCTAAAGCAATTGTAGATATTGGTATGTACTGGATGGTTTTAAATCAAAATATCACAAAATAAGCTATGTCGACAGCGATAAAGATATTATTGATTGAAGATGATTTAAACGATGTAGAATTAATTACACGTCAATTAAAAAATGATGGGCTGTTTTTTGAACTAAATCATATCGATACTCGCGAAAAGATGATCGCCTATTTAGAATCGAATCATCCCGATGTAGTGATTTCCGATTATATCCTACCTCGCTTTACAGGTCTGGATGCTTTACAAATTTTTAAACACTATTGTTTACCTGTTCCCTTTATAACCTTAACGGGAACAGGGGCCGAAGAGATTGCCGTAGAAATGATGAAAGAGGGTTCCGACGATTATGTGTTAAAATCCCACCTTCGCCGGTTAAGCCAGTCGATATTGACAAATATCGACAAGCATCGTTCGGAAGTTGAAAAGCGAGAACAGCAGGTTGCATTGCGCGAGAGTGAAAGAGCTTATAAATTACTTGCCGATAATTCCAAAGACATTATATCGAGGCATAAACCTACCGGAGAATTTATTTATGCTTCTCCGGCTATCTATGAGATTACCGGCTATCAACCCGAAGAAGTTATAGGAATCCCGCTTCGTAATTACTTACATCCCAATGATGTTCCGGGCTTTCGAAATGAGCTCGATTTAATCTTAAAACATCATCAGGAATTACAATCAGAAATACGCTTCCGACGGAAAGACGGAAGTTATGTATGGCTCGAAACCAGCGGACGGGGAGTGGTCAATGAAAGAACAAAAGAACTACAAGAGGTAGTTGCCGTAACACGCGATGCCTCCTTGCGTAAAAGTACCGAAGAATCTTTGATACTTAGCGAAGAACGCTATCGGGTGATTGCCGAAACGGCATCAGACGTTATTCTTACCATCAACGATAAAAACGAAATTTTATTTATTAATGCTGCTGTTGAGAAAATATTCGGATATACTCCGGATGAATTAATCGGAAAAGTAATTACCGTTTTACTTCCTAAACAGCTTGGCGAACAGGAGGAGAACGATATTAAGGAGTATCTGAAAAATAAAGTGAAGCAGGATAATGGCATGACCTTAGAAACAATCGGTTGCCGTAAGTCGGGGGAAAAGTTTGCGATTGAAATATCATTTGGTCAGAGCAAAGTCGGCAACTCTTATATCTTCTCGGCAATCATACGGGATATCGATGAACGGCAAAAAGTACAACAGATGTTTATCGAAAGCTCGAACCGTTTATCCTTAATATATAATACTACCAGCGATTTAATGTTCCTGCTGAGTGTAGAGCCGGATCAGGTTTACCGGTATATATCCGTCAATAAATCATATCGTGAAGCAAGTGCCATTAACGAAGAGGATATTATCGCTAAAAGAATTGAAGAGCTGTTTCCGGAAAATCTGGCGAAAATTCAGCAAGCCGTCGAAACAAAATTTCCGGTACGTTTCGAAGAAAAACATTTCCTGAACGGGATCTGGATAGATCTGGAAACTACCTATACTGCTATCTTTGATAAAGAAGGAAAGTGTACACATATTTTAGGATCCTCCTCGGATATTACCGAAGAAAAGAAAGCTATCGCTATGCTAACCCAAAGCGAGAACCGCTATCGTTTATTAGCGGAGAATGCTACCGACATGATTACGAAGCACGATTTGGAGGGCTACTATTTTTATGTATCTATGGCTTCGTATCCTTTGCTAGGCTATGCTCCGGAAGATCTGATCGGGAAATGCGCATACGACTTTCTACATCCCGAAGATTACGAACAAATTAAAAGCGGCCTCAACACTTTTCTTCAGTTTGGATTGGGTGTCTATACCGGAAGCTATCGTTACAAAAGAAAAGACGGCTCTTATGTGTGGATTGAATCGACCAATAAAATTATTTATAAAGAAGGGACTGATGAAATTGAAGGATTAATTGCCGTGAGCAGGGATATTACCGAACGTAAAAAATTTGAAAGCAAACTTGAGGATAAAATCAAAGAATTAGATACCTTTATCTATCGCTCTTCACACGATCTGAAAGGACCGCTGGCATCGCTCTTAGGATTGGTAAACATTGCCAAATCGGAGCTTCAGGAAGCCCGTTCGCTGGAATATATCGGACTCATCGAGCGCAGTGTTCGTCACCTCGATACGATTCTGATGGATCTGCTGAACATTACCCGCATTACGCAGGGCAGAATGAAAAAGTCGGAAATTAACTTTAAAGAGATCATACAAAATACCTTACGCAGCTTCGAAAATTTGCCTGAGTTTAATTCGCTTAGCGTAAAGGTAGACATCGAACAGCATAGCAGTTTATTTTACGATAAAACGTTATTGAACAATATTCTGCATAATTTAATTATTAATGCGATCAAATATAAAGACGTGAAAAAAGAGGTGAATACCTTGAACATCACTGTGCAGGAATTGACCGATGCGGTAGAGATACAGATCGAAGATAATGGCGAAGGTATTCCCGAATCGATGCAGAAGAGTGTGTTTGAAATGTTTTTCAGAGGAAATACCAAATCATCGGGAACGGGTTTAGGACTCTACATTGTTAAGAATGCGGTCGATAAATTAAACGGAAGTATCCTCTTGGAAAGTAAAGAGGGGATAGGTACATCTTTCAAAATCGCTCTCCCTTTGATAAGTAAAGAAGTAACAAGCATAGATATAAATTAAGCTAACCCATGGAACATATGAATAAGCATTACCATACGATCATGCTCATTGACGACAGCGATATTGATAATATGGTTAACAAACATATTTTAACGAAGAGCAGATTATGTGATCAGATACTTATTTATTCGGGAGCTTGCGATGCATTGAACTATTTGCAAGAAGCCTATACCGCTAAGGATAGAAAAAAAAATCCGATACCTGATCTAGTTCTGTTGGATATCAATATGCCTATTATGAACGGTTTTGATTTTCTGGAAGCATTCTCCAAATTCGATCCCGAACTAATTAAATTAATAAAAATTATTATGCTTACAAGCTCTGTAGACCCTAATGATATTAAGCGTTCGGAAGAAAATCCCTTCGTTTCTGGATTTATCAGTAAACCCTTATCCATTGAACAATTATTAAAAATATAAATCCCGTGCAGTGTTGGAATGTGTTCCTACTTTGTATAATGTAACAGCTACCTCTCCGCGTTCTTCGCAGAGTACGCAAAGCATATATATCACAAATTTATCTCTTAAAACACTTACCCGACAAACATATCTCCGCGCTATGCATAGCTCATATTTAGTACAATGTAATGATACGTATTCTGTGGTTACTCTTTTTTAACCGCGGCAAATAAGAACTATTAAAAATATAGATCCTGTGCCAATCGAAAAGTGTTGCAATGTGCTTCTACAATTATCCGGATATCTTCCGAATACCCGCCACCCATACTAATCGCAAGCGGAATATTCTGCTGCTTACATATTCTCAGAATGTATTCGTCTCTTTGCTTACAGCCTTGCATAGATATCTTTAATTTACCGAGTTTATCACTGGCTAAAATATCAACACCTGAAAGATAGAAAACAAAATCAGGCTTAAAATTTTGCAGTAGTACAGGTATATGCTCCTGAAGCATCTGTAAATACTCATCATCAGTTGTTCCATCTATCAATGCAATATCCAAATCGGAACACTCCTTACGATAAGGGAAATTATTTTGAGCATGCGCCGAAAAGGTAAACACACGATCTTCATTTTTAAAAATTTCTGCGGTACCGTTTCCCTGATGTACATCCAGGTCAATGATGAGAATTTTTTTTGCTAAGGAATGATAAAGCAGATAAGATGCTGCAACCGCAAAATCATTAAGCAAACAAAATCCTTCGCCCCAGCCGGAACCGGCATGATGCGTTCCGCCGGCTACATTCATAGCAATTCCATATTCCAAAGCATAATTGGCACAACCGATGCTTCCTTGTGTAATACGTAATTCCCTTTCGACCAACAATTGTGTTAGCGGAAAACCCATTCTCCGAATTTCCTGAGGAGATAGACTCAAGCTTTTCAGCTTGTTCCAATAATCTTCGGAATGTGCTAAGAGAATATACTGTTCATCGGCCATCCCCGGACTAAAAAAATTTTCCGGACGAATACTTCCTTCGTGTAAAAGCTGTAAAGGAATCAACTCATACTTCATCATGGGAAAGCGATGCCCTTGCGGTAAGGGATGAGCATACACCGGATGATGAGCAATCTTTAGCATCTTAATGAATAAAACCGAACTCTTTCAGAAGGGCATCGTAAGTAACATCCATTTCCGGGCTGTCCCAAATCTGCTCGATATTAGCAATGCATCCGATTTTTTCGAAGAGTGCATCCTGCCGATAACCCATTTGCAAAGCTTCCGTATATGGTATCGTACTAAAACTTACCATCGAATATTTGGAAGTATAATGGTTGGGATGTTTTACCGAAAATTTTTGTTCGATTTTTTTCCTTAACAAGAATTTAGGGTCGGCAACCTTATCGCGCATCTCTATAAAATTCTCATAAGCCATCTCTGCAATTGCATCAGTATTGGGTTTACGTATCTGCTGCAATTCCTGTAAGATCGTAATCCAGTCGTTACCATGCTTATCCATCAGAATTCCAAGCTCATAACAATCTTCGAAGCCGGCATTCAATCCCTGTCCGAAGAAAGGAACGATTGCATGAGACGCATCACCCAAAATCCCCAGCTTATCTTTATACGACCAGGGATATGATTTAACCGTAACCAATGAGCTTACCGGATTATTTTTATAATCGTGAATGAGTGTAGGCATTAAGGGAATCGTATCCGGAAATACTTCGCTGAAAAATTTTTGTATTTCCGCATCCTTTTGTATAGAAGCAAAAGACACTTTACCTTCAAAAGGAAAGAAGAGAGTACAGGTAAAGCTTCCATCGGGATTAGGTAAAGCAATCAACATATAATTATTGCGCGGCCAGATATGCAGCGCATTTTTTTCAATCAGGAAAGAATTATCCGGTCCTGCAGGAATATGTAATTCTTTATATCCATGTTCGAGATAATGTTGAGAATATTCGAAGCGATCGGTTTTTAATTGCATAGCTAAACGCGCTGCGGAAAAAGCACCATCCGCCGATAAAACCAAATCGGATTTTACGGCGCGCTGGTTTTTAGTCTGTGTATTCTCGAAATGAACTGTAGCCGTTTCGATATCGACATCGTAGCAACGTTCATCAAAATGTATATTGATATTGGGATCTGCTTCGGCAAAATTCATCAATGAAATATTTAATCCGCCACGCGAAACAGAATAGATAGCCTGATCTTCTTTTCCATAGGCTTGATATACCACATCTCCATTAATCTGATGAATCACTCTTCCATACATAGGGATAGCTACCTTGCGTATTTCCTCATCCAGTCCTACTGCACGTAAGCCATTAAAGCCACGGTGACTCAAAGCTAAATTGATCGACCTTCCGCCCACATATCCCGCCGAACGCATATCGGAACGCTTTTCATATAAATTTACTTTATGTCCCCGTTTCGATAAATACAGCGACAATAAGGAACCTACCAATCCGGCCCCAACGATGGTAATATCTTTACTCATTGCTAAAAAATTGCATTAAAATTTTCCCAAACTGATATATATCTTCGAAACTGTTGTATAAAGGTACCGGTGCGAAACGCAGTACTTCAGGCTCACGCCAATCACCTACAATACCCGCTTCCATAAGCGCATCAAAAATTTCTCTTCCGCCTTCTTTACAAATCAGGGATAATTGACAACCACGCTCTTCCGGATTTTTCGGAGTGATGACGATAAATTTCCCGAAGCCTGCTTTACGATTAACTTCCTGTATAATGTATTCGAAATAATTTGTCAATGATATGCTTTTTCCCCGAAGGGCATCAATACCCGCTTCATCAAATAAATCGAGCGATGCACGATGAGCTGCCATCGTTAATACAGGCACATTACTCATTTGCCAACCTTCGGCACCGGGCTCGGGAATATATCCTTTCTGCATTTGAAAACGTTTATCCTCTTTATATCCCCACCATCCCGCAAGACGGAAAGTACCGGGATCAGCGGAATGTCTTTCATGAACAAAAATACCGCTTATACCGCCCGGACCCGAGTTTAAATATTTATACGAACACCAGGTCGCAAAATCAACCTTCCAATCGTGTAAGTGCATGGGAACATTACCCGCAGCATGCGCCAAATCGAAGCCACACAAGGCTCCTGCAGCATGTGCCGCTTCGGTAATTTTTTTCATATCGAATAATTGTCCCGTATAATAATTGACACCGCCCATCATTACCAAAGCCAATTCATCTTTATGTTTCCCGATGGTATTCAGAATATCTTCCGTACGTAATGTGTATTCTCCCTCACGTGGATGTAACTCAACAATAGCGTTGTTTATATCAAAACTTTTATCAGCATGTAATTGTACCTGCGTTTCTACGGCATATTGATCCGAAGGAAAAGCAGCAGCCTCCACCATAATTTTATAACGCTTTTTGGTGGGACGATAAAAGCTCAACATCAGGATGTGTAAATTTACCGTCAACTGATTCATAGCAACCACTTCCAACACTTTTGCACCTACCAGTTTCGCTAAGCTTTCTTTAGTCGTTTTTTGATAATACATCCAGGGAGTATCTCCTTTGAAATGCCCTTCAACACCATACTCTTTCCAGTTATCTAATTGTTTAAGGATATATTCCCGTGTACGTTTGGGTTGCAATCCCAATGAATTTCCACATAAATAAATAACATCTTTACCCTGATGTTGCGGAAATAAGAATTCATTCCGAAAACGATTTAAAGGATCTTTACGATCCAAGTCCCGAGCAAAGCTTAAGGTATTTTCAAATTTCATGTGCATCTATCTCTATAAAAAGTATTCTTTTTCCAATCCCAACCATTCTAGAGCAGTACCGCTTAACAAACGTTCTTTTACAAAATCACTGTAAGTGGTTGATTTTATTAGATTTCCTGGCTGCAGCTCGCCCAATGGGAAGGGGTAGTCGCTGCCCAATGCCAGTTGATTCGGCCCGACCAATTCCATCAGATATTCCAACATCAATGGATCGTGTACCAGAGTATCTAAATAAAAACGGTTTAAATAATCTCGCGGATTGATAGGGTTATCGACAGCCACCAAATCGGGACGAACATTGAAACCATGTTCGATACGGCCAATGGTAGCAGGGAAGGAACCACCGCCATGAGCAAAAGCAACCCTTAGTCCGGGGAATTTTTCGAAGATCCCTCCAAAAATCATCGAGCATATTGCCAATGATGATTCCGCAGGCATTCCGACTAACCAGGGCAGCCAATATTTCTGCATTTTATCTTTTGCCATCATATCCCAGGGATGCACAAAAATTGCAGCACCCAAGTTTTCGGCTTCTTCATAAAAGGGATAGAAATATTCGTTGTCCAAATTCATATCGTTCACATGAGAACCAATCTGAACTCCCGACAAACCTAATTTTATACATCTGCGTAACTCCTCAACGGCAAGATCGATATCCTGTAAAGGAATGGTTCCCAAACCCGCAAAACGTTTAGGGTAAGCATACACAATGCCTGAAATATGATCATTCAAAAATTTGGAAAGATCGAGTGCATCCTGAGCTTTTGCCCAGTATGAAAACATAACCGGAATGGTTGATAATACCTGTACATCTATTCCATGATGATTACACTCTTTCATACGCACTTCGGGATCCCAGCAATTATCCTGTATTTCGCGGAAGAACTTATCATCCAACATCATTCTTGCACAGCAGGGTTTATGATGGTCAAGATGAATGAATCCCGAATAGCCGAAGCGCTCCGACCAACGCGGCATTTGCTTGGGAATAATATGGGTATGTATATCTATTTTCAACATGATGTATAAAAAGAAATCGATTATGATTGATGAGCAAATGTATCATTTGTGACTCATCAATCATAACCGATGGGATAAAAAAGCTTATAATTTTACCGGTGGATCCATCACCGCACCGCATTTAATACAGGTACGATTTTCTTTGGAAGCATAAAATTTTTCCATCACCGGAGGTAACTGTTTTACAATATCCGTCAACTCGAAATACTCATCGTATAATTTATTGTTGCAGGATTCGCAGAACCATAAAAAGCCGTCGATCTCTTTGTTTTCGCGTACTTTCTCGATCACCAAACCCACCGTATTTGCAGGACGTTGAGGAGAATGAGGCGTTTTGGGAGGAAGCAAAAACATATCCCCTTCATTAATCGGTATATCTGCCTGCTTACCATCTTCCACGATACGCAGTACCATATTCCCTTCGAGCTGGTAATACAGCTCTTCACTTTCATTGTAATGAAAATCCTTACGAGCATTCGGACCGCCGACAATCATCACAATAAAATTTTCGGCCGTTTTATAAACACTTTGATTTCCTACGGGAGGTTTCAGGAGATGACGGTTTTCATCAATCCATTTCTTTAAATTAAAAGGGCGTTGAATAGGCATACCAATAGATTTTTATCAAATTTAATAAATATTATCTGTTTATTTAAACCGGAAGTATTTTAAATTTTACCCCCCAAGAGGTAAGGAAACATAAATTTTTCTTGTTTCTTAATGCTCCTTCATTCATTCCTGTTTAATTTTTTAAGCTGTTTTTGAAACATGATGAATCAATTTACTTGCGAATATTATTTCAGTCTTATATAAATGAATACTTCCGTAATCACCCTGATCAGGTTATTTTATTTACCACACCCCAGCCACTAACAATTAATCATTAACCATTATTAAACCCTGTTTGAATTTTTTATGTTTTAGTTACCTATATTTGTTCTGTCAATGGAATTATCATTAATAAATAAAAGAGCCCTCGTCTGCGGAAGCAGTCAGGGTATAGGAAAGGCAATCGCTATAGAGCTTGCCCTGTTAGGTGCTGATATTACCTTAATTGCTCGTAATGAAGAGCGGCTGAAAAAGGCATTAGCCGAATTGCCCGATAATGGAAATCAGAAACACGAAATACTTGGCGCCGACTTCAGTAAACCCGAAGAACTTCGTGCAAGCATCCATGCCTATATGCCCGGCAAAACGGTCCATATTTTAGTGAATAATACAGGCGGACCTCCTGCAGGGCCGATTCATCAGGCTCGTACCGATGCTTTTATGGAAGCCTATCAGACACATTTAATATGTAATCATATTTTAGCGCAGGCTTGCATTCCCGGAATGCAACAAGCGGGTTATGGAAGAATCATCAATGTGATATCTACCTCTGTTCGTCAGCCTTTAAAAGGATTAGGTGTATCGAACACTACACGTGCCGCCGTTGCAGCCTGGGCAAAGACCATGAGTTTCGAGTTGGCCGCTATGGGAATTACCGTAAACAATGTATTGCCCGGAGCTACCAAAACCGTTCGTCTCGAAAGCATTATCAACGGAAAATCAGAAAAAACAAATACACCCATAAAAGACATCGAAAAAGAAATGTTGGAAGAAATTCCTGCCAAAAGATTCGGTGATCCTTCCGAGATTGCTGCATTGGCGGCATTCCTCGCAAGCCCTGCAGCCGGTTATATCAACGGACAAAGCATAGCGGTTGATGGCGGAAGAACAATGGCATTTTAAACATTCGTAAAATGATTCAGATTCGAAATTATATTAATGGGGCATTGGTGGAACCCCACAACAAAAAGTATTTAGAAAATATAGAACCAGCGACCGGCAAGGTATATTCACAAATTCCCGATTCCGATGCAGCAGATATAGCCTTAGCTGTTGAGGCAGCACAGGCAGCAGAAAAGAACTGGGCTAATATGCATTATGAAAAACGCGCATCCTATATTGAAGCCATTGCCATGGGCATCGAAAAACGCATGGACGAATTTGTCAGGGCCGAGTCGATTGATAATGGTAAACCCCTGTTGTTATGCGAACGGGTCGATATTCCGCGTGCCGTTCACAATTTTAAATTCTTTGCAAGCGCTGTTCAGCAGTTTGCTACCGAAGCGCATGCCATGGAAGGAGTAGGGATAAACTATACCTTACGTAAAGCGATCGGGGTGGTTGCCTGTATCTCTCCCTGGAATTTGCCTTTATATTTATTCTCCTGGAAAATTGCACCTGCATTGGCAGCCGGAAATTGTGTCGTTGCCAAACCTTCGGAAGTAACCCCCATGACAGCTTACCTGCTTTCGGAAGTATGTGTGGAAATAGGCTTACCCAAAGGAGTATTGAATATTGTACACGGACTCGGAACTAAAGTTGGAGATGCCATTTCCCGGCATCCGAAAATTAAAGCCATTTCCTTTACAGGAGGTACAGCAACCGGCAGAACCATTGCCTCCATTGCCGCTCCACAGTTTAAAAAATTATCCCTAGAGCTGGGAGGGAAGAACCCGAACATCATCTTCGCTGATTGTAATTTCGATCGCATGCTGAAAACAACTTTGCGTTCTTCTTTCGAAAACCAGGGACAAATCTGTTTATGCGGATCGCGTATTTTTATTGAAAGGCCTCTTTACGAAAAATTTAAAAAAGCATTCATTGAAGCCGTTGAAGCAATGAAAGTAGGAGACCCCAACGATGCTGAAAACCGCATGGGTGCGATCGTTTCGAAAGCCCATTACGAAAAGGTCTTATCGTATATAGAATTAGCCAAAGAAGAAGGGGGGACGATCCTCTGTGGAGGCAAGGCCCTGCATCCCGAAGGCAGCAGGTGTGCCGAAGGGTATTTTATACTTCCTACTGTTATTGAAGGTTTGCCTTACGACTGCCGTACCAATCAGGAAGAGATCTTCGGACCCGTTGTTACCTTATGTCCTTTCGATAGTGAAGAGGAGGTATTGAAATATGCCAACAGCACCGAGTATGGATTAGCCGCAACCATCTGGACAGAAAATCTTTCGCGTGCCCACCGCATGGCAGAACAGGTAGAGTCCGGAATTATTTGGATTAACTGTTGGTTATTAAGAGATTTGCGTACAGCATTCGGTGGAATGAAAAACTCGGGAGTAGGAAGGGAAGGAGGCTGGGAAGCCCTGCGTTTCTTCACCGAAGCAAAAAATATTTGTATCCATATTAATTAAAAGATATATGTCAGAAATTATTAATTCGTCCCGCGCACCTGAACCGGTAGGTCAATATCCGCACGCCCGCAGAGTGGGAAATCTTTTGTTCTTATCAGGAGTAGGCCCTCGGGAAAAAGGCACAAAAAAAATTCCGGGTGTAGAGCTGGATGAAGCCGGAAACATTATATCCTACGATATCGAAGTACAATGCCGTTCGGTTTTTAATAATGTGAAAATAATTTTAGAAGAGTCGGGATCTTCCTGGGATAAACTGATTGATGTAACGGTTTTTCTAACCAATATGAAGGACGATTTCAAAAAATACAATACCATTTATGCCGAATACTTTAAAGATAATTTACCCTGCCGCACTACAGTAGAAATCAACTGCCTGCCTACGCCTATTGCTATAGAGCTGAAGTGTATTGCGACGATGGGATAATTTGTAACACATTAACCTTCTATAGGACTCGCTTGAGGAGCATGGGAAGTCATGGCTAAATCCCGAAACGGGTCTTGATTTTTTTAAACGGACTTTTCAGCACTTTTAAAGTGAGCCACCTGTCTCATTCATAATTATTGCTACTAAGGATTCGGGCTTGGGTCTATTTTATTGTTTTTACCATGTGATAGTTTGTCAGTTCAACACCTTTCAGATTTACATACTGTTCCTTTAGTACTTTGAAACCCATTTTTTCAAAAAAAGGTCTTGCGGTTTTACTCACATTAGACGTTAGTTTTATTTGTCCTTGTCGCTTTGCTTCCTTTTCAATATCTGTGTAAAGTTTCTTTGCAATCCCTTGCTGTTGGTGGTCTTTGTGAACATAAAAAAGATCAATGTAGTTACCTTTATCAAGAGTACAGAATCCTAGTATATACTTATCGTTTTGTGCGACCAATACAAATTGGCTGGTCAATACATCTTGCCAACGGTCCTTGTTTTCAATACCTAAAACCCAGGCAGCAATTTGTTCAGTGCTGTAATCAGCTTTACAAACACTTGATACTGTGTCTACAAATAATTCTTGTAATTTACTTATATCCGATATATTTCCTTTTCTAATCATTTATAACCTATTTATTTAATCAAAGGGTAATAAATCTGGCTCAATAAATTCCCTTTTTGCTTTTTCATAAGAATAAATATCTATGTTATAATGACAAGACATTAAATCTTTAAAATTACTTTTTAGCCTTGGATACTCGGCAATAAATCCTTCGAAGTTGTGGGATTTTGATTTTAACATAAAGTGATGCACTGCCTTAATAGCTGCAACCGTCAAGGTTTTATTGAATTTATCTTTCACACCAAGTTGGGTTACAAAATTTACAAGTTGCAAGCAAACATTTTCAATGGCTTTCTCAAGTCCATATTTGTTAATATGTATCCAGGCCAGTCGTATGTGAGCTTCGTGACTAAACCATTCAGGGTCGAAATTTCCTCTTTCAAACTTTTGTTCAAATTCTAAGTCGGTTAACGCATAATGGTTGCTCATAATTTTTATTTTAAATAATGTGCCGTCAAGACTGACCATAAAGATATTCCATTTTCAGAAAGTATACAATTTTTAATTTTACGGGATACGGTATAAATTGTACTAATATTGAAGAACAAAGCTATAAGCTAATATAAATGACCCGAAAAACAGTTGTATTTACTTGTACAAAAAATAAGACGATACATGAAAATGCATAAAGCATTTATTTCTTAAACACCTCTCCGCGCACTCTGCGTGATTCATACTGGGTACAATGTAAGGAATATGTCTCCGCGTACTCTGCGGTTTAAAAAAGTAACCGCCTTTCACGGAGGGTACAGAGATTATATCACCAATATACTAGGTATCGGCACGCTTTCCTTAATTCCAGCTTTCATTCATTTCTGTCAGTATGATTGGTTTTCCGTCGGTAATTACGATGGTATGTTCGTGTTGCGCCATAAAGCCACCTTTATTTCCAACCATTGTCCAGCCATCATTGAGGGTTTCGGCATACGTTGATGCCGTTGCTATAAATGTTTCAATGGCAACAACAGAATTTTTCTTAAATCTTGTCGGATTAAATCGGTCTTTGTAATTCGCTATTTCGCCCGGCTCTTCGTGCAGGCTCTTTCCGATACCGTGCCCCATAAGGTTTTTAATGACTTTGTAACCCTGTTTTCTTGCCTCGCTTTCTATCAGATGTCCGATGTCGGAAATGCGGACACCACCTTTTATAACATGGATTGCTTTGTGTAAAATTTGCCTGGAAGCGTCTATCAATTTTTGATGTTGATGGATATCTTTACCCACCTCCGTTATCAGACCAGAAACCGTTAAGTTCGGCTGAAACATCAATATTGATCAGATCGCCTTCCTGGAGTATTCTCTTGTCGGATGGAATACCGTGGCAGAATTCATGGTTCACACTGATGCAGGTCCAACCGGGAAAACCATAAGTTAAATAAGGTGCCGACTTAGCCCCGAAGTCCGAAAGGATCCTTCCCCCATAATCATCTAATTGCTTAGTCGTCATACCGGCTTGAGCATAGTTTCTCATTTCCTTCAAAGCGTAAGCAACAATATCACTTACTTTTTTCATTGCGATTAATTCTGATTTTTTTGAGATGGACATGCGAGTTTTTATGTTTTGTAAATGTTCATACGAAGCATGTCAACCCCGCCTGACACAAAACCGCTGTTAGTGGCTGCCGTTCTTGTCATTTGTTGGTTGTCAGTTTTAGCTTCATCATAATGTCTGTCTGTTCGTCATTGCCTAACCTGAAAATGTGCTTGTCAAATTCTACGAAACCATTTTTCTTATAAAAGTTAATTGCTCTCGGGTTTTCTTCCCAAACGCCCAACCAAATATAGTCAACTTTTGCTTGCCGGGCAATTTGCATTGCCTTCTCGTAAAGCAACTGCCCCACAGCTTTTCCGTGGAATTCTTTTAAGACATAAATACGTTCCATTTCGAGCGCTTTATCATCTTTTAGCTCGGTCTGTGATTGTCCAAAGTTGAGTTTTAAGTAACCGATTACCTTGTTGTCAAACGTAGCAAAATAGAAGTCAGAGTTCTTATCGTTGAGTTCATCTGTCAGTTTTTCAATAGAAAACCCTTCCTCCAAATATTTTTGCATATTCTCTTCGGTATTTCCCGCAGAGAAAGTTTCAAAAAAAGTCTGTTTACCGATTTTTTGTAATTGGTCAATGTCGCTTAGCATTACTTTTTTTATTTCAATAGTGTTCATTCTGGCGTCTAATAAATAGTTTGTCCAAAGCGTTAGTTGTAATCGTGTGAATTGTCGTCTTTCCAGGTTCCATTAACTTTAACACACGCCCATATTCACGCATATCAAATAGCCCATTAAAACAGCGTATTTCGGCTTAGTTTAAGATACTCCATTCTCAGTAACCATCCAAGCTTTATAAGGACAGAGGTAACCCATCAACCCTTACTCACAAACTTATTTCCCTTCAGATAAAATCTCCAGGGGATGCTTTTATAAGGGCCGTCAAAATTCATTCCTACGCGAGGGGCAGCTATAATTTCTTCTTCATTCAGGGGCATGTCCTGATCTTCGAGCCAGAGTTCCTTGCCTAATAAACTGATGCCGTCCTGAGCTTTGCTGATACCAAGGGCTTTTGCCAGAGAACCGGGCCCGGCGCAAATGCGCTTCGTAAAGTGGAGTATGCCTCTGCGTTCTACCATGGTTCTTATTCCGGTTAAAGGTTCGATGGCACGAATCAGGACGGCATGAGGAATACCTGCACGATTGGTGACTACATTCAACATATTATGAATACCGTAACAGATATACACATAGGCTGTACCGCCTTCGCTATACATACTTTCGTTCCTTGCCGTACGGCGCATCTGATGGGCATGCGAGCCCCGGTCTTCGGGGCCTTTGTACGCTTCGGTCTCTACAATAATTCCACCTGTCAATTCATTATCAATTCTTGTAAATACTAATTTCCCGATAAGCGCACGGGCTATGCCGACTACATCTTCTGACTGATAAAAGGATGGTGGTAAAATCATGGGGTTATTTCTAATTCTGCTTGTATCAAATGGCTGATCTCTTTAGCGCGTGTGAAAATCATGATGTGCGATCCATTCGGAATACGGATTCCCTGATGAATATACTTGTAAGGAAACACACTGTCTTTATCTCCGTGATAGCGGATCATATTTTCCGGAACATGCTCATTGTCCCAATGCAGGGCTGCATGCATACACCATTTTAGAAATCGTGGAGAATGTTCCGAGAACATATCTGTAAACAGGCCTTTCCAGGATGCAGGCAATCTTCTTTTCTGAAATAAAAATTTAAACCAGATGCCCACATTCGAAAAAATAAAATCAGGAATCCATTGGTATAAGGGAATGTTTCTGAAAAATTTAAAATAAGGGGGCTGTTCGAAACGGGAAGCGATGCCCGAAACGAGGATAACTTTTTCCGTTGGGATATGCTTGGATATTTCTACGGCCAACATGGCTCCTAAGGAGGTACCGATAAGCACTACCGGACGGCTTGTATCAATCTGTTCCAACAAACGCAAGGCATAACTTGCTAAAGTATCTCCTTTAAGATGCGCTATCCAGTGTATATGTCTGATGTCCTCATTGCCTAAGTTTAAATATTTATAGGAACGTTCATCCGTTGCCAATCCGGGTATGAGGTAGATCACACGTTTATTCATAACATCGCTACGAGCTGTTCGAGATATTTTTTATCGTACTGATCAAAATGGGCTAAGTGTTCGCTATCGACATCTAATACCGCTATCACTTTTTTATTTTGAAAAACAGGAATAACTATTTCGGATTGAGATGCCGAACTACAGGCAATATGCCCGGGGAATTGATCCACATCATCAACAATAATCGGTTCGGCCAATTCCCACGCCCTTCCGCAAACACCCTTACCATAAGCGATCCGGGTACAGGCAACAGACCCCTGAAAAGGTCCTAATACCAATTCATTTTCTTTCACCAGGTAAAAACCTACCCACCAAAAACCAAAAGCTTCTTTCAATGCAGCGGAGGTATTCGCCATCTTGGCAATAAGGTCGGACTCATCTTCGAGCAGGGCTTTCAGCTGGGGAAGGAGCGAGCGGTACTGCGCTTCTTTATCGGTTGTTTGTAATATGTATAAGTCTTCGGACATAGTATTTTATCAAATTTCCTAACAATTTCCTATCTTCATGGTTTCTTAAATCGTATTTAAGAACGAATTTATTTTAACCTAAATTTTTATCGAATGATGTTACGCCTTACGAAACTAAAAAAAATCCTTGGGATTTTTCTATCTGTCGGATTAATCAGCCAGAGCTTTGCAATCGGCCCTCCGGACGAGGGGATGTATCCCCTGAGTGAATTAAAAAAGCTGGACCTGAAAAAAGCCGGATTAAAGATTGATCAGTCGGAGGTATATAATCCGAATGGAATCAGCCTGATTGATGCCTTGGTAAATGTTGGAGGATGTACAGGGTCTTTTGTGTCGGAAAAAGGATTAATCATTACGAATCATCACTGTGCTTTTGGAGCTGTGCAGCTGGCCAGTACTCCGGAAAACGATTATTTGACGAATGGTTTCGTTGCACGAACGTTCGAAGAGGAGATTCCGGCGAAAGGACTTACTTGCAGAATCACCGATTCGTACGAAGATGTTTCTACACAAATATTAGATGCTGTAAAAGGGGAGAACGACCCGGGTAAACGGATCAATCTTATTCATTCAAAAATAGCGGAACTTGTAAAGGCAGAAGAGGAGAAAGATAAAACGATTAAAGCCGAAGTATCGGAAATGTTTATCGGAAGGACTTATGTTTTATTCCGCTACAAAACCATTCAGGATGTGCGTTTGGTCTATATCCCGCAACGTGCTATCGGCGAGTTTGGCGGGGAGTCGGACAATTGGGTATGGCCGCGTCATACCGGCGATTTTTCTTTCGTGAGAGCTTATGTTGCCAAGGATGGCAGCTCTGCAACCTATTCCAAAGATAATGTCCCTTATACTCCCAAAAAAATCTTAAAAATAAATCCGGCAGGAGTAGAGGATGAAGATTTTGTTTTTATTTTGGGATATCCCGGAAGAACCTTTAGAAATTACCCTTCGCAATACATTGAATACCAGGAGAAATTTATGCTTCCTTATATTTCTTCTTTATACGAATGGCAGAATGCACAGATGGAAGCAAGCTCTGTCAATAAAGAGTCGGAACTGAAACAAGCGAGCCGGATAAAAAGTAAAGCGAATGTTCAAAAAAATTACAAAGGAAAATTAAAAGGCTTAAAAGCTATTGATTTAGTAGAACGAAAACGTCTCGAAGAAAAAGCTATACAAGAATTTATCGATGCCGATGCAGCATTGAAAGAAAAATATGGCTCTTTGTTAACAAACATCGCTTTGGTGTATGATGAAATATTTAAAGATGCCAAAGCAGATTTGGTTTTAACGCAAACCATACCCAGCACCAATTCTTTACGTGCCGCGAGTTTAATTATTTCTTTACGTAAAAAAATAGAGGATGCGGATGCGAGTAATCGGGAGAAGGTATATAACGAAGGCAAATCGGCTGTGTTAAGAAGCGGTACGGCTGTTTATGAAAGTTATGTATTGGAAAGTGATAAACGTTTATTGAAAAAAATTTTATTAGATGGATTAAATCTGATTCATGATAATCAACAAATAAAAATTATCCCGGGATTCGATTACACGAACACCAAAAACTATGAACAGGCAGTTGATAAATATGTAGAATATTTGTTCGCAAAAACGAAATTCAAGGATCCCTTTTTCTTCGATGGTTTATTGGCAAAACCGCTCAATGATTTTATGAAGTTCAGCGATCCGATGCTTGATCTGGCTCAGAGTACACTTCAGGTGCTCGACACTTTTAATGCTATAAAAAAAATACGAGACGGAAAGCTGAATACATTATTAGCCGATTATGTAGATATTAAAATGTTATACAGCCAATCGGATTTTATTCCGGATGCCAACCGTACCCTGCGTTTAACATACGGTTATATTCGCGGATATTCTCCTTCGGATGCTACGTATATGAAACCTATTACTACCTTAAGCGGATTGATAGAAAAAGGGGAGGGATCGGGAGATTATTATATGCCGCCGGTTATCCGCGAGCTTTATAAACAAAAGAAATTAGGTAAATACCGTACCCGCGACGGGAAAAATGTTCCGGTGGCCCTGCTTTATAACATGGATACCACCGGTGGAAACTCGGGAAGCCCGATTATGAATGAAAACGGTGAATTAGTCGGAGTGAATTTCGACCGGGCTTATGAAGCAACCATTAATGATTTCGCCTGGAACGAATCCTACAGCCGATCGATCGGTGTTGATATACGTTTCATATTATGGGTTGCGCAGGAAGTGGATAAAGCCGACTTTATCCTGAAAGAATTGGGTGTAAAGTAAAAACAATGAAACCTGCTTGGTTTAAGAAAAGAATACAGGCATTTGGATATGCATGTAAAGGTCTGTACTCTTTTTTTAGATATGAACATCATGCTCAAATACATTTAGCAGCCTCTATATTCGTGATTTCTTTAGGATGGATGCTGTCCATCAGTATTACCGAATGGATAATTTGCTCGTTCTGCATAGCATTGGTGATTTGTTGCGAATTAATTAATTCGGCGATTGAAAGATTGTGTGACTGGATAGAGCCTCAACACAATAAGCACATTAAATATGTGAAAGATGTTTCTGCAGCAGCCGTATTCGTTGCTGCAATTCTTTCAGGTATCATAGGACTTCTTATCTTTATCCCAAAATTAGTTTAATGCAAATCGATCTAAAGTCATTCAGTAGAAAAGCTAAACGCTATTATAAGGAGAACGAGAAATTTTTTGCGCGGCTGAAAAGAAGCCGTAGAAAAGATCTCGATGATCTCGTGGATGTGTATCATGAACAAGCCTTCCGGAAAATCGACTGCCTGGATTGTGCAAACTGCTGTAAATCCATCAGCCCGACTTTTGAGCCTAAGGATATTAAACGTATCTCTAAATTTTTAGGATTAAAGACAGATGCTTTCATCAATACCTATTTACACATGGATGAAGAAGGAGATATGGTTCATAATGGCGCGCCTTGTCCTTTCCTGGCAAAAGATAATAAATGCAATATTTACGAAGCACGTCCTGAAGCATGCCGGGGATATCCGCATACCGATGAACAGCAATTAAAAAGTATTCTGGATATTACGCTTCAGAATACGCTTTATTGCCCGGCAGTATTTGATATTGTTGAAAATCTGAAAAAGGAATTCAAATAATTAAACGATAAAATGTTTTTTATCGGCTTCCTGAAAAACAAAGTCCTTATCATTTTTACCAAACCATTTGTATCGGCTTGCCACAAACCATTTGTAAAAAGCATCACGTAAACTGCGAGGAATCATACGAAAAACTATCAATGCCTTATAAGGATAAGGCATAGACCCTAAAATACGCAGAACAGCTTCTGAACGTTGATAGATCTTCTGATTATCGATGAAATAAATGGTATTCAACCCGATGAAATTCATCCCTCGTTCTTTTAATAAAATACGCGCCTGCTGAGATTGAATAGGAGCAAAACGCAATTTATATTTCGGATCTCTTTGGATGATAAACTTCACTACTGCAATACAGAATTGGCATTTACCATCAAAGCATATAATCTTGTCCATCTTATGCTATAAAGCAGAAATACTGTAAAAATGTTTAGAGCCGGCTTCGTTTTTTCAAATTGGTAATGATTTTTTTTGCCCGGGATCGAAATCCGGCCGATGAATAGGGGTATTGTTGTTCGATATCGTATAAAAACTCTTCTTTCAATTCGGGATAATTCTGAATAATATTAGCTACCACCGACATTGCAAACACTTTAATGGCAACTGCTTCTTCCGATGATCTGAATAAGCGATAGCATGCATCGAGCGCTTTGCCTTGTAAATTTTCGGGAATACTAATTGCTTGCAAAACACGGGTGATATTACGTTTCAGTGCATCATGCAAATTATTTTCCCCGAGCATATCAATTAATTGCTCTAAGTATGGCATAAGCAGAAAGGGTGATGTATCAAACACCGTACTCATCAACCAGGCAGATCTCTGACGAAGAATATCATTTTCAGATCTCAGGACGATATGCATCAGGGATTCAAAGTGTTTTTCATTGTTCGAAATATAAGAAGCCATACGCTGTATGTGTGCTTTTGAACGATCTTTTAGCAGTTCTTTTTCGAGGTTCATATAAATTTATTGGGATACATCCCATCGATTAATGTATCAATTCATCCTTTGTTAATTTACCTATTAAACTTCTTTTGTCGATGGAAATGGAATTGAAATGTTTGGCTATCGCAAAACTCAGTGCCGAACATGTCATTAAGGGAATCATCAGTTCATAGCCTCCTGTAACTTCTGCAATAAGGAAAATAGCAGAGAGGGGAGCATGAAGAACCCCGCTCATCACTGCTGCCATTCCTACAATTGTAAAGTTTGCAACGGGCAGGGTGTATAATCCGCTTTCATTTATACAAACAGCAAAACTCGACCCGAGAAAAGCTCCTGCAAACAAAGAAGGGGCGAAGTTACCCCCATTACCACCTGAAGCAAGGGTTATGGAGGTGGCCACAACTTTCAAAAACAAAATGCTTATCATTCCGATAATGATGGTACCGGAAATATCCATTCCGATATTTTGAAACAAGCTCAGATTCGAAAATAACTGTTTATAATTGCCATATAACAAGGCGTGAATACTCTCATAACCTTCACCAAACAAAGTCGGAAAAAGAATCACCAATAAACCCAGAGCCATTCCTCCGTATAGTATTCTTAACCATTTGTTTTTCAGATTACTGAATACCTTTTGAATGTAAATAGCAACACTCGTATAATAGGTAGAATAAAGCCCGGCAAGTACAGCCAATAAAATATAAAAGGGAAGATTGGTATAATTAAAAAAGAGGTAGTGCTTATAGGTCAATAAAATTTCTTCATTCAATAATAACATCGAACTTAAGGAACCACAAACAGCCGCGATAATTAAAGGAATGAAAGCTGTTAAGCTAACTTCCGCCAATAATACTTCTATAGAAAAAATAACACCGGCGATAGGTGCGTTAAATACTGCCGCAATTCCTCCTGCAGCACCACAGGCAATGAGCAGGGTTCTGTTTTTCTGACTCAGTCGATAAACGCGCCCGAAATTTGACCCAAGGGCTGAACCGCTTGCTACGATAGGTGCTTCGAGACCTACCGATCCACCAAAACCAACAGTGAGGGAAGCAGTAATCAGGTTGGAATAGATTTTATGCGGTGCCAGTAAACTGAATTTTCGTTTAATCGCATACAGTACATCCGAAGCACCCCTTAATATAAGCAGGCGATGAAAATAAGCACCATAAGAAAAACTTAAGAAAAACCCAACCAAAGGACCCGCAGCATACAGATAATCTGTATAATTAACCTGTGTTGCCGATACCAATACATTCCGTAAAAAATGTGTCAATAATTTTAATACAATTGCAGCAAGACCCGCCGAAAAACCAATCATCATACCAGCAATTAAGATAAATTGCCGCTCGGTGGTATGCGCTTTCAGTTTATGAAATATATACTCCGTACTTCGAATATGGGTTATAATCCTTTTAAGCATAAACGAAGATAATATTTTTCATTTATGCGCTTATCTTTGAAAACAGAATTATGGCGAATGGAAATATCTAAGCACAAAAAAATACTTCATGACTATTGTGATCAAATCGTGTCGGAACGTATAGCGACCTGTAGGCAAGCAATTCTTCAGGCGAAAGAAGCCCATGAACAGGAAACAAAAAGTACCGCCGGAGATAAACACGAAACAGGCAGAGCGATGGTTCAACTGGAATTAGAAAAGTTGGGCAGACAAATACGTGAATGGGAAAAGCAAGCATTATTTCTGAAACGTTTAAGAATCGATATTCAACAGGATAAGGCTGTTCAGGGCAGTATCGTGGAAACGAACCGTGGAAATTTCTATCTGGCAACAGCATCCGGAAAATATAAAGCAGGGGATAGAGAATACTATATTATTTCTGTGGAATCGCCTATCGCCAAGGAATTATTCAACCGGAAAGCAGGGGATACCTTCCGGTTTAATAATATGGAATATATGATTAATAAAGTTTCTTAACTGGACTTAATGAATCTACCCGATAAAGACCGGAAGGCAAAAATCACGCTTAAAAAACATAATGCCGAAGCCAAAATAAAGGGCGCTCCCGGAAAATATACCGGAGCTTTTGTGCTGGTGAAGTAGGCAAACAAATTATTCATAATTAAAGGGCCGATAATCGAAGTCACGCTGATTAGACTGGTTAAGGCTCCTTGTAATTCACCCTGTTCACTGTCGGGAACCTGATTGGAAATAATACCTTGTAAAGCCGGGCCGCAAATACCGCCCAGGCAATACGGAACCAGAAAGAATATCATCATCCAGCCTGTAGTGGCGAAAGCAAATAACAGCATTCCTATACTATATAACATGAGCCCTACATACACCGATTTATTCTGGCCTAACCTCGGATTGATGACTCGTATCAAACCGCCCTGAACAATCGCAACCATTAATCCGACGAAGCCTAAGGAATAACCCACCCATTGTTCCGACCAATTAAACTTTAACATGGTATAATAAGTCCAGTTAGATTGTACGGCATGCGCACCGATATAAATCAATACAAAAGAAACCACCAAACCCGATACTACCGGATATTTTCGTAAATGCATTAAAGATCCGATTGGATTTGCCCGTTTCCAACTATAAGCCCTGCGTTTTTCTTTATCCAAAGATTCCGGAAGAATAAAATACCCGTAAACCAAATTGATCAGGGTGAGTGCCGATGCAACGAGGAAAGGTACACGAGGGCCCCATTGGCTGGCGATACCCCCGATTACCGGACCGATAATGAACCCCAATCCGAAAGCTGCACCAATGAGCCCGAAATTTTGTGCTTTCTTTTCAGGCTCACTGATATCCGAAATATAAGCCGTTGCCGTTGTAAAGCTGGCACCGCCGATTCCGGCAATGATTCGGCCGATAAATAGCCAAACAATAGTGGGAGCGAAGGCCATAAAAATATAATCGATACCTAATCCGAATAAAGAAAATAAAAGAATAGGACGTCGTCCGTAACGGTCGCTCAGCCCACCCAGGATGGGAGAAAAGAAAAACTGCATGATGGCATAAGCAAACATCAACCATCCGCCATAACGGGAAGCTTCGCTGATTCCAGTTCCGGTAAGTTCTTCAATTAACTTAGGAACCACCGGAATAATGATCCCAAAGCCAATCACATCAATTAAAATGGTAACAAAAATAAACCCTAATGCAGATTTCTTACTGACTGTCATAAAAAAAATTTGCACGAAAATAGAAATTCTAAAATAGTTAGCAATAGATTTTTTTGTCACAATTTTTTAGCAGAAAGAAAAATCCGGTATAATAAGAGCTCATATCCGAAGAATACTTCTCTGTGTGCATTGCAGTTTAAAGAAGCTTGACCGCAATGCACGCAGAGGTTTTCTTTCGCGGAGTTATACAAGCTCATACCACAAAAAAATTATTGTACTTTTTATTTGTCCTATAATGTAATTGCGTTATGTTAATATAGCTTTGGTTTAATTTTTTTTCTTTTTCAAAAGGGTAGGGGAATTTTTTATTCAATTTTTTATCGGGTGGCAAAAAGCACACTCTTTTGCAAGTTTTGGTTTGTGTGTTGGCTTTGTGCGACTTGCAAATGTGTGTGCTTGTGGGTTGGGTTATTCATACAAACTTTCATATGTTCCGTTTTTTAATAATTCTTCAACGAGAAAATCTACCCAATCTTCTGTATAAAGATAAGTTTCATTAGGTTGGTCATAAACACAATGTTCCGCTTTGGTAATTTCAGGCTGTTGAGCATTATTTTCAGGTCTCACTTCATACTTTTTCCAGCATCTCGTATGTGTATCCATATTGAACTTGTCTTTTTCTTTTCCATTTTTGTGAATTTTCGGATTACCTAATGCAGATTGAACTTTTTCAACGACAATTCCTGGTTTTAATAAATCTTTATTTGTTACTGCTACCTGTATGAATTTATTTTTAACAAGTGCAGCAACTCTATTTACATTATTCTTTTGCTGTTCATCAAGTTTATCATAAGCAACAAATTGAATTGGTAAAGTATTTTTGGACTGATGATTTGCGACTTGAATCAAGAACGCTTTAAATGAGTATTCTCCACTATCTAATACGTCTGCTGTTATGGCACTTCTATAAGATTTAATAAAATCAACAATAGGTTTTGTTGTAGGATTTGCAACAACAGCATTATTCAAACTTTTAGACGATGGATAAAATTGTAAAGCGAATGATAAACATTCTCGTAAACAATACTCTTTTCCAAATTCTTTTTCCATTATTTTGTCGTAATTCAATAGTAACGATTGACACTCTGCAAAAATATCTGAATCTATCTCGGGAATAGACTTATGCTCAATCATATTACGAAGAGGAATAAAAAATTCAAGGTTTTTTCTGATAGGATTATTAGTATCGGTTTTAAAATATTCTTTTAAACAAGTACTCAATTCCCAATAACAAAAATCTCCATCTTTCTTGTCAAATCTATTGTTGGTTTTGTAAAAGGGTTTCTTTTTTTGTTTGAAGAATATAGCGTGAAATAAAGAAGTCCAAGAAATTACCATCAAAACAATATAGCCTCCCGACTTAAATTTTACGGCAGGTTTATTGTAAGTTTCAACAGCTAATAATGCTGAATCAACGGACTTTTCTAAGCATTTTTTTACAGCTTTGGGTAATCCTCTTGGCATAACTTTATAGGTTTAAACCTCTATCAAAATCGGATAAGTACTGTGCAGGTATGGTGCTACGTATTAAAGCTACATTTTGTGTTATACCATTAACAAAATGATGATTATCAAATAAATCTTCAATAAATTCATTGCAATTTATTCTATGTAAGACTTTTTTACCTCTCCCTTTTGTGAATTTTCTTTTAAGAGGTTGAGTAAACTTGTTTAAGTTCTTATAACAATTCATTCGTACCTCATATGACCAAGCTCCTTGGTTTTGATTATCTTCCCTATATAAATCACAAGAGCCATCAGATTTAGCAATAAAACCTAATGTTTCATAGTATTCTTCAGGAGAATCAAATCTCATTTTCTTTCGTTTTCCAAAATATTGTTTATACATAATATTAATTAGGCTGCGTTATATATTCTTGTTAATTCACTTTTAATTGTTCCAAAATCAAGTTTATCGTTCAATTCTACGGATAAACCTGTATTTATTACGAAGATGAAAGATTCTTTTCTATATACAAATTCTCCCTTTTTTAAAGACTTCTCAATACTATCTGATTTAGCCAATAAACAAGTTAATTGATAATCTTTATTAATTTGTTGTGTTTTATTACTTGGGTGAGCTTTCGTATTATGCTGTGTAGCAGTTAACAAAATTAAATTTTCCACATAATGAGCGAGTTCTGGAAATTCTGCTCGTGAAAAAATATGATGAACTTGGGTTGCTTCTCCAATTCCCCATTGGTCTTTTACCTCACTTTCTTTGTGTATCTTACGTATTAATGCAATCGCCTTTTGTACATAATAAGCATTTATAGCCTCTTGTTTTTCTATGTCTTCAGTACTTAATGCTTCTTGTCGTGTGATTGATTTTTCTTTGTTAATATCTCTCCAATTTTTCTTATTGTACATCGTTTCGGAAAATGTCATCGCAAACTTCCCCTTGCTACCTGGAATATTATATTCAACTGCATATATATTTAGTATTTTGTGAAACATTCTACGAATATCAAGCCTTGAACGAGTAGGCGTATTGCCCGAAATAAAACGAAAATATTTTTCGTACAGGTTTTCTCTTGCTTCATTTAGTCCTTTTGCTTGGTCAGTTTTATACTCTTCCAAATTCTTTAAAAACCCACTGTCTTTGAGAACTTTTGTAAAATAACAATAAAGAAAATTGTAAGCATTTCTGTCTTTACGAGAAATATAATCTAACAATTCTTCATTGTTTACTGAAAAAGTCAAGGAGCCATTAACTTTTGTAACATTTAAAACTTTTGCATAAGCTAATAATTTCAATGGTTGTGAAAGTACTTTGTTGTATTCGTTGTATGCTTTTTTGTCATTTGCCCAAGGTTTGTTAAAAACAACTCTGCTGTTTTGAATGAAATATTGAGTTTCCCAAACATCATTTATAACAAAAACAGGTTTCGTTGCAATCATATTCAAAACACAATCAGCCATAAAACAAACAATATCTGGTGTACATTTTTGGTCAACAAATCGTGCATCTTTAGATTTTCTGACATCAAAATCAAACTGAGATAAAAACTCATTTATTTGTTCTCTCATTTTCTTATATTTCTTTTAAAAGTCCGAAGAAAAAAACGGAATTGTTATCAATGTTTAATGAACGAGTGCCAAAATTTCGGGCAACTCGATAAAACTTTTCAAATTCCTTTGAACCGTAATATTCTAAATCTTTTTCTGTTGGAAGTCGACTACCATTTTTCAAAGTCAATAAAGCAACCGAACCGTCTGTAATCGTGTTCTTTGGCAAAAAACTTGCTCTCGGATAATAAGTAAGATTTGGAATCATTACTACATCATCACGATTCAAAAATTTGGCGACAGCCAAATTTTCTGTATCGTCAATGTAACAATCGTAATTTTCCAATTCCTTAACTTCATTATTACCTACGTTTCGAGATTTTAAAACTCTGTATTTTCCGTTGTCTTTCGTGATTTGCTTGGTGATTTGTCTATCTCTAAAACTATTGAAAATATCAAACTTCATTTTCTCTGAAATTTGGTCAAACTCTTTGTTTCGGTAAATCAACCAGTATGGAAATTCATTTGATAATAAATAATCTTTTCGCTTTTCCTCAACAGTTTCCGTGATGTAGCTTTCTATCAAGATATTTTCAGATTGTTTTTTAGCCGAGGTTTCAAGCAAAAAACTAATCGTTTCAATCTTCACGCCTTTAAAACCTTTTTCGCCATAATCGCATATTTTCAAAAGATTTTGCTCTTTCAAAACTTCTCTTGTGATATTAAATTCGGGCGAATTGATAAGGCTTTTCGGAATGATTAAGGAAACGAAGTTTCCTAATGAAATCGCCTTTTCAATAAAAAATGAAAACAAATTATTAGTTTCATTATTTCTCAAATTAAACCTGTAAAGCGACAATAACTCTTGATTGTTCGTCAGTTTTTTGTATGGTGGATTCCCTACAACAATATCATATTTTACATTGAAAATGTGTGTAAGAAAATCTGCATTGATGAAATTGAATTTAAACTTTTTAGGTAATTTCAATTTCTCTAAAATGTTTTTCAGCACAACAAAAGAATTGCTGTCAATATCAACAAGGTCAAAAATTACTTCGTCTTTATCTTCGTACTTCTCAACCAATAATGGAATGAAATTACCAATGCCAACTGACGGTTCTAAAATCCTTATTTTCTTTTTCCCTTTCAGTTCGGGCAAATCTTTTACAACAGAAAATGCAATGTCTTTCCGTGTAAAAAATGCCGAGTTTTCTTGACGGCTTGAATTTGCGTATTCCGCAATTTGATAAATGTTTTCAACCCCGATATTTTTAAATTCAGAATTGATGAACGAAAGTAAATTTTCGGTTTCGCTCAATTCTTCTTTTTTGATTACGTTGCTTATTTCAGTTGTTGAAAGAACTTTTTGACTTAAAACGTTTTTTATTCTCTTTGCAATGTTTGCAAAAACTC
This sequence comes from uncultured Sphingobacteriaceae bacterium, assembly GCA_964454645.1. Classification (GTDB taxonomy): domain Bacteria; phylum Bacteroidota; class Bacteroidia; order Sphingobacteriales; family Sphingobacteriaceae; genus CAYVTM01. The sequence goes on along the minus strand of CAYVTM010000001.1, from coordinate 456,146 downwards.
CTGTCGGAACTGCTTCGCCAATGCAATGTCTGATATTCAGTTCTTCTTGTTTCAAAAACATTTTCTTTTCAAGCAAACTCAATTTGTTCAACTTTTCAGTTGATGTATTTGACCATTGAAAAGTTTCGGGAATACTCATCATCAGCATTAGTTCCCTAATGCTGAAAACTCTGTTTTCTGATGGATGAACAGTATTTTGACTTGATAAAATATCGTTTCTTGTGTGTACGCACGGACCTTCTCTGTCCCAATACCAACGAGCATATTTGTCTCCGTTTTTACTTTCGTTAAAAACAATTTTTCCGTCTTTAATTTGGTGTGGTATTCTTTCTTCTTCGGTATTCTGAAATGCAGATTCTCCCTCTTTTAAATTCTCAATCCAAGGCAACATTTTGGGATTGTACTCTCTAAACGAATGGAAAATATCGCTTTGCGATATTTCTCCCATTTCATTAAGTTGTTCCAATCCTGCAAAAAGTTTGCGAAGTGTCTTTGGCTTGTGTTTTTCAGGGAAAATATCGTACGGACTTATATTCTGTAAATCTTTGCGAACACCAATTACAAGCGTTCTTGTTCGGCTTGATTGCGAACCGTAATCTTTAAAATTTACGACTTTAAACAGAATATTGTAGTGTCCACCTAAATTTAATTTTATGGCTTCTTCAATCGTTCTTTCTGTTCCGTCAATGTCGGTGCAAGTTGTATTTAAAAAAGCTCTTACATTTTCAAAAATGAAAAACTTGGGATTGACTTCTTTGGTAATTTTGATTGATTCCACAACCAAAGAATTTCTTATTAATTCTTGATTTTTCTTGTGGTTGGCAACGGACATACCTTGACAAGGTGGTGTAGCCACAATTACGTCAGGTTCGGAAATTTTATACTCTGTTTGCCATTTTTTGATTTCAGTAAAAAGTTTAGTTTTAATTTCTTTCGTAGAAATATCTCCGTCCAAATAACCTGTTTCGTATTTACATTTGTTATTGAAAAGTTGAATTTTTAAACGTTTCGTAAGAATTTCGTTTGTCGCAATACACTCAAAACCGTTTTGTTTAAAACCCAAACAACCAACTCCCGCACTGCTGAATAAACTTATATATGTCAATGGTTTGTTCATAGTTTTAGAATTTTATTTCGGTTTGTTTTATGTTTACACTTTTCAAATAATTCACTTTTTCTTCGGCAACCATTAACGTTTCAGTTGGACAATTATAAGCATACATTTTTTTTGCGAATTGGTCGCCAAAATACTCTACTTTCAATTTTTCAATATCAAGGTCAAAAGCGTTTGCTAATTTATCCAAGCATTTTTCGTCAAATTCTTTTTTACCTGTTTCAATTTTACTCAAAGCACCCGAATCAATACCAAGTTTCGCACCTAATTGAGTAAGCGTGAGATTGCTTTGATTTCGTAGTTTTCTTATATATTCTCCAAAATTTGCTTCCATTGTCTTGAGTTTTAAATCTTGACGATTTTGACAAAAATAAGTATTTATATTCTTTCATACCAATTTTTCAGTAAAATATTTAGGGGGTGGTGGGTGGGCTCGGAAAGGGTTGGCAAAATTGCAACTCTTTTTCAAACTTCGGATTGTGTGTAGGATTTGTGCGGTTTGCAAATGTGTTGCAAGTGCGTTGGCAAAAAATTGAATAAAAATGTGCGTTGGAGAAAAAGAAAAAAATTTAAAAGCGTTGTGGCGTGTGTCGGGAAAAATTGCAAATAAAATCTTTTTGCATAAATTCTGAAAGAATGCAAAAAGTTTTATCGCAATGTGCGTGAGCCGTGTGGCTATTTATACATAACGTCTAATTATAGGACAAAATGACCGCTGAAAAAAGTGTGAGGGATTTCGCGGAACTTTCTATTTAGGCTTAGCCCGTAGCGATAGCGGAGACATAATATGACATTATAGGAAAAAACCTCTGTGCGTTGGCAAATTGAGCAAAGCCGTTTTGTCCTATAATTAATATTATGTTAAATAACATTAAAGCAAATCGTACATAAGGACAAACCTGATTGATCCATTCTTAATAATCAAAATGCCCCCCTTTCTTATACGAATTGAATAAAAACAAAAAAGCAATTGTGAGAATACAATTGCTTTTCAAAATCGTTTAGTATAAATTATTTCACACCATACAATGCGTTTGAAACACCTGTACGTTTATCCTGAATACTTCCTGTTAAAGTATCTTCATCATCCGGATTTAATTTCACGGCGATTAATTGCGGGGATAATATTGTTGTGCTGTCGTAAATGCGCGACTTGATGGTTGACATCGCCTGCATGGTTGACTGTATGCTTGTAGCATTGATTTCTCCGGGCAAGGGTAATAATTGAGTAATATCATTCGATTGTAAACCAATTACTTCCATACTAACCGAACCATAAGCTTTACCATTTTGAACTGCCATAGAAATAGAAAACAGATCACTCAACACGATTCCTTTTTCTTTTGCATAGATATTTAATTTAATACGCAATCCCATACCCATTCTACCGGTACCTAACAGACTACCATCCTCATTTTTTAAAGGAACCGAAGTAAATTTCATGTAATCGATATACACCAGGTAATTTTTGTTTTTATTAGAAATTGTTGAAGGTACGAAATAATAGTACCCGTCGTTTGACAATTCGGAAACCATTGCCATTACAGCTTCGTTGCAGAAAATGCGATCGATATCTTCTTGTTCCAGATTTTTCCAGTCTTTATAAGTGGACCCTCCTTCCCCATCGGGAACATTAAATTTATAGTATAAATTTACGGGATCATAGGGTTCGAACCCCTGAAAGGCCTTTGAGTTCTTTTTGGTATCCTTATCGGCGGCTAATACAGCGCTTGTAAGAATAATAAAACAACAGAAAAATAAAGTTAAGTTTTTCATGTGATTGATATTGGTATAGAAGTTCGTGGATTAACTTATATAGAGATTTAATTTTTAAAACACATTCAAAATGAGCCGCCTATAATAGGCTACTAAATTACAAATATCCTTTTGTATTTAACGATAAAATTAAAGGGCATTTTCATCGAATCCCGGAAAATGCCCTTTTAAAGCTATTATAGCAAATTATTTAGTCTTTTTTAGCTGTGAAATTCGCGTTTGAATTTCTTTTGCTTTCGCTAAATTCTGTGTTTTTGCATAAACTTCTGCTAAGGAAACCAGTGTATTCATATCTTCGGGCTGAAGCTTATTCGCTTTTTCCAAATGAGGTTGTGCCTTTTTGAAAGCTGCCATATACTGTGCTTTCCCTGTATCGTATTCTTTCTGCTTATTCAGTGGGAGATCTTTCACTTTATTAAAAATTTCCACCCCCGAATTGTAATGCATAGCTCCTAAGTTATAGTATGCATCAAAATAGTTTGAGTCGAGTTCGATGGCTTTCAGATATGCTTTCTCTGCATTTTCTTTTTTACCCATATTGTCGTAGGTAGAGCCTAAAGCAAAGAATAAGGTTTTATTGGTAGGATCAGTTGCAGCAGCAGCCTCCATTTTATCAATGATGAGTTTTTCTTGCTTTCGGGCAATATAGATGTTCAACTCTTCGATTAAAATTGAATTATTAGTAGGATATGCTAATTTCCCGATATCTAAAGTAGCTAAGGCCGCCGTAGTATCTTTTTCGGTAAGCTGAATTCCCGCTAAAGTGGTATACAACTGAGGTTCAGGATAATTCAGTTCGATAAGTCTCGATAACAGTTCTTTCGTTTTTACAATATTATCGGCATTCTGATAAGCCAGGGCCGCATTAAAAAGCATTGCCGTATCGGGAATACTCAATAATTGTTGACGTAAAGTACTTGTCCGCTCAAAATTATGAGCCGCCTCCGCATAATTCTTGTTTTGATACTCATCTATCCCTTTTTGCGCCACCATGTTCATCAAAATAATCATATTTCTTTTGATATCATTTACATAGTTTTTCTTAGCATCCAGTTCCTGAGTTTTTTCAAACGATTCGATCGCCTTATTTAACGCATCTGTATCGTACGCTTTGACAACGGGGTCTTGGCTGGAAGCAATACCCATATAAATCTGACCGCGATAAAACCAGGTCTTAGCATTAATTCCTGTTTTAGGATCTTTTACGGCTTTGTCTATGGCAGTTTTTGCTTTATCAAGCTCGTTAAATTTCAAGTAATTATAGGCATTGACAACCTCTGCGTTTTGGGCGAAAGCCAAACCGGTAAACAACAAACCTATAATCAATAAAAAGGATTTTTTCATTTCTTTCATTTTAATGATCATATATTTTATTCTTCTGAAACTGTGTTATCGGATGAATCTTCAGTATCCGGATTTATTTCATCCGTATTTCCTTCCGGTAATTCCTCCTCTTTTACATCTTCAATTTTTGCAATAGATGCTATTTCATCATCATCGTTTAATTTAATCAAGCGAACTCCCTGGGTTGCTCTTCCCATAACACGTAATTGCTCAACTTCTAAACGTATAATTAAACCGGATTTGTTGATAATCATCAATTGATCGTTTTCGTTAACCGCTTTAATACCTATCAGATTTCCGGTTTTCTCGGTGATGTTTAAGGTCTTCACTCCTTTTCCACCCCGGTTTGTTACCCGGTAATCATCTATATCCGAACGTTTTCCGTATCCTTTTTCAGAAACAACCAATACGGTAGTCTCAGGAGAATTAATAGCAATCATCCCGATAACTTCATCGGCAGGTCCGCCTAAACTAATACCCCTTACTCCTGCCGCTGTTCTTCCCATCGGCCTTACGGTTGTTTCGTTGAAACGGATTGCTCTTCCCGAACGCAATGCCATCACAATTTCCGAATTTCCATCGGTCAATACCGCTTCGAGCAACTGATCGCCTTCATTAATGGAGATTGCATTGATACCGGTAACACGCGGATTCGAATAAGCACCTAACAAAGTCTTTTTAATGGTACCGTTTTTGGTACACATAATAATAAAGTTGTTATTCAAATATTCTTCATCCGAAAGGTTTTTCACATTCATAAATGCTTTCACCTTGTCTTCTTTAGTAATATTAATAAGGTTTTGAATCGCTCTACCTTTGGAAATACGAGTACCTTCAGGAATTTCGTACACTTTTAACCAGAAACATTTTCCTTGTTCGGTAAAGAACAACATATAATTATGTGTAGAAGCGATGAACAATTGTTCGATGAAATCCTCCTCGCGGGAATTACTCCCCAGAGCCCCCTTTCCTCCTCTTCCCTGTACACGGTATTCACTGAGTTTAGTACGTTTAATATAACCCAAATGCGAAATAGTAATTACTACCTCTTCATCTTCAATCATATCTTCCATACGGAAATCACCGCCGGCATAAACAATTTCTGTACGGCGTTCATCTCCGTATTTATCACGGATTTCTTTCAGTTCATCTTTAATAATCTGCATACGTAATGCTTCATCATTCAAGATATTGTTCAGATATTCGATTAATTTCATCAGCTCCTCGTACTCTGCTTTAATCTTATCGCGCTCTAATCCTGTCAATACACGCAGACGCATTTCCAGAATTGCTTTCGCCTGAATTTCCGATAAGCCGAATTTTTCAATTAATCCGTCACGGGCATCATCCGGGGTTTTAGAATTTCTGATCAGCGCAATCACTTCATCTAAATGATCTAAGGCAATCAGTAAACCCTGTAATATGTGTGCACGTTTCTCTGCTTCGTCTAATTCAAATTTGGTTCTGCGAACAATTACATCGTGGCGATGCTCAACGAAATGACGGATCATATCCTTCAGGCTCAACATCATCGGGCGACCTTTCACCAAAGCGATATTGTTCATACTGAAAGAAGTTTGCAGCGCGGTATATTTGAACAAATTATTTAATACAACACCTGCATTGGCATCTCTTTTAATCTCATACACAATACGCATCCCCTCACGATCCGACTCATCACGGATATCGGAGATTCCTTCAATTTTTTTCTCGTTTACCAATTCGGCGGTACGCTCGATCATGGTAGCCTTATTCACTTGAAAAGGAATTTCGGATACGACAATTCGTTCGCGGTCGTTTCCTACGGTTTCTATTTCTGCTTTGGCACGCATCACCAATCTGCCCCTGCCGGTTTCGTAGGCTTCTTTAATACCATCGTATCCGTAAATAATTGCCCCTGTCGGAAAATCTGGAGCTTTAACGAATTTCATCAATTCGTCTATCGTAATTTCACGGTTATCGATATACGCAACAGTGGCATCAATCACTTCGCATAAATTATGCGGAGCCATATTGGTCGCCATCCCTACGGCAATACCCGATGTACCGTTTACCAATAAATTCGGGATTCTCGCCGGAAGTACCGTTGGTTCTTGTAAAGAATCGTCAAAATTTAATTGAAAATCAACTGTATTTTTATTGATATCGGCAAGCATTTCGTCGGCAATCTTTTGCAAACGCGCTTCGGTATAACGCATCGCCGCCGGGCTATCCCCATCAATAGATCCAAAGTTACCTTGTCCATCAACCATAGGATAACGCAATGACCAGGGTTGCGCCATACGCACCATCGTATCGTAAACGGAAGAATCCCCGTGCGGGTGATACTTTCCTAATACTTCCCCTACAATCCTCGCTGATTTTTTATAGGTTTTTCCACTGGATAAACCTAAATCCAACATTCCATATAAAACTCTTCTGTGTACAGGTTTTAGTCCGTCCCGTACATCGGGCAATGCTCTCGATACAATTACCGACATCGAATAATCGATGTAGGCTGCCCGCATTTCTTCTTCGATGTTAATCGGAATAATTTTTTCGCCTTCTGCCATCCTTAAATTATGTTTTTAAATACGTCTGTTATAACCTCGCTAAGGTACTAAAATTAAGATTTTAAGTGTCATGTGTGGAAAAGTTTTAATAAGTTTTTTATAACCCATAAATCGGTTTTTTATACAAACGGAGCGGTTTTGTCGAAGAAGTTCTCGGAGGCACAAATCGTAAATCACGGTACAGGCTTATCTATCAACAAAATAGCTTTTACGATAGCTTTAATGCTTATTTACTCTCACAAGTTTAACATAATTTTTTTGAAAATAATTCCCATAAATCCAATAAAAATCGCTTTATTTAGATGTATAAATTCAAATCTTATAATTAAATATGCCATGATGAAATTATCGCAACTCAGATATTCCATCCTACTTTGTTTTGCTGCATTGGTTTTCAGCTCTGCGGAAAGCACCTGTAATAAGGAAGAAAAAGCTGAAGCAGACCTTCTTATGGGAACGTGGAACTGGACGAAAAGTTTTTGCTGTGGCAGAGGAAACAGCGTGTGGACAAGCCCGGAAACCTGTGCTTGCACACGTGCCCTGATTCTGAACAGCGATGGAAGTTATCAGAAACTCGAAGATGATAAAATAAAACAGGAAGGTAAGTACCTGCTTCGTAAAGGATTAAACGATTATCAGTTTTCTACAGGAGACACCAATCGTGTTATTGTGTTCGATGAAGAGCATGCCGCCTATATACGCTTCGAGAATGATACCCTGATGATTACCCGGGGATATATGGATTTGGAAAGTGATTATTATGTAAAAGCTCCGACACAAACAAAATAATTTCTTTGTTGTCTATTCTTTTACTAAACACGATGGAAAATTTCAGTTATTATAACCCTACAAAAATTCACTTCGGGAGCAATCAGCTCGAAAAATTAGGAAAAGAATGTCTTGCTTACGGACAGAAAGCCCTGTTATTGAGCGGAAAGGGTTCTGCCCGGAAATCGGGTTTATACGACCGTGTAATAGCGCTGCTGGAGTCGGAAGGGATAAAGGTTGTTTCCTACGAAGGGATAAAATCGAACCCGGAACATAGCGATGCCGATACGGCTGTCAGTCTGGCAAAGGAACATAGCGTAGATCTTATCATTGCCCTGGGCGGCGGATCGGTAATCGATACGGCTAAAGCGGTAGCAATGGGTTATTATGTAGATCATCCGGTTTGGGATTTTTATATCCAGAGAGCTAAACCCCAAAAAACCCTGCCGGTTATCACCGTGTTAACTTTAGCGGCTACCGGAACCGAAATGAACTCCTCTACTGTGATTCAAAATTCGGAGATGGGAATGAAAAAAGGCTTCGGCTCTCCCCTGCTTTTCCCTAAAGTATCTATTTTAGATCCAACACTAACTTATTCTGTTCCATTAGATTATACAGCTTACGGAATTTCGGATTTGATATCCCATTGTTTGGAAGTTTATTTCGGAAAAGGTAATGCTCCTTTGTCCGATTATTACATTGCCGGGATTATACGCCTGGCAACCGAATATGCTCCGAAAGTCATGAAGAATCCTGAAGATTATGATGCCAGAGCCAATATTATGTGGCTGGCTACCAATGCCCTGAATGGCTCCTTAAATAACGGTCGCGGTTACGGCGATTGGGGCTCTCATGGTTTTGAACATAGTTTAAGTGTTTTATACGATGTGGCTCATGGCGCCGGTTTATCTATCGTTTTCCCCGCCTGGCTAAAGCATTATGCCCATCATTTCCTTCCTAAATTAGCTTTTTTAGGCCAGATGGTTTTTGATCTCCGGGAGAATGATGTAGAAAAACAGGCTCAATTGTTTATATACCGTTTAGAAGAGTTTTTTATACAAATACATACCCCTGTCCGTTTATCTCAGATTGATGTATATCCCGAACAGAGGTCGCGTATCGTAGAAAACCTACAGTTAAATGCCATCAGCGGACGCGTATATCCCATGCAAGCAGGGGATTACGAGCAGTTATTGGAGCGGATGTGGTAATATAAAGAAACAGCATGATACTTTCCGAAAGAACCCTTGCCTGGTTATTACGCTTATTTCCTCCCTTATTTTTTAATCGGGTTTGGGTTAAAAAATTTGGAAAAGATTTCCGAAACTGTGAAATAACGGTATATAAAAGTCTGTTGAACAGGAATTTAAACGGAACCATCTTTGGCGGAACGATCTTCAGCTCGGCCGACCCTATCTATGCGGTTATGTATTGGCAGATTTTTGCAAGAGAAAATATAAAAGTACAAACCTGGTTAAAATCGGCAAAGATCGATTACCTGAAACCGGGTAATACCAATTTGTATTTATCTTTTTATTTATCTGAACAAGAAGTTGATGAAGCTTTTGAAGCCATCCGTACGGTTGGCAAATTTGTAAAAACACATCGCATCGAAATCAAAAATAAACATGGAGAAATTTGTGTAATCGCTCATACAGAAGTATATATCCGACAAACCCGTAAAGAACAAAAAGAGCTTGCGGGTTTTTAACTTTTGTTGAAATTTACAGCAGCCTTGCTGATGAATTACTTATTATCTTCGAAGGTGCCATAAGGTTCCCTGCCATGAATATTAAACGATTAATCTTAGAAGGAGAAGGCTCTCAACTGGATTTTAAAACAAAAATCACCCATTTAAATAAAATTGCAAAGACCATGGTAGCTTTTGCTAATCATCAGGGAGGGAGAATATTAGTCGGGGTACTGGATGATGGAACGATAAAGGGTGTAAAATCGGAAGAAGAAGAAAAGTATATGCTAACACAAGCTGCCATACACTATTGCAAACCGGCAATAAACCCTCAATTTTCCGAGTATGAGGTTGATGGAAATACGGTTTTAGTAGCCGAAATAGCCGAAAGTATTGAGAAACCACATTATTCCAAAGATGAAAACGGTAACTGGAAGGTCTATATTCGGGCAGAAGATAAGAGTGTACTGGCAACGACAGTGGTTTTGAATATCCTGAAAAAATCATCAACAGCAAATCCTGTTCTTATCAAATATTCATCGAACGAGAAAGCATTACTCGAATACTTATCTGAACACCAACATATTACCTTAATCGAATTCTGTAAATTAACAAAAATATCTAAACGCAGCGCTTCGCGGATCTTGGTTAATCTAGTATTATCGGGCATTATCCGTGTCCATACAACCGAGAAATATGAATTTTACACAGCTGCCTGATGTATATAGAATCCCACAAAACCCATATCCGAAAAACCTTTTTATTGGCTTATCCGGTAGTAATAAGTCAGTTGGGACACATGGTCGTAAACCTCACCGACTCAATTTTAGTCGGTAAACTAGGTCCGGTCACACTCGCAGCTTGTTCCCTGGGAATCAGTTTCTTTGCCATATTTATGGTAGTAGGGATTGGGATTGCCTATGGGCTAACGCCCTTGGTAGCCCGGGCACATGGTGCTGGAGAAATTGATAAACCCGGGATTCTATTAGCTAATTCATTGATAATTAATATTGTAAGCGGAATTCTCATTGCCGGACTTATCTTTTTATTATCGCCACAGCTTTCCCATTTAGGCCAGGATCCGGAAGTAGTGAAAGCAGCTACTCCCTTTCTGCGGATTATTGGTTTTTCGATCATCCCTCTGATGGTCTTTCTTTCGTTTAAACAATTTGCGGAAGGATTATCCTTTACCAAACAAGCGATGCAAATTACCTTAATAGCCGATGCGATTAATGTGGTTTTAACCATCGGACTAATATATGGGAAATGGGGATTGCCGGAATTAGGATTGAGAGGTGCCGGCCTTGCAAATTTTCTGGCACGTTGTTTAATGGCGATATTAATGACTTTGTATATTATTCGTTCAAAACATTTTAAACCATATTTATTAAAGTTTAAATTCAGGCTTTTTAATAAGAACGATTCCCGTGAAATTATTCGTTTGGGAATACCAACGGCATTACAATACCTGTTTGAAGTAGGTGCCTTTTCGGTTTCGGCAATGATGGTGGGATCAATTGGGGCAAATCCTCAGGCAGCCCACCAGATAGCCATCAGCCTGGCCTCCGTAACCTATATGGCTGCCAGTGGAATAGGTGCTGCAGCAACGGTCAGGGTTGGAAATGCCCTGGGCGAACGTAATTTGAAACAGCTTCGCAGAGCCGGCTTTAGCGCTTATCTTATTGTAATAGGCTTTATGCTATGCTGCGGACTCGGTTTCATTGTTTTCAGACATGTTTTACCCACCTTTTATATCCATCATGCCGAAGTTGTTGAAATAGCAGCCGGATTATTAATTATGGCAGCCATTTTTCAGGTTTCGGATGGTGTACAGGTAGTGGGTTTGGGGGCCTTACGTGGGATGGGCGATGTTAAAATCCCTACCCTGATAGCTCTTTTGGCCTATTGGGTGATAGCCATACCACTGGGCTACTATATGGGATTTGTTTTGAATTTTGGGGTTAATGGTATTTGGTATGCGCTTTCCATCGGCTTAACCATTGCCGCTATACTCCTGATTTTTCGTTTCAATTACCTTTCGAAGAAAATTCTGGCTGAACAACCTATGGATTAATACGGGAAAGCGATCCCCTAAAATCAATATGCATAGCATCAAAACGGGTATTGCAGGATTGGATAAAACTCTGATCTAAAAGTGCTTTCACATCGTTTAATCCATCAGTCAAATCCAATTCTGCTATTTTATACACCTGCTCATAAGGTCCTTTCTCCACCTTGATCAAGTATTTCTGATTCATCTGAAAGATACTGATCCGGCATCCGGATATACTTAGTTCTTCAATAATACGCATGTTCAAAACTAAAAAAAATAAGGAAAACATTGTTTTTCATAAAAAGATAAGCCCAATATTTTTTCAGAGAAACCACAAAAACCTTTAGCGCCAAATTGACATAGCTGGCTTTTTTGGGCCTTCTTTAAATCATTTTGTTCTGCCTTATAAATATCTATAATTCCGTTTAGATAAAGTCTATAATATTTTGAAAATTAAATGATTGAAAATTAATATTCATAAATTCAAAATATTATTTGGCAATATCGGAAGTCCTAAAACCTTAATCAATTATCTTATTAAACTTTTACTTTTATTAAACATATTAACTAGCTTATATTAAATTAATTAAGTAATTAATAAAAATTATATTTGGCAATATTTCCATAGGGAAAATGAGCGAATCTTGATACATTCTAGTATCCTACCCGGCCATTCGAAGTATCCACATAACACTGCCATTTCTGCGGGGTTAAATTTTCTTCATACTTTTTTAAAAGCCGTCTAAAAAACGAATAAGGAGCTATTGAACCTGGCCCCCTTTCCCGCAGGTATATAATTTCGCCGATGAATGTGAATAAATTATAGAGGTATTTATTTTAACTGTAAAAAAGAAAAGCTTAATTTTGACCAAATTGATTACTTCAAGACGATTATGAATAAAAGTATATTTACTCCCAAAACAATTGCTGTAACAGCATTAATAGCGATAGCGGCTTTTAGCAGATTTCTACCCCATCCCCCAAATTTTACTGCGGTGGGTGCTTTAGCATTATTCGGCGCCGCAACCTTGGAAAATAAGCAAATGGCATTTTTAGTACCGGTTTTGGCAATGCTTATCAGCGATTTATTTATTCCATTCGGTTTCAATCCGGCTGTTTATATAAGTTTTATTGCTATTGTAGGAATCGGTTTTTTAATCAGAGAAAAGATATCTGCTAAAAATGTAGCCCTTGCCTCTTTAACATCATCAGGCTTATTCTTCCTGGTTACCAATTTTGTTTATTTTATGCCACAGGGGTTATATCCAAGAAATTTAGCGGGAATGGTCGAAAGTTATATCATGGCGATTCCATTTTTCCATTATACCGTATTGGGCGATTTATTCTTCTGTGGAATCTTTTTTGGAGCTTTTGCTATATTAAAGCGCACATACCCGGCTTTAGCAAGATAGTATTCACATAATAAGATCATAAAAAAGGCTTTATAATTCTATAAAGCCTTTTTTATGATCTTTATCTTTGCTTATTAAATTTACCTGTACTCTTCCAGCCTTCAATCAGTTCAGGAACAGCCTTAGCGGCTTTGTCGACTATTAAGTTCCACCCATTTAACTCCCTCATATTCCCGGCATTCGGATCTATCAGATATTTCTCACAGGTTTCAGGTAAAAAATGAATGAGATTGGCAGCCGGATATACTTGCAGAGATGTTCCAATCGTGATAAAAATATCAGACTCCTGAACTAATTTCATCGCCTTATCCATCATCGGAACATCCTCTCCGAACCATACCACATGTGGCCGTAATTGTGAGCCTTTCTCACAATATGTTCCCATCTTCAACTCCCGGCCGGCGATCGGATACCTTAGACCGGGATCGATACTGCTTTGCGAATAGGTAATCAAACCGTGCAAGTGAACAATATTCCGGGATCCTGCCCTTTCATGTAAATCATCTATGTTTTGGGTAATGATGCATACATCCGCCTCTTTTTCCAGCTCGGCTAAAGCATAATGCGCAGCATTCGGATCGGCTTCCGATACTGCCTTTCTCCGGATATTATAAAACTCCTGCACCAATTCCGGATTTCTTCTCCAGGCTTGCAAAGTTGCCACTTCTTCTACCGAATAATCTTCCCATAAGCCATCCTCCCCCCTGAAAGTCTTCAATCCGCTTTCTGCGCTGATCCCTGCCCCCGTAAATACAATTATTTTCATTTTTATTTTTGTTTATAAAATAAACTACTTTATATTTGTTTAATATTTATTAAAATCTAAACTAAAAAATAAATACATGGAACTCAACGAACAAAAAAGTCTTCAACTGATTGAAGATATGATCAAAAAAGCAAAGGATCAATATTCCGACAATGGATTTTTGTATTTGTTATGGGGTTGGCTGGTTCTGTTAGCCAGTCTAAGCCACTATTTCCTACTTCAATCCGAAGCGGACAAGCCTTATTTAGCCTGGTTATTGATGCCTTTAGGCGGAGTTATATCGGCTGTTTATGCAATGCAGGCACAAAAAAAGAGCTATCACAAAACGTACACCGATGATGTCATGAAATATACCTGGATGGCATTTCTGTTCACGTTGGGAATTGTGCTGTTCTCTATGAACAAATTACAGGAATATACCTATCCCATGGTCATCTTACTGTATGGCATTCCCACATTTATTTCGGGAGGCGTACTTAAATTTAAACCTTTGATAATTGGGGGAAGCCTTTGTTGGATACTCTCCATCCTATCGATGTTTCAGCCTTTTGAGTATCAGTTGCTCTTATTGGCAGCTTCAGTATTATCTGCTTATATCATTCCGGGACATCTGCTTAGAAACCAATATTTAAAAAAATCACATCAAAATGCGAAAACTGTTTAAAGCGAGTATTTTATTTACACTCATGGCTGTCAGCATGGTTGCTGAGGCTCAGGACAAAAAGAAGAGTATTTATGGAGGAATAGGTTATTTCGGATATGCGTATATGCCTATAGAAGTTGGAAGTATTAACACTTCCTTAAGTGCCAATGGCATTCCTGTTATTTCTCAAAACTTTATGGGTTTTGGGGGCGGCGGGCTGGGGTTCATCAACAATATTATTTTGGGTGGAGAAGGTGTAACCTATTCGAACAGTAATAAATCGAACGCCAATTATAAGATGAACTCGAATTACAGCTATGGCTTATTCAATATAGGCCTTGTCGCTTATGACAATCCATCCTTTATTATCTATCCTCTGATAGGTCTGGGTGGAAGTAATTTTAACATTGAAATTTATGAGAACTCGAATCCCGATTTTGATGCCCTTTTACAAAACCCTAAACGTGGGGTTGAGATGAGCGATTCACGCTTTTTGGCAAAGACCAGTATGAATATGCTTTACTTCCCACGTAAAAACAATATCTTTTTCGTTGGGCTAAAGGCCGGATATGCCTTTAGTCCGGGACAAAGCGAGTGGACAACTCATGACCAATCACTTAGTAATGGCCCTAATACAGATATGTCTGCACCTTTTGTACAAATTATGCTGGGTGCGGGGGGATTAACCCGTTAAATTATGTTTAAAGAACTGGACCCTTTACTTCATTCTCAGCTTCGTCTTTCGATCATGTCTTTATTAATCGGGCTGAAAGAAGCGGAGTTTAATTTTATTAAAGAAAAAACGGCTTCGACTTCCGGCAACCTGAGTGTGCAGATAGACAAATTAGCTACTGCCGGATATATCGATGTAGAGAAAAGTTTTAAAGGTAAAAAGCCTCTTACCGTTTGCCGTATTAATGCAAAAGGAATTGAGGCTTTTGAAAAGTATGTAAAAGATTTGAAATCGTATTTGGAAGTAAAAAAATGAAGGGGCAGATTTTACCCCTTCATTTTCTAAAATTCGAAATGAATACCGTTAGGATTCTTACCCACATTGAAGCGACCAAGTTCAAGACCTGTAGTTGTGTTATAGCGTACCACCTCCCCGTTCTGACCAAAGCCTTTTGCATCGGTACAATAAATTACATCATTCACTTTGTCATAACCTAACCCATAATAATTCCCTGTAATAAAAGGAGTATTGGCAAGTGCGATATCTGTTATAGAATGTTTACGTACGCCATACCCAAAAGAATATGAACCGGTATAATATAAAGTATTTTTCTCTTTATTGACAATCAAGCGGTCGGGGTGTTCGAAAGGAGTTCCTCCGGTTTTAAGATCCAGTTCGATGTTATGATTATCGGAATTTACCCGTACCAAACTTCCGGTGGTTTCATTTAATGGCTCAAAGAAATCCATATTTCCTGCACACAATACCCATAGCTTATTGTTAGCATCCAACTGTAATGCAGTTGGTTTATGCCCTACAACAATCGTTGCAATTACCTGATTGTTATCGGTATTGATCACCGAAATGGTAGAGTCTAAACCATAGCTTCCCGAATTGGCAACAAAAACTTTATTCCCCACTTTAATCATTTGCTCGGGCCCAGCACCTACTGTAATTGAATCGACCACCGTAAGAGTATTTAAGTTAATAATTTTCACCTGATCCGAAAGCCAATCCGATACATATCCTTTATTTGCATCGATGCCTATAAAATAACGCGGAGATGAAAACCCGTTTATTACACCCTTCGAAACAAAAGTATTGACATGCATTACTTCTACCTTTCCCGATTGGTTAAGTACCATATAGGCAAGTGAATCGTGAATGGTCATCGACTGTAAAAGCGATCCGAGCGGACGCCCGTTAACTGCTTCAAACACATTTGAAATAACCGTATTCGAATCGCGGTTATAAAAATCGATGCTCGCATTGGAAGACATGAAATCGCCTTCATTTAAAATAAAGACACCCTTTTTATAGAGTTGATCGACCACAACCGGATTCTTTACTTCATCCGGATCTTTTTTACAAGAACTAAGTGTTAAGGATGTTACTGTCAGGAGTAACAGGAATTGAAATAGATTTTTTTTCATTTTTTTCTGGTATTAAAATTTAATTTGAGTGTTAGATAAAAAGCTCTTCCGGGTAATGGATTGTATGGGATAGATTCGTACGAAGTATCGAACAGGTTATCGATACTAAGTCCAAGACCCAGCTTATATTTTCGAATAGTATAACCGGTATTAAAGCCTATCTGATGAATAGTATATGCCGGCAAGAAATCAATATTATCCGCAGCAGTATAACGAAACCCTACCCGGTTTATCAGGTAATAAAAAGCAACGTCCCGGTACCATAAATGCCCTGATAACTTAAGGGTTTCGAAGGGTACATAAACCAATTGCTTGCCTACGGATTGATCATTGGCAAAGAGTCCGGCCTTATTGGTAGCCTCTGTATAAGCATACATACCTTTGACTGAAGCCTTTAATTTGCTGAATGCTAAAGTGATTGATTCGCTCAGCTCAATACCCTGCGTTTGCACCTTCCTTAAATTCTGCGGTGACCATATTCCGTTAGCGATGGTGGAAGGTTGCCATAAAATCCAATCGTTGATAATTGCATGATATAGATTAAATGATGAACTTAAGTGTAAGGCTTTGATTTTTAAAGAAGAATTCAATCCCAGCTCTTTATGCCAACCATATTCCGCCGAGAGATCGGGATTACCACCGGGCACCCAAAACAAATCATTCAGTGTAGGTAAATTATAATTTCTGCTTAAAAGCGCATGAACCGTTAAACGTTTTTCTTTGATAAGTTCTTGCGCAACCTGTAAGGATAAGGCATAAGGATTGTTTTTGAAGGAAGAGAATTCTTTGCGTGCACTTAGATTTACAAAAGTTGAACTTAATACTTGTTGACTCAATGAGCTAAACAAGCTGATACGATTTCTGGATTTATACCCTTTATAATCTTCAACTCGGGCACCTTCGAACATATACTCATACCCTACTGTCCATTTTGATTGGGGAGAAGATTGAAAATGTACCTGACTTTTATGGGTCATCAAATCAAAATAACTCTTGGTATCGAACAGTGTAAATATGGTGAGGCCCGAACGCACACGGTTTTCGAAGCGAATACTTTGCAGGATATACCCTATAGAGGATTCGAAATTAAAGCGATTATTGATCTGATGTTTTACAAGAAACTGATTACGCCAGGTCCAATCCTGCTGACAGGAAACAATATTGCGATTATACATAGGCGGAGCAATGTTTTTATCGCTCGATTGGTACCAGGTATGGAATGATAAGCGTGTGGATTGTTTAGCCTGATAAAACATGGAATGCCCTAAGCCGTGTTGGCTTCCGGCAGCATCCTGCATAATCTGTCCAGGCTTGCCATATTCGGTTCGGTTGATGTATGCAAAATCGTTCTTAGCCCGGGCTATATTAAAAAAGCTTTTGGAATACCATTTCGAATTAGCAGCAGTAACAGCAAGTCCGGTGGATGTACGATGGAAACTTCCAAACTGCTGACTGAGTTCAATGTTCAAATGATTAACAAACAAAGGTTTCACATCAAGGGAGATAACGCCGCCAATAGCCCCGGATCCATTTGTTGCCGATGAACCGCCGAAGGATAAGGAAATATCATTTACAGCTCCTGCCGGGAGTGTTGAGAAATCCGTCATCCCGAGCATCGGTGAATTGATAGGCAAGCCGTTCCAAAGTACTTTTGTTTGTGAAGTATTGGTACCCCTGAAACTTAATAATGCCGCAGCTCCTACACCATAATTTTTCAAACTGAGTGTAGTAGTATAATCGAGTAATTGAGTAAGATCCTGATGTGAAAAAGTAGCCATGACTGTACTATCAATGGCTTGCACCTTTTGCATAGCCGGGATAATTCGTTGCGAGCGTATCTCTACATCCTTCACATACAAAGTATCCCGAGACAATTGAGCATTAGCAAAATTGAATCCGAAAAACAGGCAAATAAAAATGCAATAACGTACCATAAGCCTAATTCAGGCTTCAGGAAAAATGAGAAATGAATGAATACAATGTATGATGTATCAACCCAAGCTTCAATCCCCGAAAGCCTTGATAATGTATGCCTGGCAGGTCTTCTGACTTACTCCCTGTTTTCGCCTTCCCATCTGCCTTATGGCGGACAGTGGCTATGAATGAAAACAGCTTTACGAGCTTACAGCAGCGGGTCTGTTCCGGATTTACACCGGATTCCCTTTTAATTCCGAAAAATTTCGGAAACCATTGCTTTGCAAAGGTAGTATTCGAAAATGAATATGCAAGTTTTATTTTTCGACAGCTTATTCTATCAATATTTTATGATTGCTCAGGGATTGATTAGTTTGAATTTTCAATAAATACATACCTTTCGAAAGGATCTGCCTCGGAAAGACAGATCCCGGCAAGCGTTCCTCTCCCTCTTCTAACAATTCTCCGAAAATAGTAAGGATTTGATAGTGTACCTTTTGGATACTCTTGCTCTGTATATGTATTGCCTGGCCTGAAGAAAGCGGGTTGGGGAAAATCTGTATAGAAAAATTCTCTTTAACAGACGACTGTATTCCGTTCACTTGATCATATCCATCATGTACCAGAAAAAAATGATCGAAATGCTGAGAAGTATTTCCAACAGCCAAAAAACTACTCGGGCTATAAGGGCGAATATGGTTGAAGAAATTTATCAGGCTGTCTCCATAATATTTTCTTCCGGTTTCATTTAGACCTGAGTCGATACGCATAATCATTGCATATTTCTTTGCGTCTGCTTTAGAATCGCTGTAACCGGCAATGATAAATTCATTGGGCGTATATTCATAAATTGAGAACCCTGCTTCCGTATTTCCGCGTGTTCCCCTATATACCTTCTTTAGAATATCTCCATCCGTATTGATTTTGATCAGATATATATCAAATACCGCATCACCCGGAGAGGCCGATTCTCCTACTACAATATAATCCCCCGAAGAGCTTCGTATGATGGACTTACATCCTCCGTTGTATTCCGAATACAAATCTTTCTCCCAAAGTATATTCCCTGTGCTATCTACTTTTTTTAAACGTACATTGTAGAATTTGCCGGGCACTTCTTTATCCGCCGATAAAATAAAACTCCCTTCTTCGGCAGAAACAATACCCATACCTACTGTATTCAAACCGGAAAAATATTCTTTCGCCCAAAGCATGTTTCCATTGCTGCCTAATCGCACCAGGTATTCATTATTCCCGATTCCTGAACTGTCGGAAATAAAACCATATACCATGAAACCTCCATCTGTATGGGGAATAAGCGTATTCATAGATTCTCCACGATTCAATTGTCCGTATTCTTTCGCCCAACGAATCGTAGCCAATGTATCGGTATTAAAAAGCATCCAGTTGGCATCGTTTGTCTGAGGGTCAAACACATAAGCAAGCGTAATAATTGTATTTTCGGCTTGTTTATACATAGAGGTAGTGTATAAATTCCGGTTGAAAAAGGTGATATCGTTTTCCGAAAGCTTCTCCCCCATTGCATTCGCACGAATAAAAGTAAGCCCTGTTCTGTTAGAGAAGGGATGCCGTCGGGTTCCTCCGATTAAACTATTCCCTCCGTTCAAAGAAACTGTCGCTATTCCAAATTGCGTATGTTCATCACTGTCTATAATACTTGTAAAATAAGGGTTTTGCTGGGCTTGTACGAAGTTCAGGGTTAGTATAAAAAAAACGACAAGCAAATTCCTCTTTGTCATATTATTTTTCTTGTGCCGATACAATTAGTCGATGTGCTAAGTCTTTCCCCAAATATCCATCGATCAATTTATGAGCAATATATAAGATAGGTGTTAATGAAATTGCGATAATAAATTTATAAATATACCCTACCGAACCTACGGCTATAACCTGTTTAAAAGTCCAATCACCGCCAATGTAAAAAGCAATATACATTACGACAAAGCTATCTATCATTTGCGAAACGACTGTCGAACCGGTAGCTCTCAGCCACAGATTCTTCTCACCGGTTATTTTTTTAATCCGATGAAAAATGGTTACATCAATAATCTGACTTGCCAAAAATGCGGTAACCGACCCCAGGATAATCCACATGCCTTGTCCCAAAATATGATTATAGGCATCATTCATATTCAATACCGAACCGTTTGCCAGTTCTTTATTGATCCAGAAATCGGAAGGGCTTAATTGTATAGATATATAAATAATTATAAAGCCATAGGAGATTAAGCCTACGGCAATATACGAAAGCGTCTTTACTCCTTTCTTCCCGAAATATTCATTAATAATATCGGTCATGATAAAGACAATAGGCCAATTTAAAACTCCCGCCGACATGTGCAGAGACAGGTTTTCAAAGCCCAGGATACTCAGGTTCAATTGTTTAACACCGAGTGTATTTTCTACAGAGAAAATCTTAACACCTACAAATTCGGCAATTACGGCGTTGGCTATAAAAAAACAGGCTAAGACAATAAACAGCCTGGTCTCTTTTGCTTTTAAAATCATACTTTTATCTATATGAAAAACCTTACCCTATCAATTGTACAATCCGATATACACTGGCATGATAAGGCCGCTAATTTAAAGATGTTTGAATCGAAGATACAAACAATTCCCAAGCAATGTAATATCATAATCCTTCCGGAAATGTTCAATACGGGCTTCAGTATGGATGTAGAACAATTATATGAAAACATGGACGGCCAAACCATACAATGGATGCGAAGTATGGCTGAGCGTACAAAAAGTGTAATTGTAGGGAGTCTGATTATCAAAGAAAACGATCATTATTTTAATCGATTGATATGGGCATCGCCCGATGGCCGATTGAGTACTTACGACAAAAGACATTTGTTCAGCATGGCCTATGAACAAAGGTATTTTACTGCCGGAAATAAAAAACTAATTATTGAGTACAAGGGCTGGAAAATAAATCCGATGATTTGTTACGATTTACGCTTTCCGGTGTGGACAAGAAATACGGAAGCCGTGGATTTACAATTTTACATTGCGAGTTGGCCTGAAAAACGTATTACGCATTGGGATCTCTTATTAAAAGCCCGGGCGCTCGAAAATCAATGTTATGTTGCAGGGGTAAATCGTACAGGAAATGATGGGAATGAGATTCCCCACAGGGGTCATTCGGCGATAATTAATCCGTTGGGTATAGAAATAGCAAGTGCGGGAAGAGATGAAAATGTTCTAAATGTGGAGTTAATATACACCGAATTGAAAAAAATCCGGAGGCAATATCCTTTTTTAAGGGATGGGGATTCTTTCGAAATACATTAAAAAATAAGAGGGCGGTAACCAACCGCCCTCTCTGTCCTGATTTATTAACCCTCTATTATGAGTATAGAGAAGTATCTTGAATGGTATTACCCGACATTAATTAAGGGTATAACCCGAAAATATTCTAAAAAGTGTGAATGAAACAGATTTTTTACATTCAAATAATCCATTTTCACGTCTTAATTATCTGACAGCAAAGAAACGGAATTACCCTTACTTTCTGGTTAAGAAATTATTTTTTTACTGATAAAATCTGATTATCAGATACAAAAAAATAAATTAAAGAAGCAGTGAAGAACCTAATCCGAGGATTAACAGAAAACCAATGATATCGGTAAAGGCCGTAATAAAGATAGAAGATGCAACTGCAGGGTCGAATCCTAATTTTTCGAGAATAATAGGAACGGACGCTCCTGCAACCCCGGCTATCATTAAATTCCCTATCATTGCTAAAAACACAACGACTCCCAACATAATTGTTTGATTGGCTATAACTGCTACGGTAGCAACAATAAGCCCGAAAAACAAACCATTAAACACACCCACAAACAATTCCTTGGAAACAGCGCCAATAATTTTAGCGTCGGGTAGCGTATTCAAAGAGATACGGCGAATGGTAACGGCTAAAGCCTGTGTACCGGCATTCCCTCCCATCCCTGCAATAATAGGCATAAAAGTTGCCAGCAAAGTTATTTTCTGAATAGTGGGTTGAAAGATAAAGACTATAGAACTTGCCAGAAAAGCAGTAAACAAATTTATGATCAGCCAAGGAACCCTGCTTTTTACGGCTTCTTTCCAGTTACCACTTAATTCCTCATCATCGGAAACCCCGGCAATTTTCAAGATGTCCTCGGTAGTTTCTTCTTCCAAGACGTCGATAACGTCATCAAAAGAAACGGCTCCTAACAGGACTTTGTTTTTATCGACAACAGGAATACCCGGCAGGTTATACTGAGACAAAAGTTTCGCAACATGCTCCTGATCGGTATCGGTCTCTACATAAACCAAGTCCTCGTCCAGAATATCTTCAATATGAATATGTGGTTTTGCCTTGATTAAATTTTTCAGTGATACCGTTCCTACCAAATGATTTTCATCATTTACAACATAAATCGCATAAAAATTCTCAATCTCTTCCGACTGATGAGCGACTACTTCAAGTGCCTCTTTTTTGGTTAAGCTGAAATGCACTTTAATAATTTCGGTCGTCATCAAACCACCGGCAGTATCTTCGCTATAGCTAAGGAGTTGACGGATATTAGCCGCATCTTCCTCATCAATACTACCTAAAATCTCATCCCTTCTCTCTTCGGATAATTGTCCGACGATATCGGTAGCATCATCGTAAGAAAGTTCTTCGACAATATCAGTAATTAATTCGTTGGTAAGACCTTCTAATAATTTTTCGGGGTGCGACTCGGGATCCATTTCGGCTATAACTTCCGAAATAACTTCTGTGGAGAGTACCTCTATAACCTGACGGCGTTTTTTATCCGATAAGAGCTCCAAAATTTTGGCCGTTTCGGAAGGGTGTAACTCTTCTAAGAACAGTTGCAGATCTACCGGATTTCCCTCCAATAAATCTTCAATCTTTTCTAAGTCAAAGAGTATATCATCCCTTTGTTTCATTTACATTGCGCTTAAAGTTAAAAAAACAGGATTTAAGAAAAGATGAACCTTTCCTTTTTCTTGCCGCTAAAATACAATAATTTTAACGCTCATAAAGTCTTCTAATAAAAAAAGCCCTGACAGGGCTTTTTTTATTATTGTGTAAAATACATTATTTCTGAACCTTTACATTAATGGTAACAGCTCGGTTTGTAGCAGCATCGCCACTAATAGCCGATACATGAAAGAGCCCTTTTTTACCTGCCTGCGTTTTAAAAGCATATACTTCCCCGGCTTTCAGGCGGGTTGTTTTAGTTAAGCTTGTCGTAAGGGTGCTATCATAACCCTGAATGATTAAGGAATCGTTCAACGTGTTTATAAATTGGCTCGCCGAGAAAGGGGTAGCTTTGAAAGTAGTAGCATTGTTTTGAATCCAGCCGCGTACTGAGGGATGCGGGTTTGTTTCATTCGGATTTTGAAATACAACATCTGAAGGAGATGCAATGGTACTGGAATCGGTACTTTGCCCGCCGAAATAAAAGATAAAATCGATCATCTCTTGTTTTTCAGCCGCACGGCTTGTAAAGTATACCGAATCTTCAGAAGTTGAATAAAAACTTCCTAAAGTCGAATTGCTTTGTCCACCCAACAAACGAGCAGTATAGGTATTTACTTCTGCGTAATTGGGACCGGATGGTTGTGGCTCGTCTTCATCTTCCGAGCATGCAGAAAATATTAAGACAGAAACTGCCATTAAACTTAAGAGTAAGGTATTTTTCTTCATATGATTATTATTAAATGAATATTAAAGATAGATGAAAAAATCTGAAAACAAAAAAGGGGCAATGCCCCTTTCTATTAAATTATTTTTAGAATTACTTTTGAATTTTAACCTGAACGGTCATTTCACGATTTAATTCGGAAGTACCTCCTATATTAGTAATGTGAATTAATCCCAATTTAGCATGTTTAGTTTTAAAGGCAACAACGTTACCAATGGATAAATCACTAATATGCGTCGCTATATTCAGGCTATCTAAGTTTACACCATTCAAAACTAAAGAGTCGTTTGTAGCTGCGTTGAACTGTGTAGCTGTGAGTGAAGTAAGGTGAAAATAGCTTGTATTTAAAGAATCCCAATTCGGAATTGAATTACTAAAGGTTGATTGAACCAAAGCATCCGAAGGCGCTCCCAATGTTGCAAAATTTTCATTTTCTCCATACAGATAAACAAGATCTATCGTATCCGACTCCGAATATGCATTAGCAATTGTATATATCGTTCCGGTTCCGCTGGAAAAGCAACTTCCTAATAGGTTATTTTTTTGTGCACCGAATTTTACATCTGTATAGGTATTGATTGCACCATACACAACCGGTTCATCTTTCGGACCTGCATCTTCGTCTTTTTCACAAGCCGATAAAACGATGACAGAAGCAAATGCTAAGCCTAAGAATAAGTTATTTTTTTTCATAAATGAGACTATTAATATGATTCCATATAAAATAAAAAAGGGGCATTGCCCCTTTTTCTGAAATATCTTTCAATATTATTTTTGAATTTTAACGTTGATGGTAATGTCACGATCAAGGCCGGTAGAACCACCGATGTTTTGAACGTGAATTAATCCCATTTTGTTAGTAACCGTTTTAAAAGCTACGATTTGACCAACCTCTAACTTGTTAGCTAAAGTCGTAGTAGATAAACTGTCAGAAACTGTTAAAATAAGAGAGTCATTCGCAGACATTAAAAAATCTAATGCTGAAATACTTGTTTTGAAGAACTTAGTAGCATTTTTAACAGTCCAATCAGGTAATGAAGTACTTCCTGTATGAGCTTCTAATACTGTAGCATCAGAAGGTGCTCCTAGAGATGCTGCATTAGTAGTTCCATAGAAATAAACAACATCAATTTTAGCCTGATTAGTTGCGGCATTTGCTGAAGTATAAACTGAATCTTCAGAAGCAGAATAGAAACTTCCTGCAGTTACATTATTTTGACCTCCCAATAATTTTGCAGTATAGAAGTTTACTTGTCCGTATGTATTAGGATTAGTAGGAGTTGGCTCATCTTCATCTTTTTCACAAGAAGTTAAAGCAACAGTTGTTGTCAAAGCCATTAACAAAACGGCTAAAAATTTTCTCTTTTTCATATTCATTATAATTTTTTAATGGTTTTATGTCGCTAAATTATAAATAAATCCTAATAACAAAGAAAAAAAACACATTTATAGGCTTTTCTTCCTCATACAGATTCAATTAAGTTTACTTTTGAAGTTTTACACGGATCAAAATAGAGCGGCTTGCAGCATCGATACCATTTACCGACTGAACATAACAAATGCCCATTTTCCCTCCTGCTGTTTCAAAAGCAAAGAAAGTAGCATTCGTTAAATTCGTAATCTTAGTATTACTTAGGTCTTTAGCATACGTTAAAATCAGGGAGTCGTTCTCTGAAGCATTAAAATCTGCAAGGCTGAAACCACTTACTTTTTTGAATTTTGTTGCGTTATGGGTCGTCCAGGCTTTAATCTGCTCAAAAGGATTTGTAGCATCCGGATTCATAAATACGCTATCCGCAGGGGCCGCTAAAGTATGCTCATTTCCACTACCCTGCCCGAAATAATAAACAAAATCTACTTTTGCC
The DNA here is from genome assembly GCA_964454645.1 of uncultured Sphingobacteriaceae bacterium. Taxonomy (GTDB): domain Bacteria; phylum Bacteroidota; class Bacteroidia; order Sphingobacteriales; family Sphingobacteriaceae; genus CAYVTM01. The sequence goes on along the minus strand of CAYVTM010000001.1, from coordinate 430,438 downwards.
TGATTAGCCGTAGCAGTATTTACCGGAATTACACTACCATCCTGGCAGGAGAAAAAGCTTTGACCGATGTCATCACTCGGATTATCTCTGCCTCTCAATGTTTTTGCATCATAGCTTACAATCTCTCCGTACTCGATTGTAGGCTCGGGTTTTGCTTCTTCATCTTTCTCACAAGCCGTAAATGCCAGCGTTCCCAGGAAAGCAATAGTCAATAGTTTGAAGTGTTTTTTCATATGTTTTTGATTCTTATTTCACAAATATTACATATATCTACCGATAATCAAAATATCTACCCTGAATTATTTTAAGTAAGAAATGGCTTGCGGACCGCAATTAAACAATAGGTCGAGAATACTTAAATCTGCTTGAAAGCCATGCCGGTCGGAGAATACCTGAAAATAGGGCTTTATATCGGCCCCCCTTTCCTGCGATTTTGACCGTAAATCAAGATGCATTCCCTTTTTCTCTAGGTATTTTTCCGATACCTTATAACTCAGATCGGTCTTTAATAATTTCAAGCTTAAATCGAGTAAAGCAAAATTCCAGTCACATAATTTTTCATATATTTTCTCCCTGTAGAAAGGATGAAAATAGGCTTCATAATATTCAAAGAAAGAGGAGTTATTATAAGCCGACTCAATGCTTCTCCAATGCACTTTTTGCCAGTCTTCGGCATACGAAATAGACACTTCCCGCACCGGTACCTTCCCGGGTTTCTGCTTATGAATCGGGATACTCAGGGAAATTATTCCATTCGCTGAAAATATCTCAATGCGATTGCGATACGTTTGGCGCATATAGTGTTCGTATATATCAAATACAGGCGCTTCAACATTCAGTAATTGTTTATAATAAGACACAGGGCCTAAGTAATAGATCGGAAAAACAGTAGCGCACATATTACAATATTTAGTAAATTTACGGTCTAAAATTAGTTATCTTAGCTAAGATTAATACTAATATCACTACTATTATCATGAAACGCTTTAAATTACTGTTGTGCATCTTGTTGATTGCAAGTACTCAATCCGAAGCAAAGGGGATACGTGCCATATTCTCTTATGCAGCGTTTAATCTGCCCGATGCAGATCCTTATATAGAGACTTATCTTTCTATCGATGCCGGCAGTATTCAATATACGAAAAATGTCGACTCAAAATTTCAAGGCAGCTTACAAATTAATATCAATTGTTATGAAGGCGGACAACTGGTGAAATCTGATGCTTATAATTTAATGAGCCCGGAACTTAGTGACACTACGAATATCCGGTTCAACATCATCGATCAAAACAGAATTTCTTTACCGAATGGATCCTACCGCTACGAGCTTAGCATTCGCGACAATAACGATACTTCAAAAACAGCATTTATCGAAACTCCTATTTTAATCCATTTCCCTAAGAATAAAATTTCCATATCGGATATTGCTTTCATAGAATCATATAAATCAACCACCCAGGCAAGCGGAAAAAATATACGCAACGGAATGGAAATGATTCCCAATGCTGATAACTTCTACCCTACTTCCATAAACAAACTGATATTCTATTCGGAGATTTATAATGCAAACACGCTTGGCGAAAACGAGACAGCCTTATTAAGTTATTATATTGAAAATGTTGGTTCTACGGGAGCGATTGATAAATATACACAAATTAAAAAGGTACTTGTAAAACCGGTTTTAGTAGTGATGAGTGAGTATGATATACAACTTCTACCCAGTGGGAATTACAATGTCACGGTTGAGTTAAGAAATAAATCAAATGAATTACTGGTTCAGAAAAAGGCTTTCTTCCAACGCAGCAATCAATCCGTAAAACCGATAACGGATATGCACTCGATTGATGTTGCCAATACATTTGCTTCGAAATACACGAGCGAGCAAATGATTGAGCATATACGCTCCCTGGCTCCCATCGTTCATACAGACGAGCAAAGATACATTCGCACTTTATTGGAGAATCCTGACCTAGTGAATATGCAACAATTCTTTGTGTTTTTCTGGGAGAAAAGAAATGCGCTGGAACCCGAGAAAGAATGGCAAGCTTACGAAAAAAAGGTGCAGGCGGTACATGAACTTTATAGTTCCAGATTTCGTAAAGGATACGATACCGACCGGGGGATTATCTATCTACGCTATGGTCCGCCAAATGCTATACGCAAAAATGATTTCGACAATCAAACTTTTCCGTATGAAATATGGCATTACTACCAAATCAAAACCTATTCGAACAGGAGATTTGTATTCTTTAGTCCCGATAACTTACAAAACGATTTAGAGCTCTTACATTCGGATCTCCCGGGAGAAAAAAATGACCCCCAATGGAAATATAAAATTACCGCCAGAACCTATAAAAACTCCGATGGTTCGGAAAATTCCCAAAGCAGTTATTATGGCTCCAAGTTAGAACAGGATTATAATGAATAGAATAGTTTCGGGGATAGGAATATTTTTTATTTACCTGATCTCCTTACTCCCTTTCCCGGTATTGTACGCCCTGTCGGATATAATCTATTTTTTGTTATACCATGTTACCGGATACCGGAAGAAAGTAGTGCGGCAAAATCTGCTTAACTCATTTCCCGAAAAACCGGAGGAAGAAATTCAAAAAATCATCAAAGGATTTTATCGTAATCTCAGCTATATTATTGTGGAGATTATCAAAAGCGTTACTATCTCCGATAAGTCACTGAAGAAACGATTCAACATTATCAATGTATCTATCCCGAATCGTCTGTTCGATGAAGGACGCTCCATTATTAGTGTAAACGGTCATTATACCAATTGGGAGTTTCTGACGCAAATATGTCCCCTGGTGATGAAACATCCTTCTATGGGTATTTATAAACCTTTAAAAAATCCACACTTCGACCGTTTATTTTACAAATCACGTTCACGTTTCGGGCTTAAACCCATCGCTATGAATCAGATCTTGCGTGAATTGGTAAAAATGAAAGATCAGGTATGGGGCCTGGGAATCGTCGCCGATCAAACCCCATCGAATACCGGTGCGAATTACTGGACGACTTTTTTAAATCAAACAACTTGCGTATTTTCGGGAATTGAGAAGATGTGCATACAATTTAATGCCCCGCTTTTATTTTTTGATGTGCGAAGAGTGAAGCGTGGTTACTATGAAATTGAATTTGTACTCTTAAAAGAAGATGTGCGAAACACAAAAGAGTATGAACTCACCGAGTTACACTTACGTTATCTGGAAAATAAGATTAAAAAGAATCCTTCGGACTGGCTTTGGTCGCATAAGCGCTGGAAACATCAACCATCGGAGGAAATGAAAATAAAGTTTAATTTGTAATGGATAAAAAAGGCCGAGTCGCGGTTGTTATATTAAATTGGAACGGTAAAGCTTTACTCGAACAGTTTCTTCCCTCTGTTTGTCGCTCGACATACCCGAATTTGGAAATTATTGTCGGAGATAATGCTTCTACCGACGATTCTGTCGATTTTCTAAAAACACATTATCCAACAGTCAGAATCATTCACAATTCCGAAAATTTCGGTTTTGCAGAAGGTTATAATCGTGTACTTGCAGCAGTTGATGCCGATTATTTTGTCCTATTAAATTCGGATGTAGAAGTAAGTCCGGATTGGATCGAACCCATCATTTCCCTCATGGAAAAAGATCCGAGAATCGGTGCTTGTCAACCCAAACTTCTGGATCAAAAAAATAAAAACATATTCGAATATGCAGGTGCTTCGGGAGGTTATCTCGATTTGTTGGGATATCCTTTCTGTCGCGGAAGAATATTCGATCATGTAGAAGAAGATTCCGCTCAATACAATCAGAATGAAGAAGTATTTTGGGCATCAGGAGCAGCTTTGTTTATACGTTCTGAGCTGTATCGTACTTCGGGTGGATTAGATAAAGATTTCTTTGCACACATGGAAGAAATCGATTTGTGCTGGCGAATAAAAAACATGGGTTATAAAATTATGGTATGCCCCGGATCGGTTGTGTACCATGTTGGCGGAGGTACCTTACAGCAAAACGACCCTAAAAAAACATATCTGAATTTCAGAAACAGTTTAATAATGCTTCGTAAGAATCTTCCTTTTCACAGAGCCTTCGGAGTAATTTTTATTCGCCATTGTTTAGACCTCATTGCCTGGTTTCGTTTCTTTCTGGGAGGACAATTCAAACATGCCTTTGCCATCAACAAAGCTCATTATCAATTCCTGATTACACAAAGAATCTGGCGCGAACGTCGTAAAGAAATGATTCGTATTTTTAGTAACCCCAATAGTACCGGCTTATACAACCGAAGTATTGTATTCGATTATTTCGTACGGAAGAAGAAATATTTTTCCGATTTATCTCCGCGCGATTTTTCTTAACCAAACGATTCGATTGCAATTTTATAAGAATCTAGGCCGAAGCCGGCAATGATTCCCTTACAGTTTCGGCTTAATAGTGAATGCTGACGAAAAGATTCCCGGGCATAAATATTGGAGATATGTACTTCTACGACCGGACTACTTATCGCTGCAATTGCATCGCTTAAAGCTACAGAAGTATGGGTGTATCCGCCTGCATTCAAAATAATACCATCTTCGGAGAAACCAATTTCATGAAGCTTATTAATAAGCTCTCCCTCTACATTCGACTGAAAATAAGAAAGCTCTATTTCGGGAAATTGAAATTTTAATTCATTAAAATAAACATCGAATGATTTTTCTCCGTAAATTGCTTTTTCCCTTTGACCCAAAAGGTTCAGGTTAGGCCCATTAATTATTGTTAGTTTCATTGAATATGAATTGGAGCGCTGCAAAAAAAGGTTACAGATCATACCTGCAATTAGAACGTTCTTTATCGAAAAATTCGATCGAAGCTTATTTGCATGATCTCGAAAAACTCATTCAATTTTTCGAGAGTAACCCTTTAAATCCTTCGCCTTTAAATGTCAGCACCAAAGATATAAAAGATTTTTTGGTATGGATAAACGAATTGGGGATGACACCGAGCTCTCAGGCAAGAATCCTATCCGGAATAAAATCCTTTTACAAATATTTATTACTGGAAGATGTTTTATCGGTCGATCCGGCATCTCTGGTAGAAGCTCCTAAATCAGGAAGGAAGCTCCCGGATACGTTAAGTGTTGAAGAAATAAATCTGATTATCGAGCATATCGACCTATCCACACCCGAAGGAATGCGTAATAAGGCTATGCTCGAAACCCTTTATGCATGCGGTTTGCGGGTTACGGAACTGGTTGGGCTTAAAATTTCGAACTTATATCTCGATATCGATTTTGTTAAAGTTGTAGGGAAAGGAAACAAAGAACGCCTGGTTCCCATCGGTTCCGTAGCAAAGAAATATATTCTCATTTATCTGAATGAAACTCGGGTACATCTCAATATTAAAAAAGGGAACGAAGATATCTTGTTCTTAAACCGGAGAGGATCGAAATTAAGCCGGGTGATGGTTTTTACCATTATCAAAAATTTAGTTCAAAAAGCAGGGATAAGAAAGAAAATAAGCCCGCATACATTCCGCCATTCCTTTGCCACACACCTGGTTGAAGGGGGCGCCGATTTGCGTGCCGTACAGGAAATGCTGGGCCATGAATCCATTACAACAACAGAAATATACACCCATCTGGATCGTAAGTATTTAAAAGCAACGATTATTGAATTCCACCCTCGATCGAAAAAAAACAGAAAAAATGTACTTAGCCCTTAAGTATCTTACGCGCTCTTACCATCCGGTCTTTATTCCTCATATCCTTTCGTAATTCAATCTCAGAATAACCCATCTGCTTTAATAAAGCAACAACCTGAAGCCCTCGCTGCTCATTAATCTCGAAAAATAAATATCCTTGATCATTCAGGTTTTTCAACCCCAGTCCGGCAATTTTCCGATAAAATAATAAATCATCGTTATCATACACAAACAAAGCGGCATGCGGCTCATACGACAATACATTCTTACGCATTCCGGCTTGTTCGGATTGTAATACATAGGGGGGATTACTGATGATGACATCATACGTTTCCGAAAGTGGTTCGTTCAGGATATTTTTTTCTTCGAACAATACCGGCACCTTATTTTCATCGGCATTTTTTTTGGCTATCTGTAAAGCTTTTTGAGAAATATCGATTGCCGAGACAAATGCCCGGGGTAAATTTTTAGCTAAAGAGATAGCAATGCAACCGCTTCCTGTACCAATATCCAGTACACTTAAGGATTTTATATCTTTGACCGATTGAATTACCCAATCGACCAATTCTTCGGTTTCCGGACGGGGAATGAGTACCGATTCATTCACCCGGAAAATGAGTCCGTAAAAATGTGCTTTCCCAATAATATATTGCAGCGGTTTATGGTCGAGCAATTGATACAGGATGAGATCGAGGGTTTCAAATAAGGAGGCAGGCAACAATTCATTCGCATTCATAATACGTTTGATAGAATCATAACCCAGCATATCTTCGAAGACAAGGTTCGCAATACTTCCGGCTTCCGGCTCATCGTATATTTTCAACAAAGCCGAAACAAAATTTTTATAAGCCTGATCTAAGGTCTTTATTCGCGAATACATATTCAAAAGTAATAAAAAAAGCTATTTTTGAGCATGTATACGGATGAGTTATACCTATCACGCTGTTTGGAATTAGCTGCAAAGGCTTTGGGCAATGTAGCCCCCAATCCTTTGGTAGGTTCGGTAATTGTTTATGAAAATCGCATTGTTGGTGAGGGATATCATCAGGAATACGGTAAAGCTCATGCCGAAGTAAACGCGATTAACCAAGTGTTGACTAATTTTTCCGATGCTTCCGAAATGCTTGCTAAATCTACCCTGTACGTCAACCTGGAACCTTGTTCCCACACCGGAAAAACTCCTCCTTGCAGCGAACTGATTATTAAGCATCGCATTCCGAAAGTAATTACCGGAAGTATCGACCCCTTCGCATCGGTAAAAGGAAAAGGGATTGAGCAGCTAAAAGCCGCAGGTGTAGAGGTTCTGAGCGGAATTCTTGAAAAAGAAAGTGACGAGTTAAACAAACGTTTTTTTACCTTCCATCAACAGCAGCGTCCCTATATTATTCTTAAGTGGGCAGAAAGTACGGATGGATTCCTAGCCAAAAAAGAAGCGCAACGTATTCAGATCAGCGCTGAATCGGCACAACGTTTAGTACATAAATGGCGGGCCGAAGAGCAGGCTGTTTTAGTGGGAACACGTACTGCAAGCATTGATAATCCGCAATTAAACATACGCTTATGGCAGGGGGAAAACCCATTACGGGTTGTGATTGATATGAATTTAAAACTATCGAAAAATCTGCATCTTTTTGATAAGCGCATTCCTACTCTTATTATTAATTCCCTGAAGACGGAAACAGATGGTTTATGTACATACATTCAAGTTGATTCGGACAATTTACTGGTTCCACAAATTTTATATCAATTGTATTTAATGGATATACAATCGCTCATTGTGGAAGGAGGAGCCAAAACCTTGGATTCATTTATCCGTTTAGGGCTTTGGGATGAGGCGCGTGTATTTACTTCTACAAAAGTAAAACTGAATGAGGGTATCTCCGCTCCCGCCCTAGCATCCGATTATCGAATACATACCGAAACCATCGCTGAAGACCTTTTAAGCATTTATCGAAAAAAATGATTTACCTAATCTGTAGCATCGTTTTCGCTTCGATGCTGGTTATTTTGTTTAAAGTATTTGAACGCTTCGGAGTCAATGCGAATCAGGCTATCGTCTTTAATTATTTTACGGCAAGCTTTTGCGGAATCGTACTCTCCTATTCGGAATTTATTCGATTCGATTTCCTGACAAGTTCTTGGTTCCCCTACAGTCTATTTTTCGGAGCTATGTTTATCGCTGTATTTACCTTAATCGGAATCAGTGTAACACGTATAGGCATTACACCGGTATCCATCGCACAAAAAATGTCGCTGATTATTCCGGTTGGGTTTAGTATTTATACCTATGGAGAACCCTTGGGGATAATTAAGTTTACAGGCATTTTACTTGCTTTAACAGCAATCGTATTAAGTTCTGTAAAGAAAAGAAGCTCAGAATTGAAGAGGGGTAAATTTATTTTTTTTCTTCCCTTACTAATTTTTTTAGGGAGTGGTATTATTGATATTTTTATCAAATTGGTGGAAGCGCTTTATTCACAATATGCCGGAATGAATTTAATACTTAGCTGTATCTTTGGTTCGGCAGGAAGTATTGGACTGATAGCCTTATTATTTAGACGCGAGAGCGTTCGGATTAAAAATATACTTGCCGGTATTTGCTTAGGTTTAGTCAATTATGCTTCGGCTTATTTTTTAATTAAAACGCTGGCATTGGAAAACATGGATAGCTCTGTAGTTTTTCCCGTAAATAATATCGGGGTGATTCTCTTCAGCAGCTTCATTGCCCTGACAGTGTATAAAGAGAAAATGAATGTATGGAACTGGATGGGGATGGGGTTATCCATTATTGCCATTGTATTAATCACTTATCGCTAATGTTATTCGATGATACTTATAAAACCATTGAGGGGCCAAGCACCGGAATATTTAAAGACAAAGGAAGCAAGTTTATAGCCTTTGCATTTCAGGTGGAAACGGACGGACAGATTAAACAGCATTTACAAGCTTTAAGAAAAGAACATTTCAATGCAAGGCATCATTGTTACGCCTATCGCCTGGGTGCCGACAAACAGGTTTTCCGAATGAACGATGATGGAGAACCTTCGGGAACCGCTGGCCGGCCGATTTATAATCAAATTTTATCGCAGGATTTAACCAATATTCTGATTGTGGTTGTTCGTTATTTCGGAGGTTCCTTATTGGGTGTTCCCGGATTAATCAATGCCTACAAGATGGCGGCGATTGAGGCTTTACAATCGGTACAAGTGATAGAAAAAATTATAAGGGAAGTTTATCGTTTCGATTTCGATTATCTGCAAATGAACGATGTGATGAAAATCGTCAAAGATTTTCAATTGCATATTCGTCATCAACAATACGAATTACGCTGTAGTATAGAAGTAGAAATCCGACTCGCCGAATTGGACCAGGTACTAGCCTTATTCAGTAAAATACCCGGCATAGAACAAGAGTTTCGTTCTCGTGTTTAATATGGAGTAACGAATTCGGTATTCTTTTCTTTGGGGCGTACACTTAAAATCGGAATATTCGACTGATTAATCATTTGTTGCGAATAAGGTCCTGCTAAAAATCCCGCCGACGACTCCTGCTCAGTCATAATTACAATTAAATCGGCATTTACCTTTTTAGCATATTCCAGGCTTAAGGAAGTTAGATTTTTTCCGGTGATAAACTCGTTCGTTGTCGGAATTTTATCCTCTTCGATATAGGTCTGCACCTGACGGGCAACTATTTTCAAACGGTTTAATATACGTTCATCAGAGGAGGTTGAAACGGAAATAATGTGTATAGTCGAACCGAATTGTTTGGCAACATAAATCGCATCATCTACCTTTTCACGGGTATCTCTCGAACTGTCTAAGGGTAATACAATATCTTTGATTCCTTTGTTTCCTGAATCTTCATGTACCGATAGTACAGGGCATTTCGCTGCATTCACTACCCGAAAAGTATTCGAGCCTCCTAAGAAATTCTCCACCCCTTTTGTGCCATGAGTTCCCATCGCAATCAAACCGGCATCTATTTCATTCGCGTAGCTTAATATCTTACTGTAAACCTGTCCTTCTGCTTTATGTATATGTACTTTTAAATTATATGTTTTGTTAAGATTAGTTACAACTTCATTCAAGCGTGCATCCACATCAATGTCTACCGGTGCTTGTTGACGATCCGGACGATTAAACAGTCCCTTCAGCATTCCGGTAACATTCTTAGTTTCCAAAACATGCAATAAATAAAGCTCCGACTTAAGATGACGAGCAATATATACCGCATGATCCAGAGCAATTAATGAAGTAGGTAACAAGTCGAGGGGAACTAAAATTCGATCGAAGCTCTTATACATAATTGTTTTAATTTCGTTGATTTCAAAGATGATTATTGCTATGAAAATACTAAAATGTTTCGCAAAACAAAAAAATCGTCCATTAACATTTCCACAAATTACTAAATTGCCAACACATATTATTAATTTATCGAATGAAAAATCGTATTCCCGGATCCGAATTGATTCTTAATCGTGATGGTAGTATTTATCATTTAAAGCTACTTCCGGAGGACGTCTCGCCCATTATTCTAACCGTGGGTGATCCGGCAAGAGTGCATACCGTATCCAAATATTTCGATCGCATCGAACTGAAAAAAAATAATCGTGAGTTCTGCACACATACGGGATACATTGGAAATAAACGACTTACAGTGCTTTCTACGGGCATAGGAACCGATAATATAGACATCGTACTCAATGAACTGGATGCTTTGGTAAATATCGATTTAAAGACACTGAATCCGAAAGACACACATACATCCCTTCAACTCATTCGTGTTGGAACATCAGGTTCGCTTTCTGAACATATTCCACTCAATTCGGTTTTATGTACAGAATACGGATTGGGTTTAGAAGGTTTATTACATTTTTACGACTATAGTGAAAACGAAGAAGAAAAATTGATCAAAGATGCTTTTGATCATTTCATAGCTCCTGAATTTAGTTTTTTGAATACTTATGTAGTGAAAGCTTCGGATACATTGCAGAAAAAAATCGGGAGTAATATGCTGAAAGGAATTACAGCCACTTGTCAGGGTTTCTATCATCCCCAAGGCAGATCTTTACGTTTAGAGAATCCTCATAATATTTTAGAAAAATTAAAGCAATTTCATTTCCAAGAGCATCGTATTACAAATTTCGAGATGGAAACGGCAGGAATATTAGGCTTGGCAAAAATAATGGGACACGAAGCCATCTCTATTTCCTTACTCATTGCCAATCGCCTTAACAATACTTTCAGCAAAGAGCCCGAAAAAGAAATGGATAAACTAATCCAATGTGTTTTGGAACGTCTTTAAAGTTTAGTACAGTACTCCAGGAAAAGCTTTATAGCCTTACGTTTGGCATCATCCAGCGGATAATGAAGTTTATGCATTAAATAGTCGCTAATATCAAAATCCTCGCGAAGGTTTTCAGCAGCCACAATACTTCGCTGATCAACTCCCAGTTTTAATGCAGTGTTAAAAGCCTCTATAAATGATGAGGGAAGGACTTTATTCGATACCCATGCTGCAAACACAAAAGGTAATCCGGTTAGTTTTTTCCATTCGGAACTCAAGTCATACACATAGGTATATTTATTTTTGATACCGAAGGTCCGGTCGCCAATTAATACCATAGCCTCTCCCTGCTTTAAATCTACAAAATCTTCAGCACGCGCAATATATGTAACCTTTTTTTTCCAATGATTTTTCAGTAAGACTTTGCATAAATTATTGGAAGTACGCGAATGACGATCGAGGTAAACGGCATAAATTTCTTCAATGGGAGTATTTGATAAAAGGAAAACTGAATTCACATCATCCAACGTACCAATACAAAAATCGGAGACAATCTGCGCTTGTGGAATCAAAGGAATTACGGCTACCGGAATCAAGCCGATATCTACGGTATCGTTGATTAATTTTTGTGCGCAATCAGCAGGAATATCTTCCGAAAGCTCAATAGAATCAAGTATCCCCGAATGTGTAATACCGTATAAAAAAGGTTTGGAATTCAAATACGATACGATAGAAACTTTAATTTTTTCAGACATTGAAATGATCGGTATTATTAAAATCCAACAATTGAAAAGCATTGCCGTCATGTAAAAGGCGATACAGGGTTACATTCGAGTGTGGAAAACTATCCATCTCTGTCAAATCTTTTTGCAAGAGATGGCATAAAAATAATCGCATCGCTCTACCATGCATACAGATCAGGACTTTTTGTTCAAGCGCATTAGACATGATATGATTGATTGCTTCTATCTGTCGTTTGCTTACTTCGAGCGGACTCTCGCCGTTTTCAAACTTCAGATGTAAATGCCCCTGCATCCATTTCTTCAGCAGTGCATAAAATTCGGTTTTCATAGTCTGATCAGCTTGTCTGCCCTCATTCGTTCCCCAGTCTAGCTCATCCAATCCCGAAAGTTGTTCCCAGGGAATTCCCAAATCGATAAAATGCTGTACTGTTTGATGCGTACGTTTTAGGGTTGAAGTATAGATTTTATCAAATGGAATATGATAATAAGCCTTATAAAAAGAATAGGCCTGAATTTTACCCTGATTATTCAGATCGGAGTTGACTCCCCGCCCCTGAACGATTCCCAGCTTATTAAAATCTGTTTCTCCATGACGGATAATGTACACCTCTTTCATCTCTTAACTATAAAATTAGATGAACACTGGTTTATAATAATGGTATCCTGCTCTTATTCTTATCATCATTAATTCAACACAGGAAGTTCCAAAAAATTAGTACTCTCATCCGGTTCATCGTTCGAGAAATCATAGTCTTTATAATCGTTGACGATATTGTACAAAGTATCGCGTTCTACCGGATGACGGCCTGCTTGTGTAATCAATTCAACCAATTGGCGGGTGCTCAGTTTCGGCGACTGCTCCTCGGCACCTGCCATGGTATAAATTTTTGTAGAGTCATCGATGGTACCATCGATATCATCTACTCCGAAAGATAAGGCCAACTGCGCTGTAGATCTTCCGATCATCGGCCAATAGGCTTTTATATGATCAAAATTATCCAAAAAGATACGACTGACGGCATAATTGCGAAGGTCTTCGATAGTAGATACTTCGGGGATATGCGACATTTCGTTATCGCCGTTTCTGAATTTCAGGGGAATAAAGGTATGGAAACCTCCGGTACGATCCTGTAATTCGCGTAAGCGGTTCATGTGATCGATGCGATGGACAAAAGTTTCGATATGGCCGTATAACATGGTTGCATTGGAAGTAAGTCCGAGGCGGTGCGCTGTTTCATGAATCTCAAGCCATTCCTGCGTACTCGCCTTATCGGCACAAATTTCGGAACGAATCCTTTCATCAAAAATTTCCGCCCCACCACCCGGAATGGAATTCAATCCGGCAGCAATCATTATCTTCAATCCCTCCTCTATACTCACTTTTGCTTTACGAAACATGTATTCATATTCAACCGCCGTAAATGCTTTAATATGAATGTCGGGACGAATGGCCTTAGCTTCTTTAAGCAATTCGCAGAAAAACTCTAAAGTCAGTTTGGGATGTACCCCACCTACAATATGAACTTCGGTAACCGGTTTGTCTTTATAGGCATGAATCATATCCAGCATTTGTTCCTTGCTTAATACCCAACCTTCATCGGCTTGTTTCAACAAACGCGAATAGGAACAAAACTTACAAGTGAACACACAGATATTGGTAGGTTCTATATGGAAATTTTTATTGAAATAAGCATAATTACCATTTTTACGTTCACGGATATAATTAGATAAAACTCCCAGATAGGGCAATTCGGCTTTTTCGTATAAAAGAATCCCCTCCTGAATATCGATTCGTCCTCCCTCCAAAATTTTACAGGCAATCTGCTTTAATTCAAGTGATAAATTTTTATCTTGTATGAGTATTTCTATTTTCCCCGGCATAAATATGAATATTTTGACAAATGTAGAAATAATTGCATAAATACAGTTTTCTCAAAATCCTTGCTTCAAGTTAACAATTACTTTACAAGGGAATCCATATATTTGTTTGATTAAAAAACAGGTCATAAAAATTTAAACAAAATAAAAACTAACGTTATGATTAAAAAGTACCTATTAATGTTAAGTATTGCGATAGGCTTTACGCTATCGGTCAATGCGCAGGTAGCTCACACGATCCAGGTAGGTCCGGGTGGGAATACCATATTCTCCCCTAATACCATAAACTGTGTTGTGGGGGATACATTGGTTTTCGTTTGGGAATCTGCGGGGCATGATGTTGAGTCGGCAGACGGCACAACAATTCCCCAATCATCGGGTTCTCCCGGAGACCCCAATTATACAGTGGTGATGAACACCCCCGGTTCATTCGACTTTCAGTGTAATCCACATGCAGGATCAGGAATGACGGGAACTGTAAATGTGTTTCCAAACACAGCCATATTTACAGAAAATTTCGATTATACTTCCGGTAGTTTGTTAACTGCAAATGGTTATACTGCGCATAGTGGTGGTGGCACCAATGCGATAACCGTTACGAACGGCGGATTAAGTTATGCAGGGTACACTGCATCCGGTATAGGAAATGCTGCTTTTATCAGCCATAGCGGAGAAGACATCAACCAATCCTTCGTGACTCCATCAGTTACAGGCGGAAGTGTATATGCTTCGTTTTTGGTAAATGTGGATTCCGTAAAAGCAAGTGGTGATTATTTCTTTCACTTTGGACCACAACCTATAGGAACTAATTTCAGAGGAAGGGTACATGTAAGAGCCAGCGGTGCAGGAATCCAGTTCGGTATCTCAAAATCATCTGCCAGCCCGGTTTATGATCCAACCGTATATAATCTATCAACCACCTATTTAATTGTATTAAAATATACATTAAATACAGGAAGTGCTACGGATGATGTTACCTCAATTTTCGTAAATCCGGTTTTGGGTACTCCGGAACCTGCTGCAAGCGCTACTGCCGCTGCAGGGGAAAGTGATGTCCCCGGAAATAATATAGGAACATTCGCATTGCGCCAGGGCTCCATTGCCAACGGAGTAGGTTTAAGAATCGACGGAATTAAGCTCGCACATACCTGGCCGGCAGTAACAGAAGCTGCTCCCGCTAACCCGGAACTTAAATTCAATCCGGCAATCCAGTCTGTTAATGAGAATACAGGAACTGCAACCGTAACGATAGAAATTAACAACCCGAATGCTAATGCTACTTCTGTAGATGTAGTTGTTAAAGGCGGATCGGCAACACATGGTTCCGACTATACTTATTCTACACAAACCTTAACGTTCCCGGCATCTTCAACAACTGCTCAAACTATTAATATTCCTATTATCGACGATACGGATCAGGAGTCGGATGAAACCATCGAACTGGTATTGAGAAATGCAACAAATAATGCAAGTATTATGGGGGATTCGGTACATATCATTACAATCCTGGCAAATGATATTACGGCTCCTTTGATTAATTTCACTACAGCGGGCGTAACTGTAAATGAAGGAGAGTATGCTACTCCGGTTGTATCAATAGCAAATCCGGATGTCCTAAACCCTACCGATGTTCAAGTAGTGTTAAAGTCAACTTCTACAGGAGATTTAACAGACTTTACCCGCATTTCCGGAAATCCTTTTACGGGGAACTATACGATTCCTGCAAATGTTCCGGTAAATCACCTAGACACGCTCCATATTACAGATGATGAAATCGCTGAAAACCAAGAAACACTGGTATTCGTGATACGGGATGCAACTAATGGGGCCTTAATCGGAAACGATTCTACATTCACTGTAACCATCAGACGTAACGACCAACCGGTTGTTGTACATTTTATGCCTGCCACTGCAAGTGTATCTGAAAATGCCGGAACTATGCAAACATCGATCATGGTTATGGGTGCCGAGTCTAACTCAAATCCTACTTCATTCGATGTAGAAATTAAAGGTGGTACTGCTACCCAGGGTGTAGATTATACCTTCGCAACACAAACGGTTACGATCCCTCCTCACACCGATTCTATGGTGAATTTAGAAATTGTATTACACGATGATATTGCGATCGAGCCGAATGAAACCATCATCCTGGCTATTCGTAACATTACGAATGCAGGAATCATTTCAATTGATTCTATCTTTACAGGAACCATTAAGAATGATGATATTCCTTTTAAAAACATTGCTGAGTTAAAAGTAAATGATGCTAATGGTGTATCTGTATTAAAAGACAGCATTGTTAACATCAGAGGTATTATCTATGGCGTGGATATGCAAGGTCCTCCAACAAGTATTCAATTCACGATCATCGATCCAACCGGAGGAACCGGTTTATTCCGTAGCGGAACGAATAATCCTCCTGTAATTTCAGTTGTTCTGGAAGAAGGTGATAGCGTAAATGCTTACGGTATTGTTGCTGAATTCAATGGACTTACTCAAGTAAATGTTGATTCGGTAATTGTTATTTCTAAAGGCAATGCTTTAAAAGCTCCAAGAGTAGTTACTACTTTAGATGAAAACACCGAATCGGATTTGGTTCAATTCAACAATGCAACGATTATCGATACCATTGCAAATACAGCATCAGGAACAACCCTATCCATTACCAATGGTACAGATACTATTGACCTCCGTATCGATGCGGATATAACCTTATTCAATCAGCCGATTACCGGAACTTTCCATGTAATTGGACTTGGGGGGCAATTCGACAACTCAAATCCTAAAAACTCAGGTTACCAATTGTTACCGAGAAGACTGGAAGATGTAATTATGCTTAGCGAAGTTTCTTTTGCAAATGCAACATACAATGTTACTGAAGGTACAAATACTGTAGCAAACGTTACTGTACAATTAACTGCTGCTACTACTGTAGATGTAACAGTAGATGTAGCAGTAACAGGCGGAACGGCAACCTCCGGATCTGATTATACATTTACTAGTCCGCAAACCATTACCATCCCTGCAGGTCAGACTTCAGCAAGCTTCGATATCACAATTATCAACGATAATGATGTTGAACCGGCTGAGACTATTGTATTAGGATTATCCAATGCAACAAACGCAATCATTGGCAGCACGGCAACAACAACGGTTACAATTACCAGTGAGGATGGGATGGGTATTGCCAATACATTAAACAGCAATTCTGTAAAAATGTATCCTAACCCCGCAAGTTCCGAATTATTTATTCAGTCGGAAACTTCTATTCAACAAGTAATTGTTTACAATATGGTTGGACAAATTGTTCAATCAATTTCCGGTCTCAATCATACGGAAACCAGCCTGTCCGTAAATAACTTCACGAAAGGTATGTACTCCGTACGATTAATTACTGCTAAAGGAGAGCTAACAAAACGCATTATCGTTCAATAGTTTCTTCGGAACCATAAGGATCCATTGTAAAAAGCGAAAGCCCCGTTAAATAAATAACGGGGCTTTCGCTTTTTACAAATACTAATTCTTATATTTATTCCCATTGTTTGATAAGGCTTTCGGACTTATTAACATTTTTTGAAAACTATTTATCCCATATCTATTTAATATCTAAAAATTAGTTGCTTTTTTTATGGTAGAAATCGTAGGGACTATGTAAAACCTAATGAAATCAAGAAGTTCAACCTATAACATTAAAATTAAAAACAATGAACAAAGCAGAATTAATCGATTCAATCGCTAAAGATGCGAAATTGACAAAAGCAGATGCGGGAAGAGCATTAGATGCATTCTTAGCTGCAACCTCTAAAACGTTGAAAAAAGGAGATAAACTTACTTTAGTAGGTTTTGGAACTTTTTCAGTGGCTAAAAGACCGGCAAGAACGGGTCGTAACCCTAAAACCGGAAAAGCAATTAAAATTGCGGCTAAAAAAGTTGCTAAATTTAAACCAGGCGCTGCATTAGCTAAAACTGTTAACAAGTAATAGCTCTTAATGCTTCACAAAAATAGCCTCCGAATTTCGGGGGCTATTTTTTTTGTATATATAGTTGAGGTACCGGTAATTTATCTCACTGAGGCTTCTGTCTCCTCAAGAAATTACATAGTAAAAAACAGTGACACTATGCCTATGCACAAGAAATAATGAATAACCCAGCCCGTAACAGCAGAAGCGAAGCAAAGGATGCACGCAAGGCAAGAGTATATATCACAAGGGAAGCAAGGTAACGTTTGTCATACATGCCGAGGACACGAGGTATCTTCCGAGAATACAACCTAAAACAAAAAAGCCCCTTATCGAAATAAGGAGCTTTCCGGTGTATAATTTTTTTAAGAATTTATTTTACAGCATTCACAACAGCCTTAAACGCTTCGGGATTATTCATTGCCAGATCAGCAAGTACCTTACGGTTTAAATCGATATTTTTAGCATGCAATTTCCCCATCAAAACTGAATATGACATTCCATTCATTCTTGCTCCGGCATTGATACGTTGAATCCATAATGCTCTGAATTCTCTTTTCTTAACTTTTCTATCACGATATGCATATAGCATACCTTTTTCGAGTGTGTTTTTGGCAATGGTAAATACCTTGCTTCTCGAACCCCAATAACCTCTTGCGGCTTTAAGGATTTTCTTTCTTCTGCGTCTGGCAGCAACTACGTTAACCGATCTAGGCATAGTTTTTTTGTGTTTTGGTAATCAGTGTCCTTGCGAAACTTATTAACTGATTCCCTGGTTAAAAAATTAATTAGTTCTGTTCCGTCTTTCCGGATGTCCTTTCAGGTATTACTTACCTATGCAAAGCATTCTTTTCACGTTACCCATATCCGCTTCGTGTACCAATGTAGTACCGGTTAAACCACGTTTTTGTTTCGTCGTTTTTTTGGTAAGGATGTGACGTTTGTAAGCGCTTTTTCTTGCAATTTTACCTGTCCCAGTGAGCTTAAAACGCTTCTTAGCACTGGAATTAGTTTTCATTTTTGGCATCGCTTTACTTTATTTATATGTTTGTAAATTATTTTTTTGCTTTAGGAGCAATCGAAATGAACATCCTTTTACCCTCTAATTTAGGCATTTGCTCTACCTTCCCATAATCTTCCAATGCCTGAGCAAACTTCAATAATAAAATCTCGCCCTGTTCTTTGTACACAATGGATCTTCCTTTAAAATGCACAAATGCTCTCACTTTTGAGCCTTCTTCCAGAAAGTTTGTCGCATGCTTTAATTTAAAGTCAAAATCATGATCATCAGTATTCGGACCGAAGCGGATTTCTTTAATAACCGTTTTCGCGGCTTTGGCTTTAATCTCCTTCATCTTTTTCTTCTGCTCGTAGATAAACTTGTTATAGTCGATAATCTTACAAACAGGCGGAACAGCATTGGGAGAAATCTCCACTAAATCCAATCCCATTTCCTCGGCCAATGCCAAAGCATCTCTGATTTTCAATATTTGCGGTTCAGAATCCTCCATCACAACACGCACTTCTACAGCACGGATGTGTTCGTTAATTCTGTGTTCACTTTCTTTCCTTCGTCCAAATCGTGGATCACGATTGAAAGGCTTAAAATTCTGTGCTATAGGTTTTTTCCTCCTAAATTTTTAACTTGTTATTTCTTTGTTGATTAACTCGGCAAAACTTTCAACAGTAAATGAACCGAGATCCCCTTCCGAATGTTTTCGAAGAGAAATTTGTCCTTCTGCCTGCTCCTTTTCTCCGATAATTAGCATATAAGGAATCTTCTTCATTTCAGCATCCCTTATCTTGCGTCCGATCTTCTCATCCCGATTGTCAATCAGCCCGCGAATATCGTAATTATTTAGTGATTCTGAAACTTTTTTTGCATAATCGGCAAATTTTTCGCTGATAGGTAAAATTATATATTGCTCGGGGCTTAACCACAGTGGAAAATTCCCCGCACAATGCTCAATTAATACGGCTATAAAGCGTTCCAACGAGCCAAAAGGAGCCCGGTGAATCATTACCGGACGATGTTTTTGATTGTCGCTTCCGGTGTATTCCAATTCGAATCGTTCGGGAAGATTATAATCTACCTGTATGGTTCCCAATTGCCATTTACGACCTAAAGCATCTTTTACCATGAAATCCAACTTTGGACCGTAAAATGCAGCTTCTCCCGGTTCAATCACGGTATTCATTCCCTTTTCTTGGGTTGCTTCGATAATGGACTGCTCTGCCAATTGCCAATTCTCTTCGCTTCCAATATATTTTGACTTGTTATCAGGATCTCTCAAAGAAATCTGAGCAATATAATCTTCAAAACCCAAGGCTTTAAAGACATGCAATACCAAATCGATTACTTTTTTGAATTCTTCTTTAACCTGATCGGGACGGCAGAATAAATGGGCATCATCTTGGGTAAAGCCGCGCACACGGGTTAATCCGTGCAGTTCCCCGCTTTGTTCATATCGATAAACAGTACCAAACTCTGCAAATCGTACCGGTAAATCTTTATACGAACGCGGTTTGGTTTTATAAATCTCGCAATGATGCGGGCAATTCATGGGTTTCAAAAAGAACTCTTCTCCTTCTTGCGGAGTTTTAATCGGCTGGAAAGAATCGGCTCCGTATTTATCGTAATGACCTGAAGTTACATATAAATTTTTATGCCCGATATGCGGAGTAACCACTTGCTCATAGCCCGACTTCTGCTGTGCTTTTTGCAGGAAATTTACCAAACGCTCACGTAATGCAGCACCCTTAGGTAGCCACAAAGGCAAACCCATTCCTACTTTTTCGGAAAAGGCAAACAACTCCAACTCTTTCCCCAACTTACGATGATCACGCTTCTTTGCTTCTTCAATAAAATGCAGATATTCAATAAGTTCCGATTGTTTTGGGAAAGTAACTCCATAAATACGGGTAAGCTGCTTGTTTTTTTCATCCCCTCTCCAATAAGCCCCTGCAACATTCATCAACTTTACAGCTTTTATGAAAGAGGTGTTGGGAATATGTGGGCCCCGGCATAAATCGGTAAAATTTCCCTGTGTATAAAAGGTGATCGAACCGTCTTCCAGTCCTTCTATGAGATCGAGCTTATACTCATCACCCTTTTTCCGGAAATAATCTATAGCATCTTTTTTGGAAACTTCTTCACGAATATATTCCGATTTCTGCTTAGCCAACTCCAGCATTTTATCTTCAATCTTTTTAAATTCTTCGGATGAAAATTCACGATCTCCAAAATCTACATCATAATAAAAACCTTTCTCAATAGCAGGACCGATTCCGAATTTCGTCCCCGGATATAAGGCTTCCAAAGCTTCAGCCATAAGATGCGCCGAAGAATGCCAGAAGGCAGCTTTCCCCTGATCGTCGTTCCAGGTTAATAATCGCAAAGTAGCATCGGAAGTAATCGGACGCGAAGCATCCCATACTTCCCCATTCACTTCTGCAGCTAATACATTGCGCGCTAAACCCTCACTGATACTCAATGCAACCTGATGTGCGGTTGTCCCCTTTTTATACTCTCTGACCGAACCGTCAGGTAATGTAAGCTCTATCATTGTTTTGGATATTTACTCATGGTTAATTTCACCCGCTCTATGCCCATTTCTGCCAGACGATAATCCGGTTTTAAACTTAATGCATACTCGAAATCGGCAATCGCTTCCCTATCGCGGGCTTTGGCTTCCGAACACAATCCCCGCATATAATATGCTTCGGCATATTTCGGATCGTATTTGATAGCTGCACTAAAGTTATCGTATGCAATTTCATTGATACGAAGCTCATAATGCAGCACTCCTAAATTAAAGTGAGCCTTGGCATTGGTCGAATCAAACTCCGTAATCCGTGTATAATCTTGTATCGCCCGATCGTATTCCTTAATCAATTGATAATAATAGGCTCTTCCATACCAGGCTTCCGAATTTTCCGGTTTCACACGTATAGCCGAACTGAAATAATCGGCGGTTTCTTTTTTCAAACGGTTCAGAGAAATCAAACCCAATTGCATATAGGCTTCAAAATGATCAGTATTTTGCTCGACCGCTGTTTGAAAATTGGAAAGCGCTCTTGTCGTATCTCCCTCTTCTTTATAAATCATACCTTTCCAGAAATACCCGTCGGCCATATACATATTCAGCTTCAGCCCATCATTCAGACTTTTAAAAGCTATATCATATTTCCTGGCAAAAAAATAAAGTTCGCCCAATTTGATATGCGGTATAGCGCTCTTAGGGTTCATACTGATTGCTTTTTCAAGTACCGCTTTGGCTTTCCCTGCCTCTCCTTTATAAATATGATAATCGGCAAGGGTATTGTATAAAACCATTGCTGAAGTATCTAATGAAAATGCCTGTTGAAGATCTTTCATAGCAAGGTCAAAATCTCTTTGTTTAATATAATACGCCGCACGATCGTTGTAAGCCAATGCATTCGCTGGTTGTGCCTTTATTTTATTATTTAAGTCGATCAGTTCCTGAGGAATTTTCGATCCGAATATTTTTGCTTTTGCAGTATCGCTCTCCGACTGTACTTCTTCTTTACTCGATGCCTGTTCTTTACACGATACAATCGCAAAGACAATCAGAAAGAGTACCGTCAACAAATTTTTATTTTTCATGTATATTTCAATAGTATCCTCCCGGGCTTCGGAATTACGGAGGCATCAAAAATAACGTATTTTTTTGAATTCTTTATTACCAACCGGAAGCTAAGACATCGGCAATATGCATCGTCTTGATTGCTATCTTCTGCTTATCGATATAGCCTTGCAGATGCATCAGGCAAGAAGCGTCAGTCGAGATAATATAATCGGCATCCGTAGCGATGGCATGATTTACTTTTTGTTCGGCCATTGCCGAGGAAATGGCATCGAACTTCACAGCGAAGGTTCCGCCAAAACCACAGCAGATCTCACATTCGTTCATTTCTCTCAACTCCAGGCCTTTTACATTAGTCAGCAATTTACGGGGTTCTGTTTTTATTCCGCATTCCCGTAAAGCACCACAGGCATCATGATAGGTTGCAATACCCGGCAAGCATGCCCCAACCTCTTCTTTCTTTAAAACATTGACGATAAAATCGCTTAACTCATAAATATGGCTTTGTATCGCCCGGCACTTGTTATGCAATGCGGCATTGGTAAATAGTTCCGAATAAAAACTTTTTATCATACCTACACAAGAGCCCGAAGGACTAACAATATAACCCTGACCAGAAAAATCGTTTAAAAATTTTTGTCCGACTTCTTTCGCTTCATCCCAAAAACCCGAATTAAAAGCCGGTTGACCGCAACAGGTCTGGTTCTCGTTATAGCTGATCTTACATCCCAATTTTTCCAATACCTTAATCGTATTAAAGGCTGTATCGGGAAATAACTGATCGATAAAACAAGGTATAAATAATTCTACTTTCATTCTCTAAAAATCTATTGTACCGATGCTTTCATCATCCGTATTTTTAATCTTGCCAATAAACAAAACCCGATAATAAAAAACACCATTAAAGCAAAAACCGAATTCCGCATACTTCCGGTCAGTTCTTCTATAATTCCGTACAAGGCTGTCCCCAAAACAATTGCAATCTTCTCGGTAGTGTCATAAAAGCTAAAGTACGAAGTTGTATCGGGAGTATCGGGTAAAAATTTGGAATAGGTAGAGCGGGAAAGCGATTGCACCCCTCCCATTACCATTCCGACTGTAAATGCCAACAGGTAAAACTCATTGGGTGTGTAAACAAAATATGCCAGCACACAAATTATCATCCATATAAACACAGCTATCAATAAAGCCGATAGGTTTCCGAATTTTGAAGAGAAAAATGCAAAGAGATATGCTCCGATTATAGCAACAAACTGAATGATTAAAATAGTAGCTATTAATTGCCCGGATCCGAGCTGTAATTCTTTATCGCCAAACAATGCCGCTACGTACATAACGGTTTGAACACCCATGGTATAAAAGAAAAATGCTGCTAAAAATGATTTCAGACGAGGGGTATGCTTTAACTCATCCCATACTTTTGCAAGCTCATTATATCCTTTCCAAATAACCCTGAGATCAAACTGTATTTTACGCTTGTTTTTAGGAAGATGATAAAAAGTGTATTGCGCAAAACCAAACCACCAGATACCTACTGCTAAAAAAGAAATACGTGCAGGCAGTGAAGGATTTGTAATACCAAACCATTCAGGTTTAAGAATTACAACCAGATTCGCAATCAATAACAGAGAACTTCCTATATATCCGTAAGCAAAACCCTTCGCACTCACTTTATCCTGCTCATGCTCTCCGGCAATTTCGGGTAAATAGGAATTATAAAATACCAAGCTCCCCGCCCATCCGACACTACCAAAAATAAAGGCAAAAACACCGAAGCTTATATTCGACTGATCAAACCAAAAGAGCGAAGAACAACTGAGTGAACCAATGAGACAGAACATCTGCATAAAACGTTTCTTACTCCCGTTATAATCGGCAATACCCGAAAGGATCGGGGAAAGAATGGCTACCAATAAAAAGGAAAAAGAAATGGCATAGGAATATAAGGCAGTATTCACAAAATCGAAGCCCAGAAAACTTACCCGGTTTGTCCCGCCGTTTTGGGTAACCGAGGACCAGTATATCGGAAAGATTGTAGAAGTAATGGTAAGATTATATACCGAGTTTGCCCAATCGTAAACAGCCCAGGCTTGTATTACCTTTTTCTTTTTCTTCGCTGTTAACTCAGGACTGAGGCGCTCCATATTTCTTTGCTGATTGGATTCGTGTAATTTTTAGGTTAATATAATTCCTAAATCCAAAGGAAACAATAATTTTGCGATAGAAAAGTATTTTTTTAAAACCTTTCAAACCATATTGCTTTTATTGTTTCAAACACAGGCTTATATGAGCCTCATTAACATGAATCAGGAATAATGATCGAAATACGCCACTCCACAGAATTGTTTTTGAAAAAATATTCCTTCATTATGTTTTTGTCTTTCATCGTTCTTATCCATCAAGTCTTTCAAAAAGGATTGGGAATAAACCACTTCCTAATCGATTCATATTTAGATGATCTGCTGGCAGTGCCTGTACTAATGGGTATTACCCTTATAATCGAACGTGGATTACCCGGCTATTCCGAAACTTATTTTCATTCCCCCTTACACATTGCCTTCGTTTGTTTGCTTCTGTCCGTATGTTTCGAGTATATATTACCGGAACTATCGGACCGCTATGTTTCCGATCCTTTTGATCTGCTTGGTTATACAGTTGGAGCATTTCTGTATTATTTTTATCAACCGGAAAAAAATTTAAGCTATATAAATTTCAGTGTAAAACAATGAGTATCCAACGAAAATGTTTAAAATGTAATCAATGGTCGGAATCGAACGGACAGATAAACGAGCGGTGCCGGCATTGCGGGGAATTATTAGATGAAGAGCGTTATACCAATAAAGCAAAACATTTAAAGACCAAACAGGGTATAAAAAAGGAAACGTTCTTATTGATTCGTCACAATGATTCTCTGACAAAGAAATTTTTCAAAAAAAGCACCCTGATCTTTGTAGGGATTATCATTATCATGGTAGCATTAACCTTTGTTACCCATCTATAAAAACGCCCCGAACATACATTCGGGGCATTTACATCACAAACCAAATTAAAAACCGTTAGCGCATCGCTTTTAATTCTGCAGCGCCTGAAAGTTCTTTATTCAGAATCCCAGGATTACCTTTATAATTTACTTCACTGGCACCGCTCGCTTCTACTGATAACTCTTTCTGAACATTTATATTACATTCGCTGGCTCCACTTAGTTTCAATGCATATTTATCAACCACAAAATCGCTTGCATTAATTTCTCCCGCTCCGCTCAATTCTACCGCATGGGTATCGGCTTTTCCCTTTAAAGACAATTCTGAAGCCCCCGAAAGTTTGCTTATCAATAGCTTGGTTTCCAAAGATATAACTACATCTGATGCTCCCGACATTGTTAACTCAAACTTTTCGGCGCTAATCGTATTATTCGTTTTTAAATCTACTGCACCATGTGCTTTTAAAGCCTGTAAGCTTTTTGCGGAGATAAATAATTTCATATTTGTCTTCGGGCATAGTGCCTTTTCCGTGCTGATTTTTAGTACATCGGATTTTATATCCGTAAGTATCAGAGCCAGTAGATTGTCATCAGCTTCGATGCGGATGGAGTTGCTCGACTCTTGCGTCAATACCACTTCAAACGCTCCGCCTACCTCAAGCTTCGTAAAATCCGGCAAGTTACGGGTTTCGATACCCTTCACTCCCGAACCTTTAGTGCATACCGGTTCGCAGGCAGCCGAAAAAGCTATATAGCCTATAATCATTACGCTTAGCACACCTGCATAAATAAAGTTAGATCTTTTCATACGGTTTATTTTTTTGTTCCGTTTGATAGATGCCCGCGGATTCCGAAAGGTTGCATACAGATCAATTTTTATTTATCATTGTTCATAAATTCAGGTAGTGCTTTCAATTTTAATCCCAATATACAATTACGATGTTACCAAGCTTTGTACAAAGCTTATACAACTTTGCGAATCAGCAGCCATCCCCTTTGAAATACGTTTAATGGATGATGCTTCTGACCTGCATTTTAAGCAATTAAATGCACCCTTAAGCAACTTAGAGCCTGTCCACTACACCGAGCTC
This sequence comes from uncultured Sphingobacteriaceae bacterium, assembly GCA_964454645.1. GTDB lineage: Bacteria > Bacteroidota > Bacteroidia > Sphingobacteriales > Sphingobacteriaceae > CAYVTM01. The sequence continues at coordinate 404,210 of CAYVTM010000001.1, read as the reverse complement.
AGAAACAATATCGGAAGATCGAAAATCCGTAACCGACTGGCAGCAGAAGCTCAGTTCGATACCTTATTATTTATCGATAGCGATATGTACCCTCCTACGACACGTGATTTTATCCAAAACTACCTTCCCGAAATTGCTAAAGAACAAGTAGTTTTTGGAGGATTAATTTATAGCAATGACAGACCGAAAGATAAAAACAAATGCTTGCGTTGGAAATACGGTGTAGAACGCGAAGCCTTGAGCGCTAAAGATCGCGAACGAAAACCCTGGGTTGCTTTAAAAACCTGTAACCTCCTGATCCGGAAATCTGTTTTTGAGTCGATAAAATTTGATGAAAATTTTAAAGGATATGGTTATGAAGATACCCTGTTCGGAATCGAATTACAAAAGAAAAATATACCTGTAAAACATATCGATAATCCCTTACAGCACTTGGGCTTGGAAGATACGAAACTCTTTCTCAAAAAAACGCAGGAAGCGATGCAGAACCTGGCACGTTTATTAAAGAATCCCGATTTATCGGAGTATTTACAAGAAATGAAAATTGTTAAATATTATCGTTTGGAAAAACGTTTAAAGATTGATAAATTAAGTGCTATGAACCAACGGGCATTCAACCCCTTAATCCTTAAAAACCTGCAATCGCGCAATCCAAATATGCGTTTGTTCGATTTTTATAAACTTGCCTCGTTGATTAACGCTATGGAATCCTGATTCAGGCTACCCCACTGTATATTTCCAGCAGTTTCTGCTCTTCTTTTTGCCAGTTATATTCTTCACGCGCCAATAAGCAGTTTTCTTTCAGATATTGATAATACTTCGAATCGTTCAGCAAGGTGTTCATCGCAGCAGCCAGATTGCCTACCGAATTCCCCGTCATCAATGCAACTTCATATTGGGCATTAATTTTCTGATACTCCGGGAAATCGTTCGTAATAGAAGGGATACCGGCATGCATATAATCGAAACATTTGTTGTTTAAGGAATAATAATAACTCAAACCCAAATTCTCGGAAACATTAATACCTGCATAGGCTTTGCGGGTAATTTCCGTCAACTTATCCGGTTCGATGAAACCAAAAAATTTTACCTTACTTTTTACTTTATGGCGGATAGCAATTTTTCGGAGATCTTCGCTCAGATCACCCTCCCCTACAATATATAAACGGCAATCGACAAATTGCATCGCTTCAATAATATTTTCTAATCCACGCCCCTGATTCAAAGCTCCCTGATAAATGAAATAACGCTCCTGCTCTTCGTGATAATTCCATACGATTTCGCTGTCGCTGTTCAATACCGGCACATTGCGGATGATATCGAAGTTTGTTTTGTATTTTTTCTCGAACATCCCGGCGATACTTTCGCTAACGGTATAGCAATGTTTCAGGCGCGGGATAATCATACGCTCTACTGCTTCCCATATTTTTTTGATAAAAGGGCGATGCAACACTTCCGGCACCTCCGTAAAATACTCATGCGCATCGTAAATACAAGGTTTGCTTTTAATCTTCGATACCAGAAAACAGGGGATTAAAGTATCCAGGTCATTAGCATTGATCATATCGAAGCGACGGAAAAGCAAATAGAAAAACAAACGGATATTAAACTCAAGATAAAAGAGCTTACCGCTTTGTGCCCAACAATTTAAGCGTACCTGCTTATAGCTTTTTTGTTTAAGCGGAATCGAGAAAGGACGGGATCTTCCGATTAACAGAACATCGTAACCTGCGCGCGATAAGCTTGAACAGATACGATTCATGCGCTGATCGTAGGTAAGGTCGTTGGTAACGGTAAGAATTATTCTTTTCAAGATGTTGTTATCTATTTCTCAGTATAACTTCGTTTTTGTCATTAAATTGTATGTGCCCCTCATCTAAATGATGCTGAAGTGCCTGTATAATCATTTTTTCGCTGTACGGCTTTAGTTTTTCCGTAAGGCCGGGCAAAGATAATGCTTCCTTTTGAACTTCAAGCAGCATTTTTTCACTGATCAAAGCAAATTGTTCCGAATGTTTTACGTCGAGTTTCTTCGCACGGCAGTAATCACAGGTACCGCACTCTGCCGAATCGAGCTCTCCAAAGTAAGCTGATATAAGCTGCGCACGGCAGGCATCTGCACGTTCGGCATAATTTAACACTGACTTGATTTTCCCAACCAGAACTTCCTTACGCTCCCTTAAATACGCACGATCGATATGAATGTTACGCTCCTGCAAACGTTCTCCGGTAAAACTGAGCTGCGGTTTACTTTTCATGGGGATGTAGTCGATCAGTTCATAAGCTTGCATCTGTTTGAATGCATCCAGCAATTGAGCAACACTAATTTCAGCCCTTTTGGCAAGATCTTTTTCATTGATATTTACATAACCATCGAAGAGGCCGGTATAGGATCTTAAGAGCGTTTTTACAATCGGATCGAGCCGGGCATGTGAAATTTGAAAGGCATAAAGCTCAGACTGCCCCGCTTTTACCGTAATTCTAGAAGGGGCAAAAATTTCATCAGATAAGGTTATCAATAGATTTTTTTCTAATATTTTTAGTGCGTTAAGAACCTTATAGGGATTTAATTTGTAGATATTGCAGAATGCAGGCAGGTCGAAATCGAAACTATGTCCCGAACCCGAGCCATAAGCCAGCCGGTAATGCTCACCCAGATTTTTATACAGTGTGATAAGCTCATCGTAGCTCGGAAATGTTTGTAAATATTTTTGTTCAAGCTCGAGTTTATCGTTGGGCGAGTATAGCAAGACCGCATAGGCTTGTTTCTCATCGCGCCCGGCACGTCCGGCTTCCTGATAATAAGCTTCCAGGCTATCCGGCAAATCAAGATGAACCACAAAACGTACGTCGGGCTTATCGATACCCATACCGAAAGCATTCGTTGCTACAATGATACGAGTCTTGTTCCGGATCCAATCTTCCTGTTTTTGGGAACGTAAGCTATGTTCTACACCGGCATGGTAAAAATCGGCGGAATAGCCATGCTTATTAAGGAACTGTGCAATCAATTGTGTTTGTTTACGATTACGTACATATACCACTCCTGTTCCCGGAGTATTCTGAACGATTTTCAGCAATCGCTTCATTTTATGCTCTTCCTGCAAAACGATGTAATGCAAATTCGAACGGGCAAAACTTTTTTGAAATACTTCCGCTCCGGGTTTGAACTGTAGTTTCTCCTGAATATCCTGTTTTACCTTAGAGGTAGCCGATGCCGTTAAGGCCAATACCGATACACCGGGTAAGCATTCGCGTAATTCGGCAATGCGTAAATACGAAGGACGAAAATCGTAGCCCCATTGCGAAATACAATGCGCTTCGTCAATCGCCAGCAGATTCACGGACATACGCTTGATGCGCTCTCTGACCAGATCGGAATTCAAGCGCTCGGGAGAAAGGTATAGAAACTTAATATCTCCATACACACAATTATCCAAAGCAATATCAAGTTCGCGTTTGCTTAAAGCGGCATGAATAGCAACGGCTTTGATTCCTCTTCTATTCAGGTTCTCAACCTGATCTTTCATCAAAGCCACCAAGGGAGAAACCACGATACCGATGCCTTCCTGAGCGAGTACAGGCACCTGAAAACAAATGGATTTACCTCCACCGGTTGGTAAAAGCGCCAGGGTATCTTTCCCTGCCATCACCGCCCGGATAATATCTTCCTGAAGGGACCTGAACTGATCGTAACCCCAATATGTTTTAAGTATTTCCTGAATCTCCACGAGATAAAAATACAAAATTCAATAAGAAGATAATCTCCTTTATTGATCTTCAGGGGGAATTACATGTATACGAACAGTTAAAATCCATTTATAACATTAAAGGATTGCAAGGAAACCTAAAGTTATAAGCTTCTCTGACCTAATACCTGGATTACAAACTTGTATATTGCTCACTTATTATTATTTTTTGCAACCTGGTTAAGTGGTTAAGAGAAAGCTATAAACTCATCATGAATTAAAAAAAATCGTAATTTGCAGGCAAATTGAAAAAAGATGATTCTGACTACCCTAAACGCTGTTTCTCCAATCGACGGACGCTATCGAAACGCCACTCACGAACTCTCTGCATTCTTCTCCGAAGCTGCTTTGATCGAATATCGTGTACGTGTGGAAATCGAATATTTTATCGCTTTATGTAAACTGGATTTAACCCAACTGAGCTCTTTCGACCGGAGAAAATTTGATATCCTGCGTGAAATTTACGAACGCTTCGCCGAAAAGGATGCTTTACGTATCAAAGAAATCGAACAAACAACCAATCACGATGTAAAAGCGGTTGAGTATTTTATTAAAGAAAAATTTGACGCCCTGGGATTAAGCGCTTATGCCGAGTTTATCCACTTCGGGCTAACCTCTCAGGATATTAATAATACAGCCATTCCATTAAGCTTTAAAATGGCTATGGAAAAAGTTTACATCCCGCTCCTACAGGAACTGTGCGAAAAGCTGAAATATTTAGCCGAAGAATGGAAAGAAATTCCGATGCTTGCCCATACGCACGGACAACCGGCTTCTCCTACCCGTCTCGGAAAAGAAATTTATGTTTTCGCAGAACGCCTGGAAGCTCAACTGCTCCAATACAATCATATCCCTTTCTCTGCAAAATTCGGCGGCGCTACCGGAAATTTCAATGCGCATAAAGCAGCTTACCCGGATATCGACTGGATTACTTTTGCCAATAGCTTTGTGAATGACACTTTGAAGCTGCAACGTTCACAACATACTACTCAGGTTGAACATTACGATAACTTCGCTGCTCATTGCGATAACCTGAAACGTATTAATACCATACTCATCGATTTGGATCGTGATATGTGGACCTATATTTCCATGAATTATTTCAAGCAAAAAATTCGTGCCGGAGAAGTAGGTTCTTCAGCAATGCCCCATAAAGTTAACCCGATCGATTTCGAAAATTCGGAGGGTAATTTAGGAATCGCCAATGCTTTATTCGAACATCTGTCGGCTAAACTTCCGCTCTCCCGTTTGCAAAGGGATTTAACCGACTCTACCGTGTTCCGTTCCATAGGCGTTCCGGTCGGGCATACGCTGATCGCTTTTAAATCTTTGCTGAAAGGGTTAAATAAACTGATGTTGAATATCGATGCGATTAACCAAGACCTGAACAATAACTGGGCAGTTGTAGCCGAAGCCATTCAAACCGTATTGCGGCGTGAAGGCTACCCGAAACCTTATGAGGCTTTAAAAGAATTAACCCGTACCAATTCGGTTATCACCGAAAAAAGTATCCATGCTTTTATCAATACACTGAATGTAAGCGACGCGGTAAAAAAAGAATTGAAACAGTTTTCACCTCATACTTATACCGGATATTGATACAGCTTTGATTCGAACAGGAATCCGGATCAAGCCGCGATTCAGCGGAGTTTAAGTACCTGTATAGTTATTCTCCCTACACAATCTGCGGAGCGGTATCTCTTACCCGGCAAACATCGGCTCGATCGTGTTTGACAACATTGTGGATAACAAAACCTATTTGTACACCTTTATTTTAAAAATTTGGGATTGAGGTTAAATGCGCCTTAAGCCTGTTTATACTTATAACAACAGATAAGCAAATCCAACATCGCATTGCGAGCAGTAACAATGAAACTATTCGGGAATGGAGTAGCGCCTCATTCTATGGCGACAGTGCTAACATTAAACGACGGTAACAACATGGACAGACACCAACGCTGGGGCAAATACAATGCCACCCGCAAGCCAAAATTACACCACATTTACACTACAACAGTAAACGCAACCTAAATATAAAAATGAACTGAATATAAATAATTTACTTTCTATTTGGTATAAACTTTGATTGCTTGTGCTCTTGATGTTACCTGTAGTTTCTTATAGATATTTGCTATATGATTACGAACTGTGTTTGGACTGATGAACATCTTTATTGCTATTTCTTTATATTCAAATCCATTTACTAAAAAGTCTAAAACTTCCTTCTCTTTCTCTGTAAGATTATAGTTGTATTTTTCAACGGATTTATCAGATGACGTTTCTAAAGTTGAATTCATTAAGAGTTTTAGAACCCTTCGGGCAATACTTGGAGACATAGGAGTTCCTTCATTGTTGAGTAAGTTAATGATTGCTTCACCAATTTTATCAATAAGTTCGTCTTTTAATAAATAACCATCAGCACCGGCTTTTATAGCATTAAATATTTTATCATCTTCATCAAAAATGGTTAACATAAGATACTTTAAGTCCGGATAACGCTCTTTTCCTTTTTTAACAGCTTCAATTCCTCCCATAACAGGCATATCGATATCCATTAGTACTAAATCGGGTTCTATGCTTTTTCTGGCAATCATCATTTTTTCTAAAAAATCTTGCCCGTTTTCAGCAGTAAACAATACCTCACAGGTATCTAAAGCATTTAATTTTGCTGCTAATGTGTTTCTTAAATTAGATTGATCTTCAACTATGGCTAAATATATCATGGTCGTTTTTTATTACAAAAAGTTCACAAATATTGTTTTCCATACAAAGAGTTTAAACCTCCAATGAATAAATAGTCCCTTTTCCTATTTCAGATTGCATGTTTAATTTAATACCGACATCGCCTGCTCTGCTTTTTATATTGTTTAGTCCAAAACCATTAGAAGTTTGTTTGTCAAACTCGAAACCAATACCATTGTCGATAATGTGAATGCTTGTATTGTCGTTAGATTTAATCGAAATTGTTAATTCGGAAGCATTTGCATATTTAAATGCATTGTTGATTATCTCCTGACAAATACGATATAAGTTAAGACCCACAATAGATTTCAGTTGAAAATCTGTTTCTAAATGCTCTGAAAAAATGACTTGGGTCGAGCTGTTTCGGAACATGTTCCGGGTATATACTTTTAATTTGTCAGAAAAGTCATTTAAGGAAATATCCTCATCATTAATTGTCCAGATAGTTTCCCTTAGGTTGCTGATAACACTTCTTACCGAGTCATTTATACTTGTTACGAGTTTTTTTCGTTTGATTGAATTTTCCTCGTTTATTCCATCCAGAGTATAAAGCACATAAGAAAGTTGTCCGCCAACATTGTCGTGAAGATCGCGGGAAATGCGTTCTTTTTCTTTTTGCAGTTCATTTAATCTGGTCAGTTCATTTTGTTTTTTTCTTAAATTCAACACATTGATTCTCCATAGAATAAGAGTGGCAATCAGTAATACACCTGCAATCAAACCAATTATTGTTCTGTTTCTGGTTTCTATTTTAGCCTGATTGGTTATTAATTTTTGCTGAAGAACTTTGTTCTCAATCTCTTTTCTCTCAATCTTATATTGCACTTCGTATTCGGTCATTTTTTTTGCTGTTTCCTTACTGAAAACAGAATCTTTCAGTGAAATATACCGCCCGTAACTTTCCATAATATCGTCTGTTTTTAATTTAGCCTTCACATCAGCAATTGCTTTTAGCATATATAAAACTCCGTTTGTATTGTCTCGCCGTTGATATATGTTAAAAGCCTTATTGTAAAGTATTAAAGTGTTTTCATATTCTTTTTTCCCATAATACCACCGCCCTCTCTTAGCGGCCACAAAGGAAATAAGTAAGGAATCTTTTGAAAGTTCGGCAAATTTTTCTGCCGGAATAAGGTATTTTTCTCCTTCTGTTGTATTGTTCCTGCGTTCAATATATAGAGCAGCAATAACTGCATTGGTTCTTGTTAATTCAGCATAGTTTTCAGTTTTGTTTAGAATAGTTAATGCTTTTTTTAAGTACAAAAGTGAAGAATCCAATTCCCATATTTCGGAGTAAATAGAACCAATATTGTGATAAACCTTATATCGAAGAGAATCAATGCCACATGAGTCGATTAGTTTTTCGGTAGTTAAAAATGTTTTCAAAGATAATGATCTGTTATTCAGATAATATTGCATTTTTCCTACTTGTAGGTTAGCATAAACTATTTCATCGCATTTGTTTTTACTTTCAGCCAGTTTCAGCGCTTTAATGTTCAATTGCAATGCTTCCGCATAATTACCCTCATTAAATTTCTTTTCCGAAAGCCGGTAATATTTATGGATTGGGTTCTGCCCAAAAATACCCGGGCTGAAAAACATCAGGACAATGATAGCTATAGATGGGCCGATTGTTAATTTCATAATTATCCAAAAGTAATAAGGTTTTAACTGCTTTAACTAATATAGATACAACTTTTCGTCCGGTATAGTATAAATGCACTATTTCCCGAACAGCTTTATTTGCAGAGTTTTGCAGGAACCCATTAATAAAAAAACTCATGAAAACAATTTTACAACATTCAGCAGTTGCAATGTCCTTAGTTTTGTTTACTTTCAGTAACAATTCAAGTGTACACGCACAAATTCAGGTAGATGCAGACGGAGTCGGTGCATACTCGATTGCTAATCTTACCAAAGTAGGAAACAAAATGTTTTTTTACGGGTGGAATGAGCCGAATACAATTAATTTCGGCTTGTTTACCCACGACGGAACAACTTCAACTTTCGTAAAATATCTGGCGACAAGTACACAGAATCCAGTTGTTAATGTTACTAAAATCATTCACGACGGTTATGGGAAAGCATATTTTCACTTTAACTCTGTTAGCGGTACTATGGCTGACGGATTAGTAGTTTCCGACGGCACAGAAGCAGGTACTCAGCACATCTTTACCTGTAAGAACCCGGAATGGTTTACCAATTGTAACGGTAAAATATTCTTTTCGACGAAACTCGGAACCATTAATGATTTGGAATTGTATGTTACTGACGGTACTGCTGCCGGTACTTTTCTGGTAAAAGATATTTATCCCGGCACCACAGGTTCCGAGCCGGAAAGTGATGGAGTAGAGTTTAACAGTGAGTTTTGGTTTCGTGCACGTTCAAGTACGCAAAGCGGGTATCAGTTATACCATTCAGACGGAACGGAAGCAGGTACTTTACAGTTTGTATATCCGGCAGAACTTAATGGCACCATAACTCATTTGTATCTTCATAATGGGTATTTATATTTTGTGGGGCGTACGACTGTTGGAAATAAGAAAGCACTTTGGAGAACAGATGGCACAACAACGGGGACCGAAAAGATTTTTGAAGGAGATGGTACCATTGCCACATTTGGAATTATTAATTCGATTGGTGATAAACTGCTTGGTATTTCATATGAAACGGTTTTACCTTATACCGCTTCGTTATACTCCATTGACGCAGTTACTTTAGAAGTCACGTTGTTAAAGTACGATTTGGATATGATATGGCAACAGGCAGGGTATGGCTGGATGTTGGACAATAAAATGGTGTTTGTAGGCAAAACACCTGCCGAAGGTCATGAGCCATGGGTAACCGACGGAACACCTGCCGGTACTTTTATGCTCGCTGATATACGTCCGGGTACTGCCAATTCAAATATTTACAGAAGTGTAGGCTATTCCAACAATGAGCTCTACCTTAATTCACAACATAGCGGCATCTTGAAAACAGATGGTACAGCAGCAGGAACATCTGCTATAGGTGTTGAAATTGATAACAATTTCTATAACAGCTTTCTGTCTTTAGATGAGGAAATCTATTTTTTAAAAGATAGTCCGGGAAGAGAGAGAAAACTGTATAAGCTTGGTGTTGCGGCTACTTCCGGTGTGTCGGGTATTGAACAAGATAAAATATCGGTTTATCCCAACCCATCAAATGGTATTTTTCATATCTCAAATCAAAACAATCAAGCAATAACCGTAACTGTTTACAATATAACAGGGGAAAAAGTTTACGAAAATAAATGCAATGATAATAATGTCCCCATCAATCTTTCCAACCAGTCACAAGGGCTGTATATTCTAAATATTGATAACGGAAATAGTGTTGTTACCCAAAAAATAATAATTCAATAATCAACTGAAAAACAAATTATTTTTCTTCTCCTGATTGCTTCATGTAGTCGGGAGATTTTTTTATTTGGCATACTGTTTTCAGATTTATGCTTCAGAAAATACGTAACGCTAATCCACAATAATATAAGGACGACAGAAACGAGCGTTTATTAATAGCCGACACGCTTTTAGCAGACGGAACAAATCTTAAATAGGAAAAGCATCAAAAATAGCTTAGCCTGACATTTCAAAAAGTATTCAAACGACAAGGAATATGCAGGAATAGTATTGCAAAACGTCGACTTATATAACACTACCGTAACACCTCGCAGTAAATTCACCCCTATTTCGGGAATTGACAGCACAGAGTACTTCCACGTACTAACAATGAAATATATCCTTCTTTTTATTTCGTTAATAAGGTTCTCTTTATTTCTTCTTAAAAAGAGATGCACCAAAAATCAGGGAAAGCAAAAAGAGAATGATGAAAATAAAAAAAAGAGTTTTTGCTATTGCCGCAGCGCCGGATGCTATACCGGTAAATCCGAATATAGCGGCAACTATAGCAATAATAAGAAATGTCGCTGACCATTTAAGCATAAGAAAATGATTTTAGTTCTATATCAAATATAATAAAATTTATTTTGTATAATCAATACTTCATTGGTTTTTCCAAGCAGATTAATAATATGTTGACAATTCTAACAATAGAATGGGAATACAAACTCTACAAATGCCACCCCCCTTCTCCGTTATGACAGTTTTTTGTAAATTTGAACTTTCGGCTTCATAGCAGGCTTTGTGGTAAAAGTCCCCGCCTGTGCCAAATTGAAAAACATTCAGCGCTTGCATTTGAAGAATCCTAAATATATTTTACAGAAACAACCATTATGAAAAAATTAGTATTCTTAAGCTGTACAATAATCTCACAAACTGTATTCGGACAAATCCTGGCTCCAGGCTTTGATAAAGCTGAGTATATAGAGACCTTAAAGATTAATCATCGAACACATATAGCCTTAGACAAATGGGAAGATATCGAAGAAATACCCGAACCGAAAGACTATAAATTTGTTTACCGCTCTCCTGTCGTTGCATTTGACAATATTTGGGATTTATGGATTCATCATGAAAAGCCTGTTGCAATAATTGCTGTTCAAGGCAGTATCCAAACAGAGGCTAGTTTTCTGGCAAACTTATATGCAGCAATGATACCAGCCAAAGGAGAGCTTCAGTTAGACAAAGATTTTCTTTTTCACTACAAACTCGCAGAGCATCCGAACGCTGCTGTACAGGTTGGATGGTGTGTAGCAATGGCCTATCTGTCAAAAACCATTGAATCGAAACTTGACTCCTGTTACAAAACAGGCATCAAAGATTTTATTCTAACAGGACACAGCCAGGGAGGAGGCATTACTTTTATGTTGAATGCGTACCTTGAAAATTTAAAACTTGACAACAAAATACCACAGGATATCCGGTTCAAAACGTATTGCAGTGCAGGCCCGAAACCCGGAAATTTGTTTTTCGCTTATGATTATGAAAAAATAACAGAAGGAGGCTGGGCTTATAATGTAGTAAACACTGCTGATTGGGTGCCCGATGTACCCTTTTCTGTTCAAACAATTAATGATTTCACCTCCGTTAATCCCTTTCGGAATGCAAAATCGACTATAAAAAAGCAAAAATTTCCAACAAATATTGCTCTTAAACACGCGTACAATCAACTGAGCAAACCAAGCCAAAAAGCGCAAAAGAATTATGAAAAATATTTAGGAAAAATGGTATCACAAGCTGTTCAGAAGCAATTGCCCGATTTCAAAACACCGGAATATTATAAAAGTAATTATTATGTAAGAACAGGAAATACAATTATACTTTATCCCGACCAAGCGTATTTTAAGCTTTACAATAATGATTCTGCGAACCCAAACATATGGCAGCATCATTTGCCAATTCAATACCTTTATCTGTCAGAAAAAATAAAATAAACTGTTTTAGAACCGACTTGATTAGCAATTATAAAAAACACACGTATGAATTTGTGTTACAGGTTAGGTATCATTGCAAGACAAAAGAGTTGTTCATTGAAAGAGATTTCAATAAAAGGCTTTCCGGTAAGCGGGCGGAACAGCCGGTAAACCCTATCCTCCCTGAGTTCTTACGCCGGCCTGGTTTCAATGTACTCTATACAAACATTTTTTCTTAAAAAAATTTGCGTAGTTAAATAGCTGCATTTATATTTGTAGCCAAATAACTTCACAATGAATTTAAGACGTGATGTATTTCAAGCCATAGCAGATCCTACCCGAAGGGCTATTCTGCTTTTGTTGGCAACGCAATCTATGACAGCAGGTGCCATAGCTTCCAACTTTGATACAGCACGCCCAACCGTTTCAAAACATTTACAAATACTAACCGAATGTGAATTACTGAAACAGAAACAAAATGGCAGAGAAATTTATTATCAGCTCAATATCGGCAAAATGAAAGAAGTTGCCAACTTTCTGGAGCCGTTCCAAAAACTTTGGGACGACCGGTTTAACAAGTTGGAGCAAGTAATGAAATTGTACAAACCTAAAAAGTAAACGAACTTGAAAAAGAAAACAATCGTTACCGCCCAGGAAGGTAAACAAGAAATTATTATTACAAGGATGTTTGATTTGTCTTTGGAGTTACTCTTTAGGGCACATACAGAACCCAAAATTGTAGCGCAGTGGATGGGAACAAAAGTATTAAAGCTTGACACTAAAAAACACGGCAGTTATCAGTTTGAAACAACAGACCCCACAGGAAATAAACATTGTTTTAATGGGACTATCCACGAGTTTGAACCGAATGAAAAGATCACCCGGACTTTTGAAATGGAAAACACCTCATTTCCTGTCCAGCTTGAATTTTTAACTTTTAAGCAACTCACAAACCATACAAGCGAACTGACTATGCATATCGTATATAAGTCAGTAAACGACAGAGACAATATGCTCAAATTGCCATTTGCACAAGGTATCAATATGGCACATGACCGGCTTCAGGAAATTGTAAACAAATTAAATTAACCGTATAATGAAAAAGAGAAATAAAATAATCTATTGGATTGCGACCATTTGGCTCAGTCTGGGTATGGTATCCACCGGTATCGTACAATTAATTCAATTGGAAGAAGAGGTTCAGAAAATGAATACACTGGGATACCCTTCGTATTTCCTGACGATTATTGGCATATGGAAAATGTTGGGTGTAATCACTGTTCTTATTCCTAAATATCCCCTGGTAAAAGAATGGGCTTATGCCGGTTTTTTCTTCCTCACAACAGGAGCTATCTTCTCGCATCTGGCTACAGGAGATCCGGCAGTTGAATATTTCGGACCTGCTTTGTTACTTATTCTGACTGTTATTTCCTGGTATCTCAGGCCAATGGATAGAAAGCTGAATTAGCCTGTATTTTATAGGGCTTAAAACGGATTAAACTATTTTTTCCGGATCACAAAAACACTCGCGGCTTCCTGCCGGGTAACGGTAATTTCATCTCCTTTAGAGATAAAACCATCTTCCGACAAAGCATCGTAACGGAGATTCTCTATTTCTATTTTTCCCGATGGGCGCAAATCGGTAAGAGCTATACCGGATTTACCGTTGAGGTTTATCTCCGATGAAGAAACTTTATATCCTTCGTCCGAACGTTGCTCATCATCCAATACCAGATCTTTGAAAAGTTTACTTTTCAGAATATTCTTTCCAAACATAACCGATACAACGATTGCTGCGATTAAGGAAAATAAAACCAATGCAAATGCATTCATAACTGCTCCTGTTCCGGATGAAGTAAAATTAAAATAATCGTTCGCTACCAAACTAAATGCGAGTCCGCAAATTAACAAAATAATTCCCGCAATTCCGGCAATTCCAAAACCGGGTATCACAAAGATTTCGAAGGCAAGCAGGATAAGCCCGGAGATGAATAATAGGATTTCCCAATTCGCTGCCAAACCTTCGAGATACAAGGGGGCAAAATACAATATTCCTGCAAGGATGGCGATGATTAAAGGGAAGCCTATTCCGGGACTTTGCAGCTCGTAATAGATTCCACCGATAATCAATAAGATTAAAATTCCGGAAACTGCCGGATTGATTAAGAATCCGATAATCTTATCTAAGAGGGTTATGGGATTATGAAGGATTGTATAGCTTCCAGAGACTTCTGCTTTCAGCACCTCTTCTATATTGGCTGCCTGGCCGTCGCAAAAACCATATTTAATTGCTTCTGCGGTGGTAAAACTAATGACCTTCCCTTGAGGCTTTATGGAATCAATAACCAGGTCCGGATCAACAAAACCCTCAGCAATTAAAGGGTTCCGGCCATTTACTTCTGCTGTGGAACGCATAATCGAACGCATATACGACTGGTATTTTTCGGGCATAATATCGCCGGTTTGGTTCACTACGCTGGCAGCTCCTATGCTCGCTCCTTTCTGCATATAGATACGATCGCAGGCTATGGCTATTAAAGCTCCTGCCGATGCCGCATTGTGGTCTATGAATACGATCGTGGGAATAGGTGTTGCCAATAAGGCGGTACGTATGGAATCGGCCATATCCACTTGTCCTCCATAAGTATTTAATACCAACAAAATATAATCGGCATTCGCTTCAGTCGCTTTTTGCAATGCCCTTTGCGTAATTCTCCATGAAGCCGGATCAATATTATCGCGAATCTCGAACTGATAGACTTGCTTTGATTGCGCAAACACTATCTGTAAAATACAGATAACAAGACTGATAAGCAGGGTAATTTTTTTCATATATTTTATTCCTTAACTAAGAGGTTCATTTTTGCTTTAAAGGTCATCCCTATTGCACGCGCTTTATTCAAAACTATTTGTGCCTGTCCGCCCTTAAAGTTTTCATTAAGTGTTTCTTCAAAGAGCGCAAGCCAACGGTCGAAATGTTCGATACCGATGGGTAGTATCTGATGCTTGGGAAAAGGGCTTCCGCTATAGCTACCTGTGTATAGCAACAAGCTCTTCCAGAACGCTATCATCTTCAGCAAATGCTCATCCCAATCTACCTTGGCAAAGTCATTAAATACAGGCGCTAAGAGTTCATCCCGATTAACTTTATCGTAGAACAAATGTACCAGGCGGGTAATGTCTGCTTCGTTTTGAATATCACCTAACATGCTCTAAATATCTGAAATTTTATTTACATACCTTTGCTTTATGTTTGAAAATCGACATGAAGTTTTTGCATTCGACGGACGTATATGGGCGCTGTATACTGATCCCGCTCAACCCGGGCTGGTATTAGAGATCCGTTCCAAAGAAAAAAAGTCGGTAAGCTTTTATACCTTAAACTTTCCCGAAAAACAATTAAATCGTATCGAGCTCCCTTCGGAAGAGCCCTGGTTATGGGGTATCGAAACGGTTCGGAACAATATTGTACTTTTCCATTCCTATAAACACGATAGCAGCCCCGAACACTGTTACATGATTGCTTACTCTCTTTCCGATGGCGAAAAAATATGGGAGAACTATACCCATGCTTTTCAACAATCGAACGGAAATACCATCGCCGCATACCCGGCGAATATAGAGCCCCGACGTTACGAATACTTCGATTTATTGAGCGGTAAAAATATTGATATACAAGGTACGGAGGAAAAGATACTGTATCCGAATATTTTACCGGAACGCAAACATACTCCCGAAACTATTGATTTTATTGAATACAAGAACTTTCAAATCAGTAGTTATCTAAGAGCAAACAAACTCGTATGGGAAGTAAAAAACACCCTCAATCCAAAGCTCGATATTTATACAGCCGCTATAGATTCTGACATCTTTCCGGAGGAGACCTTTCTTATTTATGCCGATTGCTTAATCTTCATACAACAAAATAATTCCGAATTACATACGTATTATTTGTGAGAACAGAATTAATGCCTTAGGTTTGCATGTCAGATGATGCGTAAAAAAACAAACTCGCTCTTGCTCGTCATTGCATTGATGATGAACGCTCTTCCGCTTTTTGCCGCAATGGATTCCATTGGGTTGAAAGAGGTAAATGGTGAGCTATATATTATTCATCAAGTAGAGAAAGGCGAAGGCCTGTTTATGCTTTCGCGAAAATACAAACGCAGCATTGAGGAAATACAGAAAGCCAATACAATGAGCAGTACTGCTTTGAAACTGGGGGAAGAATTATTGATCCCCACAGAAAAAGCATCGGGACAAAAAGTACATGAAAGCCCGCAGGGCAAAGCTCAAACCAATCTTACACAAGAACCTGATACCGAAGAAGGGAATACCCTTATAAGCCATAAGGTTCAAAGAGGAGAAACTCTTTTTGCTATAGCCAGAAAATATCAGGTAAGTGTTACACAAATCAAGGAATGGAATCGCTTAACCTCAACGAATCTGAGTGTGGGTCAGCTTTTAAAGATTGATACAAGAATTAAGATCCCGGCAAATCCGGGACAAGATGAAACGCTTACCAGGGAAGTTCCGGATCATTCGAAGGGGGCGGATGTACGTAACCAGAAACAGCAAAAGCATCTGCCCAGTATAGAAGTAAACGAAGAAGGTATGGCTTCCTGGCTGGATGATATGAACCTAAACCCTAACAAGAGCATTGCGCTTCATAAAACAGCGCCGATCGGAACCATTATCCGGGTAACGAACAAGATGAATAATAAAAGTGTTTATGTGAAAGTAATTGGGGCGTTACCGCCAACAGGCGATAATGAAAATACACTTATTTTACTGTCGAAAACCGCAGCCTATTTATTGGATGTAAAAGACCCCAAATTCAGGGCAGCTTTAAATTATTCAATAGCTAAATAAATACATGGAAATATCGGAGAAATCGAGTCCTTATTTAGTGGGTATTGCAGGAGGCAGCGCTTCGGGAAAGACTTATTTATTGAATTCCTTAATGAATTATTTCCGGGATGGAGATATCTGTCTTATTTCTCAGGATGATTATTACCGTCCGAAAGAATTACAATTCATTGATGAAAACGGAGAAATCAATTACGATTTACCGGAAGGGATAGACGATGCTCATTTATTAAGGGACCTACGCGATCTACAAAGCGGGAAAATCATCGAAAAGCTGGAATACACCTTTAATAATCCCAATGCAACTCCCCGTATGCTCAGTATCAAACCCGCTCCGATTATTGTCATCGAGGGATTGTTTATCTTTCATTTTCAGGAAATCTGTAAGCTTTTTGATTATAAGGTATTTGTAGATGCCGACCACGATATTAAGTTAAACCGACGCATGGAACGCGACCAAAAGGAACGCGGTTATTCCCAGGAAATAATTCTGTATCAATGGCATAACCATGTAATACCCGCCTACGAGCAATATCTCTTACCCTATCGCCAATATTCCGATTTCGTTATTCATAACAACGATTGTATTGGTAATGAGATTGAAGCACTTTCCGGTCATCTTAAGAAAGTATTGACCGAATCTCCCCGAATCTGAAAAAATAATCACATATTCATCGAATTAAGCCCGGTAGTGGATAACTAATGTACTCTGCTCTTTCATAATTTAAAAAAATAATTAGATTTGCGGACTTATAAAAAAACAAATCAAAGAGAATATTAACTTAATTATTAAAAAACGCAAAAATTATGCAGGGTAAAGGTGCTATCAGGTTTTTCGCTATTGCTTTAACTATTGCTTGTATCTATTCGTTATCGTTTAGTTTCGTAGCCAATAGGGTTGAAAAGAAAGCAAAAGAATATGCTAATGGGGATCCGAAATTAGAAAAGGCGTATTTAGACTCCATCGCTACAGAAGTGGTTTACAATTTAGGTTTTACGAAGTTCACCTATCAGCAATGTAAACAATTACAGCTGAACTTAGGACTCGACCTTAAAGGCGGGATGAACGTAACGATGGAGATTTCATTAAAAGAGCTGGTACAATCGATGGCGAATTACAGCCTCGATACCACTTTTAATAAAGCCTTGGATTTAGCCGATAAACGTCAGGTAAATAGTCAGAAAGATTTCATCACTTTATTTGGTGAGGCCTATGATGAATTAAATCCGAACGGCAGCCTTGCTCCTCTTTTTGCTACCAAAGCAAATGCTTCGAGAATTACATTTAACGCTACAAATTCCGATATCTTAAAAGTACTTCGTGAAGAATCTAAAAGTGCGGTGGATCGTTCTTTCAACATCCTTCGTACCCGTATTGATAAATTCGGGGTTACACAACCCAACATTCAGCTACAACAAGGGTCAAACCGTGTATTGATTGAGCTTCCGGGCGTTGATGATCCGGATCGTGTACGTAAACTTTTACAAGGTACCGCTCAGTTAGAGTTTTGGGATGTTTACAGCAATCAGGAATTTTATTTAAACCTCGATAAAGCAAATACTGCTTTAAAAGAGAAGCTTGCATTAACATCAGACGACAACACCGCTAAGGACGCAGCGACAACCATCAGCGGCGATACCGCTACTGCCGCATCATCAGATGATTTGGCCCTATTAAGATCTACAGGTGTTTCTTCGGATAGTGCAAGTATAGCTCTTCAAAACGAGGCAAAAAACAATCCGCTATTTGCTGTATTGTTTCCGAATATCGGTACCAACGAACAAGGACAACAAGTATTAGCTCCGGGACCTGTTATAGGCCTTGCTTTCCTGAAAGATACTGCGGAAGTAAACGAATACTTATCGATTCCTGAAGTACGGGCAAACTTCCCTTCGGATGCTCATTTTGTTTGGGGGGTAAAATCGATTAATGATAAAAACCTTTTCGAACTTTATGCTTTAAAAGCTAATACACGTGATGGCAAAGCTCCCCTTGGCGGTGAAGTAATTACCGATGCCCGTGATGATTTCGACCAATACGGAAACCCGGAAGTAGTGATGGTAATGAATGTCGATGGGGCAAAAATATGGCGAAGAATGACAGCGGAAGCTTCTGCCAATAAAGATAATAAACGTTCGATAGCAATCGTCTTAGACAATACCGTTTACTCTGCTCCTACTGTTCAGAACGAAATTTCAGGTGGTGTTTCTTCAATCTCCGGTAACTTTACTACCGATGAGACTAAAGACCTGGCAAACGTACTGAAAGCAGGTAAGCTTCCGGCTCCTGCACGTATTGTGGAAGAGGCCATTGTTGGTCCTTCCTTAGGTCAGGAAGCAATTAACGCCGGATTGATTTCATCAATCGTAGGTTTAATTGTAGTATTGATCTTTATGGCATTATACTATAACAAAGCCGGTTTAATCGCCGATTTAGCTTTGTTTGCCAACGTATTCTTTATTATGGGTATTCTTGCTTCTTTGGGAGCGGTATTAACCCTACCGGGGATAGCGGGTATCGTATTAACAATCGGGATGTCGGTCGATGCAAACGTACTTATTTACGAACGTGTGCGTGAAGAGCTGGAAGCCGGCAAGGCCTTCCGCTTAGCGATTGCCGATGGTTTCCGAAATGCTTATTCATCCATTATCGATGCAAACGTAGTAACCTTAATTTCCGGTATCATTCTATATGTATTCGGCTCTGGCCCGATCTTAGGTTTCGCTACGACCCTTATCATCGGTATCTTAACTTCGTTATTCTCTGCGATCTTTATTACCCGCTTAATTTTCGAAGCTCAGATCGCTAAAAATAAAATGATTAAATTCTCGAATACCTTTACTCAAGGATTCTTTAAAGGTGCCGACTTCGATTTCCTTTCTCGTAGAAAAATATTTTATACCATATCGGGAATTATTATCGCGGGTGGCTTAATTTCTTTGTTTACCAAAGGATTAAGCTTTGGAGTAGACTTTGAAGGCGGCAGAACTTATGTGGTTCGTTTCGACGAAAGTGTTGCTACAGGCGATGTTCGCGAAACATTGACTGAAGTATTTGGTTCTGCTCCGGAAGTAAAAACCTTCGGTAGCAGCAATCAGGTGAAAATTACAACCGATTATTTGATCGAACAAACCGGTGAGGAAATCGATAAAGAAGTAGAACTAACCTTAAATAACGGACTTGCAAAAATTGAAGGGAATAAATCTGAAATCCTGTCTTCACAAAAAGTAGGACCAACCATTGCAAACGATATTAAACGTTCGGCGGTATGGGCAGTATTATTATCCTTAGCGGCAGTATTCCTGTATATTTATATACGCTTTAAGAAATGGCAGTTCGGTGTGGGAGCATTGGTTTCCCTGGCACACGACGTGTTAATTCTACTTTCGTTATTCTCCATCTTTAACGGAATTCTTCCCTTCTCGCTCGATATCGATCAACAGTTTATCGCTGCGGTATTAACCGTAATGGGTTATTCCATGAACGATACCGTCGTTATCTTCGACCGTGTGCGGGAATACATGAGCCTACATCATACAAAAAATGAAGGATTAGCCCCGGTAATTAACAATGCCTTGAATTCGACCTTAAGTCGTACCATGATAACCGGCTTAACCACTATGTTTGTATTGATTATTTTATTTATATTTGGTGGCGAAATCTTACGTGGATTCAGCTTCGCAATGTTAATCGGGGTTATTTTTGGCACTTACTCTTCTCTGTTTGTCGCGACACCGATCGTTGTGGATTTAATCCGTAAAAAAGATAAAGAATAGTTGTTGTTAGTTTAGGTTAAAACGTCGCCGGTTTCGGCGGCGTTTTTTTTTGAATGATTGAAAAACATTCGAGATTAAAGCTGTTTAAATATTTACGTACATTAGCTTTTTCAACCTATAAAATATGAAACTGATCGAATGCCCACGTGATGCTATGCAGGGAATACATGATTTTATTCCGACCGGACTGAAAATCGAATATATCAACCAATTACTACCGGCAGGCTTTGATACAATAGACTTCGGAAGCTTTGTTTCTCCCAAATCAATTCCTCAGTTACGCGACACCGCAGAGGTATTAAAGGGATTGAAACTGGATGCCAATTCGGCTAAACTGCTGGCAATTGTTGCCAATGTACGAGGTGCTCAAAATGCTTGCACATTCGATGAAATACATTACCTGGGTTACCCCTTCTCTATCTCTGAAACATTTCAGCAACGCAATACCAATGCAAGTATCGAAGAGTCTTTACAAAGGGTTGAAGAAATTCAAAATATCTGCATCCAACATCAAAAAAAATTACTTGTCTATATTTCGATGGGATTCGGCAACCCTTACGGAGAAGAATGGAGTGTTGAAGTGGTAGAGAAATGGACAAAAAAACTATCGGAAATGGGTATAGGAATTTTAGCTTTCGCCGATACCGTTGGTGTTTCTACTCCCGAAAATATCACATACTTGTTCAGTAATATCGTTCCTATGTTTCCGGAGATTGAATTTGGAGCACACTTACATTCAACCCCTGCACAAGCTTACGAAAAAATACATGCAGCCTGGACAGCGGGTTGCCGCAGATTCGATTCGGCTATCAAAGGATACGGTGGTTGCCCCATGGCAAGCGATACACTTACCGGAAATATTCCTACCGAACTTTTGCTAAGCTATTTCGATGCTAATGCTATCAAACATCCTATAAAAATGGATTTATTTGCAGAAGCCATGACAGCTTCTGCAAAAGTATTTTTATAAACCCTACGACTTAGCTGCGTTTATCTTTTTAAAACTTAGATATGAATAAATCAGAGGTAGCAATACCAATACTCCGATGTATACTCCATAAGCAATTACCAAGGCTTTTCCGGAAATAAATACCATCACAAGCATCATCAATACCGATGCAAGCACCCATATTTTAGCTGCAAAACGATGCGTTTTTGCCCATACCTCTTCATTGGCTAAGGTCCAGGGAGTACGTATTCCGATAAAATAATTGTGACGGATCGTACCTAAATAATTTCCTAAAATCAGCAATAAACCCGTTACGGCGTAGGTGATAATTGTTGTGGTATTGATTAGATACCCTAAGGAATAAAAAATAACTACCAAGAAAATAAAGCTTAAGAATACATGCAAAAGCGTACGTATAATCAAAAACTTATCTTGAAAAAGCGCATAATTTTTCTTAGCCGGATCTATCAGAGGTATTACCCGGAATAAAACATACATCAATACATTGATGCCCGGAAGCAGGATAAGCCCTGTCAGCTTACTCCCGTATGCATCGGGAACTCCGTTTACATCGAAATGTGTCGGGATTTGCTTCGGAAAATCATTCCAGAAATAGAGTACAAAAAGATAAGGGAACAAGATAATGAGCCATAAAGGCCATTCATTTTTTAGATTTTTCATGATGTTTATTTTTTGTTTGGTTTAGTTTGTTGATAAATTCCAATTACCCATTGCGCCATATCATCAAATACGGTAGTGTTTAAAGAATAACGGATAAACTGGCCCTGCTTTATTGCTATTACAATATTCGCCTGCTTCAAAATATCCAGATGATGCGAAATACTCGGCTTACTGATCGAAAAATGATCGGCTATCTCCCCGGCTGTTAAATCGCTTTTCCGAAGTAAATCAATTATTTCCCTTCTCGTTGGATCTCCAAGTGCTTTAAACAATAAATTCATACTTAGATATTTATATATTTAGACAAATATCTAAATAATATTATAAATTCAAAAAAATATAATTCCTATACAAAAGATTGATTATGTATATATTAGATAAAAAAACATGTATTCGGAAAATTGCAAGAACTGTAATAAGCCATTAAACGGAAAATTTTGTTCGGATTGCGGGCAAAAAGCCGATACTCATCGCTTAAGCCTTAAACATATTTTTCATGAATTCTCACATGCCATCACCCATGCCGATAAAGGAATTTTATTTCTTATTAAGGAGTTACTGTACAAACCCGGAATTGTAGCACGCGAATATGTAGCGGGTAAGCGTAAGCGATATTTCAATCCCTTCAGCTTTATGATTATCGTTACGGCGATCTCCTCCTACTTTGCCTATAAAACACATTATTTTGCAGCAGTCAGTCAGACCCAACAAATGCAAAATTCCGGAAACACACAAGGAAATTATGTGCTATATATGCAGGAAGCATTGAAACTTATAGAAAAAGGTGGGAAAATCACCCATTTATTGATGGTGCCGGTTCTTGCCTTACTCATGTGGTTATTTTTCAGAAAATCTAACTATAATTATGCCGAAAATTTAACACTGACCATACTTCTATTTACCGAATCGATGGTAATTTTTTCATTGATATTTATTCCTCATTTTTATTTTTTTCCTGCGTATGCAATTATCAATAACAATATCTTTCAAGTCCTGTTTCTTATATACCTGGCTATAGGAGCTAAGCAGTTTTACGGACAAAGTTGGGGTAAGAGCATCCTGAAAATTATACTGATACAGGTAATTTTTATTTTAGTTTTTTGGTTAATTCTGTTTAGTGTAGTCGCTGCTAAGTTTTCTATAACGGGTTGACATTGTTGAAATGCTTGCAGGATAGGCAATTGAATTCGTATCTTTGCAGGGCAAATCGTTCTATCGCTTCGTAAGAAGAGGAAAGTCCGGGCAACACAGAGCATCCTGCTTCCTAACGGGAAGAGTTCATTTCGATGAGTATAGCAAGTGCCACAGAAAATATACCGTCGCGCCTCAGGCGAGATAAGGGTGAAAACGTGAGGTAAGAGCTCACGGTATTTCCGGGTGACCGGGATTACGGTAAACCTCAGGAGTTGAAAGACCAAATAAACCCCGAACGTCGGAGTTGCTCGCTCCGCTTCTTCGGATATCGGGGCTGGGTAGGTTGATCGAGCTTGTGAGTGATTACAAGCCTAGATAAATGATAGAGATCTGCGGATATTTTATCTAAAGAAGAACAGAACCCGGCTTACGAATTTGCATTTTTTTTACAGGTCAACCCTCAATTAGCAAAATTGAGGGTTTTTTCATATTATTACTTCAAACATCATACTATGCCTAAACTATTAATTATCGATGACGAACGCAGCATCCGAAATACACTGAAGGAAATTTTCGAATATGAAAAATTCGAAATCCTTGAAGCTTCGGATGGTCTTGAGGGTTTAAATATTATCAAAAAAGAAGATCTGGATTTAGTATTATGCGATATTAAAATGCCTAAAATGGATGGCATGGAAGTATTGGCAGCCACTATGGCCATCAGGCCCGATCTTCCATTTATTATGCTTTCGGGCCATGGAACCATCGACAGCGCTGTTGAAGCAACCAAAAAGGGTGCTTATGATTTTGTTTCCAAACCCCCCGATTTAAATCGCTTGCTGATAAGTATCCGCAATGCGATGGAGCGCAAGGATTTAGTCACGCAAACCAAAATACTCAAACGCAGGGTTTCCAAAACCCGCGATATCTTAGGGAAATCAGAGCCCATATTACATATTAAAGAAACTATTGAAAAGGTAGCTCCTACCGATGCACGTGTGCTTATCACCGGAGAAAACGGAAGCGGAAAAGAATTAGTAGCACGCCTGATACATGAGAAAAGCAATCGTGCGCAAGGCCCTTTAATCGAGGTGAACTGTGCTGCAATTCCTTCCGAATTAATCGAAAGCGAATTATTCGGGCATGAAAAAGGGTCCTTTACTTCTGCTATCAAACAACGTATCGGAAAGTTCGAACAGGCAAACGGTGGCACTTTATTTCTGGATGAGATTGGAGATATGAGTCCTTCGGCGCAATCTAAAGTATTACGTGCTTTACAGGAAAATAAAATTACCCGTGTAGGAGGAGAAAAAGAAATTCCGGTGGATGTACGTATCCTTGCTGCAACCAATAAGGATTTGTTTAAGGAAATTGAGCAGAATAATTTCCGGATGGATCTATACCATCGCTTAAGCGTAATCTTAATCCATGTTCCTTCTTTAAATGAACGGAAAAGTGATATTCCGGAATTAGCAAACAGTTTTCTTGAAGAAATCTGTACCGACTATGGCACCGGTGAGAAAAAATTCAGTCCGGATGCCCTGAAAGCCCTTCAAAGTATTAACTGGACAGGGAATATCCGTGAATTGCATAATATGGTAGAGCGTTTGGTGATATTAAGCGGCCCCGTTATCAGCGATAAGGACGTGATACAATTTGGTAACCCTCAAAAACCAATAAGTAATGTTCAAGAAGACATGACGGATAGTTTTGAGAAGTTGCAGGATTATAAAGATTATGTTGAAAAATACTTCATCCTGAAAAAACTGGAGAAAAATAATTGGAATGTACGTAAGACAGCCGATCAGATAGAGATTCAACGCAGTCATCTATATACAAAAATCGAAAAATATGGATTGAAACGCGAAGAGTAGGTATCGCATATAGGGGAAGAGATCCTTAAATCTATTAGCCTGAAAGCAATTTTATCCGAAAGAATCTTGATATAAGAACCGCAAAAAAAACTATCTTTGCGCCCGTGAAGAATATCCGAAATTTTTGCATTATTGCACATATCGATCATGGAAAGAGCACTTTAGCCGATCGATTATTAGAGTTTACAAAGACAATCAGCTCGCGCGAAGCGCAGGCCCAGTTATTGGATAATATGGACCTGGAGCGTGAACGTGGCATCACGATAAAAAGCCATGCCATACAAATGAATTACCATTTGAATGGTGAGGATTATGTATTCAACTTGATCGACACCCCGGGGCACGTAGATTTTTCTTACGAGGTTTCCCGATCCATCGCTGCCTGTGAAGGCGCTTTATTGATTGTTGATGCCTCACAGGGCATACAAGCGCAAACCATTTCGAACTTGTACCTGGCTTTAGAACATGATTTAGAAATTATCCCGATCCTTAATAAAATGGACCTTCCCGGAGCAATGCCCGAAGAAGTGAAAGATCAAATTGTTGACCTTATCGGTTGCGACCGCGATGATATTATTCCTTCATCGGGGAAAACAGGCTTGGGAGTTGATCTTATTTTAGAGGCTATCGTTTCCCGTATCCCCGCTCCCGTCGGTGATCCGGATGCTCCTTTACAGGCTTTGATTTTCGATTCTGTATTCAACTCTTTCCGCGGAATTATCGCCTATTTTAAAGTTGTAAACGGAGAGATTCGCAAAGGTGATTCTGTAAAATTCGTTGCTACAGGAAGCGAATACCATGCCGATGAAATCGGAACTCTACGATTAAACCCCGTACCCAAAGAGGTTATTAAAACCGGTGATGTAGGATATATCATTTCCGGAATAAAAGAAGCAAGAGAAGTAAAAGTGGGTGATACTATTACCCATGTCGACCGCCCCGGACCGGGAATACAAGGTTTTGAAGATGTTAAACCGATGGTGTTCGCAGGGATTTATCCGGTGGATACCGAAGATTATGAAGAGCTTCGCGAAGCAATGTATAAATTACAATTGAATGATGCCTCTATTGTATTCGAACCCGAATCTTCGGCGGCATTGGGCTTCGGTTTCCGTTGCGGTTTCTTAGGAATGCTCCACATGGAAATTATTCAGGAACGTTTGGAGCGTGAGTTCGGAATGACGGTAATCACTACGGTTCCCAACGTTTCTTATAAAGCGAGACTTACCCGAGGTGAAGAAATTATCATTAACAATCCTTCGGAGCTCCCTGACCCCAGTAAAACTGATTATGTTGAAGAGCCTTATATCAAAGCGAACATTATTACAAAATCGGAATTTGTAGGACCCGTTCTTTCTTTGTGTATTAACAAACGCGGAACCATCATCAATCAATCATACCTGACCAGCGATCGGGTGGAATTGGTTTTTGAGATGCCTATGGGCGAGATTGTCTTCGACTTCTACGATAAATTAAAAACAATCTCCAAAGGGTATGCTTCATTCGACTATCATCAGATTGGTTATCGCCAGTCGGATTTAGTGCGATTGGATATTCGTCTGAACCAGGAGCCTGTAGATGCTTTGTCATCTCTGATACATCGCAGCAATGCGTATAACTTCGGGAAAAAGATTTGTGAAAAATTAAAAGAATTATTACCCCGTCAACAATTCGAGATCGTGATACAGGCTTCCATCGGAGCAAAAGTTATCGCTCGTGAAACGGTAAAAGCGTTACGTAAAGATGTAACCGCAAAATGTTATGGGGGTGATATTTCGCGTAAGCGTAAATTATTGGAAAAACAAAAAGAAGGGAAGAAACGTATGCGCCAGGTAGGAAGCGTTGAAATTCCTCAGTCGGCATTTATGGCTGTATTAAAGTTGGACTAAAAAATATCGGTATGCAATTATTGGACGGGAAAAAAATAGCCTCGGAAATTAAGCTCGAAATAGCTGCGGAAGTTGCAGCCATGAAAGCTCAGGAACAAAGAGCTCCGCACCTGGTTGCTATTTTGGTAGGTGAAGATGGTGCCAGCGAAACCTATGTAAACAGCAAAGCGAAGAATTGTGCTGAAGTGGGTTTCGAATCTACGGTATTGCGTTTCGAATCTACAATCTCCGAAGAATTTCTGCTGAAGAAAATTGTTGAAATAAATAATAATCCTAATATCGACGGGCTTATTGTTCAGCTTCCGCTCCCGGCACATATTTCCGTAACAAAAGTTGTAGAAACCATTGACTATCGAAAAGATGTAGATGGGTTTCATCCCATCAATATTGGCCGCATGAATAAGAATTTGCCTTGTTTTATTTCGGCAACGCCCAATGGAATTATGATGTTACTGAATCGTTATGAAATTGAGACCAGTGGTAAACATTGCGTGGTTATTGGTCGCAGTAATATTGTAGGTTCACCGATGAGCATATTAATGGCTCTGAATTCGGAACCCGGAAATGCTACGGTAACCTTATGCCACAGCAAAACACCGGATATTAAAAAGTTTACACGCGATGCCGATATTCTGATTGTCGCTATCGGAAAGAAAAACTTTTTGACTGCCGATATGGTTAAAGAAGGAGCCGTAGTGATTGATGTAGGAATGAACCGTGAATTATCCGATAAAACAAAATCGGGATATAAATTATACGGAGATGTAGAATTTGAAACCGTATCGAAAAAGGCATCCTGGATAACACCTGTTCCCGGAGGAGTTGGATTGATGACAATTGTTTCTTTATTAAAGAACACCTTAGCCGCAGCAAAAAAAGAATATTATCAATAATCGCGGGAATTCATTTTCCCCAATACAATCAAATATGAATAAAGTACCGGAACACGGAATGTTGTTGCCCCTTATGGAGGAATTCTATACCATACAGGGCGAAGGATACCATACCGGTAAAGCGGCATATTTTATTCGTTTGGGGGGGTGCGATGTAGGATGTCATTGGTGCGACGTAAAAGAATCATGGAATGCCGATTTACATCCCTTAACAGCTATTTCGGAAATTGTTGAGAAAGCCTCCTCCTACCCTTCCCAAACGGTAGTAGTTACAGGTGGTGAACCTCTGTTATACAATCTCGATCTTCTAACAAAGGAATTGAAAAGCAGAGGAATAAAAACATTCATCGAAACTTCGGGCGCTTATCCATTATCCGGAGAATGGGATTGGATTTGTTTATCACCAAAAAAATTTAAAGCTCCTATACCTGCTATCATTCCTTTAGCAGGAGAGTTAAAAGTAATCGTTTTCAACAAATCAGATTTCGAATGGGCAGAGCAATATGCTGCAAGCCTTGCTCCGCAAGCTAAGCGCTACCTGCAGCCCGAATGGAGTAAAGAAAAAGAAATGATGCCCCTCATTATCGAGTATGTTAAAAATCATCCCGAATGGGAAGTTTCTTTACAGACGCATAAATACATGAATATCCCATAAGTTTCGCAGGTATTTGTCATTGAGTACCGAGATCATTATCTTTAAAAGATAGAGATAAATCTTTCATGAAAAATTACTTTTTACTTTTTCTTTTGCTCATTGGTTTTTCAGTATCAGCGCAACAACGTTATACCACTACCAATAGCCGGGCAATCAACATCTACGAACGTACTGACGTTTATCTTTCACAACGTTTGTATAATTCAGCTATCAAAGAGTTAGAGATTGCCCTCAGCCTCGATCCCGGTTTTTTGGAAGCCCGTCATCGCATCGCCGATATCTATAAAATACAGGATGAGTTTGCGAAAGCTATTGCCGAATACCATAAAGTATTGGCTATTAACCCTAACTTCAGTGTACACACCTCCTTCAACCTGGCCGAATGTTATTTCTATACCGAAAAATACGACTCGGCACTCGTGCTCTTAAATGATTATATCTTACATCCCGATTTATCTGAAAAAAGACAAAAAACCTGTCAGCAATTAATTCGAAATTCGAGCTTCGCCGTTGAAGCCATTAAATCCCCTGTTCCCTATAACCCTGTAAACTTAGGCCCTACCGTCAATACAAAAAATCAGGAATACTTACCAACCGTTACGGCCGATGATAGCTTATTGATTTTTACACGTAAAACAAACCAGGAAGATTTCTATATTAGTTTTCGCGGAACTGAGGGTTGGGAAACTGCACAACAGTTAAGCAGCATGATTAATACCCCTGGAAATGAAGGTGCACAATGCATTTCACCCGACGGACAATTTTTGTATTTTGCTGCCTGTAATCGTCGAGACGGATTAGGGAAATGCGATATCTATTTTTCGCGTTTGGTTGGAAATGTCTGGAACGCGCCCCAAAATATTGGAACTCCGGTAAACAGTTCGTATTGGGAATCACAACCCTCCTTATCTGCCGATGGTCGCACGCTTTATTTTGTGAGCGATCGTAAAGGAGGTTATGGAGGATTGGATATCTGGAAATCGAATTATTTAGGCTCCGGAAAATGGTCATCACCCATAAACTTAGGCCCGAGTATTAATACCGAAGCCGATGAATTATCCCCTTTCATTCATCCCGATAATAAAACATTATATTTTGGCTCGGACGGCTGGCCGGGAATGGGAAAAATGGATATCTTCTATTCACGTATAACTCCCGACGGTAAATGGAGCAAGCCTAAAAATTTAGGATACCCTATAAATACTTCCAGGGAAGAAAGCAGTATGTTTATCAGTAATAATGGAAAGACAGCTTATTTTGCTTCGAACAGTTTAGAAGGATACGGCGGATTGGATCTCTACAGTTTCGAATTATACAAAGAAGCCCGTCCTGCAATCGTAACATTTGTTAAAGGGGTAGTATTTGATAAAAGTACTTTGCAAACCCTCGAAGCTGAGATACAAATAATCGATGTCGGCAATGGAGACACCATCGTACAATCTAATAGTAACCGTTCCAGCGGACAATTTTTAGCAAGTTTGCCCGCAGGAAAAACCTATGCACTCCATGTAAATAAGGAAACGTATTTATTTTATTCGGATAATTTCTCTTTAGAAAATAAGGCATCTCCCGAACCCTTCCATTTGCGCGTACCATTACAAAAAATTGAAGTGGGTGGAAAGATTGCTTTGAAAAATATTTTCTACGAATCGAATAGCTACAAACTCAAAAATGAATCGAAATACGAATTGGATAAGCTGATTCATTTCTTAAAGACCAATACGCAGGTACAGGTGGAGATTGGCGGACATACCGATCATGTAGGCGAAGTACAAACGAATTTAACCCTCTCGGCCAATCGGGCAAAAGCAGTATACGATTACCTGATACGTATGGGTATTGAATCTGCTCGCTTAACCTACAGGGGTTATGGAGAAGCATTCCCGATTGATGTAAATACAACCGAACAAGGAAGAGCAAACAACCGGAGAACAGAAATAAAAATTATTTCGAATTGATAGGAATCTATTCAAAAAAAGCTGCTCAGTATACTGAGCAGCTTTTTTTATTTTTTCTGTCAAATTATCTTTTCCCGATAATTTGATAATCGCGTTGTGAGTATCCAACATATATCTGGCGCGGGCGACCAATAGGCTCTCTGTTTTCGTGCATTTCTTTCCATTGAGCAACCCATCCCGGAAGACGTCCCAATGCAAATAATACAGTAAACATTTCCGTAGGGAAACCAATAGCCCGGTAAATAATTCCTGAATAGAAATCAACATTCGGATACAGTTTACGCTCTACAAAATACGGATCACTTAGGGCAGCCTGCTCCAATCCTTTGGCAATATCCAGTACCGGATCATTCACCCCCAATTTATTCAATACGTTATCACATGCTTCTTTAATGATTGTTGCACGAGGGTCGAAGTTTTTATATACACGATGACCGAATCCCATCAATCGGAAAGGATCGTTTTTATCTTTTGCTTTGGCAATCCATTTTTTGGTATCGCCCCCGTCGGCTTTAATGGCTTCAAGCATTTCAATTACCGCTTGATTTGCACCACCGTGAAGAGGCCCCCACAATGCCGAAATACCCGAAGCTACCGAAGCATATAAGTTTGCATCGGAAGAACCTACAATACGTACGGTCGAGGTTGAGCAGTTTTGCTCATGATCGGCATGAAGGATTAATAATTTATTCATAGCATCCACAACCACCGGATCGATCACATACTCTTCTGTACGGTTTCCGAAAGTCATGTTTAAAAAATTAGACACATAATCCAATTTATTTTGAGGATAGATAAGCGGATGCCCCAGGGATTTTTTGTGAATCCAGGAAACAATAGTGCTCATTTTCGCCAATAATTTAATAATGGAAAGATTTAATTCTTCTTGTGTAGGATTTGCATCCAAGGATTCCGGATAGAAAGAAGATAAAGAACAAACCAAAGAAACCAACTGACCCATCGGATGTGCTTTTGATGGATAACCATCAAAAAATTTCTTCATATCCTCATGAATCAATGTATGACGGCTCATTTCGTAGGTAAAATTATCCAACTCGGTTTTGGTCGGCAACTCTCCGTAAATAAGCAAGTAAGCAACCTCAATAAACGTAGATTTCTCAGCCAGTTGTTCAATCGGATACCCCCTGTATTTTAGAATTCCTTTTTCACCATCTAAAAAAGTAATCGCACTTTTGGTAGCTCCGGTATTCTTATAACCCGAATCAAGTGTAACATAACCGGTTTCATCGCGTAGCTTTGAAATATCGATTGCTTTTTCATTTTCGGTACCTGTAATTACAGGTAATTTGTAAGATTTGCCTTCTAAAATGAGTTCTGCGGTTTCTGACATTTTTATGAGGATTTTATGGTTTGCGTCGCAAACTTAATTAAATGATATCTATTTTGAAATAAAAATTTGTAAGGTTCTTAATTAACACCTTAAGCGTAATAATGTTTGCTTAATGTAAGCTCTAATTCTTTATTACCTTGAAAATACTTTTCGTCCAGTATTTTCAAAATGCTTCTACTCACTAAACATGTATAAGAATCGAATAGCTTCTTGCAAATTCTTCATTCGCCTCAAGTACTTGTATGCCCTCTTTATAAATCAACATTCCATCACTATCAATCGTATCAGCCAAGCCACACCAGGGTTCTATACATAAGAAAGGCGCGCCCGTTTTTTTCCAAATTCCCAGATAAGGGAAATCAGGAAACACCATATCCAAAACAGCGCCCTTAGAGCGATGCACAATCGAAACCTGTTCCGAACGCAAATGCTTGAAGACTAGGGCATCGTTTGCAAATAACTCTTCGTTCAGAGCTAAGACATTCTCACGGTTTAAAAGAACTGTTTGTTCATTCGAAAATAACCCCCGATCAATATGGTGTCGTACAGCTTGTTCCTGTTTATCGAAATGAATGGAATAATCTTCTAAACGTTCATCGGCATGTAAGGGAATATTAAATGCCGGGTGCGCTCCTATCGAAAAATACATCGCTTCAGAACCGGTATTTACCACCGAAAATTCAACTGTGACTTGCTTATCGAGTAGTACATAAGTCACATACAACTCGAATGGAAAAGGGTAGCACCGAAGTGTATCGGGAGAAGAACTCAGCTTAAAAATAAGCCTCTGCTCCGACCGGGATATACATTCGAATTTCGAATCGCGGGCAAAACCATGTTGAGTCATGTTATACGTTCTACCCTGATAGGTATAAATATCATTTTTAAATTTCCCGACAATGGGGAACAAAATGGGTGAACGCCTTGCCCAAAATGTAGCATCTGCCTGCCAAAGATACTCGGTATTCTCAGGTTTAGACCAAAGGCTGCATAACTCAGCTCCCTGTTCATTCACCTGTATCTTAAGTAAATCGTTTTGAAGAAAAAAGTCCATGTTAAATTGAAAAAAGTCTTAAAAATAAACAGAACCAAGATACAATTAAATAAAAGGAATCTATAAGTATAAAGGGGGCCGGAAAGACCCTCATTTAATTAATCATAAATTCCAAATATTGTATTTGCCGGCATTAGAAATCCCATCGGTAAGACCACAACTTTGCTTTAATAAAATCGATCCTAAACCTTAGCTATTCCGGTAAGTGGATTTGATAATCAGGAAATGTATATGTATAACATCAACAGAAATAAAATCAACATGGCTATCAATAATGTACTTGCCAATCCGGTTCGTTTTTAACTAACAAGCTAAGCGTTATAAGGTTTGAGCCAACCTTGTCAGAACTCCCCAAAACCTTTAGACAGAATAAGAAGAAACCGAACAGGCCATTTATCTTATTGTATTCATAATAATAACATTTGCCGACCATACGAATATAGGAGCCTACATATAATTAGTGACGTAAAGCTTATTTCCCGGCTTTACACTATTTCCAAATCCATTACCTTAATGAAATGGCAGCAAAATAAGTTTAGTATTGTATTGCGAACTGTGAAAATTCAAAAAACGAGAGTTTTTAATATAGTTTAGTATATAAGTAACTCCACCCTACGATTTTGTTTCTTTCCTTCAGCATCCGAATTGCTCGAAATAGGTTGGATTTCACCAAAACCAAAAGCTGTGATTCTTGATTTCTTTACACCGGTTTTGTTGATCTGAGTCTCAATAACCTCAGCTCTCTTTTTAGTGATACGAAGATTAATGTCTTCAGCACCATCCGAATCCGTATGTACCGTTACCAATACCTTCGTTTTATCGTATTTTTTCAGAATATCTGATAAATCATCGAAAATAATGGCTGCCTGAGGTTTTAAGTCCCCCGAGTTAGATTCAAATAAATCGTCAACCGGAATAATTAAGCGAATGCCTTTAGAAACCATATCGGCCTTTATGTTTTTAAAAGACATTTTGATTTCAAGCATTTGTTTATCCAAATACAGATCTTCATATTCTCCGGCAAGATCCACCATACCGACAGAAGTATCCGAACCGGTTCCGGAAAAAGATCCTGAGGATGAAAAAATAATTCCTGAAAAGAATAGTGCTGATACCACCTTTCTAAGAAAGGTTTTATTTAACTGTTTCATGGGGTTTATGTTAAGTGTTTGCTGTTAACCATCGTTTGTACGTAACTTTTGTATAAAATGTTCAACTTTTATACAAAAGTTCCTATATCTATCAATTCCTGTTCCAAAACGAAATAAAGCCTGCTTAAATACACTATTGATGACATTTTAAAACTGAATTACCCCTATGCGAGATTTTACTTTGTGCAGAATTTTGGACAGATAAAAAAATGTATTATATATACAACTTTAAATTGAGAACGAATTGACAGGCAGGTATATTGCTAACGAATACGATTAATTGATTATGTAGCAATTACGATAGGACTTATTTAAAAAGAAACCAGGGATTGGTCAGAGAATATACTGCTTACGCAAGGGGGCTAGTAAATTCTCCAATCCATTTAGCTTTATTTCGTACAGCGTTTCCAGTTCCATACCTAACTTACCCGGAGGGAAGCCTTGATTCTTGAACCAGATCAAATAGTATTCGGGGAGATCACACAAAAGAGCACCTTTGTATTTTCCAAAAGGCATACGGTCTTTTACCAAATCGCTGAGTATTGATGAGTTAATTTCCATAATTGTGTATATCGTTACATGCGTAAATTATACAAGTATACACTATTAGATGTTAAGAGAATGTTAAATCTGTAGTTATACAACTCATGGCATGACTATAGTCATGCCATGAGTTGTATAACATAAACTAAATAAGGATTAAAATCAGGAATAAATCCTAAAACCTTTAGAAAATAAAAAAATCCATTCAAATCTGATTTTTCAATCTTCTCAATCTGAACTGCTTAAGAATAAAGCCGAGAAAAAGACGCATTTGATTGAAAAAAAATTTGGCAGAAAGCACTCTTTTTGTACTTTTGCCCCCGGAGAGTTGGCAGAGTGGTCGATTGCGGCGGTCTTGAAAACCGTTGACTGTTAAAGGTCCGGGGGTTCGAATCCCTCACTCTCCGCACAAATATCAAATCCGGTAATTTTACCGGATTTTTTGTATATATAAACTTAAAGTAAACGCTTAATTGCATCTAATTTCATTAAAGCTTCAACGGGAGTCAGGCTGTTTACATCCAAATCGGCTAAGGTATCTCTGATTTTCAGGAGTACAGGATCATCGATAGAAAACATATTTAACTGAAACTCGCTGTTCGCAGGAGAATTACGAAGTCCTTTTTTAATGGAATTTCCCGACGATTCGGAGCGCTGATCTTCGAGCTTTTTCAAAATCTCATTCGCGCGGGAAACTACTGATGCAGGCATTCCCGCCATTTTGGCTACATGAATACCGAAACTATGTTCGCTGCCTCCGGGAATTAGTTTGCGAAGAAAAATAATTTTATGCTCGTATTCTTTTATTGAAATGCTGAAGTTTTTAATCCGGGAAAACTGTGCTTCCATCTCGTTCATCTCGTGATAATGGGTAGCGAAAAGTGTTTTAGCCCTCGCTTTCGGATGCTCATGTATATATTCTGCAATAGCCCAGGCGATAGAGATACCATCATACGTACTCGTTCCTCTTCCAATTTCATCCAACAAGACCAAACTATTCATGGATAAATTATTCAGAATACTTGCGGTTTCATTCATCTCCACCATAAAAGTAGATTCGCCCGATGATAAATTGTCGGAGGCTCCCACCCTTGTGAAAATTTTATCTACTATACCCACTTTCGCTGCAGATGCAGGAACGAAACAACCGATTTGCGCCATCAATACAATCAGACCCGTTTGACGCAAGACAGCCGACTTACCCGACATATTCGGCCCGGTTATAATAATGATTTGCTGGGTTTCGGTATCTAAATAAACATCGTTCGGGATGTACTGCTCATTAACCGGTAACTGTTGTTCGATAACAGGATGGCGGCCTTCTTTAATCGAAATCAAGCCTTCTTCATTCAATTCCGGTTGTACATATTTATTTTTTTGCGATACCAATGCAAAAGACATCAACACATCCAATTGCGCAAGAATACCTGCATTTACTTGTACCGGACGAATATATTCGGATATACTGATGACTAAATCGGCATATAATTTAGCTTCCAAAGCAGTGATACGCTCCTCGGCTCCCAGTATCTTTTCTTCATATACTTTTAATTCTGGAGTGATGTAACGCTCGGCATTGACAAGGGTTTGCTTACGTATCCATTCGGCAGGTACTTTATCTTTGTGTGCATGTGTTACTTCCAGATAATACCCGAATACATTGTTATATGAAATTTTAAGTGATGAAATTCCGGTCGCTTCGCTCTCTCTTTTTTGCAAACCAAGCAGGTAATCTTTTCCATGGTATGCGATATTTCTCAATTCGTCCAGCTCCTCCGAAATCCCCTCTGCTATTACATTTCCTTTCTGCAACAAGGCGGGCGGATCGGCTTGTAATTCCTTATCAATTTTTTCTGCTAATGCCTGACAAGGGTTTAATTGATCGGCTAACAATCGCAGCGATTGGTCACTATATTGCAGACATATTTCTTTAATTGATTGTGTCGCTTTCAAAGCTCTTGAAAGCTGTACCAACTCACGTGGATTCACTTTCTGCAAAGCAACTTTAGAAATCAGGCGTTCGGTATCCCCTATCAGCTTTAATTGTTCAAGCAACCGGGTTTGCAATTGCTCATCTTTCATAAAGGTAGATACAATATGATGCCGCTCTTCGATACGTTTCTTTTCTTTCAAAGGCATCAACATCCATTTACGCAGTAAGCGTGCTCCCGGTGAAGTACTGGTTTTATCAAGCACCTGAATGAGCGGAACAGCTTGTTCATGCGGGCTGCCAACCAGCTCGAGGTTTCGTATGGTAAAGCGATCCAACCAAACATAATGATCCTCTTCGATACGGGTTATCGATGTAATATGTGCAATATGATTGTGTTGCGTATCGAATAAATAGTGCAGACAAGCTCCTGCTGCTGCAATGGAATATTTTAATTCTTCAATGCCGAACCCTTTTAAACTTACAGTACCAAAGTGTTTCAGCAATTGCTCATAACTGTAGTCGGGAGCAAACACCCAATCGTCGATAGAATATGTATAAAACTTATCCCCAAATAGCTGTTGCAATAATTTTTTCTGCGAACGCTGAATTAATATTTCCGAAGGACTCAGGCTTTGAATCAGGGTTTCCACATATTCTATATTCCCTTCCGCAACCGAAAACTCTCCGGTAGAGATATCCAGAAAAGCAAGCCCTACCCGCTTCGATGAATCATCCGAAAAATATACTGCCGCCAGGTAATTATTATTTTTTGTTTGCAGGATGTTATCATTGTACGAAACCCCGGGTGTTACCATTTCCGTAACCCCTCTTTTTACAATCGTTTTAACGGTCTTAGGATCTTCCAACTGATCGCAAATAGCAACTCGTTGTCCGGCACGGACCAATTTCGGCAGATAAGTATCGAGGGAATGATGCGGGAATCCTGCTAACTCGATATGCGATGCAGAGCCATTCGCACGGCGGGTAAGTACAATCCCCAATATTTCCGAAGCTTTTATAGCATCTTCCCCAAATGTTTCGTAAAAATCGCCTACTCTGAACAATAGCAATGCTCCCGGATACTTTGCTTTTATCTGGTTATATTGCTTCATTAAAGGAGTTTCTTTTACTTCCGTTTGCTTAGCCAATTCCTTGATTTATTTTTTTGCTAAAATACTAAAATTGATGAGATGGATTTCCGGCCCGATCCAATAAATTTCAACATTTTTTCCGATTCAAAGATATTTTAGGTATCTTGAGGCATGCGCTTGGCTCCTATTGTTGAAAATTTTAATTCGAAACGATTATGGAAGCAGTTAATTTCACAAATCCAGACAAGGAAAATGAAGAAGAATCCTTAAACTCCTCATCTCCGCTCGATGAATCTCTTTATGGAGAAGACGCTGTTTCTTCCTCCACTTCCGAAGCAGAAAAACTGGCCTTTGGCTTTTCATTCTCTGCACAAGATGGAGAAGCGGGGAACGAAACAGAAGATTATGGAGACCTGCCAAAAGGCTTGCGCAAACCTGGTCATATTTACGATCCCAATTTAGCAGAAGGCACTTCCTTCAAAAAAACAGACCCTAATGAAATTACCGGCTCGATGCATATCAGCAAAGAAGAAGATGCAGGTTTATCCTATTCGGATGAAGATAATTATAACGATTAGCCTTGTATAAAAAATTCTGATTTCGTTTATCTTTGCCGCATGCGTAAACTTAAGAACAGTGAGTTAGGGAGGGTCGGTATTGAAGGCTTCAAACAACAGGATAAACTTCCGGTTGTACTTATTCTCGACAATATCCGAAGCTTAAACAATGTTGGCTCCATCTTCCGAACTTCAGATGCGTTTGCTTTGGAAGCCCTTTACTTATGTGGTATTACAGGCACCCCCCCACATCGCGAGATTGAAAAAACCGCAATCGGCTCTACACAATCAGTTGATTGGTTTTACGAACCCGATACGCTTCAACTCGTTCAAAAATTAAAATCCCAAGGCTATCAAATCATCAGTATCGAGCAGGTAGAGAACAGTAAAAACTTATCCGAATTCACTTTCGATAATGAACAGAAGTATGCTTTTATTTTCGGAAATGAAATCGATGGTGTAGACCAGAAGGTGATTGAAGCTTCGCATGCCTGTATCGAAATTCCACAGTTCGGAACAAAGCATTCCTTTAATATTACTGTAAGTGCAGGAATTGTTCTTTGGGATTACTTTAGTAAATCCGGTACTCAGAAAAAATCCTGAAATAAATTATACAACAGCCTGACGAATACGAATGAGTTTTTGTAAAAGACTTTCCAAATGATCAAGGTGTAACATATTTGCACCATCCGATTTGGCATTTTTCGGATCGGGATGTGTTTCGATAAACAGACCATCGGCACCTACAGCAATCGCTGCCTTGGCAATGGTTTCAATCAGTTGGGGCTTACCACCGGTAACACCGCTTTCCTGATTAGGTTGTTGCAAAGAGTGCGTACAATCCATCACAACCGGAACTCCCAATTGTTTCATCTCTACGAGATTGCGATAGTCGACAATTAAATCCTGATAGCCGAATGAGTTTCCGCGATCGGTAAGGATAATATTTGAATTACCCGAATCACTTACTTTATGAACAGCATGTTTCATGGATGCACCTGAAAGAAATTGCCCTTTCTTTACATTCACATATTTTCCTGTCTTAGCGGCAGCGACCAATAAATCGGTCTGGCGACATAAGAATGCCGGAATCTGTAAAACATCCACATAAGCTGCCGCTATTTCTGCTTCGGAGCTTTCGTGAATATCAGTCACTACCGGAATATCAAATTCCAATGCCACTTTAGCTAAAATTTTCAATGCTTTTTCATCGCCGATACCGGTGAAAGAATCCAAACGCGAGCGGTTAGCTTTGCGATAAGAACCCTTAAAAATATAAGGGATCTGGTATTGATCGCTCAACTTAACAATTCTTTCCGCAATACGTAAGGCCATAGCCTCATCTTCAATGGCACAAGGACCTGCCATCAGAAAAAAATTGTTGGAAGTTTTGTGTTTTATATTTTTAATATTCAGCATTGTTCTGTTTTTAATTTCCCAGATCCGACATGAATTTAATACGCATCAATTGTATTTCTTCACGGGAATATTCATCCTCACCCAATTCCTTTAATGCTTCATCGATGGAGTCGCTTTGAGCCGAACGGAAATAATCGAAAACTTCATCCTGACGATCCTCATCTAAAATTTCATCGATATAATAATTGATATTGATTTTAGTCCCCGAGGATACGATTGATTCTATTTCGTGAATAATTTGTTCGAATGTTAACCCTTTCGATTTCGCAATATCTTCCAAAGGTAGTTTACGATCGATACTTTGAATGATAAATACTTTAATTGCCGATTTATTCGCTGCTGTTTTCACAACCATATCCATCGGGCGATCGATGTCGTGTTCTTCGACATACTTCTTAATCATCTCTACGAAAGGCGCGCCGAATTTAAGCGCTTTACCGGCTCCTACTCCCGATATTTGTTTCAACTCATCCATAGTTAAGGGATAATGAGTCGCCATCTCCTGCAAGGTAGGTTCCTGAAATACTACGAAAGGCGGAACATTGTGTTTCTTTCCCACCTGCTTACACAAATCTTTCAGCATACCAAACAATACAGTGTCTGCTGCCGCCGATCCGCCGCCGTGCTCATCTTCTCCTTCTACATCTGAATCGTAATCGCGATTCATGCTGAACATAATCGAAACCGGATTTTCTAAAAATACTTTAGAGTTTTTGGTAAGCTTTATCAATCCATAGTTTTCAATATCTTTTTGCAGGTAACCGGCTAATAAAGCCTGGCGGATAACGGATTCCCAAAGTTTACGGTCCCGTCCTTTCCCGGTTCCGTATATCTTCAATTTCGAATGTTGGAAATCGGAGATCGCTTTATTATCTTCTCCTAAAATAACATTGATAATATGTTCGGTATTGAATTTTTCATTTAATTCCTGAACCGCCCTGATGGCGGTAGCAAGATATTCGCTTGCTTCGAAACGTTCTTTAGGATGCCGGCAATTATCACACATATTGTTGCAGGATTCCTCGCTGAATACTTCTCCAAAATAGTAGAGAATCTGTTTCCTGCGGCAAGCCGATGATTCGGCATAATCGACCACCTCGTTTAATATTTGCGTGCCAATCTCACGTTCTGCTACCGGCTTATCTTTCATAAACTTTGCCAGTTTAAGGATATCGCTTTCGGCATAAAAGGCAATACACATTCCTTCGGCACCATCGCGTCCTGCACGACCTGTTTCCTGGTAATAACCTTCCAGGCTCTTGGGCATGTCGTGATGAATCACAAATCGAACATCGGGTTTATCGATACCCATACCAAAGGCAATAGTGGCAACAATTACATCCACATCCTCCATCAGGAATTTATCCTGATGCATTGCCCGCTCTTTCGCTTCCAAACCCGCATGATAAGGCAAAGCCTTTATTCCATTGAGGCTCAGCGCTTCGGCAATTTCCTCCACTTTTTTACGGCTAAGACAATAAATAATTCCCGATTTTCCGGAATGAGACTTCACGAACTTAATAATCTCTTTCACTACCGATTTCTTAGGACGTATCTCGTAGAACAAATTCGGACGGTTAAAGGAAGATTTATACAAAGTAGCATTCTGCATTTGCAGATTCTTCATAATATCCTGCTGCACTTTAGGTGTTGCCGTAGCTGTTAAAGCAATAATAGGCACATGCTCTCCCAACTGATTAATGACTGAACGTATTTTGCGGTATTCGGGACGGAAATCGTGCCCCCACTCGGAAATACAATGTGCTTCATCAATTGCAACGAACGAAACACTTGCGGCTTTCAAAAATTCCAGGTTGTCTTGTTTGGCTAACGACTCAGGAGCTATATACAGCAATTTGGTATCACCGCGTAATACATCCTCCTTAACCTTAGCGATTTCAGCTTTTGTCAGAGATGAATTCAGGAAATGGGCAATGCTATCGTTACTTCCAAAAGCACGCATCTGATCTACCTGATTTTTCATTAAAGCAATCAGGGGAGAAATAACCAAAGCCGTGCCATCACTCATTAAAGCCGGCAATTGGTAGCACATAGACTTGCCTGCGCCTGTCGGCATAATTACAAACGTGTCGTTACCGGAAAGAATATTTGTTATAATCTCTTCTTGTTGACCCTTAAAATTATCGAATCCGAAAAAATTATGAAGGTTGTCGAACAATAATGTCTTAGTCTCTATCATCCTAACTCCCCAAAAATGAATTTGTTATGCATTTATAGAAATTGATTTCTAAAATAGTATAAATTTGTGAATTACTCATAAGAATTTTCATAAAAATTGAAACCACAAAAAGACATCCTGGCGATAGCCCGAAAAGCCCTCGAAACAGAAGCACATGCGATTTTATCCTTACGCGATAGTATTAACAACGATTTCTATGAAACTGTTTCATTGATTTATCATTCGAAGGGAAGAGTTGTGATAACCGGCATCGGAAAGAGCGCCATCATTGCCAACAAGATTGTAGCCACACTCAACTCTACCGGTACTCCTGCACTCTTTATGCATGCTGCCGATGCTATACATGGCGATCTGGGAATGATACAAAAAGACGATACCGTTATTTGTATTTCTAAAAGCGGTAACACTCCCGAAATAAAAGTATTAACACCCCTTTTGAAACTGGCAGGCAATAAATTGATTGCGATTGTGGGTAATCTCGATTCATACCTTGCCAAGCAAGCAGATTTTATCCTCAACACTTCCGTAGAACAAGAGGCTTGTCCTCATAACCTTGCTCCTACAACCAGCACTACGGCACAATTGGCTATGGGTGATGCGCTGGCTATCTGTTTGTTAGAGTCGAAAGATTTTAAATCGGAAGATTTTGCGAAATACCATCCGGGCGGCGCTTTAGGAAAACGGCTATACTTAAAAG
Source organism: uncultured Sphingobacteriaceae bacterium (assembly GCA_964454645.1). Taxonomy (GTDB): domain Bacteria; phylum Bacteroidota; class Bacteroidia; order Sphingobacteriales; family Sphingobacteriaceae; genus CAYVTM01. The sequence continues at coordinate 361,709 of CAYVTM010000001.1, read as the reverse complement.
TGGGGGACATTTCGATGAACAATGAAAAACCTGTAGTTTCTTCTTCGGATTCCATTCCAAGACTTATCTTTGAAATCAGTTCCAAACGTTTAGGATCTACTGCTGTTATTAATGAAGATAACGAACTTGTAGGCGTAATTACCGACGGGGATTTACGAAGAATGATGGAAAAAGGGAGCTTCGACACAAAATATGCCGGTGATATTATGAATACCAAACCCAAGAGTATCGATAAAAATGAACTGGCAATTGATGCTTTGGAGCTGATGAAACAATACAATATTTCTCAATTACTGGTTACCGATAAAGGTAAGTATGACGGGATTATTCATTTACACGATTTAATTAAAGAAGGCATTATCTGATGAATCAAAATAAATATGCAGTAATTATGGCCGGAGGAATTGGAAGCAGATTCTGGCCGATCAGTAAAACCAATCATCCTAAGCAATTCATCGATATTTTAGGGACCGGAAAAACACTGATTCAACAAACTTACGAACGCTTTAAAAAGATTTGCCCACCCGAGAATATATACGTTGTTACCAACGAAATATACCGTCCGTTGGTGAACGAACAAATACCGGATTTATCCAACGCTCAGGTATTAGGAGAACCTCTTGCCAAAAATACGGCACCTTGTGTAGCCTACGCCTCTCATAAAATCTTTGCCCTTAATCCGGACGCCATACTGACAGTTGCGCCTTCTGATCACTTAATCTTAAACGAAGAAGAGTTTTGCCGGCAAATTGAAACGGCATTAAATACTGCTCAAACAAACGACTCTTTAATTACCTTAGGCATTAAACCTACTCGTCCGGATACCGGATATGGTTATATACAATTCAATGAACATAATAGTTCAGAGGGTTTATCGAAAGTAAAAACCTTTACCGAAAAGCCGAATATCGAATTGGCAAAAACCTTTATACAAAGCGGCGACTTCCTGTGGAATGCTGGTATTTTTGTATGGAGTGTGAAAAGCATACTTTCGGCATTCGGCAAACACCTCCCCGACATTAATGAAATTTTTGCGGAAGGGCAAAATTTATACAATACTCCGCAAGAGCAGGCTTTCATTAAGAAAGCCTATAGCCATTGTCCGAATATTTCCATCGATTACGGTATCATGGAGAAAGCTTCGAATGTATATGTATATGCGGCAGATTTCGGCTGGTCGGATTTAGGAACCTGGGGATCTTTATATACCGTAATGGATAAAGACTATGTAGGCAATGCAGTGGTTTATCCCGAAAATGTAATGATGTATGATTCCTCGAACTGCATCATAAACACAAGTCCCGATAAGCTTATTGTTATTGAAGGTTTACACGATTTTATCGTTGTGGATACGAACGATACTTTATTGATTTGTCATAAATCGAACGAGCAACAAATCAAACAATTTGTAGCGGATGTAAAGATCAAAAAGGGGGAACGGTATATTTAACTTGTCAGACGTTGGCGTACAACCTCATAGAGTATCACCCCTGCAGATACCGACACATTCAGCGAATCGATACTTCCCATCATGGGGATTTTAGCATACGAATCGGCAATACGTAAATATTCCGAAGAAATACCATCTTCTTCAGATCCCATAAGAATAGCTGTCGGCCCGCTCATATCTTTATCGTACAAGGACTCTTCGTTTTTTTCGGTACAAGCAATCACCTGCAACCCCGACTCCTGCAAAAAGCGAAGGGTATATTTCAGATTAACTTCTCTGCAAACCGGAATCGTATATAAGGCCCCTGCAGAAGTTTTTATTGCATCGGCATTTACCTGCGCACTGCCTTTCAAAGGAATCACAATGGCATGAACCCCTGCACACTCGGCAGTTCGGGCAATTGCACCGAAATTGCGAACATCAGTAACACGATCCAAAACCAAAATCAAAGGTGTCTCTCCTTTCTCATAAACGAATGGGATAATATCTTCTATTCTGTAATAATTGATGGGCGATATAAATGCAACAACTCCCTGATGATTCTTTTGTGTTAAACGATTCAGCTTTTCAATGGGAACGAACTGCGCATTCAGTTGATGCTGATCCAGTAATTGACGAAGTTCTTTAAACAAATCTCCGCTTAATCCTTTTTGAACGTAAAGATTCTCGATTTCTTTTCCAGATTCTATTGCTTCGATTACCGAACGAATACCAAATATTAACTGATTCGATTTGCTGCGCTCCGACATGATTTTGATGAGTATTCCACAAAGGTATAAATTATTCACAATTTCCGACTTTATTAACAATACATTAATCCCCCGGTTTCCAAATCATATTCGCAGTTTTCTAAGCCTTACCAACAAGTTATTAACGACTCTTGTGGATATCAGTTTTTTTTCTGTGGATAAGCCCTTGCTTTATCAACAGGTATTCAAGGCTTTAAAAAAGCGTTTCAATTTTGTTAAAAAGTTTTGCTGAATTTTGGCTTTCTTTGTTCTATGAGTTTTGAATCTGAATCCACACAAGGGCAACGTAAACGTGCCGAACGCAAGAACAGCAGTACTTCGATTACGGGTAACATGGGGAAACTGCCTCCTCAGGCTAACGACTTGGAAGAAGCTGTCTTGGGGGCATTGATGCTGGAGAAAAATGCACTCTCATCCGTCATTGACATTCTTAAGCCGGAAAGTTTTTACAAAGAATCTCATCAAAAAGTATTTCGTGCCATTCAACAATTATTTCAAAATTCTTCTCCGGTAGATATCCTGACTGTTACGAATCAATTGCGCCAGAATGGTGATCTCGAAATCGCCGGAGGTGCTTATTTTATTACCGAGTTAACTAATCGTGTAGCATCGGCGGCAAACATCGAATACCATGCCCGCATTGTCGCTCAAAAATATATTCAACGTGAGTTAATCAATATCTCATCCGAAATTATTACCAATGCATACGAAGATACTTCCGATGTTTTCGATTTATTGGATAAAGCAGAGAAAAATTTATTTGCCATAGCGGAAGGAAACCTTCGCCGGGAATCGGAAGACATGGGAAGTTTGATTCAGAAATCTATCAAACAATTAGAAAGTTTAAAAGATAAGAAAGACGGTCTTACCGGTGTACCTTCTGGTTTTACCGAAATGGATCGTATAACTTCGGGCTGGCAACCTTCCGACCTGGTGATTATTGCTGCTCGTCCGGCAATGGGTAAAACCGCATTCGTATTGAGTTTAACACGTAATGCCGCATTAATCGGGAAGAAAAAAATTGCGGTATTCTCACTCGAGATGTCTTCCATACAATTGACGAATCGTTTGATAGCTGCGGAAGCTGAACTGTCATCAGAAAAATTAAAAAAAGGAAAACTGGAATCGCATGAATGGCAGCAGTTGATACATAAAGTGGGTAAACTTTCCGAAGCCGGAATCTTTATAGACGATACGCCTGCCTTGAATGTTTTTGAATTACGTGCAAAATGCCGGCGTTTAAAAGCACAACACGATATCGACATGGTTGTAGTTGATTACCTGCAGTTGATGGTAGGAAGCAGCGACTCTAAGGGAAACGGAAATCGTGAACAGGAAATTGGTACCATCTCTCGTGCATTGAAAAGTATTGCCAAGGAATTAAATGTTCCGGTACTTGCATTGTCGCAGTTAAGCCGTGCCGTTGAAACCCGCGGTGGCAATAAACGTCCGCAATTATCTGATCTTCGGGAATCGGGATCTATTGAGCAGGATGCGGATATGGTATTGTTTATCTACCGTCCGGAATATTATGGATTTTTACAGGATGAAGAAAACAATAACACCGAAGGCTTAGCAGAGATTATTATTGCGAAACATCGTAATGGTGCTGTAGGAAGTGTGAAACTCAAATACATTGGGGAGTATGTGAAATTTGCCGACTGGAATTCCTTTGGGTCTTTCCCTTCCGGAACTGCGTCGCCGCTGGCTCCTTCCGATAATTTCGATAATTTCCAAAACGTTATTATACGCCCGAGCAGGATGAACGACCCTCAGGATGATATTCCCTTTTAATCGTTCAACAAAAAATTAATAGGGATTAAGAAGATCTACGGCGCGTAAGCTCATCGCGTATGCGGGCGGCTTTCTCATAGTTCTCTTCATCCAGTGCTTTCTGCAAAAGCTCTTTCAATTCTATTTCGCTATAAGAGCCGAACCCACTACCACTAATAGGAACAGTATCTGATTCTTCTTTGGGATCAATATTTTCGAGGAAAGCAAAATCGCTACCCTCAATCATAATACCGGCAGAAGCTAAAATAAATTCATAGGTATAGATAGGACATTGGAAACGTACTGCCAAAGCAATGGCATCGGAAGTACGAGCATCAATCTCGGTAGTTTTTCTTCCATCGCTGCAAATTAATTTTGCAAAGAAAATGCCATCTACCAAATTGTATATAATAATTTCCTGCATCTGAATATTAAAGTTCAGGCTCAGGGATTTGAATAAATCGTGGGTTAAAGGTCGGCTGGGACTCATCTTCTCGATTTCGATGGCGATAGCTTGCGCTTCAAATCCTCCGATAATAATCGGTAATCTTCTGCGACCATTCACCTCCCCTAAGACCAAAGCATAAGCACCCGATTGAGTTTGACTATACGAAAGACCGACAATATCCAGTTTTATTTTATTCATGAAAAAACTTTTAGGGCTGTACTGTCTTAAAAACATACAGCCCAATAAAAAATTATGCCTGAGCTTTAAATGCTTTTACAGCTTCAATTATTTTAGGAACTACTTCGAAGGCATCTCCTACAATTCCGTAATCGGCAACTTTAAAGAAAGGTGCCTCAGGATCTTTGTTGATAACTACAATTACTTTCGAAGAGCTTACTCCTGCCAGGTGTTGTATAGCTCCGGAAATACCGATAGCAATGTATAAATTCGGAGCAATGGCAATACCGGTTTGTCCTACGTGCTCGGAGTGCGGCCTCCATCCTGCATCCGAAACAGGTTTTGAACATGCTGTTGCTGCACCTAATAAATTCGCCAATTCTTCAATCATCCCCCAGTTCTCAGGCCCTTTTAATCCGCGACCCGCCGATACCACCAATTCTGCATCGGGTAAGGAAATCTTATCACTTGCACGCACAATTTCTTTTACCATAACTGCAAAATCACTCTCTTTGGCTTGTGCATTGAATGCTTCAATCTGTATCGCTTGTTCATCGACAACCACTTTATAGGCATTCGGACTTAAGGTGATTACTTTTTTATCGCTATGCAAGCTAACCTGAGCAAAAGCTTTACCTGAGAAAGCTACCCGTTTAACGCTCAAGGTATTGCCATCTATCTTCGGTAATTCTATTACGGCATCGGCTAAACCGGCATCTAATTTTACGGCAACACGCGGTGCCAAACCTTTACCGCTAAAGGTATTCCCCATCAAAACTAATTTTGCATTTACAACCTTTACAGCTTCAGCAATAACTGCTGCATAAGCCTGGTTCGAAAAAGATTTTAACTGATCGTTTGATACATTCAATACTTTCTTAACACCATATTTCCCAAGTTCTTTCAATTGATCTTCGGCAACATTTCCGATAGATAATGCAGTTAATTCACTTCCATACATGCGTGCTACTTCACAGGCATAGGATGCTAATTCGAAACTTGATTTTTTAAATTTCCCTTGGGTACTCTCTATATATACTAATACACTCATCGTATGTTTTATTTATAATATTTTCGGATATGATCTTTAGATAACTTTTGCTTCACTGTGTAAAGCATCAACTAATGAAGCAGCAGCATCTGCAGCAATCATTTTTACGTTTCCACGTGCAGGAGGATTTTCAAACGAAGTGTATTTTACCTTCGCTTCAACCGCTACCGGCTCAAGTACCTGCAAAGGTTTAGTTCTTGCCGACATAATTCCGCGCATGTTCGGAATCTTAGGCTCCGCAACACCTTCGGCAGCACTTACTACAAATGGCGTATTCACTTCAAGCACTTCTTTACCACCCTCTATCTCACGTTCAATGCCAGCTTTGTTACCGTCCAATTCTAATTTTTTAATGATAGAGATTGATGGAATATCGAGTAATTCACCCAACATGGCAGTAACCTGTGCTCCGTTATAATCAATGGATTCGCGTCCGGTGAAGATGATATCGTAGCCTCCCGATTTTGCTACTTCTGCAATTTGTTTAGCCACGAAATAAGCATCGGCAGGTGCCGCGTTAATGCGGATGGCATCATCGGCACCAATCGCCAAAGCCTTACGAATAGTAGCTTCGGTATCGGCTAAGCCTACATTGATGACTGTTGTGCTTCCTTTTCCTCCCTCGGTTAGTTCGATGGCTTTTGCCAAAGCAATTTCATCGTATGGGTTTAAGATATATTGAACCCCGCTCGTATTGAATTCGGTATTGTTGTTGGTAAAAGTTATTTTTGTCGTTGTGTCGGGAACATTACTGATACACACTAAAATTTTCATAGAATTTTATTTATAAATATGATTTAATGATAGCGCTTTAAATTTTTTAAAGCAATAGATAGGCAAAAATAGACAAAATCCACTAATATTAAAATGAATACATCCCGACTCAATCAATTGCTGGAAATGCTTAAAGCCGAACCCAATGATTCGTTTTTAAAGTATGCGCTTGCAACTGAGTATATTAAGCTGAATGAGCTTTCCAAGGCATTGGCGTATTTTCAGGATCTGGTACAAAATGATCCGGAGTATGTAGGTACCTATTACCATCTGGCAAAATTGTATTTACAAATGAACCAACAAACCGAAGCCATTAGCACCTATGAGCAAGGAATGCTGATTGCTCACAGGTTAAGCGATCAGCATGCTTTATCGGAACTGCGTACGGCTTATAATGCCTTAATGGGTTTGGATTATGAAGATGATTAAGTATTTTCGTTCAAGGATTAGCATAAATTGAGCAAGGCGCAGCTACTTTTTCTAAAGGATGTTTTCATCTTCACCCTGACTGCTTTTGGCGGAGCACAAGCTCATATTGCCATGATGCTGAAAGAATTTGTTGAAAAGAAAAAATACCTTACCGAAGAAGAGCTGATAGCTTATAATGCCCTGGGTCAGATGTTACCCGGACCTTCTTCTACGCAAACCCTCATTGCCATTGCGTATAAGTTCGGAGGAATTTACATAGCACTCTTCGCTTTACTCATTTGGATTGCTCCTGCCGGGTTGATGATGTTTTTGTTCGCTGTCTCTTTTTCTTATTTCGATTTGAGCGGACATGCCGATGAAATTTTATTGTTCGTAAAACCCATGGCTATAGGCTTTGTAGCTTATTCGGCATACATCCTTACAACAAGGGTATTAAGCAGCCGTTTCTCTTATATTTTAGCGAGCTTTGCCGTATTAATCACCATACTTTTTCAAAATGCCTATGTATTTCCTATCGTATTGGCAGTAGGTGTTCTCTTTGCAGCTTTATTTATTCCACCCAACGAAATTCCGAAAGAACGGGTAAGATTTAATCCGAAAAAACTCATCCCTTTCTTGGCAATCTTATTCGTTTTTGCACTAATGGGTGCAATCATCAACCGTACCTCATTATTCAGTTTACCGGTGCGTATGTTTGAAAACTTTTACCGGAACGGAATTATGATTTTCGGGGGCGGCCAAGTACTCATCCCTTTGCTCTATACCGAATTTGTAGAGATGAAAGCCTACCTAACAGCACAGGAATTTTTCTCGGGTTTTGCCTTGCAGCAGGCAATACCCGGACCTGTATTTTCATTTACCTCTTTCGTAGGTGGTATTGCCATGCGTGGCGAAGGTCTGTTCGGACAATTATTAGGAAGTACTGCCGCTTTAATCGGGATTAACCTTCCGGGAGTATTGTTTATTTTTACCATTTTTCCGATCTGGGAAAGTTTAAAAAAAGGACGCTTCATTCAAAGAGCCTTAATCGGAATTAATTCGGTTTCGGTTGGTTTCGTTATTGCCGCCTGTTACATCATGATTAAACCCATCGGATACGATTGGATGGCTTTAACGACCATAGCTATTACTTTTCTGCTGCTGAAATTCACAAAAATTCCCGCTCCGGTATTAATTCTACTGGCTCTGGTACTGGGATTTTGGGTTGGATAAGCCTTTGGATGCTTTTTGGAGAAACCACTCTTTAAAGATCTTCCTCCCCTTTATTCTTTTCTTTATCTTCTTTGCGAATCTCTTCCCGCAGTTCAATATAATGCTGATGTAATCGCGTCTTAGGCATCTTAGCATTGCATTTTTCACACATCTTAAATAAGTCTGAAGCACTGATACCTATAATATCGCATAAGCGTAATAAACTGCTTAAATTCAAATCTTCTCCACTCTCCCAACGTTGATATACGGATCGGTTAATCCCATTGGCATTTGAAAATTTTTCAGCGGAGCTGTATCCTAATTCTATTCGTTGATTACGAATAATGACAGCTAAATCGTATAGCCTTTTGTCCTTGCTCTTCATATCTTCCGGGTTTAGGTTGTTGTTAATAATTGAGTTTAGTTTTAAGCGTAGCATAAAAATAAGCTTGTCATTCGAATATTTATAATTTTAGTTCATAAAGTTGCATAAATACGACTTTAAGAGTTCAAAATGTATGTGTACTACGTCCAATCATTATCTTCATAAATAATCTATTATCTACGCGGTTGTAAAAGATTCATTTGAGCAGCACATTTGTTTGCGCGCAAGAATTCGCCTCATGCGAATCTTTAAACAAATGGTTAAACTTTTAAAATGAATGTTATGAAAAAAGTAGTGATGTTAATGGGGCTAATAGTCCTTTTTAGTTTTTTAGAAATTCCTAAAGCAGTGTCAGGGCCTGTTATTCAAATCAGTTTTGAAATAGCCCGAAAAAGAGATTGCTTGGGTTTTGGAATATGCAACTTGAACGCAAATATTTCTTGGGAAATATATTCCCCTAAAGGCAACAATGTTTCTGCATCTGCACAAGAAGTAAACGGGAAGCTTGTACTTACATTAAATAAAGAAAATGATATGACTAGAGAAGCATATAATAAATATTTTTCTAACGGTTATTTTTTATTTGAAGAAGATTTCAGTTTACCCCCCGAATTTTGCAGAAAACTTGGTTTAGAAAAAAACTATACGATTAAAAAAGGTAAATACAAAACACAAGAAGAAAGTAATATGATTAGATTATTGCTATAAATTATTAACCAAACATAGGGTAATGCATTTTTACCCTATGTTTCAAAAAAATAAATTATTATGAGAACATTCATAATGCTCGCTTTGACTATATTTTTATTAAGTTCTTGCAAAAATGTTGTAAGGATTATATACGGAGTTCGTAGTCCAAAAGTCGAAAACAAAGAATCCCTAATACATTATTTAAACAAAAAAAATATTAGGAATGATAATATCCTCATTTCGAACTATGAGGGTTTTATATCTACAATACAAAATGCAGGTTTGATACCGAACATTCGATGCTTCAATCAAAATGGGATATTCATCCCCTACAAAAATGATTCCGCATGTAATGGAAGTGCTTTTGAATTTATTGATTCTTTAAAATTCAATAAAAGTTATATGCTTATCGATAGTATTCTCTTAAAAAATGAAACTTCACATCTTAGTGACCTGGATGGTAATCCGGTAAGCTATACCGACAGTAATCTATACGATTATGTAATTTTCATTTATTGGGCCCGCTGGTCAGGGCTATTAAACAAAGATCATGTGAAAATATGGGAAGAGTCTGCACTAAACAATCCCAACGCACGCATTAAAGTGCATAAAGTAAACTGTGATGTACAGGAAAGCTGGGGAAAAGAAAATGCAGGAAAAGCACTCTCTTATTTTACTTTTTGAAGAATTGTTGGGGTAAAAAAATTTATGCTGTAAAATCTATTTTCAATGAATGACTTTCTCCCGAAACCTTATCCACATAGGTAATAGAATTTTCCATTTCGCTTCGCATAATGCTTGTAATGCTTAGGGTTTGGAGTCCGTTTTCTAAAGGGCTAAGGCATACTCTTTGAGCAATATCATCGCCTTGGCTATTTGTATGAAAGCGAAGGATATGTTCGCGGGCATTATCAAAAAAAATATTCAGATGTTCGAAAAAAAAGGCTCTTCTTTTTTGCACTAAATCTTTGGGGTACAAAGGTGCGGAAGCCCATAGTTTAGGAGCATCGCAGGGATGGTCGAAACGTGATAGTTTAAGTCCGTCCCAACGAATTTCGCATAAGGTTTCGGCCCTGCCTTTGAGTAGAATCATCGTAAAGTTTTCGATGCCGGCGAAATCGTATTCACTGCAAAAGGAATCGATGTCGTCGTATCGAAAAAAATCGAGCAGCATTACACCTCTGCTCATGCGGTAAGGCGGTTGGGGAATGTGTTTATCAAAAGCACCATTCATCAAGCACAGGGAATGTTTCGCGCCTGCCGCTACCCAGGTACCCCCTGCCTGCGGATCTTTCGGGAAGAAGACTTTTTGTCCGTGTACAGTATATGCCTGCGGAGCAAGAGCAGTATCACGCCTGAGCATTTCATCCCGATTGGTTGTTAAAATATACCCTCCGTTGATAGGAAAAAAAGTAAGTGTACACATAAGCAGGTGTTAAAGATTCTATAATTTTATTCAATAGATTGAATAATCTGCTCAATCTCTTTATCCTCTCCTTCGGGGTCGTATTGTGTTTTCAGACTCGAGCCGAAAAGCCTTGCCAACTGTTGCCAGAAAAAAGCAGTCAGGTTTCCTTTTAAATCTCTCAGAACCGCATAACTCGTATTGCCCGTTTGCCTGTCGATTAATTTAATGAGGATACGTCCCTGTGTGATCGTCAGTTTTTTCAGGTCGTCTTCGAACGTATCTTTAATCTCTTGCTCTGTTTTATCGATTAATACTTTTTGTGCTTTCTTATCGGGAATACTTGCCAATTGTCTTTCGAGTTCATTAAATTTTTCCCCTGCAAGTTTGGCATAAGGCCATACTTTCAATACATCCCGACGCAATTTGGTATATTTTACCTGCTCACGTTTCGATTTAAAACTGCGGTTTGCATACACATTTATTTGCGGAAGAAAAGCGATGGGAATGGTATCTCCTTCAACTACAATCGCCCGTACGCGTAAGGTATCGTTAGAACCTTGCTGAGCCTGTGCCTGCACACAAATGAAGCATACAAGTGTTAATAAAAAGAAGCGCATGATCAAAGCCCAATTAAATTTAATCTATAATTTAACCAAATATCATTAATATTATTATTTTTCGCTAATATTTTTTATCTTGATGCAAGCATATGAAAATGTTAGATATCGATATAGAACAAGAGAAGAAAGAGATTCAAAAGCGTTACCGGGCTCTATTGAAGGCCTGTAAACCGACTATGCAGAAAGGCGACAAGCGTATGATACGTTTAGCTTTCGAAATGTCGGTAGATGCTCATAAAGACATGCGTCGCAAATCCGGAGAGCCTTATATTTACCATCCCATTGCAGTAGCACAAATTGCCGCGGAAGAAATTGGTCTGGGAACTACTTCTATTGTTTGTGCCCTACTCCACGATGTTGTAGAAGATACGCATTTAACGCTTGAAGATATTGAACGGGAGTTCGGTACTAAAGTAGCAAGAATTATTGATGGCTTAACAAAAATATCGGGAGTTTTCGATCATACCAGTTCTATCCAGGCAGAGAATTTCCGGAAGATGCTGCTTACCCTTGCCGATGATGTACGTGTTATCCTGATAAAGCTTGCCGATCGTTTACATAATATGCGTACGCTCGACAGTATGCCTCGTGACAAGCAGTTGAAAATATCTTCGGAAACCATTTATCTGTATGCTCCTCTTGCTCATCGTCTGGGGCTATATGCGATAAAATCGGAACTCGAAGACCTGGCAATGAAATATACAGAAAGCACTACATATAAACTCATTGCTCAGAAACTAAACGAAACACGTGTAGAACGTACCCGTTTTATCAAAGAATTTATCGGCCCTATCAGTGAGCAACTTGAAAAGCAAGGCCTCTCTTTTCATATTTTTGGACGACCCAAATCCATACATTCCATTTGGAAAAAAATGAAATCCAAGGGTATTCCTTTTGAAGAGGTTTATGATCTTTTTGCAATACGGATTATTCTGGATAGTCCGATAGAAACAGAAAAAGCCGATTGTTGGAAAGCCTATTCGATTGTCACAGATCAATACATCCCTAACCCCGACCGCTTGCGCGACTGGATCTCTTCGCCCAAAGGAAACGGGTACGAATCCTTGCATACTACCGTTATGGGACCGAAAGGTAAGTGGGTAGAGGTACAAATCCGAAGCAAGCGTATGAATGAGATTGCCGAGAAAGGTTTCGCTGCGCATTGGAAATATAAAGAACAAACCATTGATAGCGGTTTAGACCAATGGATACAGAAAGTCCGGGAAGTATTGAGCAATCCCGAAGCAAACGCACTGGACTTCTTAGATGATTTCAAGATGAACTTGTTCTCGGATGAGATTTTCATCTTCACACCCAAAGGAGATTTGGTAAAACTTCCCAGCGGCTCTACCACCCTCGACTTTGCCTTCGAAATCCATACGGATTTGGGAAGCAAATGTATCGGGGCGAAAGTCAATCAGAAATTAGTACCCCTAAGTCATAAATTACAAAATGGCGACCAGGTAGAAGTCATCAGTTCAAATAAACAAACGCCCAAAGAAGATTGGCTGAGTTTTGTGATAACCTCAAAAGCGAAATCCAAAATTAAAGCTTCGCTCAAGGAGCATAAAAATAAAATTGCCGAGGACGGTAAGGAGATTCTCGAACGTAAGTTAAAAACGCTGAAAATACCGAATAATCTACAATCTCTCAATAAGATATGCCTGTATTTCGGTTTGCCGAATTCCCAGGAGTTATATTATCAGATGGCAATCAACAAAATCGATATTACAGAATTGAGGGAATATCAACTGGCAGAGAAAGCACCTCAGTCCAGAAATCCGGTTAAAATTAATCCTGAACAGATTGATAATTATGTAACTTCAGTTAAAAGCAAGGAATCGGATATTCTGGTCATTGGCGAAGATTTGGAAAAAATCGATTATAAACTCGCTCAATGCTGTAATCCTATCCCCGGAGACGATGTATTCGGATTCATTACAGTTAGCGAGGGAATCAAAATACACCGAACAAATTGTCCGAATGCCATTAAACTGATGTCGAATTTCGGGTATCGTATTGTGAAAGCAAGGTGGACGAATCAGAAGGAGATTGCTTTCCTTACGGGATTACGCATTACGGGAATCGACGATGTAGGTGTTGTCAATAACATAACCAAAGTGATTTCCAACGATTTAAAAGTAAATATGCGTTCGATTACGGTCGATAGCAACGATGGTATCTTCGAGGGCTCTATTATGGTTTTTGTGAACGATACAGCTCACTTAGATACGCTTATTAAAAAACTTAAACAGGTAAATGGTGTTCTGTCGGTAACACGCTTCGATACCAGCACCATTAATGTTTAAAACTTATACACCCCTCGCTTTCGATTAATAATTAATTAACTATTTTTGAGAGCACTAATTAAAGAACGATTTTATAACCAATGTCGACTAAAGAAACTATTGATAACGTTAAGAAAATTTTCGAAGTTTATCTTGAAACAAAGAATCTTCGAAAAACACCTGAGCGTTTTGCCATCTTAGAGGAGATCTACAGCCGAAACGATCATTTCGATGTGGAATCGTTGTATATTCATATGAAAAACCGAAAGTACAGGGTTAGTCGTGCTACGGTTTACAATACCCTCGAGCTTTTATTATCTTGCGATTTGGTTACCAAGCATCAGTTTGGTAAAAACATGGCGCAGTTCGAAAAATCTTACGGTTACAAACAACACGATCATATTATTTGCATTGATTGCGGAAAAGTGGTAGAGTTCTGTGACCCGCGCATTCAACAGATACAAAGTATGATGGGCGAATTATTGAAGTTCGACATCACACATCATTCATTAAACTTATACGGTGCCTGCACTCAATTAAAAGGTGAAGGAAAATGCGAATCGTATAACAGTATAAAACAATCATAATCATTAACAAAAATAGTATAGCAAATCATGAAGGTGGATGTTCTTTTGGGATTACAGTGGGGCGACGAAGGTAAAGGTAAAATTGTAGATGTACTTAGTCCTAAGTATGATTTAATCGCTCGTTTTCAGGGAGGCCCGAATGCGGGACACACCTTGGAGTTCGATGGTATTAAACATGTGTTAAACACAATACCTTCGGGAGTATTTAATCCGAACACCCTGAACCTTATCGGTAATGGTGTAGTGATTGACCCTGTAATATTTAAAAAAGAAATTGATAACCTCCTGAAAGTTGGATACGATCCCATCAGTACCGGAAAATTAGTAATATCCAAAAAAGCGCATCTCATTTTACCTACACACCGTTTGTTAGACGCGGCAAGTGAATCACGCATGGGTAAAGAGAAAATAGGTTCTACCCTAAAGGGTATCGGTCCTACCTATCAGGATAAGATCGGAAGAAACGGATTGCGTGTAGGAGATACGATGTTACCTGATTTTAAAGAACGTTATACCAAATTAGTAGGAAGACATTTATCCATTCTTTCTCATTTCGATATAGATCTGGATTATAAAAGCTATGAACAAGAATGGTTCGAAGGTATTAACCTGCTGAAAAGAATGACTCAGGTTGACGGAGAGCATTTGGTAAACGACTATTTACGAAATGAAAAACGCGTATTAGCCGAAGGAGCGCAAGGAACTTTACTCGATATTGATTTTGGCTCCTATCCTTACGTTACTTCTTCGAATACTACTACTGCGGGGGCGTGTACAGGAATGGGTATTGCACCGAATAAAATTGGTGATGTAATCGGAATTTTCAAAGCTTACTGTACGCGTGTGGGTGGGGGTCCTTTCCCTACTGAACTGGAAGATGAGGTGGGTGAAGAGCTGCGCAAAATCGGAAATGAGTTTGGTGCGACTACCGGTCGCCCGCGCCGTTGCGGATGGATCGATTTACCTGCACTGAAATACGCAATCATGCTCAACGGAGTTACTGAATTGGTAATGACTAAAGCTGATGTGCTGAGCGGCTTCGAAACAATCTATGCCTGCACACACTACGAATACGATGGAAAAGTAATCGATTATATGCCATACGACATTATAACAATCCAACCAAAGCCGGTGTTTAAAGCCCTTGATGGTTGGAAAGAAGATCTTACCCAAATTAAATCTGTTGACGAAATTCCGGAGAAACTGCTTGCTTATGTGCGTTATTTGGAAAGTGAATTGCAGGTTCCTGTTCGCTATCTATCCGTAGGGCCCGATCGTAAACAAACCTTAATTCTAAAATAACACAAAGGGCTTAGGCCCTTTCTTATGAATACACAAATATTCTCTTTCGATTCGCCGCATATACACTTCAAACAAAAAGCTTTGCTATGGGCAGAGCAAGACTCCAGCTATTGTTTGCTGAACAGCAATTCGGAACTGTATTCCTTTGAACGTATCGATTGGCTGTTGGCTGTGGGTTGTAAGCGGGTATTGGAAAGTGATTCAAAGGATGCTTTCGAAAGGCTGAAACATTTCAATACCGAAAAACAAAATAATATCTACGGCTATCTCTCCTACGATTTAAAGAACGATGTAGAAGCATTAAGCTCTGAAAATACCGACTACAAAGGATTTCCTGAACTTTATTTTTTCGAACCGGAACATATTATTCATTTGGATGGAGATAAGCTCAGTATAACATCGGATAATCCGCAAATGGTTTTTGATGAAATTTTCGCCATATTGCCAAGCACTCTTCCCTATATTCAATCTTCTGAAAATACTAGGCTTCAAGCAATATGCCCCCGCGATGAGTATATAAAAAATGTAAAAAAATTACAAGAGCATATTCTCGAAGGCGACCTCTACGAAGTAAATTATTGCATCGAATTTTGTGTAAATGATATTAGTCTTCAACCGGCGAATGCCTATTTACGCTTAAACGATTTGTCGCCGATGCCTTTCTCTTCCTTGCTAAAAGCAAAGGGTAAATATATTTTATGTACCAGCCCTGAACGTTTCCTGAAAAAAGAGAACAATAAATTAGTATCTCAACCCATAAAGGGGACCATAAAACGTTCGGAAAATGCAGAAGAGGATCTTGAGCTGAAAGCACAACTCCGCAACAATCTTAAAGAGATTGCAGAAAACATAATGATCGTTGACCTTGTACGCAACGATTTAACAAAGTATGCGAAAACCGGGAGTATCAAAGCAGAAGAATTGTTTGGTATATATACCTATCCCAATTTACACCAGATGATATCGACTATTACCGCAGAGCTTAGTGACAAGCGTCTTGCATTGGATGCATTAAAGAATGCCTTTCCGATGGGTTCAATGACAGGAGCTCCGAAAGTAATGGCGATGCAACTGATTGAACAATATGAAAAAAGCAAGCGGGGAGTATATTCGGGAGCGATGGGCTATATCGACATGCAAAATGATTTCGATTTTAATGTATTGATTCGCTCTGTCTTTTACGATCATCAACAACGTTGCTTATCTTTTCAGGTGGGAGGAGCTATCACTTATGATTCTATTCCCGAAGCAGAATACGATGAATGTTTGTTGAAAGCAAAGGCGATATTAGATTTTCTTCCATTTCCTCTATCCTAATTTTTATAATAAAAAGCCGGGTTGCTTAAAACTTTGTAAAAATACAAAGAAGTAAGCAACCCGGCTTTTTACTGAATGCATATCTCTTAACGATTCACCAATACTTTAGAAACTTTTTCCATTCCGTTCACACGTACTTTTACAAAGTAAATTCCGGAAGAAGAAATCGTCGAATTCTGTTCATTAATTTCAAAAGAATGCTGCCCGAATCCTAGATGTGTATTCGCAATCGCACCCACTTGTTTCCCTAATAAATCGAATACCTTTACTTCAACATCAGCTTCTGCCACTAAGGTAAAATTAATTTGTGCAGTACTGCTGAAAGGGTTTGGAGCTACCTGTACATTTAAGTTATCGTACATAAACTGATCCATACCTGTCATTACAGCAATTTCGATATCATCCAAATAGATATTATTTCCTGCTCCTTCGTTAGTAGCCATAAATCTGAAGATAGCATTATCTTCGGCAGACAAGTTGACTAAAGGAATATTTTCTTCTCTCCATTGTCCTTGCCCGTTCGGCACAAAGCTCGCATTTTGAGTATTCGCGGTAGCTAAATCAGACCCTGCTTTTGTAAATAGAGTTGAATAGGTAATCCCACAACTTCTGGATAGGGAAACTGTTAATTTATCTTCACTTGCACTACTACGTTGTGCATAAGCTACTTTAAATTTCAATACCGGAGCGTTTGCGTTTTTTAAGTTAATAGCGGGGATAAGCATTGCGTTATCTCCTATTCCTGAACTGCCAAAGAAATTCATTACGAGTGAAGAAGTGCCGGCATAAGCAGCGTTGCTGGTTACCGTCCAGTTTTTCACATTCGTGCTGAAATTATAGATATCTTCTGCAACAGCGTTTGCATCTTCCATTCCCTGAACATAAGGCAACGGTACCGTAGATACTGTTTCTAATACACGGATATAGCTTTCTTTAACAATACTATCAGAAACTCCTTGCGCATTGGTAACTTTCAGTTTAATATCTTTACTGCCTTTGCCTGAAAATTTCACATTTGGATTTTGCAGGTTAGATGTTGCAGGAGTTCCGCCTTCAAAAGTCCATTCCCAAGCTACCGGAATAGTGTTCCATGAACCATCCTTAAAGCTAACATTCGCATCTGTACAAACTACTTGTACAGCGCGATCAAATGCTGCTATCGGAGCGCAGTCAACAATAGTAAAACCATCGTTTGTTCCCGTAGCGATTAAATTAGATTGTGACCACAAATTATTTCTACCGGCAGTAGCGGAATTTAATGTCGCTTGCATACGTACTACCTGTCCATCAGTAAACATACGTTCACAAGAAGCATAATCCATATAGTTTTCAACATTATTTAATACACCACAACTCATGGCATTTTTATTACAAGTGAAGTTATCCACTCCGACTGTATTCGGAGTATCCTCCACTCCATCATCATCACTACAATTAGAGGGCAATCCGGGAGTGTTCGTACCTCCCCATGTGTGGCGTAAATTCAAATAATGTCCGATCTCGTGGGTCAATGTACGTTCTGCCAGGTTTGATCCTCCGCTTTGTCCGATACTTCCCAATTGATCTACACGGCATACAATACCATCGCGGTTAGAGCCCAGTGGCCATGCACCCGGTAAATAAGCATAGGCTCCGGCACCACTTTGAATAGTGGATACCGTAAACACATTTAGATATTTTCTGGAATCCCAACTGATAAGCCCTTTAATATCAGCATCGCTGGCACCTTTATGAAAATCGGAAAAAGTGCGGGTTACCCCATTAGTACAATTTCCATTGGGATCGAGACGAGCCAAACGGAATTCTACTTGCGGATTTCCGATAATTCCCTGAAATGCAGCAGCAACTTCCGATGTGTCTGCGTTCATTTTTTGATAATCCCTGTTGATGATACGAACCGCATCTTCAATTTGTTCATAGGTAATGTTTTCAGATCCTCCGGTATGGATAATATGAAATACAATCGGAATAATTTTTACAGCAGCATTTGATGTTCCTTTGTTTGCATTTTCGCTTGCGATATAATCCTTAGTGAACTCTTCCAATTCATGCATACGCTGAATGGCTTCAGGATTATCTTTAATCGCTTCATCGGTTAATGAATGCGTAGTGCAAATACGACCGGCTTGATCCTGAGCTTGCAAAGCAGCACTTCCGATCGAACAAATCGCAGTAATAATAAGTAGTTTTTTGATAATCATATTTTCTATTATAAAATTTGAGACATGCAAAATACAAATATTATGCCTTGCTTTGAATATTATTTCAAAAATGTGACATAGCCCTGAATGTATACGTTTGCTTATAAGCAGCTTAGTTAGTTTTCAATCTTTCTTCTTAAACAGATTCACTTTCGACTCCTTGCCTTTCAACAAACGTTCGATATTTTTTTGATGTGTAATCATAACCAATACACATACCGAAATGGCAAATAATATTTGTGTCCGGGTACTATTTTCACTAAAAAAGAGAATCATTATTACCGGAAACATAAAACTTGCAACCATAGAACTCAACGATACATAGCGGGTGGCAAAGAGCATAATAATGAATACACCCGAAGAAACAAGAGCTGCGGGTGGATGTACAGCAAGGATCATTCCAAATAAGGTAGCTATCCCCTTTCCTCCCCTAAAGCCAGCAAATACGGGAAAAATATGACCCACAACAGCTGTAATTCCCAGTACAATCTGGAAGTTGGCAAAAGGGACTGTTCCGGGCGTATAATTTCCCATAAAATAAACAAGGTTTGTTGATGTAAATCCCTTTAAGATATCGATAATGAGAACCGGAATACCTGCTTTCTTTCCTAAAGTACGAAAGGTGTTGGTTGCTCCGGAATTACCGCTTCCGTATTCACGAATATCAATACCGTACAATGCCTTGCCAATCCAAAAAGCAGTAGGTATAGAACCGTATAAATATGCAACAATAAGTGCAGTTGTTGTATAAACTGAAATCATTCTTCAAAAATCAATACGGGAACAAATGTACTAATTTAAAATAAGCAGGGTTCTTATACTGCTTTTAAACTCATATCCAGACTTTTAACAGAATGCGTCAATGCTCCCATAGATAAATAATCCACACCGGTTTCGGCATAATCCCTTGCATTCTCAATCGTAATTCCACCCGAAGCTTCGGTTTCGAACCTGCCGGCTACCATTTCAACCGCTTTTTTCATCGCTTCCGGACTAAAGTTATCAAACATAATACGCTGTAGTCCACCATGATCGATAGCTTGCTGAACTTCTTCCGGGTTACGGGTTTCTAATTCTATCTTCAAGGATTTACCCGTTCGTTTTAAATATGCATTGGCATTGTCAAGCGCCTGCTGAATACCACCCGAATAATCCACATGATTATCCTTAATTAAAATCATGTCGTATAAACCAAACCGATGATTCATTCCCCCGCCTATTTTAACCGCTTCCTTTTCGAGAAAACGTATTCCCGGGGTAGTCTTACGTGTATCCAGTACTTTTGTTTTAGTTCCTTTCAAAATTCCTACAACTTTTGAAGTGACTGTTGCTATACCCGACATACGTTGCATGGTATTTAATACCAAACGCTCGGCGAGCAGAATACTGTGTACGCTCCCCGATACTTCCAAAACCCTGTCGCCGGGTTTTACAGAATCTCCATCCCGCATAAACACTTCAATCTTTAAATCTTTATCGATACGATGGAAAATCTTTTGAGCAATCTTTAATCCCGCCAATATACCTGTCTCTTTGATAAGCAAATAGGCGGAACTTTCGGCCCCCGCAGGAATTGTTGACAAAGAAGTATGATCTCCATCGCCTACATCTTCTTTTAATGCTACTTGTATAAAGGCTTCAAGTGTTTCTTCGGTATAATTCATTCCTGTTAAATTATGGCTCCTTAAATTAATTTATTGCTTATTCTGAAATATGTTCGCATATAAAAAATCCTGATACCTGATGAATTCATTCAAGATCAAAAGATAATAATCATAGACAGACAAAGGTAAGGATTGAGACGAGAAAAGATAGAAATTCTTACCGGCGTTCGGCTTCGAAACGCATCTCTTGCAGATAGGTAGTGTTATCTACTTGTTTGATAATAAAATATACTCTGAAATTTCCCGATCGGGTATTCATTTGACCAATAGCGAAACCCGCTCCTTCTGTTCCGGATTTATTGTTTCGGTGTAGGATCTGAAATTCTATGGGTGGGTATTTTACAAAAAAATCGCGAAGTACTAATTCTGCTTGTGTTTTACTGTATACATTCGATTGATCCATAATAGTAAGCTCTACCTTATTATTAAAATATTTTGAAATAAGGCGTTGGTCAGAGCCATTAAATCCTGCTGCCAGATCTTCGTAAATACCTGTCTGGGCAAAAGTATTTAATATGCTATAACAAAATAGTATTAGGGTAAAAACGATGCGCTTCATGTATTCACAATTCATCTTATCAGGGTATTTATACTAAAAACTATGCCAATCCTATTATGATCGTATATTTGAACTATGAAAGATAAAAAAGTTTTCTTAATGATTTTGGATGGATGGGGACTTGGCAAGCCGGAAAATAGCAATGCCATCGATGCTGCCTCCACTCCTTTTATCGACTCTCTTTATAAACAATATCCTCATTCTAAACTGGTTGCATCGGGAGAAGCGGTTGGATTACCCGATGGACAAATGGGAAATTCGGAAGTAGGCCACCTGACCATAGGCTCGGGAAGAATTATTTTTCAGGAATTGGTGCGTATCCATAAAGCTGTGGAGAATAAGTCTATTTGGAATAATTCTACCCTGGTAGAAGCATTTAATTATGCAAAAAATAATCAAAAAAATGTACACTTTATTGGACTTTTGTCCGATGGAGGCGTACACTCTCATATCAATCATCTGAAAGCCTTATGCGAAATGGCTGCCGACTATGCTGTCGGAAATATTTTTGTACATGCATTTATGGACGGTCGGGATACTGATCCTAAATCGGGAATAGGCTATTTGAACGATTTACAAGAAACCCTTAGCAAAACAAATGTTAAACTGGCTTCTCTTATCGGTCGTTTCTATGCCATGGACCGTGATAACCGCTGGGAACGTGTCCGGGAAGCTTACGACTTATTGGTAAATGGGAAAGGCCTGGCAACAACGGATTACGTTTCCGCAATGCAGGCTTCTTACCATGCGAACATCACCGATGAATTCATTAAACCTATTGTATGTACCGATGCTGAAGGAAATCCGCTTGCAACAATTGCGGAAGGCGATGTAGTTATCTGCTATAACTTCCGTACCGACCGTGCACGTGAGCTCAGTATTGCCTTAACACAGCGCGACATACACGAATACAATATGCATAAGCTAAATCTGTATTATATCACATTCACCAATTACGACGATTCTTTTCAGGATGTAAAAGTGGTATTCGATAAGGCGAACTTACAAAACACATTAGGCGAAGTATTAGAGAAAAATAATAAGCAACAAATTCGTATTGCCGAAACAGAAAAGTACCCGCATGTTACTTTTTTCTTTTCGGGCGGAAGAGAAAAACCATTCGCAAATGAACAACGAATTTTAATTCCTTCACCGAAAGTGGCTACTTACGACTTACAACCCGAGATGAGTGCATACGAAATCAAAGATGCCATTATACGGGAATTAAAAAAACAAGAAAGCGATTTCATTTGTTTGAACTTCGCAAACCCTGATATGGTAGGGCATACAGGCGTATTCTCTGCGGTAGTAAAAGCTATAGAGACCGTTGATGCTTGTGCTAAAGAAGTGGTTGAATGCGGAATTGAAAATGGGTACTCTTTTATCATCATTGCCGATCATGGCAATGCCGATTATATGATAAATGAAAATGGCAGTCCGAATACCGCACACACTACCAATTTAGTACCCTGCATCCTGATCGATGCGGACTATAAAACAATTCGTTCGGGCGGACTTGCAGATATTGCTCCTACTATTTTACGGATGATGAATATAACAATACCTGCGGAAATGAATGGGACCTCATTAGTATAATATTGAAAACAATTCTAAAAATATTTTTACTCCTGCTTGTACCTTTTGCGGCTTGCAAAGAGTCAAGTGTAAACAATCCTTCTTCATCGAAAAGCTATTTCGATTTGAAAAGCTATTTCGAAAATGAGGCAGTATTGCTTACAAAAGAAAATACGTTAGCAGATAAAGCTGTTTCTAATGATACGGCAAGCCAATCCAAAACTAATATACAGGTAGATTGGAAGAAAGAATTTGCTATGTTTATCGAATCGGATCTAAACAAACCCGCCTGGAAAATAAGTTATTCGGCAGATACTGTATTGATTGAAGATACGCTTTACTACTCTTACAAAGCATTAGAAGATAAACTAAAAATACGCTTGCTACAAATAGCCTTTTATCCCGGTACAGACTCCGTCATTTCGATAGACATTCATCAGAAAAATACTAATAATCTTTATAATTCCGAGCGTTACTTACACTATAATCCCCGAACAGGGTATCACATCAAGGGTAATCAGAAAATTAGGGGAATAGATAAACATTTTTTTAGTGTAGAAGTACGATTCCGACAGAATTAATCCTTCACTTCGAAACGTTCACCTTCAATAGCGAGATAGGTTTCCTCAAATTGCATACGGGCTTCATTCAGCAAGGCATCAAGTTCCCGGTAACGTGCAGAAAAATGTCCTATTACCAAACGTTTCACTGAAGCTTTTCTTGCAAATATTCCGGCTTGTAAAGAAGTTGTATGTAAGGTTTCTTCTGCCCTTTTCAGCAAGTCGTGCATAAACGTTGCTTCGTGATAGAGGAGATCTACTCCTTTTACCTGTTCCAAAAAGCTTTCGGAATACAAAGTATCCGAGCAATAGGCATAACAGCGGGGCTTAGGCGGGTCGAAAGTAAGTTCGTCATTTGGAATTTTATTTCCGAGCTTATCGGTATAGTCAATTCCGAATTTTAATAACTGGATGAATTCTACCGGTATTTGGTGTAACTCTACCTTCGCATTATTGATCTTACGTTTGCGGGGTTTTTCTTTAAATAAAAACCCGGTGGTAGGAATGCGATGGTTCAGAATGATAGTTTCTACACTGATATCGTTGTTCGAAAAAATTTCTTCCGGACCTTGTGTATGTGTAGGCTTAAAGATTAATTTGTAACGAAGAGTAGTTTCAGAAACACGTAACTGCAGGTCGATAATTTCTATTAATTCCGGCGGACCATAAATACTCAGCTCACGGGTACGTCCGTTCAGGTGCATCGTCGAAAGCAATCCCACCAAACCTAAATAATGATCTCCATGTAAATGAGAGATAAAGATATGGTCGATTCGGGAGAATTTAATTTTAAAGCGATTGAGTTGATTTTGAGTAGCCTCACCACAATCAATCAGATAATAACGATCATTCACATTCAGCAACTGAGCGCTGGGGTTTCTATTGTATGCTGGGGTTGCCGAACTGCTTCCTAATATCGTTACACTAAATGTTGCCATTAACTATTCATTCATTTCTCTACGAAGATCGCGCTCTATCTCTTCCATAAACACTAAATCGATAGCTTCAGTGACCGTCGGAACAAGGTAGATATAGTTATCGGTAGTTGATAATTCGAGCAACTGTTGTATTTCCGAATGAACTCCCGATAAAACAAAAGTCCCGTCATTACTTTTACAGATACGATTTGCAGAAAGCAAAGCACTCGCTCCCGACTCATCTACCGTACGTACATTACTTAAATCAATAATGATATTGTTGATTCCTTCGGAATTAATGAGGATCAGCTCCGACTTTAATTTGGGTGCCGTCTCTGAATCTAAGGATTCTACGTCTAAGGGCTTCAGCAATACGTATTTCTCGTGTTTATCAATTACAAATTTCATGCGATGTAAGGTTTGGGGTTAAAGTTACTATATTTTTCCGTGATTATTCAAGATTTTCGAGCGCAGCCAGAACATTGCCAAAGATACGTTCCTGCACGTTTGATTGATTGGCTTTTATAAATGTCTGACCTGTAATTTGTTCGTATAATTCGATATAGCGTTCGGAAATCTCTATCAATTTCGCATCGTTCATTGCCGGAACCTCTTGTCCTTCTTTACCCTGAAAACCATTTTCAATCAACCACTGACGGACGAATTCTTTCGATAATTGTTTCTGAGCTTCTCCCTTTTGTTGACGATCTTCATAACCCTCCCGATAAAAATAGCGTGAAGAGTCAGGCGTGTGGATTTCATCAATCAAATAAATTTTATCACCTATTTTTCCGAATTCGTATTTGGTATCTACTAAGATCAAGCCTTTTTCGGCGGCCATCTCCACTCCTTTTTGATACAATGCCAGTGTGTATGCTTCCAATTGCTGATAATCCGACTCCCTTACCAATTCTTGCTTTAAAATTTCTTCCCTCGAAATATCTTCATCATGCCCTTCATGCGCTTTTGTAGTAGGTGTAACGATGGGATTGTCCAGCTTATCATTCTCTTTGAGCCCTTCAGGTAAAGCCACTCCACATATTTCACGTTTTCCCGACTGATATTCTCGCCATGCATGACCTGCCAGATAACCTCTTACAACCATCTCAACAGGAAAGGCTTTGCATAAGTGCCCAACAGTTACTGCCGGATCGGGAACGCTGAGTACCCAGTTCGGAACTAAATCGGCAGTTGCTTTTAAAAAATGTGCCGCAATTTGGTTTAAGACCTGGCCTTTATAGGGTATAGGGCGTGGCAAAACCACATCGAATGCCGATATACGATCGGAAGCTACCATCACTAAATACTTATCTTTTATCGTATATACATCCCTTACTTTCCCTCTGTAAAAGTTCGTCTGACCCGGAAATTCGAAAGTGCTTTGCGCTTGCTGTGACATGAACGTTTTATCTTAATTGTACAGGATACAATAATACTAAATTTCCATTGAGATTTTCACGTGTTTCCTGAAATTAAAGATCATGATACCTGCTTCTATTTTTTCGACATACTCTAATTAGATAGGCCTTTCGGATACAACAGTTAAAATGAGAACTGCAAAGAAACTCTTACACCGAAACGCTCTACATCATACGGTTTTACGACTCCATTATTGAGTTGCAGGCGCCGGTAATAGTTGCGGTAATTATCATCAGTATAAGACAAGCGGTAAATAAAATCAAGGCGTACAATTTTAAGAACATTGGAAATTCCGAAACCTGCTTCCATATAAGGCTTTGACAGAAGGGTGCTAAAGGTATTACGAATAACCGGATTGGAATTTTTATCGGAAAGAGTACCGTACACGGCGCGATAGGTCACTAACTCTCTCCACTTAAGCGCTCTTAATAAAGGTATGCGATTAAATATCAATCCCTGAAAATTATGTACATAATCGAACGACACATACGCATCGCTGATAAATTCGAAATAGTTCATCAGGTTATACGTCCCGGCAGCAAAGAAAGGAGTTTGATTACCCCTGTGTACTTCCAGCAAGGTATAAGGAGCTTTAGTAAACACTTTACCTGCATTTACCACATAATTTGAGAAACCCAGGAAACCTAATTTCAAACGGTGATCAATAGTTACCGACAAGCGGTGATAATCCATCGTACTATTTAAAAAACCTTTCAAACCCAATGTATATCGAAGTATCACAACGGGGGCTTTCGTCTTGCCGATAGTAAGCCGGGAATTATCGTTGAACACATGATATTCGTTTGGAGCAAAACGGGTCTCAAAAACTATCTCGCTGGTAGTAAAATCACTTTGGAAAGAGTTCGAATTTATTCCTGTATCCGCAGTATTGGTAAAGAAATGTTTATAATCGATATTCTGAACAATGACACGCGTCGTATAGCCTTTACGAAATTCACTTTCCAGCCATACCCTACTTTCTGTTTTACGATTTAATAAGGCAAAGCGTGTAATTTGTGAGGTAGTAATATACAGCGAACTTTGCTGACTGTTAAAAGCTTGACTATCATCAAAATCATACTGCACGCCTATCTGATCAATATCTTCTCTTCGCTGTACCCCTATTTTCGTCCAATGCATCCGCGAAAGAATATGCTCTACCTGAGCATTATATTTAAAGCGATTGTCTTTCTCGCCGTATGCCAGATACCCTTTTAATATCCACTTATCGCTGAACTTAATGTTTGTCCTGCCACCCAGTCGGAATTTATATCCTTCAATATTATTATATGAAACCAAACTGATATATGGCCCCAGATCGATTGTGCCGATTGTACGATATCCCGTAACTAATGTATAAAATACATCCACATAAGTTTTCACACGCGGGATATTTTTAATCGTATCAATCATACTATATACATTGATATCGGTACTGCTTAATTTCTCATGCCGGTTTGCATTCCAAAATTCCGTGCTTTTGCTTAAGGCATCTTCCTTTAATACCAATTGTAATTCATAAAACTTCTGATCTTTCACTTCATTCACTACGATGTTCCTTCGCGAAGTATAAACCTTGGCAATCATCCCAACGGTTTTCTTCGTTACATCGGCGAAGTCGACCACGACACGTGATTTCGTCTGCATCCAGGCACCGGCAGCAGTAGGCTCCAGCTCTTGTTGTATCTGAATTTTCTCGAGGAAATTAATATTTACCGATTTCGGTATTTCTAAATTCACCTGCTTGATGGCAAAGAGCGAATCTACAATCCAGACATTCCCCGTAAACAACAAATCTTTGCTGTTCTTGGGCCTTACTTTTATTTCGTAACATTTATATCCACCCAAATACACACTGTCCATCAGCAAAAAATCATAAAAGAAAAAAGCATTGTCGCCAATGGGAGAAAGAAACTCTTTATTAAAAATTAATAATTTATTCTGATTGAAATTATACTCTTCAAAAGTACCGCCTGTAAATTGTGAAGTAAGCACACCGTCCTGAATACCCACTGCCGTAACCTTCGAAGCATTTATAATTTCTTTTTTCCGCTGAAAGGGTTTGCTGACATAATATACATCCGAAAGGTTCTCGGAATAAAATACAGGTAAGTTTGCCTTCCCGTCTTCCCCTGCCAAAACTTCCAGGCTATCAAACAAAGAAGTAATCGGGCGCAATATTTTTTTACGTTTAAAATTATCGGAAATATTATCTACATCGATCTGTATTTTCGTATAGTTCTCGTATTGATAAGCATCCAGCGATCGGACATCATGCTTATCTCTGTTTCTTTGCGCATTTCGGATAATACGAATAGCAGGATTTTCTCCCGCAAGAATTGTCACTTCATGAATTCCAACAGAAGCCGATTGCAATTGCACATCGATCGTTTGGCTTTTGCCCGGTATTACCTTACGTGTTTTGGGAAGATAACCCAGGTACCAAACCTCCAGCGAATCGACACGTGCGGAAGTTTTTAAAGAAAAATACCCTTCAAAATCGGCAGAGGTACCACCCGGCAAACCTTTAAACCGAATATTGGCAAAAGGAATGGCTTCGTTGGTGGTTACATCGGTTACTTTACCCCGCACAATGGTTTCCTGAGCCCGAACAGCCTGATACGTAAGAATGAAAAGCGTTAGAAGTATAACTCTCCTCATCGCGTCCGGGCCATTTTATAATGTTGGATACCTGCTTCTTCGAACTGATCACCCTCGGGAACAAATCCGAATTTTGCATACAAACCTATAGCACTCAATTGTGCATGAAGATATACATAAGGTACATCGTTAGGAATATCCTGGAGTATAGTTTTTAATAATGCCGAACCTACACCCGAAGAACGATGTTCTGCCAATACTGCAAAACGTTCGAGTTTTATTCCCTTATCAGTTCTTCGCCAACGTGCCGTACCCACCGCCTGCCCATCTTTTAAAGCTAAAAAATGAATAGAATCTTCCTCGAACTCATATTCGATGCGTTCTTCCACTTGTTGTTCTTCCACAAACACGATTCTCCGAATGGAAAAAGCCTGTTGAAGTTCTTCATCGCTTAATATGCGTATAATCTCAAGCATGTATCTATATCGACCCAATAATATGAAAATACCCCTAAGGGGATGCTATTCTATTCCTTGTAAAATTATATTTTTTTGTGTTATAATCTAAATTCTTTCAAATGATATGCCTAATGACTTATAATCAACTAATTCTAATTTATTGAAAATCAAGCGGACGAAATACGGTGTTCTAAACATATAGCAGCACAGGCCGATAAATAATAGACCGGTTTTTCATTTTAAAGCTAATTTTCATTAGTATTGCAGTCGAAAACTAACAAATTAACGGTTAAAAATGACTATTGACAAGATTACGGAATTATTAGGTAAAGACGCCAAACCCTTATTAGATCATACTTCAAAAACGGTTTCTAAAGATATGCTTCACCTGCCCGGTGGGGATTTTATCGATAGAACCTTTGCTTTGTCCAATCGCAATCCGCAAGTATTACGTAACCTGGCATCCATGTATAATCATGGACGTTTAGCCGGTACAGGGTATTTGTCGATCCTTCCGGTAGATCAGGGAATTGAGCATACTGCCGGTTCTTCATTCGCCCCGAATCCGATTTATTTCGATCCCGACAATATCGTAAAGTTAGCTATTGAAGGCGGATGTAATGCCATAGCAACTACATTCGGAGTATTGGCTTCGGTATCCCGAAAATATGCACATAAAATTCCGATGATGGTAAAAATCAATCATAATGAATTGATGACCTATCCGAATAAGTACGATCAGATTATGTTTGGATCGGTAGAAGAAGCATGGAATTTAGGGGCAGTAGCCGTAGGAGCTACTATTTATTTTGGTTCCGAAGATTCCTCCCGCCAGATAATCGAAGTCGCACAAGCTTTTGAGCGTGCACACGAATTGGGAATGGCAACCGTATTATGGTGCTATACCCGGAACAATGCCTTTAAAAAAGATGGTGTAGATTATCATGTGGCTGCCGATTTAACAGCACAGGCAAATCATTTAGGTGTAACCATTCAGGCTGATATCATTAAACAAAAACTTCCTGAAAACAATGGCGGATTTACAGCCATTAATTTTGCAAAAACACATAAAAAAGTTTACGAAGAATTATCGAGCGTCCATCCGATCGATTTATGCCGCTATCAGGTAGCGAATTGTTATATGGGACGTCAGGGATTGATTAATTCAGGCGGTGAATCCAAAGGGGCTTCGGATATGTCAGATGCGGTACGTACTGCTATAATTAACAAACGCGCTGGCGGACAGGGATTAATCTCCGGGCGAAAAGCCTTCCAACGCCCGATGAATGAAGGGATTGAATTATTGAATGCCATACAAGATGTGTATTTATCGAAAGATATTACCATTGCTTAAGGAAATTTATTTGCTTCACATTTAAAACAAACAATGGCTTGGTTCAAAAGAAATAAAGAAGGTATTCTTACCAGTACCGAAGAAAAATTAGAGGCGCCGGATGGAGTATGGAGCAAATGCCCTTCTTGCAAAAAGCCTTTATACGCTCCCGATCTGTCAGCAAATCAATACGTTTGCAACCACTGTGAATATCATCTGCGTATCGGGTCAAAAGAATATTTCGAAGTATTGTTCGATGAAAATAAATTCACCGAACTCTTTGCAAACATTGTCTCGGGCGATCCGCTGTCTTTTGAAGACACTAAAAAATATACCGATCGTGTAAAAGAAACGATGAATAAAACGGGACTTAACGATGCTTTACGTTCGGCACATGGCAAAGTGGATGGAGAGGGTTTGGTAATCTGCTGTATGGATTTTAATTTCATCGGCGGATCGATGGGCTCGGTAGTGGGAGAAAAAATTGCACGCAGTATTGATTATGCTATTGAAAAGAAACTTCCTTTTATGATTATCTCTAAATCGGGAGGCGCCCGCATGATGGAAGCTGCATTTTCACTCATGCAAATGGCAAAAACTTCTGCAAAATTAGCAAGGCTTTCACAAGCTAAGCTTCCTTATATCTCTTTATTAACGGATCCTACAACCGGAGGTGTTACGGCATCTTATGCAATGCTTGGGGATATTAATATTGCTGAACCGGGTGCTATGATTGGCTTTGCCGGTCCACGCGTTATCAAAGAAACTATTAAAAAGGATTTACCGAAAGGATTTCAAAGTGCGGAATTCGTACTCGAGCACGGGTTCTTAGATTTTATAGTTGACAGACGTGTAATGAAAAAGCAATTAGCTCTTTTTTTACGCATGATGAAAGCATAATTTTCAGATACCTATTCCTCGGGATGTAGCGTAGCCAGGTATCGCGCCAGCATGGGGTGCTGGAGGTCGTCGGTTCAAATCCGGCCATCCCGACAAAAATTAACCCGAAAATCTTTTCTATATATCATTTCCGGGTTTTATGGCATTCTGCGATTTACCTAGCCTTGCATTAACACTTCAGATTCGGGAGAATATCCATTCAGACTTTATTATACAAACAATCATACCCTGCTATTTTTCAGACGAGGATACTCAATATATGTAAAAATGCCTGTGTAGCTGTAGGCAAAATTTATCCGCATGGACCACCTTTTCAAATTATGGATAAAAAGCCTTGGTAACAGACACACTTGAAGAAATGTTATAGATGTATACAAACGTTATAAAGATTTTCCATTCTATACGTAATCATAAGCAATCGGAATCATTCATAAACTATATAAGAAATAGTATCCTCCTTTTCCATCTTTATAAATTTTTATTAAAATTTAATATTTCAATTAGATTAGTATATTTACATAAACCAAACTATTTTAGTTATGAAAGATCATCATATTTCATTAGAAGAAGCAGCTGAATTAACACGCAGATACCGCGAAGTACATGGCAAAGAGTGTACTTCCGAATATTTTCCAAAAGAAGTAATTCTCGAACTGTTAAGTCAGGAAAATTGTAGTGGGCTTCGAATCTATTTCGGGCTTTCTCATGAAGCGGGCGATAGTCTTTGTGTTGTACTCGTAGCTGCCGGGGAAAGAGATGAAGGAGATTGCGACCTACTGGAAATTATAAAAGAAGCCGGGGAAAGAGAACCTCCTTATAATTTCGAAAGCCCATTAAACTGTTAGTATATTATGACTTTTAAGGAACTTTATTTCTTACTTAAGTTCATTTCCTCAAATTCTATACTCCTAATTTTATTAGCCGGAATATTTACATATAGTAAACATAAAAACGATCCGCTAAGGTATTATTTTTACTTTGTTTGCTTTTGTTCGGCAGTAGAATTAGGCTTAGGATATATACGCCCTCCAGAAATAAATACAAGTCCTTATATCAACTCTTTCATAATTATAGAAGGGGCATTCTACCTTTGGTTCTATAATCGTTTAATAGCGAATCGTTTTATAAACAAGGTTACTCCTTATTTAATTATCGGTTATGTTTTGACTGCGCTTTATTGGTCGAGAGAAAACTTCTTTGATAAATACAACAGTGATGTCGTAACTTATTTAGAATGCCTGTTGATTATATGTTACGTATCCATTTACATTTATACCTATATTTCAAGGGATCAAATTGATGGCAAAAATCTTAAATTTATTATCTTATCGATTGGGGTCTTAACTTATTTTGTAGTGAGTATTATCATCGGATGGGGTTTTAATGAAACCATTTTTAATACAAACCCTTATCTCGCAAATTTCGTACATCATATTGTCAATACAGTTTGTAACCTAATTTATGCTTATTCATTTATATGCAGATCTCAGAGCAAAGTTTTATATATGCCACGGTAGTAGGAATTATTACATTCCTTATTCTTATTAGTCTTACCGTTGTTTTGCTGGTGATTTATCAACGTCGTATGCGCGAAAAACAACGGGCTATTTTCCAATCGATAATTGATACCGAAGAAGAAGAACGTAGTCGTATAGCACGTGATCTGCACGATGAATTAGGTCCTTTATTATCTGTTTTAAAATTTAAAATCAATCATTTAAAAGCCGAGGACTTAAGTAAGGAAGACCTCTTGCAGCATACTCTCGAAAGTGAGGAACTATTAGAGGTTTCCATTCAGGAAATACGAAATATATCCCGCAATTTATTACCCGGATCCCTTATTGCCGGAGGTTTACGGAATGCCCTGGAAGATTTATGCATGAATATCAATGCCGGTTCGCAAGTTCTTATGACCGTTGATTACCGGATCGATTTGCGCTTAGACAAATCACAAGAATTAAACATCTACCGAATTATAAGAGAGTTTATTAACAACACTCTTAAACATGCCGAAGCCAAAAATATTCGTGTATCCATACGTTCCGTTGGTAAAAAAGTGGTGATCGAAGCGGAAGATGATGGAAAAGGATTTGATGCGGAAAGAATCGGAGCACGGCAAAATAAAGGTATAGGATTGAAAAATCTGGAGAGCCGTGCAAACATCTTAAGCGGAACCCTTAAAATACAAAGCAGTATTGGTAAAGGGGCTTTAGTCAGCATAGAATTTTATCCACAAAAAACGGCTCAGTAAGTAGCCGAATATTTCTACATACTATATTTTAGTACCTTTGTTTTTTTCGAAAAGATATGGACACACGTTTAATTGCTTTTGAACGCTTATTAATAATTATGGATGAACTCAGGGAAAAATGCCCCTGGGATCGTAAACAAACGATGGAAAGCTTAAGACACTTAAGCATAGAAGAGATGTATGAACTTTCGGATGCGATATTATCCGGAGATAAAAACGAAATCAAAAAAGAACTGGGTGATATCCTCTTACATATTGTATTTTATTCGAAGATTGCTTCGGAGACAAATGACTTTACAATTACCGATGTACTGAACGGAATTTGCGACAAGCTCATCTCCCGCCATCCGCATATTTACGGAGATATAGTAGTTGCCGATGAAGCCGAAGTGAAACGCAATTGGGAACTACTAAAATTAAAAGAAGGAAACAAATCGGTATTAGGCGGTGTTCCTACTTCTTTACCGGCTTTGGTTAAAGCTTCGCGCATACAGGAAAAAGCCAGAGGTGTTGGTTTCGACTGGGATGCAAAAGAACAGGTTTGGCAAAAGGTGGAGGAAGAATTGGGAGAGTTTAAGAGGGAATTTAATATCGTTACACAAGAAAGTATTCATAAGGAAAAAGCAGAAGCCGAATTTGGAGATCTGTTATTTTCGTTGATTAACTATGCGCGCTTTATCGATATTAATCCGGAGGATGCGCTCGAGAAAACCAATCGTAAATTCATTAAACGTTTTCAATACCTCGAAGAAAAGGCCAAAGAGCTAGGCAAACAATTAAAAGATATGAGCCTCGCCGAGATGGATGTGTTTTGGAACGAAGCAAAAAAGATATAATTTTAATTATGAACAGATTACATTACCTATTTATTACTTTACTTGTGTGCTCATTATTTTCCTGTAAACAACCGGGACCGGAACACGATTTGGTAGGACATTGGATAAGTAGATCCTTTATCGATTCCTTAGAGAAATACAATAACGACCCCTCGAAAGTAAGTCATGTCTCGCTCGTAGAATTGGTCTTCGACCGCCCCGACTCAAACCTGAAACGTATTACGATAGGTGCTGCTATTAAAGGTTTTAAATACGAACCTGTTACAAAAAATACAATCCGCATCAAACGTTTTACGAATTTGGAGGAAATAGATTTAGTTTTATCGAAAGATAAACAAACACTTAGTTATACCGATCCCGTCAAAAATCAAACCCATACTTTTATCCGTGTTAATCCGGAGGAAGTGGGTGATACACTGGCAAGTCCTATACCTTCTTACGGTATAGCTTTTCTCAACAACCGTTTTGTGGCAGGAGATTATGTTTGGAATGATACGGTTCCTGTTACACTTCAAAGTAACGGCTATATTGCAGGATTACCGAATCATACCTCGTATTCGATATGCATTAACAAAAACTGTCAGAAGTTCAGTAATAATCCACTCATCTTTTTATCGAACGCACGCAACGAAGGCTTCTATTACGAATGGGAAGTAAATGCCGATACTTTAAATATTTATAATTTAGATGCGGCACGCTGGCCTGATAAATCAGGTAATTTCAAACGCAGCGATTTATTGTATAGACTGGTAAGGAAATAAGATTTTTTATGATTTTTCTAACCATGAGGAGCAAGAAAAATTTTGTTCTTCATAGTTTTAAATGAATTGGCGATACGCTTGTCGGAAGGGATGCACTGACATTTCATTATCACTTAAAACGTATTGCTTTCAACGGACTGATACGCATTACCAACATCGATGGAATAATCATCATCAATACACAACAGGCGAATGTTCCTACATTCAAAAAGATAAGATCCATCATCCGTAAATTAACAGGCACATAAGAAACATAGTACGATTCCTGGTCGAGGCTGATAAAACGGTATGTTTCCTGAAAATAACAGAAGGTCAATCCCAATACATTTCCAATCAGCATTCCTGCCAAAATCAAATACATCGCATTATACATAAATACTTTTCGCAGTGAAGTATTACGCATTCCCAAGGCTTTCAGTACTCCAATCATCGAACTGCGTTCGAGAATTAAAATCAACAAAGCAGAAATCATGTTTATTCCCGCCACCAAAATCATCAGGATAATAATTACCTGGCCATTCACATCCAAAAGCTCCACCCAGTCGAACAATTGCGGATACAATTCGTAAGCAGTAATGGCCTCCAGATAAAGCGGTATCCTTTCATTCAATTGTTCTGCAACGAGATCAGAAGAAACATTATCCCGAACAAAAACCTCGAAGCCACCGCTTTGCCCACTCGTCCAGTTATTTAACCTACGGATTAAATTGATATGACAAAGGGCAAACATTTTATCCAGCTCATCAATGCCCATTTCATAAATTCCAACCACTTGCAAGCGACGTACCCGTAAATTTTGTTCGGCAAAATACACGAACACCTTATCTCCTACTTTCAATTGTAGTTTTTTTGCCAGCGACTGCGATACCATCAAATCGTTATTTACAGCGGTATCGCTCCATTGAATCATGCTGCCCGAAACCACTTTATCGGATAAAAAAGCAGAATCGAAATCGGCCCCATGCCCTTTCAATACGATCGGCTCTATCTGTTCTTCGAATCGAATAATACCTACCTTTTTGGCATACTCCTGATAATGTGCAAGGGATGAAACCGAGTCCATTGCCTGTATTAAAGAAGCTTCTTTATCGATAACCGTTTGTTCGGGTGTATTACCTAAATCGATGCGTTGAATTTGCAGGTTTCCGGAGAAGCCGTTGATTTTATCTTTAATGGATCCTTTAAATCCGTTTACAATTGCAAGCGCAATAATCATCACGGTTAAGCCGATAGCAATACCGCTAATGGCAATACGCACAATAAGACGGGAGAATTTCCTCCCCGATTTGCCCGATATACGGCGGGCTATGTAATAGGGTAAATTCAAGACGAATACAGATATTTACAAATGTGCAAAAATTATCATTTTATTTTTTCGTTTCTTTGAATGATGAAAAAAATTTCAAGCCTCTTCGTTTTTTTAATCTTATGTATAAGCTGCTTTGCTCAGACAGGGAAAGCGGGTAAAGCGATTCCCGCTGCCGAAATGGTTCATACCTATATCGATTATCTGCAAGATAAAAAAATAGCTTTAGTAATCAATCAAACTTCAGTTATTGGGAACACCTTATTACTCGATAGCTTATTACATTTAGGTATAGATATCCGATACATTTTTGCTCCCGAGCATGGTTTCCGTGGTACTGCCGATGCAGGTGAAAATCTATCGGACGATATTGATGCGAAAACCGGAATACCCGTTATTTCTTTATATGGTAAAGACAAGAAACCTTCTGCCCGGTACTTGTCGGAAGTTGATTTGGTCTTGTTTGATATTCAGGATGTAGGGGTACGTTTTTATACGTATATCTCTACCCTGCATTATGTAATGGAAGCTTGTGCCGAAGCCAAAAAAGAACTGCTTATTCTCGATCGTCCCAATCCCAACGGATTTTATGTCGATGGCCCTGTTCTCGAGCCTAAGTATCGCTCTTTTGTAGGCATGCATCCCGTTCCGATTGTACATGGTTTAACCATTGCCGAATATGCATTAATGATAAACGGTGAACACTGGTTAAAAGATTCTTTACGTTGTCCCTTACGTATTTACACTTGTAACGATTATACGCATCGTAAAACCTATACGTTGCCCATACATCCCTCACCAAACTTGCGTGATATGGATGCTGTTTATTTATATCCTTCTTTATGTTTATTCGAAGGAACAGTTATTAGCATGGGTCGGGGAACATACAACCCTTTCAAAATAATCGGTCATCCCGATTTAAAAGAGAAGTACTCCTTTCAGTTTATGCCACAAGCTATAGAGGGGCTGAGTAAACAGCCTCCCTATGAAAATAAAATTTGTTACGGCATAGACCTTCGCTCTTTTCCTACCCAAAGCTTAATTGATACTCCCGGATTGCGTTTGGAATGGCTCATTGAATTATACAATAACTTCCAAAACAAGGAAGTATTTTTTAATTCCTTTTTTGAAAAATTATCCGGCACATCTCTTTTGCGTGAACAGGTGGAGAGAGCTGAAAGTATAGAAGCTATAAAAGCCTCCTGGCAAGAAGGACTCAAAGAGTATAAGACGAAACGTGCTGCTTATTTATTGTACGAAGATTAAAATTTTATTCGCATGAAGATTGTTTTTATGGGAACCCCTGAATTCGCAGTTGAATCATTAGACCGTTTGGTCTCGAATAACTATACCATAGCTGCGGTTGTTACTGCTCCCGATAAACCGGCAGGGAGAGGGCAGAAAGTTTCCGAATCGGCAGTAAAAAAATATGCGAAAGAAAAGGGGCTAAAGATTCTGCAACCTTTAAAACTAAAAGATCCTGAATTTCTGGCAAGCTTAAAAAGTATAGATGCCGATTTGCAAATTGTGATTGCCTTTCGCATGCTTCCCGAACAAGTATGGGCAATGCCTCGTCTGGGAACTTTTAATTTACATGCTTCACTCTTGCCGAATTACCGGGGTGCCGCTCCTATTAATCGTGCCATTATGAATGGAGAATCAGAAAGCGGAGTTACTACCTTTTTTCTTCAACATGAAATAGACACCGGAAATATTATTGAACGCGTAAAAGTACCTATTACACCTGACGAAACAGCCGGAGAACTCCACGATAAGTTAATGAAGATCGGTGCAGGCTTAGTGCTCGATACCGTACGCAAAATTGAAAACGGAACAGTACAGACCTACCCCCAGGATAGCTTCGAAAAGAACGAATCGAAATTAAAACATGCTCCGAAAATTTTTAAAGCGGATTGTGAGCTGAATTGGGAAGATGATATAGATAAGATTTATAACCAAATACGCGGACTATCACCTTACCCTGCTGCATTTACAAGTTTCAGAGGACTGAATATGAAAATTTTCAGAACGACCAGAGAATACACATCACACGATCATCTTGCCGGCGAATTTTTCAGCGATGGGAAAACTTTTCTGAAAGTATCTGCCAATAAAGGTTACCTGCACATCAGCGATTTACAATTGGAAGGTAAAAAACGAATGCCTGTTGAAGAGTTTCTCAGAGGTTTTCGTTTTTAAGTTGGCGCAATTCTTCGGATAGAATTTTTGAATACTTACTGAAAAATCTTTTCTCACGATAACCTACTACCCACTGAATTCCCTGTACTGCATTCGTCAGAAAAATTTCATCGGCATGTGGAATTAAGCCGGGACTTAGTACTTCTTCGGAAACAGCAATTCCATTTTTATTTGCCAGCTGTATCACAACTTTACGCATTACGCCATCCGTACAACCCTCCGTAATATCAGGAGTATATAATGTATTATTTTTTACAACAAAAATATTCGTATGCATCCCCTCAACCATATTACCCTTCGAATTTAAAAGTATACATTCATCAATCCCAGCTTCGGTTTTATGAATACCGGCAAGTACATATATCAATGCATTATTGGTTTTGAGGGAAGATAGTACTCCAAAATCTTTTCTCGCTCCATCATACACATCAATGATTAATCCCTTCCGATTCAGGGTATAAGCTTCTGTATCTACAGGGCTCACTTCGATGAGAAAAGAAAAAGTATTTTTCTCCGGACTATAATATCCTCCCTCGTTCCTAAATACAGTAAGGCGGATACGTGCATTTTTATACAAATTATTTTTCCTTGTTAAAGTCAGTACAGAAGATTCAATAAAACTTTTATTAAAAGAAGATACATTCGAAAAACGAAGCAGCTCCATCCCCCTGGTTAAACGTTCTACGTGCAGGTCTGAGAACATCACCTGTCCGTTTACCAAACGCATGCTTTCGAACAAGCCGTCGCCATAACGAAAAGCACGATTGTTGCTTGTAAACAATGCTTTTTCGGGACTAATAATCTCTCCGTTATAACTAATGTAGGTACTCAATTCTGTAATTATTTTAATTCCTGATTCGATGTGTATGCCCGCCACTTTGCAATCACAGCCTGCATGTCCTCCGGCAGTCCGGTCTCGAAATGAACCTGTTCTTTGGTTTTGGGGTGAATAAATCCGAGTGACTTTGCATGTAAAGCCTGACGCGGACAGAGTTCAAAACAATTCGACACAAACTGTTTGTATTTTGTAAACGTTGTTCCCTTTAAAATCTTATCTCCTCCATAGCTTGCATCGTTAAACAGCGGATGATTGATGTGTTTCATGTGCGCTCTTATCTGATGGGTACGTCCTGTTTCCAGGCTGCATTCAATTAAAGTTACAAAATGAAACCGTTCCAAAACCTTATAATGAGTGAGCGACCATTTCCCTCTATCTTCCGAATCATACACATCCATTATTTTCCGGTCGCGTATACTTCTGCCGATATATCCGCTCACGCTTCCGTCCTCCTCCAAATCTCCCCAAACTAAGGCTATATATTTGCGTGAGATCGTATGATCGAAGAATTGTTTCGCAAGGAAAGTCATCGACAATTCGTTTTTGCTGATGACTAGCACTCCTGAGGTATCTTTATCAATACGATGCACTAATCCGGGCCGGGCTACATTCCCTTTTAAATTGGGTAAATGCTCGAAATGATAGGCAAGCCCGTGTACCAATGTACCCGTATAATTATTATATCCGGGGTGTACTACCATTCCCGTAGGTTTATTTACAATCACAATCTCTTCATCTTCAAAAAGAATGTCCAGCGATAAATTTTCGGGATAAATTTCGGTATCGCGCGGAGGATGCGGTAATACGATAGAGATAATATCCAGGGGTTTTACCTTATAGCTCGACTTTACAGGTTTTTCGTTCACCAGGATATTTCCCGCATCGGCAGCATTCTGAATACGATTCCGTGAAGCGTTCTCGATACGGTTCATCAAAAATTTATCAATCCTCAACAAAGACTGGCCTTTATCGACCGTTAAGCGAAAATGTTCGTAAAGATCCTGTTCTTCCTGATCATTGATTAATTCCTCATTCATCCTGCAAAGATATATTTTTATAGCTCCCCCGTTTTTATCACCTCAGATAAATTTCATGCATACCTGAAGTTTATGATAAAACATTCATATACATTTCTA
This sequence comes from uncultured Sphingobacteriaceae bacterium, assembly GCA_964454645.1. Taxonomy (GTDB): domain Bacteria; phylum Bacteroidota; class Bacteroidia; order Sphingobacteriales; family Sphingobacteriaceae; genus CAYVTM01. The sequence goes on along the minus strand of CAYVTM010000001.1, from coordinate 321,556 downwards.
TCCGTACCAATGGGTAGATAAAATACCCATTTTATGGGATTTTATAGGTACGACAAGGGTGCTATTTTTACTTCAAATATTTTTTAAGACACACTAAACTAATTTAATTTCTCAAAAAAAACTTAAATACTATGAAACTACGCTTTTTCAATGCAAAGGTGCTGATAGTTTTTTCAGCATTTGCAGCAGTAACAATGCAAAGTACCGAATCGAAGGCCCAGAAAGACATGGCAGAAATGCTGCGTGCAGGAGCCTCCGATGGGTCTAAACTCGTTGAGGCTTATACAGCCCCCTTGTTTAAAGGCTTTGGTGCCGGCCTCAACGGTGGGTGGTTCAATACAGCTAAAACTCACAAAACGATGGGCTTCGATTTAACGGTAAGTTTTAATGCGGCTATGATCCCTACGGGAGATCAAAGTTTTGATGCTAACTCTTTAGGTTTCCAAAACATAAAAATAAAACCCGGCACAGGTCCTGAAGCCCCTACATTTGCCGGTTCTAAGAGTCCCGCTAACCCACCCGTATATGAAATCTGGGCCGATGATCAAATGAATCCGGGCAGTCAGATGCTGGTAAGCGAATTTACATCTCCCTCAGGCTTAGGGCTGGCTTATTCGGGAGCACCCACCGTACAATTAGGCTTAGGAATTTATAAAAACACCGATCTGATGATCCGCTATATGCCTACAATGAAATTACCCATGGGAGATAAAGCTGATATCAGCCTGTATGGCTTTGGTATAAAACACGACATCAAACAATGGATACCTAAAATGAAAGAACTGCCTTTCGATTTATCGGCTTACTTCGGATATACTCAAATGAAATTTGGAATGGGCCTGAATTTAACTCCTGAGAGCGGTGTACCTAACAGAAACGGAAATACGGCAACCTACGATAATCAACGTGTTGATTTGAAAACTACTGCGACTACATTCGGTGCCATCATTTCTAAAAAACTTTCGGTACTTACCTTATACGGATCTGTTGGATATACAGGCTCTTCAACAAACTTAGATATGACCGGCGATTACCCGATGACCGTTATTGAAACCAATGCCGGACCACAGTACGGGCAAAAGGTGGTCGACAAATTAACCGATCCGGTGATGATGGATATTGATGGAGCAAACGGAGTAAAAGCTACTGCGGGGTTTCGCCTGAAATTAGCCATCCTTACTTTGCATGCCGATTATACGCTCTCTAAATATCCTATTGCAAGTGCGGGTATCGGATTTGCCATTCGATAAATACACGAAGCAAAAACAAAAAGTTCCTGATACCGGGAACTTTTTGTTTTTTATATCTTTGATCATGCTTCCGTTCCCTGTTCATTCCCCTGTTCAAAAAATTATTCATCCCGATTTTGCATCGGTATCGCTCTCCGTCAAACGCGACGACTTAATACATCCTTTTATATCGGGGAATAAATGGCGTAAGTTAAAATATACACTTGAAGCAGCCATCATACAAAAAAAGAATCACCTGGTAACTTTCGGTGGTTCCTATTCTAATCATCTTTTAGCAACAGCCTGTGCTGCTGCACAATTTGGATTTAAAAGTACCGGTATTGTTCGTGGCGAAGCATATATGCCTCCCAACGATATGCTTTTTTTGTGTGAGCTTTTCGGTATGCAACTCATTTATACCGACAGAGAATCATACAGAAACAAAAGAGATCTGTATGAAGAATATTTCCAGGATAATTCGGAAAGCTATTTTATTGATGAGGGCGGTGCTTCGGCAGAAGGACAACAAGGTTGTGCAGAACTAATCAATGAATTACAGGAAGTATATGATCGTATTATACTGGCATGTGGTACTGCTACTACAGCATTAGGAATCATACAGGGATGTGAGAAACATCAGCTGAATACATTTATAGATGCCATAGCAATACATCGTAACGACAGGAGCCTGAGGCAGTTTTTACAATCCAATACCACTTATGGACACTGGACCATACATAAAGATTTTCATTGCGGAGGCTATGCAAAAACCAACTCTGAACTTATCGAATTTTGTATCGGCTTTTCTCGTCAAACAGGTATCCTTATCGAACCTGTATATACAGGAAAAGCTTTACTGGCTTTAAAAAAATTAATCGCCGGCAATCATATTAATACGAATGAAAAAATACTCTTTATACATACCGGCGGTTTGCACGGGATTTTCGGGAAAAAACAAGCATTTTATACTGAACTGAAAAAATAGGCTCATTTTTTGTACTACTTATTTTGAACGTATTTTCTATTGAAAATATAATCATTAATATTTAATTCTATAAAAGTCATTATTCGGGGATAAATCCCCCAAAAGCGTTTTTTTTATGAAAAAAAGGGCATTTTTTATGTATTTTTGAAAAAACATCCACATTATGTATAAAGTTAGTATCTCCCCGAATTTAGTTCAGGAATCATTAAGCAAACATATTTTAGCCGATGGTTACGATATGGTTTTCGATATGGAAAAAAGTAAAGGCACATGGATTTATGATTCGAAATACAATCGTAAACTTCTCGATTTTTTTACCTGCTTTGCTTCCGTACCACTCGGGTACAATCATCCAAAGATGGTGAACGACGACGAATTCAAAAAGAATTTATTGTTAGCAGCATTAACCAACCCTTCGAATTCAGATATTTATACATCACAATACGCACAATTTGTTGAAACGTTCTCACGTGTAGGTATTCCGGATTATTTGCCACATGCATTCTTCATCTCAGGCGGATCACTTGCCGTTGAAAATGCAATCAAAACAGCAATGGACTGGAAAGTACAACGTAATTTCAAAAAAGGATATACACAAGAAAAAGGATTGAAAGTTTTACACTTCGAACAAGCCTTTCACGGTCGTTCGGGGTATACCTTAAGTCTGACCAATACCCTACCCGACAAAACAAAATGGTTTGCCCATTTTGACTGGCCGCGTGTTTCGAACCCGAAAATTAAGTTCCCATATACAGACAAGAATCACGATGATCTTCTACGCAGAGAGGAACTTTCTATCAAACAAATCAAAACAGCTTTTAAAGAAAACCAGGATGATATCTGTGCCATTGTTATCGAACCGATACAATCGGAAGGCGGAGATAATCATTTCAGGCAAGAGTTTCTGGAAAGGCTAAAAGCGATTGCCGATGAGAATGATTGTTTCTTAATCTATGATGAAGTGCAAACAGGCGTAGGCTTAACCGGTAAGTTCTGGGCACATCAACATTTCGGAGAAAAAGCACAACCGGATATTCTTGCATTTGGTAAAAAAATGCAGGTATGTGGGATTCTTGCCGGAAAGAAAGTAGATGAAATAGAAAATAATGTATTCAATGTTTCCTCACGTATAAATTCTACCTGGGGAGGTAATTTGGTAGATATGGTTCGTTCATCGCGTATCCTTCAAATTATTGAAGAGGATAATCTGTGTGAAAATGCAGAAAGAATGGGAACATATTTACAAGATCAATTAATAAAATTCTCGAAAAGTGATTCGAAAGTAAGTAATGTACGAGGCAGAGGTTTGTTAACCGCATTCGACTTCCCGAACAAAGAAATGCGTGATAAATTTATTGCTAAAGGGCTGGAGAATAATGTTATGTTCTTAGGGTGTGGGGAATCCTCTATCCGATTCCGTCCGGCGCTTACTATCGAGCAATCGCATATTGATATCGGCCTCGATGTGATGAAAAAAATTATTCCGGCTTTATAATATAAGAAACATAAGAGCATAGGATAGGTATAAAATTTTTATGCTTATGCAACCTTAGCTATTTATTTACGCTCTCATAACTAAGAAACGACACGGCACCGTTCCAAGATTTATAAGGATTCCGATCCTTATTTGCTGATGTCGTTTCTTATACTATATCAAATAATGAAGATACGGCAATCGTTCGTTCACTCGTAAAGCCTTCTGCAAAGGCACCTTTTCCAAACTTCCCGTATTCACGAGCACGTGCAACAATCGTTTCAATAAAGTCGGGACCGGATATATAGGTCTCAGGATCCGAAGAATCATCCTTAGCATCGGGGACAAAAAATTGCGTTTTAAAGGCACGGATTGCCTGCATTTTACGATCCATAAACTCAGTGATATCAACTACAAAATCGGGAGTGATGTAACGATCCTGAATATAATGGTACACTGCCTGAGGCCTCCAGGCCTCTTGCGATGATCCATTCAGCACAGTAATCACCTTGGGCAACCCGGATTTAAAACAAGCTTCGGAAACCAATGCTGACGCACGACCATGATCAGGGTGACGATCTTCTGTAGCATTCGCTAAGACAATTTCAGGCTGATACTTGCGAATCATTTTCATAATTTCCAATTGATGAGCCTGATCGTTTTGAAAAAAACAATCATCCATATTTAAATTTTCGCGCACATGAATTCCTAAAATCCGGCTTGCTTCAATCGACTCCTCTTTACGCGTCTGTGCGGTCCCTCGTGTACCCATCTCCCCTGCCGTAAGGTCAACAATCCCTATCTTTTTATCCAAGGCAATATGTTTCATAATCGTTCCTGAACAAGCAAGTTCCGCGTCATCGGGGTGTGCCGCAAAAACAAGAATATCTAATTTCATAATTCCCTATAGTCTATAATATAAAAAGAAAATCCCGCATGAAGCGGGATTCTGTTAATATTCGTCCTCATTAAAAAAGAAATCGTCTTTAGTTGGATAATCGGGCCATATCTCTTCGATATTCTCATAAGGCTCACCATCATCTTCCAAAGCCTGTAAATTTTCGATCACCTCTACCGGTGCACCCGAACGTATTGCATAATCAATAAGCTCGTCCTTCGTAGCAGGCCATGGTGCGTCTTCTAAATGTGATGCTAGTTCTAATGTCCAGTACATAGTATAAAAAATTAATTATAGTAGCTAGTTTTTTCCAATTCTCGCAAAGGTATAATATTTAATGAAAAAACAAATACTTGTTTAAATGTTTAAAAACCCTGAAAATGCCTTTTATTGCTTCTCTTAGAGGATTACAATCATCCCTCGGGAAAGTTTGAATTAAACGATGATATTATTTTATTCTGGGAATCCAGATATACTCTGCAGCACGAAGTTCATGTGCCAGCTGTCGGGAGAGAACAAAGAAATAATCGGATAAACGATTCAGATAAACCATTACTTTTTCATCCACAAAAGATTCTTCGGAAAGTGCTACACATAGCCGCTCGGCTCTACGGCAAACGACCCTTGCCAAATGACAATAAGAAACCGTGGTATGTCCACCCGGAAGGATAAAATGTTTCAGTTGGGGTAAGTTTTCATTCATTCGATCCATCTCTTCTTCCAGATACTGAATATCGGTATCCGATAAATCGGGAATTTTCATTTTCGATTTAACCGGATCCGAAGCTAAAGAAGAACCAATCGTAAATAATCGATCCTGAATTTCTTTAAGGATGAGCTTATACATATCATCGATCGGCTGATCGCGAATTAAGCCTACATAGCAATTTAATTCATCAACCGTGCCGTAAGCCTCAATACGCTGATGATGTTTGGGAACCCGCACCCCTCCTATCAACGAAGTCTGTCCCTTATCTCCGGTTTTTGTATAAATTTTCATTTTGAACGTTGTGTATTTAATACGCTGACAATCTCATTATTCAGCTCATCGCTTTCTATCAAACCATCACGCATACGCACAATCCGATGGGCATGTTTAGCGATATCTTCTTCATGCGTTACTAAAATTATAGTATTTCCTTTTGAATGTATTTCTTCTAAAAGTTCCATAATTTCTATGGAAGTTTTCGTATCCAAATTTCCGGTAGGCTCATCGGCTAAAATAATGGAAGGATTATTGACCAATGCCCTTGCAACTGCAACACGCTGACGTTGCCCTCCCGATAATTCATTCGGCTGGTGAAGCATACGATCTCCCAATCCGACATTCTCCAACACCTTCGTAGCTTTGGCGATACGCTCTTCTTTTCTTAATCCGGCATATACCAAAGGTAAAGCCACATTATCCAATGCTGTAGAACGTGGCAGGAGATTAAAGGTCTGAAACACAAACCCGATTTCCTTATTTCTTATTTCCGCAAGCGCATCGTCGCTCATATTGCTTACATTCTTACCATTTAACATATAGGTTCCTGAACTGGGTGTATCCAAACATCCTAAAATATTCATTAAGGTAGACTTTCCTGATCCGGAAGGCCCCATCAATGCAACAAATTCGCCTTTATTAATCTTCAGGCTTACCGATTGCAGGGCATGTATGGCTTCGGTTCCGATGACATACTTCTTTCCGATATTTTCGACACGGATGAGCTCGCTCATAGGACTTATTTATCAATAACCTTAGGTACTCTGAAATAGTCCGAATCTTTTTTCGGTGCATTTTTCAAAGCATCGGCATGTGTAATATCTTGATGAACCTCATCTTTGCGCAATACATTTGTTTCATCGTTTAAATATATCAAGGGTTCTATCCCATCGGTATTTACTTCATTTAAACTTTCTACAAAAGATAATATACGGTTAAGGTCGTTTTCGATATGAATTTTCTCTTCCGAATCAAATTCCAATCTTGCCAAATGGGCAATTTTATCAATCAACTCATTATTGATTTGCATAACTCTGTAGCTTTTGATCCATTAAATTAACAATATTTTGTTTAAGTTTTTCGATATCTTCTTCAGTTTTTAATCCTATGGTAGATACCGGCGCATGCACATAGGCTTTTAACAAACCGGGAATTGAACCATAGCGCTTTCCCGACCCGGGCAAAATACGATAATTATTTAAGAAACTAACCGGAACAATTTCCACTTGCTGATCGACGGCCATCTTAAAGGCTCCATTCTTAAACTCTCCCAGTTCCGGTGCTTTCAAAGACATAGTACCTTCGGGAAATAGGATTATACTGATTCCTTTTTTAATATTCTCTTCTACTTTTTTCAAAGCCCGGTACGATCCTATTTTGCTGGCTCTATCGACGGGGACATCTATACTTTTAAAAAATAATTTTAAAACCGGATTTTTTAATAATTCAATTTTACCCATGAAGTGAAACCTGCCTTTAGCAATAACACACATCAAAGGAGTATCTAGGTAGGAACTGTGGTTCGAAATATAGATATACGCTTTATCGGGACTAAGCGGTTTTTCGTAACTTACCTTATAAAATATACCGGCAAAGTAAAACGAACATGCCGACCAAAGGTGACGTAGCTTACCTACCGTTACATATCTTGAAAACTTCCGGGTACTATAATAAAAAAATGGGTACAGCAGATAGAAAAACAATGCTACCAACAACATATACCAGGCAAAATGAAGCTTTTTTAAAAAATTTAACATGCGCCAAAAGTAGCTAATTTTTCTTACTTTCGACCCATGGAAACAGTTGTAAGTGGTATACGATCGACGGGGAATCTGCACCTCGGGAATTATTTCGGATCTATAAAGAATTCGTTACAAATGCAGCATGAATACAATTGCTATTTTTTCATTGCTGATTTACATTCTTTAACCACCCATCCTACCCCTGCCGACCTTCACCGAAGCGTGCGAACAGTATTGGCAGAGTATCTGGCAGCGGGTATCGATCCCGAAAAATGTACTTTATACATACAGTCGGATGTACCGGAAATTCCGGAATTGTATTTACTCTTAAACATGAATGCCTATTTGGGCGAATTGGAACGTTGTACTTCTTTTAAAGATAAAGTACGATCCAACCCTGAAAATGTAAATGCGGGACTCTTAACTTATCCGGTATTGATGGCTGCAGATATCATTATTCATAAGGGTTTAAAAGTTCCTGTAGGAAAAGATCAGGAGCAGCATTTGGAAATGGCAAGAACCTTTGCAAACCGTTTCAACTATATGTATAAGGTAGATTATTTTCCGGAACCACATGCTTTTAATTTCGGCGGAGATCTCATAAAAATTCCGGGATTGGATGGCAAAGGGAAAATGGGCAAATCGGAAGGGGAATACAATGCAATTTATTTAGCGGATAGTCCGGAAATTATTCGTAAAAAGGTAATGAAAGCTGTTACAGATACGGGACCGACGGAAATGAACCAGCAAAAACCGGAAGTAATTCAGAATTTATTTGATATTATGAAAGCAGTATCCGGTGCCGACACCCTAAAACATTTCAACGATCAGTATAATTCGCTTACAATCCGTTACGGCGATTTTAAAAAACAACTGGCAGAAGACATTATTCAATTTACCGGTCCTATTCGTGAAAAAATCCTTGCTATTGACAGCGATACCGATTATCTTAGAAAAGTGGCAAAACGTGGAGCCGAGAAAGCAAGAGAGAGTGCCGGAAAAACGATACGTGATGTACGCGAGATTATTGGATTCAGATCCTTTTAATAACAAACAGGAAATATTATTTAATTATTGAATATGCATATAGCAGTTGTAGGAAATATCGGTGCGGGAAAAACAACCTTGACGGAATTGTTAGCGAAACATTATCAATGGGAAGCGCAGTATGAATCGGTAGAAGAAAACCCGTACTTAGAGGATTTTTATCAGGACATGAAACGTTGGTCTTTTAATCTGCAAATCTTCTTTTTAAATTCCCGCTTTAAACAGATTATAGAAATTCAGAAAGGTAAGAAGCAAATTATTCAGGATCGTACCATTTATGAGGATGCTTATATTTTTGCTGCGAATTTACATGATATGGGCTTGATGACTTCCCGCGATTACAACAATTACTTAAGCATGTTTGAATCGGTAAAAGAATTTATCAAAGCTCCCGATTTATTAATTTATTTAAAAGCTTCTGTACCTACCCTGGTAAATCAAATACAGCGCAGGGGTCGTGAATACGAAAGCGGGATACGCCTAGATTATTTATCGAAGCTGAACGATCGTTACGAAAACTGGATTGGCAACTATAAAGAAGGAAAGCTACTCACGATATCAGTAGATAAAGTAAACTTTGCCGATAAGCCCGAAGATTTAGGAGAGATTATTCAACGCATCGATACCGAGCTCTTTGGTTTATTCAATACTAAAAACAAAAAATAATGCAGTTCACGGGAATTATTCCTGCGCGTTATGCCTCTACCCGTTTCCCGGGAAAACCCCTGGTCGATCTGGGTGGAAAGTCTATGCTGCAACGTGTTTATGAACAGGCTTTGCAATCGCGCTATTTATCGGAAGTAATAATTGCCACCGATGATAAGCGGATACGTGAGCATGCGGAAGCATTTGAAGCAAAGGTTTGTATGACTTCCGACGAACATCCCAGCGGTACCGACCGTTGCTATGAAGTAGTCGAGAAAATGCAATTGAAATCCGATGTGATTTTGAATATACAGGGCGACGAACCCTTTATCAACCCCGGGCATATCGATGCCCTTTGTGTATGTTTCGAAGATCCTTTAACACAAATTGCTACTTTAGTTAAGGAGATTGAAAACATTATGGTTTTAACGAATCCGAATGCTCCCAAAGTTGTACTCGATATTCATCAGTTTGCCCTGTATTTCAGCAGGCATCCGCTCCCCTTTTATCGGTCTGCGGAAACACACGACTGGCCTAAGCTTCATACCTATTATCAACATATCGGCATCTATGCTTATCGTACAGAAGTATTGTCGGAGATTACAAAATTAAATCCATCCTCACTCGAAATAGCGGAATCGCTTGAACAATTACGCTGGCTGGAAAACGGATACCGAATTAAAACCGCAAAAGTACAGGGCGAAAGCCATGCAATCGATACACCTGAAGATCTGGAACGGGTAAAAAAACTATTTCATTTAGTATAAAAAAGTCACCCGAAGCCTGGCTTCGGGGACCCTCGCTTGTGCCATTAACCTATGTTTAGGTAAACCGGTTAATAGCGTTTGACTGTTTAGTCACAGCACAGTATATACAATTGTTGTACCAAAAATATTGGGTGTTTTTATTTTTAAACCTGCATTTTCTTAAAGTAAAAAACATATAAAGCAATGATGCAGTATTAAATCTTATTAACAGAAAGTTGCATTCTTACGGTTGTAGATCATTCTTCCTAAGCCTAAATTAGTTCAGAAAATAAAATATTATAAACGTACACCTATGGCAATCTGTAAAATACCTCATTCTATTTCTACAAAAAACTCCTCCGAAGAAAGTCCTTTTTGTTTTTATTTAGATAAAGAGAAGATTAAATGCCTTTGCATTTCCTCTCCTAAGAATGTAGAATTATTGAAAAGCGGACAACTGATAATGGCTCAGCTTTATTTACTCAACAAGGAGCACAGAAATCCTGAGGAAACAGGTTATATCTCCGAAAACGGAATTCATTACTACATCGATCAGAATACACTGATCACAAAGGAATTATCGGGTTTGCCATTCGAGATATTAATTATGGCCGGCGAATACGGGATAGATAAAGAAGGCTTGGTTCATTTGTTAATTGGTTTGCCTTAATATGCTGGCCGAATTCTTCTATATCGTCAGTATATTTATTTCTCCGTATTACGAGGCAGGTACTTTTGCAAAACTCCAACCTGCATATAACTTTCCCGAAAGCTTTTTAGCGATTTCCAATGAACAAAAAATAATCAACGATTCTATCAAAAAACAATACCTCTTGCTTTGGAGTAATGGATTCTTCTCCATGACTAAAGCAACTTATAAAGACTGGCAAAGATCCGGAGAGAATTATTTTGCCTGTCTCCTTGAGCTGGAACCTTATTTTAAAAGCAACACTTCAGACTTGTTTCAGGAACAGAAGATAAGCCTAAAGTATGGCTTTATTAAAAACAAAGGTCAGCGTTTGCATAAACACGAAGATGAAATTTATTATCGCTCTACCTTTAAACGTCATCTTACAAAAGACATCACCCTGGACTTACAAGCGAAATTTACAACACAACTGGGTAAAACCTACCTTCCTACCCTGAATGATCAAGGGAAAGAAGAATTTATCCTGCATAGTTCTTTCCTGTCACCAGCTTATATTATAGGGTCAACAGGATTCTCATACAAGCCTTATACAAGCCTATCGCTCAGTGCAGGATTAGCAAGCACTAAGCTCAGCATCGTGCGGAATCAATCTCTTTATCATCAAGCAGAAGATGATGTTATATTTAATGTTCCACGTAATGAGAACCATGTATGGGAATATGGATTTGCCGCATATATAGAATTTAAGAAAGAGCTTTTCAAAAATATAGAGGTGCAGAATGAACTTAATTTATTCATCAACAAAGACCATTTCAAGTCTATTGATATAGACAGCAAGTCTTCTTTATCCTTAAAACTCAACAAGCATATTAAAACCATGCTTAGCCATCATTTACTCTATGACGAAGATATCCTGAACCGTAGTCAGGTACAACAACAGATAATGCTGGGTTATTATTTCTGATTACTCTTCTATGAGTATGCCCATTTTCCCCATTTGATAATCGCGAAAAGCTTCCATGATTTGGGTTTGGGTGTTCATTACAAATGGACCATGTGTTACTGCTTTTTCATTCAGGGGCAAACCACTCGCCAACAAAATCCGGGTATCCTCCAGTGCTTCCAAGGTAATTACATCCCCGTCGTTCTCGAACACCACAGCATGATGGCCATCTACCCACCCAAAATCTTCAATGCGTAATTTTCCATCCAGTATGTAAATAAAGGCATTATGATCTTGCGGAAGAGGAATAATAATCTTCCCTCCTTTTTGGAAGTATAGTGTAGCTGTATTCACCGGACTTAGCCCGCTTATCGGCCCTTTAATACCCATCAGTTCTCCCGATACGATATTCATTCGAATATGTCTATCCTCCGAAAAGATGTAAGGAGTATCTTCCGCATTCAGAGGAATATAATAAGGCTGATCCATTTTATTTTTCGCCGGACTATTAATCCAGAGTTGAATCATTTCCTGACGATTGCCATATTTTGTCAGATCATGAGGAGGTCTTTCACTGTGAACAATTCCCATTCCCGCATGCATCCATTGCGTTCCACCTTCATACACAACACCTCTATTCATTCGGCTGTCACGATGATGGATACCACCTTTGAAAATAAAACTTACCGGAGAAAAGCCACGATGCGGATGTGGATCCACTCCTTCTTTATGAGCAAGAACACCTTCGGGATATTGTATATCCAGATGATGAAGCAACAAAAAAGGGTCAACATATTCGAGCTGATTGCCCGGAAAGGGTTGCAAAACAGATGTCCCTCCCATATCTTTGGCATGAGCATAAAGATTCGCTTTAACGTTACGGTTCATAAAAACTCCTTTCAGCTAGAACCTTATATACACAAAAAAGTTTTCCGGAAATATTTAGAAAGGTAATTCGATGGTAAAGGTTGCTCCTTTATTCGGCTGAGATTCTACATGTATTTTTCCACCATGAACCTCAACGATTTGTTTCACTATTGAGAGCCCCAGACCGAAAGGTGTTTCTCCATTGGTACCGAAACGCTTTGCTCCCGAGAAACTTTTAAAAATATCAGGCAATATTTTATCAGGTATTCCTATTCCAAAATCGCGGACGTGGATGCGATAAGTATGATCCGTATAAGTTACAATCACTTGAATTTCGGTCTCTTCATGACTAAACTTAATAGCATTGTTGATCAGATTACTTATTGCTCTACGGATTTTTTCAATATTTAATTGCACCTTTCTATCCTCTTCGGGAAGCTGAAGGACTATTTTTTGATTTTTCTCTTCGGCTTTAAACCGGATGAGATCCACTGTTGATTGAATGAGCTGATGCAGGCTAAGCTCTTCTCTCAAAAACTCATTCTCTCCTTTGTTAATTTCCGATACTACCAAGATTTCATTGATTAATTCCAATGAACTTAAGCAAGAGCTTTGGATTAATCCGATAAGTTCGTATTTTGTTTCTTCAGTAGTATTATCCTCTGCTAATATTGTACAGATAGAAGAGATGGCGGAAATCGGATTTCTCAAATCATGCGCAACAATACTGAGTATCCGGTCTTTCTCTTGTGCTTCATGCTCTAGTTTCACATTAATCGACTCTAAATCTTTTTTGCTTTGCGCAAGCAATATATTCTGAGAAGCAATTTGTATATTCAATGTTTCGAGCATCCTGTTTTGCTTACGCGCATTCAGCCATGCATACAAAATAATAAAGGCTATCAATAAGACCAAAACTACCAAAGCAACACTGTATATCACTACTGTATTTTTGGTAGCATTTTCATTTTTCAGCAGCTCGATTTCATAATCACTCTCTAAACTCTGAATACTTAAGCGAACATCGCTCAGTATGGTTACGTTCCTGCTTTTCTGAATAGAGTCGCTTACATATTTATATCGGTTGGCTACTTCTAATCCTTCCCTCAGATCATTCTTTTCTAAATGATATTGCCATTCGAGGTTGAGCGCTTTTTCAGTAATATCCGATCTGCTGTAAAGAGCATTTACTTCGTCTATTTTATCCAAACATACTCTTACTTCAGCCCATTTCTGCTCTTCTACATAAATTTCTGCAAGCGCCAACAAAGAGGTTAAAGCGTCTTGCTGGTCGTAATCGGGCCGGATATTTATATCTATATTATATTTTAAATGCTCAATCGCCTTGGGGAAGTCCTTTAATGCAGCATAAGCTTTACCTATATTTCCATTGATAACTCCTGCCGCAACCCGATCGTATTTGATCTGATGAGGGCTCTCATCTTTGAGCAGAAAATTTTGTACTAATGCACTATCGTAATAAAAGATTGCGGAATCATAATTTCCTAATTGATAATAACAGAGCCCGATATTCGTAAGGATTTCCTGCAGTCTGTACCGGTTTGCAAAATCTTTGGAACAAATTTCATACTTCCAGAAACTTTTTTTAAAAAGCTCTTTCGCCTCCCTGTATTGTTCCTGCCGGTATAAAACAACAGCAATACGGTAATCATAATTTGCATAGGAACAAGTGTCGTTTATCTGTTCACTTATCTTTCGTGCCTGATACAACTGAGTATATGCCTGTTGATAATTACCCATCCGCAGGTAGATATCAGCCTTCATAATTAATACATAAGGGCGGTCTCGTAAAAAATAATTTTGATGTGAATCGACCAATAGAAGTGCCTGGTTTATCGTAGCTATAGCCCTGGTATAATCCTTAAGATTATAATAGATCTTACTTAAGACCTGTAATGTCGATTTACGAAAGACAAGCGTATTTTTATAGGGATCATCTTTAGCCAGGGAATCGACAAACTTCAATGCTACACTGTCGCCTTCTCTGATAATTATAGAATCAACCTGATCGATTAATGTCTCTACATAACCTCTTTCCTGCTCAATATCGTATCCGATACCTGTATTTTCACAGGAACTAAAAAAATACAAACATGCAATCCAAAGGATTAGCAACAGCTTGTTATTGAGAGTCATGATGCGTAAATTTTTCTTCCTTCGTTGAAGGAAAAGCGTTTAAAAAGATTACATCAACGAAATATTGAATGAATCTTCTTAAAATTTTTGTTTAGTCGCTAAAAATACGAAAAATACGAAGAGCACAAAAAGAATTCGGGCTTGTACAGTTTTTTTTAAGAAAGGATAATTAAGAATTTGATGCTTTTTTGCTTGGACCTGGAGTTATATTTACTGATTATTAAGCCTTTACAAACAAAGTTTCTTTTAATTTCAACAGTGTGAAATCTATTTCCTCATTAGTATTGTATTTACTGAAAGAAAAACGAACCGAAGCGCACGAAGGGTCGGATCCTATCGCTGTCAGTACATGAGACCCTACATTCGATCCCGAAGAGCAGGCGCTGCCGCCCGAAGCCGATATACCGGCAATATCTAAACTGAAGAGCAACATCTCTCCCATTTCACCGGCAGGAAATGCTACATTCAATACTGTATATAAACTTTTATCGGGACGGATATCTCCGTTAAAGCGAACATTCGTAATCGTATCTTTTAATTGCCCGATCATATAGGATTTAAGCGATTGCACATGTTTTTGGTGTTGTTCCATTTCTGCATAAGCAATCTCTAAGGCTTTCGCTAATCCTATGATACCATATACATTCTCGGTACCGCCACGCATATTCCGTTCCTGAGCGCCCCCAAAAATTAACGGATTAATTTTAATGCTATTATTAATGTATAAAAATCCAATACCCTTAGGACCGTGCAATTTATGTGCTGCGCAGGTTAAGAAATGTACTTTCAATTTAGATAAGTCGTGCGTGTAATGCCCCATCGTTTGTACAGTATCGCAATGAAAAATGGCATTATAGTGTTCACAGAGATCCCCGGCCTTTTCTATATCCAGCAAATTACCAATCTCGTTATTCGCGTGCATTAAAGATACTAATGAGCGCTCGCTGGATTTCAGTAATTCTTCCAGATGATTCAAATCAACATGACCTAATTCGTCTAAATTTACAAAACTAAGCTTAATTAAACCCTGCTTTTCCAGAGCTTCAAGGGTGTGCAATACCGCATGGTGTTCGATGGCCGAAGTAATGGCATGTTTGATCCCCAGATCATTGATACTGCATCGTATCGCCATGTTATCTGCTTCGGTACCGCCGGAAGTGAAAAATATTTCGGCCGGACTTGCATTCAATAATTTAGCAACCGTTTTCCTTGCCTGTTCTACTAATGAGCGGACCTCACGCCCATGTGCATGTATCGATGAAGGATTTCCAAATTGGTTTTCCAATACCCCGGTCATAACTTTTACCACTTCAGGATCGATCGGTGTGGTTGCGGCATTATCTAAATATACTCTCATGGTATATACGCTTAGTTCATTAATTCTTTAATATCAGCCATAATTTTATGCGCTAAACTTTCGGCTGTTGTTTCGCTATTCCCTTCAGAATAAATACGAATGATTGGTTCGGTGTTCGATTTCCGAAGGTGTACCCATTCTTTATCAAACTCTATCTTCAGTCCATCTACCGTATTAATGGGTTGTGCCTGATATTTTTCCTGGATTTTTTTCATCAACTCATCCAAATCCAGTTCAGGTGTTAAAGTTATTTTATTTTTTGAAATAAAATAACTCGGATAAGTAGCTTTTAATCCGGAAATGCTTTTACCCGATTTTGCTAAATGTGTTAAGAACAATGCAATGCCTACCAATGCATCACGACCGTAATGCAATTCGGGATAAATAATTCCACCGTTTCCTTCTCCACCAATCACCGCTTTTGATTCCTTCATGGCAGTCACCACGTTTACCTCACCCACTGCAGACGCAGTATAGACCCCTCCTGCCTTTTCCGTTACATCACGCAAAGCGCGTGTGGAGGACAAATTCGAAACCGTATTTTTCAACTTACCTTGTTTCTTTAAATATTCACCACTGATAGCATTCAATACATAGTCGGCAACAGCAACCAATGTATATTCTTCTCCGAACATATTTCCATCTTCGTTCACAAAACATAATCTGTCGACATCCGGATCTACGGCTATTCCCAGGTCAGCATTACGCGCAAGGACTTCTGCCGATAAAGCTGTTAAATTTTCGGGAAGCGGTTCGGGGTTATGCGGAAATTTTCCATCGGGATTACAATACAATTCTACGATTTGATTTACACCCAATGCCCTCAACAACTCCGGCACAAAAATACCTCCCGTAGAATTCACACAATCAATTACTACTTTAAAATTCTTTGCTTTGATTGCTTCCACATCTACCAACGGTAAATCGAGAATCTTCCTGATATGTTTATGAATATATGAATTATCGATTTCATAGGTTCCTAAATCCTGCACTTCCGCAAAGTTGAAATCTCCTTGCTCAGCAATCTCCAACACTTTCTTCCCTTCCGCATCGGAAATAAATTCACCCTTACTATTCAATAATTTTAGAGCATTCCATTGTTTGGGATTGTGGCTCGCTGTCAGGATAATACCTCCTCCCGCCTGTTCATCGGGAACAGCAATTTCTACGGTGGGTGTAGTGGACAGTCCTAGGTCGATCACATCTATCCCCAAACCCTGCAAGGTGCCTACTACTAAATTATTAACCATGGTACCCGAGATGCGGGCATCTCTTCCGATAACAACTTTAGAGATTCCCGTAGTTTCAATTACCCAGGTCCCGTAGGCAGCCGTAAATTTTACAATATCGAGCGGGCTTAAGCCTTCAGAAACTTTCCCTCCTATGGTACCCCGAATACCCGAAATAGATTTTATAAGTGTCAATTTTCTTCTGATTTAGTGCAAAAGTAAAAAATTATAAGACATTTGTCGAAGAATAAGCTAAGCCGAAAAATTATTTTTATAGCTTAGGAATAGATGAGGAAAATAAAAATGAGCAAGTCTGCAAAGAAATGGTATAAAAGTTGGTTTAATTCGCCATACTATCATATTTTGTATGCCAACAGAGATTTTAAAGAGGCGGAGGACTTTATCGACCGCATATACGAACACCTAAAGCCCGCACAAGGCGCACGTGCCTTGGATGCCGGTTGTGGCCGGGGCCGGCATTCCATTCATCTCAATCAACAAGGACTTGATGTTACCGGGATTGACCTATCCCCCGAAAATATTCATTACGCTTCTCAATCGGCAAACGATACCTTACACTTTTATGTACATGATATGCGGAACCTGTTGTATAGCAACTATTTCGATTATGTATTTAATCTGTTCACCAGTTTCGGATACTTCCGGTCGGAAAGAGAAAATTTAAAAGCCATACAAATGTTTTCCAAAAGCCTGAAACCTAAAGGAAAATTGATCCTGGATTTTATCAATACCGGAATTTTGCATAATCAACTGGAACAGGAAGAGCTGAAAATTGTGGATGGAATTGAATTTCATATCCAAAGAAAAATAGAAAATAAAACACTCTTGAAAGAAATACGTTTTCAGGACTGCGGGGAGAGCCACAGATACCGTGAAGAAGTAAAAGCATTACGTTTAGAAGATTTTAAAAAATATTTTAAATTGAAAAATTTGAGTATTTTAGAACTCTTCGGAGATTATATGCTTAATCCTTATAACCCGGAACAATCGGAACGACTTATCATTATTGCTGAGAAAAATGCTTGAGTACCTAATTCAATTTGATCAGAATTTATTCTTTTTGATAAATCAGGGGCTCGCGAACCCCTTTTTCGATTGGCTTTTACCGCTGTTACGAAGCATGTATTTCTGGGCTCCTTTGTATTTATTCCTGATTGTATTCCTGATACTGAATTACAGGAAATATGGCTGGATGGCAGTAGGTTTTACACTGTTAACTTTCGCATTAACCGACTTCGTGAGCGCGGGAATATTCAAACAATATTTCATGCGCTTACGCCCCTGCAACGATCCCGATATTTTGATGTACGTAAGAAATATTGTAGGATGCGGAAGCGGCTACAGTTTTGTTTCCTCGCATGCTACAAATCATTTTGGAATAGCAGTTTTTTTAGGAGGCTTTTTTCAGGATAAAATTACCTGGGTAAAACCGGTAGCGATTCTTTGGGCAGCTTCCATCTCCTTCGCTCAAATATATGTTGGCGTTCATTACCCGCTCGATATACTTTGCGGTATTATACTGGGTATATTAATCGGACGATTCACTTTTTTTTCATATAACTATTGTATTAGTCGTTTTTAGATGGATGTATATTCCTTAGTGATACTTTTTTTCAGCGCATTCTTGGGAGGGATGGCTGTATTCCTGTTGAAGCAGGATCATAGTAAAAATTTAAAATTATTACTTTCCTTTTCGGGAGCATATTTATTTGCAATTACGGTACTGCATTTAATTCCCAATGTATATCAATCTTCGGGTGCGGATATAGGTTTGTATGTATTGTTGGGTTTTGGCTTGCAGATTTTTCTCGAACAATTTTCGCAAGGCGCGGAACACGGCCACATCCATCATCATCAGCACTCTCAACATCGCCCTGGCTTTCCGCTGGGAATTATGATTAGCTTGAGCTTACATGCTTTTTTAGAGGGTATGCCGCTTGCTCATAATCCTTCTGCAGAGACACACGATCATCAACATCCTTTGTTGTATGGAATTGCATTACATCATATCCCTGCTGCCTTTGCATTAAGCAGCATCTTGGTACAGCATGAGGTTAAGAAAAGCTATCTGATTTTATTATTGATTATTTTTGCTTTGATGACTCCGGCAGGCATGCTTCTGAGTGCAAGTTTGCAAGCCAATGCTATCGGAAATATTTCAGCTTATTTTGATAAGATTATGGCAACGGTTATCGGAATGTTCTTACATATTTCTACAACCATACTTTTCGAATCGAGTGTCGATCATCGCTTTAATCAGCGTAAGATGATTGCTATTTTACTGGGTACCGGAATTGCAATCTTATACTTTATAGGTTCTTGACCCTCTTACCTTATCTAAGAGCCTGTTCAACTCCTGTGCTTCTTCTAAACTTAAGTTGGAGAACAATTCATTGGGATCGTATTCACGATCGATATGCTCCAATAAGCCCAGGCCTTTCTGCGATATCCGGATATCGACCGAGCGTCGATCCTGTTTATTTACACAACGATCGATCAGTTCTTTCTGACGTAAACGCTCAACCATACGCGATGCATCACACATCTTATCGAGCATTCTTTCTTTTAATAAATTGATAGTTGCAGGACTTGGGTGCTGTCCTCTCAATATCCGTAAAATATTAAATTGTTGAATGGTGATATCGTAGCGTACAAATTCATCTTTTAAATTTGATACTGCCCAATTGTAGGTATAAATTAAATTTACTGTAGCTTTTTGATGTTCACCTTTAAAATTTTTTTGAAAAATTTCCTTCTCTAATTCCATAATAGTCATATGTTTAGTACACTAATCTACTGTTAATTGTTTGAATCTTTTCGAGATTTTTCAGAATCTTCTTCATTTTTATTTTTTTCGGGTATTTTTTGTGCATAGCCCCAGGGGCAATGCCTGCAAGCATTCTTACAGCAATAGCCTCTTTTCAAATGATAGCTTTCCGTGAATACGTATAAGCCGTTTTCTATGTAAAAATCTTCCGGGTCAGGCATCATTTAATACTTTCACATGTAAATCAGTACCTTTAAAATGGGAGCTCAGATAGGAACCGTCTCCATGTAAAGTCCACACCTCCTTAGCTTCCGTTCGTTCAATTAAAATAAGCAAATCGTTCCAATCGATATGATCGCTGATAAATAATTTAAGTGTATTGTCGGATTGCAAAAAATCCCAGCCCGAAGCAAATACAAGATTCTTCTCCCCTCTTGCTTTATAACTGTTATAGGTTAATGGAGGGACCAGATAAATCATATCCTTCCCGTAGGTAAATCTTCTCTTGTCGTAGGGTTCCCAGTTTCCGGGATCATATCCGTACGCTTTATAAATGGAATGATACGGGAGTATAGAATAATGAATGTACACTTTTTTATCCGGACAATATTCATTGATCAGACGAGTGAGCCTTTGTGCTTTTCCTAAGACATAAGCTCCTATAATATAATTTCCGGGACCTTGCAGCTTTTGTATTTCCAGTTGAGGGTCGGGATGCTGCGTATCCGGTTTTGCAAAGGTGGTTTCGGTAATAAGTACATCCGCTTTGCTGAATTCTACCGCTTCACAGCTCGAATCAGCCTGTAGTTTAATATCTCCGGTATATAAGTAGATGCATTCCTGGTATTCCATCTTTATTTGAGCACTTCCTAAAATATGCCCTCCGGGGATGAAGGTTATTTTTATATCATTTAGATAAAAAGAAGTATGATAAGCATATTCATGGATCTCTTTTCCCGCACTTTTACGAAACCGCAGTTTCATAAACGAAATAGTTGCCGGGGTTGCATACACATGAATGCATCCCGGTGGAGCATGATCTCCATGTGCATGAGTGATCACTGCGTTTCTGACTGCTGAATTAGGATCCAAGAAGAAATCACCCGCCTTGCAATACAGGCCTGCCGGAGTCAATATAAGAAATTCGGGATCAATCATTCGCCGAAGATATAAACCTCCTGTGGAGTTCTAAAACCTGTGGAATTAATAAACTATCCTCCTGATTGTAAATTACAAAGTCGGATAATTCCTTTTTCTCTTCTTCAGGCATTTGATTTTGCATACGTGCGAACACCTGCTCCCGTGAGATAGAATCGCGTCGGGTTACCCTGTTTATACGGGTTTCCATATCGGCATAAACCATAATGGTATAATCATTTTGTCTGTGGCTTCCACTTTCGAACATTATTGCAGCTTCCTTGATGACGTATGGAAGGTGCCGGTACCGTTCTGCCCATCGCGGAAAATATTCGATTACAACCGGATGAACGATACTGTTTAATTGCTTTAACTTTTCGGGATTATTAAATACCATGGCAGATATGTATTGCCTTTGCAATTCGTTATTTGCATTGTATGCATCCTTACCAAAAAAATGAATTATTTTATCGCGTAGCTCTTTATCTGTATTCATCAGATTTTTCGCTTCACGGTCGGCATCGAATACCGGTATTTCCAATACACGAAAGATATTGCAAACGACCGATTTGCCGCTACCAATTCCACCGGTAATTCCAATCTTCAACATATTTATTTTTATTTCAGCATTAAGTATTCTACTTTATCGGGATAAATGCGCGGATAACGAATATAATCGGGCGTATCAGCCAGTCTTACCATCAGTCTCTCAGAATCAAAAGGATCTCTTACCGCAATTAATTTCAATCCCTGAACCTTATCGAAATTCCCCAATCCTACCTGATAATAAAGTGTACACACCGATGGGAATAAACGTATAGGATCATTCCCTAAATAACCTTTCACCTGCAGAGGAAGTACTTTAAAATCTTCGGTGTATTTATCGACGGAAATCTCTACTTCAACCTGCTCCTGGCTCATCACAACATTTTTATGTGTATTCTTTAAAGGCAGGGAAAGTTTTTTATTTGTGCTTAAATATTCTGTTTCAAAGGCTTCTGTCTCAATATTACGAATATTTTTCAGCGATGATTTAGGCCCGGAAATAAAAATGCTGTCGGGGATAATTTGTATTCGGTCGGAAAGTGCATACTCCTCTTCAAACGACACATGCAACAGCAAACGCACCGGGACTTTCTTCCTGCCTGCTTCCTCAAAACTATATTTGAGTATGCGCGGCGAAACGTCTATAATACGGGCGTTTCCAACAACCTGCTTATTCAGGGTTTCAATATTCTCTTCGAGATTAATTTCCCTAAGTCCTTCAAATTTACGCAAATCCACACGCAGGGGTTTTTGCATAAAATCCAATTGCGCTCTCAGAAAAAACCAGCCTGAGCCTTCAATGGTACATAAAACCTGATGTGAGTGAGTTGTTATCAGCGCTTTGTATTCGGGAACATTTTCAAATACTATTGGGATTTGCACTTCAAAACGATAGGGTTTGCCAAGAATATTGAGCAGCCAACTCAGCATAGCAATCATCAAACAGGAAAAGAACAGCAAAAACCTGCGACGCGTTCTTCGCTGTGATTTTTCCCTGTAGTATTGAAAGACCCTGGCTACCCTTTTCTTCATGGATTGATTTTAACAAAGGTAGGTCTCTGAAATAAGAATATCAATCCCGAATTACCGAAATTGATATTCCCCAATATTTGTAATGAAGCTTATTTAGAAGAATTTAAACGTTTAGAAGCTTCTAAAGAAACCGAAGTTTTATCGATTTTCATTTTTACTCCACCTTCAATTTCCAATAAAAAAGTATCCTCGTTTACTTCGGCAATTTTACCATGAACACCACCAATTGTAACTACACGGTCGCCTTTTTTCACTTCATCAATAAAGTTTTTCTGTTCTTTTACTTTTTTAGTCTGAGGCCTGATCATAAAAAAGTAAAATACTACCACGATCAAAATCAATGGTAAAAATTGCATAATCGGATTTGACTCTGATCCGGGTTGGGAAGCTCCCATTAATAAAATGTTTAAATAAGTCATATTTGTTTTTTTGAATTGTGTCTATTTTATTTCGCTTCTAAAATTTCTCCGCGAAGATACAATACTTTTGTATTCGGGATTGTATTAGCAACCAATGTAATTGTTTTATTTTGCAGGCCTAATTTTCCTTTGCTGTCAAATACTACATCGATCTTACCACTTGCTCCGGGAGCTATAGGAGCATTGGAATAAGACGGAACGGTACAACCGCAACTTGCATTAGCAGACGATATAATCAGAGGTATTTTCCCTACATTTTTAAACTGAAAAGTATAGGAAACTTTTTCTCCATCAATAATTTTTCCAAAATCGAACACCTCACTTACAAATTCGAACTTAGGCAATTTACTTTCATCGATTTTCCCATCTTCTGTCATAGGAGTTTCTATCGGATATCCGTCCGAAGTAGTATTTGATTTCTTATCGGAACAAGATATCAAAAGTAGAGAAGAGAGAAATAAGCCGGCAATTAACTTCATCATATTAAATAATTATATAATTCTTTCAAATTTACAATAAATTCCTTTATTCCATGAGGCCTCTGCCTGTTTTCTGAATCGCATGCTCATTTTTCAAATCAATTAAAATCTTATCAAGAATACCATTAATAAACACTTTACTCTTGGGTGTACTAAACTCTTTTGATATATCGATATATTCGTTCATCGTTACTTTCACCGGAATAGAACTAAAACTCAACAATTCGGTAACGGCCATCTTCATCAAAATCGTATCGACCATAGCGATACGTTCCACATCCCAGTTTTTTGTTTTTGCAGCTATCAATTCTGAAAATTTGGTATCGTTCAGAACTGTTTTCTGAAAGAGTGAAAGCAAAAACTCCCGATCATCGCTCCAATTCGCTGTAATCGGAAGTAGATCGAGTTTATCTTCCTGCCCTTCTTTAAAGGCTTTAATCGTTTTAATAATCATCCCGTTTACAACTTCTTCATCGACGGGCCAATTGATATTTTTCTCTTCCAGATGCTGCTCTAACAAAGGAAAGCTGAAAATAGTTTTCTTGTACAGGGAAAGTATAAATTCACGATCTTCAGCAATGCTATGCGTTTTTTTAGCAGAATATTCGATATACTCTTCACCCGACTTGATTTTATTATACAACTCTCGCAATAATACCAATTCGTTATTCCAGCCCAACTTGTATTTCTTCACCAGATCGTTAAACGAGCCGGAAGAATTTACTAATTGAATAAATTGATTGTGAAGTAAAACGGTAGTAGCCTTCTTATCCGCTTCTGTAGGCAGGAACTTGCTACCTTTTTCTTTGATATCTGTTTGCTCAAAACTTGCCAGTTCGCTGATCAGAAGCAAAAGGTAAATGTAAAATTCATGTACTTTTTGTACGGATGCCAAGAGTTTTTTCTCGGAGTCTTTCAATTCTTTCGTTTCAGCTTGTTGATAAGCATAGAGTGTTTGAAAGGCCTTAATTCGTAAATGACGTCGATTAAGCATAATAAATATAAAGAACGAGGTAAAATGTATGGTACAAAAATATAAAAAATCCGGGAATATCCCGGATTTTTATATTAATAACAAGCCTTAATACGGCGTATATCCTCGATACGTTTTTCTGCCAAACGATTGGCAGCAACATAAGTCGGAATATTTTCTTCTTTGGATTTTTTCAAAATCTCGAGCGTTACCTCATAAATATGCTCTGTTTTCTCTAAAGCACGTTTTGAGCTATAACCGTTCAATTCCGAATACACGTTAATCAGTCCTCCCGCATTAATTAAAAAGTCGGGGGCGTATAAAATTCCGCGGTCCATTACCATTTGGCCATGTACTTTTTCATCCGCCAATTGATTATTCGCCGCGCCCGAAATAATCGAGCATTTTAATTTCGACAAAGTATCGCTGTTGATAGTAGCTCCTAAAGCACAAGGTGCATAAATATCGATATCTAAATCATAAATTGCATTGTTGGATATTACTTCGGCCCCATATTTCTTAGCAATATAGGCTAAACGCTCTTCGTTCAGATCGGAGATATATACTTTCGCATTTTCTTCTCTCAAATGTTTTACAAGGTTTTCGCCCACATGCCCTACCCCTTGTACCGCTACTACTTTACCTGCAAGACTATCGTTACCATACATGTGTTTAGCGCAAGCCTTCATCCCCATAAATACCCCAAAAGCTGTAACCGGAGAAGGGTCGCCTAAACCTCCTAAAGATTCGGGAATTCCTGCAACATATTCCGTTTCCATTTTGATATGTTCCATATCGCGAGGACTTGTTCCCACATCTTCTGCAGTAATATATTCTCCGTTCAAATTCTCAATAAATTTACCGAAACGACGCATCATCGCTTCCGATTTATCGTTTTTAGAATCCCCGATAATAACGGCTTTTCCACCCCCTAAATTCAATCCGGTGATAGCCGCTTTATAAGTCATCCCGCGAGATAAGCGTAAAACATCGTTTAATGCTTCTGCTTCCGATTTGTAATGCCACATGCGTGCACCACCCAATGCCGGCCCTAATGTTGTATCGTGTATTGCAATAATTGCCTTTAAACCTGTCGCTTTATCATAGCAAAAAACAACTTTTTGATGATCGTTTTGTGCCATTTCGTTAAATACTACGTATTCTCCTGTAATATCTGCCATCCCTATATTTTTTATGTTATGATGAATAAATTATGTTTAATAAACCTGACATTTCGCCATTAAAACGAAGCAAATGTATATTATTTTTTTAAAATGTTATAAGATTTTATAACCCTAAAGGATACAATCATTTCTTTTTTTATGTATGTATGTGATGGATAAGGGCTAAGTAAGCTCTCTGAGCATTCAAAGAAATACAATAACAATCGTGTATAATTTTATTTCAATAATATTAATACCGAATCATTTTTTTTTGTACTTTTGAATCCCGTAACAATGTATCAGTTTCTGGTACTGTTTCCATTTAAACCATTTATTTTTATTCCAATGACCAAGTATGTTTTTGTTACGGGTGGTGTTACTTCCTCATTAGGTAAGGGTATCATTTCAGCTTCTTTAGCTAAATTATTGCAATCACGCGGATATCGTGTAACGATTCAAAAGTTCGACCCTTATATCAATATTGATCCGGGTACCCTAAACCCCTACGAACATGGCGAATGCTATGTAACCGATGATGGTGCCGAAACAGATCTGGACTTAGGTCATTACGAGCGTTTTCTGAATGTACCTACTTCTCAGGCAAACAATATTACTACCGGAAGAATTTATCAAAATGTAATCAGTAACGAACGTCAGGGTGTTTATTTAGGGAAGACCGTTCAGGTAATCCCTCATATTACCGACGAAATTAAACGCAACATGCGTATTCTCGGAGAAAGTGGCGACTATGATATTGTAATTACCGAACTGGGGGGCACGGTAGGTGACATCGAATCGCTGCCTTATGTAGAAGCTGTACGCCAGTTCAAATGGGAAGTTGGTACGAGCAATGCCATTGTTATACATTTAACTTTGCTGCCTTTCCTTGCAGCTGCGGGGGAGCTAAAGACAAAACCTACGCAACATTCTGTAAAAACATTATTGGAATATGGTATCCAACCCGACATTCTCGTTTGCCGTACCGAACATTCTATTAATAACGAGATTCGTAAAAAGATTGCACTGTTCTGTAATGTAAATATTAATTCGGTCATCGAATCGATTGATGCACCCAGTATCTATGATGTACCATTGTTAATGCTGAAAGAAAATTTAGATAAGACGGTTCTTACTAAATTAAAACTTCCTTTAAAGAACGAACCGGATTTGGAAAGCTGGAAGGAATTTTTAGGACACTTGAAAAACCCTACCCAGGAAGTCAATATCGGATTAGTAGGAAAATATGTAGAACTACCCGATGCCTATAAATCAATCAACGAATCTTTTGTACATGCCGGAGCCAAAAACGAATGTAAAGTTCATGTAAAATATATACATTCCGAATCTCTGAACAGTGAGAATGTTGCCGAAAAACTAAAGGGATTGGACGGAGTATTGGTAGCTCCGGGCTTTGGAAGCAGAGGTATCGAAGGAAAACTGGATGCCATTAAATATGTGAGAGAAAACAAGATTCCTTTCTTTGGCATTTGTTTGGGTATGCAATGTGCTGTTGTGGAATTTGCACGTAATGTATTAAAAATGAAGTCTGCTCATTCAGTAGAAATGGACCCCAAAACGAAATATCCGGTAATCGACATGATGGAAGAGCAGAAAAAGATTACCAACAAAGGAGGAACCATGCGTTTAGGAGCCTATTCCTGCGAGATTCAAAAAGGGACAAAAGCTTATTCGATCTATGGAAAACCACGTATTAAAGAGCGTCACCGCCACCGTTATGAATTCAATAATAAATACTTAAGCCAATTTAATGAAGCCGGGATGATTACTTCGGGTATTAATCCGGATACCGATTTAGTTGAGATTATTGAGCTCAGAAACCATCCTTTCTTTATCGGAGGCCAGTTTCATCCGGAATTAAAAAGCACGGTTGATACCCCCCATCCTTTGTTTGTCAAGTTTGTAGAAGCTGCAGTAGCACATAAATACGAAAACAAACAAAGCAAAAAGTAAGAAAGATTAAGTTCATAAAACATCATTTTCTTGTGCATTCAAGTGAATTAATGTAGGTTTGCACGAAATTTTAACTTTTTCAAATGGACAGAAATACGCTGACGGGATTATTATTAATTGCAGTTATTTTAATTGGATTTAGCTTCTATATGCAGCCTTCCGAACAGGAGATTCAACAGCTCCAGCGTCAGGAAGACTCGATAAAAGCTGCCAGAACCGCTGCAAGCCTTGCCAATATACCCGATACTACTCAAAGACAAATACAGCAAGCTCCCGCTATTCGTATCGATAACAATGGGGTCTTTGCTAAACAAGCTTCCGGGAACCAGGAATTTATCATACTTGAAAACGAAAAGATAAAAGCAATCTTTTCTACTAAAGGGGCCTATGTATATTCCGTAGAGTTAAAAGAGTATAAAACCTGGAATCAAAAGCCCTTACTTTTGTTTGATGGCAATTCGAACCGTCTGAACCTGCGCTTTTTTGCAGGCAACGAATTAATTAATACCGCCGACTATTATTTTCAAACCATTGGCAAATCCTTTCAGGTACAAGCGAGCGATTCGAATTCCATAACTTTCCGCTTAGCAGCATCCGATCAACAGTATATAGATTTTGTGTATGGCCTTAAGGGTAATTCCTATTTATTGGATTTCGACATTAAAAGTGTAGGTATGCAATCGGTGATTGCTCCCAATACCAGCTATTTCGATTTAAGCTGGAAAATTGATGCTCCTAAAAATGAGAAGGACCTGAAGATGGAGCGCCAAAACACTACGGTTTACTACAAGTTTACGAACGACGATGATGTTGAGGATCTCGATCCGGCAAAAGATGCAAATGAAAAATTTGTTTCTTCCCTAAAATGGATATCCTTCAAACAGCACTTCTTCAGTTCTGCTTTAATAGCTGATAAAGCTTTCGAAAACGGAGAAGCCGAAACACAAACCAGTTTAGATTCATCCGTTATCAAAAGTATGCAAGTTGCATTAACCGTACCTTATACACGTATGGATGCAGAAACTTTCGGCATGCAGTTTTATTTCGGACCCAATCAATACAATCACTTAAAATCCTATGGTTTAGGATTAGAAAAACAAATAAACCTGGGCTGGGGGTTCTTAAAGTACATTAACCGCTATGTGGTTATTCCGGTATTCAATTACCTCGAACAGTTTAACATGAGTTATGGTATCATTATCTTAATTCTTACCATCTTATTAAAAATCACCCTTTCTCCGCTCACCTACCGTTCGTATATCTCGGCTGCTAAAATGCGTTTGTTAAAACCGGAAATGGACGAAATCAAAGCAAAACTAGGGGATGAAGATCAGGCGAAACTTCAACAAGAATATTTAAAATTATATAAGAAGGCAGGCGTAAATCCACTGGGCGGCTGTATTCCTTTATTATTACAAATGCCTATTTTATTCGCCTTCTTCTTCTTTTTTCCATCCTCTATCGAATTACGCCAGCAAAGTTTCTTATGGGTAACGGACTTATCGACCTACGATTCTATCTGGACATTCGGAAAAGTTCCGGTTATCGATTTTATTTACGGTGATCACGTAAGTTTAATGTGTCTGTTGATGACCATTTCTACAATCATCTACACACGTTTAAATAACCAGATTTCGGGAGCTACCGGGCAAATGAAATGGATGGGTTATTTAATGCCGATTATTTTTATGGGGGTATTAAACAATATTTCTTCGGGATTAAACTATTACTATTTCTGTGCGAACATGATTACTTTCGGACAACAATATCTAATCCGCGGATTTGTGAACGAAGAAAAGCTTCATAAAAAACTTCAGGAAAATAAGAAGAAACCAGAGTCGAATAAGAAATCGAAGTTTCAGCAAAAGTTAGAAGATATGCAACGCCAACGCGAAGCACAATTAAAAGGTACTTCCAAAGGCTCTTCTAAGAAAAAATAAATAACAAAAAAACCGAATCAGCTGATTCGGTTTTTTTGTTATAAGGGAAAACTTATACAATGCGGAATTCTGTTATCTTTGCAGAAAAAAGCTTTTATCATGAATGTTTTAGGTACAGAACACAACTTTTTAGGCTTAGAAGAAGAATCCCTGTTTAATTACAAGCAGTCCAAATTCGTTGTTCAATCAGCACCTTACGAATATACCTCCTCGTATTTGGAAGGTTCGTATAAAGGCCCCGCAGCAATCATCAGCGCTTCTCATTACGTAGAATTTTATGATGAAGAACTCGATCAGGAAACTGTTCGCAAAGCGGGTATTGCTACTTTAGAAGCTATAAATTTCGGAAGCCGCATAGATACCGAAGCCATCGATCTGATTGAACAGGAAACCTCTAAATTAATCGAAGACGGAAAGTTCGTAGTATCTTTAGGTGCCGAACATACTGTAACCTACGGCTTTGTAAAAGCACATGCAAAAAAATATCCCAATTTAAGTGTATTACAAATTGATGCCCATTCGGATTTACGCGAAAGTTATCAGGGGAACCCCTACTCACATGCATCGGTAATGGCTCGTGTAAAAGATTTGGGATTAACTATTTGCCAGGCGGGGATACGCGCCCAGTGTATTGAAGAATCAGAAGAAATTAAACGTAACCCTAAAATTCATACCTATTATGCCTATCAAATCCGCCATAATGCCAACTGGATTCAGGAATTAGTAGGAAACCTCAGCGAACATGTTTACATCACCATTGATGCCGATGGCTTCGACCCGAGCATTATGCCCGCTGTAGGTACTGCCGAACCAAATGGTTTATTCTGGAACGAGGCCTTAGACCTGTTACGCGAAACCTGCAAAAACAAAAAAGTAGTGGGCTTCGATATTGTTGAGTGCGCTCCTATGGAAGGTAGCATTTTATCGGAATATACTTTAGCGAAACTCGCCTATCGTATAATGGGTTATATCGAACGTTTTTCTAAATAAAAAAATATATGTTCAAAAAACAACCGGTTTGGGGAGTAATACTTGTTCTCTTATCAGGCTTCTTAGTCTGGTATTTCAGGGTGATATTACTCTATTTGTTTTTGGCCATGTGTTTAACATTTATCTTAACCCCTATTGTTAATGCAATATCCAAGCGGAGAATAAAGAAAATACGCATCCCACGCATTTTCGCTACCATTGTTGCATTCATTGTTTTGTTTGCAGTAATCGGTTTGTTTTTTACAACCCTGTTTCCGCTGATTAATCACGAAATACAATTACTGAAAAATATTAATCCGGCAGAACTTACCGCTATTTTCGACAAACAAATTTATTATTTCGAATCACTGCTGATTGAGAATAAATTAAGTAATCAAAACCCGGGATTTCTAAAACCCTTTTTAACACAAAAGCTAAATATAATTATTTCGGAAGACAATGCAACAACGCTTATCTCTGATATATTTACAGGATTAAGTACCGGTACCATAGCCATTTTCTCTATACTCTTTATCACTTTCTTTTCTCTGAAAGATGAAAATCTATTAAAGAAATCCCTGGCAAATATTATCCCCGGAAAATATTATGTGGATTACATCAGTGTTTTTAATCAAATAGAAAATTTACTTTCCCGATATTTCGTAGGCTTACTGGTTCAGGCAACCATAATCTCTGTGATTGTCAGTATTGCCCTGATTATATTAGGTATACAAAACGCAATATTGGTGGGGGTATTGGTGGGTGTGATCAACGTAATCCCATACATCGGACAAGTCATTGCCGTATTTGTTGCGGTATTGTTAGGGGTCGCCTCCAACATCGACATTATTAATTCTACCGAATTATTAGGTTTTGTAATTACGATCTGTATCATCGTTATTGCTACACAAACTCTTGACAGTTTTATCTTTCAACCCTTAATATTTTCGAAAAGTGTAAAAGCGCATCCGCTGGAAATTTTCCTGATGGTATTTGTAGGTGGTACCATTGCCGGCCCTTTCGGGATGTTCTTATCCATCCCTATATATACTGCCCTTAAAGTTACTTACAAAGGCTTCTATCGGGTTTATATCAAAATACTCAAAGCAGAAAATTCAATCATTAAAACAGAATAATATCAATGGCATTACAGTGTGGAATTGTCGGACTACCGAATGTAGGGAAGTCGACTTTATTTAATTGTTTATCGAATGCAAAAGCTCAGGCAGCTAACTTTCCTTTTTGCACCATCGAACCGAATGTGGGAGTTATCACCGTTCCGGATGAACGTTTAACAAAATTAGCGGAACTTGTTAAACCGCAACGCATCGTTCCGAATACAATCGAGATTGTAGATATCGCAGGACTTGTAAAAGGTGCCAGCAAAGGTGAGGGTTTAGGAAACCAGTTTCTTGGAAATATCCGCAGTACGAATGCAATCATACATGTGTTGCGTTGTTTCGATGACCCGAATGTAGTACATGTGGATGGATCGGTTGATCCGCTACGCGATAAAGAAATTATAGATACCGAATTACAGTTGAAAGATTTGGAGTCCGTAGAGAAAAAGATTCAAAAAGTTGAAAAGTCGGCAAAGACCGGTGATAAAGATGCCCGCAAAGCCTTTGAAGTATTGAGTTTGGTGCGGAGCATCCTGTTGGAAGGAAAATCGGCGAGAGCAGCCCAACTGGATGAAAAAGATTTGGAACATATTAGCGATTTACAATTACTTACCCTAAAGCCGGTATTGTATGTGTGTAACGTCGATGAGAAATCAATCAATACCGGAAACAAATATGTAAAGCTGGTAAAAGAAGCCGTGAAAGATGAAAATGCCGAAGTGCTTATTATCTCTGCTGCTATTGAAGCTGAAATTGCTCAGCTTGAAAGCTATGAAGAACGCAAAATGTTCTTAGACGATTTAGGTTTAACAGAACCGGGTGTAAATAAGTTAATTATTGCCGCTTATCGTCTTTTGAATTTAGGAACTTACTTTACTGCCGGGGTACAGGAAGTACGTGCATGGACAATTACTTTGGGAATGACCGCTCCCGAAGCAGCAGGTGTTATTCATACCGATTTCGAAAAGGGTTTTATTCGTGCCGAAGTTATAAAGTATGATGATTTCATACGGCTCGGTTCAGAAAACGCTTGTAAAGAAGCCGGGAAACTAAGCGTTGAAGGAAAAAGTTATATTGTAGAAGACGGGGATATCATGCATTTCCGTTTTAATGTATAAACTCTCTTATTTCCTGAAGTAGCCCAAGCATTTTACTCCTAAAATTTTGGGCTATTTTTTTCATAAATAAACAAATTATAATTTTTACTGTTCCTTATTTTCATTCCGAATACTTAATTTCGTTATTAATGAAGCACTTATTTTCCTTAAACCCTTATCTGTACCGCTATCGGTATCGAATGTTATTGGGAGTGCTTTTCGTTGCTTTATCAAACTGGTTCGGGGTATTCCCGGCACAGGTAGTTCGCTTATCATTCGATTTAGTTGCCGAGAATATAGAACTCTACAGATTGTTCGATGGCTTCGAGGTTCAGTCGGTCAGCTATCAACTTTTTAGTACTGCTGTTTTCTTATTTGCATTCATCATTTTTGCAGTAGCTGTTATTAAAGGAATTTTTATGTTCTTCATGCGGCAAACCATCATTGTGGTGTCACGACTGATCGAATACGATTTAAAAAATACTATTTATAAACATTACCAGCATTTATCACTTTCCTTTTACCGAAGAAATAATACCGGCGACCTGATGAACCGGGTGAGTGAAGATGTGAGCCGGGTGCGTATGTATATCGGTCCGGCAATTATGTATACACTAAACTTAATTGTACTGTTCATCTTAGTCATCAGTACCATGATCAGTGTAAATCCTAAACTGACTTTTTATTCGGTATTACCCATGCCTCTGTTATTTCTTTCGATTTATTATGTGCAAAATATCATCAATCTAAAAAGTGAAAAAATACAGCAACAATTATCCAACCTCTCGACTTTTGTACAGGAAAGTTTTTCGGGTATCCGGGTATTGAAAGCCTATGTTCGTGAAAAAGAAAGCTATGATCGTTTTTCCGAAGCATCCGACGAGTATCGCTCCCGTTCGATGGGACTGGTAAAGGTTCAGGCAGTATTCTTTCCATTGGTTTTAGCCCTGATAGGTTTAAGTACCATACTGACTATATTCATTGGCGGACAAGAGGTAATAAAAGGAACCATCACTGCCGGAAATGTTGCCGAATTTATTGTGTACGTGAATTTGCTTACCTGGCCGGTGGCATCGGTGGGTTGGGTTACTTCTTTGGTACAACGTGCAGCCGCTTCACAAAAAAGAATCAACGAATTTTTAGATACAGAACCCGAGATAAAAAATCCCGGTACCGAAGCTCTGAATATACAGGGAGGTATAGAATTTAAGAATGTCAGCTTTACTTATCCCGATACCGGTATTAAGGCTTTAAAGAATATCAGTTTTAAAATAGATGCCGGAAAATCCTTAGCGATTATCGGGCGTACCGGATCAGGTAAATCTACCATCGCGAATTTGCTAACGCGTATGTATGATATTGATTCGGGCGAGTTGTTAATCGATGGAAAAGCTATTGATCGGCTGAATCTAGATGCCCTGCGTAATCAAATAGGATTTGTACCCCAGGAAGTATTTTTATTTTCTGACAGCATCGAAAACAATATAGCTTTCGGTATAGACAACTACCGTTTCGAAGAGGTAGAAGATGCCGCACGTAAAGCATCCGTTTATTCAAACATCATGCAGTTCCCAAATGGGTTTCAAACGATGTTGGGCGAACGAGGGATCACTTTATCAGGCGGACAAAAACAAAGAATATCGATTGCAAGGGCATTCGTGAAAAATCCGAAAATATTACTCTTTGATGATGCTCTTTCGGCGGTAGATACACGTACCGAAGAGGCTATTTTATCGAATATTAAGCAGATGATGCCGGAGAGAACCACGATCCTCATTTCACACAGAGTATCCACAGTAAAACATGCCGATCATATTCTGTATATGGATCATGCGGAAATTATCGAACAGGGAAATCACGTATCCTTAATTGCTCAAAAAGGAGCATATTTCGAACTTTACGAAAAACAATTAATGGAAGAAGAGAAAATCGTCGAAGAAGAATAAATTCTTCATTTTTTGTGAAAAAACTGCCCTTATCCCCTCATACTTTTAATTATTTCTTAAAGGAAATCCACATATAGTGTAAAAAATTCTGACTAAAGTATTCAAATAAGGTTTGGAAGTTTGAAAATTAATACTTTATATTTACCTCTATAATTTTAATACTTTAGCATAGAACAATGGGAGAATTTGAAAACAAAGACCGAGAAGAGGTTTTTTCTAAGAAAGTGAGAGCCGGAAAAAGAACGTACTTTTTTGATGTGAAGGCAACTCGTAGTAATGATTATTACCTTACGATTACTGAAAGTAAAAAAAGAATGGAAGATGGTGTGTTTGTAAAACATAAAATTTTCCTTTACAAAGAAGACTTCGAAAAATTCTTCGAGGGCTTATCAGAAACTGTTGAATACATCAAAGCCAATCAGGAAGTTGTTGAACGCCGATACGAAGATTATAATAATGGCGGGTCGAGCGGGATATCAAGCCCCGATATCGATTTCGAAATTTAATTAAATGAAAGACAGCCAGATTTATGAATCTGGCTGTCTTTCATTTCTTATCCAGATAATCTATTCGATTATCCGTTTTTCGCTTTCTTTTATTATACCTCAATTACTTATCGGGCAATAGCCTGAATGATATCGTATTTGGTAATGATATGCATATTGCCTCCCATATCTTGTACCAATACCGCCGTGCTTTCTTTGTTAATGTATTTCGACACTTCTTCGATGCTGCTCGCCGGATTAATAATCGGGAAGGCTGCCTGCATCACATCCTTTACAGCATGAGATTTCATGTTTTCATTCTTCAACAGGGTGTTGAATAAATGTGTATCGGTTATAGCTCCCACAAAATCACCGTTACCGTTTACAACCGGAATTTGAGAAATTCCGTATTTGTTCATCTGCATACACGCATGCTCAACGGTATCGTTTTCATCGACTGTAACTAATTCTAATTCCCTGTGATTTTGAATTAAATCTATGGCATATTTTGCTTTTTGCACTTCTAAAAATCCACGCTCTTTCAACCAATCATCGTTAAACATTTTTCCCATATAACGTGATCCATGATCATGGAAAATAACCACTACCATATCCCCCGCTTTATACAAATGCTTTGTCTGCAAAATTCCTGCTATCGCCGAACCTGCTGAATTTCCAACGAAGATTCCTTCCTGGCGCGTAATTTCGCGCGTCATCAAAGCAGCATCTTTATCCGTCACCTTTTCAAAATGATCGATTAAAGAAAAATCGACATTCTTAGGCAGAAAATCTTCCCCTATACCTTCGGTGATGTACGGGTAAATTTCATTCTTATCAAACTCCCCGGTGTCTTTGTATTTTTTAAATACCGAACCATAGGTATCAATTCCGATAATTTTGATATTCGGATTTTTTTCTTTCAGAAATCTGGCTGTTCCCGAGATAGTTCCTCCGGTACCCACTCCAACAACAAGGTGTGTAACCTTACCTTCGGTTTGTTCCCAAATCTCCGGTCCGGTTTGCTCATAATGCGCCTCTGAATTCGAAAGATTGTCATATTGATTGGGTTTCCATGAGTTCGGGATTTCTTTTTCCAATCGGGAGGAAACCGAATAGTAAGAACGTGGATCTTCGGGATCCACATTGGTCGGACAAACAATTACTTCCGCGCCAAAGGCTCTTAAAGCATCTACTTTCTCTTTCGATTGTTTATCGGTTGTTGTGAAGATACACTTATACCCTTTTACAACTGCTGCTATCGCCAATCCCATTCCGGTATTCCCTGATGTCCCTTCGATAATCGTACCTCCCGGTTTCAAAAGCCCGTCTCTCTCGGCATCTTCAATCATTTTCAGGGCCATACGATCCTTAATAGAGTTTCCGGGATTGGTAGTTTCTACTTTTGCTAATACGATTGCGGGTATCTCCTTCGTAATTTTATTTAATTTTACCAAAGGAGTATTTCCGATGGTTTCTAAAATATTGTTATAATACATGGGGCAAAGATAAACTTTTGTTAAGTTTGCCACCAGATTATTTTGTAAATCTCTACTGAAATCTGAATTTAAAACCCAAAAACCTAATCTCATGAACCTTACTAAAAAAGCCTTTACGATAGGCGTAATCAGCCTGAATACATTGTTCTTCTTTGCATGTTCTGAAAAGAAAGAAGATTTCGATGTCGCCCATTATCAAAAAATTGTAGAAGCAGGAAATGCACAAATACGCGATGCGGTATTAAAAAAGAATGCCGACTCAATTATTCAGATATATGCAGCAAACGCAACTCTTTGTCCTCCTTCCGAAGATTTTATTAAGGGAAAAGAGGCGATACGCAATTGGTGGCAAGCCGGGCTTGATTACGGGCTGATTGATTTGCAGGCAACACCCACACAAATTACCGGAAATAGCGAACGTTTTTACGAATTAGGTAAAATTATCATAACGATAATAGCCCCACCCGGCGATACTACTTACAATGAGTTGAATAAATATTTGGTAGTATGGGCAAAGCAAGCTAATGGCGATTACAAAATAGAATCTGAAATCTGGAATTCGGATCGTGAATATCTCGAAGAAATAATAGACACCGCAGGTGTACAATAAACAACTAAAGTTTTTATTATCAGTTTTTTAAGATGTATATAGCCTAACCGGCTTTGCCGTACTGCTTAAAAAACTTATTTTGGCGCCTCAATAAAAACAGATGAAGAAATTTAGCCCGGGCATTTACAGTTTCATAGGAATAACAATTGCTGCAATTTTACAGGTTTTTGATCATTACCAATTTATTTCCATCGCTCCCGAAATATTAATGGTTGTTCGTTGGATGGCTTTGACGGGAATGATATTCTTCGCATTGAAACGGAAATCGCTTACTACCTGGATTCTGATCAGTATGCTGATCGGTGCAGAGATCGGAAACGACTTCCCAGAGATGGGCATATCCCTACAGGTACTGAGCCAGGTCTTTCTGAAAATGATCAAGACCATTATTGCCCCTTTATTATTCGCGACCCTGGTTGTCGGTATTGCCGGACATTCGGACTTAAAGCAGGTAGGTAGAATGGGTTGGAAATCGCTTCTTTATTTTGAATTAGTAACGACTATCGCTTTATTTATCGGCCTGATTGCTATAAATATCACACATGCAGGAGTCGGAATTGTAATGCCTCCGGGCGCTGTGGAAGAACTGCCAACAGTAGCCCCTCAATCCTTAAACGATATCATACTGCATATTTTCCCCGAAAATATTGCCAAATCCATTTACGAAGGACAGGTTTTACAAATTGTTGTTTTTAGTATCCTTTTTGGTATTGCCCTGGCAATGATTAACGAAAGTTTGCGTACACCGGTGCTGCAATTCACCGAAGGATTAGCCGAAACCATGTTTAAATTCACCAATTTAATTATGTATTTCGCCCCTGTAGGAGTTGGCGCGGCAATTGCTTATACGGTTGGGCATATGGGGCTGGGGATTTTGGTGAACCTGTTTCAGTTACTCGCAACCCTGTATGTAGCCTTAATTGCATTTTTATTGGGTGTATTATTTCCCATAGCCCTTATCGTCAGGGTACCTATACGGAAATTTATACAAGCCATTGCCGAACCCGTATCGATTGCCTTTGCAACGACAAGTTCGGAAGCAGCCTTACCGAAAGCAATGTTGGCAATGGAACGTTTGGGGGTCCCTCGCAAAATTGTTGCATTTGTAATGCCAACAGGCTATAGTTTTAATTTAGATGGTACAACCTTATACTTATCTTTGGCGTCGATATTTGTAGCACAGGCAGCGGGCATACATCTTACCTGGGGGCAACAACTGCTGATGGTGTTTACCCTCATGCTTACAAGTAAGGGAGTAGCCGGAGTACCAAGGGCTTCTTTGGTGATTCTGATAGGAACCGCATCCTCTTTTGGATTACCAACCTGGCCCATATTTATCATTCTCGGAATCGATGAGTTGATGGATATGGCAAGAACATCTGTTAATGTGATAGGGAACTGCCTCGCAACAATTGTCATAGCTAAGTGGGAAGGTGAATTTAACGAGAACCCTTAAATATATTTTTTATTACATGCCTGCAACTAAACTAAACAACAACATCTTTTTTTTCGCCCTATTAGGACTGTTTACCCTTAGTTCTTCCTGCAAAGAGGAGAACTCCTGTATAATTGAAAATAACTGCTACGATATGCGTTTGGCGCATTTTCCGATAGCAAAAGACAGTACCCGCAACTGGATCCCCTACGGTTCTATCGATAGTCTGATCCTGTTTAAAAACTCCAATGGCGATACTTTACGCTTTAGTACTGAACGCTTCTTCGATAAACACGAATCCATCATTATCAATGAGCAGGTAAGCCGACGCTGCACCAATGGGGATGTACAAACCTGTAAGAAATTTTACACATCTGAAACAGAGGGTGTCAATTATAAGGGCTTAGGAACCGGCTTTAAATTATCTTATTTCATTACCAAAGAAATCTTCAACGAAGTGGATATGAATGCCCTGATAAATATCGAAACCATGGGTATTCGTTGTGTAAAATTTAATATCGATGGGAATATTTTTTATTTACAGAACAATGAAAAACCTACCCAATCACTCTCATACACTTTTCATCGTTTATACATGCTTGAAAATCAGGAATGGCAGGATATTTTTATAGCTGAAACGAAAGATCGTATCAACAAAGACTCACAAGTAAAAATGATCTATTACAGCTTTAAAATGGGCTTAATGGGCTTTACCATGTCGAATGGAGAAACCTGGACCCGCTTGTAAACCGGGTTTAATTATTAACAAACACGGGATAATTGAGTAAAAAACCGAAAAAGCTTTGGAATTATTAGATTCTATTCCTACTTTTGCCCTTCTAAAAAATCATTTAAATAAAAAAATTAATTAAAAAAAACCATGTACGCAATAGTAGATATAGCAGGGCAACAATTTAAAGTTGCAAAAGACCAGCAAATCTTTGTACACAGATTACAAGGAGATGAGGGCGCTAGTATTGAATTTGACAAAGTATTATTGGTAGATAACGGAGGAAAAGTTTCGGTAGGTGTTCCTACAGTTCAGGGTTCCAAAGTAACTGCTAAAATATTGTCTCATTTAAAGGGCGATAAAGTAATCGTTTTCAAAAAGAAAAGAAGAAAAGGATACAAAAAAAGAAATGGTCACCGCCAATCTTTTACAAAGATCCAAATCGAAAGCATTACAGCATAATTAATTAATCAATTAGAATTTTATAAAATCTTAATAAGATGGCACATAAGAAAGGGGCCGGTAGCTCCAAGAACGGTCGCGAATCCCATAGTAAAAGACTTGGCGTAAAAATTTACGGCGGTCAGGTAGCTGTTGCAGGGAATATTATTGTTCGTCAAAGAGGAACGAAACATCATCCGGATAAAAACGTAGGTATGGGAAAAGATCATACTTTGTTTGCATTGGTTGATGGAACGGTGGTTTTCAAAAAGAAAGCAGGCGAAAAATCATTTGTATCGGTTGTACCTTTTGAAACAACACCGGTTGAAACCGTAGCCGAAGCACCCGCTAAAAAAACAAGAACAAAAAAAGCTGAAACTACTACAGAAACAACTGAAGCAACTGATTCAGCAGAATAATTCCTACATACAGGATATAACAGAAAAACAGTAGTTAGTAAAATACGGCTACTGTTTTTTTATTCCAAATAAATCTCTCCAACTAAATACAGTTTCCCCTGTCCGCTGATTTCAACCCGGTCGTTCACATACTTACACCACAAATGCCCGCCACGTTTAGAAAGTTGTATTGCAGTAAGCTCATTCTTCCCCAAACGTTTTGCCCAATAGGGTGTTAAAGTCGTATGCGCCGAACCGGTTACAGGATCTTCATCAATTCCCGATTGAGGAGCAAAAAAACGAGATACGAAATCAACTTTATCCCCTTTAGCTGTTATAATAAGTCCACGACCCTTTAATTTTGATATCAACTCATACACAGGAATTGCCCCTCTGATCTCATCTTCATTCTTAAATACCAACATATAGTCTGTACTGCCCTTAAATGCTTCCTGTGCTTGCATACCCAAACAAGCTTTTAATTCCTCAGATAAATCTACTTCCTGAAATTTATCTTCCGGAAAATTCAGTATAAGCAGTTCTGCACTCTTCCTTACACTGAATGCTCCGCTTCTTGGAGAATAAAAATGAACTATATTATCCGGATGATTTTCAAGATTGAAAAGAACAAATGCCGCGGCTAATGTTGCATGTCCGCAAAGATCAACTTCTACTGTAGGTGTAAACCAGCGTATCTGATATTGATTATCTTCCTTCACATAAAATGCGGTTTCTGCAAGATTGTTTTCCATCGCTATTTTCCGCAAAATATCATCACTCAACCAATGTTCCAGCGGACAAACCGCTGCAGGATTACCTGAAAAAACCTTGTCGGCAAATGCATCTATCTGATAAATTTTCTGTTTCATGGAATTAAGAATGTTATTCAATGTTTACCCATTCAATCTTTATCCATAGCTTCAATACCGGGCTAACCGAGTGGTTCTACGTTTGGATTTACAGCTTTTTTTTCCGACAAACTTAATTCGGTAACACCTCCGGAGATAACAAATTTCATGGCTTCAGAAGGTTTTACATGTAAAGGTTCTACCCTGTTTCTCGGAACGAAGACTACTCTGCCAGCTATACTATAAGATAAAGGAAAATATACAGATACTTCATCTTTTAAACCAATCGCCGACAAATCTTTCTGTGTAAGAAAACCGATCTGTTTTAATCCGTTCTGATACATATCCACCAATACCGGTTCGTTAAATTTTTTTTCTTCACCGACAAAGGCCTC
Source organism: uncultured Sphingobacteriaceae bacterium (assembly GCA_964454645.1). GTDB lineage: Bacteria > Bacteroidota > Bacteroidia > Sphingobacteriales > Sphingobacteriaceae > CAYVTM01. Next base: position 280,184 of record CAYVTM010000001.1, on the reverse strand, counting down.
GAGAAAATCGCGAAAGGAAGAATATACCAGCTTAAACAAGGGAATCCGGTCTAGCAACTTATCGAAATAATTAAAGATAGGTGCAGTAATAAAAGTAGTTATCAAAAAACCACACATCGTAAACGTAACAATAACGATTAACCAACCAGCTCCCGGAAATCCTAAATCGACAATACTGTCTACTTTCGTAATGACGTAATAAATAATATAAAGAGACAATACCAAGGGCGTTACCAGTAATACTCCTTTAAAAAAGAAATTGAGTAGTAATTTGAAGAACTTATTCATAATAGTATATTCTTTTTACACGTTGAGAAATATTCGATAATATCTCGTAAGAGATTGTATTGATTGATGCCGCCATCTCATTGATATCTATACCCGCCCCAAACACGGCCACTTCCATTCCCTCCCGGATGTTCAGTCCGCTGACATCCAACATACACATATCCATACACACATTTCCCACAACTTTACATTTGGCACCGTTGATAAGCATATAACCTATTCCATTTCCGAATGAACGGCTATATCCATCCGCATATCCGATTTTAACAGTTGCTATCTGTGAATCTTTTTGCAGGACGGCTTTCCTTCCATAGCCAACAGTCTCCCCTGCTTTAAGTTCTTTAATCTGCGTCACCGTAGTTTTCAACATTACCGTTTCTTCCAGCTGGGATTTAAAATCGCCGGTATAATCAATACCATACATCCCGATTCCTAAACGAACCATATCGAATTGAGCATCAGGGAAGCGGAGAATAGCGGCAGTATTTGAAATATGTTTTATAAAATCGTAGCCGATAACCGACCGGAGTTGATCCGACATCTCGCTGAACAATTTAATCTGTTGCCTTGTATAGCTATCCTGTGCCTGATCTTCGGATGCTGCCAGATGCGAAAATACCGAAGATACTTTTACAGGTTTGTCTTTTTGAATACGCTCGCACAAAGCCTGAATATGCTTAGCTTCAAAGCCCAGGCGATGCATGCCGGTATCTAATTTGAGATGTACTTTATAATCACTTAGACCCTTTCCTTTCAAATATTCTACAAAGGCATCGTAAACTCTAAAATTATACAACTCAGGCTCAAGGTGATAGCGTACGATTTGAGTAAAGCTAAGCGGCTCGGGATTCATCACCATAATCGGTAATTCGATACCGGCTTTACGAAGCTCTACCCCTTCATCTGCAAAAGCTACAGCCAGGTAATCGATTTTATTGTATTGTAAAAGATTAGCTATTTCGAAACTCCCGCTTCCATACGAAAATGCTTTCACCATAGCCATAATTTTCGTTGTAGGTTTCAGGAAACTGCGATACACATTTACATTGTGAATAAGGGCATTCAGGTTTATTTCCAGAATGGTTTCATGAACTTTTTGTTCCAATAATTTCCCTATTCGTTCAAATGCAAAAGAACGTGCTCCTTTAATCAGAATCGTTTCATTCGAAAAACTGATCGAATGAATATCATTTAGAAAAGATTCCGTATCGGGATAGAACACTTTATCCATCATAAAATACATCGCATGTTCCGAAATTTCTTTTCCGATTCCGATAATGCGTGTTACGTTATTTTTCAATAGATAAGCAGCAATAAGCGGGTATATTTCGAGCTGATCGGGATGATTGATATCGGAAAGTATGACCGTTTTTTTAAGATGTTGTTGCTGCTGATTTAAAAAATCGACTGCAATAAATAATGAAGAAATATCTGCGCTGTAGCTATCATTAATAACCGAACAATCATTAATCCCCTGACGTAATTCCAACCGCATCGGTAAAGCATGTAAGGATTGCATTCGTTCTGCAATCAATTCATGCTCATAACCCAGACTCAACATCACCGCCCAACAAATAATTATATTCTCCAGTGAAGCTTCATCCGTAAACGGTATATCCAAATAGATATATTCCGAACGAAACAAAGCCTGTACAAAATATCCCCTGTTTTTACGCTCTACTTCCGTAACCTGCAAATCGGCTTGCCGTTTCATCGACCAGGTAAATGCATTTTCGGGAACAGGAATATCTTCCAGATAATCAAGTGGAAGAATAGTAAGTTCGGATGATTCGAACAATTTCAGTTTCTCAATTAATTTCTCTTTACGGTTATCAAAGCCATCATCATGTGCTGCTTTAATATTTGTAAGTATCCCGATAGTCGGCTGAATGATTTTCTGTAAATTTTTCATTTCCCCGCTTGTAGATATTCCTGCTTCAAAAATTCCAAGTTGATGATGTTCATTCATTAACCAAACAGAAACCGGAACACCGATCTGCGAATTATAGCTTTTAGGACTACGTACAATATAATATTCGGGGCTGAGTAGTTGAAAAAGCCAATCTTTTACGATGGTTTTTCCATTGCTTCCGGTAATTCCGATAACAGGGAACGTAAATTTCAGGCGATGTGTTGAAGCTAAGCTTTGCAAAGCTTGGAGGGTATCGGAAACATAATAAAAATTTGCATCCGATAACTTTTTGTTTCCCGCATAGCTATCGGAAACAATAAAATTTCTTACCCCCTCTGCATAAATATCCTCAATAAAAAGATGTCCGTCGCGCTTTGCTTTTAGGGCAATAAAAACCGATTGTGCTGCCTGAATAATTTTTCTGCTATCGATGAGTAAGTATTGTATGTCAGCATGGTTATCCCTTATATCCGAACGACAGGATAATATCTCTTGAATGACAGAAGGGACATACGAAGCATGCATAATATTTTATTAAAAGATTTATTCTTCGGTATCCGGCCTTCGGGAAGCGTTAAATTCGAAACCCAACCGCTTTCCGGTATTCATCCCGGAATTTGAATAATTCATCAGTTTCTCTTCCAAAGTTAAAATACTCGATTGTTCAAAAGGAGGAGTAAGCAGTTCGAAATCGAGGCAATACAAAATGGCATTTTCCATCACTTTTGTTATGGCTTTCTGATCAAATACCTGTTTCTTAAAACCTCTATAATCAAATCCCAAACGCTCCTGCCCCTCGATAAAAAAGTGATTATCACTATTGATAAAGATCCTTCCTACTAAATATCCCAAATCATTTACCCGATTATACTTTACCGAATCGGATAAAAAATTATAGATCTGTATTAAGCCGCAATACGCACATTTAGGGTCTTCTTTTACGCAGTCCAATTGATAGATCGGATGCTCCGAATCGAACGTGAAAACATTGGTATGCATCGAAAAAATAAGTAAGTCTCCGGAAAATTTAAACTCGGCTTCGAAATCACCTTTATCCGTAAAAATCACTTCTACATTTTTGTCCAGACTGGTCACATCTTTACGCAAACTTTTCGACAGCTCAATTAAATGTGATTTTATCGCAACCATGTTTGCCAAAGTATTTCGATGAATAAATTGTTTCATCGAAGAATGTGTTCTTAATTTTTCGGCAATTTCTATATACTGTTTATTTTTTCTCATAACAGATTTAGTAGGCGCGGGCAAACAAAACGCGTTGTCGGGAAGGCTTACCGGAGTAAATACATATTCCGTTTTCGAGCGTATTATCTAAAACAATACACCGTATGGTAGCTTTAGTCTCCTCTTTAATTTTTTCTTCGGTCTCCGGAGTACCGTCCCAATGTGCTGAAACGAAGCCCGGCTTTTCATCCAATACTTTTTTAAACTCTTCGTACGTATCTGCTTTGGTAATATTTTCATCTCTGAATTTTCGCGCTTTCTCGTAAATGTTTTTTTGTATTTGTCCGAGTAAATTTTCGATATACTGATCGATATTTTCCAATGAAACGATTGATTTCTCTTTCGTATCACGACGAGCAACTTCAACTGTTCCATTTTCTAAATCGCGTGGCCCCATAGCCAATCGTACCGGCACACCTTTCAGTTCCCATTCAGCAAATTTAAATCCCGGGCGATGCGTACCTCTGTCGTCGTATTTAACCTGAATGTTTCTCGCTTTCAACAAAGGCATGAGTTCATTCACCTTTGCATCGATTTTTGCTTTAGCTTCATCACTGTTAACAATGGGAACAATCACTACCTGTATAGGCGCTAACTTGGGAGGAAGCACCAGCCCTTCATCATCTGAGTGAGCCATGATCAATGCACCCATCAAACGGGTTGATACACCCCAGGAAGTTGCCCATACATAATCTAACTTCCCTTCTTTATTTGTGAACTTTACATCGAAAGCTTTTGCAAAATTTTGTCCAAGGAAATGTGAAGTCCCCGCTTGTAAAGCTTTTCCGTCCTGCATCAAAGCTTCAATGCAATAAGTATCTAAAGCGCCTGCAAAGCGTTCGTTAGCGGTCTTCACTCCTTTTATGACCGGTAATGCCATCCACTCTTCAGCAAATTCGGCATACACATCGAGCATTTGTTTGGTTTCGGCAATCGCTTCTTCTGCGGTAGCATGTGCGGTATGCCCTTCCTGCCATAAGAATTCCGTTGTTCGCAGGAATAAGCGTGTACGCATTTCCCAACGTACTACATTCGCCCATTGGTTTACCAGAATAGGCAGGTCCCGGTACGACTGAATCCAACCCCGATATGTATTCCAGATAATTGTTTCGGAAGTAGGGCGGACAATAAGCTCTTCTTCGAGTTTTGCATCAGGATCAACCATAATTCCACCGTTCCCGTCATCTTTTAAGCGGTAATGTGTTACAACCGCACATTCTTTTGCGAATCCATCCACATGTGAAGCTTCTTTCGAAAAAAAAGATTTAGGGATGAACAAAGGGAAGTATGCATTGGAATGTCCGGTATCCTTAAATCTCTGATCCAAAACTTGCTGCATTTTTTCCCATATCGAATATCCATAGGGTTTAATCACCATACAGCCCCTTACATCCGAATGTTCGGCTAAATCTGCTTTTGTAACTAATTCGTTGTACCATGCCGAATAATCGGTACTTCTACTCGTAATTCCTTTGCTCATGCGTATTTAATGGTATTATTTTGTAATTTTAACTGCTTTTTTAAAGGGTTCTTGACAATTTTTGATTAAAAAACTCTACAACAAAAATATAAAATTAAACGTTACTTCATTGGTTTCGTCAAAGAACAAATTTTAAACGCCCAGCGCCATGAAAACATTTCCCTATTTACTCGCAATTATCGCTGCAGCACTCAGTGCTTGTTCAACGAGTTATCAGGCAAACAGAACTTTGCCTCTGGACGACACCTATTATTCTTTAGCCGATGCACGCAAAGAAGTAATCGTGTACAATGAAGAAATTAAGTTAGAGGACATGAGTCCTGCTAATTCTAATCCTTATAACGAACAGTATCTGAATTCACCTGAAAACTCAAACACTCAATCGAACTTCGATTACAATCAGTATAATGCCGAACAAGGCCTGGATCAAAATACCTCATCCTATCAAAATCCCAACTATTCTGATAGTTATGCGGATGGTGATGGAAAAACCTACATCACAAACAATTATTACGGAGACTCTTACAACAGCGATGACTATTATTATGCATCACGTATTCGTCGTTTCCATAATCCCTATGCCGGCTTTAGTTATTATTCTCCGGCCTATGTAGGTTATTATTACGATCCTTTCTATAGTGGCTTCAGCATTGGCTTTGGATATACATGGGGTATGGGTTATGGTTGGAATTCATTTTACGGAGGCTATTACGATCCCTTCTGGAATCCTTTTTGGTATCCTTCATACGGGTCATGGTACTACTCTCCACATCATGCATACAATCAAGGCTACTGGAACGGGTATTACGATGGATATTACGATCGCTATTATACCGGTATAGGTTCTTCTTCAGGTAAAAATAGCTACTACAGGCCCCGTTCGGGAAGAGGGACTGATAATGTAGGTGGAGCAAGTCCTCGGGGGCGGGAAAACACGGGCACCGTATCCGGTACGGTTGAAAGAAGAAATGAAAACACAGGCCAGGTGAGACCGAATATAGAAAATCAGATAAAAACCGCAACTCCTCCGACAAAAACAAACAATGACCCAACCATTATTGGCGCAAGACCAGAGAATACAAATAGCGGAAGCACACCGGCTTCACGCAAAGAGGACATTCGCATTTCGGATAGTGGAAGTCCGGCAATTCGCAGTACTCCTTCGAGTGGAACAACTATAAACGATGCCAGTAAAAAACCGAACGGATATGTAGCTCCTTCCATACCGGGTTCTTCAAAAACGGAACCAAGAGAACCTGTTAGCAAACCAAGTTCTCCTCCGGTAATCAGCAACCCGGCTATACGTCCATCAAATACAACTATAGAAAAAAGAGAACCGGTACGTATCAATCCGAATCCGGGACAATCGAAACAACAGCCAGGTAACACCCCTACGTTTTCGAAACCAACTCCTGCTCCTGCTCCAAACAAAGAGATTAGCAGGCCGCGAAATAATCCGAGTCCGCAGCCTGCCCCTGCTTCCAGACCGAGCTATGAAACTCCAGGCAGAAACTCTAATTCAGGAGGCGCTATCAGAGGCGGCGGAAGTGGTAGTGGTAATTCAGGTGGTTCTTCTCCCAGCAAATCATCACGTCCGAGATAATTATTTGAACAACAGGTATAGGTTTTCATCTTTGAACGAATTATCATGAAAAACAAAATATTCATAAGCTGCGTATTGTTAATGTTTACATTAAGTGCACAAGCACAATACGCATCCGACGCATTACGATTCTCACAAACGAATATTGGAGGAACGGCAAGATTTCAGGCTTTAGCCGGTGCACAGATTGCTGTCGGCGGAGACATCGGGAACCTAAGCGGGAACCCCGCGGGATTGGGATTCTTCCGCAGTTCCGATTTTAGCATCACTCCTTCTATACGTTTAGGCCAGACCGAAAGCAAAGGCTTGGGAAATTTATATACATCGAACCGCGATAATTTTAATATCGGAAATATCGGCTTTGTTGTTACACAATTAAATCAGGATTACAGTGGGAATTATGTGAAGGACGGATGGGTGAGCTATAGCTTCGGATTAAGCATTAACCGTACAAACAATTTTTTTGAAGAACGTTACTTCAAAGGAGTCAACAATAACAATTCCATGACTGATTTCTTTGCTGAAACAGCCAACCGTTACGGTCTCTCATTAAGCGGAGACATCGAGAATATTGAAGATATGGCTTATAGTGCTTACCTTATTAATTACGACTCGACATATACTGCTGCAAGCATGGGAAGTGTTACACAAAAGCAATACGATCGTATAAAAGGCTCTCAAAGCGAATGGAATATAGGCTTTGGGGCGAACTATTCTAATATGTTATATGTGGGTGCCAGCTTAGGGATAGGAACAATGAAGTATGGTATTGAAACCCTATTTGAAGAAAGCGATATCATGGATACCATCAACCATTTAACTGATTTTCGACTAAACGAAGAATTGCAATTAAATGGTTCGAGTGTGAATTTAAAAGCCGGACTTATATTCCGCCCGGTTGATTTTGTGCGTTTGGGAATAAGCTTACAAACACCCAATTACTATACAATTGAAGAACTGTACAGTACCGATATACGCAGTACCGTAAATGATACAGCACTCCGTTTTGATCCATTGAATTATGTTTTCTCGTATAAATTAAATACGCCTTTACGTATTAATTACGGGCTTGCATTTTTTATCGGCAAATATGGATTCATTTCTGCAGATATTGAACAATTGAATTACTCGAAAAGTAAGGTGCGTACAGAAGCGAACGATATGGATTTCGCTTCCGAACAAAATTTAGATATTCGTAACAGTTTCAAAAAAACGTATAACTACCGGTTAGGAGCTGAGGCACGTCTGGGCGCCATTAGTTTACGCGGCGGATATGCTTATTACGGAGACCCTTATCAGCACGAATTGATAGACCGCTCGCGCAGAGCATTCAGCGGAGGTTTGGGATACCGTGTAGAAGATTATTATTTCGACTTAACTTTTGTCAATACTGAATATTCATCGCTCTATACTCCATATACCCTGAACAATGGATCGGAACCAATTATCAACAATCAACATAAAATAAATCAAATACTCTTTACCGTCGGAACCAAGTTTTAATCCGAATAAAAAAGAATTGCTGAAAGCTTGCTCAAATCGGGTAGGCTTTCTTATTTTCGTAGCATTATCAAACAAAAAGACACAATTCGTGTAGTATCAAAAAACGCTTGCTATGGCCTATAAAAATCTTCAACATTTTATACAAAGTCTCGAACGTGAAGGAGAACTGGTTCGTATCAAAGAATATGTAAATCCGAAATTAGAAATCACCGAAATTACCGATCGCATTTCAAAAGTATATGGCCCTGCCCTGTTATTCGAAAATACGGGAACCGACTTTCCTGTACTTATCAATTCGATGGGAAATTATAAGCGTATGTGTATGGCTCTTGGAGTATCGCACATGGATGAGATCAGCCATGAGATTGAGCATTTGTTCAAAATGCTTACAGGGCCGAAAGATAATTTTATGGAGAAGCTGAAGATGCTGCCGAAATTAAGTCAGATATCTTCTTGGATGCCTAAAGTAGTTTCCGGGCGGGGAGAATGTCAGGAAGTAGTACAACAAAATCCGGATATTACGAAGTTTCCGGTACTTACCTGTTGGCCTGAAGACGGGGGGCCTTTTATTACTTTACCAATCATTCATACAAAAGATCCGAACACGAATATTCGGAACGTGGGTATGTATCGTATGCAGGTATTTGGCCCGACCCTTACAGGTATGCATTGGCATAAACACAAAGTTTCCGCAAGACATTTTAATGAATATAAAAAGCTAGGCAAGAAAATGCCCGTGGCTGTTGCCCTGGGAGGAGATCCGGTATATACGTATGCAGCTACCGCTCCCCTCCCCGACGGTATCGATGAATACATGTTAGCAGGTTTCTTGCGTAAAAAAAGAGTGGAGCTGGTACAATGCCTGACTCAGGATGTTCAGGTACCGGCAGATGCAGATATTATCATTGAAGGATATGTTGATCCTTCGGAAGACTTTATTTTAGAAGGACCTTTTGGAGATCATACCGGTTATTATTCCCTTGCCGATTACTATCCGAAATTTCATATCACGGCCATCACTCATCGAAAAAATGCAGTGTTCCCCGCAACCATTGTTGGAATACCTCCGCAAGAAGATGCCTGGATTGGTAAAGCAACTGAACGTATTTTCCTTGCACCCATCAAAATGACCATGGTTCCGGAGATTGTAGATATCGCCTTACCGATGGAAGGTGTATTCCATAACTTAGTGATTGTAAAAATCCGTAAAGAATATCCCGGTCAGGCGCTGAAAGTAATGAACGCATTATGGGGAGCCGGACAGATGATGTTTACCAAAATGATGATTGTTGTGGATGGGGATGTTGATATTCATGATACCCAAGCGGTCGCCCGATACATCTCTGCCAATACCGACCCTGCTCAGGATATTATATTTACGAATGGCCCCATGGATGTGTTGGATCATAGCTGTTCGAAGATGTCCTTTGGTGGTAAAATGGGTATCGATGCTACACATAAACTACCGGAAGAATTAATTTCAGATAAAAATAATTCCGTTCATTCAAGTTCTGCAATCGATATAGAAGAACTGATAAAAACCTTTCCGGAGATTAAAGATATTAATGATAGTCTGCTAAGTATGGGTATATCGCTTGTATTTATCTCTGTTGAAAAAAACAGGGCCGGCCATATCGAATCGTTAAATAAGGAGTTAATTAAATTAGATAGCTTCAGCTCCGTAAAAGTTGTCATTTATTTAGAACACACGATTGATGTTACAGACATTGCCGATGCTGTATGGCGTTTTTCAAACAATGTTGATCCGCGACGCGACTCCTTTATTATACGTACATCTGCCAATACCTGCTCGCATATCGGTTTCGATGGCACACGGAAAACAAAAGAGTTTGATGGTTTTACCCGCGACTGGCCGAACATATTAACCAATCCTATAGAGGTAATTGAAAAAGTTGATACACTATGGGGGAAATTAGGTTTGGGAGAAATGATTCCTTCCCCATCACGAAAGTATTTGAAACAGTTGTATAAAGGCGGGGCGGTTGTAGAAGAATAAATAAACAAGGCTCCTGCGAGATGCCTTGTTTATTTATGCAACTCATGGCATGACTATAGTCATGCCATGAGTTGCATTTATCATAACTGTTCGGGTAGTGTATATTTTCTACCCTTATTAACTTCCTTCAGATAATCCATCAAAGGAGCAAAATAACTTAACATAGCATTTGCATTTAAGCCGGAGCCGGTTTTTTCTTTCAATACAACTTTCCAATCTCTGGACGCTCCGGGATACATAATATCTTTCAGAAAGGTTCCAACCTCTTTATTTCCATAATAGTTTGTTGCACGTGGGTCCTGCTTTAAAATATTCTTGGCAATATGATCGTGTAACTGGAATAAGATTACATAGGATAAAGCATAATCATAATACTGAGCAGCATCATCGTTAATATGCGTTTTAGTTGCAGCATCACAATACTCTTCTGAGCGTTCGGTTGGTGGAACAACTCCCTGATAATGTTTCACCAATTCCCACCATTTTTTATTAAACTCCGATTCGGAAAGATTATCGGTATATAATGCTTTTTCAAATTCGCTCATTACTCCGGCAGAAAAAGGAATAAACACTGCATAATTCAATGCTTCTTTCAGCAGATTTTGGATCTCATCCGTTTTCGCATTCGCTGCAATCAGTCCGCGATCTACCAGAAAAGGTTTTTGCATGGCAGCCAATCCCATCAAACTCCCCATCGCTTCGTGATACGCACGATTAGCTCCTCCTCTTAACAAAGGCGGAACATCGGGGTTTGTATAGCTCATATAATAATAGATATGCCCTAATTCATGATTGGATGTTTCAAACCATTCTGCATTCGGTTCTACACTCATTAAGCTCCGTACATCTTTATCCAAATCCATGTGCCATGCAGAAGCATGATTATTCTTTTTATATCCTGCATCGACTGGCAGCGGATATAAACTTGATTTTTCCCAAAACACCGGAGGCAAAGCAGGGAACCCTAAACTGGTATAGAAATTTTCCCCTTCTTTCACAATCCACTCGGGAGTTTTTGTTTTCAATACCGCATCAATATCCAGTCCTTCTACCTGTACCATTGTACTCCAATCCTGCGCCCAACGATTCGGCAACCAATCTGCGGGTAAGTAATCGGGAACTTCTGCTCCATATTTCTCAGCCAACTCGTATCGCGCATAAGTATGCAGTTCTCTGAACAGAGGTCGCAATTCATTGTTCAGCTTACGCATCATCTCCATCATCTCATCCGTATTCATTCCATATTCCGAAACCTGATAGCTGAAATAGTCGTTATATCCCAAAGCTTGTACAGTTTGATTACGCAGATTGCGCAATTCTACCAATCCTGGTTTTAATCCCCTGCCAACTTCTTTGCTTGCTTCCCAAACTTTACGACGTGTGGCTAAATTGGTTTCCGTTTTCAAAAGCTCATCTATTTGATTGGTAGTAACCGATTTTCCATCCAACTGAAAGTCGAAACCGAATAATTTTTCGGTCTGTTCCGTTTCTGCTTTGATACGTGCATTCACAAGCGATTCTACTGTTTGCGGGTTATTTGCAGCAGTATATAAAATTGCTTCCAATTGTTTTTGCTGAAGATCTGTAAGCAACCCCTTATACTTCAAAAATTTTGTGGCATTTGTGATATTTTCTTCACTCCCCGTAAATGCAGCGTATGCTTCACTTGCTTTTCGGGTAGCAACGGCATTCGTACTATCTCCATCAATAATTTCGATATTCGATTTCCATTGGGCTTCCGCTGAAGCAGTATATAACTGTAGGAATTCCGTAGTGTAAGCATCAATAAACGTTTGCGCTTCTTCCTGAAATTTCTCTTGATTCGGACTGCATGCCGAAAAAAGAATTCCAAGACCAAGGATTAAAATTAGTTTTCTCATATCTTTTTTTCTTAAAATTAATTGAATACTCTTTCAACAATTCAAATATCATGTAAACATTGTGTGACAAGGGAGTAAGGTATTCTTAGAATCCGAAAAAGTTTTTCATCTTTTCGAAGATAGCAGTATTCTCGTAAATCCCTCCAAATGCTTCAGCTCCGGGACCATAAGCAAATACCGGCACCATCGTTCCTGTATGGTTTTTTGTCGTAAAGGAAGGAACGATTTCACTTTGAGTTTTGTCATCCTCATTTCCACTCAGTGCAAAACCACCCGTTTCATGGTCGGCTGTCACAATTACCAACGTGTTTCCGTCTTTTTCGGCAAAAACTAAAGCAACAGCTAATGCTTTATCAAAATCCATCAGTTCCTGACGAATGTATTCGGCATCATTGGCATGACCACCCCAATCGATCTGCGAACCTTCAACCATCAAAAAGAAACCCTTTTTACTTTTCGATAAATGATCGATAGCGAATTGGGTCGCTTTCGGTAAATAATCCCCCCTTCCATTCTGGATACTTTCCAAATGTTTAGGGTTAATGAGTCCCGCAATTTTTTCCGATTGTCCACTCGACCATAAGCTTTGCTGATCGGTAACGACTGTATATCCATTCGATTTCAACTCTTTTGTCAAATCTCTACCATCTGTACGTTTTGTAAAATGATTCAATCCCCCGCCGATAAACAGATCAATATCTGTTTTCAGAAAGTCGGCAGCAATTTCTTCCGACATATTTCTGGAAGGCTGGTGTGCTATAAAGCTTGCCGGTGTTGCATGCGTAATCGCGCAGGTGGCAACCATCCCGGTAGATAAGCCATTTTCTTCCGCTATTTCTAAAATAGTTTTTATCGGTCTTTTATCATCATCGACCGCAATGGCTCCGTTATAGGTCTTCTTTCCGCAAGATAAAGCCGTTGCTCCTGCTGCCGAATCTGTTATCTTGTGATCGGAAGCTTCCGTACGACTCAAACCGACTATTTTAAACCGTTCAAAATTCATACGATCGGTAGCCGTAACCAAAGCATAAGAAATCTGACTCAGTCCCATACCATCGCCAATTAATAAAATAACATTTTTAGGTTTATCCGCGCTTTGTTGTTTCGGACTAAAACCCAGCTGACTACAAGCGATAAGGATACCGATGCTTACATACAAAAACTTGTGTTTCATTTTTAGTTCTTTATTTATGGATGCAAGTTAAGGATATTCTCAGGCAGCAACAAAAAATTACAAGACACTATACTGTTTTCCCGGCAGCGCTTTTATAAGTCCGTTCATCTCCATACCTAATAATAAGGCAGATAAACGCGGACCGGGGATTTTCAGTTTGTCGGCTAACAAATCGATAGTAATTTTATCATACCCGCTTAACACAGTTATTACTTTTTGTTCTTCTTCACTTAATTCAATCATCAGTTTCCGTTGAACGATACGATGAGCGGTTTGATCCCATGCCAAATGTTTACTGATATCTTTTCCACTGAGAATAATTTGTGCCGTATTCGATGCTATTAATCGGTTACAACCCTTGGAGGCTTCATCGTTTATCCTACCCGGAAAAGCAAATACCTCCCGATTGTAAGAGAAAGCCATATCGGCAGTAATTAATGCCCCACCATTTATACCGGCTTCTACCAAAACAATCGCTTCACATAGTCCGGCAATGATACGGTTCCGAACAGGAAAATTTTCTCTATCGGGTTTAATGCAGCTAGTGAATTCGCTTAACAAACCACCCTGTTCAACCATACGCTTGGCAACGGAAGTATGTAAAGAAGGATAAATGCGATCAAGCCCATGACCTAATACTGCAATTGTTTGTAATCCTTCCTCCATAGCGGCTTTATGAGCAGCTATATCAATTCCGTATGCAAGTCCGCTAACAATTAAGGGGTTGTACATTTTCAATTCATCGATTAGCTGATGGGTTAATACTTTCCCGTATTCGGTTGCATGGCGGGTACCTACTATGGCAATAACCTTTTTGGCACCCAGGTTCGCATTCCCTTTAAAATAAAGTATAAAGGGTGCATCGTGGCAGGTTTTTAATCGTACCGGATACAAAGAATCGGTAATGCTGATTACCTGAATTCTATTCTCAGTAATAAATTTCAATTCCTTTTCTGCGCGACGAAAAATATCAGGATCTTTTAAACCCTTGAACGTATTTGATCGTATACCTTGAATTCGTTTAAGTTTGGGATGAACGGTTTGAAATACTTCTTCCGCTGAACCACAATGTTGAATGAGTAAATTAGCTGTTATCGGGCCAATGTTCGGAGCTAAGCTCAGTGCTATTTCATAAAAATAATCTTTTTCCATTCCTCAATTTCTTAATAAGAACAAGGAAATACAACCGTATAAATACAGGTTTATGAAAAATGCTGCATGAAGGAATATTACGTTTTGGTATAGATCAGCCTTCCTGACTTCCACGATTTTTTTGCCCGAATGTTTTTTGTTAAAAAGATGAAGCCGGGAAAGGGTAATCGCAAAGGTTTTGCCGAGTTCACAAAGTATATAACACAAATTTATCTCTTAACACCGATCTGACGAACACATCTCCACGCCCTCTGCGTGATTCATGTTTGGTACCATATAAGCATCTCCGCGTACTCCGCAGTTAAAAACCAGTCGTTAATAATGATCTTTTTACCCGAGTGTTTTCTATCCGGTGTTAAAAAAATGAGAGCAGGAAAAATGTAGAACGAAGTACTATTTCGCTTTGATATAGATTACCCCTTTCGTATCGAACCATTCCGATTTGAAATATTGGTTCAGGGGAAAAAGTTCATACGGTTTAGTCAACTCTTCGAACTCTTCAATAAGATCGATCCCTTTTAAATAAAGAATTCCATTGGGCTTATCGTTAAAAGATCCGGGCTTGAATTTTCCTTTTACCCAGGGATAGAAATTACTAAGTCGTGTTACGGCACGGGAAATCACAAAATCAAATTTCATATTCAGATCTTCCGCGCGAATATGTTCTGCCTGTATATTCTTCAAACCCAGTGCAGCAGCCACTTGGCGAACAACTTTAATTTTTTTACCGATAGAATCTACCAACAGGAAATTGGACTCGGGAAATAAAATAGCAAGCGGAATTCCGGGAAAGCCCCCACCTGTACCTACATCCAAAATATGCGTTCCGGGTTTAAACCGAATTACTTTAGCAATACCTAAAGAGTGTAAAACATGACGCTCATAGAAATGTTCCATATCCTTACGGGATATTACATTAATCTGAGCATTCCAGTATTCATATTCGGAACGAAGCTGATTCAACTGATCGAATTGATGTGGCGAACAATCGGGGAAATAAAATTTAATCGAATCCACTTATAAGCGTTCTTTATCTTTTCGAACAATATTATATAAAAATTCTTTAGCCCGAAAGAGTTGGGCTTTCACACTACCTAAAGGCAAGGATAATTCTTTGGCAATTTCTTCGTAACTGCGTTCTTCAAAGTAACGCATGATAACAATTGCACGGTAACGGTCCGGGAGTTTATCGACGATACTGCGCATGGTATCAGTCTTTTGTTTTTTGATTAATTTTTCTTCGGGATCCAATGTTTCGGAAACAAAGTCGAAAGAAGATTCCTCTCCATCGGCATGGGTATAATTATCATCAATTGACAAGGTCTTCAGACGTTTCTTACGGATGTAATCGATGCAATTGTTGGTGGCAATTTTAAAGAGCCAGGTACTAAAAGCAAAATCGGTACGATACTTTCCCAAATTTTCGAACGCTTTTCCAAATGCTTCAACCGTAAGGTCGTTAGCGTCTTCCTTATTATTCACCATTTTCAGAATCATAAAGTAGATCGCGTCCTTATAACGAACCATTAAGTCGGCATAAGCTTTCTGATCGTTATTTAAGGCTCTTTGAACAAGCTCGTAGTCTTGTAGTGCCTTTTGTGTAAGGTTATTCGGATTTACTTCCATCTACGCTTTTTTATAAACAAACTGAGTATCGCCCAAACAGGCATAATTAAAAAATATACTAAATCGAGAAAGGGATAAAACCACCACAAGTCTTTAAGCGCTAAACGTCGCATTGTCTTGTAATAAATTATTCCACTTATCAGAAAGCGTAAACTAAATATGGTAAAAATAATCTGAATATTAAAGTTAAAAATAATTAACAGAAAAAAAAGCAGATAAAATAAAAATCCAGAAGCTGCCAAAAATGATAATTGCATTTTATGTTTGGCACGATAGTATTTTCCGGTACTTAAATGGCGTATCTTTTGTCTGAAATACGATTTAAATTTTTTTTTCGGTTCTGAGTACACAAAACTTTCCGGACTGATATTAACTGCACAATTTTCTTTAGTAGCTGTTTGGTTTACAAACAAATCATCATCTCCAGAGGGGATATGCATGTGCGAAGCAAAACCTTTGTGTTTAAAAAATAAAGTTTTGGTATAAGCAAGATTTCTTCCTACCCCCATATAAGCCCGCGAGGATAAAGCAAAGGATAAATATTGCAATGCCGTATAAAAGGTCTCAAAACGAATGATCGCATTCAGAATACCGCTGTACTTTTTATAAGGTGCATATCCCAACACAATTTCTTTTTCCTGAAAAGAGGATTGCATCTGTTCGATCCATAAATTACTTACAGGTACACAATCTGCATCGGTAAATAATAAGTGTTCGTACTGAGCTGCTTTAATACCCATGGTAAGGGCAAACTTTTTACCACGTCTGTACTTATCATCTTCATACAGATCAACAAGTTTTAACTTATCGGGATATTCTGCTTTAATTACTTTTAATATATCTTGAGAATCGTCGTACGAACAGTCGTTAACAACAATGACTTCAAAATGCTCGTAGGATTGATTTAATATCGAATATAAATTTTTCTGAAGGTTCTGTGATTCATTACGGGCACTGATAATAACCGACACAGGAAGCTTCGCTTTTGTTGAAGCGGTCCCGGGCTTTTTATAAAAAGCTAAATAACGAAAAACAAACAGGTAATAATAACATTGTATAGCTGCTATTAATCCAAAGAATGCGAATACTAAATAATGAACTTGCACGGTCAATTTTGTGGGAGATGTATAAAGGCGAATTAAAAGAAAAAACTCAATAAAATCAAATATAGGTGTAATTCGCTGATGGTGCATTTATTTCCATCATTTAATATGTTAACCGGGAATAAACAGAAGCTGAATTGCCAAGCACTAATCTTGATTTTAGGGCAACACCTTATCACAATGCTTAGTATATTTGCAGCCATTAATTGTACCATAAGAGATGAGGCATTAGAAATCTCTTACAGAAAAAATACGATGAAATTTACGCTACAAGCGCAGGACAAGGCTTCAAGGGCAAGAGCAGCAGAGATTCAGACCGATCACGGAAAAATACATACTCCGATTTTTATGCCCGTAGGTACTGCCGGTACCGTAAAGGGATTGCACCAACGCGAACTGGCAAACGATGTTAAAGCCGATATCATTTTAGGAAATACCTATCATTTGTATCTACGGCCGGGTTTAGAAACCCTGCAAAGTGCGGGAGGATTACATCGTTTTAATGCCTGGGATAAACCTATCCTTACGGATAGCGGCGGCTATCAGGTGTACTCTCTTTCAGGAGTTCGGAAAATTAAGGAAGAAGGCGTTACTTTTCGTTCGCATATCGACGGATCGAAACATTTGTTTACTCCGGAAAATGTGATGGATACCCAACGAATTATTGGTGCCGATATCATTATGGCTTTCGATGAGTGTACTCCTTATCCCTGCGATTATAAATATGCCAAGCGCTCGATGGAGATGACCCATCGCTGGTTAAAACGGTGTTGCGAACGCTTCGATCAAACTGAACCTTTATACAATTACGATCAAACCTTGTTTCCCATTGTTCAGGGAAGTACTTATAAAGATTTGCGCATACAATCGGCAGAAAGCATTGCATCCTTCAACCGGGAGGGAAATGCGATCGGAGGGCTTTCGGTAGGCGAACCTGCTGAAGAGATGTATGCCATGACCGAAATTGTAACGAATATACTTCCTGCCGATAAGCCCCGTTATCTGATGGGTGTAGGAACTCCCGTAAATATTTTGGAATGTATTGCCCTGGGAATTGATATGTTTGATTGCGTAATGCCTACACGGAATGCCAGAAACGGGATGCTTTTCACCCGTGAAGGAATTATCAATATCAAAAACGAAAAATGGAAAAACGATTTCTCGGTAATTGACAGTCAGAGTGATTTATTTGCTGATTTACAATACAGTAAAGCCTATTTACGACATCTGATTATTTCCAAAGAAATTTTAGGTGCGCAAATTGCCAGTTTGCATAATTTACATTTTTATCTTTGGCTGGTAAAAGAAGCCCGCAAACAGATTATCGACGGTACTTTTTACGAATGGAAAAACAAGATGGTGAAGCAGTTGGGACAAAGACTATAATCAATCTACATTGAAAAAATTAAAACTAAAGCTGATCGATTGGTACATTATCCGAAAATTTCTGGGTACTTTCTTTTTTACCATGGCTATCTTTATAGCGATTGCCGTAGTATTTGATTTTTCGGAAAAGGTAGATGATTTCATCGAGAAAAATGCTCCCCTTAAAGCGATCCTGTTCGACTATTATTTAAACTTTATTCCGCACTATGCCGGAATGCTTAGCCCCTTATTAATTTTCATTGCCGCAATCTATTTCACTTCCCGAATGGCAAACAATACCGAAATTGTTGCGATCCTGAGCGGTGGTGTCAGCTTTAAACGATTACTGTACCCCTATTTTGTTACTGCTTTATTTTTATCCCTGCTAAGTTTTATTTTCAACTCGTATATCATACCCAATGCTAATAAGGTGCGCATAGAATTTGAAAATGTCTATATCAATAATGCATACATTTATAAAGAAAGAAATATCCATATTCAATTGGACGACAGCACCTATGCCTATCTCCAGAGCTATAATAATTTAGAGAATGTGGGATATAAATTTTCCTTAGAGAAATTCGATGGGATGGATTTATATTATAAGATGATGAGTGATCGCATTCAATGGGATTCGACTACACATTCCTGGAAAATTTACGACTATTCCATACGCTATATTAACGGGATGGACGAAAAACTGGTAAGAGGATACGAAATTGATACTGTATTAAATATGGGACCTTCCGATTTTGCCCGTAAAGATAACAGCATTGCTACCTTGACCCTGGGAGAAATAGACCGATACATTGAAAAAGAAAAAGCAAGAGGCGCTTCGGGATTAGAAGCTTATGCTATAGAAAAATATAAACGCTATGCGATGCCGTTCTCTACCTTTATCTTGATCTTAATCGCTGTTTCTTTATGTAGCAGGAAAGTAAGAGGCGGTATCGGTGCTCAATTGGGAATTGGTATCGGTAGTAGTTTCGCTTATATCATGTTGATGCAGTTTACAACTACCTTTGCATTAAAAGGGGGATTACATCCTGTTATAGCAGTCTGGATTCCGAACATTATTTTTGGTATTTACGGTATTTACTTATTAAGAATTGCGCCTAAATAAAAACATCCTTCTGCTCCATTTTACCGTATTCATATGGGGATTTACCGGAATTTTGGGAGCCTTAATCAGTGTTTCGGCTTACGAACTGGTTTGGTACCGTATGCTTATCGCCGGAATAAGCCTGTGGATATACCTGGTTTATAAGAAAATACCGATGCAGCTGGATGCCAGGCAAAGCCTTAGGCTCTTAGGTATTGGTGCCATAGTAGGTTTACATTGGTTCTTCTTCTATCATTCCATAAAAACATCCACTGTTTCCGTAGCTTTAATATGCCTTTCATCCTCAGCCTTATCAACCGGATTAATAAGCCCTCTTATTCAGAAAAGCCGCTTTTCCATCGTTGATTTAATTACCGGTCTTTTAATTGTAGCTGGCATTCTAATGATCTTCCATTTCGAAAGCCGGTACACCGAAGGTATCATCTATGGCTTAATTTGTGCTTTATTAGCCTCTGTTTTTACCATTTTAAACGAAATTGAGGTAAAGAAGAACCATTCAGCCTTGATATCTTTTTATGAAATGGCAGGAGGCTTTATGTTAATCAGCCTGTATTTGTTTTTTACCCGAAATCAGGAAAGTTACCAGCTGCTTCTGAATAGTTCCGATATCTTCTATCTGATTATCCTGGGAACGGTTTGTACCGCTTTCGCCTATGTAAGCGGGGTAGCCGTTATGAAAGAATTATCTGCTTTTACGGTAGTTCTTACCACCAATCTTGAGCCTTTATACGGTATTGGGATGGCTTGGATCATTTTCGGTACCAGGGAACAAATGACACCCGGTTTCTATACAGGTGCTTCGCTTATTTTGGGAACGGTATTTTTATACCCCTTTGTGAAAAATTACTTCAATAAGCGAAGAAGCACTCTCGCACATAATTCCTAAATTGCCCATACAATTCTAATAAGCATGATTCAGGAACATCTGTTGGACACTCCTCGTACAGCGCATATTTTTAGTCTGGGTAAACGCCTGCCTTCGACCCAATCGGCATGGATTTTACTGCATGGATATGGTCAGTCGGCTTATCATTTTTTATCGAAATTCCGGGAATGGGAAAATGAAAATACCCTCTTAATCGCCCCGGAAGGGCTTTCCCGGTTCTACCTGAAAGGCTTCGACGATAGAGTAGGGGCAAGCTGGATGACCAAGGAAAACAGGCCCGAAGAAATCAACGATCAAAGAAGGTATATAGATAATTTAGTGTGGGAATGGGATCTGCACAGCCTGCCCGAATTAAACCTTTTGGGCTTCTCCCAGGGGGCTGCAGTTGCTTGTAGATGGTTCCAACACACAAGTCTAAAAGTCAAAAACTTGGTAATATGGGGTGCCGGACTACCCATCGAAGATACTGCCGAAATGGCAAAGAAGTATGGGAAAAGCAATTGTATTTTTATGCTCGGCGACCGGGATGAGTTTATCACGGAAGAGAGGCTCACAAAACATTATTCACGCCTCGACCTCTTCGATTTTAAACATACAAGGCTACGTTATGAGGGTGGGCATGAGTTGCCTCAACCGGCTGTTTCTTTATTAAAAATGTATCTAAAATAGAAAACATAATTAATAATATATAAAAATAAATTATTAATAATCAATATATTATTAATTTATAATTAAATTTTTCATATAAGTAAAATTGATAATGTTACTAAAATTTATAGCAATCATTTTCAATTTTATAATTAGTATGTTAATAATCAGATATAAAATTAAATTTATTTAAAGTAAATTATATACGTTTAAACATGAAATTAAAATCTATTTTATTAATCGTTATTACGGTATTATCCACAATCGTCATCATGCAAAATAGCGAAACGGTTTTGGTGAAAATTCTATGGACCGAGGCTTCCGTTTCAAAATTAATTTTGTTCGGGAGTTTTTTCATAACCGGACTAATTGTCGGTATGATAATCGCCTGGCCGAAGAAAAAGCCGGAGGAGAAAATCACAACGTTGAGTGAAAGTGACCAGGACTTTATTTCCTAAAAAACGAAGAGCCGGGAATTTGGGAAATGCAAATCATCGATAAGAGTATCTTTTCCAAAAATTGCAAAAACGCTTGAGCCGCTACCGCTCATGGAAGCATAAATGGCTCCCCGGCGGTATAGTTCATTTTTAATTTTTTCGACCTGGGGATAATTATAAAAAACCCAGGGTTCAAAATCGTTCTTTATGCTTCCCTCCCATTTTTGGACAGGCAATTTCAGTAATTCTTCCAGACTATCCTGCCTAGCATTCGGAACCACCCCGGAATAGGCTTGGGCTGTAGAAATATGAATATCGGGCTTTACCAGGACAATTCTAAAGCCCGATAAGTCGAGCGTACCGGGTTTTAGTCGATCTCCTCTTCCAAAAGCCATAGCGGGCTTATTCTGGATGAAAAAAGCACAATCACTTCCTAAACGCGAGGCATAAAGCTCCAACTTTGACGAATCGATGCCAAGCTGAAAGAGGTCGTTGATAAGTTTTAAGAAAAATGCAGCATCGGCAGAGCCCCCACCCAATCCCGCTCCTATAGGTATATTTTTGAGTAAATGAACCTCCAGGGGAGCAATCGGATAGTCGGCTTTTAATATCTTATATGCTTTTACGCATAAATTATCGTGTACAGAACCGGGAATGGCCGCACCATGAATCTCAAAACTGTTTTGTTTGGCGATTCTCGTCTCCAATGCATCATAAAGCGGAATAGGATAAAAACAGCTTTCCAAATCGTGAAAGCCATCTTCCCTTTTCCTTAGGATATTCAGTCCGATGTTAATTTTAGCATTGGGGAAACAAATCATTTTCTCAACATTTTAGGAAACCAAAATTACATTTATTTAATTTGTAAGGAAGTAATATATAGAAAAGGGAAAATGCAGCAATATCACGATTTAATGAAACATGTGTTGGAACAGGGTGTACAGAAGCACGACCGTACCGGAACCGGAACGATTAGTGTTTTCGGATATCAGATGCGTTTTAACCTGGCGGATGGCTTTCCACTCTTAACAACCAAAAAGCTGCACGTACGCTCCATCATTCATGAGCTTATCTGGTTTTTGAGAGGCGACACCAATATTAAATACCTGAAAGATAACGGAGTAAGTATATGGGACGAATGGGCCGATGCGGAAGGAAATTTAGGTCCGGTTTATGGTTCGCAATGGCGTTCCTGGCCTACTGCTTCGGGCGAGCATATCGATCAGATAACTAAAGTCGTCGATCAGATTAAAAAGAATCCTGATTCGCGACGGATGATTGTCAGCGCCTGGAACGTAGCCGAAATAGAACAAATGGCACTTCCACCCTGTCATGCCTTTTTCCAGTTTTATGTTGCCGGCGGAAAACTTTCTTGTCAATTATACCAACGCAGTGCCGATATCTTCTTAGGTGTTCCTTTCAATATCGCTTCTTACGCATTGCTGACCATGATGGTCGCTCAAGTATGTGAACTCGAAGCCGGGGAATTTATTCATACCTTAGGAGATGCTCATTTGTACAACAACCATATTGAGCAAGCTCATTTGCAGTTGAGCCGGAAATTGAGAACTTTGCCTCAAATGAAAATCAATCCTGAAGTGAAAAATATTTTCGATTTTAAATTCGGGGATTTTCAGTTGGAAGGATACGATCCTCATCCACATATTAAAGCAGTTGTAGCTGTTTAGTAAAGTATTGAATATTCATAACCCAGGAATATGCCCATATCCAACAAATCATTCCTAAGCTTTTGCTCAGTGTTCTGCTTTCAAGTGCTGAGCATTCTTTTTTTTCTATTAGTGTTTCCATCGCTATTTTTTCTGATGGGAATAAGCATACAAACCTGGGCATTACCGCTCGCTTTTCTCGCCTCCTTTATCACCTCACTACTTTTAAATAAATCACAAAAGCCTCGAATAAAAAGTAGCGCATTTATGTTTAACATTATTGTATTTGCACTCTGCTATTCACTTGCGGGAAAATATTTTGACCTCTCCTGGGATGGACAATGGTATCACCAAGAGTCGGTTATACGTATTATAGAAGGCTGGAACCCTTTATTAACAGATATTACTCAAGAACAATCGCCCAAGGCTTATTTATGGATCAGCCATTATCCACAGGGAGCATGGATTATTGAAGCATCGGTTTATGCGTTCGGCAACAGCATACAATCGGCAAAACTGTTAGGCTTCCTGTTAATAATTACTGTATTTATATACAGCTTATACACCTTATCAAAAATTGCTAAGTTTTCGATTCTTCAAACCCTACTTTTAAGCCTCTTAATCGCTTTCAACCCAATCGCTTTCACGCAATTGTTCAGTTATTACATCGATGGGGTTCTCGGATTGCTGCTCGCCCTGCTGATTTTATCGATGATAACTTATTGTATCGACCGATCAAGGACTTCCTTGATTCAGATATGCTTTGTTATTGTTTTGTTGTGTTCCGTTAAGTTTACGGGCTTTGTATATGCTGCGGTATTTACATTCTTTTTTGTACTGTATTTATTTTATGACACCCGCTTTAATTTCAAAAAGATACTACCGCTTATAACAATTTTAGCTGTTTGTTTCCTGTTTGCTTTATCTGTTCCGGGATACGGCTCTTATCTCCGAAACACAATTGATTACAAACACCCTATTTATCCGCTGATGGGTCCCGGTAATGTAGGGCATGTAGTAGCAGATCTATCAAAACCTGCAAACTTTATGGATATGAACCGGTTCGAGAAATTATTCGTTTCCACTTTATCCAAACCGGTTTGGTCGCATGCGCCCCTGAACAGTACCTATAAACGACCTTTCAGAGATATAAACATGATGGAGTTCAGGAGAGTGGACACAGAGCTCGGAGGTTTCGGCCCACTATGGCTGGAAGTAGTTATTATAGCTTTCATTCCCCTCTTAATTATTTTCTTTTGGTCTAAAAAGCATCGCAAACTTTTTATATTCCTTGCCATTGCAGTCCTTTCATCTATATTAATCAACGAAGAAAGTTACAATGCTCGCTATGTGCCGCAGATATGGTATCTTCCGGTATTGGTTTTGACTTTCTTTTTTATACAGGGGAGAAAAAAAATCAATTGGATCGGATTATTGTTCGGTGCATTGATGATGTATAATACGGTATGGATTTTATTTATTCAAATTAATTGGAATGAGGAACAAAGCAAACTGATTTCGGAGGAATTAATCTATCTGAGAAATAAAGAAGAGCCTATTAAGGTACATATCGATAATATATCAACGGAAATAAAACTGAAGGAATATGGGATTGAATATGAAATTATTCCCGATACCGATTATCCTAATAAACGAAAATTTGTAAGAGTATTTGAAAACGACTACTATTTAGAATGAGAAGCATACATAATTATTTCAAGCTGATACGTGTCAAACAATGGATTAAAAATCTGCTTGTTCTGGCTCCGCTTGTGTTTTCGAATAATCTTTTCGATCCGGGCAAAGTAACACTGGGGTTGCTTGCTTTCCTTAATTTTTGTTTAATCTCATCCATCGTATATGTCATTAACGATCTTAACGACATTGCTTCCGACCGGGTACATCCCATCAAGTCTAAACGACCGCTAGCTTCCGGGCTTATCCGTACTTTACATGCGAAAATTTTATTACTGATTCTATTCATTGGCAGTGTTGTTTTGGCTGCTTATATTCAAAACCTGCAATTAACATTGATACTGCTGAGTTACTTCGTATTAAATATTGCTTATGCTTATTACCTGAAGCATATCAGCATTATCGATTGTTTCTCGATTGCCTTGGGATTTGAGTTGAGAATTTTAGCAGGTTGTATGGCTATCGGTGTCTCACCGTCCGATTTTATTCTCTTAGTAACTTTCTTCCTGGCATTAACACTTGCTTTTATCAAACGCAAAGGTGAATTAAAAGTAATGCAAGCCGATTCGGGCAAACATCGTAAATCCTTAACCGAATATACCCCTGCCCTGCTGGATAAACTGATCCTGCTATGCAGCGCTATCACACTGATCGGCTACCTTTTTTATACCATCGATACACATACCGTACATATTTTCGGGAATAACTACCTGAAGTATTCGATACCTTTTGTATGCTTCGGCTTATTCCGATTTATTCAGTTGACAGAAATTAATACCTACGAAGGAGAAGGTGATCCGAGTACGCTTATCTATCGCGACCGGAAATTGCAACTGAGCTTAGCGGGTTGGTTTATCTATATAGCATTGTGTATTTATGTCTTCTAAAAAACAAATCATTGTTGTAGATTTCGATAAAACCATCTATATGGACGATTCCCTGATCTCATTCTGTAAATATATTTATCTGAAAATACCCTGGAGGATTCCCCTGTTCCTGATTCAATGCATAGGTTTAGGCCTGTATCTCGTAAAGCTTATCAATACCCGGCAGTTTAAAAATATGTTCTTAATTTATCTCTGTGGCATAAATACTAAGGAGCTTCGTAAACATGCTGCCGATTTCCGGGATGCTACATTCCCGGGAAGACTGAACACACATTTACTAGATAAACTGAAAGACTCCAAATTACCTGTATACTGTGTGTCGGCTTCACCTGAAGCATATTTGCATACATTAGCGGAAGGGCTTCCTTTCGAAAATCTTACCGGCACGCTTAGTCTTTATAAGAATGGGTTCCATGTAATCTCCGGAGAAAATTGTAAAGGGATTGAAAAAATAAAAAGACTGGATGCATATTTGGGAAAAGGGCAATATGAAATTATAGAATCGTATAGTGATTCGATGAGTGATTTACCCTTATTTCAACATTCGCAAAAAGCTTTTCTTGTTCATGCAGACGGAACCTTTAGCCTTTATGTAAACCCTTAATTATTTTTTGGCGATGATATAAAAGTGGGGATACCAAAATGTTTGCTTGTAATAAATTTCCGAGCAGCTAAAGCCCGTTTTTTCCAATAACCCTTTCATTCGGGAAGCTGAATACTCGTTCCCCATATCGCTCGAAAGAATAAGATCATGCATTTTATTAAAATATACAAAAGGGCTGGCAGCATCAATATCCTTAAATACCAATACACTCCCGGCATTCATTTTTGTATAAAGCTGACTGATAAAAGCCTCTTGTATGGCCGGTGGGATATGATGAAACACATCAATCATGGTAACATAATTGAAATTAACAATCTCTTCGGGAATGTCATTCCCATTATATACAGAAAGCGATACAGGAATTTGGTACTGTGCGAGAAGTAATTTAGCAGCATCAATCAAATCCTGTTTTATTTCAATTCCCCCCAGAGCTTCAGGAGATTTAAAATGAGCCAATATAGATAAGAAAGAGCCGGCTCCACAGCCTAAATCGAAAATACACTCAGCATCGGGAATATGCTCCAACAGCAAATCAAAGGGACAGATATATGGGCGGTAAATGGTCTTAAGCTTTTGAAGCCCTTTGAGATTTTTCCCCTCCCCGTTCTTCAGAAAAGCAATTAATTCTTTTTGTATATTTTTATTCATGACAGAGCATTCCTGCAATAATATGAAAAAAATCAAAGAATATGGATGGGTATAAATATATTTGAAGCATTATGGCAATAAGTATTATCGTAGCAAGCTCAATGAACCGTGCAATCGGAAAAGACAATAAACTTTTATGGCACTTACCCGCCGATTTAAAATTCTTCAAAGAAAAAACGAGCGGACACACCCTTATTATGGGCAGAAAAACCTTCGACTCTATCGGAAAGGTTTTATCCAATCGTAAATTCATTGTGATAACGTCTGATGCTTCAAAAAAGATTGAAGGCTGTACAATGGCACATTCGTTGGAAGAGGCAATTGCATTGGCTCCCCAGGATGAGGAGGTATTCATCATAGGCGGAGGGAGTATTTATAAACTGGCTTTGCCACATACTTCCAGGATATACCTAACGAGTGTACATACTGTTATTGCGGATGCCGATACTTTCTTCCCCGAATTAAACATGGAAGAATGGAAAGAAACCGATCGGAAAGATTATCGTAAAGACGAAAAAAACCCTTACGATTATTCGATCATTACTTTAGAACGTAGTCTTTAGTTTTTTCATCGATATTCGATTCACGAATAATATACAAAGGACGTTTGCGTGTATTAGAGCTCAGGCGACTGATATACTCACCAATGATCCCGATAGAAATCAATTGAATCCCTCCTAAGAATAAAACGCTGATGATGATGGATGTCCATCCTTCTATATAATCTTTTGTAATAAAACGTGTGTACAAGGCATACATCATAATGACAAAAGCAATACCCGAAACTATAAATCCGCAGATGGAAGCAAACTTCAGAGGAAAGTTCGAAAAGCCTGTAATACCATCGAGGGCAAAACGAATCATTTTTTTGTAAGTATATCCTGTTTCCCCGGCATTACGTTCGTTACGTTCGTATTCTACGAAGGTTTGATTAAACCCGATCCAGGAAATTTGTCCGCGTAAAAATTTATTCTGCTCGGGCATTTGTTTCAATACATCTACGATCTTCCGATCCATGATACGAAAATCACCGGTATCAACCGGTATGTTAACAGAAGTGATTGCTTTCAGAATACGATAGAAAAGTTTAGCCGTAAATAATTTTAACCAGCTCTCTCCCTTTCTTGCTTTACGTTTGGCATATACCACTTCATAACCCTCATCCATTTTCTTACTCATTTCAAGAATCAATTCCGGCGGGTCCTGTAAATCGGCATCGATAATTACAACACGATCGCCTTTGGATTGATCAAGTCCGGCAGTTACCGCTATCTGATGTCCGAAATTTCTGCTGAAATCAATGTAACGAATGGAAGCATCCTGTTCTGCAATTTTTTTAATCAGTTCTATGGAACGGTCTTTACTTCCGTCGTTTACGAAAATAAATTCATAAGGCACATTCATTTGCTTAACAACCGTATGCAACCGTTCAATCAGTGCAGGGATATTACCTTCTTCGTTATATATGGGGATGATGATCGATAAGTTCATTTGTTTAATAAATTCTTTATAACATTAAAAGAATAAATAGCGTAGTTATCTTTAATAATTAAAATAAATAATCTGCGATCTTATGAAAATGGAAACTCTCCTTACCAAAATAAGGATATGCAAAACCATATTTTAAATATACATAATACACGTGATTAATACTTGCTAACATCAAAGTATAATATATAAAGACAAGATTAAGCAATACCATTCCCAGGTTATTTGAATACCAGTAATTCATAAAGATTCTTCTGTATTCAAATAAACCGATACCAATTACAGTACCGTAAAATACAGCCATGTGTTTAATTGTAAACATATGCACGTTGGAATGTTGAGTCATTACAAAACTCCAGCTTAGGCCTGCGAGTAAAAATACCTTTGTGATCTGATATAGTTTCCGGTTCTCTTTTCTTAGTTTTTTTAAAGCGAGATATGCCAAAAAAATAAACATCGTTGCCGGGATAAGGAAATAATGCCCGATACCCAGCAATTTTCTTTGAAAAAAGACCCATACATCTGCCAAAGCCAACTCCGCACTTATCTCCCCTTCAGTTCCTACCGTTCGTTTCAGAAATGCATAATACATATCATAGTACACTTCTTCCCAGGATCCGTAATGAAAATAATTCTGGACTAAATGAATACCGACTCCTATAACGGGCATAGCCAGTAATAGGAATACTTCTTTCTTAAAGATTGATTTAGTATATATCCAGGAAAACCCTACTACGATAATCGCCAGAAACACAATGGGCTCAAAAGAGAGGTTACTTTGGGCAAGGTATAAAACAGCACAGATAACGATGTAATAAAAAGGCCTACTCTTATTTTCGTAATAATGATACAGCAGACAGATCATCAACCACTTAAAAAATTCGGTATATACATGCTGATGCATGTCATCTGCCCAACAGATAAAATAATTACTCAGCATCAGAATCGAAGCTGAGACAAATGCGACCTTCTCATCCTTTATCAGATCCGATAAAAACCGATAGATGAGAAAAAACATGCATAAAGAAAGAAACATCGGAATAACCGCTAAAGTATGCGGGTCCCAGGTATTAAATACGATAGCGTAAACCCCGCCTAAGATGTCAGGGAGTGCAGGATAATGTGTGTAGACAAATTCTCCTTTAAATCCATTTACTTTCTTTTCATATCCCAATACCGGCAGATATGAAGTTGCCGCAAATCCACTATCTTTAAAGTGCATTGCCGCAGAATATACATTACGACTACTGAATCCATCTCCCCAGTACCAATTTCTGCCAATACTAACTTCATCAAAGATTGATATCTGTTGCCATCTATGAATAATCAATGAGAAAGAAAATATCAGTATCAAAACCGTAATAATATTTCTATTCCGTTTGCTTAGCATATAATTTTAATTTAGTTTCATTTCGTTAAGTAAGTCTGTTATTTGTTGTACCTGAATATTTTTCATACAAAAGTTATCTCCTCCACAGGGTAGCTCTTCCGTAAAATGTACACAAGGGGAACAGTTCACAGCTAAATACACGGCCTGATTAAACTCATCTTCTTTAATTCGGGTAGCAGGAGCCGTTGGACCCCAGATAGAAAGTGTAGGGACACCCAGCTTCTTAGCAATATGTAAGGGAGCGCTGTCAATCGACACAACCACTTTACAGGAATCATATAAAAATCGATAATATTTTTCAAACGAAAAATGTCCGGCATAATTGAACACTCTTTTCTCCTCACCGGAATAATACTTTTGAACAAAACATTCAACTTCATCCTTATCGGACGGAGCTCCTAAGTATGCAATATTGTAGCTAGTATTCTTCAGTATCCAATCAGAAATTCCTTTTAATAAGTCATTAGGGCATTTTCGTTCTTGTCCCAATTCGGAACAGGTATTATTAATAGCTACAAACTCATACACACTCTTTGCATTATGAGTTCTATTCGGAAAAGAGGGAAAGTAAAATCGTTGATCGACAACTGCACCTAACTCTAAGGCTAATTTATTATAATTTTCTTCAACTAGACAAAACTGATTAAAGTAGATATTATGCGTATTCAGGTTCATCCGAAAAGCGGCCTCGTTCAAATAAAATCCAAAACGGTTAATAGCGAAGGTCCATAAAGAAAAAATAGTAGTAAGCTTCGAATATACTTCTAAATCTACTACCCATAAACGTTTTATTCCCCAGGCTTTAAAAAAGATGGCAAACGACTGAGCAATCAATTTCAGCAAATTGTTATCATTTACCACCCAGAACTCATCAAATAGATTCAAGCTTTTCAAGCCGGGTTCCATAGAATCTTTACAAACTAATACCAGCTTAGCTCCAGGATATTTTTTCTTTATCGCAAGTATTGCATCGGAAGCAAGGAAGACACTTCCCAACCCCATAATTTTTATGAAAAGAATAATTCGGGGCTCTTTTTCAATGGAATGATTTCTTCTTAACAGAAAGCCTAAGACACGTGCAAAAATAAGGTGGATAATAACCGCCGGCATTCCAACTACGCTGTCTATTAGCTGCTTACTCTTTAAGTTCATAGCCACAATGTATATTCGCCCTATACAATTTACAATACCATTTCCTTGATTTCACCTTCTACTACCAGCTTCCCTGCGGTAGCTTTCCTTACATCTTCTACACTCACGCCCGGTGCGGTTTCCAGCAGTTTAAATCCACCTTCGGATAATACTGCCAACACTGCCAACTCAGTAACAATTTTTTTCACACAATTCACTCCGGTTAAGGGAAGGGTACATTCCGGCAAGAGCTTCGATTCCCCTGCTTTATTTACATGCTGCATGGCAACAATAATATTTTTTGCAGATGCTACCAGATCCATTGCTCCACCCATTCCTTTTACCATTTTACCGGGAATTTTCCAATTTGCAATATCCCCCTGCTCGGAAACTTCCATAGCACCGAGTATCGTTAAATCAACTTTCTGCGAACGGATCATACCAAAACTCATCGCCGAATCGAAAATTGCTGAGCCCGGAAGCGTCGTAATTGTTTGCTTACCGGCATTAATCAAATCTGCATCTTCTTCTCCCTCAAACGGAAAGGGTCCCATACCTAAAAGACCGTTCTCCGATTGTAATACTACATGAATTCCTTCGGGGATATAGTTTGCTACCAATGTGGGTATTCCTATTCCGAGGTTTACATACATTCCATCTCTTAATTCTTGTGCTATTCGCTTAGCGATTCCGGTTTTGTCTAACATCTTTTTTTATTTAATTTGATAATGTGATAATAAGCTAATTAACTAATTATCACATTAATTCATTGGCTAATTTCTTTTCAGTGGTGGCTATTATTGCGTTTAAAATCCTTGAAACTTCTTCTATTTTTATCCCTAACTCTTCAACATCATAATTTTCATAACAAGCTTCTATCAACTCTATCTTCAATTAGTTAATTATCACATTCACGAATTAGCTAATTTCTTTTTAGTGGTAGCTATTATTGCGTTTAATATTCTTGAAACTTCCTCTATTTTTATCTTTAATTCTTCAACATCATATTTTTCGTAACAGGCTTCTATCAATTCAATCCAAAATTCTGTTTCATTCGCTTCCTTGGCAGCAATCTTTAATTTATGAATAAAATCCCGAACACTTTCTGCGTTCTGAGACTCTCTCGAATTTGCCGCAATTGAAGTCCCCGATCTTAATAATTGTCTAGAAATATCCCATCTCTTATCTTTATTCAGGGTCTCACAAAATTTAACTGTGTCGATTGCAAACTCTGTGGTTTTTACTATGAGTATATTCTCTTCTTTTAAACTTTTCCTCATATACAAAGTATGCAAAATGAACTTGCTTTTTAAACCGCACAAATACAGCTTTCTCCACAATTATCACATCAATGAATTATCATATTAACCAAATTAGCTAATTAATTTTCCTTACTGTCCGTTGTTCGATTCGTTTCTCATAATTAACTCCTTCAAAAATGCGATGAACATAAATACCCGGAGTGTGAATATGATCAGAATCTAACTCTCCTGCCGGTACCAAATGTTCTACCTCCGCAATTGTAATCTTTCCTGCCATAGCCATAATCGGATTAAAATTTCTTGCGGTTGCTCTGAAAATCAGGTTCCCCATCGTATCTCCTTTCCAGGCTTTTACAATTGCAAAATCGGCATCGAAAGCATATTCCATTAAATAATCTTTCCCATTAAAATTGCGTACTTCTTTACCTTCAGCCACTTCCGTGCCTACACCGGCAGGAGTATATATTACAGGCATTCCATAGCCTGCTGCCATACATCGTGTAGCCAAAGTTCCCTGCGGGATTAGCTCCACATCTAATTCACCGCTTAACAATTGTCGTTCGAACTCGGCATTTTCACCTACATACGAGGCTATCATTTTTTTCAACTGACGTTTCTTCAACATCAAACCGATACCAAAATCATCTACTCCTGCGTTGTTTGAAATACAGGTAAGATCTTTCACTTCTTTTTCTACCAATGCCCGAATACAATTTTCGGGAATACCGCATAATCCGAATCCGCCCAACATAATGGTCATCCCATTCTGAATATCCTTTACTGCTTCCTCAGCGTTTTTGACAAGTTTGTTCATACTATATAATCTTACCCGAAATTACTAAAATGCTGTTTATTGTTAATTGAATCAATAAATATAGGCAAATAAACAGAAAGAATTTGTAATTTGCCTTATGTTATCATCTATGAAAATGAATAAGTCAAAAATAATCCTGTTTCTTTTTCTTGTACTTTCCACTACATTAAGCGTTGCACAAGAAGGAGAAATTCGTACGCTTGAACAAAACGATATTTTCTATAAAGCTATAGAGTTTGAAGTAAAAGCAAATACCTTTTACACTCATATTGATCCGGACTTTAGAGCCAGCAGTATTTCTTTCGAAACCTCCTTAAGCAATACCCTTCAAAGAGCATACGTGCTTTTAGGAGGAACACAGAAATTTCTATTACGCAAAGACATACACAATACCCAGGCGCTTGAAGATAAGGCTTCCCGTGCCGGTCATCAATCTACCGAACTTTACATCGCTCCCGGTGCTTTTCAGTTTTTTAGTTTTTTCAGCGGTGATCTATCGGGAACCATGCGTGTAAATCTATTGTATGCCCCTCCTTTAGAAAACGATCCTAAAAAAACGGAATCAAAAAAAAAAGTCTCCTTAAAAGATTGTTCTGTAAAACCGGTAAGTATTGACCAAAGTGTTTGGCGGCAAGGCCTTCCCGACCCTAAAGGAAGCCCGGTACAAACAAGTGTAAAACATCTCATTCTACATCATGCTGCGGGATCGAATTCCGAAACCAATTACACAGCAGTTGTCCGTAATTATTATTTACTGCATACACAAACCAATAACTGGGATGATATAGGCTACAATTTTTTAGTAGCCCAGGATGGCACTATTTACGATGGTCGTGATGGAAGAGAGTTGATGGAAGATGATAATGTATTAGGGGCCCACATGTGTGCCCGAAATACACAAACCATGGGTATTTGCCTCCTGGGAAATTACGATGTTAACGGAGTTTTCCCGACAGATACTTCTCTGGCTTCTATCGAGAAATTACTGGTATGGAAATTACACAAAGAGCATCTGAATCCACTCGACAGTTTACCTCATCCTTCTGCGGGAATGCTCGGCACTATTGCCGGTCACAAGGAAGGTTGTGCAGCGGGATACACCAAATGTCCCGGAGATAATTATTTTGCTATGATTAATGGTGGTATGAAAGAGCGCGTAAATGACAGCCTGATGAATTGCGAAGCTCTGGGTTATACAAGAGACCTTTCTTCCGAATTAATAAGTATCTACCCTAATCCAACCGACGATTATTTTTCGTTAAGAGGACTGGTATTAACGAAGGCATATATACAAATCATCAATACTCAGGGACGGGTTCTTAAAAAATTAACTTTTGACAGCCTTGATGAAGGCCAGCAGATCGAAACCCGCTCCTTGCCAGCAGGAATTTATGTGGTATGGATACATTCGGATCAGGGAAATTATAGCTATAGGCTTCAAATTAACCCTTATTAAATCTTATTTTGATTTAATCTAAATAAGATTTACTTTTGTCCGGTACATGGATGAAAAGCAATTCTTTCCAATCGATAGCCTACAGGCAAACCCTCATGACCCGGAATTTTTCAAGGGCTTAAATCTGTATTTTTCAGATGCTTGTTTTAAGAAATGTTGTAAGAAACATAAAAGAGGAAAGCGTTGTAAAAAATGTCCGAAAGCTTAATATAATAATATAGAGGACGACAGGTTCATCATCCGATATTATTCAGCCTCAAAAAATTCCTGCAAAGCTCCGAAATAAGATTCGTTCCATCCTTCAACAAACTCATCATATACGGCATCGGGAATATTTGTATGGATCAATTCTACAGAAGTAGTACCGGATCTTTTCCCGGCATGTAATTTGATGGTAACAACCGACTCCTCCTCTTCCCCATCAAAATACCATTGCTGAACAATCTTTTTACCTTTTACAAACTCCATATTTTTCCCGCTGATATCTCCTCCCCACAATGAAAATTCTGCATTCACATCCTCCGACATTTCCGCTTCTGCTCCCGACCAAAGCTGAATCGTAATGGGAACTACTAAAGCCTGATAAACCATTTCGGGTTCGGCTGCAATTTCATAGTATTTTTTGAATATTTTCATGTTAATAAACCTTATGTACCACTAAACCACAATGCAATTTCGGCTCGAACCAGGTTGACTTGGGAGGCATAACATTTCCCGAATCGGCAACTTCGAAGAGTTCTTCAATCGATGTAGGATATAAAAAGAAAGCGATCCGCATTTCTCCCTTATCTACCTTTTCACAAAGCGACCCGATGGATATGAGCCCTCCTTCAAATTGAATACGTTCATCGGTTCGCGGATCATCAATCCCGAGAACCGGATATAATATTTTATCCTGCAAAATGCTTACATCCAAACGCTTTACAGGATTCTCTGAATGATTGATATGTAAGGGTTTTAAGCGATACCAGGTATTTGACAAATACATCTTAAACTCATGCATCTGCTTAGGCTTAGAGGCATCGGAAAGCGTTAATTCAAAATCTTTCCTCAGCAGGTTTAAAAAATCTGTTTCACTATACCCGTTCAAATCTTTTACCAAACGTTGAAATTCGTAGATCAGTAATTCATCCGCGGAAAAATAAAGCGTGGAAAAATAATTATACTCTTCATTTCCCGAATGACGCAGATTATTCTTTCTGCGTTGAATACCTGCCAATGATGAAGCTGCCGCGCGGTGGTGTCCGTCGGCAATGTATGCGGCAGGTAATTTCTCGAAAGCCTCTATCACAAATTTCAGCTTTTCCTCCTGATCGATTTTCCATAAAAAATGATCCTGAGTATCTACATGAAATTCGTAGTCGGGTTGATGTTGAGTATGTTCCTGAATAAATTTTTCGATGTTCGCATCCTTGCGATAGGCTACCAAAACCGGATTAGCATCGATACCTGTATTTTCAAGGTATTCAATCAAATCTTTCTCACGGTCTGCACGGGTAAACTCATGTTTTTTGAGTGTGTTATTGAGATAATCATCGATGGAAGTGCAAGTCCATATTCCGGTTTGTGTTTTCCCGTTATTAACGGTTCTGTAAATATAAACCGCCGGTTTTGCATCCTGAACCAAAATCCCATGTTCGAGGAAATCATCAAAATACTCCTTTGCTTTTTTAAATATCAGTTCTTCGCGGGAAGCCCGTAAAAAGGGATTATCAATGAGGGGTTCGATGGCATGTAAGAAAGAGTAGGGATTCGATCTTAAAATCGATTTCGACTCTTCTGTATAGAACCTATCGAAAGGCTTAGCAATTACATCCAACACTTTGTCTTTTGCAGGTCGCAGACCTCTGAAGGCTTTTATTTTAGGCATGCCCTGTTTACATTATTTAAAATAATCAACAATAGTTTGAGCAAGCTCTGCTCCAATACGTTCCTGAGCTTCGTTTGTGGAAGCACCGATATGCGGAGTTAAGGAAATTTGCGGATGCTTTAATATTGCTTCTGAGGGTTGAGGTTCATTAACAAACACATCTAATCCGGCAAAAGCTATGTGTCCCGAATTTAAAGCATCGATCAATGCCTGCTCATCCACTACGCCTCCTCTTGCACAATTCACAATCGCCGCACCTTTTTTCATTTTAGCAAATTCATCTTTACCGATAACAGCGACTCCATCTATCGCAGGAACATGTATGCTGATAAAATCAGCAGACTGAATCAATTCTTCTTTGGAAGTTTTTTTAACTTTAAGTCTTATGGATTGAGCGGAGGCAAATTCCAACACTATCTCCGGATTAAAATCAAAAAGATCATAAGCCATCACTTCCATCCCTAAGCCCAACGCAATTTTAGCTACTTCTTTGCCGATTCGTCCAAAGCCCAATATCCCGAGAGTTTTACCTCTGAGTTCAATTCCTTTGGCATATTTCTTTTTCAAATCGTTGAACTGCGCATAGCCGTTCTGAGGCAGCTCACGATTTGAATCGTATAAAAAACGTACCCCCGAAAACAAATGTGCAAATACCAATTCCGCCACAGATAAAGAAGAGGCTGCCGGTGTATTTACAACAGCAATATTTTTAGAACGTGCATATGCTACATCAATATTATCCATGCCTACTCCGCCTCTGCCGATTAATTTAATATTCGGACAAGCATCGATCAGTTCTTTTCTTACTTTAGTAGCGGACCGAACCGTAATGGCATCGTAATTTTTTAATGCTTCGGCTAATTGATCCTGAGGAATGTTAACAGTATCTACCATGAAACCGGCATCCTCCAGCATTTTTTTACCCCGCGGATCAATTCCGTCGTTTGCAAGTATTCTCATCATATCTTTTCTGATAAATTATTTCTCTAAAAGACCTTAGTTTTTGTTTTCAAACTCTTTCATCACATCCACTAAAACCTGAACACTTTCAATCGGTAATGCATTGTATAAAGAGGCTCTGAAACCACCGACACTTCTATGCCCTTTCAATCCGATACATCCGGCAAGTTCGGCTGCTTTCAGGAAATTTTTTTCTAATTCGGGATTGTTCATGACAAAACAAACATTCATATTCGAACGATCTTCTACAGCACAAGTTCCTTTGAATAAAGAATTGCGATCAATCTCTCTGTACAACAAGGCTGCCTTAGCATTGTTTCTTCGTTCCATCTCTTTTACCCCACCCTGAGCTCTTAACCAACGCAAATTCAGCATAGCTACATAAATGGAAAACACCGGAGGCGTATTATACATCGAAGCTCCTTCGATATGAATTTTATAATCCATCATCGAAGTAAGCTTACGATTTACCTTTCCGAGTATGGAGTCTTTTAAAATAACAATGGTTAATCCCGCGGGACCGATATTTTTCTGCGCACCGGCATAGATCAAATCGAAATCGGCAACGTTCACCTCACGGCTCAGAATATCCGATGACATATCACAAACCATACTTACCGAAGTTTTGGGGAAGGAGTGTATCTGAGTTCCATAAATCGTATTGTTCGATGTACAATGAAAATATTTCGAGTCAGAAGGAATTTCAAAGCCTTTAGGGATGAAGGTATAATTCTGATCTTTTGAGCTTGCAACTACATTCACATTCCCGAACAGCTTCGCTTCTTTAACAGCTTTCGATGCCCATACTCCGGTATCTAAATATGAAGCCGTTTCATTTTCATTCAATAAATTATAGGGAACCATTCCGAATTGCAAACTCGCTCCTCCTTGCAATAGTAATACATGATAACCCTCCTGAACATTCATCAACTCTTTCATCAAGGCACAGGTTTCAGCAACAACAGCTTCAAACTCTTTGGTACGATGGGATATCTCAAGAATAGACAACCCTGTATTTCCCCAGCTTAAAACAGCTTGTGATGCTTCCAGAAAAACCTCCTGAGGTAAAATGCAGGGGCCTGCTCCAAAATTATGTTTCATGTGTTTATAATTTATTTTTTATTTGTCACATGGAATGGTCAAATAATTATTTGTGTTTAGCACAAAGCAACGGTATGACCATTTCATGATGTTTCGAATTAATTTAGAATATAAAAAGGATAGCAATAATTTGCTGTTTAAAAATTAATACAAAGGTAAGAACTATCCCTACTTAAACAAGTTTATACAGAAATATTCCTATTCTAGAAGCGAGCTACCAAACGCAGATTCAACTGACGGGAAGTGAGGTAATTGGGAACAGCGTATTGAGCGTTACGTACATCAGTAATCCATAGGTAGGAAATTGTATTCGAACGTTTGAAAAGATTGAACACTTCGGCATAGATCATCAAAGATTTCAGGGGGCCTAATTTCTTTGTACCCCCTATTCGTGTTCCGATAAATTCTTTGGAAAAGCCTATATCCACACGCCAGTACGGAGGCATTCTCAAGGTATCTTTATAACGGTTAAAGTCGGGCGGGCCAAAAGGAAGGCTCGAACCAAACAGCGCATTCAGATGTACTTTAAAGCTCGGATCTTTTGTTAAGTTATCCTGAAAAAAGATTGAAAAATTCACCCGTTGATCGGTAGGCCTTGGAATATATCCGGGTTCTATTTTAGCCGAATCCATTCCCGACTGATCTTTTAAAAAATAAAAATCTCCGATAATATCTTCGCGCGTTTGAAGGATGGATAAGCTGAACCAGGATTCCAAATCCCTGACAAATTCACCATTGATTTTAAAGTCGGCCCCTACGGTATAAGCATCAGCCTTGGAATTGGCATAATAACGGATGCGGACATTATCGATCTCATAGGGGATAATATTCTTCATCTGTTTATAATACAATTCCGAAATAAATTTAAACTTCCTTCCGCCGAAGGCTCTGAAATTATAATCGGATGCCAATACATAATGTATGGAGCGTTGCGACTGCGGATTCGGGTTTAATTTTCCATCAAAACTTCTTAATTCTCTGTAAAATGGAGCCTGATAATAGTACCCGAATGATGCGCGAAAGATTACGTCTCTTTCCCAATTGGGTTTGGTAGAAAGTGTAGCACGCGGACTCACATTCAACTCATTATTATAATCCCAATAGCTTGCCCGTATTCCTACCGTAAGATTAACCTGATTGGAATCGGCAAAGGCAAAAGTATTCTGTACAAAACCACTGTAACGGTTTGTATTGAGATTGATTTTAGCTTTGACAAGATCCTGCATTAAAATTCTGTCGGGGTCATTCGGTAAGGAATGCCCTGCCGAATCAATTAAATTCCATTCACTCAGCTTATCATTAATCTGTTCGTTCTGAACTTTAAGCCCCCATTGGTAAAAATTTTTTTGAAACTGATAAGAACCTTTATGTTCAATATTGACGATGCGGGCATCTAAAAAATTGCGGGCATGATTCATATAGCTACCCACCCCCCTGTTTGCTTTTACCTGCCCGAAAGTTTCTTTTCCGAAATCACTTTCTATCTCATCAAAAATATATTGAGCTGCGATATCAAAGGTTTCCTGTTCGTATGAATTATAAGCAGATGTAATAAATTTTAAGGAGAGTTTATCGTTGGGACGGTAGCTTGTACTTACTGCTGCTAATGACGACTCGTATTGATCGATTTCTTGTCCTTCGAAAAAGATAGACAAGCGCAACACTTCGTTAAAAGTACCGAACGTTGTTTCCCGGCTTTCAGGAACTAATGAAAATTTGTTTCTGCTATAATTTCCGAGGAAAGCAATTTCCCAATCGGTATTGATATCATAAGTAATATAGGCTTGAATATCGGTAAAGGAAGGGAGATAATCGCCCTGAGTATCTAATGAATTCAACACATAACGGCTCGATTTCTGCCGTACACCGAGCAGATAACTTGCTCTTCTGTTTTTATTGGTTCCTTCCAGGCTGACAGACCCGCCTAAAAGTCCTGCCGAAACACTGCCGCCAAAATCACGGGGTTTCTTATAGTTGATATCCAGTACCGATGAAAGCTTATCCCCATATTTCGCATCGAAGCCTCCGGCAGAAAAGCGTACTCCGCTAACCATATCCGAATTAATGAAACTGAGTCCTTCCTGTTGTCCCGAACGTACCAGAAAAGGGCGATAAATTTCAATATCGTTTACATACACGAGATTCTCATCGAAATTTCCGCCACGCACATTGTATTGTGAACTCAATTCATTATTCGAACTTACACCCGGTAGAGTTTTCAGAATGGCTTCGAAACTTCCCGATGCAGAAGGTAAATTACTGATCAGTTTGGGATCTATTTTACTGATACTGGAGCGTCGTTCCTCATCGCTTTGCACAACGGCTTCCCGGATATTTACGGAGCCCTGTTTAATCTGTTCATCGATGCGTAAACGTTCACCGGGTTTTAAACGTATTTTGCGATGAACCGTTTGATAGCCGATATAGATATAAGCGATGCTAAGATCGGAGTCCGAAGGGAGAGTTAACTCATAAAAGCCGTTCTCATCGCTTTTCGTTCCTAAAGAACTACCTTCAACGGAAACACTTACCAAAGGCATGTTTTTTCCTTTATCATCTTTCACATAGCCGTAAATGCTTGCTCTTTGTTGAGCAAAGAGCAGTTGTGTAAAAGCAGTAATGAGTATGGATAAAATTCCTTTTCGAAGCATAAGCACCATAAACGTAAATGATTAAGCTTCTAATGTATCTATTTTAATTCTTTTAAATTCGTGGATGGTCGCTTGAGGATTTTCGGAAGAGAATACACTGTTTCCGGCAACCAATACATCTGCACCGGCTTTCAGTAAAGCATAGATATTCTTTTCGGAGACACCGCCATCGACTTCAATCTTTACATCCAGACCGCGAGCGATAACCATCTGCTTTAAGGCAACTATTTTATCATACGTGCGTTCAATAAACTTCTGACCACCGAAACCCGGGTTCACCGACATCAAACAAACCAAATCGATATCCTGAAGAATATCTTCTAAAGCTGCAATAGGTGTATGCGGATTAACGGCAACACCTGCTTTCATTCCCAGTTGTTTAATTGCTGAAACCGTGCGGTGCAGATGTGTACAGGCTTCCACATGAACCGTAAGAATATCAGCCCCTGCTTTTTTAAACTGTTCAAGGTAACGGTCAGGGTCAACAATCATCAGATGTACATCCAAAGGTTTTTTTGCATAATGTTTCACGGAAGCAATCACC
This sequence comes from uncultured Sphingobacteriaceae bacterium, assembly GCA_964454645.1. Classification (GTDB taxonomy): domain Bacteria; phylum Bacteroidota; class Bacteroidia; order Sphingobacteriales; family Sphingobacteriaceae; genus CAYVTM01. Next base: position 238,577 of record CAYVTM010000001.1, on the reverse strand, counting down.
GGAAAACCAAAAGAAATATTGGGGACAAAAACACCGTCCATCACATCCACATGAAACCAATCGGCTTCACTGGCATTCAGCATTTCTATATCTTGTTGCAGATTAGCAAAATCGGCCGAAAGGATTGAGGGGGCTATTAAATGTTTCATGAATACTTTACGCTTATTCGTAACAAAGGTACATTTTTGAATGTATTGAAAGACATAAAATAATATTTTAATAAAATCGTTATTATCACTAAATTAGGCTTGAAAATAATGTTTTTAATTAAATTGTATATACATAATCCTTATGAAAAAAATACTTGTCTTAATCGGGCTGTTGTTCCTCGGTATAGGTACTCAAGCTCAAAATATTTACAATTCCAAAAACATCTCGATAAAATTCTTTTCTACTGCACCGTTGGAGGATATCGAAGCACATACCCAAAACGGGACTTCGATTCTGAATATTGCTAAGAATGAAATTATTTTCATGGTACAAATCAAATCCTTTACTTTTCAAAAATCCTTAATGCAGGAACATTTCAATGAGAATTATATGGAGAGTAATAAATACCCGGATGCCCGTTTTACCGGTACCATCAACGAAAATATCGATTGGAAAAAAGACGGTACGTATCCGGTAACCGTATCGGGAAAACTGATGATGCATGGGGTTGAGAAGGACCGTACCATTGCCGGAACAATCACTATAAAATCCGGAGTAATTTCAATATTCAGTCAATTCGATGTTTCCTGTTCCGACCATAATATTAAGATCCCCAACATGATGACAGAAAAAATCGCTGAAGTTGTAAAAATAACCGTTTCGGGGAATTACTCAGTCTTTGTCAAGCCGGAAAAATAAACTGTAAAGGATAAAATACCGGACGATTTCAGTTAAATATCAAATTACCACCAATTAATTATTTTTCCTCATGTCATCTGGGCTATGTTGAATGGTATTTAGCTCTCATTTTCAACCTAATCGTGTTTAACGCTTGTTAAGTATGCAAACTATCGCCAGAGTATCAACCAATGAAGCCGTACCCTTGCAATAACTGGTAGTAACATTTCACCATCTACTATATCTTCCGTATAAATACCCTTAAAAACTTACTTAATCATTACTCCCGGTTTATTAAGCAAGGGGATACGGATAAAATTTGCTTCGGTAATACTTTCGGTGAGGAAGATAAATTTCTTATCGTAAATGGTGCCATCGATGTAATAGCTCAACCAAAATTCATTGTTGATGGCAAATAATTTCTCATCGATAAGTTCAATAGCTGCATAGGATAGGGGCTTTACATCACCGATGAAATGCCTGAAAATACTGGTCTTTACATTTTCACCGTTTAAATCTCCATAGCCTTTCGAGCTGATTAATACATTCTCGATTGGCCGGTCTTTCAGATTTAACAGATATACTTTCCATTCTCGGCTCAGAATGGTATCCTGTACCAACACGACTGCAATCGCTATATCTTCGACTTTATTTTCAGGTAAGTCACTTTTCATCAATATTACTTTCCGCCGGACTTCTTCGCAGACGATTTCTTTGCCGTTGATTTTTTTGTTGCTGCTTTTTTCGCCGGAGCTTTTTTACTGACGGCTTTTTTAGTACTTGATTTTGTTACTGTACTTTTCTTTGTCGCCGCTTTTTGGGTTACCCCTTTCCTTGCAGCTGTTTTTGCATTTATCGTAGGTACTTCTCCCCCACCCGCTAAGCGTACACAATCTTCGAAAGTCAGGTTTGCAGGATCGGTTCCTTTCGGGATCTTAACGTTTAACTTACCATAAGCAATATATGGCCCCCATCTCCCATTCAATACTTTTACCTGATCATTTTCGGCAAATACTTTAATGATTTTGTTAGCATCTTTCTCCCGTTTAGCTAAAATCAGTTCAATGGCACGATCCAGTTCGATGGTATGCGGGTCATCTCCTTTCGGAATCGAAGTAAATATACTGTTATGGCGAATATACGGGCCAAACCTTCCGATCCCTACCGACACTTCTTTATCTTCAAAAGTTCCGAGAGATTTCGGCATCTTGAATAATTCCATTGCTTCTTCAAGCGTAATGGTTTCGATCATTTGTCCGCTGCGTAAGCTTGCAAATTTTGGCTTCTCGGCAGATTCTTCGTCGGCTTCTCCTATCTGCACATAAGGACCGTACCGGCCTATCTTAACAAATACAGGCTTGCCTGTTTCAGGATCTGTTCCCAACTCACGGTTAGCGCTGGCACGGTCGGCATGCTCAATAGTATTTTCCACATCTTTGTGAAAAGGACGATAGAATGAGTCGATCATTTTTGTCCACTCTTTCAGACCTTGCGCGATCTCATCAAATTCCTTTTCTACCGTAGCCGTAAAATTATAATCGACAATTTCGTTAAAATGCTGAACAAGGAAGTCATTTACTAATGCACCGATATCACTCGGAAATAATTTTGCTTTTTCAACACCTACATTCTCCTGTAATTCTTTATTCGATACCTTTTTATCTTTTAAGGAAAGTACGCGATAATTGCGTTGTTTTCCATCACGATCTTCTTTAATTACATAACCTCTGTTTTGAATCGTTCCAATGGTAGGCGCATAAGTAGAAGGGCGACCGATGCCCAGTTCTTCCAATTTCTTCACCAGGCTGGCTTCTGTATATCTTGCAGGCGGACGGCTGAAACGCTCGGTAGCGTTCATTTCCACAAGGCTCAATGCTTGCTGTTCCTTTAAAGGAGGAAGCATTTTATTATCGCTGTTATCTTCGTTTAAATCGCTTTCATCTTCATCCTGAGATTCCATATATACTGTTAAGAAACCATCAAACTTCAACACTTCACCCTGTGCGATCAATTCTTCTTTACGGGTAGAAATTCCGATACGGGCAGTTGTTTTTTCGAAAAGCGCTTCGCTCATCTGAGATGCAATGGCACGTTTCCAGATCAACTCGTACAAACGACGTTCGGCATTATCGCCGGTAGTTGTATGATGGTCGAAATAGGTTGGACGTATAGCCTCGTGAGCTTCCTGCGCTCCCGAAGATTTCGTTTTATACTGACGACGTTGATGATATTTATCTCCGTATGCCGATTTAATTTCTTTTTCTGCTGCTGCAATAGCCGTATCCGAAAGGTTTACCGAATCGGTACGCATATATGTTATTTTTCCCGCCTCGTATAGTTTCTGTGCAATACTCATGGTACGCGATACCGAAAAGCCTAATTTACGGCTCGCCTCCTGTTGCAGGGTTGAAGTTGTGAAAGGTGCTGAAGGCGAGCGTTTGGAAGGTTTTACTTCCAGGCTGTTTACCTTATAATTTGCAGAAATACAATCCTCCAAAAACTTTTCAGCATCCCCTATTTGTTTATAACGTGTATCCAGCTCTGCTTTAAAAATAGTTTTTTTAGAATCGCCGGTATAGAAGATTGCGGTAATTTTAAAATGACTTTCGGAATTAAATACATTGATCTCGCGTTCGCGGTCAACGATTAAACGTACTGCCACCGACTGAACTCTTCCGGCAGATAATGAAGGTTTTACTTTTCTCCATAATACCGGGGAAAGTTCGAAACCTACCAAACGATCGAGGACACGACGCGCCTGCTGTGCATTTACCAGGTTATAATCAATCCCTCTTGGATTTTCAATAGCTCTTAAAATTGCAGGCTTGGTAATTTCATGAAATACAATACGTTTGGTTTTTTTCTCATCCAAACCCAATGCTTCGACCAAATGCCAGGAAATAGCTTCCCCTTCACGGTCCTCGTCCGAAGCCAACCATACTGTATCCGCAGCTTTTGCCAGTTTTTTCAGTTCGGAAACAATTGCTTTTTTATCCGCAGGGACTTCGTAATGTTGCGCGAAATTATTTTCAACGTCAATGGCATCATTTCCTTTGGCTAGATCGCGAATATGTCCATAACTCGACTTAACTAAGAAATCCTTCCCCAGATATCCCTCAATGGTTTTAGCTTTCGCCGGAGACTCCACAATCAATAAATTTTTTGCCATTATAAACCTTATTACGATTAAAAACTAATTTCTAATAATTACAAATAAACATATTAAAGATCCTAAGTTCAAAATGTTTTGAAATTATTCTGATAAATCGGAACCTAAACACATTCATTTTCAGCAGGGTTTCAATCCAAATTCGCTCCTTTCCGCGATAATCTCCGAAAAAGAAATACATACGCAATATCAAAGCAAATGTTGCCCGAATTAAATTTTCCGGGATATATCTAAAAGATGTCTTAATTATTTAAGTGCTTTGACAGCCATGGCAATATCGCTACCGCTTGGCTGTTGAAAGATCTCCAAACCAAAATAGGATGCTGCTGCGAATAGATGATCAAAGATATCGGCCTGTGTCTCTTCATATTCTACCCAGGCGATACTCGCAGTAAAACAATATATCTCGAGGGGAAGGCCTTTGTCATCGGGAGCAAGCTGACGCACAAGCATGGTCATTCCATGATTCAGTCGCTTATGATTTTTTAAATAAGCCAATGCGTATTTTCTAAAAACTCCTATATTGGTCATACGACGACCATTGATGAGTTCTGAAGTATCGAAATCGTGTGAAGCATTGTAAGCTTCAATCTCTTTTTGTCGTTCTTCGATATAATCCTTGATGAGATAATATTTTTTATAACGTTCTCTGGTTTCCGGATCGACAAAGCGAATCGTACGTACATTAATATACAAGGAACGTTTGATTCTTCGCCCTCCGCTCTCCTGCATCCCTCTCCAGTTCTTAAAACTATCAGTAATAAAATAATAGGTAGGAACGGTAGTGATGGTCTTATCCCAATTTTTAATTTTTACGGTATTCAGATTTATTGCGATTACATCTCCATCGGCATTGAACTTGGGCATTTCCACCCAATCGCCTACGCGCACCATATCGTTGGATGATATTTGAATACTTGCCACTAATCCCAAAATTGTATCTTTAAAAATCAATAAGATAATCGCCGTCATAGCACCGAAAGCACTCAGAAAATATATCGGAGAACGTCCCATCAATATGGAAAGTATCAGAATTCCGGTAGCAATATATAAGATGATACGTATCAGCTGAATGTAGCTGGATATAGGCTTATCGGCAAAAACCGGAGAATTAAGAAGCACCGATTCCACTGCTTTAAAAAAGGAGATGATCACAATCATCCCTACAACAATCAGATATATATCCGTAAGCTTTAAAACTACCGGCAAAAGAAATTCGAAATCATGAAAGAGGATGGGTGCAAAAATCTTTACAAGTATTGCGGGTGCTATATGTGCCAGGCTGTCAAACACTCGTTTGTCCACCAGCACATCATCCCATTGTACAGAAGTACGTTTAAAAAATGAATAAATAGAACGTACAATTATTCCTTTTGTAAAAATAAAAACAATAAAAGCCGCCAATGCAAGCGTACATATTAAGATAAGTAAACGCAAATAAGGAACAGCATCCAGCGCTACACCGCTATCTTTCAGCAAAGCCTCAACCCACTTTTGTAAATCATTTATCATATCAAACACATTTTAAATCACAGTGTCCCTGTTCTTGCAAAATTAGAATTATAAGCCGTACAGGCAAATATTTTATCTTGTTTGCAGGTCGGGATTGAGTGCACAGAATTCCGTTTCGAGTTCCGTTTCAATTGTATAATGTTCGAAAGGATATTTTTTCATAATTTCTTTCAGCTGATTTTTCAGGGACAGCAATTCCGGCAAACTATTAATCTTAGCTAATTTTACATGCGTTGTAAAAACATGATGTTCACCATCGAGCGACCATACATGTGTATGATGTAAAGACTGTACCTGCTTAATGGCCAGGAATTCTTTTTCAATTTGCTCCTGATCGATATCTGAAGGATGTCCTTGTAAGAATAGATGCAAAGTCTCTTTCAAACGTTTAAGAACATTCCATAATATATAAATGGTAATGAGTAAAGAAAGGGCGGGATCGATATAAGGACTCTCGTAAAAATAAAGAATGACAGATGCAAGTAGTACAGCCGCCCACCCCAACACATCTTCTATAAAATGCCAGGAAATAACCCGTTCATTCATTGATTTCCCTTTACTCATTTTCCATGCGGCGTATCCGTTTACCAATACTCCAATAATGGCAAAAACAAACATACCTCCGGCATCCGAATACTGAGGTTCTAAAAACCGGTCTATTACTTCTGTGATAATATAAACAGATCCAACTATTAGTACCAAAGAATTGATCAACGCCCCTAACAAGGAGAATCTGCGATAACCGAAAGAAAAAAATTTGCTTGCCGCTTTTTTCGATTTATGATGCAGGTACCAGGCGGTTCCTAAGGAAAGACTATCTCCTAAATCGTGAATAGCATCGGAAATAATTGCTATACTGTTTACGTATAATCCACCTATTATCTCGAAAATAGTAAAGCCCAGATTCAGAAAAAAGGTAATCTTCAGATTTTTCGATGCATGATCGTGATGCGGCAGGTGCTCGTGGTGCTTGGACATTTTACAAACTGTGGGGTAAGGGATTAAAAATACAATAAAGATACTTAAAAAGCTTTTTTGTAAGGATAAAGAATTTTTTTTGTGAAAAAAATGTATGCCTATGAACAAGGCAATCTGACCAGGTTAAATCAATAAGCAAACCAAAGATAAAATTCCTAAACGGATATCCTGAAACAGATAAATAAAATAAGAGAGACGGAAAGGATTTGGATGTTATCCCTCTCCTCTATTTAACTCAAAAAAGTACCGTCTTTCATGATCAATTTACGATCGGCAATATTTGCCAGTTGATCATTATGGGTAACGATAATAAACGTTTGATTGAGGCGTGAACGCAAATCCAGAAACAAGCGGTTCATTTCCGCAGCATTTTCCGAATCCAGATTTCCCGAAGGCTCATCAGCGAGAATAATAGCAGGCTCATTAATCAAAGCGCGCGCAATAGCAACTCGTTGTTGTTCTCCTCCCGAAAGTTCCGAAGGTTTATGATCTTTACGGCCTTTAATGTGTAAGAGATCCATTAAAGCCAGCGCTTGTTGTTCGGCATCCTGCTTTCTTTTACCGGCAATAAAAGCGGGGATACAAATATTTTCGAGTGATGTAAATTCGGGTAATAAATGATGAAACTGAAAAATAAAACCGATAAAACGATTTCTGAATTTACTCAATTCATCGTTCGGCAAACGATCCAGTTGAGTGCCGTTCAGTTCGATGGTACCTTTATCCGCTTTGTCTAAGGTACCGATAATCTGCAGGAAAGTACTTTTCCCTGCACCTGATGCGCCAACGATAGAAACAATTTCGCCCTTCTGCACTTCGAGACTGATGCCCTTCAGAATAGGAAGCGTGCCGTACGATTTATAAATATTTTCAGCTTTCAGCATAAGCAAATGTATAAAAATATTTTGCTCTGTTATGTTTGTCTTTGGATAATCGAATTGATTCTGAACGGAAGAAAATCGGATGCTTCTTTCGGCTCGAATAACATCATCTGAATGATTATCAGCCGACTAATCCGAAATAAAAGCACTTTAGAGATATCATCCTAAACAGATTCGTATTTTTTTTGATAAATAGCCCTAATACAAGTACTTTTACCACAAAATAAAAAGACGATGAATATACACGAATATCAAGGAAAATCGATCCTGAAATCATTTGGGGTAAGGATACAAGAAGGTATAGTAGCAGAAAATCCGGAGCAGGCAGTAGAAGCCGCAAAGCAGCTGCAAGCTGAAACAGGAACCGGATGGTGGGTAGTAAAGGCTCAGATTCATGCCGGTGGACGTGGAAAAGGCGGAGGAGTTAAATTAGCTAAAAGCCTGGATGATGTAAAAGAGAAAGCGGAACAAATTATTGGGATGCAGTTGATTACTCCACAAACAGGGCCCGAAGGCAAAAAAGTAAACAAGGTATTAATTGCACAGGACGTTTATTATCCGGGTGCAAGCGAGACCAAAGAATATTATATGAGTGTGTTATTGAATCGCTCAAGCGGAAGAAACATCATTATGTATTCTACCGAGGGAGGAATGGATATTGAAGAAGTAGCGGAGAAAACACCTCATCTGATTTTTAAAGAAGAGATAGATCCTAAAGTAGGATTACAAGCTTTCCAAACGCGTAAGATTGCTTTCAATCTTGGATTAGAAGGAGATGCATTTAAAGACATGACGAAATTTGTAGCCGCTTTATATAAAGCATACGATGCGATCGATTCTTCTATGTTCGAAATTAATCCGGTATTGAAAACTTCCGATAATAAAATATTAGCTGTTGATGCCAAAGTAAACCTCGATGATAATGCTTTGTATCGTCATCCCGATTATAAAGAGATGCGTGATACCAGCGAAGAAGATCCTACAGAAGTAGAGGCCGGAAAATCGAATTTAAACTATGTAAAACTGGATGGTAATGTGGGCTGTATGGTAAACGGTGCCGGCTTAGCCATGGCAACCATGGACATTATTAAGTTATCGGGTGGTGAGCCTGCAAACTTCCTGGATGTTGGAGGAACAGCCAATGCGAAAACAGTAGAAGCTGCTTTCCATATCATTTTGAAAGACCCGAATGTAAAAGCAATCCTTATTAATATTTTCGGTGGTATTGTCCGTTGCGACCGTGTAGCACAAGGGGTTATTGATGCTTATAATAACATCGGTAATATTCCGGTTCCTATTATTGTTCGTTTACAAGGAACCAATGCCGTAGAAGCGAAAAAATTGATTGATGATTCGGGATTGGAAGTATTCTCCGCGATCACTCTGGATGAAGCGGCGAACTTAGTAAAGAAAGTCGTAGGCAAATAAGCCAAAATAAACTCTTAGAAAAGCCTCTGTAGTTATTACAGAGGCTTTTTTTGCTCCTGATGGCAGGATCCGTTATCAGATTCCATCTAAACAATAGGCTATGCAATCTTTGTTGGAATGAAAAAACGCCGTAAATGTTATTTTAACGGCGCTTTCCTGCTACCTTGTACCCGGAGCCGGAGTCGAACCGGCACGGTTTCCCACAGGTGTTTGAGACCAGCGCGTCTACCAATTCCGCCATCCGGGCATTGTGATATAGTACCCTATACCTGCTCTTATTTCGAGTGTGCAAACTTATTCAAACTATCTTTAATTCGCAACAAATATTTTTTTCTAAAATATAAATCCTTCACTTGTAATAAAACTTCTTCTCGTTTCGATTCTTTCTGTGCATCGAAATCAACAAGGGAAGCATAAAGCTCATCATTTAATTGATGTTCCAATATTGCCACATCTGAAAACAATTTCTCAATACGCTCCGTATCTTCCGGTTCTAGCTCAGCTATGGTTTCATTAATCTCCATCATTTCCATCAGAAATTCCTGCGGAAGTACATGCTTGTCTCCATCCTCCAATAATCCAAAAATAGAAAGCACATACTCGATCCGCTTTTCGGGATTACTTAATGTCTTAAAGGTATTAGTATTAAAAGTTGCCTTATCCAACATTTCGGATTGTTTTTCTTCCGATTCATTCGCAAAAAAATCAGGATGAAATTTCTTGCTGTTTGCATAGAATTTTTGTTTTATTTCTTCTTCACTCCCTAAGAACGAAACCGGAATATCATAAAATTCAAAAAAATTCATTTGCATAAGCTATCTGTTAACTGGTGAAAACTCTCCATAGATCGTTCCCGAAAGCAAAGGCCATTAAAGCAATTAAAATTACAAAACCTACCATCTGGGCTCTTTCCATAAACTTATCGCTTAAAGGTTTTCCTTTAACCATTTCTATCAATAGAAACATACTATGTCCTCCGTCTAAAGCGGGTATGGGAAGTATGTTCATAAAGGCCAATACCATCGACAATATTCCGGTTAAGGTCCAGAAACGATACCAATCGAATACCGAACCGTAAATGGTTGCAATTCCTATCGGTCCCTGAACGGCTTTTGTCGCATCGACTTCTCCTTTTACTACCTTACCCAAACCTTTTACATTATCATAAAGTGTTGTCCAGGCTTTATTAATTCCGATGGGCAGTGCTTCTATAAATCTATACTCGGTGGTTTCTGTACTGAAGTCTTGCTTTGCAACAAATCCCAATGTTCCTTCTTCAGTTACTTGCGTGATAAATTGCAGGGTGTCGGTATTACGCAACACTTTCAAATTCACTTCTTCCGACTTGGAATCCATCAATATTTTGCGAAGCTGATCCATATACATCGCCGGTTCCGCATTAACCGATACAATGCGGTCACCGTTTTGCAAACCTGCTTCTGCAGCAGCCATGCCGGGAACTACACTATCTACCTCAGTCATAAAACGCGGAAAAGGATCGATATAATTCCCACGGCCTTTGTTCGAAATACGATCCATAAAATCGCCCGGTACATGTATATTCAACAAGTCCTCTCCTCTTTGAACACGCAGATTTACATTTCCATAAAGAACTTCGGGGCTCCACAAATCGTTGAACTTTTCGAGTTTTTTATCATCAATAGCTAAAATTTTATCGCCGTTTTGCAATCCGATTTCCTGAGCAAGTTCATAAGCTACGATACCATGTTTAGCCTCAGAATTAGGGATATAAGTATCTCCGTAAGAAAAGCTGAGCATCCAAAAAATAAGAATACCCAAAATTACATTTACGGTAACTCCGCCCAGCATAACTATTAAACGTTGCCATGCCGGTTTGGAACGAAACTCCCAGTCCTGTGCAGGCTGTTTCATTTGCTCGGTATCCATCGATTCATCAATCATTCCGGCGATTTTCACATACCCTCCCAGAGGTAACCAGCCTACTCCGTATTCGGTATCTCCGATCTTAAAACTTATCAGCTTAAATCCCCAGGCATCGAAGAACAAATAAAATTTTTCTACTTTTATTCCGAACGCACGTGCTGCCACAAAATGCCCAAGCTCATGCAAGATCACTAAAATCGATAAACCCCCAATCAACTGGGCAGCCATAATTAATCCATTCATATATCTATCTCTTTTCCTATTTTTTAATTAAAGACTTTGCAAAGATACGTGTTTCCCGGTCGCTTAACACATAATCTTCGTAAGTGGGTTGTGACAAATAACCGATTTTGAGCATGCTTTGTTCGATAACATCCGACATTTCCAAAAAACCGATACGATCGTGCAAAAATGCTTCAACAACCACTTCGTTCGCGGCATTCAGAATGCAAGGCATGTTTCCGGCTTTACGAAGTGCTTCATAAGCCATTTCTAAATTCCGGAAAGTATGTGTATCGGCCTGTTCAAATGTGAAGGTAGAAAGATTTTTAAAATCGAAACGAGGGAAATCGGCGGGGATACGTTGCGGGTAAGCTAATGCATATTGTATAGGCAGCTTCATATCGGGTAATCCCATTTGGGCCTTCATCGATCCATCTTCGAACTGTACGATGGAATGGATAATGGATTGAGGATGAACAATTACTTCAATCTGATCGACCGATAAATTAAATAGCCACTTTGCCTCTATCACCTCAAGCCCTTTATTCATAAGGCTTGCCGAATCGATAGTAATTTTAGCACCCATTGTCCAGTTGGGATGTTTCAATGCTTCTTTCTTGCTTATATTTTTTAACTGATCGGATTTCATCCCACGAAAAGGCCCACCCGATGCCGTTAAATAAATCTTCTCGATACGATTATGCCACTCCCCGGCTAAACATTGAAAAATCGCCGAGTGTTCCGAATCGACCGGAATAATATGCACGTGATTCTCTTCCGCCAGACTTGTGATCAATGCACCTGCAACAACCAGCGTTTCTTTATTGGCAAGAGCAATTGTTTTTTTTGCTTCTATGGCATTTATCGTCGGACGTAATCCCGCATACCCTACCATAGCAGTCAATACAACATCGATGGTTTCGAAACGAACCACTTCCGCTAAGGCATCTTCTCCGAAAAATACCTTGATGTCATATTTATCCAATGCTTGCCTTACTTTAGCATAAGCATTTTCATCCAGCATAACAACAGCATTGGGATGAAACTCGATTGCTTGTTCAATCAATAAACCGGCATTGCTATGGGCAGTAAGTATTTCAACTGCAAAACGATCTCTGTTCGCACGTATTACTTCTAATGCTTGCGTTCCGATAGAACCCGTAGAACCTAATATGGCTATATTCCTCACTTCTCTATACTATACTTCTGTAACTCATTGGCTATAACACGGTCGTTGGATAAACGGGGGACTTTATTCTGCCCACCCAATTTCCCTTGCGATCGCATATATTCTCTGAAAGCATTTTTCTTTAACGGACGTATTTTTAAACGCTGTAAAACCGAGCCTTCTATCAAATCGAAATAATATACATTTTTTTCCTGTAAACGTTTATCTACTGCATCAGCAAAAACATCCATATCGGTAGGGGCTGTATTAAATTCAATAAACCACTCGTGATAAGGAAGGCCGCCTTCAGGAGGGTCTACCTGCGGAGCTACTGTAAATTCAACAATCTCCAAGCCTTGCCCCTTCGCTACCGACATTAAAGCATACTCTACCTCTTCTCCTATTACATGCTCTCCAAATGCGGAAATAAAATGTTTAATACGCCCGGTAACCAAAATACGATACGGATCTTTCGAAACAAATTTTACCGTATCTCCAATGCTATATCCCCACAGGCCGGCATTTGTATTTAAAATTAATGCATAATTTTTATCCAGCTCAACATCCCTTAATGAAAGACGTGTATGATTTTCATTAAAGTACTCCTCTACCGGAATAAACTCATAAAACATTCCGGCATCTGTATTTAACAATAACCCTTTTTCTTTTTGCGAATCCTGAAAGGCTATAAAACCTTCCGAAGCCGGATAAGTCTCGATGGTATCTACTTTTTTTCCGATACTCTGCTCTAACTTTGCACGATAGGGTTCGAAATTCACTCCCCCATAAACAAACAGATTAAAGTTTGGAAAAACATCCTTGATTTTCTTTCCGGTACGCTCTGTAATTTTATCGAAATACATTTGTATCCAGGGAGGTATTCCCGATATAAGCGTCATGTTTTCCTTCAGTGTTTCATCAACAATAGTGTCAACTTTTTGTTCCCAATCTTCAATACAGTTTGTTTCCCAGGAAGGTAAACGGTTCTTTTGCAGATATGCAGGTACATGATGAGCAACAATTCCCGACAAGCGCCCGATGGCAATACCCGATTTCCTGGTAAGCTCCGGACTCCCTTGCAGAAAAATCATCTTACCATCGACAAATCCGGTATTCCCTGTTTCGTGTATATAACAAAGCAGAGCGTTACGGGCTGCTTTGATATGCTCAGGCATAGATACTTTGGTAATGGGAATATATTTAACTCCCGAAGTTGTCCCCGAAGTCTTCGAAAGATACAAAGGTTTACCCGGCCAAAGCACGTTCTCTTCTCCCCTTACCATTGCCTCGATATACGGATTTTTTAATTGTTCATAATCGCGAACAGGAACCTGTTTTTTAAAATCAGAATATGTATGAATACGTTCGAAATGATGATCTTTCCCAAAACGGGTATGTTTCGCTTCTTTCAGTAATTGTTGCAATACTTTATCCTGTATATTAACGGCTCGTTTCCTGCCCGCTTCTATTCGCTTATAAACAACACCGGCAAACAGTTTACTGAAGATAGATTTCACTTTCATAATCCGATATGATTATTGCTCCTCAAATTCCGAACCTTCTACAAAGTAATTGGCCGCCAATTTACGATATACCAATCCTACCATAATTAAAGACATAGGAATTGTGATTAACAAACCTACCACCAATGCCAGTAGTCCTATAATATTTATAACGATAACAGCTATAATCAAAACAATTAATTGCATAATCATCCCTTTCGTCATTCGAAAACTTTTTATTAATGATTCGATTCCATCGCATTGCTTATCTACAATTAAATAAGAGGCAAACTGAAAACGCAATGATAAAACTAACAAAGGTACACCCGCAAAAAAGATGAGAAAATACAGATTGATTTTCGATTGCATAAATCCGGGATTTGCAATGCCGAACAAAGACATGATGACAAACATAATCAGTAATACGATTACAAAAATTGCCATGTTTGCTATGAGGTAACGTACCATTTCATTAAAGCCGGGCAGAATACTTCTAAACTCCGGCTCTTTCCCATCAATGATTGCAAGACATAATTTAATAAGCCCTAAGGATATAATGAGCTGGAACATAAGGCTGAAAACATTCAGGACAAAAGCCCATGTGCCTGTTTTTCCTACCATCAACAGTAGAGCCTGAAAAATGAAGGCAGTGATAAAAATACATACAATCATCCCGATTAAAACCAGACTGTTTTTCAAAGTCAGTTGCCAGGCTTCTTTCGTTATAGATAAAATATTTACTTGTGTCATATCGGGTTAGTTTAAAATTGCTTTTGCATAATTCTCCCAGCTCATGTGCTTCGCCGTCTCTGCAACATTTTTGCGATCGATCGGATGTTCTATCATTCGTATCATCTCTTCTGCCATCGAATCTATATTTCCGGATTCGGCTAAGTAACCGTTATAACCATGTTTAATGGTCTCGGGGAAATGCCCTACCCGGGTTGCCAATACCGGCAAATTGAAATTATAGGATATAGATTCTACTCCCGAAGGTGTAGCTGTCAGATAATATAAGATGATAGCATCACTTACCTGAAAGTATTTATGAACTTCTTCATTCGGTACAAATTCGTTAACGACTTTTACCCGATCGCGAAGTTGATAGTTATTTATCAATTCCAAAGGCCGGTACTCTTGTTCATTATCGGAATTCTTAAGAAAGATAGATTTGGCTGTACTAAACAAGAAGTTTTTGATACGGGTACTCCATTTTTTCTGATCGAGGGTTTGCCAAAATGATTCTCCTACAATCAGTAAAGATACATCATCACGCTGTTCCGCAACTTTATGAAAAGCTTCAATTACCTGATGCAAACCCTTGTATTTACGGATAAACCCAAAGAACAAAAGCACGTGTTTCCGTAAATGCATGGCTTCTTTTTCCTGTTCGATATCAAAATCTGCTTGCAGCTGAAACATATCGTATATCGGATGATATAATTTGATAAGCGTATGTTCTCCCTTCTGAATGCTTCGTTTACCATCTTCATTCACAAAAAACTTTTTAGCGGGAAAGCTTTCTTTTAATTCATCAACGGTTTTGTATGCATGAGCGATATAGGTATCCGAAACTTTTAATCCGTACTTTGTAAAAAATTTATCGATTGAACTGGCTTCTTTTTGCACTACTAAATGCAAATCGAAGATCACTTCCGCTTGCGTTACTTTCTTGAGTTTACGAGCCATATAGCCCATCGGTAAACCCTGTATCGCTATTGCCCATTGAAAAATAATTTTATCGGCTTGCAGCAACTGAATGTAACGTACGGTTTCATTCCAACTTAAGGGATTATTATAATTTGTGATATAAGTTACTTTAATTCCTGTTCCGGCAAGCTGATCGGCTTTACTGCTGCGATCGATAAAATCGCGCGGGATAATAGCAGGATATTGTTGTGTCCAGGAAACAATATGCACTTCATGACCGAGCTTATCCAAAGCTTTTGCCAAAGAGGTATTGTAATTCGCTATACCTCCTTTAAATTGAGGGCCGGGGCCAAAGAGTACGATTCGTTGTTTCAAGGATTTGCAGCTATCAAAAAAATTAAGCCCTATTTTTTATTCTCTAAATTCTGTATTGCTTTTTCGTACACGCGACGCATTCCTTCTTCCAAAGAAATTTTCGGTTTCCACCCGTATTTTTCCAAAACAAAAGTCATGTCGGAATGACGTGCATGAACACCTACCGGTTTATCCAATAAAGGTTTGATCGTAGGTTTGTATCCTGCAAAAGAACAGAACAGATCTATGATTTCGAGAAAAGAATATAAGCGTCCTGCACCGATATTAATAGCCGATCCATCGCTGATATTATCCATCGCAAGAAAAATGGCATCGATACAATCGTCGATGTGTACAAAGTCGCGGCCTTGCTTACCACTTCCCCATACTTCGAAAGGATCTTCTTTTTTTGCTGCCCGCAAGGCAATCGCCGGTACCGGATAAGTTAAATCCTGATCTTCTCCATAACCGGAGAAAGGACGTACACACGCCACCGAAATTCCATAATATTTCGCAGCTATTCTTGCCAGATATTCACCGGTAAGTTTCGACCAACCGTAGGTCATATCGGGTTTTCCTAAATTATGTTCAAAGTCGATGTCACTTTCTTTCAATGCTACGAAACCGGTATCGGATTGCAGGTCGATCGGGTAAGCAGCTGAAGAGCTTGGATACATCACCCTTGCCGGTTTGTGATTACATACCCAATAAAAAAATTCGGCATCAATAGCTAAATCGATTGCTACCATCATCGGGTCGCCATCAATTTTTGCCCTCCCCCCAACAATTGCTGCAAAATGAAATACATCCGTAAACTTATCGAAACGCAGTCCGTATGTTTTTTGAATGTATTGCTGATCTTCGGTCATCTTATTTAAAAGCTTACGAAAATCTCCCTGATAAAAATATACACGACCATTTTCCCAGACCTCTAAATCTCTAATGTTTTCCTGTTTTCCGCTCATCCACTCGGAGGGATGAATACCGGTAGAAAGATCATCGACGATAATAACTTTATCCTGATTATCTTTTAAAATACGTTTAACCAAATTTCTGCCTACAAATCCACAGGCCCCTGATACTAAGTGATACTTCATTCTTGTTTATGAATATAGATGATGATTTATCCGAATAAAATAATACATTCGGTTTCGAATAAATCTTATTAAATTTACAATTCTTCTTCTATCAAATAAATATTTCTGTCGGAAGAATTCCTTGCAATCATTTCAGCTAAAAATCCTGTCAGAAATAATTGAACTCCGATAATACTCAGAACCAGCGCTAAATAAAACAAGGGCTGATCGGTAACATCGCGCGCTACACTTCCTCCTGCATAAATGCGTATGAGTTTATCGACAATAATATACAATGCAATGATAAAACCTGTGAGGAAAGAAAGTACGCCGATGGTTCCAAAAAAGTGCATTGGTTTTTTCTGAAATTTCCCTACAAAGAAAATGGAAAGTAAATCGAGGAATCCGTTTACAAAACGGCTGAGCCCGAATTTTGTTACTCCGTATTTACGCGCACGATGTTCAACTACTTGTTCTTCGATGCGTGTAAACCCTGCCCATTTTGCTATTACGGGAATATAACGATGCATCTCTCCATACACTTCAATATTTTTCACTACATCTTTACGATAAGATTTGAGTCCGCAGTTAAAATCGTGCAGATTATGAATCCCCGACATCTTGCGTGTAGCCCAATTAAATAATTTCGTCGGAATGGTTTTACTGATGGGGTCGTAGCGTTTTTTCTTCCAACCCGAGATAATATCCAATTTTTCTTCGAGTATCCGGCGGTAGAGTCCGGGGATTTCATCGGGACTATCCTGCAGGTCGGCATCCATGGTTATTACCACCGCTCCTTTTGTTGCTTCAAAACCACAGTTAAGTGCTGCCGATTTTCCGTAATTCCGGCGAAACTTAATCCCTCTTACACATTCATTTTTCTTCTTCAAATCTTCTATCAACTCCCATGAACCATCGTTACTGCCATCGTCGATAAAAATGATTTCGTATGAAAAGCCATTCGCATCCATCACACGCTTTATCCAGTCGTGCAGCTCGGGAAGCGACTCTACTTCGTTGTATAAAGGAATAACTACGGAAATATCCATTCTCTTATTGTTCAAATACAGGTTGTTTTTTTCTTAATATGGCTGCTAAAATAAAAGCAATAACAAACCCCAAAGCTGAAGAAGCTATGAAACCGATAAGGCTCGACTTAATGGATACTGCTGTTGGTTGTTCATTGATATTATCCAGGGCTTTCGAAATATCCTCTTCAGATGCTCCGAATTTATTCATCATCTCTACTGTTTTTTCTATTGATACCTCACGAATCAATAAAGGCAAGTTCGGATCGATCCATGTCATCAGTACATATGAAAAAACACCTGATATTAATGCCCCGATTGCATATACAAAAAATCCGCAGAACAATGCTTCGGATAAGCTGATAAACCCACCCTGATTCTTTTTCACTTCTTTAACCGCCAATACCATAAAAAGAATACAGAGGACAAGTGATAAGCTCATCCAGGTAAAACTAGCCATTAATTTTGCATTCAATACATAAATTAATAAGGTAAAAACAATAGAGGCTAAACCTGTGTTAATACCCCATTTGATTGCAGTCTTACGATACGATTTTAAGAGTTGATTTTCCATAATTGTTGTTCATTTTAGTTTGTGCAAGATAAAAAAGATTTCGGGAACACTTCTATCCCTGAGGTATAGCCATATAAAGCTGTCAATACAGCAGCATCGTATGATTTATTTGTACTGTTGTTAATATATTCTTTAAACTCTTCAGCATCAAAAACGGTATTCGAAAAATACGAAACCAAGGCATAAAAATCGTCTTTCATATCCGAGGTGTCTTTCAGTGAAGCTGCTACACGAGCTATCTCCGAATAAGGCGATTCAACCAAAACCTGATTCGATATCACATCTTCATAAATAGCATACTCATCCTGAAACTCATCTTCATCCACCAATAAAAACTCATGTAAGAAATCGGCAAGATCCGGTTCTGCATCATCTTCCATACATTCTTTAATGTATAGCAAAAGATTCAGAAATTCCGTACCTCGATCGATAGTATCATTTTCTATGGCTTCCCATTCGGGAGAATCGAGATAATCTTCTTCTAATTTCAAACTATCTGAAGCAAAGAAATTGATTAATAATAAATCGAAGACAAATTCGCGGATATTTACAAAAGCCGGGGCATCATCAAACAATATATCTATTGTTTCTACCTTCTCCATAAAGGATTTATCGGCATTGAATACATCGGAAAGGGAGCGATAGAGATTTTTCGCATCCTTCTCTTTCGTATGTGTTTGAGCATCTCCTTCGTAATAGCCGGCAATGCATGCCTGTAAAGCATCTTGAATGTGTATATCCATTTTATAGTTTTCTAAATTGTTGATGATTGTAAACCGCAATCGCTTTGCCTTGTAATTCCCGGGCGAGGTATGCAGAATTTTTCGATTTCGAACGTATTTCTTTTTCCGTAAATTCCCATTTCAAAGCAGGATTAAAGAAGCTGAGGTTCGCGATGCTTCCTTCCGCAATGCTTAACGGCTCTAGTCCCAGGATGGTACGAGGATTATGTGTAAATAAATCGATGAGCGTATCTGTTTCTACAATTCCGTTCAGACTCATATTGGTTGCAGCGAAGGTAGTTTGCAAAGCAATCATTCCATAACCTGCTGTTTCAAATTCAACATTTTTATGTTCGATATCTTCGGGACTATGTTGAGAGCAGACAGCATCGATAGTGCCATCTTTAATTCCGTTCTTTAAAGCTTTAACATCTTTGGGGGTGCGTAAGGGCGGGCGTAATTTAAAATTACTGTCGAAATCCATCAGGGCAGAATCATCGAAGAACAAATGATTCGCACTGACATCGGCAGTGACTTTCAATCCTTTCTTTTTCGCCGCTTTAATCAGTTCTACCGATTTTGCAGAAGTGATGCAGGTAAAATGTACCGCAGCATCGTTATATTCGGAGAGATAAATATCGCGGGCAACCATCAGTTCTTCCGCAAGCGCGGGAATACCTTTAACGCCCAACAAAGTACTCACTTCCCCTTCGTTCATTTTCCCGTTAAGAGCAATCGTCTGATCTTCGGGAAAACTATATACAAAACGATTGATTCCTTTGGCATACAAGAGAGCCCGCGACATCAATCCGGCATCACTTACAGGACGCGATCCATCGGAAAAAGCTACAGCCCCTGCCAGGCTCATATCGTACATCTCTGCCAGATCTTTTCCTTCCCTGTGTTTACTAATGGTTCCGAGCGGGAATATATCTACCGGGCTACCTTTACTTTTATTTTTGATATAAGCTATCTCAGCTTTGGAATGTAATGGAGGAATGGTATTCGGCATGAGTACAACGGAAGTAAAACCTCCCTGCACCGCCGCGTCCATTCCTGAAAATAAATCTTCCTTGGTTTCGTAACCCGGATCTCCGAAATTACTGTGCATATCAATCCATCCAGGTGAAACGCACGTTCCTTTAAAATCGATTTCCTCTTTTACCTTTTCGTTAATCGACTTTGCTATTTTCAGAATGCGATCCCCATCAATAAGTATATCTACGGTCTTTCCATTGAAGTCGGACCGGGAATCAACAACTTTTACAGATCGGATAAGTAATTTCATATACCTGCGGATATGGATTTAGTTGCGAAAAAAACCTCCCAAAAGCGTATCAGAAGCATTTCAATCGTAAAAAATAATAGCGCCAAAATAATACATATTTTCCATAAACGGACACCAAAATTTGCTTCCCTGATGGTTTTTTCGAGTGAAACCTGCGAAGAACGGATTGTTTCAAACCCCGATATCCCTAATTGCTCGAGTTCTTCGACTGTCTGATATTGCAGTTGCGACTCTCTCCGGTCGTAGTTAAATGCCAGCACATCCAAGGTCTGATTGTTTTGAACAAGCGAGTAAAAACCCGCCTCCTGTAATTGATCGGAAAGAAATAAAACAGCTTCCGAACCCTCCATACGTAGATCCGGAATGAAGGAATATTCCGCTTTTTGTATGCGGATATCTTGCTGCTGCGTACGCTGTAAGCCACTTTTTCGAACTTGAGTGTCCTTTCCAATATGGTAGGCAAGATTTTCATTCAAGGCATTTTTTTGTGCAATACGCAGCATGAAAGGAACAAATACCGCATGACGCGCAAAATTGGAAAATTCCGGGTCCAGGCTACTTGCCAAAACATATACCCTTCCCCCATGCAATGCGTAAGAACTCAAGAAAGGAGCATCGTTCTGAAGACTGAGAATATTTTCACGTACGCTGCCCGAGCGAATACTCATATCGAAATACTGCCGTACCTGCGGAAGATCCATATTGGCAGGGACTTTCTCAAACACATCTTTTAAAATTCCCTGCCTGGTATTCAATTTACCTACACGTGTATCTGTAACCTGTATATTTTGCAGAGGGTCTAAACCTAAAGAAGCAAATGCCCGGTTGTAGGATTCCAAATCAGCATCGAAAGCAGGGATGATAAATAAATTCCCCCCCTTAGTCAAAAACTTTTTCAACTCATCGGCCATACCCGAACTTATGGAAGGGACCTCATTCAAAATAATTAATTCCTGATTAGTAAATGCAGCATAATCAACCTGTTGAACCGAAGCACTTGTCAGTTTATAAAAATCATCCAATGCATAAACTGTTTGTATGTACTGACTGTTTTTTTGTCCATTGATCAGCAGTATATTCGAAGATCGTGCCAGGGGATAGCTGAAATAATACCGATCGTCGAAACTGATCGGATAATCGCTGATTTCTACCCAACCCTGTTGTATATCCTGTGCATCGTTGGTATACCGGAAAGTATCCAACGCATATCCTCGCGCCGGAATATCTATACTTCCTATCGCTTTCTGCTGTCCGTTGATATGTATTTTTAAAGGTAGTTGTTCGACAGTCTCATCCGAATTATTATACAAACGTACCAGAATTTGTTCGTTGCCATTTGCCTGATGCAGCGGATTCAACAGCCATACCGAATCGATTGCAAGATTAGCAAGTGCTTTGTGTTGTAGCAGAATCAACTTATACCGTATACTCGAATCGGGAAGTATTAAATCAGGCTTAATATTTCCGCGTTGAAAATCGGATATCAGGTAAGCAATTTTATTTGTATTGTTTTGATTATAGAAAATTGAAGCCTGACGTTCGCTTACCTCTTCTATTGTCTTGGTATTTGCAGAAATCTTAATAGATGCAAGCTCCTCCAGAAATTCATCTCTGCTCAGTAAACGTTGATGCTTGCCTTCAAAATCGTTTGTCAGTACCTGAAATCGATCGTTCAAGCCATAGGCATTCGTAATCTCTGTTGCTTTTTGTTTGGCTTCTTCCAGTAAACTACCCTCCCCATCCCGTGCTTCCATACTAAAAGAATTATCAATATAAATACTGACTACATTTGAGCCAGCTTGCTCTACCTGATTATCTCCCGGTATATAGGGCTGTGCAAATGCGAGCACTAAAAAGGTAATTGCCAGTATTCTTGCAGCAAGAACAAGAAGATGTTTTAATTTATTTCTTGAAGTCGTTTCTTCTTTAATCTCCCGCAGATAGCGCACATTCGTAAACACAATACGTTTGTACTTTCTAAAATTAAAAAGATGAATGATAATAGGAATTGCTATCGCAGACAGGGCAAAAAGAAATTGAGGACTAGCAAATTTCATGGAATCCAAAAATAGTGTATTAAGACCAATATACAACGATTTCAAACCGAATTAAATTTCAGCGTAAAGAATATCTTTTTATTAACGGAAATTATCTTAAATTTACATGCCCATTCCTCAGTCGAAGCAACTGATTTCTACCTACTTAAAACTTATACTAAATTAACATTTAATTTAAACAAGATGTATATTATTCCTGCTATAGATATTTTAGACCGTAAAGTTGTTCGTTTACGTGAAGGAGATTACGAACAAATAACAGCTTATGATGTAAGTTTGGAAAGCATGCTCGAACAATTCGAGTCGAACGGAACAAACTTTATTCAGATTATCGATTTGAATGGTGCGCGAGGTGATTTCAGCAATCAGAAATATGTATTGAATGCCTTGAAGAAAACGAATTTAAAAATTCAGTACGGGGGTGGCGTTCGCAGTATCGATAAAGTAAAAGAATTAATTGATTCGGGTTTTCATCGTATCATTATCGGCACACAAGCCCTTACCGAAGAAAATTTTTTGGAGGAGCTGAGTAAAGAAATTTGCGGAAAAGACAGCTGTTCCGATCAGATAGTTATTGCTGTGGATATACGTGATGGAGTGATTATGCATAGCGGATGGACTGAAGCTTCTCATTACACCCCCATCGAGTACATCGGCAAATGTACCTCTCTGGGCTATTTCCGATTCTTATGTACAGATATCAGTAAAGACGGAAAAATGCAGGGGTCAGGACTTGCTCTCTATAAATCCATCAAAGAACAAATACCTTTCATCAAGCTTATTGCTTCGGGTGGTATCCGCTCAATGGACGATATTCGTGAATTACAGGCAGCTCAACTTGAAGCAACTGTGGTAGGGAAAGCTATTTATGAAAACAAAATCAGTATTGAAACGATTAAAGAATGGAACCTTCAGGCATTGGTTAGTTTTTAATGATACAGATTACACATAACAGCAGTTTACCCGGACACGAACATCCGATCTACGCAGTATCTTCCTCTCAAAAAGAACATATATTTTTTACCGGCGGCGGTGAAGCGGCCATTGTAGAATGGAACTTAAAAACCAAAAAATATATTAAAATTTTATTCAAAACCCGTGGAAGCGTGTATGCCATCCATTGTCCTAAACAACCCAATGTGTTACTGGCAGGAGATCGTAGCGGATATCTTCATATTTTCGATTTCGAAAAACAAAGCCTCATAAAAAGTATTCCCGCACACGAACGGTCTATCTTCGATATACAATCGGATGAAAGAAACTTCTATACCCTTTCGGAAGATGGCAGCATGAAAGTCTGGTCGTTCGAAACTTTTGAAACCCTGCATCATTTAAAACTATCCAATCTGGGCTTACGTTGTATGGCGTTGCATCCTCTCAGCAAATGGATTGCTGTTGCCGGAAAAGATATGCATATTTATATGCTGGACAAAACCAGCTTCAATCTGGAACTGAGTTATAGAGCGCATGATTTGCCTATCTTCAGTTTGTGTTTTTCGGAGGATGGAAAGGTTTTATTCAGTGGATCGCGTGATGCACAATTAAAATTTTGGGACATTGGAGATTTTACTTTACAGAAACAGATTCCCGCACATTATTTTGCTGTCAATTCCTTATGCATCATACCTGAAAGCGATTTTGTGGCCAGTGCCAGCATGGATAAGAGCATCAAAATATGGAATGCGAAAGATTATCATTTATATAAAATACTCGATACCTCAAAAGGAATAGCTCACAGGCTATCTGTAAATAAAATTATTTTCTCGGCATATGAAAACCAATTGATTTCAGTATCCGATGATAAGCTGATACATATATGGGATATACATTTGGAGAGTGCTTTATAAAAGCCGGCGGATAATACGCAACTTATGGCTATACCGTTTCGTTGTGATATTAAAAATTCCGTGATGATCAATCTTATCAATCCGTACTTTTCCCGATGCATGTACAATACGCTCATCCGGTAAAATGATACCTACATGGATAATCTGCTCTTCTTCATTATCGAAAAAGGCTAAATCTCCTACTGCTGTTTCTTCCACAAAATTCACTAATCGTCCTTGTTCGGCTTGTTGCCATGCATCACGTTTCAGCCTGATACCTAAAAATTTATAGATCATTTGGGTAAACCCCGAGCAATCAATTCCGAAAGGGGTCCTACCTCCCCATAAATACGGAGCATTCAGGTATATTGCTACTAAATCGTCTAAGTTTTTTGTGAGGATTTCGGACCCGGCTTTGGCCGATTTCCCGAAGTAATTGTATCGCTCATTTCCCAAGGCAACACTTAATCCATCGAAATTTACCAAAGTGCTTCCTGCCAGGAGATGGTACTCTTCCCGGTCTTTCTTAAGCAGATTGACACGTTCGATAGCCAAATCGGGAACGGGCGAAGTGTATTTATCTTTATCTTTTATAGGAATAAGGCTACATAATTTCGGATCTACCCAACCTTCGTAACCATCGTAATGGCCGGCAATACGTAACCATTGCCCCTCTTGTTCAAAGATATCGAAGGTTTCACCAAAGAGCAACTGACTTACCTGCTCCGAACGTTCGGAGGCTTCTGCACGTATCGGCACAATGCTTAAAGCAGCAATCCCGAAACTATTATTTTCATGATCCATAAAAAGCGTAATGCCTGAACAAAAATAATCAATTAATTGATGCTCTTATATTTTATTCGATTAATATAAATAAAAAAGCCGTGTTATATGCACGGCTTTCTTTTTTAAGTGTTTTATTCTTTATTCAACATGAAGCCATGCTTTCTTAGCCAACAACTCCTCTTTCGTTTCCCGTACATTCTCATCATCTACACAACAATCAACCGGACATACTGCAGCACACTGAGGCTCATCATGAAAACCTACGCATTCGGTACATTTATCAGGAACAATATAATATACTTCATCGGAAATCGCCGGTTGAGAAGCATTCGCATCAACCGTATTTCCATCACCAAAATCAATAATACCCTTCAATCCTGTCCCGTCTGAAAAACGCCACGCCGCACCTGCATCATAAATTGCATTATTGGGGCATTCCGGCTCACAAGCGCCGCAGTTTATACACTCATCGGTAATTATTATTGCCATTTCTCTCTTTAAAATGATTAATTCTTTAACTTAAACGCCGCAAATATAACACTTCTATTTACGGAAAGTTTAAAAAAATTGTCATAATGTTTAATCCTACAGTACAAAAACGCATTGATGCCTTAACAGCTCTCGGGAGTTATTTGAAATCGAATGATCTGATACTTCAGGAACAACTCTATCAAGCGCATATCCATAACCCCTGGTTTAGTGAGTTACATCTGCAATCGGCAATAGAAGCCTGGGCTGATCTGCTCGAAACCGAAAATTTAAAACAATGGCTTAGCAATTATTCTTTTCCGGAATCGGCAAAGACCCGTACCATCGGATTAATCCTTGCCGGAAATATTCCCATGGTTGGCTTCCACGATATCATCACGGTTTTACTAAGCGGGCATAAGGCAATGATTAAATTATCCTCGCAGGATGCTAAGCTTATACCACATCTGCTGCAAGTACTCAGTAATATCGAACCCGAACTGAAAACACGGTTCGCTTTTGCTGATCGTTTAACTGGCTTCGATGCAGTGATTGCAACAGGATCCGACAATACAGCTTTGCATTTCGAATATTATTTCGGAAAATACCCGCATATCATTCGTAAAAACAGAAATGGCGTTGCAGTATTAAGTGGTAATGAAAGTCGGGATGAGTTACAAGCTTTGGGAAAAGATATTTTCCTGTATTTCGGAATGGGATGCAGAAATATTTCGAAACTCTATCTACCCAAAAACTTTGATATCACAAAATTACTGGATGCCTTAAACAGCTACAATTATATCTCCGAACATTATAAATACAACAACAATTACGATTATTACAAATCTATATACCTCATTAACCGGGAAAAACATTACGACACCGGCTTTTTATTATTAAAAGAAAGCAAGGACTTAAGCTCACCGCTATCCGTCTTATATTACGATTGGTATGATAACATACCCGTACTTGAGAAGGAATTAAACGAACACAGCGACAGCATACAATGTATTGCTTCCACACTCGCTCTAAAGGTTTCTAATCAGTTGGTTTTACCGGGCCGAACACAATATCCTGACTTATGGGACTATGCCGATAATGTAGATACCCTGAAATTTTTACTGAACCTTTGATGTGTCAGTCCTACAGGCTGGGCAAAAAAAGATTTGTTTATGACAGACTTACAGGCTGAAGGAGGTATGATCACCACTTAACAGATAAAAAAAGCCTCTGCGAATCAATCACAGAGGCTTTTCTTTGTTAATGGAAATTATCGGATTGCTACTTTGAAAGCATCAGTTTCCATATATTTCTTAAACTCTAAATCTTTTTTAGCACGTTCTCTCATTGAAGAATCTTCGGTGATTGAACGGGTAAGATTCGTAGTAAGCATATCTAAATTATTGGTACGTGCACCAATGATTGCTTTTAAGTAGAATGTATTTGCATCCTGAGTAGCGCAATCTGCATTCTTTTTAGCTGCATCAAAATTTCCTGCTAAAGTAGCCGCTAAAGCTGCGTTATACGAGCAATTGTTTGCAGAACCATAGTAAGTTAACGCACCGTTATAATCACCCTGGCGAACTTTTAAAGTACCCAGATTTTGATTGTTTTGTGCACCGAAAGATTTTGCCAATAAATAATTACGCTCTGCGTTTACATAATCTTTTTGTTGAGTATAAGCTACTCCCATATTGTTGTAAACAACTGCATTGTCTTTGCTTAAAGAAGCTGCTTTTTGCAATAAACCCAATGCTTCTGCCGCTTTACTACCTTCATTCAGGTACATAAATGCAACATTGTTCGGGCCTCTCCAATCTTGAGGATATTGTGCAGAAAATTTATTGTAGATATTTAACTTTTGTTTGTTATCATTTGTCAAACTTGCAGCATATAACAGTTCTTCAGCTGTTAGTGCCTGATCGGCAGCCAAAGCAGCTTGAATTTGCTCGTCTGTTTTTCTTTTCTCGGTTGCAATCAAAGTAACTTCTGATCTTCTTAATTTTGGTAATAACTGATCAGCAATTTTTTTGTATGATTTCAATTTTTTGATCTCTTTCTCACGTTGATCCACATCTGAAATCGTAGAAACGATATTCACAATTTGATCTCTGTCTTCGAAGTTCGAAGAAGTAGCTAATTGTTTCAATCCATCCCAGTCTTCAGCAGTAGCAGATTTTTTGTAGAATGAGCTGTCATTCACTTGCTCAACACCTGCTTTTTTCAACCATGACAACAAGAATTTATAGGTTGCTTCGGTACGGTCTACAGATAATTTATCATTTCTTTTCAACTCACCATCCGGAGATGCATACGAACTGATTGAAATCCCGGTTAACACATTACCCGACTTAATAAAATTTTGAAATGCTTTGATGTCGGCACTTTTCTTTTCTGATTCTCTAACTACCGAACGATCTATCTGGAATAAGATTGTTCCTTTTTGTTCTATCGGCACCACTTTGGCATAATCATCTTTACCCAACATCGGCTGATCGGTATTTTGTACCGACAAAGCTGTTGTTAAAGTTCCTTGTGCTACTTCCGTAGTTCCGAAATCCAATGATTTGCTTCCGCGTTTTCCAACCGGATTCAAATTCAGTTGAGAAGATTGCATTTCAGGTTTATAAGCAATTTTATCTTTATAGCTGAAACTGCCTCCACCGGCTTTAGACATAACAATACCTTCTCCGGTTACAGACTCCCCTTTTAAAGTATAGGGACGTAATTTTTGAGAACCACCATTATAGTTTAAAGTTGGATTTAATTCAACAGTCGCTTTTTTATCGAAATATTTTGCTGGAATCTTTCCGTTTATTACTACTTCGATACTATCGCCTTTAACCTCTAAGGGATTCGGTACAGCTTCGTAGCTAACCGTATTCGATTTAGTTTTCATCTTTTTTAGCGCGTTACAACCGGTAAATAAGGCAGAAACTACTAATACAGATGCAATTAACTTAACATTGAAGTTTTTCATAACAAGCTTGAGTGTTTGTTTGTAATTGATTATGTATAATTAAATTTGTTAATTTGCTGAGCGTCTCGCAAAGATAAAATAATTTTAAGAATATCAAATTTAACCAATTAAAATAAGCAATTGTGTATTTAATCAAAGTAAAAGGAATCGCTAAAATACCTGACTATATTCAGCTTAGGGACGATGAATTCACACTTTTAGCCTATTTTAGAGTCGACAGGCCCGAAAAAGCACTTGAGAAATGCGGACTTGGGGGACAAACCGAGCAAATTCTTGAAATTATTAAACATTTACCCTTTGGAACTCTTAAAAAACTGGAACTGAATGACAAATAACAGAATTATTGAAATAAGTGGCATAGATGTGTACCAACAGCAACATTTGGTACTTTCGAACGTATCGCTGGAAATCGAAAAGGGTGAGTTTGTTTTTTTAATCGGACAAACAGGAAGCGGAAAAAGCTCCCTTTTAAAAACTCTTTACGGAGAACTACGTATTCATAGCGGGGCTGCACGTATGGGTGATTTCGATCTGCTTAGCCTCAAACAAAAGGACATTCCTTTCTTACGCAGAAGAATCGGGATCGTGTTTCAGGATTTTCAATTATTAACCGATCGCAGTATCGAAGATAATCTTGTTTTTGCCATGAAAGCAACAGGTTGGGCAGAGAAAAAATTAATCGATTCACGTATTAACGAAGTACTTGCAGAAGTCGGACTGACTGATAAAAATCACAAAATGCCTCATCAATTGTCGGGTGGAGAGCAACAACGCAGCGTTATCGCAAGAGCATTGATCAATTATCCTGAAGTCATCTTAGCTGATGAGCCTACGGGGAACCTCGACCCCGATTCATCCATTGAAATTATGAATCTGCTGCTTCGTATCAATCGCTCGGGAACAACGATTTTAATGGCTACACACGATTACCGCATGATTGAAAAATTCCCATCCCGGATTATCAAATGCGAAAACGGATTACTGAGTGAAGATTCTTATCAAACTAAATAATGCAATCAAACGTTTAACATCAAATTAAAAAGATATTTATGATTAAAAGAGCTTGTTTCACCCTATTATTAATCTCATCCATAGGATTATACCCGGTATTTGCACAAAACACTAAAATGGATATCGGTACCAAAGCAAATGATATTATTTTATTAAACCCCGAAGGAAAAGAAGTTAAACTCTCTTCTATAAAAGGTAAAATTGTTTTGATTGATTTTTGGGCATCCTGGTGCGGGCCATGCCGTGTCGAAAACCCTAATCTGGTAAAGACCTACGCAAGATTTAAAGATGAAAAATTTAAAGGTGCTAAAGGTTTTGAGATCTACAGCGTTTCTTTGGATAAAAACAAGGAAGCATGGCTGAAAGCTATCGAAAAAGATAACCTAAGTTGGGCTTATCATGTGAGCGATTTAAAGGGTTGGCAATCGGCAGCGGGAAGAATGTATGGAGTAAGTTTTATCCCGCAGAACTTCCTTTTAAATGAAAAAGGAATTATCGTTGCAAAAAATCTGAGAGGTGCCCAATTGGATGCCGAATTAGAGAAACTCATGAAATAATTTCCATGTAAAATATGCTAAAATCTCATTTCTTAGCTGAAATGAGATTTTTTTATGACAATTTTGATGCCTCTTAGCTGACAGCATGACCTATAAAGTAAGATGGCAAACTATTTGACAAAACCGATAATTGAAATTCAATAATCTAAGAGAAATGGATCAGACTAAAGAACAGATGAATCAGGAACATCCGGAAGAAAGTACAAGAAACGAAAATCAGGAAATGTTAAACGATGAAGTAACATCCGAAGAAAGTGCGCAGATAGAGCTTAATGAAGAAGGACATTTGGCCTCACAATTGGATGAATTAAATGATAAATACATACGCCTATTAGCCGAATTCGACAATTATAAACGTAGAACTGCTAAAGAACGTATTGATTTAATCCGTACTGCCGGACAAGATATTTTAAGCTCCTTGCTTCCTGTTTTAGATGATTTCGATCGTGCACAAAAATCGATATCAGAATCGAAAGACATGAACGCAGTTATTGAGGGGGTAAATTTGGTTCACCAAAAACTAAAAGGTATTCTTGCTCAGCAAGGATTAAAGGAAATGGAGCCGTCCATAGGAACAGCTTTCGATACCGACTTACACGAAGCAATTACCAATGTTAACATGGGTGAAGAGCAAAAAGGTAAGGTGGTGGATGAAGTTGAAAAAGGATATTTTTTAAATGATAAAGTATTACGTTTTGCGAAAGTAATCGTAGGCGCATAAATATAATTCAATGGCAAAAAAAGATTATTACGATATATTAGGAGTTCAGCGAAATGCAACGGCCGATGAAATTAAAAAAGCCTACCGGAAGTTAGCGATCAAATACCATCCGGATAAAAACCCGAACGATAAAGAAGCTGAAGATAAATTCAAAGAAGCTGCCGAAGCTTACGAAGTGCTGAGTACTCCGGAGAAGAAACAACGCTACGATCAGTTCGGGCATGCGGGAAACGCTGCAGGTGCAGGAGGATACGGTGGTGGCGGAATGAATATGGAAGATATCTTCTCTCAGTTCGGAGATATTTTCGGTGGAAGCGGCAGTCCTTTCGAAAGCTTTTTTGGTGGCAGTTCTCAACGCGGTGGCCGTCGTGTACAAAGAGGAACCAACCTACGCATTAAGGTAAAATTAAGCCTGGATGAAATTGCGAACGGAGTCGAGAAAAAAATTAAAGTAAATAAGCTGATAAATTGTCATACCTGCGGAGGTTCCGGCGCTAAAGACCGGGGTTCTTTTTCTACCTGTGCAACCTGCGGAGGAAGCGGAAGTGTCCGACGTGTACAAAATACGATACTCGGGCAAATGCAAACGACCAGTACCTGCCCTACTTGTAACGGTGAAGGTCAAACCATCACTTCTAAATGTACAAGCTGCCATGGCGAAGGGTTGGAACGAGGGGAAGAAACCATCAGCATTAATATTCCGGCAGGTGTTGCCGAAGGAATGCAGTTATCGATGAGCGGAAAAGGAAATGCTGCACCAAGAGGGGGTATTCCCGGCGATTTACTGATCGTGATTGAAGAGATCGAACATGAACAGCTGAAACGTGATGGAAACAATGTGATCTACGATTTACATATCAGCTTTACCGATGCGGCATTAGGTACACACGTAGAAATTCCAACCATTGATGGAAAAGCAAAAATAAAAATCGAAGCGGGTACACAAGGCGGGCGCATCTTACGCCTGAAAGGGAAAGGGATTAAAGACCTGAATGCCTACCAGCGCGGGGATCAATTGGTGCATGTAAATATCTGGACACCGAAAGCATTGAATAAAGAAGAACGGAGTATGCTGGAGCAATTGCAAAACTCAGCAAACTTCAAACCCAACCCCGGGAAAAACGATAAAGGTTTTTTTGAACGGATGAAAGAGTACTTCGAATAAGGACTAATAATATTTATAATACTCAAAATATATTCTCTTCATGGTTAAAAAATAACCATGAAGAGATGAATGATTTCTAAAAGTATCTCATTTCTGAATAAATTATTCATGTAAGACCATCACTTTAGTCCGATAGTTCTGCGAAACTGTTCTCAAATATAAAACATAAGAACCATTCGCTATTCCCGACACATCTAACATTTTACTTTCCGGATCAAACCTGCGTACACATTTGCCTTGCAGATCGAAGAGTTCGACGGATTGTACATTCAAATCATCTGTATCTCCAATTTGTAAATAATCATTTACAGGATTAGGATATACTTGCAGCGCATTATACGCATTTGAAAAATCAATACCCGTTAAGTTATACAGTTTTATTTGTACAGTATCATACACTATTTCGGCTTTGCAGGAATTGTCATAAGCCATGAAACGAAGCGAATAGGAAACCGAATCCTCAAAAAATGGTGGAATGTTCCATTCAAAGAATAAGGTATCTGTACCGATTCCGGTACTTGGTTCACATTTCGGTTTAAATGTTTCCGGAAAATTTAAAATAAAGAGACCTGTACTTTTGTCCGCTTCGGCATAAATAGTATTGTATTTCGAGCTCGTATCATGAACCGGAATTGCAAAACTCATTGTAGAGCCTACATACCCTATCTTTTCTTCAACTGATATAAAATACGGTAACTCATCTGCTGAAGGATCAACATAAATGTGTAAATAAAACGTATCCGTCAGGGTTTGGCAAAGGCCCTCTGTGAGTGTTATAAAACTTACCAGCTGGGGCTCTTCGGATACGTCTGCACAAGTCGGGTTAATGGTTAGTACACCTGTTAACGTATTCCCTGCTAAAGAATCGGTATGTGTATATCCATTTTCGAATCCGGGGACCATTACATAGGTTTCTCCCGATGATGTTGTCTGTACTGAATATTGAAAAGTAAATGAGGGCTGATCGGAAGAGATATGTATCACCGAATCGTTCGGTAAGCTTACAAAGCTTGGATGAGTATAAGTGCTCGTATCTACTACATATACATAATAGTGGAGTGTATCCAGGTAATAACCTGAGCAAGCAGTATTAAACGCAATCACCCGATAGTAATAAGGTGTAGTTCGTATCATAGCACATGTAGGTGTCCAACATACTTCTCCCGAAATACTTGATGTTCCAACCAATACCGAATCGGGTTGATTACATGCGTTTCCCGCATATCCGAAAGAGGCATTATAGAATGAATCGAAGATGTTCACTTCAGAGCTATCAACTTCGTACACCATACGGATATCTTCAAGGGTATCTACCAAAGCATAAAAGTTGGCAAGATACGTTGTTCCTACATAAGCAATATCAACAATAATCGAATCTCCGTTAAACTCGGGAAATGACGCTACCGGATTATCGGCTACTCTAAACTCTACTTCACGCCGAATCTCCCCTCTTTTTACTCCGTTGCGAAACTCCTCCACGCGCACTGCTACTAAATAATTTCCTATAGCAGTAGGCCGTACCTTTAACATTCCCGTTTGCGGATGGATAGAAATATCCGGACTTCCGTCCATGATGTTTAACCCTAATCCATATCCTGTAGCAAAGGGGATTAATTGAAAAGGTTTTTGAAGAGTCGTACCATAAGGCTGTACAAGTGAGTAAACTAATACATCCCCATCGGGATCCGTAGCCGACCAATCCATTTCCACTGTCTTATTCACATTCAAATATAAAGCCGGAGCAGAAACATTCATTTTAGGAGAACTGTTTCTCGAAAACATGGTTAAAGATACACGTGGAAACTCCATCGTCATTCCCAAATCATAAGAACTTGAATTCCCATCCACATTTACTATTCCCTGATTACGTGAATTTTGAATAGTCGAAATATAATATCCATTTGGATTGTTCAACGAACTTAGATCCATCCATGCGCTTTCAAAGATTCCCAACTCGTACATATTCATTCCACAATAATTAGAGTTTCCTCCGTTTACTATGCTTTGTGCAATACGAGATATAGTAACATTTTGAACAAAAGTGTTGTTGCTGTTTATGTATATTTTAAAAGAAAATGAGTTGGGTAGAGGTAGACTAGCGGGCGAAGTAATATCCCTATAAAATTCTACCCGAAATTTATGTCCTTGAATCGAATCGTACTCCATATTCATCGTATAACCCAATACGTGTGAAGCTTTTGTCTCAACATTCAACAAAAGCATAGAAAGAATAATAAATAAAGACAAATAATTTTTTTTCATGAATATCATTTATGTTTAGTTATACAGTACCATCACTTTAGTTCGATAGATTGTATATTTAATGCATCTGTATTTTCGATTTGTAAAAAATTACTTGCAGGGTTTGGATATGCCTGCAAATTACTAAAAGATTTTGAAAAATTTATTCCGGTATAATTATACATTTATTTGATATTTTTCATTACTTATAGCTCCAAACCAATGATATATCTCCCCTATTTCTCAAATGAAATGTACATATCATGACTGCAATACATAGATGTAGTTTATTCAGTAAGGAGGACTAAGGGTTATATGTTTCAGTTCAGCCTATGTTATCGCTATTCCAGAAGCAATGCCAAAATATAAAAATATACTCTCAGTACCTCTAATCTGCAATTCCCGATTTTCGAAAATTATCTTTAATCAGGATAAATTCTTTTTATATTTTTACCTTGTAACAATTTTTCAAATCCATACTCTAAAGCATAAAAATTCATGTTAAGTATTCGTTCGATTGTAAAAGACTATGCCGGGCACCGGGCATTAAACAAGGTAAGCATAGAAATTCCTCAGGGAAGCGTTTTCGGTTTATTGGGCCCGAATGGTGCAGGGAAAACTTCCCTGATACGTATCATTAACCAGATTACTGCCACCGACTCGGGCGAAATCCTGTTTAAAGGAGAAAAATTAAGCCCGAAACACATTGCTAAAATCGGCTACCTGCCCGAAGAGCGCGGGCTTTATAAAAAAATGGAAATCGGCGAGCAGGCTGTGTATCTTGCACAGCTTAAGGGTTTGAGCAGGGCGGATGCTTTGAAACGTTTGAAATATTGGTTCGAAAAATTCGAAATGCAATCCTGGTGGACCAAAAAAGTGGAAGAGCTCAGCAAAGGGATGCAACAGAAAGTACAGTTTGTTACCACTGTATTGCACGAACCCGAATTACTCATACTCGATGAACCTTTCAGCGGCTTCGACCCTATCAATGCCGAATTAATCAAAGATGAATTTTTAGCATTGAACCGCAAAGGCGCTACGATTATTTTTTCTACCCACCACATGGAATCGGTGGAAGAACTTTGCGACTCCATTGCTTTAATCAATAAATCCGAAAAAATTTTAGAGGGAAAAGTAAAAGATATTAAAGAGCAGTATCGCACCAATACCTTTAAAGTTTTGTATAAAGGGAAACTGGATACATCGGCATTAAGGCCGGGTAGTTTCAAAATCGTCCATCAAACACAAAACGAAGGCTTGAACGAGATCCGTGTCAATATCGCCTCCTCTTATACTCCTAACGATTTGCTATCCATACTTATCGGGCAAGTACAGGTAATGGGTATCCATGAATTAATACCCGGCATTAACGAACTCTTCATCCGTAAAATAAAAGGTGAATTATAACATTATAAATCAAAAGAATATGAAAAAAATTGCCCTCATCATACAACGCGAATACCTCTCCCGTGTAAAAAAGAAATCCTTTATTTTAATGACCTTCCTCGGTCCCTTATTATTTACGGGGATGTATGCACTGGCAATATGGCTTGCCATAAACAGTGATGAAATGAATGATAAGAAAATTGTTACGGTGGTCGACGATAGTAGGAGTTTCAGCAACAGCTTTAAAAATTCAAATACGCTTTCTTTCGAATTTAATGAGGAAGCTCTTGATGAAGCGAAGAAAAACTTTAAAAATTCCGGAAACGATTTCCTTCTATATATACCCGCCCTTACAGACGACAATATAAAAGGCATTGAACTATATTCGGAAAAGCAACCCGGTATGACTATTGTTAATTATATCGAACAAGCGATTGAAAGCAGCATTGAAGATAAAAAACTAATATCTTATGGTATTGAAAAATCGGTACTGGAAAACCTGAACGTAAAAGTAGATATACATACCATACGCATAACTGATAAAGGTGAGGAAACAGGAAGCACAGGTGCCAGTTCGGGAATTGGTTTAGTTGCAGGAATTTTAATTTACATGTTTATTTTTTTGTATGGCGTACAGGTAATGCGCGGAGTTATTGAAGAGAAAAGCAACCGTATTGTGGAAATAATTATTTCTTCTGTAAAACCTTTCCAATTGATGATGGGAAAAATTATAGGGATAGCATTGGTCGGGCTTACACAGTTTGCTTTATGGGTGATTTTATTCAGTGCCCTTTCGGGCCTGGTGACCTCACAGATGTCAGAGATAACGGCAGCAACACAAATGGAACAACTGGATTCATTACCTTCAGAAACAGTTAGCATTGATAACAGTTTTAAGGAAAATGGCATAGCGGCAGTAATGAATGCCTTGGAGACCATTGATTTTACATTAATCATCGCCTGTTTTGTGTTTTATTTTTTAGCGGGATACTTATTGTACAGTGCTTTGTTTGCTGCTATCGGGGCTGCTGTTGATAACGAATCGGAAACGCAACAGTTTATGTTGCCGGTAACCATACCGCTTATTTTTTCATTGGTTTTATCTACCTCAGCGATCATCAATAATCCCGAAGGCCCCTTAGCTTTTTGGCTATCCTTAATACCCCTCACCTCTCCGGTGGTGATGATGGTGCGCTTACCCTTCGGAGTTCCTGCATGGCAAATTTTCACCTCGATGGCTATACTCATACTCGGCTTCCTGGGAACCGTATGGATAGCAGGACGCATCTATCGAACCGGAATTTTGATGTATGGAAAGAAAGTGAATTTTAAAGAGCTGATGAAGTGGGTAAGAATAAAAAGCTGATTCCTTTTCATTATTTCAGATACTTCTTAATTTTAAAAGGTAAGGAAATACATTTTCACTTACCTTTTTTCTCTTTGCATGAAGAATATTATACCCGGTTAAAAACTACAGCTATAACCATCCTCTTTTCTTAAACCAATAATAAATAATGCCGGTTATCAATAACATTCCAAGCATAACAGCGGGATAGGCATACTCCCATTTCAGTTCAGGCATATAGCTAAAATTCATTCCGTATATACCTACAATAAAGGTAAGGGGCATAAAGAATACCGAGAAGATCGTTAGCACCCGTATTACTTCATTGGTTTTCTGGGAAGAAATGGAGAGATACAGTGACAACAGCGTATGAATTTCCTCCCAGATTTCATCATATAAAGTATCTATATGTATATATTTATCGTGTAGTTCACGCACATAAGGCCGTTTAATCTTTTTCTCTTCCAAACGATGAATAATCTCTGTGCTCAGGCTCAATATTCTACGGATAACAGATGCTCTGCGTTTAATCCGGTATAAGCTCTTTAACAAATCGGGAATACGGTTTCGCAAGAAAATCTTCGATTCGTAATAATCAATTTCTTCCGACAATTTTTTTGATGGCTGCTCATACGATTGAA
Organism: uncultured Sphingobacteriaceae bacterium; assembly: GCA_964454645.1. GTDB lineage: Bacteria > Bacteroidota > Bacteroidia > Sphingobacteriales > Sphingobacteriaceae > CAYVTM01. The sequence continues at coordinate 201,108 of CAYVTM010000001.1, read as the reverse complement.
ATACCTCATCTAAAATAATACTCAATAAATGATATTCGCTTTCACATTTTCGGGTATTGATATAATCCTTTTTTATTTCTTCTAAAAAGATTTGCTCGCTTCGGTGTATGGTAATGAAACATTTCTTACTGATAAAGATGGCAATCTTACGGCTCACCTCCTGAATACTCAATGCCGAATGCTTTGCCTGTGCGTCGTATATTCGCGATATAATAAACAAGCTATCATCTATCTCTTCGTACTTCGGCAAATGTGCCGGATCTAAACAATCCTGCACCGATGATTGATGCAGCCCATACTGATTGGCGATAGCACTTAACTCCGCCAAATCGGGATTCGTTATATCTATCCATTCAAAGGAATGTTCTTCCTTACTTACCAAGTGTTTTACCATGGTACTAATTTAATAAAATACTATCCGGATTTTCTTATTTTTGTACATGCTTACTTACAGGCAATTATTTTTGCAGCATAACGCTCAAACGACCGGCTTTCCCTTAATGCTCGAAATAGAAAAGGCAGAAGGTATTTATATGTACGATGTTCATGGGAAAAAATACCTCGATCTTATTTCGGGTATCGGCGTAAGTAATATCGGCCACCGCCATCCTGCCGTATTAAAAGCCTTGCATACCCAACTCGATAAATACATGCACCTAATGGTGTATGGCGAATATGTACAAACGCCGCAAGTAGCTTTTGCACATGCCCTATCCCAAGTATTGCCCCCTGCTTTATCTTCTGTTTACTTTGTAAACTCGGGTGCCGAAGCAACCGAAGGCGCCATGAAGTTAGCCAAACGTTTTACGGGACGAACGCACATTATAGCCTGCAAAAATGCCTATCACGGAAGTACCCAGGGTGCTTTAAGTTTAATGGGCAATGAGGAGTTTAAATATGCCTTTCGCCCCTTACTTCCCGATATTTCTTTTATTCGTTTTGGAGAAGAAGAGGATATCCAACAAATTGATGAACATACTGCCTGTGTCATTATAGAAACGATACAGGGCGAAGCAGGAATATGCCTTGCCAATAAAGCCTACTGGAAAAAGCTTCGTGAGCATTGTAAGCAAACCGGAACCCTGTTGGTTCTCGACGAAATTCAATGTGGCTTCGGCCGTACGGGAAAACTATTTGCCTTCGAACATTATGATATACAACCCGATATACTTTTACTTGCTAAAGGTATTGGCGGTGGTATGCCCATCGGTGCTTTCATCTCATCCAAAGAAATTATGGACAGCTTCAAAAGCAATCCTATCCTGGGGCATATAACTACTTTTGGAGGACATCCGCTTTGCTGTGCTGCCGGGCTTGCAACCTTAAATGTATTGCGTACAGAAAATCTGATAGCTTCGGTTCCGGCAAAAGAAAAATTATTTAAAGATTTATTGGTGCATCCTGCCATTCGTGAAGTACGTGGCTCGGGGCTTATGCTTGCCGTACAATTCGACGGTTTTGAGTTTAATAAAAAAGTGATTGATGCCTGTATCGAACAAGGATTAATAAGCGATTGGTTCTTGCATTGCAGCGATGCCATGCGCATTGCTCCTCCGCTTATTATCGAAGAAGATGAAATACGATGGGCTTGTAATTTAATTATTGATGTACTGAATCGTCTTTCCTAACGCATCAGTACGACTGTACCCTGGTACGATACACGCTTACCTGCAGCATCCCCTGCTTCAATCATGATAACATAAGCACTTTCCGGAAGTTCCGTACCCTCATAAGTTCCATCCCAACGAATATAATCCTGGTTCGACTGGAAGATGAGATTTCCCCAACGGTTATAGATCTTACAGGAAACATGCGAATAACCTTCAGTTAAATCTACAATGAATTCATCATTCATTCCATCATTGTTTGGAGTAAAGGCATTCGGAACATAAAAATCCTGTTTACCTTTAATATAAATGATATGCATACTGCTGTCATCACACCCCAAGGCATTGGCTGTTACCAAACTTACCCGTATATAACCCAAACTATCAAATGATTTCTGTATAAAATTTAAAGTATCCCCATCGCTTATTCTTCCATCAAAATACCAACGATACGAATCGGTTTGAATTCCGGTATAGGAGAAAGTAACTTTTTCTTTCAACTTTGGGAATTTAGGTACCCAGGTAAAATCCGAACTCGGAATCCTCAATACCTCTACGTCTAAAAAGGCAGTATCCACAGCATCTCCGTTATAATAAACGATGCAGTAATAGGTTGTGGTTTGTAAAGGAGTAACGATAATACTTTGTGTAGTATCTCCGGAACTCCATAAATAGGTTAAATCACGATATACAGAGTCGGGGCCCGAAGCGACTAATTCAATGGTCTCACCCAGACAGATCCGTTCAGCTCCATCAATCACCGGGAATTTTTTATCTGCTATAAATACACTTTGCCAGATGGTATCTCCATAACATCCAAAATTTGAACGTTCCAAAACACCAATTTTATGCAAGCCCGAAACTTTCCCCCAATTAACAATTACACTGGGTTGGTTGCTGGCAGAAACAAAGGTTCCTCCATCAATGAACCATTGATAAGAGGAACCGATTGTAGGGTTTATGCTATATTGTACTCCTTTTTCTCCCGATCCCACAGTATCCACAGTCTGTCCGTAGCTTATTGTTCCCAATAAAACTATACTTGCAACAACGATCAGGATACGTGTAATTTTCATATACTTTTTTTTTGTTTCAGGCAGCATTAAAACTCAGATGCTATGATTTGAAAAAGTATTAATGAATAATTGCTGATGTAACCGGTTTCGGATTAATAACAACTGTTGCCGTTCCGGAAGTTGTACCTGAACAGAATTTATTCTCTACCGATACCATCGTATATGTTTTGGTATTCGGAGTAGTTCCTGCCGTAGGCACAGTAACATCAGAAGGTACAATGTACGTTGTTGATGTATGATTGTTTACAGTATGATTATTCGTTCCGTCGGTATACGTAAAGGTATATGGCCCAACCCCTGTCAAAGTAATTGTTAAATCAGGTGTTCCATCATCATAACAGATTGTGGCATCACCCGATAGGGTTGCCGTTACCAGTTCTATCACTTCAATATTCAAACTCACCGGATCGCCCACACAACCATGGATACTTGTTTCGGTAACTTCCAACTCGTAATTACCGGCTGAAGCTCCCCAGTCTATTGAAATTGAATCTCCTGTTGTTGAAGACAAAACGCCTCCGCCGGATAAAGTCCAGGCGTAAGTAGATCCCGGGCTGGGTGTTACTTTATAAGAAACAGCAGTTGAGTTGACACATACCGTGTCGGGGGTTTGTGCCTGAGCCACTCCAATTGTAAGGATTGCCAATGCACACGATGCGAGAATTCGGGTAAAATTTTTCATACTTATGTTATTTTTTAAAAAAAGGTTTACAGATAATTAATTTTTTAAATCGATTAGATCACAAATCGTAAACTAAAGGGAGGGCGTAAATGAGTAAACTTGAAATGAAATTTCTTCTCTTTCAACTATACTTTGTATCGTAATTTAGGGATGAAAGGTTACAGCTTTTTGAAAGATTTTTTTAGTGCGGGAGCTATGGAAAATTAAAAGCTTGTTTCGGTGCACTTTACACCATTTTATTTCTCTTAATGAGATAAGCGCTTAGAATTGTATCGAAACCTTTTGCGATATCGGCTTCGATATAATCGATTTTATATTGATAACATTTTAATTGCAGTTCTTTCTGATAGTTCCGCATCTGCTCCAAATAGCTTTCACGAATTTGGTTCGATTGAACTTTAACCTCTTCTCCTGTTTCGCTATCGACAAATATCCAGGGACGGTTCTCAAATTCAAAATTCAACTCTTTCGCTTTATCGAGTACCTGAAAAACAACGACTTCGTGTTTATTATGTTTTAAATGTTGCAGCGCGGAGAAAAAATCGTCTCCTCTGTCCGAATTACTATCTAATAAGTCACTGAAAATAATCACCAGAGAACGTCGGTGAATTTGCTCTGCTATTAAATGCAAAGCATCCGAAATATGGGTGTGCTTTTGTTGTTTAGGAGCCTGTAGCGCATCTTCTAAAGCATGAAATATCAATTGCTGATGCGCCGTGGTTGATTTGCATTGGGAGCTGAATTGTATCGTATCTGAGAAAACACTTAGCCCAAAAGCATCGCGTTGCTTTTTTAACAAAACCATCAAGGCTGCAGATGCCAGTACCGAAAAGCGAATTTTATTAGTCGCTATATCCGGGTAATACATTGAAGATGAAGCATCCAAAACAAGCTGACAACGCAAATTGGTTTCTTCTTCGAAACGTTTGACAAATAATTTATCGGTGCGTCCATACAATTTCCAATCGATGTTTTTTACCGACTCTCCGGAATTGTATAATCGATGTTCGGCGAACTCTACCGAAAAACCATGGAAAGGACTCTTATGCAATCCGGTAATAAAACCCTCAACCACCTGATTTGCCAGGAAGTCTAAGTTGCTGAAGGGTTGTAATTGCTCGAGTGCTTCGCTTTGGTTCATATAGAAAAAATAGCACAAAAAAGTATAAATACACCTAGCGTATTTATACTTTTCTAATTCTTTTCGGGATCGGAGATATTAACCTAGTTGGGCTTCTAATTTCTGTGCCAATACCGATTTGGGTACTGCACCAATTTGTTTATCAACAATCTCACCATTTTTAAAATACAGTAAAGCAGGGATATTACGGATTCCGAATTTTATAGAGATACCCGGATTATTATCCACATTGACTTTACCAATCAGGGCTTTACCTTCATATTCTTTTGCTAATTCTTCTACAACCGGGCCAACCATACGGCAGGGGCCACACCATTCTGCCCAAAAATCTACCAATACCGGTTTATCGGATTTCAAAACAACTTCATCAAAGTTTGCATCTGTTAGTTCTAATGCCATATTCGTTTTTATTTTTTAAGTATAACAGTAAATTAATCAATATGTTTCTTCAAATACATTGCCAGTATGATTCTAATGACAAGCTGACACTAATTTAAACGATACGTGACTACCTGCAATTGCGTTATGGCTTCCAGCAGTTCATTATTGGGATTTACCCTCAATCGTTTTGAAGATAACTCTAAACTTAAACGATCTTCATTATCCAACAATACCACTTTCAAGCTACAATTTTTAGGTATATCCTTCATCTCTTCCTGCACCAATATCGCAGCATTCAACTTATTTATCAGGTCTTCCGACAAATCGGCTAAGGATACGCACAAGGTAAGGCTTTTTGTCATTTTATCGCGTAACTCAGGTAACAATTGTATGGAACCTACTTTGAGTTCCCATACACCCTCCTGACGGAATCGTTGCTGCACTCTTCCTTTTACATACACAAAATAGCCTGTTGTTAAGAACGGGCGGAATTTCACATAATCTTCTCCAAATAACATGACTTCATAGGAATCGTTGTAATCTTCGATCACAAAAGAACCGAAAGGTTTTCCGGTTTTGGAAATTTTATGTTGTGCGTCACTGATCATTCCACCGAAAGAAATCTCACGGTTTTTTATACGTTCAAAATCACGATGCAGCTCTTCCGAATTTTCTTTATTGCGAATACGGTCCATCATTTTCAGATCCGAAATGCTATGCGTACAAAAACTTTCCAGTTCCAACTTGTAAGCATCGAGAGGATGACCCGTAATATAAAATCCAACGACATCCTTCTCATTTTTCAAACGCTGTAAATATCCCCACTCTTCCACCTGCGGCAATTTCGGTTCGGCAATTTGTGCCGAAGACGCATCTCCGAACAAAGAGTTCTGGGCAGCATTTAAGCTTTCCTGATAATTCAATCCGTAGCGAATAATTTTTTCCAGAAAAGTCGTTGTCTCATTTGCCTCCTGATGGAAATAAATCGCCCGATGGATGTCGAAACCGTCGAAAGCTCCGGCATACGCTAAGCTCTCGAACGTTTTTTTATTCGCAGCCCTGAGATTAATGCGTTGTACAAAATCGTAAATCGAAGTAAAATTTCCTCTCTCCTTACGTTCTTCAACAATTGCCATCACCGCAGCCTCTCCCACTCCTTTTACCGCACCCAAACCAAAACGTACCTGGCCATTTTTATTTACCGAGAACCGATATTCACTCTCGTTCACATCCGGTCCCAGTACCGATAGTCCCATGCGTTTACATTCTTCCATGAAGAAAGTGATCTTATCGATATTGCTTAGGTTATGTGTCAATACCGCTGCCATAAATTCGGCAGGATAATGTGCTTTGAGATAAGCTGTTTGATAGGAAACCAAAGCATAGCAGGTAGAATGCGATTTGTTGAAAGCATACTGTGCAAAGGCTTCCCAGTCGGTCCATATTTTTTCCAATATTTTTTCCGGATGGCCTTTCTGCATGGCTTGTTCAATAAACTGAGGCTTCAGTTTATCCAGGGTTTTACGATCTTTCTTCCCCATTGCTTTACGCAAAACATCGGCATCACCTTTGGTAAAATCTGCCAACTTCTGCGAAAGCAACATCACCTGCTCCTGGTAAACGGTAATACCATAGGTGTCCTGTAAATATTCTTCCATATCAGGAAGGTCATAGGATACCGTTTCACGTCCGTGTTTACGGGCAACGTAATTCGGAATATATTCCATCGGGCCCGGACGGAACAATGCGTTCATCGCAATAATGTCTTCGAATTTATCGGGACGTAAATCTTTGAGATGCTTTTGCATTCCCGCCGACTCGAACTGGAAGATACCGTTGGTTTCGGCACGCTGATACACTTCGTAGGTTTTCTCATCGTTGAGTGTCAGGGTATCTAAATCTAAATCGGTGCCATGATTTTTCTTAATCAATTGCAAAGCATCGCGCATAATGGTAAGCGTTTTCAAACCCAGGAAATCCATCTTGATAACCCCGGCATCTTCAATCACCCTGCCATCGTATTGTGTAATGAGCAATTCCGTTTCTTTAGAAGTCGCGACCGGAATAATATCCGTAAGGTCTTTAGGAGCAATAATAATTCCCGCGGCATGTATTCCAGTTCCCCGCACCGAGCCTTCCAGTACCAATGCCTCTTTCAGCACTTTCGCCGATAAATCATCACCCTTGTGTATCTCGCGTAAACGTTTTACATCTTCCAGATCATCACCGTTAATCCCCTCCTTCTCTTTCAGTCCATCCGGGCCATCCAGCGGAGCCAAAATCACCCTGTTCAACTCGATACCCGGCTTATCAGGAACCAGCTTTGCCAGGGCATTCGATTCCTGTAAAGGCAGATCCATTACCCGCGCTACATCTTTTATACTCATCTTCGCCGCCATGGTACCATAGGTAACAATTTGCGCCACCTGATTTTTTCCATATTTATCAACAACATAATCGATCACTTTCTGACGGCCTTCGTCATCAAAATCCGTATCGATATCGGGCATCGACTTACGATCGGGATTTAAGAAACGCTCGAAAAGCAAGTTATATTTAATCGGATCGATATTCGTAATTCCAATGCAGTAAGCCACAGCCGAACCCGCCGCCGAACCTCTTCCCGGCCCTACGAATACTCCGATGTCACGGCCCGCTTTGATAAAGTCGGCTACAATTAAAAAGTATCCGGCAAAACCCATGGTGCGTATGGTATGCAGCTCGAATTGCAAACGCTCCTCAATTTCGGGTGTCAGTTCCTTATAACGTTCCTTCGCCCCTTCGTAGGTTAAATGCTCGAGGTATTGATCCTGCGATAAAAATTCTTTGGGCACCACAAAATGCGGAAGCATAATGTCCTGCTTCAGTTTCAGCGTTTCAACCTTATCGACGATCTCGCCGGTATAATCGATCGCTTCCGGAATATCGGCGAACAAAGCATTCATCTCGCTTTGTGTTTTAAAATAAAACTGATCGTTGTAAAAGGCAAAACGTTTCCCTTTTACCGAAACCTCATCATCAAACTCTTTTACGGTAGGTGTGCTTTGTTTTTCGCCCGTATTGATGCATAATAAAATATCATGCGCATTGGCATCCGCCTGATCGACATAATGCGAATCGTTCGAAGCAATTATTTTTACATTGTACTTTTGTGCGAAACGTATCAGCACTTCATTCACTTTCAATTGCTCGGGAATGTCGTGGCGTTGCAGTTCGATATAGTAATCTTCTCCGAACAGATCCAGCCACCATTTGAATTCCGCTTCCCCGGCTTCCTCCCCTTTTTTCAGGATCGTACGTGGTACCGAAGCGCCGATACAGCAGGTGGTAGCTATTAATCCTTTGTGATGTTGTAAAATAAGCTCTTTATCAATACGCGGGTACTTCCCGTACAGACCTTCTATATATCCCAACGAGCAAAGCTTTACCAGGTTCTGATAGCCTTCGGCATTCTTTGCCAGCAAAAGCTGATGGTTCCGCACATCCTTATCCTCTTTGGTAAACTGCTTTCTATGGCGATCATTCACCACATAAAATTCGCAACCCACAATCGGCTTTACATTATGCTTAGCCGCCTCGGCAACAAATTTAAACACTCCGAACATATTACCGTGATCGGTGATCGCCATCGCCTTCATGCCATCCGCCTGCGCCTTCTTAAACATGCGCGAGATATCGGCAGCACCGTCTAATAAAGAAAACTGGGTATGTACGTGTAAATGTGAAAAATCGGGCATAGCGTAAAATCTGTCTAAATAATTTCCCGAATGACAAGCAGCTTGCTCCTACAAGCGCAACATGCATTAAAAATCATCCGGATCTCAAATCTACGGAAAGACCGGCGAAGGTTATTACAGAGTTTTCAACAGGATTTTAAAAGCCTGTATTTCCGGAATTTGCAAGTTTTAAAAAATTAACAGGATTTTATTCGGAAATGAGCCCAAAATCAAGCCTAATTCCAAATAATATATGGCAACAGGTTTATAATTTGGTATTTAAGGATATTTTTTGTTAATTGGAAAAACTTAAACAAACTAAATATTCAGGATTTTTATTGGAAATGGATTGAGATGGAGGAAGGGCATGGAATAAAAAAGCCCCGTATTGGAAGACGAGGCAGCTTAAATGTTTTCACAACGGAATAATCCTTATTGTGATTTGCTTCAAATTAGATTGTAAAAATATTAATATATTTTAAAGTTCAAAAAATGATTAAGACAATTTTAGGGCTTGACTTAGGAACGAACTCCATTGGTTGGGCTTTAGTTCAACAAGATTTTGAAAACAAACAGGGTGAAATTCTTGGAATAGGTAGCCGTATTATCCCAATGAGTCAGGATATTTTGGGAGAATTTGGTAAAGGAAATTCAGTTTCGCAGACTGCTGAAAGAACAGGTTATAGGGGTGTGAGAAGACTAAGAGAACGTCACTTATTAAGGCGTGAACGCTTGCATCGTGTATTAAATGTATTAGGTTTTTTACCGAATCATTATGTGAATAAAGTAGATTTTGAAAATCGGTTAGGACAGTTTTTATCTGAAACCGAACCCAAACTGGTTTACAATAACAAAGATTTTATTTTCAAAAATTCTTTTTCCGAAATGTTGAACGATTTTAAACAACACCAACCGCAACTTTTGGGAAATGACAAAAAAGTACCCTACGATTGGACAATTTACTATTTGCGTAAAAAGGCATTAGAGCAAAAAATAGAAAAGGAAGAATTGGCTTGGATACTTCTCAATTTCAATCAAAAACGTGGGTATTATCAATTGCGGGGCGAGGAGGATGAGGATGCTACAAGGACTGCACAAACGAGAATTTATTTTACCACAAATAAAATAGAAGAAATTACGGATACAGGAAATATTTACAAAAGTTTAAAGGTCATTTTAGTAAAATTAGACAATGGAGATACAGGTAAAATATTTTCCAAAGAAGTCCCAAATTGGGTTGGTCAAATAAAGAATATTATAGCAACTGTTGATTTAGATAAGGAAGGAAACGATAAGTTTGAGGAAGATGGCTCTTTAAAAAGGAGGTTTTCTATTCCAACTGAGGAAGATTGGGATAAGAAATGGAAACTAATCAAAATTAAAACAGAGAAGGATATTAAAGATTCTGACAAAACTGTTGGTACATATATTTATGATACTTTGTTACAAAACCCAAAGCAGAAAATCAAAGGAAAATTGGTTCGTACCATTGAACGTAAGTTTTATAAGGAAGAATTAAAACAGATTCTAAAAAAGCAGAAAGAATTTCATTTCGAATTGCAAAGTGAGGATTTGTATAACGATTGTGTAAGAGAATTATACAGAAACAATGAAACACACCAAATGATTTTGAGTAAAAAAGATTTTGTACATCTCTTTTTAGAAGATATTATTTTCTACCAGCGTCCTTTGAAAAGCAAAAAATCATCTATTAGTGATTGTACACTTGAATACAGAAAATACAAAGATACCGAAGGAAATGAAAAAACGGAGTATCTAAAAGCTATTCCAAAATCACATCCTTTGTATCAGGAATTTCGGTTGTGGCAATGGATGTACAATTTGAGTATTTACAAAAAAGACGATGATACCAACGTTACTCAAGAGTTTTTAAATAGTATTGAGGCTTACGAAAAACTGTTTGAGTTCTTAAATAGCAGAAAAGAAGTTGACCAAAAAACATTGCTCAAGCATTTTAAACTCAATGAAAAAACACATCGCTGGAATTTTGTAGAGGATAAGAAATATCCCTGTAATGAAATCAAAACACAAATTACAACGAGGCTTTCTAAAGTTGAAGGTATTGTAGATGATTTTCTGACATCTGAAATAGAACAAAAATTGTGGCACATTATCTATTCGGTAACAGATAAAACAGAGTTTGAAAAGGCACTGAAAACGTTTGCTGATAAATATAATTTAGACGGAACTTCTTTTGTAGAGAGTTTCAAAAAATTTCCGCCATTAAACAGTGAATACGGTTCATTTTCGGAAAAAGCAATCAAGAAGTTATTACCGTTAATCCGTTTGGGAAAATATTGGAATTGGGAAGCGATCGATACCAAAACAAAAGACCGTATCGGTAAAATCATTACAGGAGAATACGATGAAGAAATCAAAAATCGGGTTCGTGAAAAAGCAAAAAAATTAACTGCTGAAAATGATTTTCAAGGTTTGCAATTATGGTTGGCGCAATACATTGTTTATGACCGACATTCGGAAGCAAACATTGCAGGAAAATGGAATTCCGTTGCCGATTTGGAAAAGTATTTGAAAGAATTTAAACAACATTCTTTACGCAACCCGATTGTGGAACAGGTTGTTACTGAAACGCTTCGTGTAGTAAAAGATATTTGGTTGAAATACGGTAAAGGAACAAAAGACTTCTTTGATGAAATTCACATTGAGTTGGGGCGTGAAATGAAAAACACGGCAGAAGACCGACAAAAAATTACCAATCAGGTAACAGAAAATGAAAATACAAATTTGCGTATTAAAGCATTGTTAGCCGAATTGAAAATGGATATCACTTTTGAAAATGTCCGTCCTTATTCTCCTATGCAACAAGAAATTTTAAAGATTTACGAAGATGGGGTATTGAATTCTGATATAGAAATTGAAGATGATATTTTAAAAATCAGTAAAACAGCACAACCGACAAAATCAGAACTTCAACGATATAAACTATGGTTGGAACAAAAATACCGTTCTCCATACACAGGAGAAATGATTCCATTAAGCAAACTGTTTACAACTGATTATGAAATAGAACACATTATTCCTCAAAGCCGTTTTTTTGATGATAGTTTCAGCAACAAAGTAATTTGCGAGTCTGTTGTAAATAAAAATCCATATAAGGATAATCAATTAGGATTAGAATTTATAAAAAGTCAGGGAGGGAGAGTTGTTGACGAATTATCATCAAATGGAAAGATTGTTAAGATATTTACAGAAGCTGAATATACAGATTTTGTAAAACAACATTACGAAAAGAATCGTTCCAAAAAGAACAAATTATTACTGGAAGATATTCCCGAAAAAATGATTGAACGCCAATTGAACGATACACGTTACATCAGTAAATTTATTTCATCAGTGTTATCCAATATTGTTCGTTCTGAAAGTAATGACGATGGTATAAACTCTAAAAATATAATTCCAGGAAACGGAAAAATTACCGCTACATTAAAACAGGATTGGGGGTTGAACGATGTTTGGAATGAATTGATATTACCACGTTTTGAGCGGATGAATACATTGACCAATTCTACTGCTTTTACAGCATACAATGAAAAGCATCAAAAGCATTTACCTACTGTTCCGATTGAACTATCCAAAGGCTTTCAGAAGAAAAGAATTGACCATCGGAATCACGCTTTAGACGCTCTGGTGATTGCTTGTGCCACTCGTGACCACATCAATTTATTGAACAATAAGCACGCAAAATCCAATGAACGTTTTGACTTAAACAGAAAGTTACGAAAGTTTGAAAAGGTATCGTATCTCGATAAAAAAACAAATCAGCAGGTAGAAAAAGAAGTTCCTAAAGATTTTCTAAAACCCTGGGATAATTTTACTGTTAATACCCGCAACAGCATAGAAAATATTGTGGTAAGTTTCAAAAAAAATTTGAGAGTAATTAATAAGACAAGTAACAAATATGAAAAATGGGTAGACAAAGACGGTAAAAAAGTAAAAGAGTTTGTACCACAAACCAAGGGCGACAGTTGGGCGATACGCAAACCTATGCATCAGGAAACTGTTGCAGGTTTAATCAAATTACGTAGAACAAAAACGGTTTCTTTGAATAATGCGATTGATGAAGCTGAGAACATTACGGATAAATCATTAAAACAACAAATCAAAAAACTGATTAAAGGCGGATTAGACAAAAAGAAAATAACAAAGCATTTTAAAGACTTGAATAATCAATGGAATGATAAAAATATTTCCAAAGTGGAAATATACTATTGGGAAGTTGATGAGCAAGATAATGGCATCAATGCGACATCAAGAGTTTCATTAGATGCATCGTTCAATGAAAAGAAAATAGAAAGCATTACAGATACAGGTATTCAAAAAATATTACTTAATCACATCCGAACAGAAAAGCATCAAAATCAAAAAGACGAAAAAGGAAAAGAAATAGCACCTGAATTATTGGCATTTTCTCCTGAAGGTATCGAGGAAATGAACAAAAATATTGTTGCGCTCAATAATGGAAAAATTCATCAGCCTATATTAAAAGTAAGAACTTACGAACCTAAGGGAAACAAATTTAATGTAGGGCAAACGGGCAATAAAAAAGATAAATTTGTTATAGCTGCTAAAGGAACCAACCTGTTTTTTGCCGTTTATGAGAATGAAGAAGGAAAAAGGAATTACGAGACTATTCCTTTGAATGAAGTGATAGAACATCAAAAATGGCGGGCTACTTTATCTAAAGAAGAGCAAAACCGTACACCGCTCATTCCAATTAAAACAGACAAAGGAAAATTCTTATTCAGCTTATCTCCCAACGACTTGGTATATGTTCCAAGCGAAGACGAAAAGGAGAATTTAAAATCTATTGATTTTGGAAACATATATAAAAAGCGAGTTGGAAACATATATAAAGTAGTTAGCTTTACAGGGAATCAGTGCTTTTTTGTTAAGCAAGAAGTTGCAATATCTATAGTTAATAAAGTAGAATTCTCACCTTTAAATAAAATGGAAAAAAGTATAGATGGATTAATGATAAAAGAAATTTGCATCAAACTAAAAGTTGACCGTTTAGGTAATATATCTCTAAAATAATGTAAGCCATGAAAGAAGCAAACCACTTTTATTCTTTCCATAAAGACTGATAGATGCATTGCATGAATCCCATCTCAATAAATAATACTCAGGATATAAAAATAAAGCATTTATCTGTTTTTCAAAAAAATTACGCATTTTGCGTAACACATTTTGCGTAATTATATATATTTGAATATGAGTACTGTTCAAAACCCTTTTTTACTAACAGGCTATCAGAATGAGAGTCTTTTCTGTAACCGAAAAACAGAAAGAGAATTTATTATTCGAAACGCCTCCAACGGGATTAACACTACCCTGTTCGCTATCCGCAGATTAGGTAAAACAGGTTTATTGGCTCATAGTTTTCACAAATTATCCAAAAACAAAAAGTTTGTATGCATCTATATTGATATTTATGGCACACGTAATCTTAAAGATTTTACAAACACATTAGCAACGGCCATTTATAAGCGTTTCCCGGAAAACAGAGGAATCGGAAAAAGTATTGTAAGTTTTATTAAGCAACTCCGCCCCGTTATCAGTATCGATCCGCTGGACGGAAGCCCGGAACTTTCGCTCGAAATGAGCAAATCGGAAATACCCAAAACCATCCAGCAGGTATTTCAATTTTTAGATAAGCAAAATGTAAAAGTAATTATAGCGATTGATGAGTTTCAGCAGATTTTGGAATATCCCGAAAAAAATACGGAAGCCATTTTACGAACCTATATTCAAGTACTTAAAAACGTGCATTTTATTTTTGCAGGCAGTAATCAAAAAATGATGTACGAAATATTTCAGAATGCGAAACGACCTTTCTATGCCAGTTGCAGTAATTTAACACTGGGATATATTTCAGAAAAAGATTACCGGGAATTTATTCAGAAAATATTTCGGGAGAAGAAAAGAAAAATAAGTGTTGAAGCAATTGATTTTATTCTTCAATGGACCAGCAGGCATACCTATTACACTCAATTGATTTGTAACCGGATTTATGCCGATGGTTTCAAAAATATACAATTGGATGATGTTCAGAAAATCTGTAAAAACATACTCGATGAAATGGCCGGTAATTATTATCAATACAGAAACCTGTTAACCCGTACTCAATGGGATCTGTTGAAGGCAATCGCCAGGGAAGAGAAAGTGAGTCAGTTGCATAGCAGAGATTTTCTTCGAAAACATGGCCTGGGTACTACTTCAACGATCAGCAGAACAGTAGAATCCTTATTAGAAAAAGAATTAATCTATCGGGAAATAAATGCGGAAGAATCCTATTATATGCTCAATGATAAGTTCCTGATGCGATGGCTTCAAATGAATTAACCCAATCAATAAGTTATGATCAAACGTACACTCTACTTTGGTAATCCCGCCTATCTCAGTCGCAGGAACAGCCAATTGGTTATAAACCTCCCAAGTGCCCGGGGCATGGATGATGCAAGCGGGATAAACACCATTCCGATTGAAGATATCGGGATCATTATTCTCGATCATCAGCAGATCACCATTACCCATTCCCTTATATCGGCATTGGTTGATAATAATGTGGCATTAATTCATTGCGATGATACCCATCATCCTTCGGGATTAATGATGCCATTATCAGGCAACAGCCTGCAAACCGAAAAATTCCGTGCGCAGATAGATGCCTCTGTCCCTCTGAAGAAGAACTTATGGCAACAAACGGTGAGCGCTAAAATCCATAATCAGGCGGAAGTACTTGCAGATGCAGGAAAGCCGGTCGAAAATATGTTGTACTGGGCAAAGGAAGTAAAATCGGGAGATAGTGAAAATCACGAAGCCAGAGCCGCTGCTTATTATTGGCAAAGCTTGTTTCCCGAAAATCTGAATTTTCGCCGTTCGCGGGAAGGGATGGCACCCAATAACATCCTCAATTACGGGTATGCCATTCTGAGAGCAATGGTTGCACGTAGCCTGGTAGCATCGGGCCTCCTCCCTACCCTCGGAATTTTTCACCGGAATAAATACAATGCGTATTGTTTAGCGGATGATATCATGGAACCCTACCGTCCCTTTGTCGATAGAGTTGTTTTGAATATCGTTCGTAACGGAGAGGATTTTACGGAGCTAAGTAAATCTACCAAGGAACAATTGTTCAAAATTGCTTCCGTCGATGTGTTCTTCGGAAAGGAAAGAAGTCCGTTATTGGTAGGCTTACAAAAAACAACTTCCTCCTTAGCCAAATGCTTTGAAGGGGGATCTAAAAAGATGCTTTACCCGAAATTATCCTGACCGGCAGCTATGATTTGACAACCCTCATGAGGCTTAATGAATATCGTATTTTGTGGATCTTAGTATTTTTCGACCTGCCTACCGAAACCAAGAAAGAACGGAAGGCGGCTGCAAAATTTCGTAAAGAAATTATGCAGGATGGATTTACCATGTTCCAGTTTTCGATTTATTTAAGACATTGCTCCAGCCGCGAAAATGCCGAGGTTCATATTAAAAGGGTCAAGAAGCTCCTGCCCGAATATGGGCATATCGGTATTATGACTGTTACCGATAAACAATTCGGAATGATGGAGCTGTTCAAAGGACGTAAAATTGCTGAACGGCCTGATACGCCACAACAATTGGAAATGTTTTAAGCCGATTCGATGAATCCTTCATCTCTTCATGTGCTTCATGTTTAAAAACATTCAAAATTAAACATGCAGGAATAAAGATCGGGTAGTACTTGTTTTGCCAAGTACTTACAGCAATGTTACATCCCGAGCAAAGCAGCTTTGAAATTATCATTTTTAATGCAAAGCTAGCAGAGGAGCATCCCATAGATTCTGCTGATATGAACTGCACAATAAATACTGAACTTAAACTCCTTAGCTATTTTTTAAAACAATAATTTGTGGTATATGCTTTGCGAAAGTCCTTACTGTATTGCTTCATACAACTTTGCTCAGGATAGAAATCCGTCTTTCTTATGTCTCTTAATAGAACGCTGATAACACGGATTTTCAAACACGGATTATGCGTTGCTTGCATCCGCTTCATACGCGTTCCTATTTTATTGAAACGCTGATTATCTGGATTACTTCCGGTCCCATGTGTGGTAAAAAAATATCCGTTCAAGTAAAATTTAGCCCAAGAACAGGTTTATCAAATACTCCGATAGCAAAAAACCTCGATTGCCTCTTCGGCATCAAGGTTTTACTGCGTTTTTTCTTTTCTATATTCAGACACAAACAACTGATATTCAGATTACTAAACCCTCCTATGTTGTATCTAAATGTAGTAAAGAACAAATTTGAAAGCAAATCACAACAACCACTAAAGTTAAATCACCACCTACTTGGTTGTATCTAAATGTAGTAAAGAACAAATTTGAAAGCAAATCACAACATCCCTATTGCGGTCATGCAACTGAACACCGTTGTATCTAAATGTAGTAAAGAACAAATTTGAAAGCAAATCACAACAAAGCGATATACGTAGGTTATTCGATGATAGTTGTATCTAAATGTAGTAAAGAACAAATTTGAAAGCAAATCACAACTGTTGATTTTGTTTTCATTTTTTTAAAGTTGTTGTATCTAAATGTAGTAAAGAACAAATTTGAAAGCAAATCACAACAACAAGAAAAAGAAGCACTCATAAAAAAAGTTGTATCTAAATGTAGTAAAGAACAAATTTGAAAGCAAATCACAACTGCAGGTCAACGGATATGGTAAGTGCTGATGTTGTATCTAAATGTAGTAAAGAACAAATTTGAAAGCAAATCACAACGCATCCCCCGCCATTCCCTAAAACCTTGCAGTTGTATCTAAATGTAGTAAAGAACAAATTTGAAAGCAAATCACAACTGAAAACGATTTTATAATTGGAACACCTGAGTTGTATCTAAATGTAGTAAAGAACAAATTTGAAAGCAAATCACAACGGCGTAGAGCATTGGATCCCTAAGTCCCTGGTTGTATCTAAATGTAGTAAAGAACAAATTTGAAAGCAAATCACAACAAGATTTGAATTCCTTAACCCCATTGGGAGGTTGTATCTAAATGTAGTAAAGAACAAATTTGAAAGCAAATCACAACGTCTTTCTTTTACCAATACCATCCGATGTTGTTGTATCTAAATGTAGTAAAGAACAAATTTGAAAGCAAATCACAACCATAACGTATGAGTTAATTGATATTTCAAAGTTGTATCTAAATGTAGTAAAGAACAAATTTGAAAGCAAATCACAACTAACACGCGCACGCGTTTTTTCGTCATAAAGTTGTATCTAAATGTAGTAAAGAACAAATTTGAAAGCAAATCACAACGTGTAGGTTCGCAACGCGCATAAACAATTTGTTGTATCTAAATGTAGTAAAGAACAAATTTGAAAGCAAATCACAACAAAGATAAAATTGGACTGTGTTAAAAAAAAGTTGTATCTAAATGTAGTAAAGAACAAATTTGAAAGCAAATCACAACTTGCCCGTTAGGTAATAATCATTATACGTTGTTGTATCTAAATGTAGTAAAGAACAAATTTGAAAGCAAATCACAACGGTTTCAATTAATTGATTGCGACGGACACCGTTGTATCTAAATGTAGTAAAGAACAAATTTGAAAGCAAATCACAACTAGGTACTTATTATGGAAAATAATTGCCCTGTTGTATCTAAATGTAGTAAAGAACAAATTTGAAAGCAAATCACAACTAGGAGTAACAAAGAGTACCTGACGATCTTGTTGTATCTAAATGTAGTAAATGCAAACACAATATTAACAAAATCATAATAAGACCCATTAGGCGAATTATGATTGATTGTTCAGTATCATTTTTTTTATTAATGAGACCTGTCCTAAATGATAATAGCTGTGTTCGATAACGCCTTCGATATTGCGTAAATACGTTCCGTATTTTTCATCAACAAAAGCTTTATCGAACATGGTATCTTCCATTTGCTCAATATGATTGGCGAATTGCTCGGCATTATTCAGAAAATCGCTGACTAATTTATTCCAATCATTTTCAGATTTGATTTCGGGAAGATCGAAACTGTATTTATCACTAATTTCAAGCTTACCGCCCTGAAATACATTCAACAACCCTTCCAGATAATAGTTTATATGAAAAGTTAATACGGCAATGCTGTTTAAGCTGCTGATTTTTTGAATGGCTTGTTCCCAATTTATACTTATTAGTTGTTCCCTGTAATTCGTGTTCGCAATCCAATGCCCATTAAGTAAGACTTCCCGAAGACGGTTTGCAGTAAATAGATTTCTTGTCATTGTCTTTATCTGTTTAGTTTGCCATTCTGACTGGGTTAGATGGCTATAAAATTTTTTCTATTGCTTCGTATATTATCATAAATTCCTAATAGTTGGCAGTACACTATACCTACCCTTTCCCTACATCTCCAACAGATGCCCATAAAACTTCTCTGTCGGAAGTCCTACCACATTGGTATAAGAGCCTTTGATGCTGCGAACAGCTGTTAAGCCGATCCATTCCTGAATACCGTAAGCGCCGGCTTTATCGAAGGGTTTATAGCTTTCTATATAATAATTTATTTCCGCATCGCTTAATTCGCTAAAAAGAACTTTCGTAGTATCGAAAAAAGAGATTTTCCGATGCTGATACAACAAACACATACCGGTAATAACTTCGTGTTCCTTACCTGATAACAAACGCAGCATACGCTGCGCATCTTCTACATCTCTGGGTTTTCCTAAAATATCGCCTTCAATACAAACAATAGTATCAGCGGTTACAACCAGATGATCATCCGAATCGGAATCGAAGGCTATGGCTTTTTTTTCGGCGATATACACTGCTGTTTCCTGTGGGCTTAATCCTTCGGGAAATGACTCATCGACTTCCCGTATTTCTACCCTAAAATTCAAATCCATCCCCCGCATCAATTCCTGACGTCGTGGCGATTGGGAAGCAAGTATGATGGGTATTGACAGCATAATTTAAACTCCGGGGAAATAATACAGTACAGGTATGGAGAAAAGCCCTGCTACCATGATGTATCCCATTAAACGCAGTACGAGGAAATAGTATTTGTTTTCATTCGTGAAAAATAAAAATACGCTCACAAATATTAATGGGATTTGCAGGGTAAACATCATATACATAAAAGGAATAAAGGCTTCGTTTGCGTATTGCAGATTTTGGATATAAGCCAAAAACAGAATCACGATCAGTGCGATAACAGCAAAAATTATTTTTGAATTGCGTTCACCTATCACAATAGGAAGAGTGCGGAATTTATACAGCATATCTCCTTCCATATCGTGTATGTCTTTTACCAGGGCATTTAAAAAAGATAATAAAAATGCTAAGGCAGAGAAACTACCTATCACTTTAAACAGCAGTATAGCAACTTCCCTGTTTTCCGAAAAATAGGCTTTAAAGATTGCCGGTTCGAATACGATCAGAAATACAATGGGAAAGATCGTCAATAAGGAAATAATGATGTTACCGATGAGGAACTGCCTTTTATAATCGGTGGAATAGAACCATAATAAACCTACAGTCATCAGCGGCACTAATCCGAGTATGGGAATATGAATACTCCATGCCAGGGAAAACCCTATCAACACTCCGATTCCGCTTAATACCAGGTGCAGAGCCATTGCTACACGGCGTTTTACGGTTTTACCCACCAATACCTCTCCGGGTTTGTTGATATAATCCATACGTAAATCGAAATAATCGTTGATGATATATCCTGCCGAAGCTATAAATACACTCAGTACTACCAACAAATAAAATTGCAGATCGCTCAGCATTAGTTCGATGCCATAAGCTGCGAAAATGGGGCGTATCAGAAATTCGTGCAGGAATATCTGTAGCAATACGATTAATACCAGGTTACGGATGCGGATAAGTTTTAAAATAGATGGCATATTATACAGATGGAGTGGTCAGTGAATCTTCGGTATTCCAATCGGAACGTATGCGTAATACTTTCTCTATAACATCACGCACACAACCCTCCCCTCCTTTTTTATCGGAAATATAGAGCGAAACAGAACGTATCTCATCAACGGCATCATAGGGACAACAGGCAATTCCGCAGTATTGCATCACAGCTTTATCAGGAACATCATCGCCCATGTATAGTATTTCTTCCGAGCTAAGCTGATGTTCCTGCTGGTATCCTGTAAGCACTTCCATTTTATTGGGTACGCCCAGAAAAACATCCTTGATGTGTAGGCCATGTAAGCGTTTTAAAACCGTTTCGGATTTTCCTCCGGAGATGATCAGCACGCGATACCCTTTTTTAATCGCTAACTGCAAAGCATAACCATCTTTGATGTTCATAGTTCTCAACTGCTCTCCCGATTCGGAAATGTGTACACGCCCATCGGTAAGCACCCCGTCGAGGTCGAATGCAAAGCATGTTATTTTCGTTAATTGCTTTAATAGAGACATAAAAAAAGCTATCGTTCAGATAGCTAAGATAAAATTTTAATTGGTTTGTTTATAGAAAAGCAATACTGATTTTATTTCTGATTATCCCTCCATTCGTACACCCATGCCGACTGAATCATCTCGAGGTAGCTTTCGTTACAATCTTCACGTTTACCTATGAAGCCCGGTAGTTCCAAAACCCATTCGATTAATTCGGTAAAGCGTATTCTGTATATTTTCGATTCGTTAAAATCATCTCCGAATTTCTCGTAAAGTGCAATGGCTATATCTTCGGTATCTTTCCACCCGAAACTTAAGGCATATCGTTCGTCTTTCATTCCTGTTTAATTTATTGCTTGTTAATTATTAATGCCCCATGAATCCGCTTTGATCGGGAATAGTTACCTGCAGGTCTCCGTCGATCACCACACACTGACAACCCAAACGGGAATTGATGCGCGGATTTACGGCCCGGTCGATAAAATCTTCTTCCTTATCGGATATCTCCTGGATATGATCCATCCCTTCCTGCACATAAACATGACAGGTGCTACATCCGCAAACACCACCGCAATTGTGTTGTAATTCAATATTGTTCTCGAGACACACATCCAATACCGACTCTCCCTCAGCTATGGGTAATTCCACCGGCTCTTTCCCTGCTTCTTCGAAATTTATTTTGAGTTTATAAATATTCATTGAATTCTATACTGTTTAAAACAAATAACAATTAAGAGCTGTTAATGTTTCTTCCGGCAAAGGTATAAAAATTACTGATTGCAGCTATGCGTTATTGAAACATTATCAGGCTTTCTTTGCCTGTATCGACTTCGATATTTCTTTATACAAATGTGCTAAATCCGGATCTTCCGAAAGCATGTGCAGATGTTCTTCCAAAATACTTTGATCCCGGCGAACTGCGGGACCCGTTTGTACTTCCGAAGGCCTGTTTTCTACCGCTTTCATACTAGTCTCTAAAATTAAAGGCTTTAGAATATCGAAAGGTAAATTATATTTTGACAGATAATCTTCGGCAAGATGGTACATATGATTGCTGAAATTCGATGCAAAGACTGCCGCAATATGTAAAATTTTACGCCGTCCGGAATCGGCTTCAAATACCTGGCCGGAAATGCTTTCGGCAAGCGATTCCAATATTTCATATACGCTTTCATCACTCGCTTCCAAAAAAATCGGAATATTTTTGAAATCAATATCTCTTTGTTTCGAGAACGTTTGTAAAGGATAGAAAACTCCCAGTCGTTCGCTGACGGTTTCGAGTGATTGCATGGATACAGAGCCGGAAGTATGCACTACTATTTTTCCGGGTAATCGTAAAAGCCCGGCAATCTCTGCAATAGCATCATCTTTTAAAGCGATGATATAGAACTCTGCGTTTTTATCAAGATCGATCAGATTACTGATGGCTTGAGCATTCAGTTTTAAAGCTAATACATTGGCATGATCGGCAGTCCGGCTATACACTTGTATAATCCGATGCCCTGCGTGTTGTAAGGCAGCTCCGAGATGAACTGCTACATTGCCGGCACCGATTATACTGATATTCATATTATGCTTTGCTTGCTTTGTATTCTTTAACTCTGCGGATGATTGCCAGTAAAAATCCGATCACCATAACAACTGTTCCACCCCATAATAAATTAATGTAAGGAAATACAATCGCTTTCATAATGATATAATCCCTTTGCTTAGGTGGTTTTTGTAAAAAAGTAATATCAACTTTTCCACTTTGCGGATCAATCTTCGTAAACTTAAATTTCAATCCGATCTCATCGACCTTTTTCGGTAAATCGAATTGCATATTATTTTTAATCAGATAAATCGGATCCGCACGGTATTCCTTCCCGTTATTCACAATTTTCAATATAGCAGCAACAGCGATATCATCTGCACTTAAAGGCAAATCTTTAATCTGTACATCTCTGTTTAAACCTTCAAAAATAACGACACCGTTATCGTACGAAATCGAGTCGCCGATTTTCAGCGAATAAACAATCTGTTCTTTATAATCTTCATCTTCGGTATGGCCTTCGTGTGGTTCATGTTCAGTTTCATGCTCTTCTTTTACCGGCACCGAGCTTACATGCGTATAGATATCTTTCCATAAATAATGACGCGTATCGGGAGAAGCTATCAATCCCATCTTAGGGTTTACCTGAGCATTCGGATACAGCGTAAATTCTCTTTTCACTTTTCCATCTTTCCCCAGTTCCTGATAAAATACTTCGTAATAAGTATTTGGCTTTACAGTTGAATCGCCTTTATAGGTTACCATATAATCAGCCATCTGAGTAGGTTCGTTGATCCAAAGCAAAATATTTTCGCGGGTATTCTTATCGTTAAATTCTTTTCCGTACGAATATCCGGAAGTATTGAGCGAAATAACTTCACTTTTCGATGCAGCAATCAGAGATCCTAATAAAATAAAGCCAAAACCGATATGTGCTACTGCCGAACCTGCTAATTTGAATTTACCGCTGAAAGCATCTGCCAACACACGTGTATTCGCAACAATGGAAAATACAGATGCAAAAATTAATAAGATATAAGGGAGATTAAAGAATTCGCCGAAGTAAGTTATTACAGCTGTAATCACCAGAGATACTATCGATGAAGCTATCAGCGAAGCTAAAAATTTCGAACGTTCGGTGTTTTTGTATTTCATGAACTGAGCAAAGCCTGCAAAGAGTAAAATTAATACCGCTATGGGAATTTGCCATTTGTTATAATGCTCGATCACATCGACCGGTGGAGCGAAATTCGATCCGAAAAGTGCATTCACAACCGGTATAGATGTTGACAATATGATCTGGAAACAGGAAACACTTAAAATAATCGCTCCTATAAATAACCAGAACTCACGCGAATAGGTTGCTTCATCTTTTTTGGTAATCGGAAAGTTCTTCCAATTGCGTACAATCATGTACACTCCCAATGCTAAAAATACGAAGATGTATAAAACCAATTGTCCCGACATTCCTAAGTCGGTAAAAGAATGCACGGATGCTTCACCCAAAATTCCGCTACGTGTTAAGAAGGAAGCGTAGAGTACCAGTACATAACTGATAAATACTAAGAAGAGTGCAGTAAAATATGAATGGCCGCTATGTTTATACGCCAACATTACATGCACGCCGGCGATTAAAGTTAACCAGGGAATTAAGGATGCATTTTCTACCGGATCCCATGCCCAGAAACCTCCGAAGTTTAACGCTTCATAGGCCCAGAAGGAACCCATGATGATTCCGGTACCCAGTACCATTACGGCAAACAGCGACCAGGGTAATGCAGGTTTCATCCATTCGGCATATTGTTTTTTCCAAACACCTGCTAATGCAAAGGCGAAGGGAACAACCATCGATGCGAAACCCAGGAATAAAGTCGGAGGGTGAATCACCATCCAATAATTTTGAAGCAAAGGATTTAATCCGTTCCCGTCTTTTATCAAACTTAAATAATCGGCACGTTGAAATACCGGAGCTTCTAAAGCATCCCGTAATAAGATAAAAGGGTTGCTTCCGATTATCTGGCCGAACACTTCAACACCCAATAACATCGAACAAATAAATACTTGCGAAAGCAACACGAAAGTCATTACCGGCGCAGTCCATTTTTTAGCGGTAAACAGTATTACCCAGGAAAGTACCATCTGCCAGAAAGCCCACAGAAGAAAGCTTCCTTCCTGTCCTTCCCAAAAACAGGAAATGATGTATTCGGTAGGCAGTTCTGTTGATGAATGCGCCCATGCATAATGGTATTCAAAATAATGATTACCGATGATGTAAGCCAGGCTTACAATAATTCCAATAATAGAAATGGTATGGACATAAAAAGAATACCGGGCTAAATTTTTCCAGGAATTATCTTCATTTTTCGCAGCAAAAAAATATGCGATGGTTGAGAATAATGCTGTGGCAAATGCCAGAACAATAAAAAAATTTCCGAGCTGTCCGGGCAATAAATGCTCCCCTATGTATTGTATATCCATGAATTCGTACGTGTACTATTTTTGTGAAGATTATGATTCAGCGCTGAATTCTTTCAGTTCTACCTCATCATTGGTATATTTCGAAGGACATTTCATCAGTATTTTTGATGCATGAAATTCATCGCCATTCATTTTACCGGTAAGCACAATTTGCTCGGAACGTTCAAAGTCCTGGGGTTTTGTTCCCGGAAAAACCACTTTACACTCAACTCCTTTATCATCCACTAAATAAAAAGAAAAATAGTTTGCATCGCTTACCGGGTCGTAAACCAATTCTTTATCTTTTACTAGTTGTCCCACGACATGAATTTCGGAGCCGCTTTCTTTTGCTTCCTCAAAATTTGAATACGTACTGGAATCGGCAAAAGTACTGACAATGGCCCCTATAGCCAGTGCAATAATTACGATACCGATGATATGACTTTTTTTCATTGTAAAATAATCTTTAATATTTTGAATATATCCGTTTCTAAAGCCCAATCTATCTGATAAAAGGATTTTTCTGCGGATATGTTTTAAGCTTTTAAAATTATTTAAAATTTAGCACCCAAAAGGCTTATTTTTAGGTAATTAATTAGCCTCTGTTCTTTCAAAAGTACGTATTTTTTCCCTTTCTCCAATTTGTTGACGCCACATTGCATAATATAATCCTTTTTGTTCAAGCAAATCCTTGTGTTGCCCCTGTTCTACAATGCTTCCACGCTCCAAGACATAAATTCTGTCGGCATGCATAATAGTGGATAAACGATGAGCAATCATAATTGTGATATGTTCCTTCCCTTTAGAAACCTCTTTGATGGTTGTATTTATTTCTTCCTCGGTTAAGGAATCCAATGCGGAAGTTGCCTCATCAAATACCAATAAGTACGGTTTACGTAAAAGCGCCCGCGCAATCGATAAGCGTTGTTTTTCTCCGCCTGAAACTTTTACACCACCCTCCCCAATCAATGTATCCAAACCATTATCGGCTCTTGCCAGCAGGCTCTCACCGGCAGCTTTGTGTAATACATCCATACACTCCGCATCTGTTGCCTGCGGATTTACGAACAATAAATTTTCACGAATACTTCCGGCAAAAAGCTGTGAGTCTTGTGTAACAAAACCGATCCGCTCACGAAAAACATCCATATCAATACGGTCTTCTTTTACATTGTTATATAAAATAGAGCCACCCTGCGGACGATACAGTCCAACCAATAATTTTACAAGCGTAGATTTCCCTGCTCCCGAAGGACCAACAAAGGCTATGGTTTTACCCGCTTTCACACGAAAGCTGATATCGTTCAAAGCTTTTGTCGTTGCCGATTGATGTTTAAAACTAACATGCTCAAATTCTAAGCTTTCGATTTGAGAAATACTATATGGATTTATGGGTCTAGGCTCCTTAGGAGTATTCATTATTTTTTCGAAATTAGCCAACGACACTTCCGCTTCACGATACACATTGATAACATTACCCAACTCTTGCAAAGGACCAAAAATGAAGAAAGAATAAAACATCAGGGAAAACATTTGTCCGACCGAAATTTCCTGTTGAAAAATTAAATACAACATGATAAACATGATGCAGGTACGCAAAAAGTTTACCGTAGTACCCTGTATGAAACTTAAACTACGGATGTATTTAACCTTTTTCAGTTCGAGTCCGAGTATCTTGATAGTTGTATCGTTCAATCGTTTTATTTCCTGATCAACCAATCCCAAGGACTTTACCAGTTCGATGTTCCGAAGAGATTCCGTTGTTGAACCTGCCAGTGCAGTTGTCTCTCCGACAATATGTTTTTGTATTTTTTTGATACGCTTGCTAAGTACGGAACTCAAGACTCCTAATAAAGGGACTACCGCTAAAAAGACAGGAGCGATAATCCAATGCACCGACATCGCATAGACCATTACAAAAATAATTCCGATGAGTGTAGTAAATAAAGTATTGACAAAAGTGGCAATCAATTTTTCTACATCACTGCGTACTTTTTGCAGGATACCCAAAGTTTCTCCGCTGCGTTGATCTTCGAACTGTGCATACGACAACCCTAATGAATGTTCCAGTCCATCGGAATACATTTTTGCTCCGAGGCGTTGGGTTATCACATTCACAAAATAATCCTGAAAATTTTTCGCTACGCGCGATACGAAAGCAACACCGATGGTTCCTCCCAGAAGTAAGGTTACTCCGCGTATGTATTCGTCTTTGCTAAGCTGATCAAACTTGATGGCATAGTTATCGATCACATGCCTGAAGATTAAGGGGTCCAGTAATGAAAAACCCTGATTGATAGCTGCTAAGAATAAGGCAAGCAGTACCAGTTGCCAATAGTTTTTCAAATAACTATATAAGATTTTCATGAAATTTCTTTTGCAACAAAGTTAGAAAAATAGTGCTTAGTACCCCATGCCCATAACTATTCTATCGTAAAAATATGAATAGATTCGGAGGGGGTACCAGCTGCTATTTTTTTAAAACCTTGCTTTCAGAGCACAAACTACATTTCTACCCGCTGCTGCAATACCCGAACTGTAGGTTCGGTAACGCTGATCGGTAATATTTTCCAATCCGGCAAGTATGGTAAAGTTTGCGTTGAGATTGTACATGGCTTTAAGATTGAGTGTGTACCAGGATGGGGAATAAGGATCTCCATTTACATCCATCGCATACAGATAAGGTTTAGATCTTTCTTCTTCCGGTAAATCATCAAAACCTTTCTCACCATTGTACATTGCATACAAATCGAGTTTAAGTTTTTGATGCGTATAGATGAGATGCGTGGTACCAAACCAGGGTGCTGCATGTCGCGACGGACTGATACTTCCGTCATCCAACTCCTCTTCTCCTACCTGATAATTTAAGCGGCTATTGAAAGCAAAGCCCCCCGGAAGTTTCCATTCGATACCCGCCTGTACTCCGTATACAGTAGCTTTAGCAGCATTTTGTATCGCCTGCACTTTGCTCATCTCTCCGTCGAAGACAATACTGTCTTGTCCCGCCAATGTATAGTCTCGGCGCACCAAGGCATCTTCGAGAATGGTATAAAATGCCGTGAAGTCAAGCTTAAAAGAGTTTCCAAAAATTTTTGCCAAACCTATATCCACATTATAAGCATTCTCTGCTGTAAGGCCGGGATTGGGAACAATTACTGATCCGGGTTCCGAATCAAACACTTTTCCCATATCATCGATATTAGGTGAACGGAAACCGGTGCTTGCATTCATTCTCAGGCTCGTTTTCTCATTCAGATTCAATACAAATCCCATATTACCTGTCAGCGATGCATTGTTCATACTTGCTTCGGTATAAGGAAAGGGAATAAAACTGGTATCAAAGGCAGCCTGTATGCCAAACTGATTATATCGGACTCCGCTATGCAGCACTACTTTCTCGGAAAGTTTATACTGATAGGTAAGATAAGCAGCATTCGATTGCCATTCGGACTGCGGATAACGCGCAGGCCCGGCAACTTTTATATGGGTACGAATATCTTCATCGATTCCGATGGATTCAATATCGTTGAACACAAGTTCCAATCCGTAATAGAATTGATGTTTCGCAGCTATTTTCTTCGCAAAATCGAAATTTGCAGAATAGGCATTTACTTTTTCGATACGGTGGAAACGCTCATCCCTGTTGAAGTTGCGGTCGATACGGCTTTCTTCAAAATATTGATGTGCCAAACGAATGGTAAGTTCATCATAGCTTTTCCATGTACTTCTTTGTACTAAAGTAAAATGATTCATCATCCAAATCTGCGGGCCATATTTCCATTCGGCGCTGCGCGGCAAACCATTACGTAAATTCGTCAAACGATCGTAGCGCGAATAGTCGCTTGTTGCCGAATAATGGAAAGCATAGTTGAGATCCCAGGTTTCGCTTGGCTTGAAACGGATCTTCTGCATAATATTCGTTTGCTGATATGCCGTAGGATGTTGAACCAATGGATCGCTGTTTTGGATAACCACATCAACACTGTCCTGACGCTGTACATAATACGGACGAAGATATTCATCGGGACCGTAGCTACCCATACGTAAATCACCAAAATCGAATTGCGAAAAACTCGTCACAAAAGCCCATTTCTTCGTAGCTACATTAATGTCGAAATGATTCGTCTGTTCGCTGTTTGCCGAAGAGTAACGAGTAACAGCATTTCCTTTGATGAACACTTCTTCATTATTACTCAGTTGTGCTTTCAGGGTATGAAAACTCATTACCCCTCCAATTGCGTCACTCCCGTAAATTACTGAACCCGGTCCGAATAATACCTCGGTATGTTCGATGGCGAAAGGATCTATCGAAATTACATTCTGTAAATTTCCGCTTCTGAAAATGGCTGTATTCATTCGCACACCATCAACACTCAGTAATACCCGGTTGGTAGCAAAGCCTCTGATCATAGGGCTTCCACCCCCGGTCTGACTTTTCTGAATAAACACTTCTCCCGAATTCGATAAAAGATCTGCGGCTGTCTGCGGATTTTGTAATTCAATTTCCTGCACCGATATGGTTGAAATTTTTGAAGGGACATCCTTATTAGATTGTCTCCATCGCGAAGCCGACACAACTACTCTATCGATCGATACATGCGAAGGGAATAAGCGTACTTCAAAGTTTAAGTTCTCTAAAGCTCCGTAACTTTTGATCAGGGTTTTATATCCGAGCATCCGTATCTCAATACGTTCCGAATTTCTCAAAGCACTTATATCGACGCGACCTTCAGCATTGGTAAAGAGTGCTGTTTGGCTTTCATTTACAAGCGTCACCCCTTCTATATCCTCACCGGTATCTGCATCTCTAATATGAATGTTCTGAGCATGTACAGAAGTATACATGCATAGCAACATCCACATGATTATATTTTTTTTCATGTGTTTAATTTAAAATGATTCCTTATGAAAGTTAAATAGTAAAGAAAGAGAGATGTTCCGGAGGAGGGTCGTTTTGTATTAAAGTGATATCTTTAAAGCAAGTAGTTCTAAAGCCTGCGGGATGTATCTGTAAAATACTCATTACCATATCCCAATGCATACATTCTGCATAAAACAGATGTTTCAAAAAATCGATAACCAGGTGTTGTCTTTGCTGGTGTTTCGGATCCTGGCCAAGGAAAACACTTAGCAGATGATCCAATTTTTTGTTCAGTTTAGTTTCTTCATAATC
Source organism: uncultured Sphingobacteriaceae bacterium (assembly GCA_964454645.1). Lineage (GTDB taxonomy): Bacteria > Bacteroidota > Bacteroidia > Sphingobacteriales > Sphingobacteriaceae > CAYVTM01. Next base: position 170,907 of record CAYVTM010000001.1, on the reverse strand, counting down.
CCACCAGCACCAATAGAAAATACTATCTCCAAGCTCAGTCTTATTTACGATATCATACATCTCTCCTTTGTATTCGAACTCTTTAGCATGTTCCCATCGTAATTGTTCCCGGGATTCTTTTTTAGTAAATTTCAATAAGACCAATTCCGAAGGATCAATCTTCGCAATCATCGCTCTTTTTATTTCGCGACGCACCTGCTTCTTCTGTACGTGTAAAAAAATATAGGCCGAAAAAAAAGGAACCGTTATGCTCAGAATAAGCAAGACACTAAAGATATGTCGATATTTCTTCAAGAGGTTTGATCAGGGTTCTATCAAATATACTGAAATGTTACAGAAATTTACCTCCTAATTTACGTATCTACTTGATGTATGTAATTACAAAAATAAAAAAGGCCCCACATCCGAATGGAGTGAGGCCCTAAACTAACAACAACTAACTAAATGAGACTAAACTAACAACAACCAAAATTAAGGAAAAATGCCCAGATTCATATAGGATACGGCAATTTTATTGATAGAGCCAACAAAAGCCGCAGTACGAAGATTATCAATCTTTTTATTAGACATTTTAATTTCACGAATTTCATGATAGGAACGGATCATTGTATCTTCCAGTCCGGAAACTACAAGTTCCAATTCCGTAGGACCTTTAATAATCGCTTTACGCTGCTCCGAAGAAAGCCTTACACCTGTAGCCTTTTCAATAGTTTCAACCATTGTACGATTCGAATTTTCTTCGTAACGCTTATCCATTCTTCCGAAAGCAACATGCGATAAGTTTTTCAACCACTCGAAATACGAAACGGTTACCCCGCCTGCGTTGCAATACATATCAGGAATAATAATTCTTCCGGTTTTAACAAAATGTTCAGCTGCTTCGGGTGTTGTAGGCCCATTGGCACCTTCTGCAATAATTTTAGCTTTAATACGGGTAATATTTTCAGCGGTAATTTGATTTTCTAAAGCTGCCGGGACTAAAATATCACATTCCTGTTCCAGTCCTGCAGCTGAATTTTTAAATTCTTTGGTAGCGCCTTTATAACCTAACAGAGATCCTGTTTTTCTGCGATGTTCAGAAACAGCTTCAACATCCAATCCTTTGGGATTGTAGATAGCTCCTTCGTATTCACAAATACCAACAATCAAACCTCCACCCTCTTGAATAAACTTAGCGGAGCAGAAACCAACATTTCCTAAACCCTGAACGATTACTTTTTTACCTTCAAGACCCGGAGTTAATCCCAGTCTCTTCATATCCTCAGTAACACTCACACATTCGCGAACAGCGAAGAACACGCCACGGCCGGTAGCTTCACGCCGGCCATTGATACCCGATTGGGAAATAGGCTTTCCGGTAACACAAGCGCTGGCATCCAATTGACCCGGATTAAATGCTGCATAGGTATCTACGATCCACGACATTTCACGTTCGCCTGTACCATAATCGGGGGCAGGCACATCGATACCCGGGCCGATAAAATTTTTCTTAATTAATTCCGAAGTATAACGACGGGTAATATTTTCAAGTTCATCTACCGAGTAATTTCTAGGATTGATTTTCACTCCACCCTTAGCTCCACCGAAAGGAACGTTTACAACCGCGCATTTGTAAGTCATCAATGCTGCCAATGCCATCACTTCATCCTCGTTCACCATTTCGCTGTATCGAATACCACCCTTGGTAGGTAATTTATGATGCGAGTGCTCTACCCGCCATGCATCAATTACTTCAAATTTCCCATCGTCTTTACGAATCGGAAATTGAAAGCGATATACACTATTACAAGTTTTAATTTGATTAAGTAATCCCTGAGGATGTTTGGTAAAGCTTGCTGCCTTATCAAAAAACTCACCAACGTCGCCGAAAAAATTTGTTTCATGTACGACATTGCTTTTTGTTTTGATGCTTTTAGCCATGATATGTATGTGATTTTGAATCTACCGTTAAATCGGTTTGAATTTATTAGAACAAATCTTTAATTAAATATTTACTAATGCAAATTATTTCCGTTCTTTTTCTAAGTTCCGAATTCTCCTGTCGATCAGGAACATATATATTACGATACCGATAAAGATCAATGCTAATGTAGCAACCACTACATAAATTTTTCCGTTGGCCCTCATAGTATCAGCCATTTCTACCCCTTTAGCTTCTGCAAAAAGAGGGATCGGCAGAAAGAGTAAAAGCAAAAATGAGTATATCTTATTCATAATAAATAAATTAATTAGCAATTTTATCCAAGTGTTTATTATAGAGACTGCGCATGCGGTAACGTAAGTTCATAATCCATACCCCCATCAAGATCCAGCCCAATACGGCAGGGTAAAAAACTTTACGCATATTGCTATCCATGTCGTAAGAATTGAATCCGGGATTACCGCCATTACCGGGATGTAAAGAATCGGTCATACGTGGAAGAATAAAAATCAAGACAATCATAACGGGAAAAGCAAAGACACTGTAAACGGCAGAAATTTTTGCACGTTTTTGTTCATCATCCATCGATCCTCTTAAAACAAAATAAGCCAGATAGACCAGCATAGCTATAGCAGCGCTGTTTTGCTTAGGGTCGTTACTCCAGGGTTCGCCCCAGGTAAAATTCGCCCAAACCATTCCGGTTGTTAATCCTAGCAAACCAAGTATGATCCCGACATTTGCCGATTCGGCAGCTTTCAAATCATAAATCTCATCCCCATTACTCAGGTAACGGATGCTATAAACCGCATTCAATACAAACAATACAATCATCGAGAACCACATGGGAACATGGTAATATACATTCCGTATAGTTTCGTTCAGAATAGGGAGTGTGGGAACAGGGCCTAAGAAGCCATAAACGATTGAATATAGAACCAACAGGACTGCTAAAATTTTCCACCAATACGCTTTCATTCCATATATATTTTTTAAGTGTTTATTCTCTCCAAATGTAAGGAAATAACAATAAAGAAACTGAAATAACGATAAGATTTATCAGTAACAAAACCGATAATTCATCGGTACTTACCGAACGATCTAAGCCATCCATGGCATTCTTCGAAAATTTAATTAATAACATCAGCAAGGGTATCATTACCGGAAAACTGAGTATTGCCATTAAAGTAGTATTGTTATTCGCTTTCGAAGCAATTGCCGAAACCATTGTAAACACAGTAGAGAAGCTTACTCCTCCCAATAAAACCGCCCATAAATAATAAGTAATATCCTGAATAGGGTTTTCAAATACGATGGTATAAAAGAACAGGCAAATTCCCGAAAGTGTTACCATCAACAGGGTATTATAAATAATTTTCGATAGCATGACAGCCTGGGGATTGCATATCGAGTAATAGTACAGATACCTTCCTCTGTTTTCCTGCATAAAACTTTTCGCGATCGCATTTACCGAAGCGAACAACATGATAATCCAGAACAGGGCATTCCAGGTAGTCGGATTAATCTGCCGGAAAGAAAGGTAAGCAACAAAAACGGTCGAGAATACATATAAGAGAATCCCGTTGATCGCATATTTCGAACGCCATTCGAGCAGTATTTCCTTAGCCACAAGGGTTTTAATTTGAGATATCAATTGCATCGGGGGTAAAGATAAACTTAATTTAAGAATATGATAAATCCGGCTAAGCCTTTTTATTACGTTTAAAATCCTAAATTTACGGCATAATTTTTCAGTATGAAGAAGATCTTAATTGCCAATCGGGGAGAGATCGCTTTACGTATTATGCGTTCGGCGCGGGAAATGGGGATACAAACAGTTGCTGTCTATTCGGAAGCCGATCGTTTATCGCCACATGTACGTTACGCCGATGAGGCAATTTATATAGGCGCCTCCCCTTCCAATCAGTCGTATTTGAATATGGATAAGTTGATCGCTGCATGTAAAGAAACCGGAGCGGAAGCGATTCATCCGGGCTATGGCTTTTTATCGGAGAACGCGGCCTTTGCACGTCGTGTGAAAGGAGAGGGATTGATTTTAATCGGGCCTTCACCCGAAGCGATGGAAATTATGGGCAATAAGCTTTCGGCGAAAGCCGCTGCATTAAAATACAATATACCGATGGTTCCGGGAACGGAAGAAGCGATTACCGACATCCCGGAGGCCAAGAAACGTGCAGTAGAAGTGGGTTTCCCGATTTTGATTAAAGCTGCTGCCGGTGGTGGTGGAAAAGGAATGCGTATTGTTGAGAAAGCGGAAGATTTTGAAGAACAGATGAATCTCGCCGTAAGCGAAGCAACATCGGCTTTCGGTGATGGTTCAGTTTTTATCGAACGTTATGTAGGCTCTCCACGCCATATCGAAATACAAGTACTGGGCGATGTTCATGGAAATATTGTACACTTGTTTGAGAGGGAATGCTCGGTACAACGCCGTCATCAAAAAGTAATTGAAGAAGCTCCTTCCTCGGTATTAAGTCCGGAAATTCGTGAAGCTATGGGGAAATGCGCCGTAGATGTTGCCCGTTCCTGTCAATATACCGGTGCGGGAACCGTAGAATTTATTCTTGATGAAAATAAAGATTTCTTCTTCCTGGAAATGAATACCCGCTTACAGGTAGAGCATCCGGTAACGGAAATGATTACAGGGGTTGATTTGGTAAAAGAACAAATACGAATTGCACAAGGGCTTCCTGTTTCTTTCAAACAAGAAGAGCTCGAAATACGCGGCCATTCGATAGAGCTGCGTGTATATGCAGAAGATCCTGCAAACGATTTCCTTCCGGATATCGGTACTTTAAAACATTACAAAACGCCCCAAGGCTTAGGGATTCGTGTGGATGATGGCTTTGAAGAAGGAATGGAAATTCCTATTTATTACGATCCGATGATAGCAAAATTAATTACATTCGGAAAAAATCGTGACGAAGCCATTCATCGTATGATTCGTGCCATTGATGAGTATAAGATCTCGGGTATCCAAACAACATTGGCTTTTGGAAAATTTGTGATGCAGCATGAAGCCTTTACATCAGGAAACTTCGATACACATTTTGTAAAGAAATATTTTAAAGAAGGGTTGCTGGCAAACGAATCGGAACAGGAAGCAGAAATTGCGGCTCTATTGGCTGCAAAGTTGATTAGCTCGGAGAAAAAGAGTATTTCTGTGCAGGAAAACGGTGCTATCGTTCATTCCAATTGGAAAAAAAACCGAACCCGTTAATCTTTTCGCTTAGTGTTTGGTATATTAGTTGTAGTAAATTGGTTCTATTTCTTATCATGAAACACATAGGTTTATTTTCTTTATCGCTGATCCTTCTGCTATTTGCCGGAAGTAGTTTCGCGACCCATAATCGTGCGGGAGAAATTACCTATGTACAAATCAACGAGCTTCAGTATCAGTTTACACTTACTACTTATACCGATGTGGGTAATCCGGGTAATGCTGATCGTAAAACTGCCATATTGGATTTTGGCGATGGGACTACACAAGAATCTCCACGGTCGGAAATACGTTCGGTAGGGCCTAATATCCAACGCAATAAGTATGTTTTTATACATACCTTTCCGGGTTATGCCGGCTATACCATCAGCTATCAGGATCCCAATAGAAACAGCGGAGTGAATAATATGATTAATTCCGTGAACACCCCTTTTTATATCGAAACATTTTTGATGATTAATCCATTCATCGGGTTTAATAATTCCCCGGTACTTTTATTGGAACCGGTAGATGTGGGCGGGCTCAACAAATTATTTGTACACAATCCCAATGCTTATGATGTTGACGGAGACAGCTTAAGCTTCAGACTGGTGACTTGTAAGCAAGATCGTGAGAATGAAGTTTTCGGTTTTGTATTTCCCGACAAAGCTTCGGGATATGCCAGTAACCGTTTCGATATAGACGCAGCAACCGGACAATTGGTTTGGGAAAACCCGATTGTATTAGGCCTGTATAACATAGCGATTATGATCGAGGAATGGCGTTATGTAACTAACGTAAATCGTTATGTCCGTATCGGATATATCGTACGTGATATGCAGATTGAAATTATCAATACAAATAACAATCCTCCTGTTATTAAAACATTGAACGATACCTGTGTACTGGCAGGAACCTATCTTACCAAGCTTATTTCTGCGAGCGATCAGGATGGCGACCGAATTCGCTTAACACTTTCGGGCGGGCCTTTCCGGTTACCTCCTCCGGATACAGTATTGTTCATTAATCCCGAACCCACTCCCAATATTGTAGCTCAGACTTTTAATTGGAAAACCAGTTGTCTTTCGGTACGTAAACAACCTTATCTGATTGTTGTAAAAGCTGTAGATAACGGGAATCCGAATTTAGTAGATCTAGAAGACTGGAGAATCACTGTTGTTTCTCCCGGCCCGGAAAACTTAACAGCTGATGCAATAGGCACCCGCATACATTTGAATTGGGAAAAAAATTCCTGCGGCAATGCTGTCGGATACAAGATCTACCGACGAAGCGGCTCTTACCCCTTTATTCCCGATGCCTGTTTAGTGGGCGTTCCGGCATATACAGGCTACAAACAGATTGCAACAATCGAAGATATTAATATACTCGGATTTGTGGATGATAATAACGGGGAGGGCCTATCCATCGGTACGAATTATTGTTACCGGGTGATCGCATATTTTGCAGATGGTGCAGAGAGTTATGCTTCGAACGAAGCTTGCGAAAAGCTCTCGCGTGACCTTCCTAATTTTACACATGTCAGTATTTTATCTACCAGTAATTCTCAGGGAACCGACTCCGTAAAATGGGCAAAACCTACCGAAGTAGATACGACCCAATATACCCCGCCTTATCAATATCGCTTGCTACGCGCTTCGAATTCCAACCCGGATTACACTTTGCTGCAAACCTATACCAGTCAAAGCTTTGCAGGATTAAACGATTCTTTGTATCGGGATGAAAATTTAAATACCAGGAACACCCAATACCGTTATCGCATCGATTTCCTGGCAAATGATCAATTGATCGGCTCTGCTAAACCCGCAAGTTCGGTTTATTTAAAAAGTAATTCTCGTGACAATGAATTATTATTATCCTGGGATGTAAATGTACCTTGGACAAACGATAGCTTTCAGGTATTCCGCCTCAATCGTAACAATGATTTATTTGAACAAATAGGAACGAGTCTGACGAATTATTTTTCGGATACCGGATTAACCAATGGTGTGGAATATTGCTATTATGTAAAATCTTTCGGAAGATATACTTCGGGTGGGTTCATCGAACCGCTTATCAATTTTTCGCAAGAGCACTGCGGAATACCTGTCGATACAGAGGCTCCCTGCCCTCCTGTTCTTAGCGTCGTTCCTTTCTGCGATTTATATCGTAACGAATTAAGCTGGACAAACCCCAATACATTTGATACTTGTTCCAAAGATGTTATCAAATACCGCTTATATAAATCGGAATTTGAAGGTGGAGAGTTTTATCCGATCAGTAGCGACGGACAATTAAGTCCGGCAACCCTGCTTTCTTATACCGATCAAAACCTCTTTAACTCCATTGCCGGATGCTATTTCATTACAGCTATCGATTCCTTTAATAATGAGAGTACGGCAAGTAATGTTGTTTGTGTTGATAATTGTCCGAAATATAGTCTGCCCAATGTATTTACTCCCAATGGCGACGGGATAAACGATTATTTTACGCCTATAAAGGATAGCGTGGATTTTATCAGTGAAGTAAAGGCTACCATTTACAATCGGTACGGTAATATTGTTTATGAAACCACCGATCCACAAATTCATTGGGACGGAAAAGATTACAGATCAAAATCCGACTTACCCGAAGGAGTATATTTTTATTCGATAGAATTTAGTGAAATTCGCGTGAAAGGATTAAAGCCGAAAACAATCAGCGGCTTCGTACATTTATTACGATAAAAGAAAATGTTTACAGGAATCATTGAAGAAATTGGTATCGTTACCGAATTAAGAAAAGAGCAAGGAAATCTACATATACGTATTAGTTCTTCTATTTCGAAGGAATTAAAAATCGATCAGAGTATTGCACACAATGGTATTTGTTTAACGGTTGTAGCGAAAGATGATGAAAGCCATATGGTTACAGCTATTGATGAAACCTTACAAAAGACTAATCTTTCCGATTTAAAAATAAAGGATCCCGTGAATCTGGAGCGTTGCATGATTTTAAATGCAAGACTCGACGGGCATTTGGTTCAGGGACATGTTGACCAGGTCGCTGCCTGTATTTCCAAAGAAGAAACAAATGGCAGTTGGATTTTTCGTTTCCGGTACGATGCTTCAAGTGGCAATGTAACCGTAGAAAAAGGATCGATATGTATCAACGGTATAAGCCTGACCGTGTTCGATTCCGCCGACAATCGTTTTTCGGTAGCCATTATTCCTTATACTTATAAGCATACCAATATGCATAGGATTAACATCGGAGATCGGGTAAATCTCGAATTCGATATTATCGGTAAATACGTAAGCCGGTTAATGGATCGTCGTTCTTCTTAAGAATCACTTATTGTTTCAGAAGCCGATTGTTTAATAGCTGAGATTAATTGCTCGGCAGGTACTGCCCCGCTAATGCCATAGCGATCATCGATAATAAAATACGGAACACCCGTAATACCCAGAGACCTTACATTTTCTTCCAACGCACGTACTTCGTCACTTCCTTCATTCGATTGTAAAAGTGTACGCACGTGCTCTTCATCCAGTCCTGCCGATTTAGCAATATTGATAAGCATCTCATCCGTAGTTAAATCTATATGATCCTCGAAATAGGCACGAAAAAAAGCTTCTTTCAATTCTAATTGCAAACCGAACTGATGTGCAAACTGAACGATACGGTGCATTTTAAACGTATTGGGGCTTTTTCCGATCTTATTCATATCAAACTGAATACCAACCTCTTTCCCGTAATCTACCAAACGTTGCGAGCCACGGAGAAAGCGTTCCCAGTCACCGAATTTTTGAGTGATATGTTCTCTAAAGTTGACCCCTTCATCCGGAACCGAAGCATCTAATTGAAAAGGTAAATACTGCACTTCCACTTTATATTCTTCTTTTAGCGTTTCGATAGCTTTTTGCAAATTCTTTTTACCGATGTAGCACCATGGACACACGATGTCCGAAGCGATTTTAATGTTAATTGTTTTACGCATATAGCTTATTCATTGATCGATTTGCCTTTCATTGCCTGTGAAACGGCAACATCCATTACACGTTCGGCAAAAGGGCGTGTAAATTCATTAAGTGCATCGATTCGTGATAATATTAAATCTTTATTATCCGATGCAATTACTTCCTTTAACAAATCAATATGCTTTTTTGTTTCCGAAATTTCTTCGGGGTTTAAATGGACAGCGTGTTTATCGAGAAAATTACCGGCAGTATAAATCATTTGTTCGCCTTCGGTGCGTGCTTCAATGAGCATACGTGTAGAGACATCTTCTTTGGCATGTTCGATGGAATCGAGCAGCATCTGTTCTACTTCTTCGTCGGTTAAGCCGTACGTAGGTTTTACATCTACTTCTTGCTTTACCCCCGAACGTAGCTCAATTGCCCGAACTTTTAATATCCCGTCGGCATTCAGAATAAAGTTGATATCTACCTTTGCTAATCCTGCAGGCATAGCGGGAATTCCTTTTAAATCGAATTCTGCCAGCTTACGATTTTCTTTTACCAGATCACGCTCACCCTGATAAACCGATATTTTCATGTTCACCTGTCCATCAACAGAAGTTGTATATTGTCTGCCGGCTTTCGTTGGAATTTTGGAGTTACGGGGGATAATCGTATCCATCAATCCGCCCATGGTTTCTATACCCAAGGATAGCGGAGTTACATCCAATAATAAAATATCTTTACGATTACCTGCCAATACATCCGCTTGTATGGCTGCACCTAAGGCAACGACTTCATCCGGATTTAGTGAATCATTTACATCCTGCTTGAAGAATTCAGATACTTTTTGTTTTACAAGAGGAGTTCGGGTAGAACCTCCCACCATCACTACTGATTGTATATCTTCTGCCTTCAGGCCAGCATCATTCAATGTTTGAGCGCAACAACGCAGGGTTTCATCGAGTTTATCCTGAATCAACTCTTCGAACTTCAGTTTGGTAATACCCAATTGTAAATTGTCGATAGTTGTGTTGAAAAGATTTTGTATACTGAGTGCTTTCTTTGCTTCTTCCGCACAAAGTCGAAGTTTTTGAGATAATTCTTTATTCGCTTCCAGTTCATCCGGATTCATTTTATTTCCTGCAATCCAATAATCCAGAATAGCACGGTCAAAATCATCTCCTCCTAAAAAAGTATCCCCGTTGGTAGCAAGCACTTCAAAGATTCCGTTTTGAATTTTCAGAATAGAGATATCGAATGTTCCTCCTCCCAAATCGTATACTGCAATAATTTTTTCATCATTAGGATCGAGACCCATGCCATAGGCTAAACTGGCAGCTGTCGGTTCGTTAACGATACGCAAAACATCCAGCCCGGCCAATTTACCTGCATCTCTTGTAGCCTGGCGCTGAGCATCGTTAAAATAAGCCGGGACCGTAATAACAGCACGGTTTACAGGGGTTTTCAATGCATGCTCTGCCCGCTCTTTCAGTTCACGGAGAATCATTCCCGATAATTCGATGGGAGTAAAAAAGCGATCACCGACACGAATCTTAACAATACTTTCGGTATCGTCGTCGATAATCTTATAGCTGAAAAAATTTTGAAATTGTTTTACGTCATCGTACGATTGACCCAACAGGCGCTTGATGGAGAAGATGGTATTTTGCGGATCTTTAATCAGATACTCTTTGGCATCGTTACCAACGATTACATCTCCCGATGTATGAAAATGAACGATGGAAGGAACCAGCACTCCCTTTCCGGCATCGTTGATAACTTGTGCCTGTTGATCCTGATTAATGTATGCTATTAAACTGTTAGTAGTACCGAGATCAATTCCGATGATGATCTCTTCTTGCTGTAATGATCCGGTACTAATATTTATCGCTACTTTCGCCATATCCTGAATTTTAACTGCAAATGTAATTAGATTACAATAAAAGCAGGTAAAGGTTTTATTTTTCTTCAGGAATTTAGCCTTGCAAGCCCACTACAGCATGAAGAGTTGCATCGTAACGCGAACCAAATTTTTAATTAAGTGTAACATAGGTAATATAGGGTTTGATTTGTTTCCTTGTTCGTAAAACAAAGTAAAAAGGTTACAATAAATTTAAAATTATCAGACGGTTAAGCTTTAACTCATTTTTTAAAGGCTTTTTCAAAGAAAGATTTTTTTGTAAGGAAAATCTTTAAATGTTTACATTCGCTTTTACTAAGACAAAGCAACCATTCAAGGATACCATTCGTGTAAAAAGACTCATCCCTTACCCTCGTATCCTAACTTGCATTAAATTAGCACATGGAAACACTGTTAAAAAAAATAAGAGCCTGCACTGTATGTGAAATTTTTTTTGATCATCCTGCACGCCCCATTCTTTCTGCCGACAGTAAAAGTAAACTGGTTATTATTGGTCAGGCACCCGGCAGGATTGTACATGAAACCGGAATTCCCTGGAACGATAAGAGCGGAGATACTTTACGGGAATGGTTAGGCATCGATAAGAAAACTTTTTACAATCCTAAACAAATTGCAATTATCCCGATGGGCTTTTGTTATCCCGGAAAAGGTAAAAACGGGGACCTTCCTCCCCGGCCCGAATGTGCCCCACTCTGGCATAAAGCATTGCTCGATCAAATGAAGGCTGTAGAGTTAACTATATTAATCGGTTCGTATGCTCAGTCCTATTACCTGAGAGAGAAGAGTAAAGCCACTCTCACCCAAACCGTACAAAGCTATGCTGCTTATCTGCCCGGGTATTTTCCATTACCACATCCTTCTCCCCGAAATAATATATGGCAGTCAAAAAATCCCTGGTTTAAATCGGAAGTTTTACCGGTATTAAGAAAAACTGTGAAGAAAATTTTGGAATCCTGATTCATCTTCCCAACTTTATCGGCATCGGTTATTTCTATTTATTTTTTATGCGTATCGAAACACTTATTGAGGAATTACATCTAAACCCACATCCCGAAGGAGGCTATTACAGTGAAACCTATCGGTCGGCAAAAACATTGACAACACCTAACGGCGCACGAAATCTTTGCACATGTATTTATTACTTGCTAACGGGGGATGATAAATCTCATTTTCATCGCATAAAGTCGGATGAGCATTGGTTTTTCCATCAGGGTGAAGCTATCGAACTGAACATCATTCAGGAAGGAACATTAACGCAAGTATTATTAGGGAATAAATTCGATAAGGGCGAGATCCCCTATACTGTAGTGCCTGCCGGCGCCTGGTTTGCTGCAAGAATAAAAAAATCTGTACAGTTTGCCCTGGTAAGTTGTGTGGTTAGTCCGGGATTCGATTTTGCCGATTTCGAAATGGCTGATCGGCCGGAATTACTGAAAGCATATCCTGATTTAGCAGCAAGCATTCAAATGTTTACGAAAGATTAGAATTTTAATCCGACCTGCTAAACTCCATACGCATACCCTTGCTTTGTTCATCAAAGCGCCCCTTGTCGTACACTTTATGCCCGTTCACAAAAGTAGTTTGTATCGTAGATTGGAAAGTATGCCCCTCAAACGGCGACCAGGCACATTTATACAAGAGAGATTCTTTAGTGACTGTTTGGGCTTTGTCCGGATTTACTAAAACCAAATCTGCATAATATCCTTCACGAATATATCCACGCTCTTTCAGCTGAAAACAAACAGCCGGATTATGGCACATCTTCTCCACAACTTGTTCTTTGGTAATTTTTCCGTTGTGCACCATTTCCATCATCGCTAATACAGAATGCTGCACCAATGGGCCACCCGAAGGAGCCGATAAATAAGGCTGCATTTTTTCTTCGAATGTATGAGGTGCATGATCAGTTGCAATAATATCAATAGCACCGCTTAATAAAGCTTGTAAGATAGCTTCACGATCTGAGGAAGTCTTCACGGCAGGGTTCCATTTAATGAGATTCCCTTTTGTTGCATAATCACGATCATCAAACCATAAATGATGCACACAGGCCTCTGCTGTAATTTTTTTGTCGGACACAGGAATCGATGCATCGAATAAAGCCGTTTCCTTTGCCGTAGATATGTGTAAAATATGTAAACGTGTTCCGTATTTTTTTGCCAATGATATAGCTAAAGACGATGATAAGTAACAAGCCTCAGTCGAACGGATCAAAGGATGCATTTCAGGTTTAATATCGTTCCCGTAACGCTGCTTATAAGCTGTCAGATTGCTTTGTATCGTATGTTCATCTTCACAATGGGTTGCGATTAATAGCGGAACTTCCGAAAACAAATGTTCCAGCGTTACAGGATTATCCACCAGCATATTTCCTGTTGAGGAGCCCATAAACACCTTGATTCCGCACACTTTCCGACCATCGGTTTTCAGAACTTCTTCGAGATTATCGTTCGAAGCACCCATAAAGAAAGAGTAGTTTGCAAGAGACACTTCCGAAGCTCTTTGATATTTCTGTTCGAGTAATTCTTGTGTAAAGGTGTTGGGAATGGTATTCGGCATTTCCATGTAAGAGGTAATCCCTCCGGCTACTGCCGCGCGGGCCTCGGTATAAATTTCCGCTTTATGAGTTAAGCCCGGTTCACGGAAATGCACCTGATCATCAATAGCGCCGGGCATAAGCCATAGTGCTTCTGCATTTATTTCTAATGCAGTACGATCATCAATACTGGAAGCAATTTTTTCGATACGCCCCTGGCGAACGAGTACATCTCCGAACATACTTTTTCCTTCATTAATGATTAGTGCATTTTTGATTAGATATTTAGTCATAAAGCTCGAATTGATTCAACAAAGCTATCAATTCAAACGCAGAATCACATAAGAATATCCCAAACAATGCAATCAAATCTTATCTTTGCCGAATGACAAAGCATTTTGCCGATTTTGATTTCAACAAACAACTCATAACTGCCATTGAAGAAGCGGGTTATGAGCATCCTACCTTAATACAGGAGAAAGCCATCCCTCCTTTGTTGAACGGACAGGATGTTATGGGTGTTGCGCAAACGGGAACCGGTAAAACTGCTGCTTATCTCTTACCGATTCTGATGAAACTAAAATATGCACAGGGAATGGACCCTCGTGCATTAATTTTAGCACCTACCCGTGAATTGGCGATGCAGATTGCTGAACATATCAGTATCTTATCGAAATATACCGACTTACGTCATATGGTTGTTTATGGCGGATTGGGGCCCAAAACACAGAAAGAACTTTTATCGAAAGGATTGGATATTTTGGTTGCAAGCCCCGGACGCCTATTGGAACTTTATCTAAGTGGGGATGTAATTCTGAAACATTTGCAAGTATTGGTTTTAGATGAAGCTGATAAGATGATGGATATGGGATTTATTCGCAGTATCCACAAAGTATTGGAGATTGTTCCACGCAAACGTCAGAACATATTATTATCGGCGACTATGTCTGAAAAAGTAAAGCAACTGGCAGGAGATTTCCTGGAATTTCCTACTCTTGTGGAGGTTAGTCCTCAGGCAACACCCGCAGAAACCGTAGAGCAGCAATTATATTTTGTCGAAAACTTCAAAACGAAGCTGAATCTTTTACAGCATTTCCTGGCTGATGATACTTTTTCTAAGTTGATGATCTTCTGCCGTACCCGTACCATCGCTGATAATATTTACAATTTTCTGGTTCGTAAATACGGTGAAGAACAAGTAAGGGTGATCCATGCAAACAAAGGGCAGAACACACGCATCAATTCTATCCGTGCCTTTAAGGAAGATGATGTGCGAATATTGGTGGGAACCGATGTGGCATCAAGGGGGATTGATGTAAACAGGGTTTCCCATGTAATCAATTTTGATGTACCCTTAATTTACGAAGACTATGTGCATCGTATCGGCCGTACCGGAAGAGCCAATAATAGTGGAGTTTCCATCACTTTCTGTACCGAATCTGAGGCCTATCATATTCAAAAAATCGAAAAATTGATACGTATGAAAATTCCTGTCTTAGCAATACCGGAGAATGTAGATATTGCAGAGACACCTTATGAGGAAAGGCAAGCTATGGCAAGGGAAATCGATTTGCAAAAGCGTCGGGAAGACCCTAATTTTAAAGGTGCTTTTCATGAAAAGAAATCGGAAAAAATAAAAACGCGCGAAAAAGAGCGCAAACAAAAACACAAAGTCAGGGTTGCAAAGAGAAGTTCAAAACGAAAATAAAATACGCATACATTAGAAATCGGCCATATAAATGCTGTACCATCAGCAAATAATTATGTAGCCATTCCATGTGACTATTAAGGAACAAACTATTTACAAATGAAACAAGCAGAAATAAAAATCAATGTTAGTTTGGATGAAAAGAATCTTCCGGAAACGATACTTTGGCAATCAACCGATTCGGAAAAAAAACAAGAATTAGCTTGTAAAGCAATGATCCTGGCATTGTGGGATCATAATTATCAAAATTCATTACGTTTGGATTTATGGACGAAAGATATGCCTGTCGATGAGATGAAACGTTTCTTCTACGAAACCTTAATGACTATGGGCGACAGCTTCTTAAAGGCAACGGGAGAGAAAAATATTGTAGAGGATCTTCGTGATTATTGTGCACATTTCGCAGAAAAGATGGAATTACACACAAATCCGTAATTCATTCTTTTTTTGGTTCTAAGTTTGCTTATATTGCTTTACAATTTTAAACTAAACGTGAAAAAAAGCATTCTACTTATAAGCAAACTTAGCGCCCTGTCTCTGTTTTTTCTTTTTCTCGCACAATCTACTCTGGCTCAATTAAGTGTGAGAAAAGAGTCGGATATTGTAAAAATGGTCAACACCGTATTGGTCGGTGGTGGAGTTACCGTCGATCAAATTATTTTTCGGGGGGATACTGCCGCCATCGGAATTTTTAATGGATTAAATTCTAATCTGGGTCTCGACAGTGGAATTATAATTTCCACAGGGCGGGCTGCTGATGCTGCCGGAGCAAACGACAAACAAGTAAGTACTTCCAATAACCGGGGACCGGACATCGACTTACAAAGCATTTCCGATGGAGCAACCGTAGATGCGGCTTCTTTAGAATTTGATTTTGTTCCTTCCTCTACAAGTATTCGTTTCCGGTTTGTTTTTGGTTCGGAAGAGTATCCTGAATTTGTGGGACAAGCATTTAATGATGTATTCGGATTTTTTATTTCCGGGCCGGGATATAACGGCAAAGAAAATATTGCCTTAATCCCGGGAACCAATACAGCAATTTCGATTGCTACCGTAAACCACGTCACAAATAATAATTATTACATTGATAATACCAATGGAACTACTGTGCAATATGATGCATTCACAACTATTATCGAAATAGTTGCAAATGTAGAAGCCTGCAAAACATACACCCTAAAATTTGCTATATCGGATGTGATTGACCGTGCATACGATTCGGGAATTTTTATTGAAGCAGGGAGTCTGAAAAGTGAGAACTCCGATGCAGGGATAACGGTATTGCAACCATTTGCTCGGTTAAATCCCTCAAACGAGGGGTGCGACACAGCTGTTTTCAGGTTTTTTAGACTAAACTCAGATCTCAGTACAAATAAGACCATAACATACGACATATCCGGGTCTGCGACTTTTGCCGCTGATTTTCTGCTCTACCCCCCTAGCTTACCCCCTTTAAATACAATTACTATTCCGGCCGGCCAACAATTTGCCGACTTAAAAGTAGCCGTATTTGAAGATAATATTATTGAACCTGATGAATCGGTAGTTCTTACTATTACCAATAACATTTCCCCTTGTACCAACAATACAGATTCGCTGCTTATTTCCGATGTCGATTCGATGGAAATAGACACTATTATCCGAATTGATTGTATGGGAGATACAGTCGTTATACAGGTACGTGTCAGAAACGGATCCGGAGATTTCGGATACGTATGGACCGACAGTACCGGGCTTGATACCCTCAGCAGATCGGCTGTCTTAATTATTTCTCCCGACTCTTTAACAATGCTTATTGTTCAGGTATTGGATTCCTGTACCGGCGAAATTCTTAGGGATACCATACACATCCCCCCCATTATTCCGGTAACGATTACCGGCTCGAATGATACTGTCGTCTGCGGAGGAACCATTGTGAGTTTATTTGCAGATGCTCCCTACCCGGCCCCGAAATATAAGTGGGAAGTGCTAAGTCCTGTTGGATATCCTTTACCATTCCTCCCCAACGACACAAGCAATACCGCGAGTATTTTAATGTCCGATATCCCCGAACTTATCATTCGGGTTACCTTAGAAAACGAAGAAGTCTGTCCTGAGGATAAAATTATTACCATAAAAACCGTACTCAAAGGTGTATTAAATCGGACTCCGGTATATTTATGCCGGGGAGATAGCGTGCAACTCAGGGCGTATGGTGGAGTAAATTATCAATGGACACCTTCGGTAGGATTGAGTAACGATACCATTAGTAACCCTTGGACAAAAACGGATACAAGTTATACCGTTACCATAACCGACAGTATTAACTGCGTAAAAACAGTTACCATTGATGTAGTAATCGATACCATCCCCCATGCTTATGCCGGTGAAGATGTGAAGATATGTGCCCGGTCCGAGACACAATTGTTTGCTTCAGGGTCAGATTATAACAGCTACGAATGGTCGCCTAAAGAAAGCCTGGATGATTTCAAAAGTGCGACACCCAAAGCGACACCCATACAAACCACTACCTATTATCTCAAGGCGAAAAACAATGCCTGCTTTGCTTTTGATAGCGTAACCGTATTTGTCATTGACAGTCCGGTCGTAAATTTCGGTATCCTGATAGATAGCTGTGAACGTATTATACGCTTACAAAATTTAACTCAGGGTACCGACTCGATCTTTTGGGATTTCGGAGACGGTAATACCAGTTTGGAAGAGAATCCGACACACATCTACGATACCTTAGGAAATTATGCGGTTACCTTATTAGCTAATCGCGGAACTTCCTGTACCGACCAAATGACGAAGCCTGTTAATCTTGCAGAAATAGATATTAATAAGCGGACCATCCCGAATGTCTTTACACCCAATGATGATGGAATTAATGAAATATTCACGATTACAGGAGGAAATGTACATTGCATAATTGAACGCATTTCTATATTTAACCGCTGGGGGAAAAAATTATTTGAAACCAGCGATAAAGAAAAACTAGAATGGGATGGAAAAGTTGGGGGACAGACCGTTACACCGGGAGTTTATTTCTACGTTATCGAAGGAAAAGGTTTTAAGGATACTGGCACGATTACTGTTATACGGTAATAAATGTTTAAACCTTCGTATGATGAAGAAATGGCTACCCACTATTTCTTATGTTATTTTATTGATCTTGTTTTGCCACAAAAACAGCAATGCTCAATTAGTTATTGAAAAACTGTATCCTCAATTTAATGTGCAAGAAGCTATATTAGGCAACGGGGTTTTAATCAACACTATTTACGTATCGAGCGACTCCACTAATATTGGCTATTTCAGGGCTTCGAAAAACACTAACCTGGGTTTAGACAGCGGAATACTAATCAGTACCGGTCGCGCTTTGGATGCCGTAGGGCCCAACAATCTTCCCAACGCAGGAGTGTCTTTAAATCTACCCGGCCATTATGTTCCTTTAAAATTATTGAGTACGGAAAATCTGTATGATGAGGTATTAATTTCAATTCAGTTCATCCCCTTATCCACGCATACAAGTTTTCGTTTTGTTTTTGCATCGGAGGAGTACCCCGAATCCGTAAGCAAAAATTACAATGATGTATTTGGCATCTTTATTAACGGTGCAGGCTATACAGGCACGCAAAATGTAGCTTTAATACCCGGAACTAATAATCCCATATCTGTAGCTACGATTAATGCAAACACCAACCCCTCTTTGTATATTGATAATACCAATGGTCAGCATATACAATACGATGCCTATACAAAAGTAATGACGGCAAATATTGAAACTGTCCCCTGCTCTACTTATACCTTGGTAATTGCCATTGCCGATGCAAAAGACCCACTCTACGATTCGGGAGTTTTTATAGAAGCCAACAGTTTATCGAGCGATACAAAGGAAGATCTGGTAACACTTAAAATATTACATAATGAACGGGCCCAACACGATGAACTAAATGAGGGTTGCGATTATTTTCATGTTGCAGTTGTTCGTACAGGCGACATTTCCGATTCATTAGTTGTAAAATTAGCCTATACGGGTTCTGCAACAAACCACCTCGATTATATAGGACCTGAACAAGTAACAATTCCCGCTCATAAATACGACTATCGGTTTAAAATCCCCATACTGGAAGATACACTTAAAGAAGGGACAGAAACAATGATAATAGAATTAGAGGAATTTAAATTCTGTGGTATCAGTCAGAAAAGAAGCGCCAGGATTTATGATCTAGATATACTCAAGATTAACGGGTATTCACTTAAGGAATGTAAAGGCGATACCCTTCGCAAAAGAGTTGATGTTGAAGGAGGAAGCGGGAGGTATTCCATATTATGGATTACCTCTACCAATGAAATTATCGGAGATACTACATTTACAGATTCTATAAGCCCACAAAGTCCCCTAACCGTTTATGTGCATGTAACCGATCTGTGTACCGGAGAAGTATTGATTGATACAATCGTTATCAACCCTATTGTACCTGTAAGCTTATCCATAAACAAAGCCGATACAATACTTTGCCTCGGGGATACTTTACAACTTTTTTCCTACACCAATTTACCTGATGCTAAATTTCAATGGCACCCAAACTTTCCCGGATATTTTGATAATTCAAAAGCCCCAAACCCTGTATTTACAATGAGATCGGAGGCACCTTTACGCATTATATGCATGATTACAAACGAAGATATTTGTTATACCTATAAATCGTTTGAAGTAAAAACATATCAAAAAGCAATGGTAAGTTACCCAAAACATATATGTATAGGAGATACTATTATTGCCAAGGCGAAAGGAGGTGTCAGCTATGATTGGCAACCTGCTTCAGATATCGCCTATCAAACTGATTCTACGGTTTATCTTATCCCTTCTGAAGTAACGGAAATACAATATTCAGTTAATATTACAGATGCAATAGGCTGTACACAAGAACATAAATTTAAGGTTGAAGTTCATGCCATCCCCATAGTGGACGCAGGGGAAGATAAGATGGTTTGTGCGGATGAACGGACACCAGTAAGTCTTGATGGAAATGTTTTATATGCTCCTGAAGTCGAATGGTCTCCGAAAGAATTAGTTGTTAATTATAAGAGTATGATTACAGAGGCTATTATTGATAAAAACACTACTTTTTATCTGAAAGCAATTAGTCAGGGTGGTTGTTTTGTTTACGATTCGGTCTTTGTTCGTGCATATACACGTGCGAGTGTCGACTACACAATTGATGTCGATAGTTGTGAACGCGTAATACATATCAATAATTATTCAAGAGGAGCAGAATTTCAAAAATGGGATTTCGGAGATGGAAATTTTTCGGAGGAATTTTCTCCTACCCATAAGTACGATTCATCCGGAAACTACACAGTCAGTATGGTTGCAAACGATCGTACACCTTGTTCGGATGCCAGGCAGATGCAAATCCATTTGGAAGAGATCAGTACCCTCGAAAAAAGTATCCCCAATGTTTTTACTCCCAACGGAGATGGTGTTAATGACGTGTTCCGTATAGTGGGTGGAAACAGCTTCTGTTTAATCCGGTCGATTACTATTTTTAATCGTTGGGGTGAAATACTTTTTGAATCAAACGACCCTTATCATTATGAATGGGATGGTACCGTAAATGGCCGGATGGTATCTCCCGGAACCTATTTTTATAGAATTAAACTGGAAGATTCCGACCAAACAGGTAACATTACTGTTCTGTATTAAATGAAAGGGCTGACAACTATATCGATTCTTCTGATACTGTGTATGAGTATAAGCAGGAAAAGCTCTGCACAACTCATCGTTTCCGATATTCACAATCCCGAGAGGCTGGTTAAAAATGTACTCATCGGTCCGGGGATTACTGTAACCAATATTGCTTTTGCAGGAGATACTACGGCTATTGCCTCTTTTAATGGAGCTAATTCGAATATCGGTTTAGAAAACGGTATTATTATGAGTACCGGAAAAGCAAAAGATGCCAGAGGCCCGAATAACAGAAATGTTGGAACTTCCAATAATAAACCGGGAGATGGAAACTTAGATATTATCCTTACCAATGGCGAACAAACCGTCGATGCTGCGGTTATTGAGTTCGACTTTATTCCAACTGCCAATAATTTAACCTTCCGCATCGTATTTGCTTCCGAAGAATATCCAAGCTTTATCAATCAGGGTTTTAATGATGTATTCGGATTTTTCATTTCGGGGCCGGGCTTCTCCGGACAGGAAAACATTGCCTTAGTTCCCGGTACCAATACACCTATATCCATTAAGAGTATCAACCCTTTTGTAAATAGTCAGTATTATATCAATAATGAAAACGGAACGACGGTACAGTACAATGGTTTTACTTCAGTGATTGAAATTTCTATCAACGTAGAAGCATGTAAAGAATATCATATTAAACTGGCTATTGCCGATGTTAAAGACCCTATTTTCGATTCGGGTATTTTTATTGAAGCGGGAAGTTTCAGCAGTATCAACGAAAAAGAAGTAAGCATACAACGTACATACCCACCCGTTCCGGATCTCTTAAGCGAAGGATGCGATAGTGCTGTGTTTCTTATTCGCCGATTAGGACCCAACACCCAAAATGCTTTAAATATCGGTGTACAATTTTCGGGTCTTGCGCAACACGGCATTGATTATACCAGTAATGTTATCAACCAAAATATAAGTATTCCCGGGGGTACAAACTCTGTGAAGGTAGTATTAAGAGCTTTGCAAGATGGATTAACAGAGGGACTCGAAAACGTTATTGTAGAATTAATTCAGCCCGAAATTTGCAAGGTGTATAAAGATTCTGTCGTCATCAAAGATTACTTCCCTCCCATTATCAGCACTTTTATAAATGTGGGTTGTCGCGACGATAGAACATTATATACAGTCCTTTATAAAAATGGTTCAAGCAATCTAAACATTGCCTGGCATGATAGTGCCGGTAATCTTTTATTTATAGGCGAAAATGCATCGCTTGAGTTGTATGAACCGGGTTGGGTATATGTTACGATTACCGACGAATGTACCGGAGTTCAGGTCAAAGATTCCGTATATATAACCCCGTTAAAACCCATTCCACTTTCAATGCCATCTACAGTCACTGTCTGCCCGGGTTCTTCTTTTCAAATTCCTGCAAGCATAGAAGATAGTACCGTTGACTTTAACATCAAATGGAAACCAAGCACCGGACTAAGTAGTGATTCCATATTAAATCCAATTGTACACGTTTCCGGTGATATTACCTATACTCTTCAATTAACATATCCGGGCTATTGTCCTATAGAGGTTAGCTTTACCTTATATGCTCTGGAGATGGGTATGCCCGACCCGCTGGTATATATTTGTAAAGGTGATAGTACCTTTATTTCTGCAACAGGCGGACATATCTATAAATGGACTACACTCTCTGGCGATGAAATATCTAATGAAAAAGATATTGCCCTTTATACCGATACATCAATTGCTCTGATTTTATCTATCACCGATACCCTAAACGTCTGCAGTATCAGCGATTCCATTTTTATTTTAGTAGATACAATTCCACACGCCGATGCAGGTGAAGATAAAATTACCTGTTTACGACAGACCATTACTTTATTTGCATCCGGCTCTGATTACAACACCTACGAATGGTTTCCAAAATCATCTATCGAAAATCCCTTTATTGCTTATCCCAAAGTTACTCCGCTTATAACAACTACCTATTATGTTAAAGCGATCAACCGGGCTTGTTTTTCTTTCGATTCAGTTACGGTGTATGTAGTACCTTCTTCCTCAGCCGACATAGAACTTCTTATCGATACCTGCGCACGAACCATACATGCCCGCAACAAGGTCGATAGCATGTTTTATTATTGGGATTTAGGAGACGGAACAATTAGTACAGAACAATCTGTCAGTCATAAATATACCCACATGGGATCTTATACTTTAACACACCTTGTGAATGCCGACTCTCCCTGTGAAAATTCCACATTCGCCGATTTGCATTTTAATTTATCGAACGATTCTACAGTACGCATACCAAATGCATTTTCACCCAACGATGATGGCAGATACGATTACTTTAGTCCGGTCGGCGAACGTATCTATTGTGAAATAGAACGAATGATGATCTTCGATCGTTGGGGGTTAATGGTTTTCGACAGCCAACAAAGCAACAGCCTTGTATGGGACGGCAGATACAAAGGGAAAAGAGTAACTACCGGAGCCTATGTTTATGTGATTCAGGGAAAAGGGTTTACTGATACCGGAACGATCAGTGTAATCTATTAAATGTGCTTTCATTTTAATGTTGCTTCTGATATTTTTGGTATATTCGGATGATATGAATACCCGGATTTACAATTAAATTTTAGCTTGTAACGAACACATGAAAGTTTTAAATATATATATACTTTTTCTATTCAGTATTGTATTGATGCTTGCCAATGCCTGTACACACGAAGTGGATTTAAGCAACTTACCGGAAGTAAGTTTCAGCAAAGATATCAATCCGATTATTATCACTAACTGCACCCAATCGGGTTGCCATGGTACCGAATACCCCGAATTTGAATTGCTTACCTACGAACAAGTGATGGAAGAAGGTGATATAAAACCCGGTAATCCGGAAGACAGTGACTTATACGAAAAGATTATTGACTCTGACGATCATGATCGTATGCCTCCTCCTCCTCGCGAAGCATTACCCGAAGACAAAATAAAAACAATATACTTGTGGATTCTGCAAGGAGCTAAAAATAATTAAGACTCATGAAATCAACGTTCCTATTTATTACATCTTTCTTTTGCATACTTGTATTAAACGCTTGTTATTACGATAATTTCGAGAAGTTAAATCCATATATTCTTACCAACGATTGCGATACTGCCGGAACAATCAGCTTTTCGCAAACCATACGACCCATCTTGCAAAATAATTGTACAAACGGGGGGTGTCATACTGCCAATCAACCCGACGGCGGATATACATTGGATCATTATGCAGGAGTTACCGCAGTTGCAAGCTCCGGGCAATTATACGATGCGATTACCTGGTCGGGCGGAGCTTCTCCGATGCCTAAAAACAGCAGCAGTAAAATTTCCGATTGCAATATTGAAAGCATCCGCAAATGGATACAACAAGGTGCACTGAATAATTAATTTTAAAATGATATTCATGAAAAAGTTTCTCTATACATGCTGTTTGGTTCTGTCCTCTACCCTGTTAATCGCTCAGGATGATGATCCGATGAGTCTCTTATTACAGATGAACCCTATAGATGCGAAAGAGCCTGTTCAGGCAACATTCAAAGCAACACGATTGATCAATCTGCATACAATAGAAGTTGCCGGAAAACGGACGCTCGATTTCCGTATCGCGCATCGCTTCGGTACTTTTAATTCAGGCTCCTATAATTTCTGGGGACTGGATGGCGGTGCCAGTATTCGCATGGGCCTGGAATACAGCTACGACGGGCGTTTGCAGGTAGGTATCGGGCGTACATCGGTCGATAAGCAATTCGATGGCTTTCTGAAATATCGTTTACTTCGTCAACGTTCTAACAGTAGTATTCCTGTTAGTGTTACCTGGTTATCGGGAATGTTTTATACTACGTTGCGCGGATCTGCTACGCGTGTCGGGGGAATTAATAAATATGAGTATATGAGTAGCCGGTTATCGTATGTCCATCAACTCATGATCGCACGAAAATTCAACGAACGTTTATCGGTACAGGTATCACCAACCATGGTACATTATAATATGGTGGAAGATTTTTTTGATGAGAATGATGTGTATGCTATCGGAACACTTACTCGTTATAAATTTACCAAACGGGCAGCCATTACTTTCGAATATGCAGCAAGACTTAATGAATATAGCCGTACAAAATATTACGATTCGATGGGAATCGGATTGGATGTAGAAACGGGCGGACATGTATTTCAAATACATCTGACCAACTCTCTGGGACTTACCGAAAATCAATTTATTCCACACACTACAGACAGCTGGCAAAATAAGGGGATGCGTTTAGGATTTAATATCTCGCGTGTGTTTACACTATAAAACGTGTGTTTATTTTGTTTGAGAAGCAGCCACAAAGTTTCTTTTTTAAATCTCTACTGCATGTAAACCTTTACGTGCTTTACAAAAATCTTTGTACTCTTTGCGGTTTTCTTTTTTTAACCGCAAAACGCGCGGAGACGTATTCCTTATATTGTACCAAACATGAACCACGCGGAGGGCGCGGAGAGGTGTTCGTCGGATAAGTGTTTTATAGCTATAAGCAATTACAACAAAATTTCCAGTCCATCATACGCAATCTTCACTCCTTCGGGTAAAGAAGCTTCTACCTCTTCGTGTAACCCCATTTGGTGACTGAGATGTGTAAGATAACAGGTTTCTACTTCCAGCTCCAATGCCAACCGTACAGCTTCATCCAGGGTAAAATGCGAAATATGTTCTTCCTTACGCAGTGCATTTAAGACCAAAACTTTCGAACCTTTAATTTTTTCTTTTTCTTCGGGAGCAATGGTTTTAGCATCGGTAATATAGCTGAAGCCGCCTATGCGAAAACCATAAACAGGCAATTTAAAATGCATTACGCGAACAGGAATTACCTCGATTCCCTGTACTTGCATCGGAGCATTCGGAATATCGTGAAGAATTACACGCGGTAAGCCGGGATAATCAATTCCTGAAAATATATAAGAGAACTCGTTACGCAAGGCACGTTGTACACGCTCTTCGGCATACACATCGATCTCGCGGTCATGTTTGAAATTAAAGGCACGCACATCATCCAAACCCGCAACATGATCTTTGTGTTCATGCGTAAATAAGATAGCATCCAATTGCTTCACTCCTTTTCTCAACATCTGATAACGAAAGTCCGGTCCCGAATCAACCACAATGATCTTACCCTTGGTTTCAATCATCACCGAGGTACGTAAACGCTTATCTTTATAATTTTTAGAAGTGCATACCTCGCAATCGCATGCAATAACAGGTATGCCCTGAGAAGTGCCGGTTCCTAAAAAACTAATTTTCAATTTCTATTTTAGTTTGTTTCAGCGGTTGATAGAATTTTAATGAGGATTCGGAAAGCAGCGATTCGTCCACTTGTACACTTCCTAAAATCTCTGTAAGCGCGGCAAGCTTTACATCAAGAGTAGCAAATTTATTGACCACCACCACCTTGGCCTCCAGAATGACACAAGAGCCCGGACGAAAATTTCCTTTTTCGTAACGCACTTTGTATTGCAACTCTTTGAAAAGTTGTTCCAGTCTGTCGAGGTTATTTTGAGTGGGTTTTAACATCTTTCTTCTTTACATAAAGATCTTACAAAGCCTTACAATAAACAAGCATTGTGAATAAATAGATTATTTATCAACGATTTATCGCAGATCAACAACTTCTATACCCGGATATTTTTTAGCATCAAAGCTGAAATAAGCATCATTTACAGCAGGATTCGGAGTAAACGTTTTGATGGCATAAGTATATCGGTTCCCGTTTTTATCAAAAATTACTGTCTTCATAATCTGCTTTGCATGCTTATCAATCGTTAATACAATTTTAAAAAAATCTTTGCTTTTATCGGCAGGAGTCAGCTCGATGCTTTGTTCGGTTTTTCCCCCAACAACCTTTTCGGATACGAAACGATACAAAAAACCATTTTCGTACATCGTAAATATTTCCGAAGGTTTGATTCCTTCTTCATTCGGATCAACCGTATTTACCTGTACTTCATTCATCTCTTTCGAATAAGTCCAGGAGGTTTTTCCATCCGAAATAATTTCTTGTCCCGCAATCGTTATACGATATTTATTACCCATTAAGACAATACTTCCACTCTGGCTTTCTTTAATTTTTTCCTGAGGATTGTCGAGCGTATAAGTAAAATCAGCTTTTAAAGATTTGTACGATTTATATTTCGCGCTTACTCCGCTCAAAATATCCTTTGCTTTCTTATCGGTTTGTGCCCATACAAAAATGGATAAAAAAAGTAAAGCACTAGTACTTAGAAGGAATTTTTTCATGGTTTCTATTTATTCTTTATTCGGATTCATGATGGCATTCAGATGTTGCTCTAACGTATATTCATCTTTAATTAGTACTTCTCTGGCTTTAGAGCCTTCAAAAGGACCTACTATACCAAAAGCTTCCAGTTGATCGATAATCCTTCCTGCGCGATTATATCCTAACTTCATCTTCCGTTGAATCAAAGAAGTAGAGCCTTGCTGATGCATAACAATTAATCGGGCAGCATCTTCAAACAAAGCATCCCGTTCTTTCGGGTCAAATTCTTTCATTCCTCCGCCCTCTCCATTTTCATCTACATACTCCGGAAGAATATGCGCGCTTGGATAAGCTCTTTGCGAGCCGATAAACTCGGTAATTTTCTCTACTTCGGGAGTATCCACAAAAGCACATTGCAAACGAATGATATCGCTTCCTGTTGAAAGTAACATATCCCCCCTGCCTATCAGCTGTTCCGCCCCTCCCGCATCTAAAATGGTACGTGAGTCGATTTTTGAACTCACTCTAAACGCTAACCGCGCCGGAAAGTTTGCTTTGATAGTTCCGGTAATGACATTTACCGAAGGTCTTTGTGTGGCAATCACCAAATGAATACCGATGGCACGCGCCAATTGGGCCAAACGGGCAATCGGTGTTTCTATTTCTTTCCCTGCTGTCATCATCAAATCCGCAAACTCATCAATCACCAATACAATATAAGGTAAGTAACGATGTCCTTCGTTCGGATTTAATTTTCTTGCAATAAATTTCGCGTTATACTCTTTCAGATTTCTTACATGTGCATCTTTCAGGAGGTCGTAACGTTGATCCATCTCGATACATAAAGAGTTGAGTGTATGAATTACTTTTTTGGTATCGGTAATAATCGCATCGCCATCTCCGGGAAGTTTGGCAAGGAAATGCCGCTCAATTTTCCGGAATAAAGTAAGCTCTACTTTTTTAGGATCTACCATTACAAACTTTATTTGCGACGGATGTTTTTTATACAATAAAGAAACCAGCAGAGCATTAATTCCTACCGACTTTCCTTGCCCCGTTGCTCCTGCCATCAACAAATGAGGCATCTTTGCAAGGTCGGCAATATACACCTCGTTCGAAATGGTTTTACCCATAGCAATCGGTAAATCCATTTGCGCTGTTTGATATTTTTCGGATGCCAATACTGAACGCATGGCAACCATCTCCGGATTCTGATTAGGGACTTCGATACCAATGGTTCCTTTACCGGGTATAGGTGCAATGATACGTATTCCCAATGCCGATAAACTCAAGGCAATATCATCTTCCAGGTTTTTAATTTTCGATATACGGACACCGGCTGCCGGTACAATTTCATAGAGTGTAACCGTTGGGCCAATCGTTGCTTTAATTTTTGCGATATCGATATTATAATGTCCTAAGGTTTCTACAATTCTGTTTTTATTACGTTCGAGTTCTTCGGTATTTACCGATATTTTCGAACTGCCATACTTCTCCAATAAATCCAAAGGAGGATATTTATACGAGGATAAATCCAGGGTAGGATCGTATTCGCCTAATTCTTTTACTAAATCTTCAGCGCTTACTTCACCGCTTCCTACAGATGTATTCATCCGCAGTTCTTTCTCTTCATTGATCGGAGCTGTTTCGAAAGGAACGTCACCCTCTTCGTCATTACTAACTTCTTCTCTGGTTTCGCTCGATTGCGGATCCAGGACAACGGAGCCTTCATCAACAATTTCTATTGGAGAATGGCGAAGTATATCCTGTTGCAGTGCTTCTTCCAAAGTAGATTGCACTTCATTGGAATTCTCATCCTGCTGCACTTCCGTTTTCAATACAGGCATTTGATCTTCTTCCAAAGGCTTGTTCACTACCGGGAATTCGATGGCTTGCGGTTTTGCCTCAAAAGCTGCTTGTTCCAGTATCGGACGACGATTGGCTTCTACAGGAATTAATTCTTCTTCCTCTAAATCCGTTTCTTCTTTTCTTTTAGGTAAGGGCGATTTGAATTCTAAATTATAGGCAATCACCAAGCAGGATAAGCCCAGGAACAGCAGAAGTCCGCCGGTACCTGCCTGGCCCAAAACGGTATTTAACCATACATTCACATAAATACCATATCCTCCTGCCAGGAAATATAAATCGGTACGCACAAAGCTTAAAATAAACCCGATACTGACCGAAATATATACCAATAGAAATAAAGAATACGCCAAGCTTCGACGGATGTTCAGGAGTGATACCTTGAACAGAATCTTATATCCGAGAATAAAAAACAGGAAAATAAAAATGAAAGAAGCAATACCGAACCATTTATGGATGAACAAATGTGCCGTTAATGCTCCGATAATCCCCAGCCAGTTTTCTACTTTATTATTTTCGGCATCAAAAATAATAGCCGGGCTTGCTCCTGCAACTACACTTTGATCATTTTTCCAGGTTAGCAGAAAAGAGAAAAAGGCAACAAAAAGATATAGGGAAAGTAGTAAAAGTAAGAGTCCGGAAATTTTAGCGATACGCTCATCCTTCAAAAAGCTTTTACCTTTTAAAGCAGACGATTTAGGAGATTCGGAGTTCCCGCTCTTCTTTCCCTTCTGATTAATTCTCTCGGGAACCAGCTCTTCCTTCTCTCTCGCTATTTCTGATTTTAATTTATTAGCCATTCTCTCGCTTTGTATGCAAATATAAATTAATTCAATATAATGCTTTTATCTAAAACACGATTGGCAAAATCGTCGAAATCCATACCATCGAAATTACCCGAACTCATTAACAATAAGTTAAACTGCTTCCGGGTCAAACTTAACAAATAATTTTTAAGCGCTTCCGAATCGGTAAACACCTTCAGGTCGCTGCGGTGGAAAGCATTAATAACCTGTTGCGGATCGATCGCCGCCAATTTTTTATGGGCAATGGTATGCGGGTTATAATAAACGATCGCTATATCCGCCTCATCCATCGCTCCCTGATATTCGTTCAGGAAATTCTGATTTAAACTGCTGAATGTATGTAATTCCATACAGGCGATAAGCTTTCGGTCGGGGAACTGTTTTTTTACCGCTTGCGTGGTAGCTTTCAGTTTCGAAGGAGAATGAGCAAAATCTTTAAAAACGGAAACATGTTCATTTTTATTGACTAGCTCCAGGCGTTTGGCAGCACCCTTAAAACTTACGATAGCCTCGTAGAACGTTTGCTCTTCAACCCCTAATGCCCCGCAAATCTGTTTAGCCCCATTCAAATTCTGTAAATTATGGTCACCGAAAATCAAAATCGGATACTCTTTTCCATCATTTATCAAACAGCTTATCCCATCACGGGTTAGGGATGGATGTGCCGTATAAGGGATCGAAGTATAGTTTTCGGAAGGATGGTTGTCTACAAGCTTTTTTAATTCGGGATCCCCGACACAATACACCAATGTTCCGCCATTCTGAATCGTATCCAGAAATAACTCAAACTGTTTTAAGTAATCGGCAAAAGTTGGAAATACATTGATATGGTCCCAGGCGATACCACTTAACAAAGCAATATTTGCATGGTATAAATGAAATTTCGGGCGACGATCGATAGGAGAAGATAAATACTCATCACCCTCGAGAACAATTATCCCGGCATTATGGCTTAGTTTCACCATGGTATCGAAGCCATTCAACTGTGCTCCCACCATATAATCGAAATCTATGCCCGCGTGTTTCAGCACATGCAATACCATCGCTGTAATGCTTGTTTTTCCATGACTCCCGCCAATCACAACCCGGATCTTATCTTTAGATTGTTCGTAAATATATTCGGGATAAGAATAAATCTTTAATCCCAAACGCTGAGCTTTCAACAGCTCAGGGTTATCGGTACGCGCATGCATACCTAAAATTACGGCATCTAATCCGGCATGTATCAGATCCGGGTTCCATCCTTCTTTTTCAGGCAATAAACCCT
The DNA here is from genome assembly GCA_964454645.1 of uncultured Sphingobacteriaceae bacterium. GTDB lineage: Bacteria > Bacteroidota > Bacteroidia > Sphingobacteriales > Sphingobacteriaceae > CAYVTM01. Next base: position 139,748 of record CAYVTM010000001.1, on the reverse strand, counting down.
TCGCAGCCAAACGTGTTTTCGAAGGCTCAAATATTTCATCATCGGAACCCGTAACTTCAAATCCTTTCGAATGCAATGCGATAGCTAAGTTATGCATGGCACTGCCACCTATGGCAATAAAATGTACCCTCATCTATTATTCGTTTTGAAAACTTCTTACAAAATCTATTTTACGTTTCATTGAAGAAATGCTAAAAGGTGAGCTTCCTTTTGTTTTTTCAATCAACAATTTATTAAACGCATCATCCGATGAAATCGCTTCCATTTGTCCCTGACGATACGTATAGAAATACCATTCCCGCGGAGATATCTCGATATACAGGTTCAGCATATTTCCACTACGTCTTATGGCAATAAAATGTACCCTCATCTATTATTCGTTTTGAAAACTTCTTACAAAATCTATTTTACGTTTCATTGAAGAAATGCTAAAAGGTGAGCTTCCTTTTGTTTTTTCAATCAACAATTTATTAAACGCATCATCCGATGAAATCGCTTCCATTTGTCCCTGACGATACGTATAGAAATACCATTCCCGCGGAGATATCTCGATATACAGGTTCAGCATATTTCCACTACGTCTTTTAACCATTTCGAAATGACCCGTAAAACGTTTGTTTATTTGTTTATCGGCAACGGATGCGATACCTACTTTATCGCCCACCGATCTCCATGAACGACGTTCCTGGTTCCACCTCAACTGTAAATCGCTAAACGCAAATCCTCCAGCCATTTCTTTCGGAAGTTTATACATTCCCGATAATTTCAGATCGTTCAGAAGTTTTGTTGCTTCCTTTTCAGGTAATAATTCGCTAATGGCTTTTGCAAAAATCTCACGATCGTCGCGTGTTGGATCGGCCCCGAAACCATTAATTTCAAAAGCTTTCAGCATCAACTCGGTAGCTTCCGGTAGAAATTCGAAATACATGAGAGTTACCAGATCAATTGTAATCTCATCTTTCCCCATTTCATCCGTCACTGAACCGGCTGCTTCTATACGTATCTTTTTCCCAAGCTCCACACCCATATCAATTTTCCCTTCTGCATATACTTTTTCTTCGGTATCATTAAAAGTCAGCAAATTACCTTTCAGGCTGTTTCCGAAAAGTTTAGCTTCATCCCCCATCTTATACAGATTTTCTTTTTCATCGTAAATTAATTTTCCTTCTACCCGAAGTATATCGTGATCATTCGGTTCTATTTTTTTACTGATGAAACTGGAATAACCTTCATAGTTCATGTTGTTGATATGAACACCCGAGAACAATACCGCTTTAAAGGTATCCCGCGGGTTTATTAAATCCAATGCAACGGTATCGGGATTTACAAATCCCTGATAACGGAAATATTGCGATTGAACTATTTCGCTGTTGTGATTTACTTTTACAAAACCATCATAATCCAGGAAGCGTTCGGCTGCACGTAAATACACATCTCCTTTATATTTTAGTTTCGCATTCAGCATAAAGCGATCGCTTTCGGGAATACGGCCTTTTGCATAAGTCTGTATCGATGAATCGACTCTTATTTCCAGGAAGTGTATGGTTTGAACAGCAGTATCTGTTTTCGTTCTATAATCATAATAAGCATTGGCATTGTATTTTTTCCGGCCTAACACATCTACTTTAGCATCGTATAATTTATGATAACGTGTATCGGTATTAGCATATAATACTGCAGCCTCTAAACGGCGCATGATTGCATTTCCATAAATTTCTACAAAGGCACTATCCGGAATGACTTCCGCATCAGCAACAAAAATTCTCGGAACTCCATCAATAGCAATATTCGATTTACGTAAATCGTACTTCGCTTTTACGGCATGGAAATTCAGTGAGTCTTGCAGCGGATGTATGGAAACAAAAGAATAAGCAGAAGTATCTTTACCCGCCTGCGCTTTGAAATCCATGTACTGTTCATTGAAATACCAGGTAAATTCGGGAAGGCTTGTTTGATAATTATTCGCCGGGAATTGAATCACAGCTTCTTCATCATTCAACTTGAAGTCGCCACGCGAAGCCATAAAATCGATCTTCGAGCGAATGTTTCTGCTTTCTATCGCTGTCTTCGCCGGGTCGAGTGCATAGATACGGGCATGGGATGTATCGGCTTTAAAATCGTTCGGGCTGAATGCAAAATATGTTGATCGTATATCTGCCCCATCAATTTTTGAAAGACCATTTCCACTCAGATCGCGAGAAGTATAACAAATGGTTCCTTCAAACATATTCCTGCCGGCATAAATATTCGTAGCGGTTTTTCTGCTGCTTACATACATGCTATCAGCATAAGGCAGCCAATGCATAAAAGATTCGCGGGATGAAACTGCCGGATTTAATCCCGTTGCAGTAATATCAAAAGTCTTTATCGGCGCATCCAAAGAATCGAGCAAAAACAGGAAGTCGTTGGAAATAGTAGTAGATGCCAGGTATTCCAAACGGCCGTCTCCAAAGAATCCGCGATCGCTTAAACGTATTTTACTGTAATACGTTCCGTTCCCTTTATATATCGGGTATCCGTTCCCGGGAGTGCGATGTACAAAACCTAAAGAAGTATCGGGCTGAAAAGTAAGTGTTTCATTGAAATCGGGGAAAATTCCGCCCGAATGCATCAAACCCGGAAATGCCAATCCGCTGGTAGAGTTGATATCGTCCAGGCTATCGATGGTAAAGGGTTCAATCTTGAAATAAAAATCCGCACGACGATAAGCAGAGTTTTGAATATAGGGGTATTCATAATACACATAGGACTCATTCGTAGCCTCGAAGTAAGGATAATGAGGATATTGTTTTAATCCGGATTTATTATCCGGAGCATCAATGTATAAGGTTCCGTTGATATCTTTCAAAACCGTTTTCAAGCTAAGCAACTCCCTGTTTCCGTTCAGGTCTTCTTTCCCGATTACTTTAATTTTCAGGGAATCAATGTTTGGCATCTCGATTTTAAAAGTATTGTAATCGAAAGAAAAGTTTCGTCCATAAAAATCGAGTGTACCGCCATGCACCTTACCTCCGAAAACCATGTTTCGGTTGTTCTGAATTTTGACTTTTCCATACAGAGGATTGATATAAACGCTTTGAGAATCGCTCAAAAATATTTTTTCGATCCCGGCAATTTCCAATTCTTTGGTCCTCAGATCGAGTGTCGCATTGATATTCGAATCTGCCAAAGATGCAAAGCGTAAAACATCATAATCTAAATTCCCGGCTTCGTTGCTGATATAATTAAAAGTTTTTTCCTTGATAAAAATTGTCCCCCTCTCTTCGTTCAATCCGATGAAACCCTGCTCTACCAAACTTCTCAACAGGCCCAGCACATCGCGTTCTTTTAATCGAACGGCACGTGCATAAGAATCGATGGAAACCGTTGTTGAGCTTTGTTCATTCGACAGGCGTTTCAGAATAGTTAGGGGATTAATATCCATAATTCCGGCAACCTTTCTGAATTTTTCTTCTTTATAAAAATCTTTCGATTCGAAATAAGACTCACGCTGAAAACGTCCGTGTATCATTCCCAACTCCATCCGTAATTCATCGATGTTCCACTCCACCCGTTCTACTTCATACGACATCTGATGATAAGAATCGAAGAATGAAGCATTCCCGATGCCCGAATCTCTTCGTAACAAAATTAATTTTCGCCTGGCAGCATTAAATTTAAATTCAACTCCGGGATGATATATTGAATCTCTTTCCAGGTAAATAGATATCTCCGAAGGATAGGAAACAATCTCGTTCGCCTGTAAAACAAAGGCTGTGGAATAAGTTCGCAATGCAACCGTATCACGGGCATAGATTGTAATCGAAGCTTTGCTTTCCTCACTCCCCATTCCATACAATTTATTTCCCGACATGGCAAAACCTCCGAAGTAATCCACATTCTTAAAAAAATCTTTAATCTCGTATTCTTTTTCATAGGATTCAAACTTAGGATAGGTAGCCGTTTCGGCTTTGTAATTTGTACTCAAACGATCTTCGAAATACCCGATCAATGCCGTTTTGAATAAGTCCTTATGATAGAACTTGACCTTCTCTGCTTTAAAATCCGACTTACGGCAATCGATTGTGTAATCGCTCAATTCGGCATAAACGATATTCGAATCCAATCCTGCACGACTCCAGTTTACAGTCCCTCCTTTTGCCACCCATTGATTTTTCAAGGGATAATACACCCCATCCGTATTGTAGATAGTAGTCCGATCTCCTCTTGCCAATCCGGTGATACTTGTATTGTTCACCCGGATTCCCGGCACTGAATCGAATTCCAGTTTATACGAATCATCAGGAAGAAACCAATGAACAGTCTTCGAATAAAACAGTTTATTGCCATCAAAGAAATAAGACGTAAAGGATAAGAAAGTATTGGCATCGCGGTTCTTGCTCAACAGAAGTTTGTTCAAAACTTCATGTACATAATCGAAATGATTGGATTTCGATTTCGTAAGATCGATAAGGGTTTGCAGATAATCTTTATATTCCTGATTGGCGCGCATACGTTTAGCCGCCATTTGATTTGCGGTATTCAGGATTATTCTCTTTTGTTCCTCGGAATAATAGGCTCCCTCATAAATTTTCTTAAATGCAGAAAGGGTTTTACGTGATTCATCTTCGGCTTTGGTATCCCGGAAATAGACTTCCATCTCGGAAATAAATTTCAGCGGATCATTGGAAAAACCACGCGGCTGTGCATAGCTCTGCACACAAATAAATAAACTGCAAGAGAAAAGAAATAATCGTATTAAACGCATATCCTATTTACTGTTTTTGAAAAATTGCCACTACCCAATTATTTTTGGATGAATGGTTTTGATAGTATAATCCGTTTTCAGAAGCCGACCGATTAACCGCATCCAGATCTTCGGTATAAAAACCACTAAATAAAATATAGCCCCTTTTATTTAAGCTTGCTGCATAAGCGGACATATCGTCCAGCAGTATGTTACGGTTAATATTCGCTAAAAGTATATCGAAGTGCTTTCCGTTCAAATCCTTTGCATCGCCGCAAATCACTTCTGCATCTTTAATTTTATTCAGATAGAAATTTTCAGCAGCACTTTCGGCGGCAATAGGATCATTATCGATCGCCAAAATCGGTTTTGCCCCCAATTGATGGGCAAGAATGGCTAATATTCCTGTTCCACATCCCATATCCAAAAGGCTTTTTCCGTTAAGATCTATATCGAACAGACGCTCCGCCATCTGAAAAGTTGTTTCATGATGCCCCGTACCAAATGCCATTTTGGGATGCATTAATATCTGATGCGGGTACTGACCGGCAACCTTATGAAAATTTGCGTACACATATACTTTATCCGCAATCACTACAGGTTCAAAATTCTGCTCCCATACCTCATTCCAATTTTTATAGGGTATTAAATTGATTTCATAGGAAAAAACATATTGATCTTTGTAAGGTTCGAGGCAAGCCTGAAGCTGTTGCTCATCAAATTGCGCCGAAACAATATAAGCCCTGAAACCCAGCTCATTTGTATCGAAAGTATCGAATCCTATTTCTGCAAGCGCTGCAATTAAAATATCCGAAACATAGTCCTCTTCGGAAACTACCGTAAATACTAATTCTATATAATTATGATTCATTATTTTCCGATGGATTACCTGATCCTGTTAAAGGTACAAACAATATCTGCGAACTCACGCGACTTCAACGAAGCTCCGCCGATTAATCCACCATCAATATCTTTCTGAGAAAAAAGATCATAAGCATTTTTCGCATTACAACTTCCTCCATACAAAATGGTGCTAAGTGCCGCTGTATTTTCCGAGTACTGTTCTGCTATCAATTTACGAATGTATGCATGAACTTCCTGAGCCTGCCCCGGATTTGCGGTAAGTCCTGTACCTATTGCCCATACAGGCTCATAGGCAATCACACATTTTTTGAAATCATTTTCCTGCAAATGAAAAACAGATTCCTGCAATTGTTTTTTCAACAAATCGAAATAGGTATTTGCATTTCGTTCTTCCAGCGTTTCTCCGATACAAAAAATAGGCATTAAATAATTACTGACAGCCTCATCTACTTTCTTGGCCAAGGTCGCATGATCTTCTTTAAAATAATTCCTGCGTTCGGAATGACCGATAATTACATAATTAACTCCCACCGAATGCAGCATCGATGCTGAAATTTCTCCGGTATAAGCGCCTGCTTTTTCCTGATGACAGTTTTGCGCGGCAAGAAAGAGTTTGTTCTCATTTTTCAGTAACTGTGCTACGCTTCTCAAGTGTATAAAGGGTGTTGCAAATACAGTATCTACCTCTGTATGTAATTCATTTTTAATCATATTAGCAGCTTCGGAAAGTAATTCAATACCGGCTTGGTAATCCATATTCATTTTCCAGTTTCCTGCAACAATTTTTTTTCTCATGGTTAATTCAATTATATATACTCATATCACATAGATCGTATCAGTATGTTCTATATTCGTTCGTTAATTCAAAAACTTTCATCAATATATTTTTATCGGCTTCGGTAAATGGAACCTCTCTACGTTCATAAGCTTTAGCAGCAACCTCAAATACCTTAGCAATAGCATATACTTCAAAGCCCTGTGCCCCTCCCCAGGAAAAATCGGGGACAAAATTTCTCGGAAAACCCGATCCGAAAATATTGCAGGCAACACCCACTACTGTTCCGGTATTAAACATGGTATTGATACCGCATTTGGAATGATCTGCCATAATTAAACCACAGAATTGTAAACCTGTGCGTTTAAAATTCTTGCCGGTATAGCTCCAAAGCTTCACTTCGGCATAATTATTTTTAAGATTCGAGTTATTGGTATCGGCTCCTAAATTGCACCACTCACCAATAACCGAATTCCCTAAGAAACCGTCGTGAGCTTTGTTTGAATAACCGAAAATAACAGCATTGTTTACCTCTCCTCCTACTTTCGAATGTGGACCGATGGTAGTAGCCCCATAAATCTTCGCAGCCATTTTTAACTGAGAACCTTCACACAAGGCAAAAGGGCCACGTACCAATGAGCCTTCCATTACTTCTGCATCTTTCGCTATATAAATCGGACCGCTGCCTGCATTCAATACAGCACACTCAACCTTCGCACCTTCCTCTAAAAATATGTCCGATGAATTGATTACGCGATTGCTGTCGCTTATGGGCTGTGACGTTCTTCCGGCTGTAAGCATTGTAAAATCGGCCTGTATCGCCTTGTCATTCTTACTGAACAGGTCGCTGAGATTTTCTATCCATAAAAGCTCAGCATCATGCTCACTTGTTTTAAGCGCTGTAAAATCGGATGTTTTCGAGCGGGCTAAAATAATTTTCCCCTTGTAGCTATACCCCTCATTCACCTGAAGCTTTTTCAAAGAAGCAATTAAGCTATCGTCCGGACAAAGACCTGCATAAATCCAGTAATTATCCTCACCCTGGTTCAATGGATACTTTTCGGAAAGATAGCTTTCGCTTAAATCCGAAAATTCAGCACCCTTTAAAGAATGCGCCCATTTTTCGCGGATAGTGAGAATACCGAATCGAAACTGTGATACCGGACGTGTAAAACTAAGAGGCAGAAGGTGTGCATGTAATGCATGTTCAAAAAAGATACAGTTCATACCAACAAATGTAATGAAAAGTACGTATTTGTAATACGCTGTGGAAAGTTCATGAAAGCGCTGAATACTAATAATAAAAAAGGTCATGCAATGCATGACCTTCTCTAAACATAAGATTATGTATGAAAAATTATTTCTTAGCGTAACGGGTTTTGAATTTGTCGATACGACCTGCGGTATCAACCAATTTCAATTTACCGGTATAGAACGGATGTGATTTATGAGAAATCTCAAGTTTTACCAAGGGATATTCATTTCCGTCTTCCCAAACGACTGTATCTTTTGTCTCAATAGCTGATTTCGTTAAAAAAGCATAATCACAAGACATATCTTTAAAAACGACAGCTCTATAATTCTTTGGATGGATTTCTGGTTTCATGTAAAAATTCTTAAAATTCGGACTGCAAATATAGGCTATCTGATACGGAAATACAAATTATTCTAAAAAATTTATGCACAACCTCTATGAATTCGGGATTCAGACATAAAAATATGTATTTCAACTACTTATCCATATCCTGACATAATTCTACCAAGACCCCGTTTGTCGATTTCGGGTGCAGGAAACATACCCATTTATTATCAGCACCACGTTTAGGCTCTTTATTTAAGAGGATAAATCCCTCCGATTCGAGCCTTTGCATTTCCGCCCTGATATCTGCAACATCGAAAGCAATATGATGAATACCCTCTCCCTTTTTCTCGATAAACTTCGCTATCGGGCTTTCGGACCGGGTAGCTTCCAATAGTTCTATTTTAGTATCGCCCAATTGAAAGAATTCGGTAAGCACCCCTTCGCTATCAACTCTTTCAGTTTTATATGCATCCAAACCAAACAATTTGCTAAACAAGGCTGTTGATTCTTTGATGCTTTTAACCGCAATTCCAATATGTTCTATTTTTTTCATGAGCTATAATATGTTGGCAATTTTGGTGTAAAATTAATATTTTTAATACCTTTGTATATAATTTTTAAAAAGTCTAAATAAAATGATTCAATTACCCGTATATCTTGATAATAACGCCACCACTCCGATGGACCCGCGTGTGTTAGAGGCAATGTTACCATATTTTACGCAGAAATTCGGGAATGCTGCCAGCAGAAACCACCCTTTTGGCTGGGTCGCTGAAGAAGCCGTGGATTATGCCCGTGAGCAAATAGCAAAATTAATTGCTTGCACAGAAAAGGAAATTATCTTCACTTCAGGAGCTACGGAGTCGAATAATCTGGCAATTAAAGGGGTATTCGAAATGTATGCCCAGAAGGGGAATCATATCATTACCGCAACTACCGAACATAAAGCAGTTTTAGATACCTGCCATCATATAGAAAAACAAGGTGCCGATATTACCTATTTAACGGTAAAATCGGATGGACTGATTGACTTAGCGGAACTGGAAAAAGCCATCACTCCCAAAACTATCCTGATTTCTATCATGTATGCCAATAACGAGATCGGGGTTATACAACCTGTTAAAGAAATATCTGCACTGGCACGTAAACATGGTGTATTATTCCATACCGATGCCACGCAGGCTGTAGGTAAAATTCCGGTAAATGTAGAAACAGACGGCATTGATCTGATGTCGTTCAGCGCACATAAAATTTACGGACCGAAGGGTGTGGGTGCTTTATATGTACGTCGTAAGAATCCACGTGTAAAAGTTACTGCACAAATGGATGGTGGCGGACATGAGCGCGGTATGCGTTCGGGAACTTTAAACGTTCCCGGTATTGTAGGTTTGGGAAAAGCCTGCGAGCTATGCTATCAGGAAATGGAAAGCGAAACCAAACGTTTATCAGCCTTACGCGATAAATTGGAAAATGCTTTATCACAATTAGAAGAATCTTATGTAAACGGAAATAAAGAGCATCGTTTGCCGCACATTACCAATATCTCTTTTAAATATGTAGAAGGAGAAGGTTTGATGATGGCAATGAAAGATTTAGCGGTATCTTCCGGATCGGCATGTACTTCTGCATCTTTAGAACCATCATACGTATTAAAAAGCTTAGGATTGAATGACGACTTAGCGCATTCGTCGATACGATTCGGTTTAGGTAGATTTACTACCGAAGAAGAAATCGATTACGCTATCGAAAACACAAAAAATGCGGTTAATAAATTAAGGGAAATGAGCCCGCTTTGGGAAATGTTTAAAGAAGGTATCGACCTTGACAGCATTGAGTGGGCAGAACATTAATACTATAAATTAACACAAACCCGTTATTACGGAATAAAAATAACATACAATGGCATATTCAGAAAAAGTAATTGATCATTACAGCAATCCGCGAAATGTAGGGACACTCGACAAAGCTAAAAGTACCGTTGGTACAGGATTGGTGGGTGCACCCGAATGTGGCGACGTGATGCGTTTACAAATTGAAGTGGATCAAAACAATGTAATTACAGATGCCAAATTCAAAACCTTTGGATGTGGTTCTGCAATTGCATCGTCTTCATTGGCGACTGAATGGTTAAAAGGAAAAACCATCGACCAGGCAATGGAAATTGACAACATGGATATTGTAGAAGAACTGGCTTTACCTCCGGTAAAAATTCACTGCTCTGTATTAGCAGAAGATGCGATCAAAGCAGCGATCAACGATTATCGTGTGAAAAACGGATTGGAGCCGATTGCATTAGAAAAATCACATCATTAATTTATGGTTAAATCAAAACCCTGATCACAGGTTTGAATTTTAGAATTAAATGATAACGATAACAGATAAAGCAAAAACAAAAATCGAAGGTCTGAAACAATCCGCGCAAGTAGATGACTCTTATTTTTTAAGAGTATCTGTACAAGGCGGTGGTTGTTCGGGTTTATCGTATAAGCTCGACTTTGATAATGAGCTGAAAAAAGGAGACCAGGAGTTTGAAGATAAAAATATTAAACTCGTTCTCGATATGAAAAGCTTTTTATATTTAGCCGGTACGGAACTTGACTTTTCGGACGGATTAAACGGTAAGGGTTTTAATTTCATAAACCCCAATGCTTCACGCACCTGCGGTTGTGGAGAAAGTTTTTCTGTTTAAATAGCTGAAAAAATTTATATCTTAGGTCTTTCCATATTTTTGGAAAGACCTTTTTTATTTTATTGCTATACACAAAAAAGAAATTATGCAACTGACCGACCAAACCACCATCCCTCAGTTACTTCGTAATGTGGTAAAATATGTACACCCCGAAAACCGTGTTTTTATGCTTGAACGGGACGAAGAAGATTATAAACCTATTACCTATAAAGAAACACTCGATAAAGCAGATATTATCTCGGCTTATTTCCTGAATCTGGGAATACAAAAAGGAGATCGTATAGGTTTCATCATCGATAACTGTCCGGAATATATTTTCTACGATCAGGCCTTACAACAAATTGGCGCTGTGAATGTATCCATCTACCCCACACTTTCCGAACACGATATTGAATACATCATCAACGACTCAGGACTTCGTACCTTGTTGGTTGGGAATCCCTTTTTATTGAAAAAAATTGTAAAAGTCGCTAATAATTGTCCGGACTTAATCCGAATCATTCCGGTATTCGAGGATTTTAGAAAACATTTAAGCGATTTTAAAGGCCATGCAGAAATACTTTCATTTAATGAGATGCTGGCTACCGGAAAAGAAATGTTAGCCGCTCATGCAGCAAGCATCAACGAAGCACGCGACTCTGTTAAACCTGATGATCTGAGTTCTTTGATTTATACTTCGGGAACAACCGGAACCCCTAAGGGTGTAATGCTTACTCATTTAAATTTTGTAAGTAATGTAAAGGTATGTTTACAACAAATCCCACACATTACTCCCGAAGAAACTTTCTTATCGTTCCTGCCCCTTTCGCATGTGTTCGAACGTACGGCTACCTATCATGTATGTTGTGCACAGGGAAGTAAAATCGCTTTCGCTCAAAGTTTAGAATTACTGGGAAAAAACATGATGGAAGTGAAACCTACCGTAATGAGCGGTGTTCCCCGCTTACTTGAAAAAATATATGAGAAAGCGATGAAAAGCGGAACGGCAGCGGGAGGACTCAAGTCCAGGATCTTTTTATGGGCAATTGAAACCGGTCGCATACGCCGGGAGCTTTTGGAAGCCGGTAAAAATCCGGGAACTTTATTAGCAATAAAACACAAGTTAGCCGACCGTTTAGTATTTTCGAAAATCAAAGAAAAGACCGGAGGGCGTTTGAAATTTATGATTTCGGGTGGGGCTGCCCTACCTCAAAATGTCGGAGAGTTTTTCGGAAACTTAGGTATAAAAGTATTAGAAGGATACGGGCTTACAGAAACCTCTCCCGTAATGGCTGTTACAGAATTCGAACGTCAGGTATATGGTACGGTGGGCCGCGTACTTCCGGGAATGACCGTTGCCATTCAGAATCCGGATACCAGGGAAACAATCACCGCTCAAACATACGATAGTTTCAGAGATGATTTTGAATGCGCAGAAGGCGAAATTATTTTAAAAGGACCCAATGTGATGAAAGGATATTGGAACAAACCGGAGGATACCGCTGCCGTGATTGATGATGAAGGCTGGTTCCATACCGGCGATATCGGAAAATTTTACAAAGGAAATTTAAAAATTACCGATCGTATCAAGAATATGCTGGTGAATTCCTATGGAAAAAACGTGTATCCTACTCCGATCGAAAATATTTATTTACAAAGCAATCGTATCGATCAATTATTTTTAATTGGTGATAAACGCGAATACATTACAGCCATTGTAGTTCCTTCTAAAGAAAACATGATGGAAACGTTTCAATTAAGTGAGGATTATTTTCAGCAAAAAGAGAGATTCATCGATGACGAACAAATTACACAATGGATAAAAGAGGATATTCAGAAACTTTCACCCGAGCTCGGAAAATTCGAACGCATCAGAAACTTTATCGTAAAGCGTAATCCCTTTACCATTGAAGACGGAGAGATGACCCCGACCTTAAAAACAAAACGCCGTATCATCGAAAAGAAATATGAAAAAGAAATCGAAGCGATGTATCATAGTCCGGTCGAAGCAGAATATTAGTTTTAAAGGGTTGAAGTGGCATGAAGAGCTCTCTTTATTCTTCATGATTTTACCCTGTTTCATCAACCGTTAATGCCCGCGATAACTTCCGAAAGGATATCCTCCTTCTTCATGAGACGGGTCTGAAAGCCCAGAATTTCAGCGGTTGCGAGATGTTGCGGACTATCATCGATAAACAAAGTATGGGCAGGATTTATTTGCTGTTCATGGATAATGAACTCGAAGATATCCTTATTCGGCTTACGCATTCCCATCAGGTGCGAGTAATAATCTTTTTCGAAATAATCGCGCATCATACCCTGAATGCCATAAGTATTTTGCAGGTATTGATCTATCCAGTTATAATGAATTTCATTGTTATTGCTAAGTAAGAACGTGCGGTATCGCTGCTTACATGCCAACAATACCTCAAGGTTTTTCCCGGGAAGCCCGAGCAACATTTTATTCCAGGCAGCATCAATGCTTTCATCATCCAACTCTTTTGCAAGTATTTTGCGGATCGAATCCCGAAAATTATCCGGAGAGATTAAACCCATTTCGAATTGATCGAACAAAGGGTTTTGTTGCAGATGGCCGAAGAAGGCATCGTCGCCGCTAATGCCCAGATCGCGGAAAGCATTCACCGTCAGACTATGATCAATTTGAAAAATAACCGCGCCATAATCGAACACAATGGTGTCTATGCCGGCTTTGTGTGTATTGTGCATCTATTTCGAATAAATTTTGTTTTAAAGCTGCAAATATGTAAAATTGCAGCCTGAAATGCGAATGCATTCGGGGGCCCATAGCTCAGCTGGTTAGAGTAGGAGACTCATAATCTTTTGGTCGCAGGTTCGAGCCCTGCTGGGCCCACATATAAAATACCGGGTATTTTTACCCCCAAAGCATCGAAGATTGGGGGTATTTTTTTGCTTACATAGTAAGGATGATCCATACAAACATGGCATGACTATAGTCATGCCATGTTTGTATCCGATGAGTTTTATTCTACCAGCAGCCTCCCAAAAGCTTGCGAACGATCCTCTAACAAAACCTGTACTATGTACACTCCGGGAGAAAGTTCATGGATAGAAATTCCTTCTTCCGGGTAAACCCCTGACTGAAGAAGCTTACCTGTATAATCGGCTATGCGGTATGTCCGTATTTTACGGGAATGGCTCAACTGTACTTGCTCTTTGGCAGGATTGGGGTACAGTTTTATTGCTTCTTTACTATATGGTACATTCTCCAAACCTACCAGCTGGCAGCCCTGCACCAGGCAACCAAAGCTGTCTAATTTTAAAAGCCAAGCATCCTGCTTCTGAGGTGAGCCCTTTCTGGTGGCAGAGCCTACAATGGCAAAGCCTCCATCAACAGTTGGTTTAAAATTGTAGAATACAGAATGTGTCAGAGAATCATTCGGAATATGATACAATCCATAAACTCTCTCCCAAAGCAGATTCCCCATGGCATCTAATTTCATAATCCACCCCTCATTTTTATTGTCGGGATTATCATGACTGGCATTGCTGCCAACAGCAATAATATCACCTGAAGGAAGCTCGTGTAGCGTATTAATGCCATCGTACCCAGCTCCCCCATAGGTTTTTTGCCAGATAATACTGCCTAAAGAATCTATTCTTTTTACCCAACCATCGCCCGAAGTGGAAGATGCGGTACGCACACCACCTGCAATTAGGTATTCATTGTTTTTGGTTTTGATAACAGAAGAACCTAACCAATCTTTACCATCCAGGCCATAGCGTTTATCCCACTGTTTGTTGCCCATAGAATCCGTTTTCACTAAATACACATTATCATCCGTAGCACCTAATAAAAAAAATCCTTTATCATTGGCTTCACATACGGATAAACATACATCCCAAGTATTTGAACCAAAAGTATAGGTTTGGGCAAAAACCTTATTTCCGTCTGCATCTGTTTTTAATAAAAAAAAATCGCTATCTGTTTTGATTTTATTTCCCGATCGTCCTACCATAATATAGCTTCCGTTAGAAGTTCCTATGGTTTCGTTTAATATATCGTAACCCGACACAATAGAATGAGTTCTTGTCCAAAGGGTATCACCATTATCATTTATTTTTACTATATACACATCCGTAGCGGTACTATCCTGTTTATATTTTACCAAATCGGTAATTCTACCTCCAATTAAAAAATGAGAATTATCCATTCGTACTATATCGAACATTTCAATAGCATGATATGGTTTCCTATAGGAATATAGGTGTACAATACTGCCTTCTGGAGATACTCTGTACCATAAAGCATAAGTTTTGACGTAATTTAAAGTATCAATACTAGAAAAATCTGTAGAAAAGGATGGGACTATATACCCTCCATCTATAATCTCTATACCGGATGACAATTGATTTATACCGTATTGGTCTAACAACAGACTGAAGCGCTCTTGTGCATAAAGTCTTGTTGACACAAGAATAAGTATAAAGACTAGGAATCTTCTCATGGCTATTTTTGCACTATAATCTTTTTAACAATTACAACCTGTCCCTCTACGTTCAGGAATAAGGTATAAACCCCCGGACTGTATTTACTTAACGCGAATACAGCATTATTACTTTCGGCACTTATTTTCTGTTCCTCCATCACTCTGCCTATGGCATCGGTTATTTTTATACTTGCCCGGCTGTTTTCCGCTAAGCGATAGCGTACATTTAAAATATTCTCCGCAGGGTTGGGATAAACTTCTACACTGCTTCCCCAAAGCAATTTTTCGTTTTGCAACTGCATTGATTGTACGTTGGTATATATACTATTTATTCCACCAGCAGCCTCCCAAAAGCTTGCGAACGATCCTCTAACAAAACCTGTACGATGTACACTCCGGGAGAAAGTTCATGGATAGAAATTCCTTCTTCCGGGTAAACCCCTGACTGAAGAAGCTTACCTGTATAATCGGCTATGCGGTATGTCCGTATTTTACGGGAATGGCTCAACTGTACTTGCTCTTTGGCAGGATTGGGGTACAGTTTTATTGCTTCTTTACTATATGGTACATTCTCCAAACCTACCAGCTGGCAGCCCTGCACCAGGCAACCAAAGCTGTCTAATTTTAAAAGCCAGGAATCCGAAGGTTGAGAGGTTGGAGCATTTTTTTTTGAAGCTGAACCTACAATAGCAAAACCTCCATCATCCGTTGGCTTAAAATTGTAAAATACAGAATGTTTCAGAGAATCATTCGGGATATGATATTCCCCATAAATTCTTTCCCACATTACATTTCCCATGGCATCTAATTTCATTATCCAGGCTTCACCTTTATTATTGGGGTTATGACTCGCATTACCACCAACTATAGCTATATCCCCTGATTCAATCTCTTTTATTTGGCTAATGGCATCATACCCACCACCACCATACGTTTTTTGCCAGATAATATTACCCAAAGAGTCTATTCTTTTAATCCATCCTTCACCCGAGTTCGAGGGAGCTGTTCTATGAGTACCTGCAATCAGATACTCATTATTTACAGTTTTAGTGATAGAAGTACCTAACCAATCCTTACCATCCAGGCCATAGCGTTTATCCCACTGTTTGTTGCCCATAGAATCCGTTTTCACTAAATACACATTATCATCCGTATCTCCTATAATGAAGAAACCTTTGTCCCAAGTTTCACATAAAGAATAACCGCCATCACGACTGCCGGCTAAAAAGGTATAGCTTTTTGAAAATAAAGTATTACCTGCCGTATCTATCTTTAATAAAAAAATATCGCTATCCGTTTTCTTTTTATTTAACAAATGACCAACCATAGCTATATTACCATCACTCGTATTAATAACATCTACCAAAATATTATTACCTGAAATAATAGAATAAGATTTTGTCCATAGGGTATCTCCTTCTGTATTAACCTTTACTATATAGATATCATAAGCACTGGTATCTTGTTTATACTTTACCAAATCAATAATATTACCCACAATTAGAAAATGAGAACTGTCTGTTTTAACAATGTCTCTCATATCAATAGAAAAATAAGGTTTCTCGTATGAATGCATTCCCAAAATATTTCCATTAGGAGCTATCTTATACCATAAGGCATAAGTTTTAGCATAATTAAAAGTATCGATGCTGAAAAAATCTATTGAATAGCAGGGAATAATATATTCCCCAGCGTTCGTTATTCCAATGCCTGTAGATAATTGGCTAAAATTATCCTGATCTAACAGCAGACTGAAGCGCTCTTGTGCATAAAGTCTTGTTGATGCAAGAATAAGTATAAAGACTAGGAATCTTCTCATGGCTATTTTTGCACTATAATCTTTTTAACAATTACAACCTGTCCCTCTACGTTCAGGAATAAGGTATAAACCCCCGGACTGTATTTACTTAACGCGAATACAGCATTATTACTTTCGGCACTTATTTTCTGTTCCTCCATCACTCTGCCTATGGCATCGGTTATTTTTATACTTGCCCGGCTGTTTTCCGCTAAGCGATAGCGTACATTTAAAATATTCTCCGCAGGGTTGGGATAAACTTCTACACTGCTTCCCAAAAGCAATTTTTCGTTTTGCAATCCGGCTGCTTTTTCTTCCGTCACTTTCTGTGCCTTTACTGCCTGTTGCCGGGCTATAAGTCCGGAACTGCTTTCTTCCCATACTTCGGGGCTGTATGCAAAGTCTATGCCTTTTATATTTTTCAAAAGCACTTTAGCCGCAAGGGCGCTTTCTGTTTCGTGGGTGGCAAGGTCTGTCAATATTTCCAGCTCTGAGCTTTCAAGTTCAAAGAGGTTTCTTTCGTCGCCCGCTACACTTAACAAAACACTTACAAAACTTATAAAATCTGCATCCTCTTCGGTTTCTACACCGTATTCGTTTATCCGGGTATCTGCATCCTCCAGCATACCCAGGCTGAGGTATGTACTGATCAATTGTCTTCTTACAGACTTTTGGTTAGCGAATAGACTGATATTCGTTTCCATATAATCAATGGCATCGCCTATTAAATTACTGTCGAGGTAAGAGCGCATCAAATGGTTGATGAGTTGCTGACGGATAAAAACATCTTCCGTTCCTTCAATCAGGTCTTTCCATGCTATTCTACAGGGAGTAGGGTTGCCCTCGCAGGGGTATATTTCTTCGGGGCAGCTGTCATCATTATCTGTATTCGGAACTGGTTGTACATCTACAATTCCTGAATGAAAAGAAGGGATAGCCTCATTTGGACTGGTTGCCGCATAATAAGTAAAAGCAAGGGAGGAACGTATATTACGGTCGGCATAATTAGCGCCAACATCGTAAAATAAATTGCCCGCTTGTTTTTGTCCGGGATTATCACCTTCCCCCTGATCTTTTAAACTACCGCCGGGCGATTGTGGGTTTACCGACCAGTTGAAGTATTGATTCGTGTAGCTGTTGCAATTGATGCTTAAGGCAGGGTTATTGGCTTCTGTCTGTATGCCGTAGGCAATATTTTGGGAAGTCTCTTTCTCTACCCAGCCACCTGCCGCCGAGGAATTTCTAATAATACACCCCCAGGCATAGCTAATTTCTTCTTCTTCGACCCCTGCGGCATCATACTGGTTTTCACTGATGCGAAAGCCCTCAACTCCGTTGAGGTTGATGCCCCAGGCAGGGTGTAGCGGCGGAGTGGGGTTTTGCGGGTCAAAAACATCGCTGGGAATAGTAAAGGTATTGTTGTATAGTAAGGTATATGAGTCATAAAAACCTGTAACACCTTTTTGGACATTGGTAAAAGTGTTATGATTGGCTATCAACCGGTGATCCATTGATTTGGATGAGGCTGATACAATACCATTTGTTAAGCCTGTGAACTCGTTAAAGTGACAACCTAATGTACTTAAATAAGCGTTAATACCTGTACCGTTCAGCTCTTCGTCTATATCTGTTATGTTCTCAAAAGTATTACCGCTGATGTTTTGCATCTTTACACCATAGAGCGATATAAAATTATTAATACCCGTTCTTCTGCCTTGTGCATCTTTAAGGTTAGGGTCTCTCATTAAACCATCATTAGAGAATATACAGTCCCTGATAATGCTGTAATAATAAGGGCTGCTCGTAGATGACAAAAGGGGATAGGAATAAAAACGGACAGTATTAAAGTTATTTTTAAAAGAAACATCCATAGCATTTATGATGCCACCTGTTTTGAAAAAGTCGAGATTGCCATTGTTATGGATTCCCGATAAGGTAACCGCATTTCGGGCATATTCGATGGTGGTATTCTCGCCTCGCATGTACAGGTAACCCTGATTGCTTACCGGGTTTTGCGAAAGCGTGGCATCGCCTTCCACAATAATACCGTCCCACATATAGGAGCCTTCGCAATCATCGAGCACGGTAAGCTTCGCTCCGTCTATAATTTCTAACCGCCCTCCAGGTTCTACGGTTATACCTGTTTTAACATTAATGTTTTTAGAGTCGGCAAAGCGGATAACTGTTTCGGAACCACTTATGGTTAATGTAACCCCATCGGGAATAATTACCATGCCTTTAACGCTCATCGGGTTGTCCCATATAGTATTCGTATAAATATTATTATTGATATCGGCTATGTAATCATAATTATACTTAACACCGCAATCGCTTTGCAGCTTTACCAAATAGTCGTCATCGAAATTATACGTATTATTACCGGCAATGACTAAGCTCCCGTCAACGGGATACTCCGTAATTTCATACATACATTCCTTACGTTTAACATCGCCCGGAGAGAACCATGAGAAAGGGCTGTTGTTATCGAAAGTAGTTTCCCATTCCATGCTCATGTTGGAGGCATATTTAGCTACGTAAGCATCGGTGTTCCAATATTCCTTATTGTAATATCCCGGGGTTCTGGTAGTAGAGCAATTAGGGCAAGAGGGGGGAGTAGCATCCGGCACAAGAACTGCTTGTTTTGTAGAAACCACAGCAAAGCCTCCATCGCTGGTATTGCAAATGCCTATTTTAAGGTCCTCGGCTTTAATGGTTCCAAAATCCAATACTGTTCCTATCGGGGCGAGGCTGCTGTTGTAACGGTAAATTTTACCGGTAGCCGTTCCGGCTGCACAACAACAGTCGTTACAATCAAATACTATAGGTAATAGCACTTCTCCGTTTGCTCTGTATGTAACATCAAAAGCCATGTTCGAATTTCCATTTACCGGAGGAATTTGTGTTAAATTCTGAAGACCGGGATTCTGGTCATCATTTATTTTTGAAATAAATGCTTCTGAATAAAATTGATTGTTAAGCGTCTCATAAAGAAATCCAGCAATTACATACTCTCTGTTTACTACGTTATTGACTATGTACTCCCTCTTGTCAATACCCAATATATGCGCTTTATCAACTGCCGGATAAGACTGCTTCCATTGTAAAATGCCATTGCTGTTTATCTCTATTATAAAGGGATGCTGTCTTTTGTCATTACCACCATAATCTACCTGATTATAACCAACAGCTTTGAAATACCCCGGTCTGGATTCTACAATATCATACCCTTGCGTTCTTAACTCAGATGCTGCTGCTAAATTCTCATTATCTCCATAAACATATTGCCATATTAAATTTCCCTCTTGGTCAACCTTAACGATGTAAAGATGCCTTACGGTTGAACCACCCGGACTTGACGGATCGTAAGTAGTATTGGTTAGGTTAAAGTTATTCAGCCCGGGGTTATAAACAATATTATTCCCAAAATCATTACTTCTGCCTATGGCATAGTAATACCCGTCGGAGCCCTGGATGACTGTATTGAATTCTGCAAAATAATTCCCGAAATTCTTATACCACAGTTCATTCCCGTTGGCATCTACCTTTGTTAATTTTGCTCTCCAGTTTTTCCCCTTACGAAGATTAACTGTTTCAAATTCACCCCAATCAGGATTTTGGTTTGGTATTTCCTCATCACACCCTGTCCCTGTAGGAATATACTCGTAGGTACTATACCCTGCATTTATAAAACCCTCAAATTCATTTTCTGAATCATAGGATTTACAAAAGCCGTAGAACCAGTCTTCCCCCGAATCATCCTGCCCCAATACCAAATCAGGATTAGGACATTCATCCAGTGTCGGCCAGTATGTTTTTTGCCAATCGACACCCGGACCGGGTAAAATTGTTTGTGAGAATGTTGTCCCCGTAATTGTACTAAAAAATAAGAGGCATAGTTGTGTTAATTTTTTCATATTAAGCAGGTTTAATATTAAGGCATACTAAAAGTAAGTAAAAAAATTGTGTAAAATCAAGCACTTACAAAATTTCATTATATTTAACGTTTAGGACATCTATAATAAAGAAGGTTCGAAAATTTAGTAGCTGCTCCGAAGATTATACAAAAACGCCACACTGAAAAAATCCTGTTATTAACACATATTTATCAGACACCTAAAAATCCGATATAATAATTTTATTTTATCATGCTCATCGAATACAAGCATGGCATCTCCTCTTAGTTGAGATGCCATGCTTGCATATCTATATACTCTGCAAATAATTATAAATCGCTTTTATCTCCATATCCGTAAAGGATTGAGTCATGTTCCAGGGCATATCGCTTACTTTTAAGACGCGGCCATCGGGAGTGATTCCTTCTCTTAATATTTTCGTAAACTGCTCTTCCGAAATATTTCCTATACGAGAGGAGGAAGTAATATCGGGTACCATAGCCGCTCCGGGAACAGGATGTTTCCCTCCTTTTAAATTCTCGCGATGGCAACCATGGCATGCTACGGTTAAATATTTCCCGTATGAAGGATCTTCCGAAGGCTCTACTTTTGCAATACGCTTCTGTTTATGATCGATCCGCTCAACCGCAAAGGTTGGCAACTGATTAAAAAATGTCAGGATCTTTGCTAAGGGCTTGATATTATTTTCAGGCAAAATATGATACACCGCCGGTAATGATTTTATATAGACCACCATATTTGCCATGTCTTCATCCGATAATAAGGTGGTTTCGTAAGATGGCATAATGATTAATGCCTTACCCTCATTATCAACCCCATGCTGCAAGGCCCTGAACCAATCGGCATCTGTATAATCATTTGCAATTCCCCCCGTACCGCTGGTTAAATTCGTGGCGGCGAAGCGACCCAATGTGGGATCATCAATAAATACTTTTCCTCCTAAGTTTTCCCCGTGACAATCGCGGCAACCTTTGATATTTACCAAATGTTCCCCTCTTGCTACACTTGCAGAATCGACAGCCAAGGTAATCATGTGAGGCTCGTAACTATATTTCTTAGTGATTTTATTGTTAAAATTCAGATTGATGTATCCATAAAACAATAAGAGTATTCCGAGCAAGAATAACAATATGATTCCTACCCGCTTAAGGATTTTTTTCATTGTGTGTATATTTAGTTTAATTGTTGAAACGATTGATAAATTTTGCATTATGTTTTTCTCATAAAAGAGACCCACATATCCTTCCATTCCCCTATCCAATTATCATTTTATTCTCATATTTTTTTAGAAGCCCGAAAAACAAATCAAATCCATGCCTGCTTTTGTATCTTAGCCGCCATATAAGATTAATTAAAACATTTTTTATAAATCACTATTTATGAAGTACTTATTAAGCATTTTTTTATTTATTGTAACAAGCACCGGGATTGCACAGGAGTCGAAACACCTGCAAAACATTCGTCAGCTAACTTTTGGAGGCGATAATGCGGAAGCATATTTTAATCCGGCGGGGACTCATCTTATCTTTCAATCGAATAATAAAGCCTGGGGATTAGAGTGTGATCAGATTTTTAATTTAGATATCAAAAAAGCCGTGAATAATCCGGAATATCGTCCAGATATGATTTCTACCGGCGAAGGACGCACAACCTGCTCCTATTATTTAGGCGACAACAAACATATTGTTTACGGGTCTACCCATTTGGCAAGCAAGGCATGCCCGCCACCACCGGCAGAACGTGCTGATAAAAAATATCTTTGGGCGATCTATCCGGAGTTCGACATTTTTGTTGCTGACTTAAAAGGAAATATCACTAAACAACTTACGAATGAAATCGGATACGATGCCGAAGCAACCGTATCGCCCGATGGTAAAAAAATTGTTTTTACTTCTACCCGTTCGGGCGATTTAGAATTATGGACCATGAATATCGATGGTACAGATTTGAAACAAATTACTTCTGAACTAGGGTATGATGGCGGTGCCTTCTTCTCTCCCGACAGTAAAAAATTAGTATTCCGTTCTTCTCGTCCAAAAACAGAAGAAGATATTAAAGAATATAAAGATTTATTGGCACAAGGCTTGGTCGCCCCTACCAATATGGAGATTTATGTATGTAATACAGATGGTTCGGAAATGCAACAAGTAACCCGATTAGGGAAAGCAAACTGGGCTCCCTTCTTTCACCCTTCCGGCAAAAAAATTCTTTTCTCTTCTAACCATCATTCCGAAAGAGGATACGATTTTCAATTGTATATGATTAATCTCGATGGTACAGGTTTGGTAAGACTAACTTCAGAAAGTATTTTCAATGCTTTCCCGATGTTTTCTCCGGATGGGAAAAAGCTGGTATTTTCATCAAACAGAAATAACAATAATACCCGCGACACGAATTTATTTATCGCTGATTGGGTAGAATAATTAACCATATATATGAAAAGAATAAGTTTAGCAATAGCTGCCATTTTTATTAGTCTATCTGTATTTGCACAAAGCGATATCGTTAAACTCGAAACCTCTATCCGTTATTTGAGCAGCGATAAATTAAAGGGCAGATTCCCCGGCACAAAAGGGGAAAAGAAAGCAGCGAAATATATTCAGAAAGAATTCGAAAAACTGGGCTTACAGCCTATGGGTACGAATGGGTATGTTCAGGAATTCGCATTCAGCTATTCGGATAATCCTCATGGCGGTGATGGCAAAAATGCAATACATTCCAAAGGAAAAAACATTATTGCCTATTTAGATAATAATGCCGAGTACACGATCGTGATCGGTGCGCATTACGATCATTTGGGCCTGGGACATGTGGGTTCTTTAACAGGTACCCAACAAATTCACAACGGGGCCGACGATAATGCTTCGGGAACTGCCGGTGTTATTGAGCTTGCCCGTTATTTACGTATCAATCCGATCAAAGAAAATCATAATTTCCTGTTCATTTGCTTTTCGGCAGAGGAAGAAGGTTTGCTGGGATCGAAATATTTCACGAATAACCCTACGGTTCCATTGGATAAAATTAACATGATGATCAACATGGATATGATCGGCCGCCTGAACGATTCGACCAAACGATTGAGTATTATGGGCACGGGAACAAGTTCTGCTTTCGAACCGCTTATTGAAAAAATAGATGCGAAATCGTTGGTTATTAAAACGGATTCCTCGGGAATGGGCCCTTCAGACCACGCTTCTTTTTATCTGAAGAATATTCCGGTATTACATTTCTTCACCGGCGTACATCCCGATTACCACAAGCCATCGGACGATGCGGATAAAATTAATTATACCGGCGTCGGACAAGTACTCGATTATATGATACAATTTATTCATGCCATCGATAAAGAGAACAAACTCGTTTTCCAGCCTACGAAAAGTAAAACCTCTACTACCAATATCGGATTTAAAGTTACTTTAGGAGTAATCCCCGATTATTCCTACGATGGTACAGGCTTACGCCTGGATGGAATTAGCGAGGGGAAAGCTGCTCAGGCAGCCGGACTTAAAACCGGCGATATCATTCTGAAGATCGGTGATCTGGAAATAACGAATATTCAGGATTACATGAAAGCCCTGAATGTACACAAGAAGGGCGACCGTGTTATTATTTTGGTGAAACGCGGGGATAAAGAAGAACGCTTCGAAGCGATCTTCTAAATCTTTCGCATTTATTTTAAAAAGGAGGACATGAGTCCTCCTTTTTATTTTATATGTGTACAAACCCTCTGATGTGTCAGTTGGTAATGGTTAATGATTAAATTAGCCCACCTTCGCCCCCACTTTCATCTCCCTTTCCGGTTGTAGCAAAACAACTTCCGAATGGTCTTCCCTATAAACTCCTAGAACCAAACACTCCGACATAAAATTTGCCACTTGTTTCGGTTTGAAATTTACGACAGCGATAATTTGTTTGTTTAACAACTGCTCTTTACTGTATAACTTCGTGATGCGTGCACTGGATTTACGAATCCCTAATTCTCCAAAATCAATTGTAAGTTTATACGCGGGGATATTCGCTTCAGGAAAATCCGATACCGAAATAAGCTTCCCGACTCTGATATCTATTTTCTCGAAATCATTCCATTCTATATATTCCATAATTTGTATATTCGTTTTCGCTAAATTAAAAAAATGGGAGCATTCAATATAGAGAAAGTATTGGAATTAGTTGATCATAATAAATTTGTAGCCGCTGAAATCCTGCAAATGTTTATCGATTTAACTCCACAGGACTTCGAAACCATGCAAAAATATTTTTCTGAAAACAATATCGAACAAGCCGGTAAGATTGCTCATAAAATGAAATCGAGTTTAGCAACCTTAGGATTTACCACACTTTCGGAATTAGCGAAAAACATTGAACTTACAGCAAAGAGTACTCCTCAATCCGAAGCAATAAAAATGAATATCTCTCAGCTCGGACAGGGTTTAAGCGAAGCCTACGAAACGGTTAAACAAGAATTAAAATTGATGAGTGAATAGTAATCTCAAATGAAGCCCCCTCCACAATCTTCATGATTAAAAACTTACAACTCTTTTCGCAAGCGGGCAACGGGAATATTTAACTGCTCTCGATATTTGGCTATCGTTCTGCGTGCAATGTTGTAGCCTTTCTCGCGCAAGATATCTGCAAGCTTTTCATCGGCTAAAGGTCGGCGCTTATCTTCCCCGGCAATACATTCCTCCAATATTTTTTTCACTTCCCGGTTCGATACTTCTTCTCCGCTATCAGTTTGAATACCCTCCGAGAAGAAAGACTTTAAGAGGAATGTACCGAACTCTGTTTGTACGTATTTGCTGTTTGCCACACGCGAAACAGTAGAGATATCCATATTGATCTGATCGGCAATGTCCTTTAAAATCATAGGTTTCAGCTTACGCTCATCACCATCTAAGAAAAATTCGTACTGAAACTGCATAATAGCGTTCATGGTACGAATAAGTGTTTGCTGCCTTTGTTTTATTGCATCGATAAACCATTTTGCCGAATCGAGTTTTTGCTTTACAAATTGTACAGCTTCCTTCAATTTTTTGTCTTTGTTAACTGCCTTATCATAAGTTTGAAACATCTCCTGATAGGAACGACTAATACGTAAATCGGGAGCATTTTTAGAATTCAGCGTTAACAATAAGGTATTATCATTGGTCTTGGTGATGATAAAATCCGGAATGATTTGCAGTTGCTTCGAATTATCGGCAAAAGAATTTCCGGGTTTAGGATTTAACTTTAAAATTTCGGCAATGGCATCTTTCAATACCTGTGGACTTACATTCAGCAAGCGTTCGAGTTTATCGTAATGTTTTTTTGTAAACTCATCCAAATAATTTTGAACAATATTTATGGCTACCGAAATGTTTTCCTGTTTGGGGTCTTTTCTTTTCAGTTGTATATACAAACATTCCTGTAAACTACGAGCGGCAACACCCGCGGGATCGAACTCCTGAATGAAGCTCAATAAATTCTCAACCTCTTCTTCCGTAGTAAATACATTTTGTGAAAAAGCCAGGTCGTCAACAATGGCAGGTAAAGGCCTGCGCAAATAACCGTCATCGTCTAGACTTCCTAAAATCTGCTGTGCTACTAAAAATTCATGGTCGCCTAAAACAAGCATACTCAATTGTGCCTGTAAATTATCGTGGAAAGAAGTTGTTACGGCAATGGGCATTTCTTTTTTACTCTCATCATCCGGATCATTATCCCCCATAATTTTATACCCATCATCCTGATCCTCATCCTGTAAATAATCTTCAATGTTAAACTCATCCTTCTCACTTTCCACAGGAGTATCATCGTAAGATTCGTCTTCATCCAGCGAAGCGTACTCTTCAGGCTCATCAACACTTCCCAGACTGGCATCTTCCAGAGCAGGATTCTCCTCCAACTCTTCCTTGATTCGGGAGTCCAGCATCACAGTAGGCACCTGCAACAATTTAATGAATTGAATTTGTTGCGGTGATAATTTCTGTAGGAGCTTTTGTTGTAAACTTTGTTTAAGCATTTCTTGAATTCGTTCGAAAATACGATAAAAATGGAAAAATAGTATAATTTTGTACATCTAATAAACGGAATATTGAAAATGGTGTATATCAAAGATCTCAGACAAGCTGAATCACAAAACGTAACCTTAAAAGGTTGGGTAGCTAATAAAAGAACCGGAAAAGACCTTGTCTTTATTATCTTAAGAGATGGAAGCGGCATTTGCCAATGTGTTATCAGTCGTGAAAATGTTAGTGAGGAGCTCTTTAATCAGGCGGATAAATTAACAATGGAAAGCGCTATTTCTATCAGCGGTAAAGTTGTAAAAGACGAGCGTCAGACAGGCGGATATGAATTGCAGGTAAATGACTTAAGCGTGTATCAGATAGCCGAGGAATACCCTATTTCCAAAAAAGCTCATGGTATCGAATTCCTGATGGACCATCGCCATCTTTGGTTGCGCTCCCGCCGTCAGTGGGCTATTATGCGCATTCGTAATACCATTATTTATGCCATACATACTTTCTTTCAGGAACGCGGTTTTATTGAGATGGATGCTCCTATTTTTACAGGAAATGCCAGCGAAGGGACAACGAATTTATTCGAAACAGATTTTTACGATCAACCGGCATATTTATCCCAGTCGGGGCAACTCTACGGTGAAGCTATGGCTATGGCTATGGGTAAAATCTATACTTTCGGTCCCACTTTCCGTGCCGAAAAATCGAAAACCCGCCGACACCTTTCTGAATTTTGGATGATAGAACCGGAGATGGCTTTCTACGATTTGGATCTGACGATGGATCTGATTGAGGAATTTTTACAGGTTGTTGTTACCGCTGTTGTCGAAAAATGTCCCGAGGAGCTTACGATCATCGAACGCGATGTTGAAATCCTAAAAAATATTTCACTCAAATTTCCCCGGCTGCATTACGACGAAGCCGTACGCATTATTAAAGGCGAACAAGATGTGAAAGGGCGCAATTCTATTAAAACCCTGGAAGAAGATTTAGCGACTGTAAAAACCCGTATTAGCGAAATCGAAAAAGAAATTAAAGAACGCGAAACAAAGATTGAAACTCCGGGAATGAAAAAAGGAGAGATCAATTTTAATATGGCCAAGATTGCCGAATTGCGTGATGAGTCACATGATCTGGAAGAAGATTGTAAAAATATTCCGCAATGGTTGGAGTCGGCAAGAAATTTCCAACATGGAGACGATTTCGGAGGTTCTGACGAAACCGTATTAACCCGTTTATTCGATACCCCGATTATGGTTTACAACTGGCCGCATGAAGTAAAAGCGTTCTATCTCAAACGTGCCGATGATACCCGCTTTGCCAAAGGAGTGGATGTATTGGCACCGGAAGGCTATGGTGAAATTGTAGGCGGCGGTGAACGTGAAACCGATAAAGATGCATTAATCGAAAAAATAAACGAACACCAATTACCGATGGATGCTTTCGAATGGTATTTGGATTTAAGACGCTTCGGTTCGGTACCGCATGCAGGTTTTGGATTAGGATTAGAACGCCTGGTAGCCTGGGTATGTAAATTACCGCATGTTCGCGAAACCATTCCATTCCCACGTATGTATGGAAGGCTTACTCCTTAGTTTCGGAAAAAATATTTTTATTTTTCGGTTAATTTGGATAATTTCCTTTATTAATTGACAAAGTAAAACTGATCTACAATAAACTAAAAACCGAAACCATTATGAGTATGCTACAAGAATTTAAGACATTCGTTTCGCGCGGGAATGCGGTGGAACTTGCTATTGGGGTTGTTATAGGAGCTGCTTTTCAAAAGGTAGTCGATTCGATTGTAAATGATATTATTCTACCTCCGATTGGCTTCTTAATTAACAATGTTGACTTCAAAGATCTGAAACTTACGCTGGGTGATACGGTCACCATTAATTACGGTAGCTTTATACAAACTCTTATCCAATTTGTCATTATTGCATTTACCATTTTCTTGATCGTTAAACTCCTGAACCGTATGCGTAGAGAAGAAGCTGTAAAATTGCCATAATTAAGGCATCCCATTCAATTATTGTATCGATTTTTCATTCAAACACTGTCCTATGTATAGAAAATTAATATTTATACTGATTATTCTCGCAGTTGCAGATTCAGTATATGCACAAGATACCACTGCTCCCGCCGATACCAGTTTATGGAAAAAAGGCGGGGTTGCCTCGCTTTCGGTAAGCCAATCATCCTTTACCAATTGGGCCGCCGGAGGGGAAAACAATTTAAATATTTCCTCTCTGATCAGTTTATACGCCAATCGAAAAACGTATAAATCCAACTGGGAAAACAACCTGGATTTAGGGTATGGCATACAACAATTAAGCGGAGGCGATCTTCGAAAAAGTGAGGATAAAATAGAGATGAACAGTAAATACGGTTTACGCATGACAGATAAGATCAATTATTCCTTCCTTTTAAATGCTAAATCGCAGTTTACCGAAGGCTTTGCCTATACCGATACAACAAAAACGGTAGTTTCGGGCTTTCTTTCCCCGGCTTATATTTCGCTGGCTGCCGGTTTGGATTATAAGCCCAATGAACAGCTATCTGTCTTCTATTCACCCCTTACCGGTAAAGTTACGATGGTAATGAACGATTCCCTGGCTGCCATCGGAGCTTATGGGGTTGATACAGGGAAAAATGTGAGATGGGAACTAGGCACTTCAGCCTCCATTAAGTATCAGGCAAATCTGGCAGAAAATATTATGTTGAAGTCGAAACTCGATTTGTTTGCAGCTTATATAGACCTTCGGGCAGTGGATATTTATTGGGAAAACCTGATCGCTTTCCAAATTACGAAACTGTTGACGGCGACCCTTACAACCAATTTAATCTACGACCAGGATATCCTTATTCCACGCGATAAAGAGCTAAGCCCGGGTGTAATTGTTGTTGAAAACAAGCCTAGAACCCAGTTTAAACAAGTTTTCGCATTGGGGGTAACCTATAAATTTTAATAATTTGAAATAACTTTTGTTTTAAAGCGAAAGCCTGACTATATTTGCGACCTTGTTTTAGGCTGCGTAAATGCAGGAAAGAGCATAAACAGCCACTCGGAAAATGGGGCTTTAGGAAAAAAAATAATATTTAAGAAGCAATGAAACGTACATTCCAACCATCACAAAGAAAAAGAAGAAATAAGCACGGCTTCAGAGAGCGCATGGCTACTGCTAATGGAAGAAGAGTATTAGCAGCCAGAAGAGCAAAAGGCAGAAAAAAACTTTCTGTATCGAGTGAGAAAAAACATAAAAGCTAATAATTTCAGATTGGGATAATGATTGTGGTATCTTAATAGAAGAATTAAGATATATCCATTAATCCTATCGAATGAAAAAATATTCTTACACCAAAGAAGAACGCTTGTGCAGCAAAAAGCAAATCGACTTGCTTTTCTCCAAGGGTTCTTCTTTTGTTTTGTACCCCTTTCGAATTCTGTGGATTCAAAATCCAGAACCCGCTTTATATCCTGCACAAGTTGTACTTTCCGTACCTAAGAAAAGATTTAAACGTGCTGTTGACCGTAACCGTATCAAACGTCGGATACGCGAATCCTATCGTATATTAAAAACCGATAAGCTCTACCCTTTTCTTCGTGAACATAATATCAATCTATACCTGATGATTATTTATACCGGTAACGAAATAATTACTACAAAAGAAATCGAAAAAAAACTAAATTTAGCTTTCGATCGTTTGTTAAAAGAGCATGTTAAAACCACTTAATTATATATTGATATTTCTTTTTAAAGTATATCAAAAAATTATTTCACCCATATTACCCAATGCCTGCAGATATTCTCCTACTTGTTCGGAGTATGGTATTCAGGCATTAAGAAAATACGGACCTTTTAAAGGCACGTATCTTGCTGTAAAACGATTGATATCCTGCCACCCCTGGGGTGGTAGCGGTTACGACCCCTTAAAATAAAGGCTTTATATTGAACACTATTTTTCTGCTATGAGAAAATTAAAAAAATACCTGATCATTGCTTTCATCGCCATCGCTTCCATAAGCTCTGTCGCTTTTGTCGATAATTATTTCGAAATATCGAAGAATCTCGATATCATGACTACTGCTTACCGCGAGCTCAACACCTATTATGTAGACGAAATAGATCCTTCGAAACTGATGCGTACCGGTATTGAGGCGATGCTCGAATCGCTCGACCCTTATACAAATTTCATCTCCGAATCGGAAGTGGAAGATTATCGTTTTATGACTACGGGACAATACGGAGGTATCGGCGCTACAATTTTCCAACGCGAAAATCATATTGTGGTTCGTGAAACCTATGAAGGTTTTGCTGCCCATAAAGCCGGACTTATTGCCGGTGATATGATTTTAGATATTGATGGTAAATCCCTGAAAGGAAAAAGCACTTCCGATGTAAGCAAATTATTAAAAGGACAACCGGGATCTACGATCAAACTTACGGTACGTCGTCCCGGAGACAAAAAGGAGTTTGAGATTGCGCTGCAACGAGAAGAAATTCAAATTTTAAATGTCCCTTATTATGGTATGGTAAATGATCAGACAGGTTATATTCAATTAAGAGGATTTACGCAAAAGGCAAGTAAAGAAGTTGCGCAAGCTTTAATAGAACTAAAGAAAAATCCGAATTTCAGATCGCTTATACTTGATTTAAGAGGAAATCCGGGCGGGCTTCTGCAAGAAGCTGTAGATATTTCAAACATCTTTATTAATAAAGGAGAGTTAGTAGTAACTACCAAGGGTAAAGTAAAGGAATGGGATAAATCATACCGCACCATTAATATGCCCGTTGATACGGACATACCCTTAGTAGTTCTTACCAACAGCAGCTCGGCATCGGCTTCCGAAATTGTTTCGGGTGTTATGCAGGATTTGGATCGCGGTGTAATTATCGGACAACGTACATTCGGAAAAGGATTGGTACAGGCAACCCGCCCGCTTAGCTACAATGCTCAATTAAAAATTACTACGGCAAAATATTATATCCCAAGCGGAAGATGTATTCAAGCTTTAGATTACAGTCATCGGAATGAAGATGGTAGTGTCGGAAAAATTCCGGATTCATTGATCAAAGAATTTTTTACACGTGCCGGAAGAAAAGTTTATGATGGCGGTGGAGTAGCCCCCGATGTTACAGTAGATATTTCTACTTACAGCCCTATTGCAATAAGCCTCTTAAGCAAAAATCTGATCTTCGATTTCGCTACGGAATACCGCTTACAAAATCCACAAATAGCTGCTTCGCTTGAATTCAAACTTTCCGACAGCGATTACCGAGCTTTTATAGATTTTTTGAGAGATAAAGACTATGATTATAAAACTAAAAGCGAAAAACTTTTGGATGAGTATAAAGAAGCAGCTCTCAAAGAAAAATATTTTGAGGCCATCAAAACTGATTTTGAGGCGATGCAAACGAAATTAATTCACGACAAGGAAGCCGATTTACATAAATTCAGGCCCGAATTAAGCAAATTCTTACAAGAAGAGATTGTAAGTCGTTACTATAGTCAAAAAGGGCGAATTGAAACTTCCTTCTCCTTTGATCCGGAGATTCAGAAAGCATTGGAAGTGCTAAACGACTCTAAATTATATGCTTCAGCGTTAAAGCCTAAGAACTAAAATATTTTTATCATTTTTGCAGGGAACGAAACATCGTTCCCTTTTTTTATGATACAAGATTTCATTTATCCCATCTTAGTTCCCTTACTTCTGGGAGGTATCGGAGGTTTACTGGCAGGAATGCTCGGTATTGGCGGGGGTATTATCTATGTCTTAATCTTCAGCTATTATCTCGAACGTTTGGGATTGAGCAGTGAAATCATTGTTCCGGCAATTGTAGCCAACTCCATGTTTGCTATTATGTTCGCGGGTTTAAGCGGTACCTATAAGCAATGGAAACATAAAAACTTCTACCCCCGCAGCATTCTAACCATTGGTATAAGCGCAAGTTTTGCCGCTATTTTCTTTTCGTACATCATTAGTATCGGAACCTGGTACACTAAGGAACGCTTTACACTTTTCTTCATCATACTCTTAATTTTTATAGCCTGGAGGATATTCCGTTCCAAAAACTACAATCCTGTTCAGGATGATGAGCAAACGGAACCCTGGAAATTTATTTTAACCGGACTTCTCTCCGGAACAATAGCAGCATTTTCAGGCATCGGTGGTGGAGTAATTATTGTACCTATCTTAACCAATACGATGAATTTACCTATGCGGAAAGCGACTTCTATTTCCTTAGGAGTTATCAGCGTGATGGCATTACTCACCTCACTCTACAATTTATTTTTTCAGGGTTTACCCGAGATAAATGTTGATAGTCCGCACATCGGACTAATCTTTTTAAGTGTATCAATACCGGTGGCTATCGGAAGTTTATTGTTTTCTCCGATCGGAGTAAACATTTCCAATAAACTAAAAGCATCAACGATAAAAACTATTTTTGTCGGATTCTTATGCATCGTTATCGTAAAAATGATTTATGGAATTATCGGATAAACCTTATATACTTTCCATAGAAACCGCGACGAGCAATTGTTCGGTAGCGATTAGTGCAGGCGATGAATTGATGGTTGTTAAAGAAGAAAATAAAGCCCATATACATGCCGAAGTACTTACACTTTTCATTGAAGATGCAGTAAAAGAAGCAAGGATAACTTTTAAAGATTTATCGGCTGTCTGCGTAAGCAAGGGTCCGGGATCCTATACCGGTTTGCGCATTGGTGTTTCTACAGCCAAGGGCTTATGCTATGCATTAGGTATCCCCTTACTTTCTGTAAATACGCTTGAGTCGATGGCATGGGGAATCAGAGATCGCATTGCGAAGGAAAGTTATATTTTATGCCCGGTAATTGATGCACGCCGTATGGAAGTATATTGTATGTTGATTGATTCGGAGTTTAAGGTCCTAAAAGACACAGAAGCAATTATCTTAGATGAGCATAGTTTCGATGCCTATGCGGATTCATCACTCTATTTGTTTGGAGACGCAGTGGCAAAATGTAAGGATTTATATGCAAACAAATCATATATACATTTTATCGAAAATTATTGGCCAAGCGCTTCATCACTTTATAAGACTGCTTTTGAGAAGTATCATAATCAAACCTTCGAAGATCTTGCATACTTCGAACCCTATTACCTGAAAGAATTTCTTTTCAAAAAGAAAATTGATCAAAAATAAAAAAGGCTCCCTAAAAAAGGAGCCTTCAAAAAAAACTAAAACCATTTTATTTTTCGAGGATCGTAAACTCTACCCTTCTGTTTTTTGCTTTTCCTTCTGTAGTGTTATTATCTGCAATCGGGCGTTCAGAACCATAGCCCATTGCAATTAAACGTTCCGCTTCGATACCTTTATTTTCTAAATATTTCTTAACGGCATCTGCACGATCCTGAGAAAGTTTTTTGTTGGAAGCGGCTTTACCCACATTATCGGTATGGCCTTCTATCAATACCATAAATGTAGGTTTCTTAATCAATAGCTCATACAAAGTATTTAAGGCGTCGAATGATGAAGGAGCAATAATAGCTTTACCCGATTGGAAATTCAGATTCGTAAATACTTTATTAATCACTTCCTGTTCTTCAGCGGAAAGTTCCACTTTTTTAGGTTCTACGGGACAACCATTATTGGTCAGTACTCCCGGCACATCGGGGCATTGATCGAATTTATCCGGAACACCATCCCCATCAGTATCTACCCAAGGGCAACCTAAGTTTTCAGCAGGGCCTGCTTCATTCGGACAAGCATCATCTTTATCGGCAACTCCGTCCCCGTCGCTATCCGGGCAACCATTGGTACTTAAAGGCCCGGCAATAGTCGGACATAAATCGTCTTTATCCGGAATACTATCGTTATCACTATCCGGCCAAGGGCAACCGTTATTTTCTACCGGTCCGGGAATGTTCACACATTCATCCACATTATCCATTACACCATCTCCATCGGTATCCGGCCAAGGACAACCGTTGTTTTCTCTCGGTCCGGCTTTAAACGGACATTCGTCAGCAACATCCAGAATTCCATCTCCATCCGAATCGGTTGGTACATAAGTAAATTCAAGCGGTTTCGGGCAACGACCAAATCCTAAAGCAATACCAAAGTTTATATCTGCTCCCAATCCAAGTGTTGGTTTTTTAGTATGATCACTTACTTGTTGAGATATTTGATACGTGTTCAATACTTTTTCTGAACCTACGTAAAAGTCAAGCATTCGGGTACGGACTGCAAACTGTGCTCCCACAGAAGCAAACCCATCGGTATTATAACCTGTTAAGAAAATAAAGTTAACACGTTTAAAGGCTACCAAATTATGCAGCATTATTAAATCGATATCGGGTGTAAGCAAGGGTTTCGAAACAATTACAGTTTGGTTAAACCAATTTGCCCAACGATAATTGGCACTGAACTCTATGCGTGATAAAAGTGGAGAAGTGTAGGACTCATATGTACTATCGACCGCAAATTCGGTAAGCGTTTTCATCATCGAATCTCGTTGAAACTTAGAAGCAAAGGCATCCATACCGATAAACTCTTTCGTTTCATCCAAACGCATAACCCTGCTGTTCTCATTCCACTTAATAGAACCAAAATCTAACAAAGCTGCTCCTAATGTTGCACGTTTCGTCAACTGATATTGCAAGCCTCCCGAAAAAACAATACCTCTGTTCTTTAAGATATTCTCAACGAGATTATCAGTATTGTTGGGGTCGACGGAAGATTTCACAGAACCTTTTATGGTTACGGTTATGGTATCTCCTTGTGCTGACGTTTCGAGTTTGGAATCCTGAATATCGAAAGTAGCATTTGCGGCACCGGTAAGATATCCTACTTTAAAACCTCCCGAAAGATTTTTATAGATCTGCCTTCTGAATCCTATACCGGTTTCATTATATGCATTCACAACACCGCCGAAGTTCATAAAACCATCAATGCTGGAACCCAGATAGGGTGTATTACCACGGGTAATAAAAGAAAAGAATCCGTTATTTATGCTTATAGCTGTTTCGGCTTTTATTTGTGAGTAGATAGAAAATTCGGCATCTCGTTTTCTTCCCATGCGCACTTTCAGCATAAATAAATTATAGTTGAAGCGGTTAGAAATGATATTGTCGTGGCCTTCACCATTTTCTAACATCATACTCGATAAGTTCTCACTGGCTAAGGCCGCCTTCACAAAATCATTAATATCTCCCGTAAGACGGAAATCTAAACCCATAGAAGGGAATATAAAGAAGTTACTTGCCCATGAACGGCAGGAGTCTAAGGATTTATGATGCGGATTCGCAATACCGTCGTATAAAGTTTTGGTATAGTATAAAGAATACCGCTGTGCAGAGGCAGTATAACTAAAAGCTATCAGAGCGAAGAAAAATAAAAGTATAGAGCGTTTCATGTGTTTATAATTTTAGTTTAAGGTCACATGGAATGGTTAAATAATCATTTGTACTTAGCGTAAAATTTTTATTTGACCATTTCATAATTTTCAGATTGAATAGGTTTAAAGCATTTTTCGACAAGTAATTAATTATCTCCCTGTTTAACATTTGCTTTTATCCGACCAATTACATTAAATCCGATTGTGTAATCGGTAAAAATTTTGGGCGCTACTAATCCGGGCGGAGTATCCAGTGTTGCTCTTACTTTCATTTTTGTTGCTTCACGAAGCTTATTAAACTTATCCTGGCTCATTGAAATCTGAATGGCAGGAACCGTTACCGGCGACATTACTCTCCCTGCTGTATTATCAATTTGTGCCGCAACAAGATCAATGCTTGCCAGGTCAGTCAATACATTTCCGGCATCATCTGTAGCATCAATCTGAAGATTCACTCCGTAAGGGAACCAGTTTATAATTTTAAATGTAAGTACAGCTGTATCAATCTCTAAAATATCTTCCGGATAATCTATACTCGACAGCCCATCGAATGGTAGTGTATCCACCAGCACCAATTGATTAAAACGTATAGCAAATGGAATTACAGCATCTACACGGACTTTCAATCCACTTTCTTTGTAGATAAAATAACCTGTATTGCCGGGTACCATCTCATCGGTAATTTTCGTACTGAAGTTCATTTTCAATGGAAAATTAGAAATCACAGGGCCTAAATTATCATCATCATCTAATACAAACTCGTTTAATGCTGTTACCGGTGGAGGTCCGTATAATGCAGAATTAATATT
Organism: uncultured Sphingobacteriaceae bacterium; assembly: GCA_964454645.1. Classification (GTDB taxonomy): domain Bacteria; phylum Bacteroidota; class Bacteroidia; order Sphingobacteriales; family Sphingobacteriaceae; genus CAYVTM01. Next base: position 102,757 of record CAYVTM010000001.1, on the reverse strand, counting down.
GATAACCTGTGGTAATAGTGCAGATGCACTACCATCGATACCGCTAATGGTCTCTAGGTTAAAATCGATTTTATAAGGTATGCCTAAGGTATTATCAATAGTCATCTTCACTTCCGCTCCGCTGATATTCATACTTCCCGATTCAAACTTGCTGAAGAATTCGGGATTGTTGATCAGGTCATTCGAAGTAGCAATTTCATCAAGTGGTATAACCGGGAACTTACCGCGTACATTATTTACAAGCAGTCCTTTCCATCCGAAGGATACAAATACCGTATTTATTCCGGTAACCTGCATACCCTGGTTCTGAGAGGCATCAGAGATTAAACGTAAATCAACATAATTATTGGAATCAAGCACGCCACCGCTAAAATCCAACACATAGCCCAACATTTCTTCAGTATCGGGAATAGATGCCTCGCCTTTTGCCGGAACATTGAAAGGGCTGGAAATAAATGTCTGTCCATTTTTCGTTGCCATCAAAAGTTCAATTTGAATATTGTTCAAATCGAAATCCATCTGATTATATACCTTCAGATCAAAAACTCCACCCTCAGGAGTAAGCTCTTTCAACTTAAACTCGATGGGTAACGGTAAGGCATCCCCTATGGTCTGAGTACCAATTGCTCTCATTCCTCCCCCCAAATCAGTAATCACCGGGTCGAAAGCAGGTACTTCAAGATCCCCTTCCAGCGCGGCAAGAACATCCATACCTATATTCTGTTCGAGTACAGTATCACTAAAAGCAATTTTAAAATACCCCTCAGGGTCTACTGACATGAAACTGGTATCCTTTACCAATTTGCTCAGGTTGAGGGATCCGTAAACCAATGGGATGGTGTAATCGGGGTTGATGGTTGGCTTTGCCAAGTCCTCATCAATCTTACAGGAGTTTAAAAACAACAATCCTGATAATAAAAGACTTGACAAGACTTTTACAGATGCCGGTAGCATTCTCATAATCGATATTATTTAGTTACGTTAAGTATAAGTCTATAGTTTAGTCCGATGAAATTAGTAAATAATTAGTTACCTGCAAAACATCCACCTAATAAAAAAAATTTATTCCTGCAATTCATACACATAGAGGTTCTTATCGCTACTACCTACAATTAGGTATTTTTTTCCTCCCGGCTTAAGTTCAGCCAAACGAAAATGGGTACTTCCGGCCAATGGGAAACCCTCATACAAATTACCATCTTCTTTAAACAAAAAAATCTGGTTATTCTCTCTTGCGGTAACCCCCAGCATATATTTATTGCCTTTCCTCTCAATTAATTGGGGAGCAAGGTCGATATTGGTTGTAAACTGATAGTTAAATACAATGGAAGAATCATCACCATACACAAACAAATGATTTCTGTCCAGGAAGATATATTCGGGAGATGTATCTCCGGCAATGTTCGCATAATTAAAGAAATGGTCCGACGACCATACCCCTACGGTTTTGTAAAGTCTTCTCCCATCTAAGAATACACTGCGGATCTTTCCTTTGGTATCGGTATTGATAAAACGGTTTTTGGCAAAGGATTCGTTCGCATCAAAAATAAAGGGATTATTGTATGAGTTCTGTGCGGTATCGACAAACTTACTCATCAAATCGCCCCGACGATTAAAAAAATAAAAATCGCCGTTTGTATTGTTCACGAAGAGATAATCTTTCCCTCCAACAGAAACATGCTGCATAGGATGCTGAAGATGACCGACATTCGCCTTAGGATTCCATCCGTCCAAAGGTCTGCCGCTAATATCGTAACCAAAAATGGATCGATTGGTGCAGGATATAAATATTCGGTAATTTTTATTTTTATCGTAATCGAATAAAGCCAGCCCCGTTGTTGCATCGGTACTTAAACGGATAGGGTAATTGGGCATAAACTTACCATTACGATCAATCAGATACAATTGTTTTTCGCTATTAAACAGCAATTGTAACTTTCCGTTTTTATAATAATCAACCTGATAAATACCACTGATGATTTTTCCGTTAATCGGGATTTTCCAAATTAGTTTTCCGGAGGCATTAAATAAATAGAGCTGATTATCCTCATCCTGAATGATAATTTCTTTTGCATGTGTATCATGATTCTCTATAATGTAAGGAGGAGCATTTGCCGGTGCATCCAAGGCGTATTTCCAGGACATTCGCAATTCATTTTTTTCCTCCTGAAGCAGAGGCATGTAGATGCTTGTAAAAAAACGGTCATTCGAAGCATACATCTGCAAGGCAAAGGCATTATAACTACTCCATTTCCCCTGCTTCAACAGAGCTCCTTCTGCATAATCGTTCATTGCGGTGCGTAACAACATAGATGCTTTATGCAGGTTGCCATAGAAAAAAAGATTGCTTTGATCGGATAATCCTTTCAAGAACTCCTGATACGTTTTCTGTCCTGAAAGTAATTGTAAAGAAATATAATCGTCTATATATAGTTCGAGTGCTTTTTTATCTCTTGCAAAAATCAACCGATCTTCCATCATCAGATAGTAATGATACTGAGTCTCTCCAAACCAGGGACCGAATGCCAGCAAACCAATTTTAGTTAAAAAATTGGGGCGAATAATATAATCTTTATGGATTTCTGCATTGGGAATATTTACGCTTCTCAATTCATGCTCCTGAATGCGACCTAACACTTGCCGCATACGTTCGGCATCTTTTAAAGAAACAAAAAGTAATATATCTTCTCCGAACTCTTCTACAACATTATCGTTCGCGGTAATAAGCATCTCTTTACTTATACTTGCCAGCAACTCCTGTTCGATTGAAAGACCGTACTTCGCATCAATCTTCCTAATCTCTTCCCTGCGTGATGGATTCTTCGTAGTACCCATAAAGGCATTCAAATCGGACAGGTATAAGGCATAATCCGAAAATCCGAGATGAACAAAACCCGCAGTACGCATGGATATATAATTTACCAATTGATGTTTTTGAGGAGATTGATTTTTTAAGACCTGCAGAATACTGTTTTCCGATTCAGGTATAACCGAATGTCCGCTCAGCATCCATGCATCCGTTTTGTAGTTTAGTTCTAAGATTGAAACCGCTTGCAAAGCATTTACCAACATTGCTAAAGCAGATACAGGTCGTTTTGTAAAACTTTCTATGTAGTTTCCGATATATTTATAATTGATGTATACTCCCGATACACTTTGCTTGCCAAGGGATTGATAGCCTTGTTTAAAATCGGAATCATCGACTACCGACCTGCCCGATTTGCGCTGACGAATTGCATCTTCAATCAAAGTAGGTGTATAACTTACCAGTAACACATCATTCATTTTGCAGATACTTATAACTTTACGGCTTGCAGAAAAATTAATCTGCCAGATAACCTGATTATCATAGTTCCGTTTCTGCAAGGTGTTTTTGGGAGATAACCAGGCCTCGAAAATTTTTGCCGGATCTTCAAAAGCTTTTCCATCAATTTCGGATACATACAATATCCCGGCCTTATCCGCTCTCACCCTGAATACAGATGCCAGGATCGTTTTAGAGGCAAGCGCCGATTCTAAATAAGGGTTTTCAAAAAACAAAGCATTGACTGAGCGAAGCTCTTCACGATACTCATCCGTCAATATACTATTCGCTATACTTTGCCCCTCATACAATTCATACAAGCTCTTATCGTTTTTAAACTCGATAATAATGGCAGCTTGTTCAGGAACAAATGCGAATAACTTCAATTCGTTCTTTACAGAAAAATCCTGTTTGAAGTAAAAGAAGATGAGCGTAAAAATAAGTAATACTAATACTGACGCAGCAATTAGTGCTTTCCTCATGCTGTTTTTTTCAACAAAAATAGGTACTTTAACCAAATATGCTGAATATTGTTAGTATGTATTTTCCACATTTGTTATTTTAAACATGAACAGATTTATTTCTTTAGCCGCATTTTTTGCCTGCCTTGCCGTAATTATGGGAGCCTTTGGAGCTCATGCTTTAAAGCCGGTATTAAATGTATCGCAAACACAAAGCTTCGAAACTGCCGTGAAATATCAATTCATACATAGCCTGGCGATACTTTGTGTAGCAATCTTTTATCATCTGAAAACATCGAATTTATTAAGGTATGCTGCAATATGCTGGACAATTGGGATTCTGCTCTTTTCAGGATCCTTGTATCTTTTGTCTTTACGGTCCTTACTCGGTATTTCATCCTGGACTTTTCTAGGCCCGGTTACTCCCATCGGCGGGCTCAGTTTTACAGCCGGTTGGATTTGCTTATGTATCGCCGGTTTCAAATTGAAATAAAATGTCTGAACTGTTTGCGAAAAATAATAATACTTACTTCGTGGATGTAATCCTTCCTCTGGCTATTGCGAAAAGTTATACCTATCGTGTTCCCGAAATATTGAACGACAGGATTGCTATAGGGAAAAGAGTATTAGTACAGTTTGGCCGCAACAAAGTATATACGGCTGTTATTGAAAAAACTCATCAAAAAGCTCCTGAAACTTATGAAGCCAAATACCTGACCGATGTACTCGATGAACATCCGACGGTAAGCGAAAAGCAATTGCTTTATTGGAACTGGCTGGCATCCTATTACATGTGCCATCCCGGAGAAGTTTTACAGGCAGCCTTACCCACCGCTTTAAAACTGAGTAGTGAGACAACAATCGTATTATTGGAAGATAACGAATTTGACAGAACTCAACTCAACGATAAAGAATACCTGGTGTTGGAAGCATTGGAAATGCATGGACGATTAAACCTTTCGGACGTGGCAAAAATTATTGAACAAAAAACTACACATACACTGATTCGCTCTTTGCTGGAAAAGAAAATTGTTTGGATTGAAGAAGAATTGTCGGAACGTTACAAACCTAAACGCGCCGCGTTTGTACGGCTTAATCCGGAATATTCGGCTGCTGATACTTTAAAAGATCTGTTCGAAACACTTGAAAAAAGAGCGCCTAAACAGGTAATGCTTTTGCAACGTTATCTATTATTAGCCAAGTCATCGAAAGAAGTTTCAAAGAAAGAACTTTTAGAAGAAATCGGAATTAGCCCTGCAGTGTTTAACGAATTGGTAAAAAAAGAAATCTTTACGCTATTTGAAAAAACAGTGAGCAGACTGAAAATGGATGAAGAAGACTTACTGGAAGAATTTGAATTAAGCGAAGCCCAACAAACTGCCTTAAACGAAATACAGGAGCATTTTCGAAAAGATAAAATTACCCTGCTGCATGGAGTAACGGCAAGCGGTAAAACACAAATTTATATCCGGCTGATTGAAGAGCAACTTGCCAAAGAGAAACAATCTTTATTTCTATTACCCGAAATCGGATTAACTACGCAGTTGATAAACCGGCTCCGCAAATATTTCGGAAATAAGATTGGAGTCTATCATTCCAGGTTTAATGATAATGAACGCGTAGAAGTATGGAATAATGTAATGAACGGGAACTATCAAATTATTCTTGGGACGCGTTCTTCCATCTTCCTGCCTTTTCAGGATTTAGGCCTTATTGTTGTTGATGAAGAACATGAAGGGTCTTACAAGCAGCACGATCCCGCACCACGCTACCAGGCAAGAGATGCGGCTATCTATCTTGCAGGCCTATTTCATGCCCATGTGCTATTAGGTTCTGCAACGCCATCCCTCGAAAGTTATTTCAATACCATCAATGAAAAATACGCGCTTGTAAAATTAACAACACGGTATGGCGGGGTATTGTTACCGCAAATACAGCTAGCTGATATGAAAGAAGGTACAAAACGTAAAACCGTTACCTCACATTTCAGCTCTTTATTACTTTCCGAAATACAGACATCTTTAGAAAAAAAAGAACAGGTAATTTTATTTCAAAACCGCCGGGGCTATGCTCCTCTGTTGATTTGCAACACCTGCGCCTTTACACCGAAATGTATTAACTGTGATGTAAGTCTGACCTATCATAAACTAAGACACGAAATGCATTGCCATTACTGTGGTTATCATCAAAAACCTTTAAAGGTTTGCCCGGCTTGCGGTGGAAGTCATCTGGAGATGAAAGGTTTTGGTACCGAAAAAATTGAAGACGAACTCATCACTCTTTTTCCGGAAGCCCGTATTGCACGCATGGATTTAGATACTACTCGTACTAAGAATTCATATATCAATTTATTAAGTGATCTGGAAGATCGTAAGATAGATATCTTGGTAGGTACACAAATGGTCGCAAAAGGTTTGGACTTTGAACATGTAAACTTAATCGGAATAGTTAATGCCGATAGTATGTTAAATTATCCCGATTTCCGTTCGTACGAACGTAGCTTTCAAATGATGGAGCAGGTAAGCGGAAGAGCCGGAAGAAGAAAGAAACAAGGGAAAGTGATTATACAAACATTCAATCCGAATCATTATTTGTTTGATGCCGTACAAACACATCAATACGAACGTATGTATCAAACGGAAATGAACGAACGGATTAGTTTCAAATACCCACCTCTGTTTCGTTTGATTAGAATAGAGGTTAAGCACAAAGAAATGGATTCGGTGCAAAAAGGCGCTAAACATTTAGCCGAACTGTTAAGGAGTCATTTCAAACAAAGGGTATTGGGACCCGAGTTCCCCCCGGTAAATCGTATCCGGAATCAGTATATCAATACCTTATTATTAAAGTTTGAACGTGAAGGCATAGTTTTGAATCGTGTGAAAGAAATTGTGAAAGAATGTATTCAGGATACGTTAGCACAAAAAATATTTAAAGGTAGTACGATTGTATTGGATGTTGATCCCATGTGATTTTTATACATCTCGTGTTTACAGTAAAAAACAACCACAAGGCACTTCGCTTTACATGACAATGGTTGATGTTGGAGATCTTTCGCTTCGCGCAGGATGACAAGCCGGCACGAAAGTAAGTACTGATACAAAGCAGCAAAAATGCGTTTGTCATGTCAAGGATACGAAGCGTCTCACAAGACACACTCAGTACAATACAAAGTGTGCATTAATTATTATTACTTCTTAAAAATTATTTTCCTCTGCCCTGCAGTACTGTCACGATCGTGAAGAATAAAATTTTAAAATCAACGGCAAGGCTCATGTTTTCGATATAGATGATATCGTATTTCAAACGTTCCAGCATTTGTTCCACATTCTCTGCATAGCCGTACTTTACCTGGCCCCAGGAAGTAATGCCCGGCCGGACTTTATGCAAATGTTTATAATGCGGAGCTTGTTTAATAATTTGATCAATAAAGTATTGCCTTTCGGGGCGGGGTCCTACCAATGACATATCTCCTATCAACACATTATAAAACTGAGGAATTTCATCGAGGCGTGTCTTACGCATAAAGCGACCGAACGGAGTAATACGATGATCGTTTTCCGTTGCCAACTGTGGTCCGTTGGTTTCGGAACCCGTGTACATCGAACGAAATTTTATAATCTTAAAAGGCTTACCATACAAACCTATCCGTTCCTGACGGTAAAATACAGGACCCGGAGATGACAGCTTCACCGCCAATGCAGCCAGAATAAATACCGGAGATAGCAGAATCAAAAATACCAGGGAAGCTCCAATGTCAATAATCCGTTTGAGATTTATCTGCCATGCCGACATCAGATCGGTTTTGATTTGAATCAAAGGCACTCCAAACAAGTGATTCATCTTTACCGAACCTGTCATGATATCATACATATCCGGAACAATCTTCACATCAGCTTTACAATTCTCCAGTTCTTCAATAATGCTTTTCAGATTTTCATGTTCCGACGATTCAATAGCAATGATCACTTCATCAATCTTATGTGTTTGTACCACTTCCGAAAGATCCTTGTACTTTCCTAACTGAGGTAAAAACTTGGCTAACTGATGATTCTTATTTTCTTTACCGTTGACAAAACCTATAAACTTAAAACCTACCGATTCTTTTTCCGACTCTATTTCTTTATATAAATTATAAGCCTTCTCATTGCTGCCAACCAGTAATGTATTAAACCCGATCTTTCTTGATTTAATTTTATTCTTGGTGATCGTGCTCAACACAAAACGTGGAATAAAAGTAAGGAAAAAGTGCAGTATCGCTAAGGTGAGGAATGAAGCGTAATAGTTTTTGTAACTAGCAATTTCATCATCCAGAATAATTAAGAAAAATAAAATCAATACGCCGAAAAAAGTTTGCGTGAAGGTTTGCACCATTTCCCGCACACGCGATTTCTTATAAACATTATGATAGGTTCCACTGAGTATATACAAGGCAATCCAGTAAATTGGAATAATAAGTAATCCTAAATAAAAATTATCATCAAACTCTACAGGAATCTCATAACCGTATTTCTGAGGCTCGACATAAATTTTACGATAAGCGAAAAAACAAATCCACACCGCAAGCGCCGAGCAATAATCGGCAATTAAGTATTTGAATGTTTGTAATCTCTTGTTCATTGATAGATAATTTTCAGATTATCCAAAACAATACGCTCGCTTGTTGCCGATCCCGAATAGTTTGATTTAATAAAAAGATTAAACTTGGTATATTCCGAATACGATATTGCAGTCGTCAAACTAATATATATTTTTTTCCATTCGTTATTCGTGGGAACCAGATTCAATAAAGGTATTAATTTATTCACCGCATCATCATCCCCATACAGCCCCACTTCAAACAAAACATCCGACCGGTAATTGAATTCGACGAATACGGTACGCCCTTTACCCGGTAAGGAATAAGACTTATTCGTTTCGGCATATAAATAATCATGAGTACTGTTTAACTCAAACAGGCAGGAATAGTTTCCATCGAATACCAAACTATCTACATCTGTTTTGAAAATCGTATCTACTTTGCTGGCGCTGTTCAATCGTAAAACATTCCCAACACCTTCGAAGCCTTCGGGAAAACTCCCTTGCCCTTCAACCGGATAAGCATAAGCTGCCGAATCGTAAAAAGTAACCGGGTACAATGTATCCGTTTTCCCGGGCTCTAAATATATGTTTGTCCGATACGATTTAAAAAAGGGATACGCAATACGAGTATTTGAAATTCCGTTCACAATAACTCCCGGATTCATATCAATCCTGCTCGCTCCATTTTTTAACACAGGTATGAGTGCCGGAAGTTCATAGATTCCCTGAATTCTTCCATCAACCGATATCCACACATCAGAAATCTTTTGCGCCCCCTGAATATCAGAATGTTCGGCATTTCCTTTAAATGTAATTTCGGGAATGTATAAATAAGATGGGATTTCTTCGGCAGGATTTATAACTTCGCAGGAAGAAAAAACGACGACTAAAACAGGTATTAAAATAGATCTTGCGCTAAAAAGCTTCATGCTTTGTCATTTTTTTTGCAAGGATACTATTTTATAATCAATTTGTAAACCTATGCAAATACTTCATGATGAAACGAATTACAATTTTATCTTATTGTACAGGATCGGAAATAAATAGAAAGATACTATGAGAAGTGAAGAGCTTAGTGACTCATATCGTCTGAAAGGTGCCCGTAAGATTATGGTCGAGAACCTGAAGAGGCGCGGAATACAAGACGAGCCGGTATTGGCAGCTTTATTGAAAGTCCCGCGCCATTACTTCTTCCACAAAGATTTTTGGGATCATGCCTATGAAGACAAAGCCTTTAAAATAGATGCGGGCCAGACCATTTCACAACCTTATACCGTAGCCTATCAAACGGAACTGCTGAAGATACAGAAAGGGGATAAAGTATTGGAAATTGGTACCGGGTCGGGCTACCAAACCTGCATATTATTGGAATTGGGAGCAAAGGTTTATACGATCGAGCGGCAGAAAGAACTCCACCTGAAATCTAAGAAGATGTTGCAGATTTTGAATTACAAGGCCCAGTTTTTTTTAGGAGATGGCTCAAAAGGATTACCTGATCATGCTCCTTTTGATAAAATTATCGTAACCGCAGGAGCCCCTACTGTACCGACAGTACTAATGTCGCAATTGGCTCCGGGAGGAATTCTGGTAATCCCGATAGGTGATGATAAAGTGCAAAAAATGAACCTTTTTAAGCGTATTTCCGTAGAAGAGTTCCATCATGAAGAGCTGGAAAGTTTCCGTTTTGTACCCTTAATCGGAGAACAGGCATGGTAAACTTTTCAACAAATGTTAAGAATTAGACCCGTGCATGAAAGTTGGAAGGTTTTTGAAATACATAAAAATTAATAGATTTGATAATATTTTGTACTAAAAACGAAGGAGGTATATCTATTAGAAAGAGTTTAACCTAAGTAAGAACGCTACACAATCCACTTTTTAAACTTTATTAATCCATTAATAAAAATTAAATCAATTAATAAACTAAATCAAAAAAAAACATGAAAAAAATCGTTTTATTAGCGCTATTAGCAGGAACAGTTTCTTTTGCAAGTGCACAATTCAAGCCAACGACAGGTTCGAACGGAATTATGTTCGGAACTACCGGTATTAACGTATTGGGTGTTGGAACATTACCTCAAACAAACACTTTATTACTCAGACATTATTTAGCTGATGATATGGCTGTACGTGCGGGTATTAACTTGGCTATTAACTCTGCAAGTACTCCAAGCATGGGCGGTGGCGATTCATTAAAAGCTTCTACAACTAATTTCGCAATCTTGGGTGGTATCCAAAAAAACTTAGGTGGAACTGACCGTTTAAATGTATATGGTGCGGGTGATTTAACTATCGGATTCGGGTCAGCTAAAACCGAGACGACTGCGGGTGGAAATTTAACGACAGTAAAACCGGGTTCCACATTTAACTTAGGCCTTACCGGTTCTGTAGGTTTCGAATATTTCATCGCGAAAAGCTGGTCAGTTGGTGCTGAGTTCGGTTATGGTCTAATGATGACCTCTACCGGAGAAGGCGAAATTACAACTACTGCTCCTGCTAGTACTGTAAAAACTCCAAAATCTTCTACTTTTGGATTAGCTCCTTCAGCAGGTGGCGGTATCACTATGGCTGTTTATTTTTAATTAATAAAAAACCATATAAAAAAAGCGCTGTGAAATATACAGCGCTTTTTTTATGCTTATAACTTACGTTTCATCTCCCGCTCTATATCTTTTGTTTTAATACTTTCGCGCTTATCATATAGTTTCTTTCCTTGCGCCAATCCTATTTCCAGTTTGGCAAAACCTCTTTCATTAATAAATAAGGTTAAGGGAATAAGGGTTATCCCCTGATCTTTCAGCTTATTGGAAATCTTCTTCAATTCCCGCTTGCTTAATAATAGCTTACGATCGCGCTTGGGTTCATGATTATAAAAAGAGCCATGTGAATATTCGGCGATATGCAGATTAAAAACATACAGGTCACTTCCCACAAAAGCACAGTAGGCATCTGTGATATTTGCCTTTGCCGCACGTATCGATTTTATCTCCGTTCCCAATAATTGAATTCCCGCTTCATAGCGTTCCAGAATAAAATATTCAAAACTTGCCTTTTTATTTTTAATTACTACTTCAGTTACGCTCATCGTTTCTTTTCATTTACAATTAATACCGAGATACCTACTTTATGCCGTACCGCATCTACGGTCGATCCAAAGATAATATCTTTTATTCCCCGGTGCCCATGAGCGCCCATTACCAATAAATCGGCTTCCCAGGCTTTGCTTATTTTAGAAATTGCTGCCACCGGGTTTCCAAAACCTATTTCTGAACTTACCCGATACCCCTGCTTGCTTAATTCCTCCTGATAAATCAATAGATTCTCTTTGTCCGATCGGGTTTCTTTATCATCCGACTCCTCTGCCAGATACCTTGCACCCGCACTCTCTACAATATGTATCAGACGATACTCAGCTTCCCTGCCGCCTTGCTTAATTGCATTCCAGATCGTATCCCGGTCCTGGTCGGAGAAATCGACCGTTATGGCAATTTTTCTATAATTTCTGGCTTCATTTATTCCCAGGGTTTTTGCTTCCCCGTGCGGAATCACTCTTTTCACTTTACGCATTTTGATCAAGAAGGGCGCGAAAGTAACATACAGTAGAAGCATACCCACAAGCAGAGCAATCGGGACTACAATAAACTGAATGTACACTACATGATCGCCCGGGTCTTCTAACCAGGAAATTATTTGTTCGACAACAAGTTTCCCATTTAAGGCAATAATAACAAAGGCTGTTAACCAGGCTAATATCTTCACTTTGTTGGAAATAACAAAGTCTTTCATTTTCTTACGATCACTTGTAAAGTGAATTAAAGGAATAACGGCAAAGCCTAATTGTAAACTCAGCACAACCTGACTAAGCACCAGCAATGCTCCTAAATAATCTTCTCCGAAATAATAGATGGTAAAAAATGCCGGAGCTATGGCAATTAAGCGGGTGATCAAGCGTCGCAACCAGGGGCGAAGACGCAGGTTCAAATAACCTTCCATCACTATTTGTCCGGCTAAAGTACCTGTAACGGTAGAGCTTTGCCCTGCACTGATTAAAGCGATAGCAAATAAACTGGGAGCTACCGGACCAAAAATGTGTTCTAACAAACGATGGGCATCCTGAATTTCGGCAACTTCATAATGCCCGTTTTTATAAAATGCCGTTGCAGCTAATATTAAAATAGAAGCGTTCACCAGGAATGCTAAATTCAAGGCGATTGTAGTGTCAAATAAATTGAAACGAATAGCATCTTTAATTCCTTTATTCCCCCGATCGATCTTCCGTGTCTGAACCAGCGAGGAATGGAGGTACAAATTATGCGGCATTACGGTAGCTCCGATAATTCCGATAGCGATATACAAAGCATCTCCCGTGAGAGCTTGCGGAATAAAGCCTGTTACCAATTCCGAAAGTTGCGGCTTCACAATAAACATCTCTCCCAGAAAAGAAATTCCGATGATGAAAACCAGGGAAATAATAAAACGTTCCATGATACGGATCCCCTTATTCATGAGGAATAATAATAAGATCGTATCCAGTGCCGTGATGCTGATTCCCCAGATCAAAGGCAATCCGAACAATAAATTTAATCCGATGGCCATACCGATAATCTCTGCCAGGTCGCAGGCAGCAATCGCAATTTCAGCAAGTATGTATAAAGGAATATTAATGATGGGCGGGTAGCTTTGGCGTGAAGCCTGAGCTAAGTCTAACCCGCTTACAATTCCCAATCTCGCACTTAAACTTTGTAATAGGAGGGCCATCAGATTCGACATCAACAATACCCATATCAATTGATAGCCGAACTGGCTACCTCCGGCAATATCCGTTGCCCAGTTCCCGGGATCCATATATCCTACACTTACTAAATAGGCCGGTCCGAGGAATGCAAAAAATTTCTTCCATCGTCCACCGTTTTTGGGTATGTGTACCGAGCGGTGTACTTCGCTTAATGATTCGTGATTTTGCATCTTATTAATTTCTAAATACCAATAAATTTTTAGCCACTTCATTACTGATTTGAAACTCTTGTCCCTGATCGACGCGGATAAGCATAGAACCATCATACTCGTTATATTCTACAATTTGTATGGAGGATCCCAATTGGATCTTTACTTTATCGAGATATTGTAAAAACAAAGGAGAATGATCACTCACTCCGGCAATCATCCCTTCAAAGTTTTCAGCACTCTCTGCCAGGGCATACATCTTACGATTCGTAAAGGTTCCATTTTTGGAAGGAATTGGGTCACCATGCGGATCATATTTCGGATAATCCAGATAAGCGTCCAGTCGGTCTATTAATTTATCCGAATTGATATGTTCCATTTCCTCTGCCAAATCGTGTACTTCATCCCATTTGAATCCAAGCTTACTCACTAAGAAAAATTCCCATAAACGATGTTTGCGAATAATATTAATGGCAATTTTCCCTCCTTTAGGGGTCAAGGTCACACCCTGGTATTTTACGTAATTAATCAACTTCTTATCCGACAGTTTACGCAGCATATCGGTAACTGATGCTGCTTTGGTATTCATCATCGCGGCAATAGCATTCGTACTGACTTCGGAATCCTGATTTTCTGAAAGTTTGTAGATTGCTTTCAGGTAGTTTTCTTCTGTAAATGAATTCATAATTCAAATCTAATTATTTTTTTAGACTAATCTAAAAATAATTATAAAAAATTTTATTTGGTTTTGGCCCAAAAATTTGCGTATAAACAAAACTTTATTTTGTATATTTGAATATCACTTATTTTTATAACGATATTCATCCTATGACATTAGACAAAATTGACTTCAAAATCTTAAAGATTTTACAAGAAAACGGCCGGATTACCAATATTCAGCTTTCACAAGATATTGGCCTTTCTCCGGCACCCACATTAGAACGGGTTCGTAAACTCGAATCCTCCGGATTTATCAAGAGTTACCATGCGGTAGCCGATAGCAGTAAGCTGGGATTAAGTATAAAGACTTTTATTCAGGTTACATTGAATTATCATAAAGGTGATCCCATTCAGAGTTTTATAAAACAGATTCAACGCATCGATGAGGTAATGGAATGCCATCACGTAACAGGAGCTGCCGACTTTTTATTGAAAGTAATGGTAAAAGATATTTTGAGCTACGAACGTTTGATATTAGATAAGCTAAGTAAAATTCAAGAGATCGGGAATTTACAAACACTGATGATCTTATCTACCCCGAAAAGCTCTCCACGCTTACCGCTTGATTACCCCGCATAAATAAATTAAGTTTTACATAATTAAGAAAAGCTCCGTACGAACGGAGCTTTTTCATTTATACATCACATACTTATGAATGAATAATTATTGTTAGGAAGGACGGTCTCATATAGGATGTCCGGTTTTTAAAACCAATCTATTGAAGTATGATGCCATTTTTGCAGATAAGCATTCGCTTGTGAGAAATGCTTGGAACCGAAAAATCCCGAATGTGCCGAAAAGGGAGATGGATGGGGCGCTGTTAAGATCAGGTGTTTCGAAGTATCAATTAAACTTGCTTTCTGTTTTGCATAATTTCCCCATAACAAAAACACCAGATGTTCTTTTTGTTCGGATAACGCTTTGATGATCGTATCCGTAAATTGTTCCCAACCTTTTCCCTGGTGCGATACAGCCTGGTTGGCGCGTACCGTTAATACAGCATTCAATAATAAGACTCCCTGCTTTGCCCAACGTGTAAGATCACCGTGCTGAGCAGTTTCAATATTCAAATCCGATTTTATTTCCTTGTAGATATTTTGAAGCGAGGGCGGAATGTTTTGTCCGGCCGGAACTGAAAAGCTAAGCCCATGTGCCTGCCCTCTTCCATGATAAGGATCCTGCCCCAATATCACTACACGGACTTTATCGAAAGGAGTTTGATTAAAAGCCGCGAAAATTTGGGAAGAAGGCGGATAGATAAGCATACCTGCGCTTTTCTCAGCTAACAGAAATTGCTTAAGGCTCTTCATATAATCGCTCTCAAAAGTTTCTTTCAAAACCGATAACCAAATAGGTTCCAAATCTATTGCCATGGGAAAATATTTTTATTTTATATTTAGCTTCATCAAAAATAATAGAAATTATATGAAAAAACCTAGCTTCTATCTGATTATACTCGCCTCCTTCCTTTTTGTATTTGCTACTTGTGAAAAAGAAGATGTGAAACCAGGAATTGTATTGGAAGAAGCAATTATAGGTACCTGGGAACAAACAAGCAGACGCTGGATTAGCTATGAAAACAATAAAATTATTGAAGATCATCACGAGCCTGTTTTCGAGGGGAACTTCATCTGTCGCTTCCAGAAAGACGGAGCTATTGCTAACTTAGGAAGTGTTGATAGCGGTACCTATGACTTTTATTTTATAAAAGATAATATCATTCATATTATACACCAACGCGATACGTTTCCTTTTCAACTTTACTTCAGCGATGACAACAAAATGAGTTATATTAAGTCTCAATTTGATACCATCATTGATCCTGAAAACCCGTTAAACAATTTGTACCATAGACATTATTTTTATGTCAATTGGGAAAGAAGAGAATAGCGCCCAATAAAATTAATTATTCAAACCAACGCATTATTTCTTCTTTACTGGGGATTACTATTTCCAATTTCATTTTTTTACGCATCCCTCCCATATCGTTAAATACTTTGTTGGGGTTGGCCGCTTTCAATTCTTCGGGGGATTGGAATCCCATCTTTTGGATTACAGGAACCCATTCCGCGGGAACGCCTATAGCCACAAAATCTTCTACGCTTGCTGCTTTTACATGCTTTTCCGGGCGCATCTGCGGGAAGAATAAAACATCCTGAATGGAAGATTGATTGGTCATCAACATGGTTAAACGATCAATACCGATACCCATTCCCGAAGTGGGCGGCATTCCGTATTCCAAAGCGCGTAAAAAATCATAATCAATATACATCGCTTCATCATCTCCTCTTTCCATCAGGCGTACCTGTTCTTCGAAACGTGCACGCTGATCGATCGGATCGTTTAATTCGGAATATGCATTTGCAATTTCTTTTCCGTTCACCATTAATTCGAAGCGCTCTACCAATCCTTCTTTCGAACGGTGTTTCTTACATAAAGGCGACATCTCTATCGGATAATCAATAATAAAAGTAGGTTGTATGTAATGACCTTCACATTTCTCTCCGAAAATTTCATCAATTAATTTCCCCTTTCCCATGGTTTCATTCACCGGAATATTCAATTGCTTACATACATCTCTCAATGCATGCTCATCCATTTCAGAAATATCGTACCCGGTATGTTCCTTAATAGCATCGAACATGGTAATACGTTTAAAAGGCCTTTGAAAATCGATTGTATTCTCTCCTACCTGAACCTGTGTTTTACCGTGTAAATCAAGTGCGACTTTTTCCAGCATCTCTTCGGTAAAATTCATCATCCATTCATAATCTTTATAGGCAACATAGATCTCCATTACCGTAAACTCCGGATTATGCGTACGATCCATCCCTTCGTTTCTGAAATCTTTAGCAAATTCATACACACCCTCATAACCACCCACGATAAGTCGTTTCAGATACAACTCATTGGCAATACGTAAATACAAAGGCATATCGAGCGCATTGTGATGAGTAATAAAAGGGCGTGCTGCTGCACCTCCCGGGATGGGCTGTAAGATAGGCGTTTCTACTTCCAGGTACCCTTGTGAATTAAATGTATCGCGTAAAGATTGTATGATCTTAGTCCGCTGACGAAACACATCCCGCACCTCTTTATTAATAATCAAATCGGCATAACGCTGACGGTAACGGAACTCGGGATCGCTAACAGCATCATAAACATTTCCTTCAGCATCTGTTTTTACAACCGGTAGCGGGCGCAAAGATTTTGAAAGCACTTTGAATTCGGTAACATGAATGCTGATCTCCCCTGTTTGTGTAGTAAACACATATCCTTTCACACCAATAATATCTCCGATATCCAATAATTTCTTGAATACGGTATTATAAAAGCTTTTATCTTCTCCCTGACAAATATCATCGCGGCGCACATAGATCTGGATACGTCCGGTAGAATCCTGCAATTCAGCGAAAGAAGCATTCCCCATAATCCGGCGGCTCATGATGCGTCCGGCAATAGAAATATTCTTATAATTGGTCTTATCCCGTTCGTAGTTTTCGTGTATATCCTGCGCAGTTACATTCACATCAAAAGATTCCGCAGGGTATGGATTGATACCCATTTGAATCATTTCTTTCAAACTCTCTCTGCGTATTTGTTCCTGTTCGCTTAATCCGCTCATATTGTGTCTTATTATTTTCCCGCAAAAATAACATTTTGGGGCTTAATTTATATCTTTATACCATCATTATTTAAAGCATTGTATGAGCAAGGAAAAGAAATACAAAAGTTTCAATGACTTCTACCCTTTTTATCTGAGTGAACATCAAAATAAAACCAGTCGTCGCCTGCATTTTGCCGGTACTTTACTGGTTTTTCTCTTGTTTTTTGCTGCGATGTTATTCCATTCGGGGAAACTGCTGATTGCTATTCCGTTTGTCGGATACGGCTTCGCATGGATCGGTCATTTCTTTTTCGAGAAAAATAAACCGGCTACCTTCCAATATCCTTTATATAGTTTGATGAGCGACTTCCGGCTCTTCTTTGATATATTGGGAGGAAAAGAAAAATTCTGACAAATTATTCAGCTCTTCGCCTCATTTCTTTAACGATTAAAGACAATTCCCTACCCATTTGCCCTGCTATAGCCGTATTTTCCTGAGCTCTGCGGAACAAATAAGGTAATACCGCTTTCACCGGTCCATAGGGAACATATTTAGCTACCTTATATCCTGCCTTGCTTAAATTAAAACTCAAATTATCGCTCATTCCCAAAAGCTGCGAGAAGAACAGACGTTCATCGGACTTATCTAAGTTATTTTGATCCATTAAATCCATCAACAAGCGGGAACTCTCTTCGTTATGGGTTCCGGCACAGATTGCTATACGATCGATATGAAGTACACAATAGCGTAATGCCTCATTGTAGCTCATATCAGTTGATTCTTTATCGGGATGAATGGGTGAAGGATAGTCCATTTCCAAAGCACGCTCGCGCTCTTTCTCCATATAAGCTCCGCGTACCAGTTTCATTCCGGTATAAACTCCTTTGGCTGCTAATCGCTGATGAAAATTTTTCAGATATTCCAATCGGTCGTGACGATACATCTGAAAGGTATTGTAAACGATTGCTCTTTTTTTATTGAAATTCATCATCATTTCAAAAGTCAGATCATCAATCGTTTGTTGTATCCAACTTTCTTCGGCATCAATAAAAATACGCACGCCCTCTTCGTAAGCCGTTCTGCAGATTCTTTCAAAACGCTCATGTACCTTCTCAAACTCTGCTTGTTCTTCCACCGTTAATTGCACTCCCGTATTTATTTTTTCCAATAATGCAAAACGTGCAATACCGGTAGGTTTAAATACACTAAAAGGAATATTTACATCCGATTTGGCACGATGGATGGTAGCTATAATTTCGTTGGCAGTAGATTCAAAAGCTGATTCTCTCTCTTCCCCTTCTACCGAATAATCTAATATCGTTCCTACTTTATATTTTCCCAATTGTTGAATTGTATGATCACAATCCGGAATGGATACTCCACCGCAAAAATGTTTAAAGATGGTAGCTTTAATAACCGGAATGACGGGCAATCCGATTTTGATGGCGAAATTGGTAAGCGAAGGTCCGACACGGACTAAAAAATTTATATTAATAATACGAAATAACCAATAAGCTCTTTTTAGATCGGTATTTGATTTCGATGAAAATGCAATCTCTGTATTATCAAAAGAAACACTTTCTTTTTGGGGGTCTGGGGGTATTGTCATAGGCAACAAAAATAAAAGATAAATTGAATTAAAACACAATTCATGTAATTCGGTTTGTGTATTGAAAAGGTATTTGTTTCTTTGTAAGGCAATCTCAACGCATGAACCCGATAGAATTTAACCGTAACAATCAGGAAAAGAATAAGCTGTATATCGCAGGACCCTGCAGTGTAGAGAGCGAGGAGCAAATTTACCTTACCGCTGCAGCATTGGCAGAAACCCCTGTCAGTATTCTTCGCGGAGGCATTTGGAAACCCCGCACCCATCCGAACAGCTTTAACGGAATCGGTAAAGAAGGATTGAACTGGCTGGCAGATGCCGCTAAAAAAAGTAAGCTGAGAAGTGCCGTAGAAGTCGCTAATGCTCAGCATGTAGAAGACAGCCTGAAAGCCGGTATTGATATTCTTTGGATAGGCGCCCGCTCGAGTGTGAGCCCTTTTGTGGTTCAGGAGATTTCTGATGCTTTACGCGGAGCTGATATCCCTGTAATGATAAAAAACCCGATTAACCCGGATCTGGACTTATGGATAGGAGCCATTGAACGCGTACGATTAGCGGGGATCAAACGCATTGCCGCCATTCACAGAGGTTTCTCGAGTTATGAACGGAATACCTACCGGAATGTACCGAACTGGAATATCCCTTTAGAACTCAAACGCCGCTATCCCGACTTACTTTTAATTTGTGATCCCAGCCATATCAGCGGTTCGATTGATTACGTTCCGCATATCAGTCAGAAAGCGATGGATCTCGATTTTGACGGTTTGATGATCGAGTCGCATTACGACCCTTCGACCGCCCTCAGCGATAAGGATCAACAACTCACTCCCAAACAGGTACATGATCTGATCCTGAATTTAATTATCCGCAGTACCGGCAGCGATGATAAACACTTCCTCAATCAATTAAATAAATTACGTAAAGATATTGATAAAATCGATTACGAAGTTTTGGAATTGCTAGCATCACGTTCCCAATTGGTAAAAGAAATCGGGAAATATAAAAAAGAAAATAACATTACCATTTTCCAACCCGAACGTTGGGCAGAAATAGTTCGCACACGTTTAAAATATGGTACAGAGATTAAACTTTCGGAAGAGTTAATTCTCGATTTGGTAAAAAATATTCATCGTGAATCTATTGCCATCCAAACAAATATTATGAATACCCAGGAGCATGAATAAATCTGTCGATATACATGCTGCCTCCTCTCCCATTTATCCGGGTTCGATAGCCGAAGAACTCGATCGGTTTATACATGCACATTCCTATTCCAGACTTGTAATTCTTGCCGATACACATACTTCCGAAAAATGTATTCCGTTACTAAAAGAAACTGCCATTTCCAATGCCGACATTATTGAAATTGATGCAGGAGAGGAAAATAAAAACATAGATATCTGCATAGGAATCTGGAGTATGATGAACGATTTTGAAATCGACCGTCATTCACTCCTAATAAATTTAGGTGGTGGAATGATAATGGACATAGGAGGTTTCGCTGCTTCGGTTTATAAACGGGGGATTGATTTCGTTCATATTCCTACTTCATTGTTAGGGATGGTTGATGCGTCCATCGGAGGAAAAACGGGTATCGATATGAATCAATTGAAAAATCAGATCGGTACTTTTACACAAGCTAAGGCCGTGTTTATCGACCCGGTATTTTTACAAACCTTACCCGAGCGTGAAATGCAGGCAGGTTATGCCGAGATGATTAAACATGCCTTGATTGCGGATGCCGGATATTTCCGGCAGATAAAAAAGAATTTGTTCAGTACGCATCCCGATATACTATTATCCCTTATCGAACAATCGATTGGTATCAAAAATAAAATTGTTTCGCAGGATCCTTATGAACAGGGATTACGCAAGCTATTGAATTTTGGACATACCATTGGTCATGCGATCGAAAGTTATTCTCTTGCCAATGATGAGTTTCCTTTAAATCACGGGGAAGCCATCGCCATCGGAATGTGTTGTGAGGCCCGGTTATCGTTTACAAAAAACAGCTTGGCGGAAAAAGAAATGAACGAGATTATCGATCTGATTTATCGTCATTACCCAAGCTATCAGATTGAAGAGTCTGAATTCGATATCTTTATTCAGTTTATGAAGAATGATAAGAAAAATAAATCGGGGCAAATTTGTTTTAGTTTGCTCAAGCATATAGGAGCAGCCGGTTACAACTGTGTTTGTAATGAAGAAGAACTGACCGAGGCACTGCGTTATTATAACAACCTTAACAAATAATACACATTCCTTCGTGTAGCTTCTTATATGGGGGTGCTTCACTTCTCAGACAAACGCTCCCGATCACTCAGAGTACATCCAACAAATCTGTCCTATGAGAAACCATCTGACGAGTACGGCCCTTACGCCCTTTGCGGTTATTCTTTTTTTTAACCGCAGAGGGTGCAAAAAGCGTTTGATTTGTACTCGTTTACAGAAAACAAACAGCTTATATATTTAATTTCTTT
Organism: uncultured Sphingobacteriaceae bacterium; assembly: GCA_964454645.1. GTDB lineage: Bacteria > Bacteroidota > Bacteroidia > Sphingobacteriales > Sphingobacteriaceae > CAYVTM01. The sequence goes on along the minus strand of CAYVTM010000001.1, from coordinate 81,050 downwards.
TTTAATCCTGAGGGAACCCCGTCTTTATGTAATAAAATGGTAGTCGTTTTATATTTTACAAAGTTTTTTGTAACATACAGATATCCTTCGTAATCGTTTTTAGTACCCCAGGAATTTTTTACGATATAGTATTCTTTACCGTTCATGTCTTTGGCTATACCGGTAATTTGCATACCATGATCATCGGTTGTTTCAAAATTATCAAATGCTTTTTGGCGCATCTCGGGAGTAATTTCCAATTCCGCCTGAGGCTTAGTAAATAATTCTTTTTTCTCCTCATCACTCATTTCCGTAAAAGGTTTCACAGGAACATAAGCAATTCCATTTTTCCAGCTGAATCCTTTTTCACTCACATCCGTTGCCCATGCTACGGTATAGCCTTTCATCAATGCATGATCAATAATATCGGGAAGCTCATTCAGCTGTACATTGTAAGAAGGCTTATAGGTCCAGTTATCGGGAACCATCACAATCATTTGCTCGTAGTATGGATTTGACATAAAAGAAGTAATTTCAACATAATCTTTAGCATTGATACCTATCACTTCTTTGGCAAAACTTTTCGGAGTATATTCTTTTCCGTTATAGTTAAACTTAGCAGGAACTTCACCCAGGTAGGTATCTACTGTTTTTGTCAAAGCAGACTTCCATACAGGCGACAGAGGTTTTTCACTTTTAGCCCAAACATCCAACATGGCTTTGATAGTTTTTTCGAGTTCCGAATGATCATTTCTGGTTTGGCCCGGTAATAATCCCGGATAAACTTCCTGAGGTAAGGCTCCGTATTTTTCCATCAGGTCGATCGGATCGTGTAATGCACCACCTTGTCCGTATGCCGAAGTACCATGCATACGTACATAGACTTCTCCTTTATCAATATACATATTCCGCGAAGTATATATTTCAGCAATATCTACCGGCTCTTTACCCATACGCTTCATTTCCGACTCGATAAAAGAGTTGGTTGAATAACTCCAACAGGTACCTGAAGAGCCCTGATTTTTCACTGAAGTAGCTTCAGCATTCACAACAGTTTTGAAAGCAAAGGCTTCTTTACTGGTTTGGCTCTTATTATCTTTTACTTTATTAATAAGATCGTCCTGAGCAACAGCATAAGAAACACTTATCATTAAAGGAATAAACAGCAACTTTTTATAATTCATGACATTGAAATTGAGGTAAGCTTGCAAGCTATTAAATATCACGAAAAAATAAAAAAGATACGGACGTAATTTTATCGTTATACTCCCTGAGAAAAAACTTAGCCTTATTTTCCATCGGCCTTTATAACATAGGCTTGGTATCCTGGAGCTTTTTAAATTCAAGAATTTTTTTACGATTTCCGACGATCCAAATGATATCTCCCCATTCAAAAACAGTAAATGAGTCGGGGTTGAGAATACGATCCTGATTACGTTCGATACCTACAATCAATCCATCGGTATGTTCACGTAACCCCGAGTTGCGAATGGTAAGCCCTTTTAATTTACTATGCTCATCCACCAATATTTTTTGTAAAGAAATATCATCACTCAATACTTCCTCTACATGCATTTGTTCTTCAGAATCGAAGATTGGTTTGAACACCTGAATCTGATCGTCGGTGGCTAAAATACCCACTTCATCAAAAGGTAATATTCTGTTATTGCGATTGGGTGCATGAATTAATTTCTCTCCACGTTTGATATAAACGATATTCACGCCATACTGTTCTCTCCATCCCAATTCCAGCAGCGTTTTACCGGCATACTCTGCAAGCGGGTTTACTTTCATTTCTACAATATGTGCATCCCATGCCGACATTACCGATTGCAAACCGGCACTCTTCTGTTGAATTGCCTGTGCTTCTTTCTGATTCTGTGCTTCAACAACAGCTTCGCGTGCATTAAAATTGGTAATAAATCTGCTTTCGATCCGGTAATAAAAACGTTGAATATTTTTCGAGAAAATAAACAGGACAAGCACTGTTGCCGGAATAGCCGTCAATAAGGCGACTTTCGTAGATACCAATTGGTCAATAAATAAACCTGTAAGTAAAATACCAATCAGTACCCTTCCGATTTCTATCAGCAGGAGCGGGCCACGATTGTAACTTCTGTTAATCCACAATTCTTTATATGCACTGCTTGTTGGTTTCTTTGCCATGATTGCCCACAAAAAGGGAATCGCTGCTAAAAGTGTAACGACTAATACAATGACTGTACGCATCAGCTCTCCTTCTACTCTTCCATTTACAAAGGGGACTAAAAAGCGTGTAGAAACCAGTAACAATGCAATTAACACCGTACCGTTCGTAAGCACAAGCCGTCCGTATTTTTTAATTAGCACCTGCCATTCGGGTTCAGCCTGAATGGTTTGAGTACTCGATGAATATCGATTGAGTTTGACCACCCATCTTTGAGGAATAATACGTTCCAGGAAATAATAAAAAGGTTCCGAATATTTAATCATATACGGAGTAGTAAAAGTAGTGACTGCAGAAACTCCGACAGCTACGGGGAAAAGGAAATCGGAAATGACACCCAGTGAAAGTCCGAGGGTAGCAACAATAAAGGCGAACTCTCCAATCTGAGCCATACTCATACCTACCTGCACCGATTGTTTTAAAGGCTGCCCGGAAAGAACGGCACCCAATGTCGTACTGAATAATTTTCCGAAAAGGGTTAATAGGGTTATCACCATTATAGGCCATCCATAAGTTATCATTGCCTGCGGATCAATCATCATACCTACCGAAACAAAGAATACCGTACCAAACAAATCTTTCACCGGTTTTATCAGATGTTCCACTCTTTCCGCTACCGTAGTTTCAGCGATGATAGAACCCATCACAAAGGCTCCTAACTCTGCTGAGAAACCTACCTGTGTAGCTAATACAACCATTCCCAAACATAATCCGAGCGACAGAATCAATAAGGTTTCTTCATCCAAAAGTTTTTTAATTTTCTTAAGTACGGTGGGTAACAAAAATATTCCTGCAATAAACCATAGTATCAGGAAGAAGAGTAACTTCAAAATAGTGTACATAATTTCCGCACCTTCGAACTGTCGTGTAACAGCAAGTGTAGAGAGTAATACCATCAATAAGATTACAACGATATCTTCTACAACCAATACTCCGAATACGATACGTGCGAACTGTTTCGTTTTCACACCGATCTCATCAAAAGCCCTGAGGATAATGGTTGTAGAGGAGCTCGCTAACATCCCCCCCAGGAATAAACTATCCATGGTGGTCCAGCCCAGAAGTTTTCCGGTATAATATCCCGTTACCGTAATAAAAATAATTTCTACAAAAGCCGTAATCGACGCGGATCCACCTACACGCATCAATTTCTTAAAACTAAATTCGAGTCCTAAGCTGAACAAAAGAAAAATTACACCAATCTCGGCAAGTGTTTCGATATTATCATGATCGACAACAGAGGGAATCAAATTAAAATGAGGGCCGACCAGAAAACCGGCAATGATATAACCTAATACAAGTGGTTGCTTAATTTTCTTAAATAAGATTGTAACAATTGCACCAAACATCAGGATCAATGCTAAATCTTGTATCAACTTTGGTAAGTGCTCCATCTAAATAAAATATATAGGTCTAAAAAATGTGTACTGTTTCTTCTGTATTTAATATACAGAAAGTTAAAAAATTGAATTGCTCTGTATCGAAATACGACACAACACAACATTGCAATATTCGCAAATATGCAAAAAAGCAGTGAAAAATAATACTCTTCTTGTGTTTTGTATGAAGAAGCTATGTTTTACAGGGAATTATAAGTAGATTCTTTCGATGCCTACCTTATCCGTTTACTTCTGTATGGGTATTATATCCGAATTTAATTTTGAAAAAACATCCAGGCTGATAAATTTTCCATCTTTGATTTCACATTCCCTTAATGTTCCTTCATGCGTAAAATTAAGTTTCTGCAAAACTTTCCTGCTTCCCAAATTATCTGTCTCAACGTAAGCAGAAATTCGATGTAATTTTAAATTTTTGAAAGCGAATGAACAAACCGGATGCCCCAGTTCCGAAAGAATTCCCTGTCTCCAATATTCCGGGAATAGCCAAAAACCCAATTCGGCGTTGCGATGAACCTTGTTCAAATACGTGTATCCGATAGTTCCACAAAATTGTCCCGTATCTTTTGTGCAGATTGCCCACCATATTCCGGTTTCTTTTTTTTCCAGCTCTTTGTAAAATAACATTTGAGCTTTAGTTTCTTCTAAGCTCGAATATTTTACACCGTAATATTTAATCACGTCGGGATGAGATAATCCGCGGTATATATTTTCAATATCCGTAGATATAATCTGTCGAAGTAAAAACCGGGGGGTACTTATGAGCGGGAATTTGGTATTCATAGATTACAAAGGATATCTTCGACCATGAAAAAGGACACGAAACGAATCTTTCATTTCGTATCCACAAACATCTTAGTATAATTTAGGGAATTGTGACGGATTAGAGTCATGCATCATCTCATAAACCAATTCTACCAAATCTTCTGCATTAGGTTTCGAAAAATAATCCCCATCAGTTCCATAAGCCGGACGGTGTGGATGCGCACATAAAGTACGTGGCTCAGAATCCAATTGGTAGTATCCTTTCTGAACTTCCAGCACTTGCTGCATCATATAAGCCGATGCACCTCCGGGAACATCTTCATCAAAGAAAATAACTTTATTGGTCTTCTTCAAAGAATCAACAATATGATGATACCTGTCAAAGGGTAATAAACTTTGCACATCGATAATCTCAACAGAGATTCCCATTTCCGCTAAATGCTCTGCCGCTTCCAACGCGATACGGCAGGAAGACCCGTAAGTAACCACACTTACGTCCGATCCCTCACGTATGGTTTCGGGAATACCTAAGGGAAGGGTAAACTCTCCAATATTTTCGGGTAAAGCTTCTTTCAGCCGATATCCATTTAAACATTCAATCACTAAAGCAGGTTCATCAGATTTCAGCAGTGTATTATAAAATCCTGCGGCCTGCGTCATGTTTCGGGGAACCAGTACATGAATCCCACGCAATGCATTCAGAATCATTCCGATGGGAGAGCCCGAATGCCAGATACCCTCTAAACGATGTCCGCGTGTACGAATAATCAGAGGTGCTTTTTGTCCGGCTTTGGTACGATACGAAAGTGAAGCCAGATCGTCGCTTAAGGTTTGCAAACCATACAATAAATAATCGAGATATTGTATCTCCGCAATCGGTCTTAACCCACGCATAGCCATACCAATTCCCTGGCCTACGATGGTTGCTTCCCGAATACCCGTATCACTGATACGTATCTCACCGTATTTTTCCTGCAACCCGGCAAACCCCTGATTCACATCTCCTATTTTTCCGACATCTTCTCCAAAAGCAACTACACGGGGATCACGAGCAAAGGCTGCATCGAAGCAAGCTTGTACCACTTCTCTTCCATCCACTATATTCGGTTCTTCGGCATACACCGGTTTTATTTCCTGTACATGCAATGCTGATTCGCCGGTATCGGTAAAGAGGTAGGAATTATAGCGATCGTAATTTTCTGCTTTATTGACAGAAACCCAATTCAGTAATTTCGATTTTACCGGAGAGGATTCCTGACGGGTTAACCGCAATACTTTTTTTACGGCAACCAAAATATCTTTACGAATCGGATCCATACTTTGCTGTAAGTTTGTTTTAATGATCCGGATCTTTTCAGCTTCAGCGCTTTCAGCAGCAAGCTCATCAAAGAGCTGTACGACCTCATTAAACTCTTTGCGAACAGGCGTATTAAAATCTTCCCAGGCTTTTTTCTGTATTTCGCGGACTGTTTTTTTGGCTTCCGCCTCGATAGTATCCAACTCTTCAGCAGTCGATAAGGCAGAAGCAATGATCCATTCACGCATCTTCTTAATACAATCAAACTCATCCTCCCATTCCAAACGTTCTTTCGATTTATATCGCTCATGCGATCCGGAAGTAGAATGCCCCTGCGGTTGCGTCATTTCCAAAACATGGATTAATACCGGCACATGTTCATCGCGACAGACTCTGATGGCTTTTTCGTACGTATCACAAAGCGCTGCATAATCCCAACCGTTTACACGGAAAATCTCGAAACCCTTTCCCTGTTCATCACGTTGAAACCCCTTTAATATTTCAGAAATATTCTCTTTTGTGGTTTGATATTTTGCGTGTACCGAAATCCCATAGCTATCGTCCCATACGGAAACTGCCATTGGAATTTGTAATACCCCTGCTGCATTGATCGCTTCGAAGAAATGTCCTTCAGAAGTACTTGCATTTCCAATGGTTCCGAAAGCCACTTCATTTCCCGCAACAGAAAAATCTTCGAGGTAGGATAAGTCTTTATTCTCACGATAAATTTTCGAAGCTAAGGCCAACCCTACCAATCGTGGCATTTGACCGGCAGTAGGTGAAATATCGGCAGATGAATTCTTCATCGCCGTGAGTTTTTTCCAGGTACCATCCTCATTTAAACTCCGTGTACCAAAGTGCCCGTTCATACTTCTTCCTGCCGAGCAAGGCTCAGCATCTACATCGGTATGCGCATATAATTGTGCAAAAAACTCGGAGATATTCGACATACCCGTAGCAAACATAAAAGTTTGATCCCGATAATAACCCGACCTGAAATCCCCGTCTTTAAACACTTTAGCCATTGCTATTTGAGCAAGCTCTTTACCGTCTCCGAAAATTCCGAACTTAGCTTTGCCGGTAAGTACTTCTTTCCGCCCCAGCAAACTTACCTGGCGACTTTCTACTGCAAGGCGGTAATCGTTCAGTACGATCGATTTAAAATCTTCGAAAGAAAGTCCCTGCCCGTTTAAGGCATTCATTTCATCTCTATTTTCTTTAGCCATATTTTAGAATTGAAACTATAACAAACTTAGCAAAAATACATATTCTCGTTTAAAACGGGTAATTTAATGTTTTTCGATAAAATGCTTGATTCAAAACAAGAAATAGGCTCTATTTTCTTTTCCATCACAAACTTCTATATTTACACATTCTCAATTAAATCTTGTTATTTATGAAGCATAAGCTACCTTATTTCTTTATCATACCGGTTCTATTCTTTTTAGTGTTTACCCAAACACTTTATGCAAGCGATACTCTGAACATACGTGCGCATAACAAAACACATATGAATTGGTATGGCAATTATGATGTTCGCACTGAGTTTCCGCCTGCCGACAGCTCCTTTAAAAAAATTACGCTCAAATATACGTTGGGTTGCCCTTCGGCAGGGTGCAGCGACTGGGATTATACTACCCGCGTCTTTGTACGCCGACCAACAAATGAAACAGACACGCTCGTCCAATATTATCCCAACTTTATGGTAAATAATATTGTTTTGGATAGTGTTTCTGTTTCAATTAATCCAACCTATACCACCTTCTATAATTCAAACACACATCAAACCGACAGCAATTTGAATCCCTTGCAAAAAATTATTTTTTATTCGGATAGCTTACACCCAAGCACAGCAAGCGACTCGATAGAATTTTATGCAGCCGGCTATTTCAAGTATTATTATACGGCACATAGCGGACAAATAGTTGATTCTGTTTTTGTCCCTTCCGATACAACTTATTATATAAGATATTGGACCGACACATTATTCAATCCTGTTATCGAAGATATTGAGATCGCCAGATACATTACACCTTATTCGGGAAATTTAACAGGTACTTTCTCCCGCACCTGGGAAATGGATGTTACCGATTACCGTTCGCTCTTTAACGACTCCACAGAAATACGTGTATTGTATGACGGATGGTCGGACGGATTTACAGTTACGCTCGACTTTGAAATGATTAAAGGGACACCCGTTCGTAAGGCATACAAAGTAGAACAACTCTACAGCGGATTTTTCCCTTACGGAGATCCGGTCAATTCTATTGAAAATTACTTAGTACCTAAAAACATCTACGTCGATTCTGCAGCAAAAGGAGTTGATTTAAGAATCATCCAAACCGGACATGGTTTCGGAGGCAATCAAAACTGCGCAGAGTTTTGTATCAAAAATAATTTTGTATTTATCGATAGTAGTCAAGCCTATAGTAATCAGATATGGAAAGATGACTGCGGAATGAACCCCATGTTCCCTCAGCCCGGAACCTGGCTGTACGACCGTGCTAACTGGTGCCCGGGAGAAATGGTGCGCCCCATGATTAATGATTTAACACCTTTTTTAACACCGGGTCAAACACATTCATTCGATATCAACATGACTCCCTTTACGAATGTTGGAAATAACAACTGTGGATATTATGTTGCGGCACAACTTATTTATTTTGAAGAGCCACAGATTAATCACGATATCGAATTACTGAAGATTATGGCTCCCAGCAACGAATGGTCGTTCAACCGTATCAATCCTGTATGTGGCAAAGGGCTTATTCGGGTTAAGAATAATGGAACTGATGCAGTACAGGGGGTCGATATAGAATATGGAGAATCAGGAAAAACAAAAAAGACTACAACCTGGCCCGGTGTAATTCCCTCCGGAGGTACTGCTGAAATAGAATTGGAGGATCTGGAGCTTACAGGAAACCCGAACAAGTTCGAAGTAAATATTCTTGCAGCAAACGATCAGGATCTTTCAAACAATCACGCCGTTTCTACTTTCGTTAACTCTTTTGTTTATCCCGAAACATTTTATGTGGAAGTCCGAACGAACAATGCCGGTCCACAAAACTATTGGGAACTGCTCGATATGAATGGAAACCTGTTATACAACCGGGGAGAGATGGACGGAAACACTATCTATCGCGATACCGTAAATCTACCCCTGGCATGTTATCAGTTTTATTTTTATGATTCGGCAAAAGACGGACTTTCCTTTTTTGCAAATAATGATGGTAGCGGATATGTTCGATTCAAGAGAATGGATGGCACAAACTTAAGAGGGTTTCCCGCCGATTTCGGCTCGATGATTGCCCACCAGTTCAGCACCAATCCTAAAGCAAGTGTTTCTACAGCATTAGCAAAACATATTTCTGTTTACCCCAATCCAAGTACCGGTAAAACAATTATTGATGTTTCATCGTTCTTAAATCGTACAATCCAAATGCGCATTTATGATGCAATTGGCAGACTTGTACTGACAGAAAAGAGAATAAACAATTCCGAAGATTTGGTATCATTAGATTTAAAAGATCAAAAATCGGGTATATATTTCATTGAATTAGAGATAGATAAAGAAGTGTATCGGGAAAAGTTACTGTTAAACACAACTAAATAAATCAATAATGGAATAATTTTTGTTAATTTTAACATTATGAAATAACAAATGCCGAAAAATTTTTAATCAGGCCATAAACAATTAAATACAAATTATGAAAAAACTCGTTTTATCATTCGTTGCAGTTGCTGCATTAGCAACATTTTCATTTGCCCAAACAGCTGCAAAAGTAGAAAATCCAAATCAGGCTGAATTCAAGTTTGAAAAAGAAGTGCATGATTTCGGGAGCATCAAAGAAGGTGTTCAGGCAGAATATGTATTCAAATTTACGAATACGGGTAAAGAACCTTTGGTAATAAGTAATGTAAGTGCATCTTGCGGTTGTACAACTCCGAAATGGACGAAAGAGCCTGTAAAACCGGGAGAGTCGGGAGAAATTACAGCTATTTACAACTCTAAAGGCCGTCCGGGAGCATTCAACAAAGCAATCACTATCACTTCGAATTCAAAAACAGCATCTAAAGTATTATTTATTAAAGGAAATGTTGAAGCTGCTGCTGTTGAGCAAAGTGCTGCTCCTGTGAAAAAAGAAAATACTGGGCCCAAAAACTAAGCATAATAAACTTTTAAAAACAGATAATTTTTAAGACTTTTGTCCCCCCGCTCAATTGTGAGGGGACATTTTTATTTTAAACCTATGCCAAAAATTTCACACAAAGGAGTCGCAATGCCGGCATCTCCCATACGCAAACTTGTACCTTTTGCCGACAAAGCCAAGAAAGACGGCAAAAAGATATACCACTTGAACATTGGCCAGCCCGACATTGAAACTCCCGAAGGGATGCTGAATGCGATTCGTTCCATTAAATTCAAAGTATGGGAATATACCCATTCGGAAGGGGTCCCGTCCTATCGCGAAAAACTGGCGGGTTATTATCGAAAAGTCGGGTTTAAGGGAATTACCGCTTCGAACATTATCGTTACTACCGGAGGTTCCGAAGCGATTACCATTGCGGTAAATGCGTGTTTAAATCCCGGAGATGAAGTAATTATCCCCGAACCTTTTTACGCCAATTACAATGGCTTTACCTGTATGGCTGATGTTATTGTGAAACCGATTGTATCCAGTATAGAAACCGGATTTGCCTTACCTCCTGTTTCCGAGTTCGAAAAATTAATCGGACCGAAAACAAAAGCGATCATGATCTGTAATCCTAATAATCCTACCGGGTATTTGTATTCCCGCAGCGAATTGGAGGAATTAAAAACGCTGGCCCTGAAATACGATTTATTTATCTTTTCAGATGAAGCCTATCGTGAATTCTGTTATGATGGGAAAGAATTCGTTTCACCGATGCATTTGGAGGGATTGGATGAGCATGTGATCGTATTGGATACCGTATCGAAACGATACAGCGCTTGTGGAGCACGTATCGGAGCTATAGTGACGCGAAACAAAGAGGTATTGAATGCCGCCCTGCGGTTTGCGCAAGCTCGCTTGTCACCTCCTGCCGTAGCACAAATAGCAGCTGAAGCAGCAATTGATACGCCACAATCGTATTTCGACAAAGTGATCAAGGAATATACCGAGCGCAGGGAAATTGTCGTAAACGCATTGAATAAAATGGAAGGCGTATTCTGTCCGAATCCAGGAGGTGCTTTTTATGCTGTTGTCCGTTTACCAATTGACGATGCCGACAAATTCTGTCAATGGATGCTGGAAGATTTTTCGTTTGAAGGGCAAACGGTAATGATGGCACCGGCAACCGGATTCTATTCCACACCCGGAGCCGGGAAAAATGAAGTACGTATCGCATACGTTTTAAACAAAGAAGATTTAAACAATGCGATGACCTGTTTGGAAAAAGGGTTGGAAATCTATAAAAAACAAATGAATTAAAAGCAGATACAAAAATGTATCTTCGATTATAATACAAGGGGCCGACCGGAATTGACAGGATGGTAGGTTTGGTTGTAAGCATGCAGGGCGGTGTAGGGTTGCCCTCTAAAGAAATCCTTCAAACCATAAATGGCGAAAATAACTACGCTCTTGCTGCGTAATTATAACAGGATGTTATAATACCTTTTTCCGATCAGATCGGGAAGCGAGATGTCTCCCGGAAGCGCTGAACGACCGCGTCCGACACCGAGGCACCATAAAAGTCGGGATAGGCTATCCCCTGCTCTGTAGGATGTCCGAAAACAAAGAGCTAAGCCTGAAGTAGGCAGTTTATGGCCGGCTGCAGGACGAAAACCAAGTATAAACTAAGCATGTAGAAAGCAACACAGATCCCATGTTTGGACGAGGGTTCGAATCCCTCCGGCTCCACCAAGAGAAATGTTATGAAAGAAAGTGCAAAAGCCGACTAATTAGCCGGCTTTTTGATTCTATTTGTAAATATGCCTGATTGGGTTTACCAGTAACGGTTTGTGGCTTGGCGCAGGCGGGAATTTATACCACTATCTTTCGTCAGTGTGTCCGTTATTTTATTCTGCAAGAACATTCGTAATGCTCGTTAATGTATTTAATTGATTCTATGCAGAGTTCTTGTAAGGTCGAAATGTTGATGTCGGAAAGTTTTTTAACATAGATGCAGGCTTTGCTCATTTTAAATTTACCAAGGTCGGCTAAAAGCTTTTCGCTTCGTTCTGTCGCAGAAAAAACGTAGAGCGAAAACGCTGCTTTTCTTGGAGAAAATCCCAGAATTGGTGCATCTCCTTCGTGTCCGCTTGCATATTTGTAATGATAGTTACCGAACCCGATAATGGTCGGTCCCCACATTTTGGGTTCACAGCCAGACCATTCCTGCATTAGTTCTATCAAGCGAAAACTGTCGGCTTTCTTTTGTTCGTTGTCAACGTATGAGTTTACAAAATCCATTACGTCTATCCCTGTGTAAGCTGTCTTGGTCTTTGCCATAATTCCGATTTTGATTACTGTCTTAAAATTTTTTCCATCTTTTTGCCTTTCGCCAATTCGTCCACCAACTTGTCTAAATACCTTGCTTGCCTTGTTAACGGATTTTCAATTTCTTCTATCCGATAACCGCAAATTACTCCTGTTATCAGTTGTGCATTGGGGTTCAGTTTTGCCCTCTTAAAAAATGTTTCAAAAGTTACTTTCTCGTCGATAAGTTCTTGCAGCTTTTTGTTGTCGAATCCTGTCAGCCATTCTATTACCTGATGTAATTCTCCTATTGTCCTGCCTTTGCTCTCAACCTTAGTAATATAATGCGGATACACAGATGTAAATGTCATTTTTGCAATCCGCTCATTGTGTCCGGGAGTTGTTTTCATAACGTATGTTTTAACGTTGTCTGTGAGATCGTTACCAGCAGTGTTTTTTCTTCCGTGCCGGTTTTGCAGATCAGAATAATTTTACAATTGAAATGCCAATAAAAGTTGCAAGTAATCCGATTAAAACGCTTGCAGTAATGTAAGCAGAAGCATACCAAAGCTGTCCGTCACGAAGTAATGTAACTGTTTCGCCTGAAAATGCGGAAAAAGTTGTAAATCCTCCGATTAGTCCGGTCGCAAGGAAAAGTCGCCACTCGTTTGTCAGGTTTCCTTTGTCTGCCAAACCGAAAACCAGTCCGATAAAAAAGCAGCCGATTATATTTACGCCTAATGTTCCAAACGGAAAAGATGAAACAAATTTTGCCTGTATAAATTGTGAAAGCAGATAGCGGAAAACGCCACCGATAAAACTACCTATTCCTATTGTCAATATTATTTTCATTTTTTGTCTGTATTAAATGTAAGTCCAGATTTAGCATTAACATTTATGGCAGCATAATATTCATCGGCTTCATTGAGCTTAAGCTGGTATCTGTTGGCTTATGTTGTCGGTTGTGCAGTAATTGCCTGCCGGGATATTTTTTCTGAAAGTTAGCGAAAGACTCTCCCACCTACGACCAAAGTAAGTAAAAACCTTCAAAGCACCTCGCTCCTGCTTGCGCCAAACCGCTGTTATAGGACGTTTTTCTTTCTGTCGTTCGGTCATCCTATAAATAAAATAAAGCTATAGGAAACCAAATTTGCCGTTCCGTGAGCAATCCAACTTGGTATAATGCTACCATTCCCTAATCTTTCATTAATGTATGTTTTAAGATATGCTCCCACCGTTGGAAACACAAAGATCATAACAAGAAACAATATATTTTCAGTTACTGACATAAAAAGCAAAGTGTGGATAATTCCAAAAATAACTGCTTGAATAATATTTCCTATTTGAAAGTTTGTTATTGCTATTAAGCGTTTTGCTAAAAATCCTCTGAAAAATATTTCTTCTGAAAGAGATGTTTTGAGTATTGCAGCAATCAAAATAGTTATAATTGCCTCAATCCCTATCCCCATTTGCTTAATCTTACCGGTTACACTTTTAGGATTTGTCATAATTTCTTTAAATTCCTCATTAGTAAAAACAAGTATTAAAAGTGGCGCGACAATCAATATCATGACTAAAAGGGCGAGTAAATTCGCTTTCCTTGTAGATTTTTTCAATCCAATATAATTCAAGAAACCCTTTGTTGACTTGGTTTTAATTAAGTAAACAAAAAATGGTATTGACGTAAATAAGAATATTTGAAGAATAGCAGATATTAATTCGTTAGCCATAATTTATTTTTTTAGTTCTACAATTGTCATTTGTTTATTGTCGTTTTATTCTTTTACCAATTGCCCGCATAATTCAGGTCTTCATTTGTCAGTTGTTTCAGGTAGTCATATTTTAGTTTTGTTATTTGTCTGATGTGCAGATAATCGTGAGCAAGCCAATTGCTCAGAAACATTTTGGCCGTCATTTTCCCGAAAGTCCATTTATGATTTCGGTGTAATTCATTGTCTGTTGTCAGTTTTACTTGTCAATGTAGTGTTCTGGTGTATTTATAATCGTCTGTTCTTAAAATGCCCTATAACTTGTTCTTATATGTGCAATTCCAATTCTTTACTCAAACCCCTTTAATATATCCTCCAACTCTATTTCCAAGCCCTCAGCAAGTTTTTTTAGAAAGTAAATTGTAGGATTGGTCTTTCCTTTCTCAATTCTTGAAATATTACTTTTGGGTATTTCACACAAATTAGCAAGCTCTACCCCCGAAAGCCCCTTTTGCTTTCGTAAAGCACGAATATGCAAGCCGAATCTCCTTAGAAATTCTTCTTTTTCCGTCAGCTTCTTTTTCGTAGTAACCATGCGTGTTTAGGGTATATCCTGCTATACCCTAAGAAACTGCATTTAAAAAATATTTTGTAACCATATATGATTACTTTCAATTTTCTTTTTCACCTTTGATTCTGGACTAAATTCAAACTATAAGAAATCAGTATTTAAACATTTACGAAAACAGGGGTGGATGCTTGGGCGCTAATGTGGCTTACAAGAGCTATATGATTACCAATTCGGTGCCTTAGCAGGATAAGTTGCCATATCGTATTATTTAGAATACACCATTATTAAATGAAAGGAGGTATAACCCATGCAGTAACATTTAATTAAGCCGAACACAAACTAAAAAATCCATTTATTAACCAAAAAACCAGTATTATGAAAAAGAAAGCATTATTATTACCACTAATCGGATCAGCTTTACTGATCTCATTTTTAAATGCAGGATGCCAAAAGGAATATGATAATCCTATCGGGATATTAAATACAGAACCTGAACCGGCATATACAGACCCTGCCCCATCCGAAGATGATACAATGTATCTTTATGAGCATGTTGCATTCATAGATGCACGAATACGTAGTATAAACAGTTCAGAATATGTACGAGAAATTGTTACAAAAGATTTTAATGAAACATCCGAATTCAATCAGGGTTATATGGTTTTTCATGAAGAAGAATTTAACGATTTAGGGGAAGGATACGACGAAACCGGTGGAGATGGAATCTTTACGTCTGCAAATGTATATGAGCATGATGATGAGCGCGCATATAATCCTTCGGAGTTAATCACATCAATTTCGCAAACAGCTGTGGTTGATGAAAAATTTGAACACGATGATGACCTTATGGCTTATTTAGCATCATATCCATACCACGATACTACTCCTTCCAGCATTATTGAAATTACATGTAAGATAAGGACCTATTACTGTCCTCCATGGAGTATTAATTTGGGTGTATGGTGTATAGAAATCTATGCTTGTACTGATATAACCTTCGGATGGTAAAAAGTAGTGGGGTAAAAAATACCCCACTTTTTTTATATTTGATTCATGAAAAATACTATCCAATTTATAGTGTTGTTAATGTGCTCAATAGCGGTATTGTTAATTTCCGCACAACTGGCAAGTAACGCATTGGGCTTTAAAAATAAAGTGGTCCCGACGCTTATCGCATCCATCTCTGTCCGGACACTTATTCTCTTTCTTTTAATACATATCATCAGAAGATACCGGTTATTCAGGATTTACTCCTCACCTGCTCATTCCGAATTTAAAGTAATTACCTTATCCTTTTTAACCCTTAGTGTTATTTTAAGCATATATTGCTTTACTGTCGATGCTCCTTTGCTTGCTTCGTTATTTATTTTAAAAATGATACTCGTAGCATTTATTGAAGAATTTACCTTTCGGGGTATTGTATTTCCATTAATTGCCAGAGAAAAACGCTCGGTTATAAAAGGGGGATTGTATTCCGCGATACTTTTCGGAATGATGCACTATATAAATTTTTTATCGAATCCGAACCTGGCAGCACTTAACGGTTTGTTCTTATATGCTACCTGTGGAGGAATACTTTTCGCGGGTATATTCGCTTATACCCGCATTCTGTATCTATGTGTAATGTTGCATTTCTGTATAAATGTAATGGTGGGAGTTCATACTATTCATCGAACCACTCCTTCGGTCGCTGATAAAGTGGATATACTTCATCAAATACCTGGCTTACTTCTTCATGTTGCAGTTGTATTTCTGGGCTACTACCTGCTTTTAAAGAGTGAAAAGATCCAGATACTAAAAAGTTTAGAAAGTATAAAATTGTGAGAGGATGGTTATATAACACTCCCCTAAGCCTAAACAATGCTACTCAATACATTCAAGTTAAATTTGTGAAAACGACTTATCTTCAAAAGAGTTTACTTTAAAAAAACCTATAAACCCACAGACTCCTAAGCTTAGAATTTGTATATCTTAAAATAATCGTACCTTCATGTTTACAAACAATCTGTTCATTAAATAATAACCATCCCATGAAAAATTTAAAATTTGCAGGATCTATCCTTATTGCTCTTAGCCTGACATTCGGCTCCTGTTCGAGCGATGCCAAGAAAGCAACCACAAGCGAAGCACATACCGCTCCTGTTTTTGCCGACAGTACGTTCCAGGCAATTTATACAAACTACCTTTCTTTAAAAGATGCCCTTGTCAGTTCCGATGCCGTCCAAACCCGGGCATGTGCTGATACTCTGCTTACCCTGCTTAATGAAAGCACACTTAGCGCTCCATTAAGATCGCATACAGAGGCAGTAGCTGCTACGGATGATCTCGAAGAACAGCGCATAGCTTTTACTGAATTAAGCAATGAAATGATTGCAGCGGTAAAAGAACAGGCTTTAAGTGAGGGACAAGTATACGTTGCTTTTTGTCCGATGGCAAACGATGATAACGGAGGTTATTGGCTTTCGAACGAAGAAGCAATCCGCAACCCTTACTTCGGAGATCGTATGATGAAATGCGGAGAAGTTACCGAAACGCTGGCTGCCCGGTAAGAGCTGATCTTATAAACTTTAGATCGTAAAGATATTAAGGATATAAACCCTTATCGAATCTTTTGTTTATTTAACCATTAATTCATTGGTTGCTGTTAACAGCAACCAATGAACATTCCTTAGCAAATGAAATAATCAGCAAAATTTTTGATTTGATCCCTTCCTTTTCCATCATATTTTGAAAGCCGCATAGAGTCGGAAGCCCCCTTAAGTTTTAATATACTCTTGTATGAAAAATGAATTTTCGTTTCAAAAAGTAAACGATCCGGGTGCTGTCCGTAAAATCTCCCTCCCAAAATTATTCTTTTATATAGGTCATTTGATTAAGTCTTAAAACCCTGTTAATCAAAACAAAAACATCTTTAATAAAATTTTCTCATTGATAATCAACATTTTACAATAATTTGAGTGTTTCCTGCAACTTTCTGAAAGCAAGCCCCGTACAAGGAAGATATCAAGGTTTGAACATCGAATTCAGATCTATCTATAACACGGAGCGATATGCGATCAATTGCTGTTTTTATTTTATCATTTACCTTAATTTTTCTTTGCAGCTTCGAACGCAACGTAAAAACCCAATCCGTTATATTACCTTCTGTAGCCAGTATCGATCATTTGGATCGAAGCGCTTCATTTTCATTTTCTATTATTAGCGATAATCAGGGTTTAGATCCTTTGGAAGATATCCGCATGGCACGCATGAGCAAATGGGTAGCAGAAAGCGGTGATAAGTTTGTAGTCGGCTTAGGCGACCATGTAAGAAAAAACGACGATAACGATTTCGTTTCTTATCTGATACGTGATGAGTGGTGGAATAAGAACTTCTACCCGATCGTAGGTGATGCGGAGAACGATTATTTTGGAAATAGTCAGGCCGATTGGGGCAAAGGTGGCAAACTCTTTAAGGCTACCAATATGAGCAAGAGAGAAAACCTCGATATACGCCCGAACGATTGCGAATACTATGCAAAGATTGAAGCAAACGGATATACTATTCACCTGATCGCTTTGCATTATCCCGATGAACCTGCCGACCCGGAAATCGGTTTTCCTAAAGACAGCAGAAATTACTTGGTAAACACTGTTAAGAGTATTAAAAAAGGCCCGAAAGATATTATCATTACCGGCGCTCATTCCCGTTATGGCTTTTGGATTGATTATTTAAGTGATGAGCAGAAAAAAATTGTTTACGATAAATGCGATTTGATCTTATCGGGAACTACTCATTATTTCGAACGTCGTGAAATAAAAGAGCGTGGAGACCAGGGACCACTTATTTTAAATGCAGGCTCAGTAACCAATGCAAAATTCGGCGCTCCCAACGGATATATTCAGGTTCATATCTTAGAAAACCCTTTTGCGATTGTAACGCAATTCATCAATACCGATATGCCTTTCCGCACCTTACAAAATGCACCGTTCGCCTATATTAAATACGGTAAAGGCGGAACGTATCCACTCGATTTACAAACTCCTTTAATGTAATACATAACGTAGCCCGACAAATCCACGGATACCTTGTATAGGCGCGTACATATATCCCGGATCAAACATATATCCATTCGGATTATCAATATGTACCGTTTTATCAAAAGGGTCGAAAGGTCGTAAAATCGGGTTATCGGGGATAAAGTTTAAAATATTTTTGATTCCCGTGTACAACTCCATCCCGAACTTAAATTTCCGGGTGATCTGAATATTTTGAATGCTGTATAATTTCGAATAGGCAGGACGAAAATCATTGGGGACTACCGGTAAAGGCATCGGGCCGTAAACATTTCCCGTATAGTCGATACTTATTTTTGCTTTCTCGAGACGATAGGTAATGATAAAATTTCCGGAAAAGTCGGAAGCGTACAATTGCTCCATACGTTTGTAATTACCCAGGGAATCTTTGTTTTGCTGATAGACATCCATCAGTGTTATCCCTGCACTTACCTTCAAAGGTATTTCAAAATTCCAGTCAACATTCAGCGATACTCCTTTAGATACCGCATAACCATTCAAATTATCGTAAATAATTTTTCCGGGATCGGTTTCAAAATCTCCATTGATACGGTTTGTAAAGTAAGTGTAAAAGACTGACAGATCGGTACTGATAAATCCTTTCCTTAAGAAGATAAATTTCTGAAGGTTCAGATTCATATTCCAGGATTGTTCGGGCTTTAAATCTGATTTTATTTCTACTTCCCTGGCACCGGTTAATGCAGCATGATCTTCGGTAAATAGATTCACTACCCTGAATCCGCTTCCTGCACTTAATCGTACTATGTGTTTGCTTTGCGCATCGTTCCATTTATAATTCAACCGGGGTGTAATAATCGGACCATGTTCCGAATGTAAATCCAAACGTGCGGCTACTAACAAGCGATTAAATTCATTAATGCTGTATTCGTTTTGTATAAAGAGCCCGGGCATATAAACGGATTCGGGTTTGTTTATAAAATTATTTGTATCTGCACTCGCCGTACCCGGAGTATTATCATCATAGAAAGTATGACGCATCGCCAGTCCCGCTAGAAAATCGTTTCGCATATTGATGCGTTTATCATATACCAGTTGTGCAAAAGAAATTCGTTGCAAGGCATTGTAAGAAGTGGTTCCGTAAAAAGAATTCTGATAATGATAGTTCCAGGAAGTTTGCAAAGTTAATTTCTCTTTGGTTGGTAACTGATACTTCCCTATCCATTCGATACGTTCGGTGTAAATACTTTCTCCGTAGATGCTGTCCCCTCCTCTGAATTCGGGGGTCCAATCCAATTCCCCTCCCCAGCGGTCTTCATAAACATACCTTAATGCAAAGCTTGCAGCCCTACCCTCTTTACGCGTAACATCCCATTTATTAAAAACGGAAACCCGATCTTGTAAAGTGATATCAGTAAAATTATCCTTATTGATATCCCATATTTTATCGAAACGATAGTAATTGGCACTAAACAAGGCATTCCATTTATTCCCCAGATTCCATTTCGCAGCAGCATCAACGTTCAAATCCTGATAGGTTCCTGTACTCAGATCTACCGTCAGGCGAGGTGCTTTTAACGGATCTTTGGTAATTACGTTAATCAAACCTCCTACTGCTTCCGAGCCGTATAAAGTAGATGCCGGTCCTTTGACAATTTCAATACGCTCGACCATACTGTTGGGTATCCCACTCAATCCATATACACTTGATAAACTGCTTACAATCGGCATTCCATCAATTAAGATAGCGGTGTACGGGCCTTCCATTCCATTGATATGTATATCGCCGGTATTGCAGATATTACAATTTAATTGCGGACGTACTCCGTTTACAATTTGTAAAGCATCGAATAAACTCGGTGTGGGGTTTTTTTGAAAGAAAGCTGAAGAATAGATCTCCACGGGCACCGGGCTTTCGGAACGGCTCATCTCTTTCATGGTTCCGGTAATCACTACTTCGTTAACCAATTTAGGGTCCTTTTTCAAATGAATTTTCAGATACTCATTTGTTGTACTGACTTGTATCTGCGTCAATGATTTCAGGTATCCGATAGCTGATGTTTCGACTGTATAGTTTCCCGGTTTAATATTCGTGAAACTAAACATTCCCTCTCCGTCACAAATTTTCCCCTGGCCCAGTCCCATAATTTTTACAGCAGCATAAGGCACCGCTTCACCACCCGATAGTACCGAACCTTTGATTGTTATACCTTGGGCATAAACATCCATTGAACTCAAAATTAAAAGTAAAATACTCAATACCCTCATCTTTTTAAATATATTTTCGACAAATATAATATTATTTTTAGATTAGTCTAAAAATATATTTAAAAAGTCTCTATTTTTGCTATTAAATATATTTTTGTAAGTTAGAGGCATTGAAAATCATGAAAAAAATTACCATAATAATCTTATTATCAATAACTTACATAACTGTTTCAGCACAACTTAACAGCTTTAAAAAGGGCGATATTATTTTCCAGGACCTGGATTGCGGTCCGCTTTGCGATGCCATAGAAGCTGTTACCGATGGTTATAAAGGCATGGACTTCTCGCATGTAGGCATTATTGACCGGGATAAAGAGGATACAAAATTTTATGTGATTGAAGCAATTGGTTCTAAGGTAAAAAGGACCTTGCTCGATACGTTTTTAGTTCGCTCGCTGAATGCTGAGGGGAAGCCGAAAGTTATTATCGGCCGGTTAAATGAATCGAATGAACAGTACATAAAAATGGCTTTGGATCATGCCAATTTATTAATCGGTGTACCCTACGACGATCGTTTTATACTCGATAATGATTCCTTGTATTGTTCGGAACTGATTTATGAAATCTTTAAAAAATCGGCAGGTGAAGAACTGTTTTATTTACAGGCAATGACTTATAAGGATCCTGTAACCAAAACTTTTTACCCGGCATGGGTCGATTATTACAAGAATTTAAATTCTTCGATTCCGGAAGGCTTGCCCGGTATAAATCCGGGTTTACTTTCTCGCTCCGATAAATTAATTATCTATTATGTAAACGGCGATTTTATTCTGGATCGCTAAGTTTCGAAAAATTACACACCATTGTTGAAATTTAACGGGGTAAAAATTCCTCATGTTATACGAAAAAGTATAGCTTTGAAGTTATATACTACAATTACAAATCATCGCCTATTCAATAGAAAAAATGTCTTTAAAGAAAACGATATTCCTTACTGTTTCAATCTTTGTTTTTTTCATTCATGCGCAGGCACAGCGATCTGCTGTTTTCTACGATATAGACAAATGGTATCGTGAAGGCTTAGAATTGTACGACAAAGAAAAATTTGTTGCCGCGCAGGAACAATTCGATAAAGTTCATAAACATATCAACGATCATGAACTGTACAAAGGTAATCAGGAGCTAAACCTTACACGTATCAATGCTGAATATTATTCGGCTTTATGCGCCCTGGAACTTTTCAATGATAATGCCGAAAATCTTTTACTCGCTTATGTGTCGAAATATCCTGAGAGCCCGAATTCGAAATCGGCCTATTTTGAAATCGGAAATTTCTATTATCGCCAGCGCCGTTTCGATGATGCTATTAAATGGTACGAAAAAACAGACCCGGCGGTATTAAGCGATAAGGATCGCATGACTTATCAGTTCAATATGGCTTATGCTCATTTCGAGAAAAAAAATTACGAAAAGGCAAGCCCGGTATTCGACCGCATCAAAAAAACGCAAAGTAAATATGCCTATCCATCTGCCTACTATCTGGGTGTAATCTTCTACGAACAGAAAAACTATCCGAAAGCTTTGGATGAGTTTACCTTTTTAAAAGCTTCTAAAAACTATGCAGAGGTAACTCCCTATTACATTATACAGATTTACTATCTTCTCGGAAGATACCGCGAACTGATCGCTTATTCCGATGAAGCCATCAGTATTCCTAAAGTGAAAAAGCTGAATGAAATATATTTGGTCACGGCATCTGCACATTTCCGTTTAGATAATTATACCGAATCGGCAAAGCTGTATGAAGCCTATAAGATAAAAACCGCTACACGGTTAAATCCGCAATCGAATTACGAACTGGCATACTCTTATTATGTTTTGGGGGATTACCCGACAGCAGTCGATATTTTCAAAGTCGTTTCCGAAGATCAAACCTTCTATGCGCAAAACGGGATGTACACTTTAGCCGATTGTTTTATGAAGATGAACGACCGGCAGGCAGCAAGGCATGCATTTTGGAAAGCATCGAAACTCGATTTCGACAAAGAAATAAGCCGTCTTGCTATATATAACTATGCAAAGCTTTCGCTGGAACTGAATTACAGTCAGACCGCCATTGAATCTTTTCAGGAGTATATCAAACATTATCCTAAATCCGAAAATATTGATGAAGCCAAATCTTTATTGGCAGATGCTCTTCTATCAACAAGAAATTATAAAGATGCGATACGCATTTTGGAGGGATTGGATACCCGCACAAATTCAGCGAATCTTGCTTATCAGAAAGTATGTTATTACCATGGGATAGAAGTATTAAACAGCCGCGATTTTAACCGGGCGATCAGTTTGTTCAATAAATCGCTCAGTTACCCGGTCGATAAAGGCATACAAGCCCTGGCCTGGCATTGGAAAGGCGAAGCCCTGTATCAACAGAAAAATTATTCGGAAGCAATTAAGTTTTATACGCAAAGCATACAAAGTGCTTCGTTCAGGGAACTGGACATCTATCCAATGGCATTGTACAGCATTGCTTATGCTTATTTCGGGAACGAAGATTACAAAGCATCTGTTTATTTCTTCGACTCCTATTTAAAAGCAGAGGCGGAATCGGGCAGGCCCGATACGCGAAAAGTGAATGATGCTACCTTACGTTTATCCGATTCGTATTTTGTGATTAAAGATTATGATAAGGCATTGTATTCTTACAATAAAATTATTAACGACCAATCCCCTTCGGCAGATTATGCCTTATTTCAAAAGGGTATAATCTTAGGATTGCAGAACAAACAAAACGATAAAATAATTACTTTAAAAAGTTTATTAAACAACTATCCGAAATCGAACTATGCCGATGATGCTTATTATGAAAGCGGGACCAGTTATTTTGTGATGGGAAATCTGGTGGATGCGATAAACAGTTTTAATGAGTTGATCCGTACACATCCGAACAGTCGTTATATCTCTAAAGCGAAATTAAGTTTGGGGCTAATCTATTATAACGAAGCTCAGGATGACCGGGCTTTACAAATGTACAAATCCATCATTAACGATTATCCCGGATCGGAAGAAGCGAAAGAATCTTTATTGGCGATTAAAAATATTTATATTGATGCAGGGAATGCCGAAGAGTATTTAGCTTATGTCCGCACCCTTCCATTCGCTTCGGTAAGTTCGGGGGCGCAGGATTCCATTTCGTATCAGGCTGCCTATAACCGTTACCTCATGGGCGATTGTGAGAATGCCCTATCAGGTTTCAACAGCTATGTTTATAAATTCGGTAACGGAAATTTCATTACCGAGGCACGGGTCTATCGCTCGGAATGTTTGTTAAGATCCAATCAACCTGAAAAAGCTTTGGAAGACCTGGAATACCTTATCAACAAAAATAAAACTACTTATCTTGAGCGTTCACTGTTAATTGCAGCACGTATCGTCTTCGATCTGAAAAATTATTCCAAAGCCATCGATTATTATATCCGTTTGGAACAGGTTGCCGAATACAAGGAAAACTACGGAGAAGCCATTACCGGAGCTATGAAATCCTATATGGCATCAGGAAATAGCATTGAAGCCATGCGTTATTGCAATAAAGTGATCGCTTACGAAAGAGCTTCGTCGGAAGATATTAATTTAGCTCATCTCTATAAAGGGAAATTATTATTAACGGATGAAAAGATTGATGAAGCTTATACCGAATTCACCACCGTTTATGCAAATACCAAAACGGTTGTAGGTGCCGAAGCAAAATACCTGAGTGCCGAAATTTTGTTCAATAAAGGAAATTATTCGGAAGCGCAACAAGCTTGTTTCGACCTAAGCAATCAGGTACCTTCTTACGAATACTGGGTTGCCAAAGCCTTTATTTTATTGGCAGACACCTATTCCGAGCTTGGAAACGATTTTCAGGCAAAGAGTACTTTACAATCGATCATTGACGGGTATGAAGCACAGGATGATATCGTTCCTACCGCTAAACATAAATTAGAATTATTGGATCAACCTAAATAAGCATCGCAATGAAGCCACTTCATTTAAAATATAGTTTAAGTTTTTGTATGCTGGCAATGTACTCCGGATCCTTGTTCGCACAGGGAAATCTATCGGAACAGGTGAATGTGGTTCGGCCTTATAAACCTGTTCTGGCTGAAGCTGCAAAGATCAATACCAATCCGGAAATTAAAACCGAAGTTCTGAAATCAGAACCTTTCAACTATAATATTCAACCGAATAAATTGGATAGTTTGTTAAAGCCTGCTCCTATTCAGACTGAAAAAATGAAGAACGAGAGCATTACAAAGCTTTATAAAACCTATATTAAATTAGGCGGTGGAAATTACCGTACCAGCTTAGGCGAATTGTATTTTTCCAATACCCGCTCGAGAGAATTTCAGGCAGGGATACATTTGAAACATAATGCTTCTGTAGGAAGCATAAAGAATATGGATTTTTCGGAAAACAAAGTTGAGCTTTTCGGAAAACGTATCTACCGCAATCATGTGCTTAGCATGAAACTAAATTATGACCGCGATGTAGCACATTTTTACGGATACAATCACGACCTCTTTAAATATTCACGCAGGGAAGTTCGTCAGCAATTCGACTATTTCGATTTACAAACGGAGTTTAATAAAAACGTTCAACAAATCTCCGAAAAGGTAAATTACAAAGGAATATTAAAAGCTTATACTGTTTCCGATGCTTTCAATGCCAATGAAAAACGTTTGTTTATTGGCGCTTCCGGGAAGTACGACTTTGTTCATCTCGAAACCGGACTCGATTTTGCTAAACATTCGGACTCATCCGGATCGGTAAATAATATCTTTAGTTTCAATCCATCCATTGTATTACAGGAAGACAAACTTCTCTTTACCTTGGGCTTGAATACCTATGCCGAGTTTGGCGACCGGAATCTCTTCCATGTTTATCCAAACATTCATGCAGAATATTCGTTGATCGAAAATGCTTTATTGGTATATGGAGGGATGAACGGGAAAATGCAAAAAAACAGTTTCCGTTCTTTCTATCAGGAAAACCCTTTCTTATCTCAGAATCAGGTCATTCTTAATACCAACGAGAAATTACATCTCTTTGCCGGTATTCGTGGAAGTATCAGTAATAAAACCGCTTACCGTTTATCCGTCTCACATATAAATATGGGTAAAGAGGCCTATTATACCAACGACACCGCCGACATTCGGAAATATAAACTGATCTACGACGGCAATAACAGCACGACCATTCGTATGAGTGCCGAATTAACCCATCAGCAAAACGATAAGCTCCGTTTAAACGGAAGACTGAGTGTGAACAAATATACAACCGATACACTTCGCGAAGCCTGGTATCGTCCGATGTTGAATGTTTCGATTACCGCCGACTATAACATTGGAAATAAATTCCTCTTATCTGCCGAAGCACATGCATACTCGAAAATGAAAGGGGCTGTTTATTTTCCCAATATGATTATGCGGGAACTCCCCGGCGGACTGGATTTGAATATCGGGATTGACTATCGTTACTCTAAGATTATTTCGGTATTTGCTAAATTCAATAATATTACCGGATACAAAAGAGAGCGCTATTTATACTATCCCGGGTATGGCTTTAATGCTTTAGCGGGAGCAACTTTCAGTTTTTAAGTAATTTATCTTATTTTTGGGTACGATTCAGGCAAGATGGACTTATCAAGATATATTTTAGAATTGCTCATGCACTTTGATTGCGTGATTATTCCGGGGTTCGGCGGCTTTATCAGCAATCCGGGTTCGGCACGTATATCCGGCACGAAACAGCTGATCAGCCCGCCCGAACGTACACTGGCTTTTAATATTAATTTAAATCAGAACGACGGATTATTATACAGCTTCGTAGCCGGCAAGGAAAGTACTTCCTATGCCGGGGCTATTCAGAAAGTTCAGCAAGCCGTTCGCGACATACAAGCACATATTCTTCAGCATCAGCACTATTTCCTTACAGGGATTGGAGAATTTCGTCAAAGGCCTAATGGAAGCATAGAATTTAAACCCGACCAACTGGAGCATTACAGCCTGGATTCGTACGGGCTGAATATGATGCAGTTGATTCCTGTTCGCAGAGATGCCCGCATATTGAAAATGAAGACTACTAAAAAAGCGGGTAATGTTTACAGTAAAACCTCTCAATGGGTTTCAGGAATATCGGCAGCTGCTATTGTTATTTTATTAGGGTTCAGCATATTGACGGATCGTGAAATGCAGATGAATGAAAGTGTAACCTCCTATTCTAATGAAACCTCTCTCATCCCCTTTATAAGTGCAGATAAATACAGCAAACAACTTCCCTACCCTGCAATTCCGGGTGTAAAGGAAACCCCTGCTGAAAATATGGATACCGTATTTATCGGCAGCATACACTCCCATTCTATTCCTCAGGGTAGTACAAGCGCATCTTTCGAAGACAAAATCATTACGGAAGAAAAACACTATTTATTGGTTGCCGGCGTTTTCAGAAATGAAAACAATGCACGAAACTATATTCTGGAATTAAAAAATAAAGGCGTAAACGCGTCGTTAGAAAAAAGTGCAGGAACTAAAACTTTTAAAGTAATTATCGGAAATTATTCAAACAAAGAAGAAGCTGTACAAGGCCTTTCGGAAGCGAGACGTATTATCAAAGACAGTTGGATTTTAACCCTTTAACCTAACGCGATAAGCAAATATGATTCTATTACAAATTACTGAGACTATCGGAACAGATACAATCAACCGGGTAGTCAATGCAATACCTCAAGCCGTACAAGCAAATCCCGAACAATTAAATTTATTGCAACTGCTTATGAAAGGAGGGTGGATCATGATTCCAATCGCCTTATTATCGGTTGTGGGATTTTATATTTTCTTTGAGCGTTATTTTACCCTACGTAAAGCTTCTAAAGATGAACATGCCTTGATGACTCAGGTACGCGAATTAATTAAACAGGGAAACTTACAATCGGCAGTAGCTATTTGTAAACAAACCAATGCTCCTATTGCTCGTATGTTGCAGAAAGGATTATTGCGTATCGGTAAACCGATTAAAGAAATTGAAGGGGCAATTGAGAATGTGGGTAAACTGGAAGTAGCGAAACTCGAAAAGAATATCAGTATATTGGGAATTATTGCAGGTATTGCACCGATGATGGGATTCGTCGGAACCATATCGGGAGTTATCAAAATATTTTATAACATCTCTTTATCCGACAATATCAGTATGGGAATTATTGCAGGTGGATTGTACGAAAAAATGATTACATCGGCAGCCGGACTGATTGTAGGTATTTTAGCATATATCGCTTATCATATATTAAATCTGATGGTTGACAAAATTATTTTGAAACTGGAAACAGAATCGATTGATTTTATTGACCTGTTAGAAGAACCTAGTAAATAATGAATCTACGCAGACGACATAAGATCGCGGCGGAAGTAAATACTTCTTCGATGAATGACATCATGTTCTTCCTGATGTTATTCTTTTTGATTGCTTCTACCGTTGTTAACCCCAATGTTATTAAGCTATTATTGCCTAAAGCAAGCAGCGGGCAAGCTGTAGCAAAAAAGACTATCAGTGTTTCAATTACCAAAGACTTACAGTATTATGTCGAAAAGCAAGCAGTAAGTGCCGACCAGATAGAACCTGTATTGAGAAGTTATTTGGATGGCACCGATGAATTGACTGCTATTTTGTATGTTGACAGGACTGTACAAATTCAGGATATCGTAAATGTAATGGATATCTCAAACAAGCTTAAAGTGAAATTGGTATTGGCTACCGATCCCAAATAACCTGAAAGGCTCAAACATGTATAAAGAAGAAAAACATTCGGGAAAGGCACTGTTCAGCTCCTTAGCAATTCATACTTTGCTATTGTTGGGATGTTATTTCTTTTTCATTCGTGTAGAAATTCCGGTAGAAGAAATTGAAACCGGAGGTATTGTTATCAATTACGGAACTTCCGATGAAGGAATGGGCGTTGATTATACGAGTATGGATGAACCGGCTATCGGACCTGTCATCAGTACCGTACCTATCGAAGATCCGAACCGTCCTAACTCTTCGGCAAATGCAACCAGTTCCAATGCCGAACAAGATGTACTTACTCAAGATATGGAAGATGCTCCGGAAGTAAACGATCGAACTTCTTCGCAAAACACCTCGGGTTCAACTTCAACAGAAAGTCCAGCAGAAAAACCACCCAGCGTAGATCAGCGTGCTATCTTTAAAGGGAATAGAAATTCGGGGACGGGAGGAGGCGATGGTACCGGAAATACTCCGGGGAATCAAGGTCGTCCGGATGGCGACCCTGCCAGTACAAATTATACAGGTGGTAGTGGATCCGGAGGTGGCATTGCACTAAATTTGTCAGGAAGAAAATTTGTTAGCCTACCCAAAATACAAGACGATGGACAAACAGCCGGAAAGATTACTGTGGATATTACCGTTGATAAGACAGGAACTATCGTAACTGCACGTGCCGGCGGACGCGGAACAACCATTTCAAATGCTGCTTTGTGGTCCAAATGTGAAAAAGCTGTATTGGGAAGTAAAGTAAATGCCATTATAGAAGGACCCGATATTCAGGCAGGGTCGATTACCTTCAACTTTACGCTCAAATAAAAAATCAGCAAAATCCTTCCGTATGTATATTTGAGGCATCCCTTACCATGAAGTACCAAGAAGCACTCGGCTATTTATACAGTCAGCTACCCATGTTTCACCGCATCGGTGCCGATGCCTATAAGCCTTCCTTAACAAACACGCTGCAGCTATGCAGATACCTGGGGAATCCGCATCTGAAATTTAAAAGTGTACATATTGCAGGAACTAATGGAAAAGGCTCTTCTTCCAATATGTTAGCTTCTATTTTGCAGGAAGCCGGTTACAAAACCGGATTATACACTTCCCCCCATTTAAAAGATTTTCGGGAACGTATTCGGATAAATGGGCAAATGATTCCGGAAGAAAAAGTAATTGAATTTGTTCATAATAATCGTACAGTATTTGAAGAAATACAGCCTTCATTTTTTGAGATGACCGTCGCCCTTGCATTCAATCATTTTGCCCATGAACAAATAGATATTGCAATTGTTGAAGTAGGTATGGGCGGAAGACTTGATTCTACGAATATTATTACTCCCTTACTTTCTTTGATCACAAATATTGGTTTTGATCATATGCAGTTCTTAGGCGATAGCCTGGAAAAAATTGCCGGAGAAAAAGCCGGCATTATTAAAGAAAAAGTTCCGGTAATAATTAGTGAATCGCAACCGGAAACACAAGATATATTCATTCAAAAGTCGGCTGAAAAGCATTCCCCTGTTAGTTTTGCAGACCGGGTGTGGATGAGTGAAAAAAATTATCAAAGTAACGAGGAGTTAAATCTGACACTTACCCATCTGCCATCAAATAATACCTTTCACTTATCACTCGACCTGTCGGGAAGTTACCAGGAGAAAAACAGTAAAGGAATTCTGGAATGTGTGTATCAATTACGCAGCTTAAACTATTCCATCTCTGATGATCATATACACAATGGATTAAGTAAAACCAAACAAAATACCGGTTTCAGCGGGCGTTGGCATAAATTATCAGACAAACCATTAATTGTTTGCGACACGGGACATAACGAAGCGGGAATTACAGAAGTGCTGAATCAATTATCAAACACTTCATACCAAAAACTTCATTGGGTATTTGGACTTGTCAGCGATAAGGATGTTTCAAAAATTCTTACTCTTTTACCCGAAGATGCCTGTTACTATTTTTGTAAAGCTCAGATTCCCCGGGCAATGGATGCACATGAATTGCAAAATAAAGCAGGAATGTTTAATTTACATGGACAAGCTTATGAAAGTGTGAAAGATGCTTTAAACGCTGCTAAAACAAAGGCAAACGATTCGGATCTGATCTTAATCGGAGGTAGTACATTTGTAGTTGCTGAAGTAATCTGAATTTATACCTAAAAGAAAAGATGTCCCGACTGAATACATTTTTAAATATTGGATTAAGACCCGGTTTTTCTTATTTCGAAAGTAGAAGGTTACGTATTGTAAACCTTATTACTTTATATGTTGTAGCCCTGCATATACTTTTTACAATTTCTTTTCTCATCGAAAAGAATTACTTCATGGCTGCCTTTCAAAGCATATTTATATTTTCTACGTCCATTACTCTATTTATAAATTTCAAGGAGAAGTTTACGCTCGCTAAAGCCTGGCTGTACATAACTGTCTCTGCCGATATCTTTGTCAATGCATTATTTACGGGCAAACATGCCTTTACACAATACTTTTACTTTGGGGTATTCTTACTCGCGTTTGTCATTTTTACCAACAGAAAGCATCATTACTTATTTTCTGTCATTACACTTTCCCTTTTTCTGATACTACAATTTTCATTTGATAAAGTACAGCCCTTACTTTATGAAAGCCCTTTCTATTATTATTTCGATATCTTCGTTTTGTTTTTCATTCTCGCCTCGGGGATGAATTTCTTTGTCTCCGAAAATGAAGCTCAACAACAATTAATCCTGGATAAGAATACTGAACTTCAGAATAAAACCAAGATTCTCGAACAAACCGATTTAATACGTACCAAACTCTTCTCTATTATCAGCCACGATTTACGCAGTCCGATCCAAAGCTTTAAATCATTATTGGAGCTGTTTGAAGAACATGAAATCAGCAGGGAAGAATTTGAGAAATATATTTCACGATTGAAGAGCCAAACAACACAGCTCTCTCATACGCTCGATCAGCTTTTACAATGGTCGTATGTGCAGTTAAAGGGTGTGCAAACCAACCCTGCCCGTTTCAATATTACCGAAATAGGGCAAGAGGAATATAATCTACTCGAACAAATCATTCAGCAAAAATCTATTCATTTTACCTATTATAGTTTTGCAGAAAACTGTATGGTAAATGTAGATAAAGATCAGATACGCATTGTGATCCGGAACCTGATACAAAACGCCATTAAATATACCCCTACCGGTGGATCCATACATTTAGCAATCGAAGAAAGGGATGACAAGCATATCCGGGTATCGGTAAAAGATAATGGTGTCGGTATGGAAGCAAGCAAAATCAACGAAATTTTATATTCCGACCAGGTCGAAAGTTCCAGAGGTACAAATAATGAACAAGGGATGGGACTGGGAATCGGTTTCTGTAAACATTTCCTCAAGCAAAACCATTCCTCTTTGAATATCGAAAGTCAAAAAGGACAGGGTTCTACCTTTTCTTTTACCTTAAAGAAGGATTTGTAGAAAAAATTACACATTTTTCTTCTTCTTTATTAAAAATTGCGTTAAATTTCATCTATAATGATGAATAAAGCGAAGTATACCATTTCAATTATTGATGATGAAGAAGATATATGCTTTCTGTTAGCCGGAATTCTAAAACAGGAAAAACACATTGTATCGGTTGCACATTCGTTAAAGGAAGCAGAAATTCTTATACGCAAAGTGAAACCTACATTGGTATTTTTAGATAATAATTTACCCGATGGATTGGGGGTTGATTTTATCGAGCATCTGCGAAAACTGTTACCCGGAATAAAAATCATTATGATCAGCGCATTCGACGGAATGCAGGAACGTGAAAAAGCTATTGAAAAAGGAGCCGATTCTTTTATCGGAAAACCATTTAATAAAGAACATATTCAGCAAGTATTACAATCTATTTAAAAAATATTTATGACAGTATCTGAATACATACGAACCTTCCTTAAAGTCATTCAGCAAGCCTGGGGCGAATTCGATACAGACAAGGGGTTTAAATTGAGTGCTTCGCTGGCATATTATACAATATTCTCTATCTCGCCCATGTTGATTGTAATAATCTCCTTATGTGGAATATTTTTGGGAAAGCAGGCTATTGAAGGGCAGATTTATGAACAAATCAATACGATGGTTGGAGAACAGGCAGCACTGCAAATTCAGGAGATGATAAAGAATGTTAGTGCTCAGGGGAACAAGAGTTATATTGCCAGTATAATTGGTTTGGGAACACTCTTAATCGGTGCTACCGGAGTATTTGCAGAAATTCAAAGCTCTATCAATTTTATATGGGGTATAAAACCCAAACCGAAACGCGGTTTTCTGAAAGTATTATTGAACCGTCTCCTCTCCTTCTCTTTAATCATCAGTATGGGCTTTATTTTATTGGTATCACTGACATTGAGCGGGATCATACTGGCATTCAATCAGAAACTTTCGGTATGGTTACCCGGCTTTTCAACCGAGCTTATACTGATCGGAAATCATGGCCTTACTTTTCTTGTAATCAGTTTACTGTTTGCAATCATTTTTAAAGTACTACCCGATGCAAGCATCCGTTGGAAGGATGTGATGATTGGCGCAATTATTACGGCCTTGCTTTTTATGCTGGGGAGGTATATGATTGGATTATACATCGGGATGAGTAACCTGGGAATGAGTTACGGAGCTGCTGCCTCGCTGGTAGTAATTCTGGTATGGGTGTATTATTCTTCCATCATTCTTTATTTCGGTGCAGAATTTACACAAGTCTATGCCGACCATTTCGGTAAGGGTGTTTTACCTAAATCCTATTCGGTATTAGTAAAACACAGAGAGCTGAATATTCAGGAAATTAGTAATGATAACCACTAACCATTAAATATGAACCAACAAGCAACAACAAAAATCTTAATCATCGATGATGATATGGATATATGCACTTTGTTAGAACGTTTCTTAAGCAAGAACGGATATTCGGTAAGATCTGTGCACAAAGGCGCTACTGCTATTGAATTAGTCAAAGAAGAGAAATTCGATTTATGTATGTGCGATTTTCGGTTGGGCGATATGGATGGGATAAGCATACTCAGCGAACTGAAGAAAATAGATCCAAGTCTTGCCTTTATTATGATTACCGGATATTCGGATATTAAAACAGCTGTTAAAGTAATAAAGTTAGGAGCTTACGATTATGTTACCAAACCTTTATTACCCGAAGAAATTTTGCTGAGTATTTCTAAAGCGCTCGATGCAAAAAGAGCACATGCCGAACTTCCGAATGGCCAAGCTAATGCAGAACCTGCTCATCAAACAAAACACTACCCGGAGAATAAATATATTACAGGCAAAAGCAAAATTGCAAAAGAGCTTTATAAGCAAATCGACCTGGTTGCTCCGACCCTTTTTAGCGTAATTATTTTTGGAGAGACAGGTACAGGGAAAGAATCGGTAGCGCGTACTATTCACGAACACAGCAATCGCAGTAAACAAGCTTTTGTTGCAATGGATTGTGGTGCACTCTCGAAAGAGCTGGCTGGAAGTGAATTATTCGGTCATGAAAAGGGCTCATTTACGGGAGCTTTAAATACAAAAATAGGGCATTTCGAATTGGCTAACGGAGGTACTATTTTTTTGGATGAAGTAGCAAATTTATCTTACGATATTCAAACACTTTTATTACGAGTAGTACAGGAACGTAAACTAAAACGCATTGGCGGCACTAAAGAGATCGACCTCGATGTACGTATCATTGTTGCTTCCAACGAGAGCCTGACGGAAGCTGTAACAAACGGGCGTTTCCGCGAAGATTTATACCATCGCTTCAACGAGTTCGGGATCAACCTTCCACCTTTACGTGAACGTGAAGATGATATCATGGTCTTTGCCGATCATTTCCTGAAAATGGCAAACGAAGAATTGAATAAAAATATCTTAGGTTTCAGTAAAGAAGTAAGTGATAGCTTTATGACCTACAAATGGCCCGGCAATTTACGCGAATTAAATAACGTAGTAAAACGCGCGGCATTATTGAGCACGGGAACTTTAATTGAAGCGAAAAGCCTACCTCAGGAAATTATCAATAACATTACTTTATCTTTTTCCGAACGGGCAAAAACAAACAATAAAATAACAAGCAGTAAGCCCGATCTAAAATCGGCAGCCGTGGAAGCAGAATACGAAACCATTGTCAATGTTTT
Organism: uncultured Sphingobacteriaceae bacterium; assembly: GCA_964454645.1. GTDB lineage: Bacteria > Bacteroidota > Bacteroidia > Sphingobacteriales > Sphingobacteriaceae > CAYVTM01. Next base: position 46,488 of record CAYVTM010000001.1, on the reverse strand, counting down.
ACGTCAGGTTAATTTTAATAAGACCAAGGCAGCTAAAATTCTTAATATCGACCGTAAAACATTGTATAATAAAATGAAAGCTTACAGTATCGGTTAGTATGAAAACACTGTCATTCAAAAAACGATATAACATTCATCCCTTCCTGATAGGCTTTACCCTCCTCGCCTGTTTGCTTCCCACCCTATTAAATTTAATGGGCATGGATTTCGGTTTATCCAACCGTCTGATTAATCTCGATAGCATTAGTACGCTGAATGAACTACAAGATAACAGTCAGTTACATCCGCTGTTGACCGGTAAATTTACCCATACCTTATTGGTCGCATTCTCAATTTCAATTGCTCTTTTAACAGTAATACTCGCTTTCGTCGATTATTTTATCATGAAGAATGTGAGTACACCGATTGTGGGCGTAGCCTTGTTCTGCGCCGGAATACTTGATGTTGTTCATATTCTGGCTGCTAACCAAATGATTACCCTCAAAATTAATACTTCTGATATCAGCTCTTTTACCTGGCTTTTTTCACGAACCTTTCATTCCCTGATATTAATATTAGGAGTCGGAATTTTCCTGATTCAAAAAAAAGAAGCCTTGGGTATTGAATACCGAAGTGAAAAAATATTCGTGTTATTCATCAGTACTATCTTTATTTTATTAGCCTTAAATGCAATCCTCATTGTAACCGATGATGGGCTGAGAGTTCCGGTAATGTCATATCCGAATTCCTTTATATCTCATCCGTACGACTTACTCCCCTTACTTATTTATTTGATCGCAGCTATTTTTATCTTTCCCGAGTTCTATCGCCAGAATCCGAGTACTTTCTCGCAAACACTTATATTAAGTTTATTACCTTCTATCGTTACCCAACTACACATGGCTTTTGGATCGCGGGAACTGTTCGATAATCATTTTTACATAGCCCATTACATGAAATCGGTTTCGTATTTTATTCCATTTCTCGGATTGAGCTTAAATTACATAGAGACCAATTCGAATAAACAGCAAGCTATCATTAATCTCGATAAAGAAGTAAAAGAAAAAGAGAAAGCACAAAATATTTTACAGAGTGTTTTAGACAGCTCAATGAGTGGTATCATGACTTTTAAAGCAATTCGTAATCAGAAAAACGAGGTTATTGATTTTGAATGGACCATGATGAACCCTGCATCCTTGGAATTATTAAATCTAAAAAATCGTAACATCATTGGTAGCAGGCTCAATACCAATGTGTTCAATGGTTTCAGGGAGAATGACAATTTTACGAAATATAAACAGGTACTGGAAACCGGGCATTCCATTGTATATGAAATATTCAGTGAAATAACACAGAAATTTTTCACAATATCCGTTGTAAAATTGGGAGATGGAATTGCAGTCACTTTTAATGATATCACCGAGCGTAAAAAGGATTTGGAACGTATCCGTAAAAATGAGGGTTTATATAAAACGTTAGCCAGGAATATGCCCGACTCGGCTGTCTTCCTCTTCGACCAGAATTATACCTATACCCTTGCCGATGGTAGTGCTTTAACCGATTTCGAAATCGATAAAAAAAGAATTATCGGAAAACCTATTGAATCCATTTTTAATGAAGAAGATAAAAAAGTATTTGTTCCCATATTTAAAGAGGCATTGAAAGGGGCTGAAACTGAATTATCTTATACCTATAACGGCAAGTATTATCATATTTTTGTGATGCCTGTTCGAAACAGTGAAGGTGAAATATTTGCGGGAATGGCGATGGCGAACGATATAACAACGCTACATACCTATCAACAACAACTCGAATCAAAAATCGAAGATTTGAATCGTTCCAATAAAGATCTGGAACAGTTTGCCTATGTTGCTTCGCACGACCTACAAGAACCTTTACGAAAAATACGAACCTTCAGTGACCGCTTGTCGGGTAAGCACGCAGAAAAATTAGATACCGATGCTAAGGATTATATCGACCGTATGCAAAATGCTGCCGGCAGAATGCAGATACTCATCGACGATCTGCTTGTTTTTTCAAGGGTTTCACGCTCTAAAGAAAATTTCAGCAGGCTGGATCTAAATCAGGTAATTAACGAAGTGATGGAAGATTTAGAGATTAGTATAGAACAAGCAAATGCGGAGATCATAGTTGATGAGTTTCCACCTGTTGATGCAATTCGCGGACAAATTCATCAGCTGTTTCAAAACCTGTTGAGCAATGCCCTGAAATTCAGAAAAGAAAATGAAGCCTCCCGGATCCGCATTCAATCGGAAATCGTGAAGGGGAAAAATTATCCGGGATTGATCTCCGGAAAATCTTATGCAAAAATTCGTATTCAGGATAACGGAATTGGCTTTGAAGAAAAATATCTTGATCGTATTTTTATTATCTTCCAACGCTTACATGGCAGATCGGAATATCAGGGAACCGGAATCGGGTTAGCAATCTGTAAAAAGATTGTAGAATATCATCATGGATATATCACCGCGGAAAGTAATCTGAACGAAGGGGCTGCCTTCATTATTCTTTTACCACTTAGCCAGAAAGAATATGTATAATAAGCCTAAACGTATTATCAGCCTGCCTATATTACTAGCCGACGATGATGCCGACGATCGCTTAATTATCCGGGAAGCATTCGAAGAAAATTTCGTCTTACCCCACCTGCATTTTGTAGAGAATGGTGAAGCATTAATGAATTATTTAATACATACCGATAAAGATAAGTGTCCGCTTCCGGCTATAATTCTGTTAGATTTGAATATGCCTAAGAAGGACGGCAGGGAAGCGCTAAAAGAAATTAAAGGGAACCCGCTTTACAGACGTATCCCTGTAATTATTCTGACAACATCTAAAGCGGAAGAAGATATTCTGAACAGTTACGACCTGGGAGTAAATTGTTTTATCACCAAACCCGTAACCTTTACAGAACTGGTACGTGTAACCAATACCATCGGGCAATACTGGTTCGAGATTTCAGAGTTACCCAAACAATAAAACATGAAACATTTAAAAATAATACGTATAGCGATTGTAGATGATGATGATGATGATTTTGTATTAACCCGAAATATACTCAAAGAAATTCCGGGAAATAATTATGAGATCGAATGGATACCTACCTATGCAAAAGCTGTTCAAAGTTTAAGCGAAAAGCAATATGAAATTTATTTAGTCGATTATTTATTGGGAGCATTCTCCGGAATTGATTTTCTGAAAGAAGCAAAAAAGATACATAACAATACACCGGTAATTATTCTGACGGGCAAAGGGAATCCCGACATTGATATGGAAGCCATGGAATTAGGGGCTGCGGATTATCTGATCAAAGACCATATTGATGTGAATAATCTGGAACGCTCGATCCGCTATTCCCTGCAACAGTTTCTGGCTACGGAGCATATACGTATCAGCGAATCAAAATACCGGAACATCTTTGAAAAATCGAGAGATGTTATTTATGTATCGAATATAGACGGAATCTTTATCAACCTTAACAAATCGGCTGAAAACCTTTTCGGCTATCGTATTGAAGAAATCCTGCAAAAGAAAGTTCATCATCTATTTGCCAATCCCGATGATCGCATGAAGTTCGAAACACTCCTTACGCAAGATGGTTTTGTACATAATTTCGAATCAGAGTTATTCCATCAATCAGGAGAGAAATTAGTTTGTCTGATATCGGTCGATAAATTTGAGAATGAAAGTGAAGAAGAATCTTACTTAGGAATCATCCACGATTTAACGGATCATAAAAAGGCTGAGCAGGTGTTGATAAATTCCGAAAAATTTTTGGCAACAGCCCGTCTCGCACGAACCATCGCACACGAAGTCCGTAATCCTTTAACCAATATAAATTTAGCGTTGGAAGAAGTCCGTTCGGCATTAGCAGCTCATCCCGACTCACAAACCTATATAGAGATCATCCAACGTAATGCTGCACGCATCAATCAATTAATTACCGAACTGCTCGACTCGGCGAAACCGGCAGAATTAACTTTTGTAAACCGAACTATCAAAGAGTTGATTCGTGAAAGTATTATGCTTGCCGAAGATCGTATTACCTTAAAAAACATCCGTTTAAAGACAGATCTTCATGCCGAAGGAATGCTATCCATCGATATCGAAAAAATGAAAATTGCTTTGTTAAATATATTGATAAATGCGATTGAAGAAATGGAAAGTGGTACAGGAGAACTGAAACTGAAAACACATATTCATAAAAACCAATGTATCATACAAATCAGCGATAACGGTCCCGGGATAAAACCGGAAGACTTGCCGCATCTTTTCGAACCTTTCTTCAGTAAAAAAAGCAAAGGTATGGGGCTTGGGCTCACGGCTTCCCAAAATATCATCCTCAATCACGGAGGAGCAATTGCTGTGGATAGCAAACCCGGTAAAGGAACCAGCTTTACTATAAGCCTACCCCTTGTCCCTTAATCTTCACATTTCATCTTAATTCAAAAACATCTGCCGGGCAAATCTGTTACATCATTACTATTGGCTTGATTATGGCAAATCAGTAGCTGGCCTTACAGCTACCTATGATATAAACCTGTGTATTAATGAGCGGTATGCAGGTTTATTCTTCGTTCTTTATAATTTTTCGGGATAGCTATCAGGGAGAAAAATCCTCAAAATGTGGAAATATTTCCAGAGACGAGGATTCCACACCGGACTGTATTACCGCATAAATAGGCTTAAAAACAACAAAAAACGATTATTTTATTAATAAAATAATTTGGCCCGGTTTTGTAGTATCTATTTATGAAAACATGAACAAATGAGCAACCTATTATACATAGTAGCTATAATTTTTGTAATACTTTGGGCTATTGGATTTTATAATTTTAAAGCAGGAAGTTTAATACATGTTTTATTAATAATGGCAATTATCTCTGTTTTACTTCGTGTAATGCAGAGTAAACAAGTATAAAGGGATCTTCCCACAATTTAGTTTAGTTTAGTTTAGAAATGCAGAGAATGGGTAACTCTGCGAACGAAAAAAACCGGGGCGCCCGCCTCGGTTTTTTCATTTATTCAAAAATGATTCTATCTTTATTAAAAAGATACAATCATGTCAATATATACCAACCATCAGCAAAAGAATATAATTATCACCATCCTTGTCGTTATCGGGATTCTCTTAGTCTATTCTTTAAAAGATATTTTTACAGCCATTCTCGGTGCTACTGTATTGTACACGATTTTACGGCCGGCCTATCTGCACATGATTCTGAAATGGAAATGGAGAAGAGCGATCAGCACCCTTCTGATTATTGTCCTATCTTTTGTCGTTATGATATTACCGTTCTTCGCACTAAGCAGGATGGTAGTTAGTAAAATCAAATATTACAACGAAAATAGTCATCAGATTTCCGAGCTTATCGAAAAACTTTCAAAAATTACGCACATCGATTTCAAAAAATCGGAAATGATTGAGACGGCGATTCATAATATCGAAAACTGGGCATTGGGTGCTTTCCCATCGGTCATTAGTGCAGTGCTGGGGACATTTGCAATTATTACGATTATGTACTTTCTGCTTTATTTCATGTTTGTCGAATACGATAAATTCGAAAAAGCCATAAAAAAGTATATGCCTTTCAAATCCGACAATACTTTACTCTTTGCCGATGAGTTAAAAAATATAACCTATTCGAATGTATTAGGGCAAACACTCATCGCTATTGCGCAGGGATCTTTTATAGCATTAGGCTTTGTAATCTTCGGATTTCAGGACCCGATCTTTTGGGGAACTATTACTGCCATACTCAGTTTTATCCCTATTATCGGAGCACCCATTATTTTTGTACCCGCAGGCTTAATCGCCTTATCTAACGGGGATACTATTGGTGGTATAGGGATTATGATTTGGGGATTCGTTCTCGTAGTAAACATCGATAATTTACTTCGATTGGTAATTGCAAAAAAAATCGGCGACATACATCCCATCATTACCATTATTGGCGTCATCATTGGTATTCCAACCTTTGGAATATTAGGTCTCGTATTCGGTCCTTTACTTATTTCTTATTTTCTGCTGTTATTTACTATCTATGAAAAAAAATACGGTATAGTTCATGAAGATGAAGCTATAAGTAAAGAATCTGCAAAAAATAATGAGGATGATATTCGGGAGCAATCTTAAAACAATATCTGCTTTCTTTATTTTAACAGGTATGGGTATACATACTTATGCTCAAGATACATCTGCACATCCCAATAATAACAAGAGTAATTACGACAAGGTCGATAGTGCCTTGTATCGCGCAGCCAGTAAAAACAAATTATCGTACTGGTTATTTAAAAATATTTACGAACAACCTTCTCCATCAAACAACGTAGTAAACAAAAAACCGGTAAGCAAAACCGATAATTACGATAAGTTTAATGGTAAGGTCATACGCAGTGTTTATATTAAAACCCTCAATCCTTTTGGCACTAATGTAGAAGATACGCTTGTTTATAACGTAGGTAAACTCGAGGAGATCGGGAATTCTCTAAGTGTACGTACTACGAAAAGAAATATCCGATATCAGCTTCTCTTCAAAAAAAACGAAACAATTGATCCGCTTGCTATCCGCGAGTCGGAACGTTTATTACGCCGCCAGGAATATATTCGAGATGCACGTATTTATATCAAGAAAATAAAAAGTACTTCGGATAGTGTAGATGTTATAGTTATTGTTCAGGATCGTTGGTCGCTGAACGGATCATTCGGAGCGAGTACCTCTTCCAGTGATTTTAACCTTACCGAATCAAACTTTTTGGGAAGTGGTAATCGTATTTTTCAGGAAGGAACTTACAATTTTAACGAACGTAAATTTACCAATTGGGCGGGAGAATATAAAGATGTAAATATTCGCAATACTTATATCGATGGGAAATTATTTTATAATACCGATCCAAATTTACGTTATCGCGGTATTAATTTTGAACGAACATTTTTCTCTCCTCTAACCAAATGGGCAGGTTCCGCTGGTTATACCCGATACGATCAGGATTATATTTTTACGCGTACTGATGGCACTTTTATTCCATCTATGCTTCAATATGATATAAGTGATGCCTGGCTCGGAAGAAGTTTTCCCGTTTCATATGCAACACTTGCCGACCGAAGTACGGCAATGATTTTATCGGGAAGAATAGTGAACACACATTACTATAACCGCCCGGGTCCGAACCTGGATACTTTAAATCTTTTTCAACACAATATCGTTTTTTTAGCCAGCTTCGGTTTTTCAACACGTAGGTACTATAAGGATAGAAAAATCTTCCGTTTCGGTAATGTGGAAGATGTTCCAGAAGGACGTTCACTGATGATTGTTGCCGGAAAAGAAAACCGGGAGCTTGAAGATTATATTTATGTGGGTCTGCGCTTTCGTGCGGGACAACATGTAGAAGGGTTCGGTTATCTTTCAGCCGGTGCAGAATATGGAATTTTCTATAACAATTACATCACACAAAAAGGAGTATTTACTGTTGATGGTACTTACTTTACAGACTTGTGGAGTTTGGGAAAATGGGACTTTCGCCAGTTCGTTTATCTGATTAATACCAGCGGCTTAAATCGCAATCCTAACGATTTTATTAATCTTAACGGCAGGACTTCCGAAAGTTTGTATGGCTTTAACAGTAATAAAGTAATGGGAACTTTCAAGACATTACTAAAATTCGAATCGATTGTTTATACCCCTTTTAATTTTGCAGGAATACAATTGGCAACAGTGCTTTTCGCCGGAGCAGGAAAAGTGAGCAGTAATCCCTTTCATCCTGCCATCAACGATAATACCATTTATCAGGCATACGGAATGGGCTTCCTGATACGTAAGGAAAACCTCGTAGTGAATACCATTCGCCTTTCTTTGGGGTATTACCCGAATATTCCATCCGGTTCCGGAGTAAATTACCGCTTCAATCCATTCAGTATCAATAACCTAAACCTTCGCGATTTCGATATCGGCCGTCCCGAGCTTGCTCCCTATCGTTAATTTCCATTTTCATTCCCTTATTCGTACCTTGTATAAAAAAATAAATGGAAGTACCGGAAATCAAGAATTCCTTCAAAGAGTTGTTTGATCAATTCAAAGCCTATACTCAAATCCGATCAACTTTGCTGACCCTTCAGTTTAAGAAGGTTTTATTAGAGCTTATTGCAACTGCTGTATCCTCTTTACTGGTTATCATATTTTTATTTTTCTGTTTATTGTTCGGAAGCTTTTCGGCAGCCTATTATATCGGGGAATTATGTCAGAATAGTTTTACCGGATTTCTTTATGTTGCTGCTTTCTATTTTATACTCGCACTAGTTCTTCTTTTATTTAGGAAAAGCATACAGCAACGAATGAGTACAATACTTATTAAAATATTGTTTAAGGAGGATGACGATGAATAAAATACGTAACACAAAAGATCTTGACAAAGCAATCCTTCAGTTGAAAAAAGAAGTTGTACAAAAAGAATTGGAGCTGAACCGGCATGTGGAATCTCTGATAAAAGATTTCGATGCAGGGGCATTGATCACATCGGGATTTAAATCGATTTTTAAAACTGATTCGTCTAACAAATATTTAATCTCTACCGGATTGAGTATCGCTTTGGGAATCTTCGCTGATAAAATATTGTCGAAACGAAGTAATTTTATTCTAAAATACGGATTGGCCCAAGCATTTATGAATCTTGTCACACGCTTTATCGATGAACGTTGGAATCCCGATTTATATAGGAAAATAAGGGAATACCTGAGTAAGAGCCCCACCGAGACTCACACACAAGAAGCTGTATCAAAAGAGAATAAATCAAAAGAAACAGAATCAGAGTAATTTTTATTTAGTTGGGCTTTAGATAATGTTTTTATAAAAATTTCACTAAGCAATATTAAATACAATCAGTTATTCAGTGGAATTTTTCCGGTACTTAACCAATTGCTGCGATTACCACTTTTATCTTGGATCGAATAATCGAAACGAATCGTATCAGCAATCACAAAACTAATATTGATATGCATTTCTACCATACCTTTTGCAGCAGTTCCCGATCCGAAATCCCGAATGCGCGAATTAAAATTTAGGGTATCATCGGTATTCGGAATCAGAATTTTTGTAAACCCTCCGGATTGGCGTTCGTAATAATCTACAAAAAGATTTCGATCGTTGGGAGGAAAAGTATCTGCGTCTCTAAGACCCACATTCCCATCTCCATCCGTAAAAGTAAAACGCAAGAGCAAAGCCGTATCCTGTCCGCTAATACTTTTCAGCAGTGTATAAGAGCCATCCATAATCTTTGGAGCAAGCTCATAATTTTCTAATTTATTACACGCATTCGTGCTTATCATTAGAAATATTCCTAAAATAATTGCAAAATATTTCATGTGCTGCAAATCTAATGCTAAATTTAGTGAATTTTGCTTATCTTATTATACAAAAATGAAGCCCGAATTGTTAGAACAAGAGATTTTTAAGAATCATAATTACGGAAGTTTTAACCGGCTTTGTCTGGAAGTATTTGCTTTTCAGGCTAACCGGAACCCTGTCTATAAGGAATATTTACAATACCTGGGAACAAATCCCGAAACTATAAAAAAATATACAGAGATTCCTTTTCTACCCATTGATTTCTTTAAAAGCCAAAAAGTGCAATGCGATTCCTATCCTACCGAAATTATTTTCACCAGCAGCAGTACGAGCGGTCTCTCCGAAAGTAAACATCATGTCGCTAAAATTTCTTTGTACCGCGAAAGCTATCTGCGCAGCTTTCAATATTTCTACGGGCCGATTAATGAATATTGTATACTGGCTTTACTTCCATCCTATTCCGAACGTACCGGCTCTTCTTTGATTTATATGGTTGATGATTTTATTAAAAAATCTCAACATCCCCAAAGTGGTTATTTTCTCTATGATCTGGCGGCATTGAAAAAAACAATTTTACAACTCGAAGAAAAAGATACCCCCACCATATTGTTAGGAGTAAGCTATGCCTTATTGGATTTCGCGGAGCAGCTCCCCTTTAAAATGTCGAATGTATTATTGATGGAAACAGGAGGGATGAAAGGTAAGCGTAAAGAATTGCTCAAGCCCGAATTGCATAAGATTTTAAAAAAGGCATTCGGAGTAAGTTCTATCCATTCGGAGTATGGAATGACGGAAGTATTATCACAGGCCTATTCACAAGGCGGCGGGATTTTCAGTTGCCCTCCCTGGATGAAAGTGCTGATTCGCGAAAGCAACGACCCATTAACATTGGCCGATACCGGGAAAACCGGAGGTATCAATATCATAGACCTCGCAAATCTGTATTCCTGCTCGTTTATAGCCACACAAGATCTTGGACGTTTATCCGAAGATGATAGTTTTGAAATTATGGGCCGCTTCGACCATTCGGATATACGAGGATGTAATCTATTGGTTCAGTAAAAGGATAGCAGCGAATAATATAGAACAGGATAATGCCTCCCCCTCAAATTTAATTTTCTACCAAGCGGGATAGGGTCTATTCAACAACAATCAAAAAATAATTTTTCTTTCCTTTTTGGGCAACAATAAAATTTGTATTGACGATATGTGTTTCTGAAATTAAGCTTTCAGGACTTTCTACTTTCACTTTATTAACAGCGACCCCACCGCCCTGAATCATTTTTTTCGCTTCGCCCTTAGATGGGAATATCGTTGTATGTGCCGCCAGCAAATCAATAACATTTACACCCTCTTTCAGTACATCTTTAGAAATGCGAAACTGAGGAAGCCCTTCAAATATTTCAAACACTTCTTCCTGAGTTAATTCTTCTAGAAATGTTATACCGGCATTACCAAATAAGAACCCGGACGATTTCACAGCCATTTCATAAGCCGGCTCCGAATGAACGCGTATTGTGATTTCTTTTGCCAATACTTTCTGAAGTGTACGCAAATGAGGAGCTTCATCATGTTCTTTCTCCAACTTTTCAATTTCTTCTCTGGAAAGTAAGGTGAAAATGCGGATATATGATTTCGCTTCCGTATCGGCTGTGTTTAACCAAAACTGATAAAATTTATAGGGAGACGTTTTGTTCGCATCCAGCCAAACATTTCCCCCTTCGGATTTTCCGAACTTCGACCCATCCGCTTTTTTGATTAACTGAGTGGTTAAAGCAAAAGCATTTCCTGCTGCTTTACGTCGAATAAATTCGGTTCCTGTAACTATATTTCCCCATTGATCCGATCCTCCCATTTGAATCATACATTTTTTATGTTTCCATAAATGATAGAAGTCGTAACCTTGTACCAGCTGATAGGAAAATTCCGTAAAAGACATTCCGCATTCTCCTTCCAAACGTTTCTTCACCGAATCTTTGGCCATCATATAATTGACGGTAATGTGTTTACCCACATCCCGAATAAACCCTAAAAAAGAAAAATCTTTAAACCAATCGTAATTATTTACCATCTCTGCGGCATTGGCAGCGGTACCATCAAAGTCGATGAATTTAGCCAGCTGGTTACGGATGCCTTCTACGTTACGATTCAATTCTTCTTCCGAAAGTAAATTCCTTTCCTGCGACTTCCCTGTCGGGTCGCCAACCATTCCGGTTGCTCCACCTATTAAAACAATGGGCTTATGACCTGCCCGCTGAAAATGAATCAGGGTCATAATTTGCGTTAAGCTCCCCACATGTAATGAATCGGCCGTAGGGTCGAAACCGATATAGCCCGCAGTAAGTCCCCCGTTCAACATATCTTCAGTTCCGGGCATGATACCGTGCAACATCCCCCTCCATCGTAATTCCTCAACAAAATTGATCATGGTGTTCCAATCTGATTTAAAAATTCAAAGATAAAAAATGTAGCGATTTATTAAACTTCCATGCCTATTTCTCTTTTCATAAGGCTTTCTGTACTTTTGGCAGGAAGGGGAATAAACAGGATATTCCGTCCCTATTGGCAAGCAATGAATTATTTATCCCACTTTTATTTCGACCGGCAGAGCAACAATCCCTATACGATTGCCGGCATTGCCCTGCCCGATTTGGTAAAAAGCCATAACCGAAGGTGGAATATCCATCCACATAAGCATCGTATTGCCTGGCAGGAAGATAAGGTGCTTCTGCAAATTGAACAGGGTTGGGAAAGACATCTACTGGTCGATATGTATTTTCATGACTCGGATTATTTCAAAGAGAAGAACCAATTAATCATTAGGGAATTAAGAAAAATAAATTTCGATCATAAAGGGGTAAAACCTTTTATGTTAGCTCATATAGGACTCGAGTTGCTCTTAGACAGTTTGTTGATTCGCGAAAATAAGGTTTCGGTAGCAAGGTATTACGAACTCCTGGGGACTGCCGACAGGGCTAAAATAATTGATTTTCTTCGCTTCAACGGGATTGAAAATTCCGAAAGCTTCGATACATTTTACCAACGTTTCCTCGATGTAGAATATTTATTTTCTTATACCAGCAATGAAAATATTGTTTATGCGTTAAACAGAATAAATTTAAAAATTACGGGCAGCTATTTGTCACAAAAAGATGTACAAAATTTAAATGAAACATTCTCAAAAATGTATATACAAATCGCCGGGGATTACATGTATATCTTTGAGTTTATAAATCAGAAAATCAACTGAATGCATAAGAGGACTCTTCTTTTTCTTCTATTCACGGGTATCGCTTTTGCAAATGCTCAAGTACAAAGTCGTAAGTACAGTAACGAATTCTTAACACTGGGTGTGGGTTCTCGTGCTTTTGGTATGTCGAATGCTGTGGTAGCATCGGTAAATGATGTGTATGCAGGCTATTGGAATCCCGCAGCATTAACCGGAATACAGGAAAAATCGCAGGTAGCATTAATGCACGCCGAATACTTCGGGGCGATAGCCAATTACGATTATGCAGCATTTGCCGGAAAGATTGATGATAAAAGCTTTGGAGCGATTTCATTTATCCGTTTTGGAGTAGATGACATTTTAAATACAACGGAACTTATTGATGCCGGTGGAAACATTAACTACGACCGTATCAGCACCTTCTCCGCTGCCGACTATGCTTTCATCGGATCCTATGCCCGCAAAATGCCGAATGAAAATGTAAGCCTGGGTGGAAATGTAAAAATCGTACACCGGCGTATCGGCGACTTTGCCAAATCCTGGGGTTTTGGGATTGACGCATCGGCCTTATATCGGTTGAAGAAGTTCCGGTTTGGGATTATGGCACGAGACCTTACAACTACCTTCAATGCCTGGTCGTATTCCCTTTCTGACCGGACCAAAGAAGTGTTTGAAGAAACCGGGAACGAGATACCGGAAAATTCTATAGAGCTTACCAATCCTAAATTTATTTTGGGAACATCTTTTCATACAGCCCTCAGCAAAAAAGTAAATATGACTGCCGAAGCAGATATCGATCTATCTACCGATGGTGAACGTAATGTATTATTAAAGGCTTCGGGGAGCCCTATCAGTGGCGACCCTCACCTGGGCTTGGAATTTGATTACCTGAACATAGTGTATCTGCGAGCGGGACTCGGAAATATTCAAAAGCAAATCGATTTCGACCAAAAGAGTTCCTATAGCATGCAACCCAATATAGGGCTGGGACTGAAAATAAAAATGATTTCGATTGATTATGCTTTGACAGATATCGGTAATTCCAGTGATGCCCTCTATTCCAATATTTTCTCTATTCGCTTCGATATTTTTTAGTACCTGATTGTATCATTAATTATCTGTAAAATCTTAAATTCGCGCCATGACACGCGAAGAAGCTCAAAGCCGTATAGAATTCTTATCTAAAGAGATACAAAGACATAATTACCAATATTATGTATTATCGAATCCGGAAATCAGTGATTATGAGTTTGACGTTTTGTTAGAGGAGCTTATTCAACTCGAAAAACAGTATCCCGGATTCCTGAGCCCGAACTCTCCTACTCAACGCGTAGGCGGAGAGATCAGCAAAAGTTTTAAATCCATTGTGCATGAATACCCGATGTTATCTTTAGGTAACACCTATTCACAATCGGAACTGACAGACTTCGACAACCGGGTTAAAAAAATTCTTGATGCACCTTACGAATATGTTTGTGAACTAAAATTCGACGGCTTAGCCATCGGGCTACGTTACGAAAACGGTAAATTAAAGCATGCACTTACACGCGGTGACGGTACTAAAGGGGATGATGTTACGAACAATGTAAAAACCATTCATGCCATTCCGATAAAGTTGAAGGACGATGATTACCCCGATCATTTTGAGATACGCGGCGAAATATTCATGCATCGAAAAGCTTTTGAGAAATTAAACCGGGAACGTGAAGAAACCGGAGAACAAGCATATGCGAATCCGCGCAATTTCGCTTCGGGGACTTTGAAAATGCAAGACCCGAAAGAAGTTGCGAAACGTCCGCTTGATTGCTTTCTGTATCATTTAATTACCGACAAACCGGATATCAGAACACATTACGAGAGCCTGAAAAAAGCCGGAGAATGGGGCTTTCAGATATCTCCTACCTATAAGCTTTGTTCCAACATACAGGAAGTTTTCGAATTTATTGCCTATTGGGAAAAAGAACGCCATAACTTAAGCTTCGATATTGACGGAATCGTTTTGAAAGTAAACAGTTATGCACAACAACAAGAGTTAGGCTTTACGGCAAAATCGCCCCGTTGGGCAATAGCTTATAAATACAAAGCGACAGAGGTCGAAACACAGTTACTCTCGATATCTTATCAGGTTGGACGGACCGGGGCCATTACTCCCGTTGCAAATTTAAGCCCGGTTTTATTGGCCGGCACAGTTGTTAAAAGAGCCTCTCTGCACAATGCCGATCAGATTGAAAAACTTGATTTACATGAGCACGATTATGTAAAAGTAGAAAAGGGAGGAGAAATCATTCCCAAAATTACAGGGGTAAATACGGAGAAAAGAGATCCCGGGGCAAGGAGCGTTCAATTCATCGAGGTATGTCCGGAATGTAATACTACCTTGGTTCGGGAAGAAGGAGAAGCACAACATTATTGTCCGAACGAAGAACATTGTCCGCCACAGCTAATCGGGAAAATGCAACACTTTACTTCACGTAAAGCAATGAATATTGACAGCTTGGGAGATGAAACCATCGAGCAATTGTATCGCGAAAGGTTAATAAAAAATATTTCCGACATCTACGCCTTAGAAGACAAAGCCCCGGAACTATTGCGCCTGGATCGCTTTGCCGAACGCTCCGTTACAAATTTATTACAGGGAATTGAGCAATCTAAAAGCAACCCTTTCGAAAAAGTACTGTTTGGGTTAGGAATACGCTTTGTGGGAGAAACGGTTGCAAAAAAACTGGCTTATCATTTCAAAACCATCGACACACTGATGCAGGCAAGTTTTGAGGAGCTGATAGCAGTAGATGAGATCGGCGAGCGTATAGCACAAAGTGTACTCGATTACTTTAAGTCTGATGAACATCGCAAGACGATTGACAAATTAAAAGCGCAAGGACTTTGCTTTGAAGCAAAAATAAAAACAGTTGAATTGGAAGGAGAACGCTTAAAAGGTCTTAGCTTTGTGGTTTCGGGAGTCTTTCTTAATTTCTCCCGGGAAGAATTGAAAGAAAAGATTGAAGCAAACGGAGGAAAAGTTGTAAGCAGTATTTCTTCCAAATTAAATTATGTTATTGCCGGTGAAAATATGGGGCCCGGTAAATTACAAAAAGCAACGGAGTTGAATATTCCTATTTTATCGGAAGATGAATTTGAGAAGCTTATTCAATCCTAAAGGAAAGAAGATTGATGAAAAAATATTTTAAACGGATCGCATTTTATTTTGGACGCAGGCATTTAAAAAGAAATCTGCTGAACCGCAGGGTACAGCGGGAAACCGTAACTTTTGCAGAAGCGAAGCACATTGGCCTACTCTTTACGGCACATTCCGAAGAAGATATAGCCACAGCCCATGCATATATATCGGAACTGAAGCAAAAAGGAAAAGAAGTGGATTATATCGGTTTGATTCTGATCAAAGATTACCGGAAAAAAAATAAAGAGAATATTAACCCTCATTATATTTTCGAAAGCGATTTTGATATTTTCCACCGACCGGGAAAATCGATGATTGAGCAGTTTTACAAAAAGGATTTTGACCTCTTACTTAGTTTAAACTATACTCATGCATTTAGTATAAATTATATTGCTTCTTTATCAAAAGCAAAATTACGGGTAGGTAAGTATTCTCCGAATATTACTATAGCCTATGATTTTATGATCAATGAACCGAGAACTGATTTAAAAAGTTATATTGATACCTTACAACATTATTTAGGCGAACTAAAAAAACACAAATAAACCATGCGTACTCAATTACACGGAACCGGAATTGCAATGGTAACTCCCTTCCATAAAGACGGAAGTATCGATTTCAAAAGTTTTAAAAAATTAATCCATTCATTGATTCAAAATAAGGTTGATTATTTGGTGCCGATGGGTACTACCGGAGAATCGGCAACTTTAAGTAAAGAAGAGAAGAAGTCCGTATTCGATTTCACTATCGAAACCGTTGCCGGCAGAGTACCTGTAGTGGCAGGCATTGGAGGAAATAATACGAAAGAGGTTTGTGACACTTTAGATCATTTCGATAAAAAAGGGTTTACTGCTATTTTATCGGTAGCGCCCTATTATAACAAACCCAATCAGGAAGGGCTTTTTCAACATTACAAAGCAGTTGCCGAGCATGCACCGCTACCTGTTATTTTGTACAATGTTCCCGGACGTACCGGATCTAATATGACTGCGGAAACGACCCTTCGCATCGCTCATGAAGTAAAAAATGTATTGGGTATAAAAGAAGCTTCCGGAAACTTCGACCAGTTTATGCAAATCTTAAAAAACAAACCCAAAAATTTTATCGTAATTTCCGGAGATGATGGTATTACTTTACCCATGGTTTCTTTAGGTGCTGTCGGTGTTATTTCGGTTGTAGGGAATGCTTTTCCGAGAGATTTCGCTCAAATGACAAGACTCGCATTAGCCGGAGATTATGAAAAAGCCAGAAAGCTTCATTATAAATTAATTGATATTATCAATTTATTATTTGCTGACGGCTCTCCCGGAGGAATAAAAGCAGCTTTAAAAATGAAAGGCATTTGTGAAGATTATGTTCGTTTACCTTTGATGAATGTGAATGAGCAGATTTATAAAAAAATTAAATCTGCTATCGATACTTACTAAGAAATTTCTTTAGCCTAAGCCTACTTCCAGTATATGCTTAGCTTTCGTATGGAATTCCGGAGCTAAACTGTTTTTTATCTCTGACTTTAACCGTTCCAGAAGCTGTGTCCGGGGAAAACTTCTATTGACTACTATACTGATTTCCCTGGAAGGTTTTGGCTTCGCAAATTCCCGGATATTTTTTCGTTGAGAAGCCTTCATGTTTAGTGTAGCCAATGTCGGAACGATTGTTATACCGTGATGTTTATCAACCAGGTTGATGAGTGTTTCGATACTCCCGGCTTCATAATGTACATTGTCTGTAGAGGAATCTTTCTTCTTCAATTCACATAAATTAAATACCTGGCTTCGGAAGCAATGCCCTTCCTGCAGGAGCCACAATCTGTTCGGATCTATTTGTTTAGGAAGAACATATTTTTTTTGTGCGAGTTTTTCTTTTTGAGAAGCATATACCAAAAACTCTTCATAAAAAACCGGGTACTCCAACAATTCGGGGACTGTTAAAGGAGTAGCCATAATTCCCATGTCCAATTCCCCGGACTTTAACTTATCACAAATATCTTTGGTAATCATTTCTTTGATACTTATCTGGAGTTGGGGATATTTATCTGAAAAAGATTTCAAAAAAACGGGCAATAAGTAAGGTGCCAAAGTAGGAATAATTCCTAAGCGTAAATCTTTACCCATATCTCCCTTTAATTCGGCAGCAAAAGTTTTCAGCCGGTCAATTTCTGCGATGATCATACGGGCACGACGTATCACTTCTACTCCTTCTTTCGTAGGCACTACCGGCTGTTTCGAACGATCGAAGATCTTCAGGTCTAATTCTTCTTCAAGTTTCTGAATCATCATACTCAAGGTAGGTTGAGTAACTGCACTTTTACCGGCAGCTTTGGCAAAATGACGAAAGTTATCTACTGCAATAATGTACTCGAGTTGCTGTATATTCATAATTTATATTAATTAAATAAATATAGATAATATTTATTACAACATAGAAAATATCGTTTTGTTTTAGCAGCAATAAAAAGCTACGTTTGCAACACATTAAAAAAATATAAATCATGCAAAACAAAATTATTTCAATCGGTTCACAATTTCCACCATTCAAAAAACAAGCAGTAGTATCTATCGAAAAAGGCAAAGAGTTTTACGAGATTAACAGCGAAGAGCTTTTCGCTTCGGGCAAATGGGTCGTATTATTCTGGTGGCCTAAAGATTTTACTTTTGTTTGTCCTACCGAAATTGCAGAGTTCGATAAACATTACGGAGATTTTTCAGATCGTGATGCTACCTTAATCGGTGCATCTACAGACAGTGAGTTTGTTCACTTAGCCTGGAGAAACAACCATGATGATTTAAAAAATCTTCGCTTACCTATGTTGGCAGATACTTCTAAATCATTAGCTGATGAATTAGGAATTTTAGAGCCAAACGAAAAAGTAGCTTACCGCGCTACCTTCATTATCGACCCCCAAGGAATTGTTCGTTGGGTTTCCATATACGACTTAAATGTTGGTCGTAATGTAAACGAAGTTATTCGAGTATTAGACGCATTGCAAACCGATGAACTTTGCCCATGCAACTGGCAAAAAGGAGAAGCGACATTAAACGCTTAAACAGATTATGGAAAAAGTAATGAATGAAACGTTGGATCGCATAAAAAACGATTTCGGAATTGAAGAACAAGCTATAAGTAATGCCTTAAATCGGATGGCCGAAAAAGACCATCGTTATTTAAAAGATTTACGTATTAACCTAAGTAATGTTCTATCGTATCCGAACCTGACGAAGAAAGAAAGTTATCTGCTTGCATTGGCAGTAGCCGTTAACGAAAAAAATGAAGTGTTGATGAACTCATTTACTACATTAGCAACACAAGCGGAAGCTACGGAAGATGAAATCACAGAACTGTATGCATGTGTTTCCCTGATGAATGTAAACAATGTATTCTATCGCTTCCGCCACTTCACAAATAACGAATATTATACCCACACACCGGCAGGCATTAAAATGAGCATCATGGCAAACCCGGTTATGGGGAAAGAATTCTTTGAATTGGTGAGCTTAGTGATTTCTGCAGTTAACGGTTGTGAAATGTGTGTTAACGCACATGAGCAATCGGTAAAACAACATGGCGCTACCGAAGCAAGGATATACGAAGCTATTCGCTTAGGTGCAGTGATTAAAGGATTTAATACTCTAATTTAATTTCCTTTTCTATAAATATAAGTTTTTAGAAAAATCTCAAACATCCCCCTGGAGTAATTTTTTCAGGGGGTATTTTTTTCAATATATCAAAATTAGCCAAAGAGCTTCGAAAGTCCGGAAAGAAAACGGCAAATGTGCAATTGTTCATAAAAAAATAATTTCCTTTATTTGATATTTAATAAAAATATTTTAAGTTTATTTTACATCCACTACTGTAAGACATACGGCACAAAACAACGAACTTAATTTAAACCTACAGTTATGGATATTTCAATAATCAATTGGTGGGCTGTACTGGCAGCCGCAATTTCTACATTTGTTTTGGGTGGCCTATGGTATAGTAACCTACTTTTTGGAAAAGCCTGGGCAAAGGAAAACAATTTTACAGATGCCGATCTTGCCGCAAGCAATAAAGCACGTATCTTCGGATTTGCCTTTATATGGGCTGTTGTAATGGCATTTAATCTGGCAATGTTATTAAACAGCACGCTTGAAGATTACTCCTATGCAACAAAAGCTGCATTCATGATCAGCTTTGGAGGAATATCCTCTTCGATTTTCACGATTGGTTTATTCGAACAAAAAAGTACCCGATATATGCTTATTAATGCAGGGTATACCATTGTATCTTATATTATCATGGCTTTTATTATCAGTGTCTGGAGCTAATCTTAGAATACCTCTGTATATCAAGAGTATGCAGATAAGGATATAGTATGTCAGATAGGGGTAAGCTATATTTAGAATGTCGTATGTAAAAAGCAAATTTATGACAAGCAATTCTTTACCCTTATTTGCGAAAACAACGTCCTTGCTTTTCGGATGTATTTTCAGCTTTTCGACATTGCCGGCTCTTGCACAAAGTCAGGACAATTCTCAAAATTTTGTTGTAGGAGGAGAAAACGCTCCAAACGAGTATCCTTTTTTCGTCAACATTGTCGAAGCTCATGAAATTAATGATGCAATTATTAACCCCTTCTGTGGAGGTACACTTATTTCTAAAGACTGGGTATTAACTGCCGGGCATTGTGTAATTAACTTTTTTACCGGAAATACCTATGACAGCTTAGGGCTTATTATCAATACCTATATCCGAAGCAATCCGAATACGTCACACGAACGCATTATATCGGATTATATAGCTGTTCATCCAAATTTCGATATTTTTGGAACAGATCTGGACGGGGATATCGCCTTGATCCATTTGAAAACTCCTTCTGCCTATCCAACTTTAGCTATTGCTGCTCAAGGAGATTCAGTAAACAGCAAGCCGGGGAACAATGCTCTGGTAATTGGATTTGGTATATTCGATACCGGCAATCCCTTTTTAGCTCCGGATACTTTGCAACGTGCATTTATCGATATCATAAGCAATACTATTTGTAACGAACCCGGGCGCTATAACGGCGTATTAAGCGAGGGTATGCTGTGTGCTGGTCGCTTAACCGGCTTGCCCCAGGGTGCCGGAGCTGGCGATAGTGGCGGGCCTTTAATGGTCGACAGTAATGGACATTTAGTACAAGTAGGTATTGTAAGTTTTGGTAACGATGCCTTTTCTACCCCGACACATCCGGGAGTATATACACGCACAGCTGCTTATCGCAATTGGATTGATTCAACCATACAAGCTTACAATAATCCGACTTCGGTTGCGAGCAAACAGTCAGAGCGTGCAAAAATTCATGTAAGTGAATACGCCATACAAATTACAACAGAAAAACCAATGCCCGAAAATGCTTCCTACAGGGTTTACGATTTACAAGGGCGTATTGTTCTATCGGGAAATTTACAAGCCGGGATTTTTCAGCAAGCTATCTATTCCGAAGAATTAGATCCTGCCCTATATGTAATAAAAATTGATGCGGGATCCTCGTATTACTTTACTGAGAAGTTTATAAAAAACTAAAATTTCATAGTACATTGACAGACAGGGGTCTAAAGGTTTCTTTCACCCTTTTCTTAATCCCGAAAATCAGTCAGGTAAAATTTCGGGCTTAATCGTGTATCTAAATATAGCTCATAAAAAAAGCCCCAGACAGGAGCTTTTAATATTTTACACAGAATAAAATTATTTTGTATCTGCGTTTTTCTTTTCTTGAACCTCTATACGTATAGCCTGAGCAAGGTTTTTCAAATCCTGCATCCCTTTTCTTACACGTGTTCCGGCTGCACTATTGCCTTTGTTGTAGAATTTGTCGATGTCAGCTTCTAAATCCGACACCATTTGTTTAAACTCGATAAATTTTTTCATTTTTAGAACTCCTTTTATGTTTTGGTTTTACAATAATTATTGTTTGTTATTGCTAATGTAAAAGGATTTTTTTAAAAAACAAATAAAAAAACGCTTTAAACATTAACAGAAGCCATATTTTGTGAATTATAGTGTCCGGCTTTTAACTTTTCAGCTACTTCTGAAAAAGCTCTTAGGGTTTCCTCGACATCATTTAATGTATGTGCCGCAGAAGGAATTAAACGCAACATCAATACTCCTTTCGGAACTACCGGATAAGTAACAATAGAGCAGAAAATACTGTAATTCTCACGCAAATCCATGATAATACTGGTAGCTTCATTCAAGGTGCCGCTCAAAAATACAGGCGTAACCGGAGAATTGGTATTCCCAATATCAAAGCCCTTTTCTTTTAATCCCGACTGTAAAGCACGAACAATGGTCCATAACTTTTCTTTTAACTGAGGATTCGTTTTCAATAACTCCAGGCGTTTTCTTAAGCCCACAACCATCGGCATCGGCAAAGACTTTGCAAATATCTGCGAACGCATATTGTAACGTAAATATTCAACCACATTCTCGCTGGAAGCGACAAAAGCCCCGATTCCTGCCATCGATTTAGCAAAAGTCCCGAAATATACATCTACTCCTTCCTGAACACCTTGTTCCTCATCGGTTCCTGCACCGGTCGGCCCCATAGTTCCGAAACCATGGGCATCATCTACCAATAAACGGAACTGGAATTTGTCTTTTAAAGCAACAATCTCTTTTAACTTACCTTGCGCTCCCGACATTCCAAATACACCCTCCGTGATCACCAAGATCCCACCTTCCGTGCCATCAATCATTTTAGAAGCTCTCTCCAATTGTTTTTCAAGGCTTTCCATATCGTTGTGTGTATACACAAAACGCTTACCCTGATGTAAACGAACTCCATCAATAATACATGCATGCGATTCAGCATCATATACAATTACATCATGACGCGTTACCAGTGTATCGATAATTGAAACCATACCCTGATAACCGTAATTCAACAAGAAGCAATCCTCTCTTTTCACAAAATCCGCTAACTCTTTTTCCAACGCTTCGTGATTGTTCGAATTTCCCGACATCATCCTGGCACCCATCGGTTGTGCTAAACCAAATTCTTCAGCCGCATCTGCATCCGCTTTACGTACTTCCGGATGATTCGCCAATCCTAAATAATTATTTAAACTCCAAACCAAATGTTCTTTCCCTCTAAAGATCATTCTGTTATTAATATCACCCTCTAATTTTGGGAAAGTAAAATAGCCGTGTGCCATTTTAGAATGCTGACCTAAAGGTCCACGATTCTTCTGAATTTTTTCAAATAAGTCCAATTTTGATCCGTTTTAGTTAATAGTTTTAACGCTGCAAAAATAGGGAATTAATAATAGCTTACAAATACTTGTTCTGGGTTCAAAATTGGTTTTTAGAATACACTAACAGCATTTTAATAAATAATTTAGGATAAAATTATCCTAAATTATTTATTTACACGGTCTAATTCCGTGAATTATACTGATAAATACAAAAGTTAAGTATTGTTCGATTCTAAAAGAAGTTTATCACAAAGCGCTTCCATGTGCGAATGGTCGGTACCGCAACAGCCGCCTATCACTTGTAATTCAGGTAAAATAGCCTGCAATTTCTTGTACCCATCAGCCAATAAATCCTTGTCGCCCGAATCGAGTGTTTCGGATCCATCCAGTTCGGCATGGCTTAAAGTGGATGCATTAGCCCGAATCCCTTTTATTCTTCGAATCCATTCCTCTCCTTGCGAAAGCATGTGTTTAAAATGATCGGGATGAGCACAGTTAATCATAAAATGCGAAACATAAGTTTCTGTAGCTGCATCGGTTTTCTGTATTGCCTCTTTTAAAGATTCCATATTTGGCAACAAACCATTGGTTTCTACCGTGAAGGAAATCACAACAGGCAGCTTATGCATTTGTGCCGCTCTCACTATTCCGATTGCTTCATCACTATACGTTAAGGTCATTGCGGTAATCAGGTCAACACTTTCCTCATCAAAACATTCGATCTGTGGAAGATGATATTGCATAGCTTCCTCGGCAGTCATACAATTTTCGGCTTTATAACCATCTCCTCTCGGGCCCATATTTCCGCTGATAAGCACCCTTTCAGAAGGAATCACATGTTCATGAACCAAATCACATATAAGGCGTATGGCTTCGCGATTTATTTCCTTCAATTCATTTTCATCATAACCTAATAGCCTTGCCCAATCGGAATTGGCGCGCCAGGTTGGGCTCTCCATAATGAAATGCAGCTCCCTGTTCAAAGCTAAATCGAGATAGGGAATGTAATATTCCCGTAAAGCATCTTTTCCGCTTTCGCTCTTCAACAATTCGAACGACGCGAAATGATTGAGTTGTATACCCTGATGAAAAATTAATGTGGTTTCAAGACCCCCGTCACTAAGGTATATCGTATTTTTTTCGATACCTTTTTTCAGATTATTCATATTGCTTAATTTATTGATTGCACATAATGGGCCAGCAATTTTCATGTGCGAGGAGTTGAGTGTAAGCCTTGCGAAGGTGAAACTTATACATAAGATATCCAAAAGTGTAAATGATATTTTACATGTTACGATTTAATTTCAGAGTGCGTAATATATAATTAAGGTTTTATTTAAAATCAAATAAAGCCAATTTACTCCCAAAACCTTCGTCGAACATAGCTTTTTCAATTGTATCAAACTCCTGCTGATTGGCCTGCAAGATAAATTCACCTCTCTTTAACAAATGAATTTCATCACAAGTATCTCTGAGTGTAGAAAAAATATGTGAAGAGATAAGTAATGTTTTACCTGCTACTTTCAGTTTACGTATGATGGATGTCAGTATATAATTGCTTTGAATATCTACCCCATTATAAGGCTCATCTAAAATGAAATATTGATTCTCCTGCATGAGTATCCCCGTAAGCGCCAACTTCTTCTTCATCCCTGTTGAATAGGCAGATGCGTATTGATTTAGGGGAAGATCAAAAATATTTTTCTCTTCCATTTTTTCTAATTTGATCTGACGTGCGTTGCAAATAAACTGCAGATACTCTCCCCCGGTAATTTTTGAAAAGAAAAACGGATCGGTCAAGAGTAATCCCAAATGGTTTTTCAGGGGCTTCAGATCCGAGATGATTTCTCCTTCGTACTTTTCCAACCCGGCAATACAGCGAAACAAAGTAGTTTTACCGGTACCGTTCTCTCCTACTATACCATATACTTTCCCGGCTTCGAAATGTATATTGATATTTTTTAACACGGTTCGTGTTCCGTATTGCTTCGATAAATTTCGTATTTCTATCATTGTAAAAAATCGTTTAAGCGCTTAAGTGATTGTTTGTATAAAAAAGGGATTAACCCAATCAGCAGGAAAGGAAATAAGATGCAGAACGCGAATAGGATTCCCTGAAGTAAATTTATTTCCCGGGGATAAGCCGAATATTTCAACAGAAGAAATGCGAGTAAATAAAGATACCCTATTCCCAACAATCCAATGACAATGAGTGCTTTGCTAAAGAAAAAAATCAGGAGCAAAATAAGTACCGGTAAGCAAATAAGTGTTGCATGCCGCAGGCTTATTTTCATTTTTTCAACTAAAAAATCTTTTGGATTTTTGCTGTAAGTCCAAACATAGTATTCATTCTCAGGGTTTCCCAAATAACCCAGCATCAACATAAAAAAAACAATGATTATAGCAATTCCCAGGTTAAAATTCCCCACGGCTGCGGCTATGCCTGCGAGTACATAGCCAATCAATACCAGGTAAAAAGTATTTCTGAAACCTACTGCAAATTCGAATGGCCGTTTATAAAATGGGTGGGGTATGTATAGTTCGAAAGCGGTTTTAAAATTCTTAAGTGCAGCCCATACGCCCAGCCCTGATAAAATCACACCCGGAATATATTCCGATTTGTAAAGCAAAAAAATCAGAAAAGGGAGTAAAAGCAATACATTTTCACATATACGCAATTGCAAATAACTGTTTTCAGAAAAATTGATTTTGAGAAACTCGTTCCTACGGGTATCACTCAGCTTTAAAATCATAGCAAGAGGAATGCATAAATAAAGGTAGGAAGCATGATTTATTTTTTGGAAAACAAGTTCTGAAAAGCCTATAAATACAAGTATAAACAGCACATAAACGAGTCCCGGATGAACCCCCGAATCAAGCAACTTCCGGTTGAGTAGTTTTGTTTGAAGTTTAAAATAATTAATCATAAAGAAATTAAAGATACCGAACGGAAAATATTCAAAAAAACCGGGAATAAACGGAAAGTACATCGAAATATTTTAATGCAGCTTGTGCAGACAGGTATCAGAAGTAAAACTACAGAGATTTGATATAAGACTGTAAAGCTAATACACATGCTAAAAGTATCTATGGCCATTAGTTTATCAATTTTCACGAATTAAACAGCCTGATAATGAATGAATTTAATACCAGAACCAGGTGTTTAAAGCCATCCTGTTGCAGCATCAGGGATACAGGCTTATTCATCTTCCAAAAATATCTTCAAAATCAGTTTGAATATTGCTAATAAAACTTAACTTTGCGGCACATAAAAAAATCCTTGAAATAAGGGGTATTTTAAAACGAAAATCAAAGAATACTATGCCAAATATTGGGAAAATCGCTCAAATCATCGGTCCGGTTGTAGACGTAAGTTTTGCTGCCGAGAACGCTAAACTACCTAACATTTATGATGCTTTATATGTCGTAAAAGAGAACGGTCAAAAAATTATTTTGGAATGTCAGCAGCATTTGGGAGAAGACCGTGTACGTACAATTGCAATGGATTCTACCGACGGACTCGTTCGCGGGATGGATGTAATTGATACCGCCAGTCCTATCCGTATGCCTATCGGCGAAGAAATTAAAGGTCGTTTGTTCAATGTGGTGGGTGAAGCGATCGATGGTATGGAGCAAATTTCTACGGAAAACGGCAGAGCGATTCATAATAAACCCCCACGTTTTGAGGATTTATCGACAGATACAGAGATTCTTTTCACCGGTATTAAAGTTATCGACTTATTAGAGCCTTATGCCAAAGGAGGAAAAATCGGTTTATTCGGTGGTGCGGGAGTTGGTAAAACGGTATTGATCCAGGAATTGATTAACAATATTGCAAAAGCATACGATGGTCTTTCGGTATTTGCGGGAGTTGGTGAGCGTACTCGTGAGGGTAACGACTTATTACGCGAGATGATTGAGTCGGGTATTATTAAATACGGAGACGAATTCCTTCATTCGATGGAAAAAGGCGGATGGGATCTTTCGAAAGTAGATAAAAACGCGTTGAAAGAATCGAAAGCAACCTTCGTTTTCGGTCAGATGAATGAGCCTCCGGGTGCACGTGCACGAGTGGCATTATCAGGATTAACCATTGCGGAATACTACCGCGACGGAGATGAGAAAAGCGGCGGACGTGATATCTTATTCTTTATCGATAACATCTTCCGTTTCACACAAGCAGGTTCAGAGGTATCGGCGCTGTTAGGACGTATGCCTTCTGCGGTAGGTTACCAACCAACTTTAGCTACGGAGATGGGTATGATGCAAGAGCGTATTACTTCAACCAAACGTGGTTCAATTACTTCGGTACAGGCGGTTTACGTTCCTGCCGATGACTTAACTGACCCGGCACCGGCAACAACTTTTGCCCATTTGGATGCAACAACCGTATTAAGCCGTAAAATTTCAGAGTTGGGTATTTATCCGGCTGTGGATCCGTTGGATTCAACCTCTCGTATCCTTTCTCCGGAAGTTTTAGGAGACGAACATTATAACTGTGCTCAACGTGTAAAACAAATTCTTCAGCGTTATAAAGAGTTACAAGACATCATCGCCATCTTAGGGATGGATGAGTTATCGGATGAAGATAAATTAGTAGTTCAAAGAGCAAGGCGTGTACAACGTTTCTTATCTCAACCTTTCCACGTTGCTGAGCAATTTACCGGATTAAAAGGTGTATTGGTTGATATCAAAGAAACCATTAAAGGATTCAACATGATTATGGATGGTGAAGTAGATGAGTATCCGGAGATGGCATTTAACCTTGTAGGCAGTATCGAAGAAGCGATCGAAAAAGGTAAAAAACTATTAGAAGAAGCTAACGCATAATCAATCAAGTACAATGCAATTAGAAATATTAACACCCGAGAAAAAAGTTTTTACAGGCGAAGTGCAGTCGGTTTCGGTACCGGGTACAAAAGGAGCATTCGAAGTTTTAAATAATCACGCTCCAATTATTTCAACCCTTGATAAAGGAATCCTAAAGTTAAGAACTAAAGATGCTGAACAATCTTTTAAAATTAGCGGAGGAGTTATTGAAGTACTGAATAATAAGGTTGTTGTTCTGATTGAATCTTTAATCTAAACGATTTACCTTTCTAAAAAATCCCCCGGATGTAAGTGTCCGGGGGATTTTTTTTGCAGATGTAATTCCTCCATTTAATCAAAAAAAATGCTCCCGTTACAGGAGCATTTTTCTACTTACAATATACCCTCGGTCAAAAGTTCTACTGTTAAAAGCCTCCAAAAGTTATTCCTACACAATAAGTATTTAAGTTCGGCCCTTCATTTTTTGCGAAAACACTCTGTGGATAATATTTAGCGTACACCCCGAAATCACCATACCCGATTTTACCTATAAAGCCATAACGCAAATCGTTCATATTAAAATCATCACTTACTTTTTGTTTTCCTTTTTCATCGCTTACCTGTTTGGTGCGTCCGTTAATTAAATAACCTAATTCTACCCCTCCTGCTAACAATAAACGATTTCCATTTTTACTTTTATTGGTAGCAATATGCAACATCACAGGTAAAATTACATATCGTGACATTAGCTTATTCTTTTTATAGTTGATAGCTGTAGTCCCTACTGAATCATAGAACAATGTCAATGAATCTTGTTTTGCTTTCAGCGATATGTTTTGAGAAAAACGATAGTTGTTCCAGTCCAAACCGATACCGGCAGAAAGTTGTACATTATCTCTGATAATATTGAATCGTTTATTATAGCTCAGGCTAAAGTTGATGGATTTATTGTTCTCTAAATCCAACGCTTTGTAGGGAGCAGAAAGGCTCGTGTTTCCATTATCCAGGAATCCGTTAAAGCCAATATTCATCTCTAAGTAATCATCCGATTTACTTTCTTTTCTTTTGTTTTTGTTGGCTTTATAATCCTCATCGTCAAAATCACCGGTAGAGTCTTTCTCCATATAAATTTTTTCAATCTTAGGTTCTCCGATGACAACGATACGTGTTTTACCTACTTTAATTTCTGTGGTATCGGCTTTACGAACACTGGTATCGTTCTCTGTATTTGCTGTATATAACGCAAGCGATTCATAGGCATTGAATTTCGCGAGTTTTTGATCGGCCAAACTAATCGGATTATATTTTTGAACACGTTCTGCAACTACTTCGATCGGTTTCATTTCAATTACTTTGGCGATTGCAGCGCTCGATTTCGCCGTTTTCTTATCGCCTGTTAAACCATTTGCCATCGTGGAAACTGTGATCCCACACACAAGTATTCCGGTTATCATTTGTTTTATCATCGTATTTGATTTTATAATATTTTAAAATTTATGTTAGTTATTCGTATTCCTGATTCGTGTTAATTTTACAAAGCCCAAATCGATCTGATAGCTTTTTCGGACAGCCCCAAATTCATCTGCTTCGTTATTGATAGCGATTAAACTTGCTTTATCACCCGATATACGCTCCGAAAGATAATTCACGGCTGATGCTACTGTATTGATCTCGCGTTTAACTCCGATAGCTTGTTGGGCATTGATCGTTGCTAATTCCGTAAAGGGGACTTCGCTTTGTATGTTTGTTCGTTCATTATGTTCCGTATCCACAGGTAACTCTTCTTTTGCTTGAGCCACTTGATTGAAAAGAGTCCGTTCAGTTTCATTAGCAACTTTATTCTGTTCTACAGGAAGAACTTGTTTTCTGCTTTCGGGAGTTCCACTATTGGGTGTCGGCTGAACTGTATTTGTTTTTGGTTTCTTTTCTGCCTTAGAAGGTTTAGAAATTATTTCAACAACATCCGCTAATTGTGTATTATTTATTTTTTCGTTGGACAGAACTTTACCAGGATTCTTAGCAATACTTTTTTCGGAAGTATTATTATTGATTTCCTTAGCGATTTTCATATCACCTGTGTCTTCACTGAAGAAATAGATTCCAAAAGCAACACACAAAACAATCGAGGCAGCAATGGATAAACGGGTAATCCAACTGTTGCGGACAAACTTCCGGTTTCTGTCGAGTTCTTTCTCCACATTCATCCAGACGGTATTTGAAGGTTCCGCTTCAAAATCTTCAAATACCTGTGCAAAGTGCTTGTCTAAATAATTAGTTTCCGATTGCTTCATTTTTTCTACCCTCCATTTTGTTAATATAATCTTGTAATATTACTCTCGCCCGGGCCAGTTGCGATTTCGATGTACCCTCATTGATCCCTAATTCCTGTGCGATTTCCTTATGTGAATATCCCTCGATCGCATACATATTAAAAACCATCCGGTATCCCGGAGATAAACTTTTGATTGCGTTCATCAGGTCATTCATGTTTAATCTGTTCAGCTGATTTTCTGCTACCGAATGTTCCTGCACATTATCTATATCCACTACCGGATACATCCTTGCATTTTTCCGATAAAATTCGATCGATGTATGAACCATGATTCTTCGTATCCATCCTTCGAAAGAACCTTCCGAACGAAAATTTTTTATCTTTTCAAAAATTTTTATAAACGCTACCTGTAAAATATCTTCTGCTTCAAACCGGTCTTTCGCATAACGCATACATACTCCCAACATCTTTGGAGTATACTTTCTGTACACCAATTCCTGAGCTTTACGATTGCCGGATTTACATCCTTCAATCAGTTCCTGTTCAGTTAGTTTATGTTCCAAGCTTAAAGCCATTTATACCCAAGATGCAGGATGTCCGGGTTTGGTTGCATCCTTCTTATATTTCTTTTAAATTAGCTTATATATTACTGATTTACAACAAAATAAATTTTATTAATTGGTATTCCTTCGTACAAATAATTGAAATTGAATCTTCAAAACGAGCCCATCAAGGGCTTTACCGGAATATTAAAGCGCTATTTTTTGTTACATTTGTCCACGTAATTTAATAATCTCAATCCATGGAAACAATTGAAGTTTATAAACCCAGACATAAAATACGATTTGTAACTGCTGCTTCCTTATTCGATGGTCACGATGCTACCATTAATATCATGCGTAGAATCCTGCAGGCATCGGGAGCTGAGGTCATCCATCTGGGTCATAACCGTTCGGTAGAAGAAGTAGTGAACTGTGCAATACAGGAAGATGTACAGGGTATTGCAATGACCTCTTATCAGGGCGGGCACAATGAGTACTTTAAATATATGTATGATTTATTGAAGGAAAAGGGAGCCGGACATATTAAAATATTTGGTGGCGGCGGCGGTGTAATCCTTCCGTCGGAGATTGAAGAATTACAAAACTATGGTATTGCGCGTATCTTTTCTCCTGACGATGGCCGTAAACTGGGCTTACAGGGAATGATTAACGAGATGTTAAAACAATGCGATTTTCTTACAAAGAATTCATTGAACGGCGAGCTTAAACAAATCACCCGAAAGGATCCCGCTAAAATCGCACATGCGATAACAGTAGCAGAAAACTTTCCGGAAGAAGCAGAAAAATTTTTACAGGAAATACAAAAATTAATTCAAACCCGAAAAATTCCGGTAGTGGGAATTACGGGTACGGGCGGTGCCGGGAAATCTTCATTAGTAGATGAACTGGTGCGTCGTTACATCCATGAATACACCGACAAAACCATTGCCATCATTTCTGTAGATCCTTCGAAACGTAAAACAGGCGGGGCTTTGTTAGGAGATCGTATTCGCATGAATGCCATCAACAATCCTCGTGTATATATGCGCTCTCTGGCTACCCGTCAGGCAAATTTGGCCTTATCGAAATATGTTCAGGAAGCAATCGATATCTGTAAAGCTGCCGCTTACGATTTAGTAATTGTAGAAACATCCGGGATCGGCCAGTCGGATACCGAAATTACCGAGCATTGCGATGTTTCTCTATATGTCATGACTCCGGAATTCGGAGCAGCAACACAATTGGAAAAGATCGATATGCTCGACTTCGCCGATCTGGTTGCTATCAATAAGTTTGATAAACGGGGCGCTTTAGATGCCTTACGTGACGTAAAGAAACAATACAAGCGCAATCATCAGAAATTCGATTTAAGCGATGATCAGATTCCGGTATTCGGAACCATGGCATCGCAGTTTAACGATCCCGGGATGAATAACCTGTACCGGGCATTAATGAATACTATTGGAGAAAAAACCGGAATAATATTCAAAGCGAATTCTGAATTGACCCAAGATCAATCCGAGAAAATTTATATCATTCCTCCCGACCGTTCACGTTACCTGGCAGAGATTGCAGAAGCCAATCAACATTATAAAGAATGGGTAAAAGAGCAATCGGCAATTGCACAACGTATGTACCAGTTGGATGGTACGATCGAATTACTGCAATCCTCTCATAAAGATGTGGGGACTGTTGATCAATTAAAAAAATTATATAACGAGCTTGAAGAAAGTTTAGCGGGAGAATGTAAACGATTACTGAAAGAGTGGCCGGAAACAAAACGTATTTATACGCAAGATCAGTTTGTCTATAAAGTTCGTGATAAGGAAATCAGACAAGATTTATATTATACTTCTTTATCGAAAATCCGCGTCCCTAAAATTTCCTTACCGCAATACGAAGCATGGGGGGATATTTTAAATTGGTTATTAAATGAAAATGTTCCGGGAGAATTTCCTTATGCTGCCGGAGTCTTTCCTTTAAAGAGAGATGGAGAAGACCCTACCCGTATGTTCGCGGGAGAAGGCGGTCCGGAGCGTACCAACAAGCGTTTTCATTATGTATCGCTGGGGATGCCTGCCAAACGTTTATCAACGGCTTTCGATTCGGTAACCTTATATGGGGAAGATCCTCATACACGTCCGGATATCTATGGTAAAATAGGAAATTCGGGAGTAAGTGTTGCCACTTTAGACGATGCCAAAAAATTATATTCAGGATTTAATTTATGTGATCCGAGCACTTCGGTATCCATGACGATAAATGGCCCGGCTCCCATGATGCTTGGATTTTTCATGAATGCCGCTATCGATCAGCAATGCGAATTGTATATTAAAGAACATAAGCTGGAAAAAGAAGTTGAAGCAAAAATCGATACTATATATAAGGTTAAAAAACTGAAAAGACCTGTTTACAACGGAAACTTACCGGAAGGAAATGACGGCTTAGGCCTTATGCTATTAGGTGTTACAGGAGATCAGGTTTTACCGAAGGATGTTTACGAAACTATTAAGACAAGGGCAATCGCTACGGTACGCGGAACCGTTCAGGCAGATATTCTAAAAGAAGACCAGGCACAAAACACCTGCATCTTCTCTACCGAATTTGCCTTACGTATGATGGGTGATATACAGCAATATTTCATTCAGAATAAAGTGAGAAATTTTTATTCGGTTTCTATCTCCGGATATCATATTGCCGAAGCAGGCGCAAATCCTATTTCACAATTAGCATTTACCCTAAGCAACGGATTTACCTTTGTCGAATATTATTTAAGCCGGGGTATGCATATCGATGATTTCGCGCCTAACTTATCTTTCTTCTTTTCGAATGGTATCGATCCCGAATACTCTGTAATTGGCAGAGTAGCCCGCAGGATCTGGGCGAAGGCCATTAAAACAAAGTATAAAGGAAATGATCGTTCACAAAAACTAAAATACCATATTCAAACCTCCGGCCGTTCTTTACATGCACAGGAAATTGATTTCAACGATATACGTACAACCCTTCAGGCATTGTATGCGATTTACGATAATTGTAATTCCTTACATACCAATGCTTACGACGAAGCCATCACTACACCTACCGAAGAATCGGTACGCAGAGCCATGGCGATTCAATTAATTATTAATCGCGAGCTGGGACTTGCAAAAAATGAAAACCCCTTACAAGGTTCGTTTATTATTGAAGAGCTGACTGATTTGGTCGAAGCGGCTGTGTTGGAAGAGTTCAAACGGATCTCCGACAGGGGGGGTGTATTAGGAGCTATGGAGACCATGTATCAGCGCGGGAAAATCCAGGAAGAGTCCTTGTATTATGAAACCCTGAAACACAACGGAGAATTCCCGATCGTTGGAGTAAATATGTTTCTGAATAAAAACGGATCTCCGACTATTGTTCCATCCGAAGTTATACGTGCCACCGAAGAAGAGAAACAATACCAGATTGCAGCGCTTCATGCTTTTCAGGAAAGAAACAAAGATGTAGCGGATGAACTGTTGATGCATTTGAAAAAAGCAGCGGTTAATAACCAGAATATCTTTAAGGAATTAATGGAAGTGTGTAAAGTTTGTTCGATCGGACAGATCTCGAATGCCTTATACGAGGTTGGCGGGCAGTATAGAAGGAATATGTAGTTATACGAAAGCAACAGTAAAGAATGGCTAAGCATCTGAACAAATAGAATAAATATCTATCAATATATATTCAAAGGGCTATAATTCCAATTGATAAGTTGCAGTTAAGGAAGGTATTTGTACATTCTCAAATCCACGTTCGTTTAATCGTTCTGCAAAATATTCCTGTGCATCCAAATTCCCATGAACGAGAAAAAGGCTTTTCACTTTTTTCGGATCCTGGCAGGAAAGAAAGCGCATCAGTTCCCCATAATCGGCATGAGCGCTGTATGAACTGATCACTTCTACATTCGCTTTCACCTGGTAATAATCTCCGTAGATGCGTACATTTTTTTCTCCGGCTAATATTTTACCGCCTAAGGTCTCAGGTGCACAATAGCCAACAATCAGAACCGTATTTTTTTCATCTTCTATGTATTTTGTAAGATGATGTTTAATACGCCCGGCTTCCATCATCCCGGAGGAAGCAATAATTACACATGCTTCATCGCGTTGATTGATTGCCTGTGAGTCTTTAACCGACTGTGTGTATTTTAAATTTGCGAACCCGAAGGGGTCGGGATCCCGATGCATATAATCCAGAATTTCCTGATTAAAAAAACCGGTATGCCTGCGCATGACTTTTGTTGCTGCAATAGCAAGCGGACTATCCACATACACATCAATATCAGGCAAGCGCCCTTCACTACGCATACGATCCATAGCATACACAATTTCCTGTGTACGCCCTAAACTAAAAGCGGGGATTAATAATTTGCCTTTATTCTCAACGCATGCTTTTTGAATAATGGCTAATAATTTTTGTTCTGCATTTTCCGTATCATCATGCAAACGGTTTCCGTAAGTGGATTCGAGAATGATGTAATCGGCCTGCGGAAACTCTTGCGGAGCAGTAAGAATACGGTCGGAGTACCGGCCCACATCACCCGAAAAAAATATTTTTTGTTGAACATTATCTTTAGTGATGGTAAGATTAATGGCTACACTTCCTAAAATATGGCCGGTATCAGTAAGCAAGACGGAAACTTCATCATCAACACGATAGGGTCGATCAACATCCAGCGTTTGTATCATTTCCAAAACCACCAGCACATCTTCGTAGGTATATAAAGGATCAAGTAATTTACGGCCTTCCGCTTTCCTTTTTTTATTGATGAAAGCAACCTCATCTTCCTGGATACGGGCACTGTCCTTTAGCATTACATCCAGAAGGTCCGCGGTGGCAGCTGTTGTGAATATGGTTCCGCGGAATCCCTGCTTCACAAGATTAGGTATATTTCCCGAATGATCGATATGTGCATGCGAAAGGATTAATAAATCAATCCCGGCAGGATCAAAACTAAACAACCGGTTTCTTCGTTCCCCTTCCTCTCCTCCCGATTGAATCAACCCGCAATCCAACAATATTTTTTTCCCCTGAGGAGTACGGATTAAATGCTTACTACCCGTTACCTCACGGGCAGCACCATGAAATTCGAGTTGTGTATTATCATATATCATTAGAAATAAAATTTATATTTACGTGTGGATATTCCATTTTAGAATGTTATCATTTGAATCAATTCTATGGTCTATGAAAGATAAGCAATATCTTATACAAAAGTCGAGTGGGGAACAAAGTGTTTTTTCTCATGAACAGTTGAAGAAGTCGCTGTTAAATTCCGGAGCTACGGAAGAAATAGCCGAAGAGATTATTAAACAAGTAGAACAAGACCTATATGAAGGTTATCCCAGCAATAAAATTTATCGTCTAGCTTTTAAGCTGCTGAAAAAACATTCGCGGGCAACAGCGGCAAAATATAAATTAAAGCAAGGGATTTTAGAGCTGGGGCCTACGGGCTTTGTTTTCGAAAAATATGTTTCAATTGTAATTCAATCGCAAGGATATGCTACAACAGTCGGAGAATATGTGGAGGGTAAATGTGTACGCCATGAAATAGATATTTATGCTAAAAGTAAAGAGAAGACTCTAATGGTAGAATGTAAGTTTCATAATCTGCCTACACTCAAATGCGATGTGAAGGTTCCACTGTATATCAACTCCCGGTATAAAGATATTCTGGATAAAAATCCTATTCCCAATTTTGAGGGATGGATTATCACAAACACCCGGTATACCGATGATGCGTATACGTATGGTACATGTGCCGGACTTAAGCTCATTTCCTGGGATCAACCGAAGAAAGGAAGCCTTAAGCATATAATCGATATTTCGCGCTTATACCCTATTACTTGTCTGACAACTTTAACGAAGCAGGAAAAAGATATTTTATTATCAAAAGATATTATACTTTGTATGCAGCTATTAGAGACGGATGAACTGAACCGGTTAGTGAGCAGCCAGGGACGCTTAAAAAATATCTACAAAGAATTAGATTCGCTGTGCCATTAAATTATAGATACGGCGATCTTGTTTCCGGCATTCGTTTTTCTTCAGAAATTGGTCAAAACAATTTTCCGGTCTTTCTACAAAAAACTACGCTATCCATAAACGGAAAAAAGGGATTGAGGCCCCTTTTTCCGTTGTATAACCCGGCAGAACTTTCTGCCGGGCATACATAACTCAACATTCATTATAAAATTACCTTACTCTGTTTCCGATAAATCCAAGACCCTTATCACCGAAGACGTGTCATCCACTATAAGGCGGATCAGGTATATACGACCCTGAGCTTTTGTATTCATAGCATCAAAATCATACGTATAAATACCTGCTTGCTGCTCTTCCGGCTGAAGCAATGTATTCAGCTTTCTGCCCAGCAGGTCATATATTTCCAATGATACACGCGATGCACGGTCAAGCGTATAGGTGATCTTTGTATTACCCGAAAAAGGATTAGGTGAAGCCAATAAATTAAATTGTTTAGCTTCATTATTTGTGATACCGCTTACTACTATTGCGATCGTTTGTGTTTCTACCGAAGAGCAGCCGCTGATCACATTCGTTACCGATAAAGTTACGGTATAGGTTCCGGCTGCCGTGAACACGTGTACAGGGTTTGGCAGTTGCGACGTATTAGACGGGCTTGAAGGATCTCCAAAGTTCCATGAATAGATTTGCGATGGTTTTACATTGACATTAAACTGTACCCGCTGCACTTCAGAGCTATCAATAACAAAGGCAGTAAATATAGCATCAGGAATTGCTTTGTGTTGAATTGTAACAGAATCAGTAACAATACAACCCCTTGCGGAAGTAACGATAACACTATATGTTCCTGCCTCGGTAATACTGATGGTTTGTGAAACAGCGCCCGTGTTCCATAAATAGGATGCACCCGGATTAGCCGCATCCAGTACAAGCGTTTCATTTGCACATACTTCTTTATCTTCCCCCAGGTTTATCACCAGCGATTCAAAAGTTACCCGGATCGTATCCGATGCATGGCACCCCAAAGAGTTGGTTACGGCTACCGAGTATGAACCGTCTGTTGTTACGGATAGATACTGTGTGGTATCACCGGTTGACCATAGGTAGGAAGTAGCGGAATTGCCTGCATCGAGGGTAATTACTGACCCGGCGCAAAGAAGTGTATCAGCACCTAAGCTTACCAAAGGAATACCGGCAATATGGACAAGTATCGTATCATACGAGGCACAGCCGGAAGCATTGAATACCGCCAATATATACCGGCCTTCCGTATTCGCTTGTAATGTTCGGGTAGTATCCCCTGTTGACCACAGATACGAT
Source organism: uncultured Sphingobacteriaceae bacterium (assembly GCA_964454645.1). Classification (GTDB taxonomy): domain Bacteria; phylum Bacteroidota; class Bacteroidia; order Sphingobacteriales; family Sphingobacteriaceae; genus CAYVTM01. The sequence continues at coordinate 8,577 of CAYVTM010000001.1, read as the reverse complement.
ACTCCCTGAGCAGAAGGTTGCAACAGTACTGTGCTACCTGAACAAATGGTAACATCTGCACCCAATGAGAACGTAACAATACCCGATACCTTCACATAACGAACAATCTCCGAATCGCATCCCGTACTTATATCATGAACAGAAGCTTTGAACACCAACACACTATCTCTGTCGGCGGGCAATACGATATAGCTGAACGCTCTGCCATTCATATCAGCCAGCCCTGAAGGAGTTCCCCCGCCAAGCGTATGAACAGAGGCATTAACCAGGTTCCATGTAATTCCATAATCGGCAAGATCGAATCCATCCGGCGGGCTTACTGCATACGTTAAGGTATCTCCTGCACAAACCTCGTCAGGTTCCGCAGATGTACCCGAACGTACTATCCCATTGAAAGGCTGCATCGCCTCTATTGCAGCACCCGAGGGTGTACTTGTTTTTACAGTAACAGGTATTCGTAAGGAAGCACAACCCGGCCTGTCGGTAGTAATCGACCATTCATATAAATAATAATAAAAGTCGGGCATAGCAAAATTGCTAACCATCTGTGCAGTAATAACCACAGCCTCATTAGACGAAGCATAAGGGAATACCGCAGCACCTGTTTGCCTGTACAGTTGTACTGATGTGGAAGTACCGGTAAGATCTATCCGGTAATTACCGGGTTGCAGCGTATATTCCACAGGCAATCTTAAGCGTTGCGGAGTACCGGCAGGTACATTTACCGCAATATTTCTTGTATAAATTACAGCCGTATTCGAACTGTTCAGTATTCGTAACACAATGGTTCCATTACTTCCCCCGTATGCGTAAACCGTAACGCTGTCTATACTGCTGGTACGGTTAACGGAAAAAGCAAGCTGGAAATTCGTGTACAAAGTATAATACCCTCCGTAACTTGCCGAGCCAACCGTATCAGCACCAAGCTCATCTTTCTGCTTGGTATCTGTACCTGCCTGCACATAATAAGTTGCAGGAGCATATACCGCAGGCAGCATAAGTGTTGATGAATCGGAAAGCAGCACTCCGCCCGTCGGCGCATCGTACCATTGTATGGATGCGTTTGAACTGGCCGAAAGTGAAACCGAAGATCCTTTACATACAGTAACATCGGTTTCGCTCACTACAGGCACATCCGGTATCGCGTACATCAGGGCTGTTGCAAAAGCAGAATCGTTCGCAGCAACCATATCGGAAGCTGAGGAAAGATAAGCGTTTACAATCAATTCACCCATGCCGGAAGTGCTGTTATAATAACCTATAGTAATAGTATCTCTCTGGTTCGGTGCAAGGGTACCTGTATAATTAAAATGGATACTGTCGCTAACCGCCCCGCTGAGCAGGGCTGTAAGGCCAAAAGCATTTTGTGCCGAAGACCCCATATTATGAACGACCGCAACAATACTATCTATCAACATCCCGCACAATACCTCTCCCGGATGTAATAATTTTACCAGCATAATATCGTTTGCCAAAGGCTGGAACTCATCGGCTCCGATACAAGGCGATGTTGCATCCCTCAGCTCTCCATCAATATCTTTATGGATACCCGGCAACGGCAAGCCTCTCCCGTACAGAGACATTCCCTGTGCATGAAGATTACTGTCCGATATATGCAAAGGGTCAATATTCATTGAGTTCTGATTCGCCAGACTCTGCATTCGTAATTCTGTAAGTGTATTTATGTCGCCCGACACGTATGCAAGAACTCCCTGCGAAGATGAAGCATAAAAATTATTATAGTCGAAAGAGAGATAAGCCGCAGCAGGTACTGCAGAATACCATGTATATGTTTTGGCCGAATCATTTTCTTTGTGCTCTAAACCCGTGCTGAAAGTATTATTCCGGATATCCAGGCCTCCGGTAACAGCAGCACTGTCAATATATAATGCAGCCGAAAGCGGACTTGCACTATTGGTGCTGCCCGAAAGATAAACACTGTTATAATATACTTTCAAAGTACCCACGTCAGACTTAATACGAATACCTGATATAAGGTCGCTTTTGTTGTTGGTATTGTTCCCGATATCGCCGATTCCCGATATCATATTATTATCAAGCGTATCGTTATCTGCAAAATGGAACTCTATACCACTCGCCCCGAAACCTACAATACCCGCCGAACGCACTCCGGAAATACGATTATTGCTGATACGCGAATGTTCGGTTCCCTGAGACACAATAATACCTTTGGGCGTGTAATAATTTGTAGCCATTACATACATTACATCAGTCCTTATATTATTGATATGGTTCCCTGTAATTTTTGCTCCTTTTGTATAGTTAATAAAAATACCCGCATAGCCTACGGACTGAGCAGAAATACCGGATCCGATCGTATTGCCCGCAATGTATATATTTTTGTTAGTATCGGCAGCGGAGCCTGTAACGTATATACCATGCTGTGCAAACTGTATTGTATTGTTTTCTATCCGGATATTCTCGAATCCGTAGCCGTAGCCCATAGCATCCCGCTTAATTTCTTCGCCTCCGATATAAACAGCTGCATTGAAAGTAGTTGACTCTTTGGAACCCGCAAGCAGGGTCGTGTTACTGATACGGATATTTTTACTCAGGGGCTGGGCAGCTGTACTGATGAGCTGAAGCGTTGCCGATAAATCGGATGAGTAGGTATTTTGGAATTTAAGATAATTTCCGCTTCCCTCAGTACTTCCGTCTATATAAAAATTATCCAAGCCCTGCAGCCTGATAAGTCCGCCGGCATAGCTTCCCGAAAGCGTTTTTACTATCTGCGTGCTGTCGGGAATAATTTTAACCGAATAATTTCCGGCACCTGTTTCCAGCCATTTGTTGAGCGCATTAGCTCCTGTTTCCGTCGTGTTTGATTTGACAACAATCGTAATATCTCCACTAAGATAACTCTCGTTGATATGCTGAAAAGCACCTCCTGCCGAGCTCAGAGAAGTATAAGGATAACCCGTTCCAACCAGCATGGTACCGGATATTGCCTCGCTGATCCTGAATTTGTCGGGCATACCGTTTACCGGAAAACTGGTAGCGGTAAGATTGATAGAATCAGGGGGAGCGGGGAAGATAGCTTTGCTTGCAGACACAAAACCAAGGCTGTCCTGTGCCACAAAGAAATACTCAATCTCTGCTCCCGTTACCGGAATACCTCCAAAAAGCTTTGTAAAATCGACTGTAAATGTATAAGGTGACTGCATAGATGCAGATTCGGTATATTTCCACCCGTTGGTCGCAGCAGTATTATCTCCGAATGTATTCAGATGCGTGCTTAGTTTGTAATAGATTCTCGGGCTTTTATCCGCTTCCCCGCTTACTCCCGCAGCATCCGTAATCGTTACGGCATCGGTTAATATATAAGGCGATGCTGCGCTTAAAATATTTTTTACCGGATGATAGCTAATCACCGGGCCTGAATAATCTCCATTAAATTCATACGCACCGATGTAGGGCATGGCGGTTCTTAAATTACCCGATATATCTTCGGTAACTTCCTGCAACCAGGCACCTCCATTAATAAGCGGCGATCCCGACTGAGGAATAAGGTTCAGTGAATGATTATATTGCGGATCTCCGGAAATACTATAGGTATCAAAATTCTGTACGGTTCTCCAGTCGTTCAGTGTGGTATATACCGTTGAGGTAAACTGTCCTACGGCACCATTCGGAACATAGATGTTATTATAGTCCGAGATGATTGTACTCCCGGCTGCATTGAAATAAAATCCACGTTTCTGTCCTGTTCCCCCCGACCGGGATACACTTATACTGTTGTTATAAAAAGTAAGATTTAACGCAGCAGAAGTTTGATAAACCCCATATACCCCCGTAGCGCCGCCATGCGTACCATCAAGGTTGATGCTGTTGTAAAAATACAATTGCCCGTCGCTTCCCGAATTATAAATACCATAAATAGTACCGTTGGTGTGCATATTATATACCACATTATTCGACCAGATGTTTTCCTGGCCGACAGGAGCTTTATTACTGTTCGCTGCTAAAGCATAAGCGGCTGACGTGCCGGTATAACCCGCAGGGAAAAAACTGTGCAGTTTATTTCCGTTAATCCTTGCATTGCACGTGGTGGTATTGGTATAGATACCGTAAACGTTTTGAATATTTACATTTCGCGAAGGACGGGAAATTTCATTGTACTCTACCACAAGACCGTTTGTATTATAGCTTGTGAAGGCATACATATAGGTATCTGATATCTTGTTCATACGAAAGATATTACCTGTAGCAGATGAGGGATTGTTGGTGGTACCGTAGATAAGTACACTATAATACCCCCCCGATATTCTATTGTTCTCTACTCTGTTATAATTGAAAGTTCCTCCTGATGCTGTTGTTCCTGATGCTGTTCCATTAAACACGATTCCCATAAAAGCATTAGTTGTCTTAGAGAAGGGGATATTTACCGTGTTATTTCTGATCGTGTTATAATTCCCTTTCAGCACCTGTATGCCATATCCGTAAGTTGCCGATTCGGGAACCTCTATCCGGAAACCCTCAATTGTCACGTAATCAGAGCCATTCAGCATAATATAACTACGTGACGCAGAAACTGCGTTATGTACTATTAGAGAGCCATTCCCCCTGATAACCACCGGACTCAGATCCGATGCACCGGGAATAATTCCAAGACTTAATCTGGAATAAGGTCCGGCTGCCGAATCGAGATCAATATTTACCGGTCCGCAGATACCTTGCGACAATGCCGTCACCAGTTCAGTAACTGAACTGAAGTTAGCCCCGGTTCCTCCCACCGTATAATTACCCGAAAGCAGGGTAAGTACATTGCTGATGGACGAGGTGTCATTCAGAGGATTTACATCCGTCAGGTTATTAGGGGATTCTGTCCAGGCTTTAATCGTATAGTTAACTCCTCCCGACAGATCATATATACCAATACCCAACTGAATGCTGCTGTCTGTGGCAAGGCTCCCTGAAAAGATATAAGGCGCTTGTATTTGCCCGTTTACCATCCACTCAACCGTTAGCCCTGTCAGCGGCAGCGGTCCGAAATTTTTAAGATTAACATAGATGTCGGTATACCCGGGACACTGCGTTCCCGGATTAATAATACCGGTTATGCCGGCATCATTTCCAGAGGCTGCTTTAGCCGATGACATGTTAAAATATGCAATACTTAGAAAAGCACTAAGCATCAACCACTTGATAGATGTTTTCATATACTCATTATATTTAATATTTATTTAGACTAATTATAAATTAAGCGCAAATATAGAAAGCGCATCTATCAATACAAGTCGGAACAGGAATTAATTACATTAATATGAAGAAGTACAAAAAAAATCTGAGCAAGTATTCAGAAATCGTATTGATAGATAAGGGATTACCGTAACACAAAAAGATATTTTTTTCTGAGGAAATTGCCGGGAAATAAGAAGAGGCTGTCTCAAAAATCAAGACAGCCTCTTCTTATTTCAGGAATCTGTATTTAAAACAATGGGGGAATTCCATCATATACACAAACTCCATTTACCAATCTACAGACATCGCTTACAAGTGGACTACCAACCCTTAGGAATAAACAGGCAGATCATGAAGCTCCTCAAAATGTAGAGGATGAAATGACTGGGGATGCCCTTAATTTAACGGGAACTAATATTATATTTCTGATAGCGTAAAGTAAATAATAGAAAATAGTATTTGAATAAAGAAGATTTATAGGTTTATCTCTAAGCAATAGATAAGGTGGATTATGCATATACCAGTTGGCATTATGCCAACAACACTAACTTCAACAGTTAGATAAAAGAAATGAATGACAACGATACAAAGAGGCTTTCACGACTGACTGCAATTTTGATACAACTGCAAGGTGAAAAGTGTTAATCTAAACGATGCCACAGAAGAAGCACTTTGTTTTGGATGGATAGACAGCTTATGTAAAAAAAGAGACGCTGAAAGTTTCTACTTGACCTTTACGCCTCGTAACCCCAGGAAAAGCAAATGGAGTAAACCCAACATAGACCGGGCAGAAAGAATGATAGAGCAAGGATTAATGACCCAACAAGGGCAACTTCTTATAGACATTGCAAAACGGACAGGAAAATGGGGAACCGTATGACAAGAAAAGAAACATATACGCCTGGCGGTTTGGCTCAAACGGGGTTCAGTTCTCCGTTTGACAGTTTTTTGTAAATTTAAGCTTTTAGGCTTCGTAGGAGGTTCTGATGAAATCCCCATCTGCATCAAGCCGCGATTATAGGATATAACAATAGATAGCAATGAAACACATAAAACTTATAGAGACGATACTATACGTGAACGATCAGCAAGTGAGCAGCGAATTTTATCAGAAAATATTCCGAAAAACTCCCGACCTGAATGTTCCGGGAATGACCGAATTTAAATTTTCCGAAAACTGTAAATTAGGACTGATGCCCAACAAAGGCATTGCAAAAATTCTTGCTGGCAAAACATTACACCCTGACGAAGGAAACGGGATACCGAGATGTGAACTTTATTTCTATATCGAAAACATCCAACTTGAATTTGACAATGCAATAAAAACCGGAGCGAAACTTATTAGTCCGATTGTAGACAGAGATTGGGGAGATAAAGTATGTTACTTTTCAGACCCCGATGGGCACATTATTGCATTTGCGGAAGAACTGAATAAAGAAAAATGAATTGTTGTAGGCTTTTCAAGGCAAAAAATCGGTTTGACATTGACAATTGACAAACAATGAATTACAATATTTCAACGAGTGACATATAGACCTTAATATGAAAGAATTTAAATTTGTACCTGAAAACGACTTAATACACTGACAATGATAATTGGAGTAGCAGGACCGTATTCTGCAAAGACAACTGAACAAAGACAATTAAATCTTGATGCAATGAACATTGCAGCAGCAAGACTTTTAGAACTTGGACATATCCCGATTATAGGTATGAATGCCGCATTACCTGTTTTGGAGAAAGCAAATGTTACTGACAAGTATAAATGCACGATGGATATTTCACTAGCCGTAATTGACGCTTGTGAGGCATTATTACTATTGGCTGAAAGCCCCGGAGCAAATAAAGAACGTGATTTAATTTTATCAAAGGGACGACCAGTATTTAGATCAATAGACGAAGTAATTAACTTTAAAAGATAATAGCTAAACCGGCATCAGAAAATAAACACAGACTTATCTAAAGAGTTATCTCCTAAAGTGTATTTTGTATAAATTCAAAAATACTGAAATATTTTTTCCGTAATTAATTTTTCCCGGCCTCTAATTTTAAATAAATTAGTGCATGAATAAAGGTAAAGAAACAGCCTGAGAAAGCCGGGACGACTGGTACTGAATTTATTGCTAAATATAAGTCAGATAGAGTCAGTCTGCAAAAAGATTTAAAGATGGTGCTGGTCAAGCCTTCATCTGAAAAAAGAAAAATAGTTGTACTAAGTTTTTAGAAAACTTGGTACAACTAAGTGGGTAAATATTTTAAAGAAATCAGATATGTATCCAGCTGAACTTATATTCCAGTTCGGGAGTTTTCATACGTTCTGCAATACGAATTAAACGATCCGGAAGTTTCATCACGTAATCCCGGGCACGTTCACCGGCTTCATTTAGTCCTTTTAAACTTTCGATATTCCATTCTACTAATAGTTCACGCAGGATATCAACATAATCGATTGCAGTATAAACGCCCAGGCGTTGTGCAGCGTTTGAGAAGTGATCAAAAGTAACACCCATATTAACACCCGCTTCACGTAATAAGTGGGCAGGCATGACAATTTTTTTACGCATCATATCTTCGAAAGCGATCATCACTTCACTTGCATCTACCTTGATAATTTCGGAAATAAATGCTTTATAAGCTTTTGCGTGACGCGCTTCATCGGATGCAACAACACCGCACATTTTCGCCAACAGATTATCACCACTCGATTTTGATAAAGAGGCTACGCGACGATGCGAAATATTGGTTGCCATTTCCTGGAATGACGTATAAATAAAATTACGATAGGGATCGCGGTCGGTACCGATATCAAACCCATCGGCAATAAGATATTGTGTAGAAATTTCCAATTGACGCATATCCACACGTCCGGATAAATACAAATACTTATTTAACAAATCACCGTGACGATTCTCTTCTGCGGTCCAATGTCTAAGCCATTTCATCCAGCCTCCTTCCTCATCTTTGGAAACCCCTTCAACCATTGAGAGCCATGATTCGTATGTAGGTAAAGCTTCTTCGGTAATTGTATCTCCGATAAGCACGGCTACTAAATCGTAAGGCAGTTCGCGTGCTGAAGCTTGTATTTCTTTAATCTGCTCAAAAAATTCGGGAGTATTTGCTACGGGTAAGAAGTCGGCAGGTTGCCAGTTTTCTTCTACAGGCTTCAAATAGTTAAACATATTGGTCAGCATAAACTGCTCAATATGTTTCATTACTTCTTTTCTTTTATCTTCAAAAAATCTCATTCACAAATATAGGAAAGAAAGTATAAGCATTTGAAAATATTTAAATTAAATGGATGGTAAATGAAGGAGGAGGAAGTAAAAAAAGGCCTTGAAAACAAATTTCAAGGCCTGAATAAAAAGGGGGCAACGA